>JAZDRN010000009.1:0-105243 GCA_047501485.1 Actinomycetaceae bacterium L2_0104 | reverse complement strand
TTAGTGCGTGGCCGGGAATATGGTAGGATATGCAAACCACACCGTCGGTTCCCCCCGGGGGGTGGGGACTATTTAGGCGCCCCCCACCCCCGGTGCGTTGAGGGTACTGGCGAACCGTACCGGAGCACCGGCGGCTCCGCCGGTGCTCCGACGGAGGCCGGTGTTGGCTTCGCTCAGGTTCGGCCCGTGCAGCAGCGCCGCCTCCACGTGAATTTGTTCGCCTTTGCGCGGCGAAGGCAAAACTTGTCGGAAGCACAACGTAGCATGTTGGACGTGACGACCAGCGAAGCCTATACAGCCCGGCACCTTCAAGTCCTCGAAGGGCTCGAAGCCGTGCGCAAGCGCCCGGGCATGTACATCGGATCAACCGACTCCCGCGGGCTTATGCACTGCCTGTGGGAGCTCATCGATAACTCTGTCGACGAGGCCCTGGAGGGCCACGCGAAGAACATCTCCGTGCGCCTGTTCGCCGACGGCTCGGTCGAGGTGGCAGATGACGGCCGCGGTGTGCCCATCGATATCGTTCCGGGGGTGGGCCTCACAGGCGTCGAGGTCGTTTACACCAAGTTGCACGCCGGCGGTAAGTTCGGAGGAGGCTCCTACACTGCCTCCGGCGGCTTGCACGGTGTGGGAGCCTCCGTTGTCAATGCGCTTTCCGCTCGACTCGACGTCCAGGTCGACCGCGGCGGCAAGGTCTACCAGATGCAGTTCCGTCAGGGAGTCCCTGGCCGCTACAAGGATGGGCGCAGGAAGCTCGGGCCGGGCAGCCCGTTCGAGGAATTCACCGAATCCTCTCAGCTGGATGTCGTGGGCAAAGTTGCCCGCAAGAAGACCGGGACCAGAGTGCGCTACTGGGCGGACCCCGAGATATTCCCGGCCTCGGCGCGATTCAAATACGACGAGCTCGTGGATCGCGTGCGCCAGACCGCCTTCCTCATACCCGGCCTCAACATCACCATCGTGGACGAGCGCGAAGATGCCGTGTCACGGGCGGAAGCACCCGTCCCAGCACCGGAATCCATGCGCGTGGATGAGCTGGAAGCGGGCCTCGATGCCGGGCAGTCGGAGGAGGCCCGGGTTCAGATAGGGCCGCGCACGGAGTCCTTCTGTTTCGAGGGTGGAACTCGTGACTTCGTCGATTTCCTTGCCAAGGATCCTGCCGTGACCGCCACGATGCAGCTTCGAGGCGAAGGCACCTTCATGGAGAACGTGCAGGTGTTCGATAAGAAAAGCGGCCACCTGAAGACGCGTCAGATGGAACGCACCTGCGCGGTGGATATCGCACTTCGCTGGGGAACGGGATACGAGACGGAAGAGGCCTCTTTCGTCAACATCATCGCGACTCCCGGTGGCGGAACCCATCTTGCGGGCTTCGAGCTGGGACTCATGAAGCTTGTTCGTTCCTTCATCGAGACCAATGCCCGGCGCCTGAAGATCACGGCCAAGGATCCCAAGATCGAAAAAGACGACGTCTTGGCGGGACTCACCGCCGTCGTCACGGTACGCTTCCCCGAACCCCAGTTCGAGGGGCAGACGAAGGAGATCCTGGGAACCGCTCCAGTGCGCGCCATCGTTGCGCAGGTGGTCGAAAGGGAATTGGGAGCGATCCTCTCTTCGACCAAACGCGATCAGAAGACGGAGACGCAGCGCCTGCTGGAGAAGATCGTCGCGGAGATGCGCGCCCGGGTGTCCGCGCGCATGCACAAGGAGATCTCCCGGCGGAAGAACGCCCTCGAATCCTCCAGCTTCCCGGCCAAGCTCGCGGATTGCCGCAGCGAGGACGTCGCGCGTACAGAACTGTTCATCGTGGAGGGGGATTCGGCGCTGGGAACCGCGAAGCTCGCCCGCAACAGCGAGTTCCAGGCATTGCTGCCGATTCGCGGAAAGATCCTCAACGTTCAGAAGGCCTCTCCCGCCGATATCCTGAAGAACGCTGAGGTGGCAGCCATGATCCAGGTGGTCGGCGCCGGTTCCGGGCGGACCTTCGACCTCTCCGCCGCGCGCTACGGCAAAGTCATCATGATGACCGATGCGGACGTGGACGGGGCCCATATCCGCACACTTCTGCTGACCCTCTTCTTCCGCTACATGCGTCCGATGGTGGAGGCCGGGCGCGTCTTCGCGGCCGTACCGCCATTACACCGGATCGAGGTCGCCGGCTCCGGGGGACGCAAGGGACGCTACATCTACACTTACACGGAGCCGGAGCTTCACCGGGAGCTCAAGAAACTCGAGCGTTCGGGCAAGCGCTACAAGGAGCCGATCCAGCGCTACAAGGGCCTGGGAGAGATGGACGCCCACCAGTTGGCCGAGACCACCATGGACCCGGAGCGCCGCACGCTACGGCGCATCCGTATGGAGGACGAGCAGGCGCTGCGGGAGGCCGAGAAGGTCTTCGAGCTGCTCATGGGCAATGAAGTGGCGCCGCGTCGCGATTTCATCGTCGACGGCGCCACCAACGTCAGCCTCGACATGATCGACGCATAGACGGCTCCTTCGGTCATATTTTCGACATTCCCGGTAGACTCGGGGCTACCTAGGTTTCAGGAGAAGTATGGAAGCAGATCCGACGTCGCTGGCGTGGGTGCCGATCGGCCCGCAGCATGCCGAGGATATCCTCACCCTCACACGGGCTATCGAGGAGAACGACGGCGTGCCCTATCGCACTTCCTTCGACGAGGTTCTGGGATCCTTCGATTCCGCCTATATCTGGCGTGCAATGGCTGTATGGTCCGCCGACGGCCTCATCGCCTACGGCCTGGCCCGCATGCCCGCCAACCACGGCGAAGAGGCCGAAGTGACGCTCTCCGGAGGGGTCCACCCGCGGTTCCGCAACCGGGGCCTGGGACGCAGGCTCCTGGATATCCAGCTGGCACTGGCCGAGGAGATGGTGCAGGGCGAGGTGAGCGCAGCGGGAGCCATCATGCACGTGGATAACCAGCACCAGTATCTCGTCGATCTGCTGCGGCGCGCATCCTTCAGCCTTCATCGCTCCTACGTGCAGATGCGACGCTCTCTGAGCGACCCGATCGAAGAGGCCGAGCTACCCTCGTTCGTCACGATCGAACCGCTCACGGACGATCTCATGGACGATGTCCGGCACGCTCACAACTCCATCTACTACGAGCTTGCCAAGATGCCTCCTCGCAGCCCTGAGGAATGGCGCAGCCAGCGCCCCAACATGGAGGCATCGTGGAGCTTCGTGGCCATGGACCGCCGCGGCGACAGACCGCGGGTGGCGGGCTACCTGCTCTCAAGCCGCTACGAGCAGGATTGGGAGGCCCTTGGGTGGTCCGAGGGTTACGTGGACGAGGTCGCGGTCTACAGTCAGTGGCGTGAGAAGGGCATCATGAGCGCATTGCTGCGAGCTGCGATGCGGGCCTACCAGAACGATGGCATGGAGTTCGCGGGAATGGACGCCGACGTCGACCCGCATGCCGTGGACCCGAACGGTGCGGTCGAATCCTACGAGTACTTCGGTTTCGAACAGGTGGGCTACACCCACGTCATGTACCGTTCGCTGCAGATACGCGAGGCACCGCGGCAGGATTAGCGCCGCGGCGGGCCTCAACCTCGCGAAGGCCCGAGTCCGGGCATGACCCCGCCAAGGCCCGAAGCGGGGAGTACCTTCGAGGTCGGCCCGCCGCCGCTCAGCCGATGGCGGCGATGGGCATGGTCAGGGGAGTACCCGAAGCGTCGCGTCGCTCGTCGGCCTCGGGCAAGTCGATACTCTGGCCCCCGGCTCCCACCGCTCGCAGGGGAGCGGGGCCGATATGGGCCAGCTGCAGGCAGTCCTCTCCGCGCACGAAGCGCTGGGCACGCACACCGCCGGTTCCACGGCCCTTGGCGGGATAGCGATCCAATGGAGTGACCTTCGCGGATCCCGGCACCATCCCCTCCAGAGCGGCGGTGCTTCCCGAGATGGTGGCCACATAGGATCCGGCGAGGTCGTCTCCCGGAACCACCCCGAGACAGATGACTCGCGAGCCCTCTGCGAGCCTGATACCGGCAACGCCCTGGCCGGCGCGTCCCTGGGGACGAACGGCATCGGCGCCGAAACGCAGCAGCTGAGCGTCGCTGGTGACGAGGACGATCTGGTCCGAGTCCTGCGCATGACGGGCCGAGACCACCTCGTCGCCGTCGGCGAGGGAGACGATCTCGAAGGCGTCCTTGGCGGGGTAGCCCGCGGCCAGGCGCTTGATCCGGCCGTTCTTCGTGGCCAGGGCCAAAGGAGAAGCCGAATCGGAGAGATCGACGAGCGCCAGAGCCTCCTCGCCCTTCTCCAGGACAAGGAGGTCCTTGAGCGGTACCCCGCCGGCCAGCGAGGGCGCCGTCGTCGTCGATGGGATTGCCGGGGCCAGCAGAACGTCGAGACGCCGCAGCATCCCGCGGTTCGTGACGACGCCTACCTGCCCGCGCACGGTAGCGGGAACCGTGCAGACCAGCGCATCGTGAGCCACGCGGCCGCCCTCGCGGGTGGGGGGCTCGGCCTCGCTCGTGCGGGCGATGAGCCCCGTGCCCGACAGCATGACCCAACATGGGCCGTCCTGGACCTCCAACGGCATGTCCTTGAGGGACTTCTGCTCGGCCATCCCATCGGACTCCAGCAGAACCGTGCGGCGAGGGGTACCGAAGGCCTTGGAGACCTCCGCCAATTCCGTCGAGACGAGATTGTGAAGCTCTTCCTGGGACCCGAGGATCTTCTCCAGCTCGGCGATCTGCTCCAGCAGCTCCCGGCGGCGCTCTTCGAGTTCTATCTGGGAGTATTTGGTCAGGCGGCGCAGGCGCAGCTCGAGAATGTAATCGGCCTGCTCCTCGCTGAGGTCGAACACCTGCTGCAAGCGCTCACGGGCGGCGGCGGCATCGTCGGAGGAGCGAATGACGGCGATGACCTCGTCGATGTTCAGCACCGCGATGAGCAGGCCGTCCACGAGATGCAGGTCGCGCCGGGCCTTGTCGAGGCGGAACTGGGAGCGGCGGCGCACGACCTCGATGCGATGATCGAGATAGACGCGCAGCAGCTCCTTGAGGCCCATCGTGCGGGGCTGACCGTCCACGAGCGCCACGTTGTTGATCCCGAAGGAGTCTTCCAGGGGAGTGTACTTGTACAGCTGGGTCAGTACGGCCTCCGGGTTGAAGCCGTTCTTTATCTCGACGACGAGCCGCATGCCGTGGTGGCGGTCCGTGAGGTTCTGGACGCCCGAGACGCCCTTGACCTTCTTGTTGGCGATCGCGTCCTTGAGTTTCTCGATGACCTTCTCGGGCCCGACGAGGTAGGGCAGCTCGGTGAAGACGATGCCCTTCTTCCGGGCGGTGACGTTCTCTATCCGTGCGGTGGCGCGGGTGCGGAAGATACCGCGGCCACAGGCGTAGGCATCGCGGATGCCCTCCAGGCCCACGATCTTTCCGCCTTCGGGCAGATCCGGGCCGGGAATGAAACGCATGAGCTCGTCGAGGGTCGCCTCCGGATGCCCGAGGAGATGGCGAGCCCCCGCCACGACCTCCACCAGATTGTGGGGCGGCATGTTCGTCGCCATACCCACGGCGATTCCCGACGAGCCATTGACCAGCAGATTCGGGATGGCAGCTGGAAGCACGGACGGCTGGAAATAGGTGTTGTCGTAGTTGGGGACCATGTCGACGACGTCCTCGTCCAGCGACGCCGTCATCGCCAGAGCGGGGCGCGCCAGGCGCGCCTCGGTGTAACGCTGGGCCGCCGGGCCATCGTCGAGCGATCCGAAGTTCCCGTGGCCGTCCACGAGCGGCAGCCGCATGGTGAAGGGCTGGGTCATGCGCACCATGGCGTCGTAGATGGCGACGTCGCCGTGCGGATGCAGGCGGCCCATGACGTCTCCGACCACGCGGGAGGACTTCACGTGGCCCTTGTCGGGACGCAGGCCCATCTGGTCCATCTGGAAGAGGATGCGGCGCTGCACCGGCTTCAAGCCGTCTCGCGCGTCCGGAAGCGCCCGGGCATAGATCACCGAGTAGGAGTACTCGAGGAAGGACGTGCGCATCTCGGTGGACACGTCGATATCGACGATTTTCTCCGCGATGTCGGGGGCAGCTGAATCACGCATGCAGTCAAGTATCCCGGTTAGCGGCGCCCGGGCCAAAGAGGATAACGGCCATGTCCCGTGATTTTGGTGACGACCGCGCCGGCGCGGGTGTGACTCGAGGTGCGCGAGGATGGCTGAAGTGAGAGAATCATGCGGTGTTGACTGAGCGCAGAGATGAATTCTTGGCAGAATTGACGTCCCAGGTTTCCAGGGACTCTCCGATTCTCGGCGATGTCATGGTCGCGCTGGGGGAGGGCGGGAGCGTTCAGAGCTTCTTCGTGCGCCCGGAAACTGTCTTCGACCAGGACTCCGTCTACGATTCGATCGCGGCTTTCGCGGTGACGGGCAATCGCTTGCTCGTCGTGGTCTCGGACGTCTCCTATGAGTTCAGCCAGGCCGGCGAATTCATCACCACCACACAATTCGTGAATCTCGACCGGATCAGGGATTTCCAGATCATCCGGCGCCGCGTCGCCGATGGACCGGAGGCGGGCGCGTTGGCTTCCGTTCACATGAGGCTGCGCTGGGGCGCTGGGTGGCAGCACGATATCCGACCGGCATCCTGCGACAACCCCAACTGCGACGCGGACCATGGGTATATGGCCGTCATCACCGGTGAAGACGGGGAGATCGTCCTGGATCACACCCTCGACGAATCCACTTTCCGCAAGGGACTGCGTTTCATCGACGAGCTGTCCGCGATCCTCGCGGCGCGAGCCGTCTAGGAGGAGCCCGCATGAGTACGAGCGCCCTTCCGGCCGATTTCCTCGCCCCCACGCGGCGCAGCACCCGTGCCAGCCTTTCGGCGGCCCTCGACGCCGTAGGCCTTGCCACGGCCTCGAACGGCACCACCTCGGCACATGACCGGGAGCTGCTCGGCCTGCCCGAGGCGGAGAAGGTGTGCTTCATCCTCGTCGACGGTTTGGGAGTCCTCAATCTGGAAGCCAGATCCGGGCATGCATCGACCCTGCGTTCGTGGACCCACCTGGAGCATCTGACAACGGTCGCACCGTCGACGACGGCGGCCGCCGTCACCGCCGTCGGGACGGGAGAGCTTCCGGGGCGTACCGCGATGATGAGCTATTCCCTGCGTTCGCCTGCCTCCGGTGAGAACTTCTCGCTGATCAAATGGGAGGATCCTGCGCTGGAGCCGGTGCGGTGGCAGACGGCGCCGACGCTCTTCGAACAGCTCGGCGAGCGGGCAGGTGCCTGCCGTCTGGTCCAGCCACACTCCTATGTGGGTTCCGGCCTGACCCTGTGCGCGCTGCGCGGCGCCGCCGCCGCGCCCGCCGATAGTGTCGACGGCCGGATCGCGGCCGCGGCGCGGGAACTGCGCGGTGGAGCGAGCGCGGTCTACCTGTACTGGGGCGAGATCGATCACGCGGGCCACTCACGAGGGTGGCTCTCGGAGGAGTGGGTGAATGAACTCGAGGTGCTGGACGCGGCGCTGGGCCGCCTCGCGAGATCGGTGCCACGCGGGACCCTCATCGTCCTGACAGCCGATCACGGCATGGTCGATGTCACGCGGAGACTGGACATCGCCGAGAATCCGGAACTCGTCCGCGACGTGGGACTGGTCTCCGGAGAAGAGCGCGGCATCCACCTCTACACCGATAGCCCGAACGAGGTGGCAGAGCGGTGGAGAGGCATCCTCGGCGAGGATTCCTGGGTCCTGACCAAGGCAGAGGCTGCCTCAAGCGGGCTCTTCGGCACACTGGGTGATAAAGCGCTAGACGTCATGGGAGACGTGCTCGTCTTCCAGACCGGTACCCTCTCGCTCATCGACTCCCGGCTGCGTGAGCCGCGACAGTCCTTCATGCGCGGCGTGCACGGATCGCTGACAGCACAGGAGATGCTCGTCCCGCTCATCGCGGAGGTCGTGTGATGGCAGAGCTGGTCTTCTACTCGGGAACGATGAACTGCGGAAAGTCCACGTTGGCTTTGCAAACGGCCTACAACTATCAGCAGCAGGGCCAGCGCGGACTCATCTTCACGCGCGGTGACCGCGAAGGATCCGGAGTCCTCTCCTCGCGCATCGGCCTGAAAGAGGCCGCCCGTGACGTCGAGGCGGACACCGACTTCTGGAAGACCGTGGTGCACGATCTCACCCTGGGCTACAGGGTCGATTTCCTCATCTGCGACGAGGTGCAGTTCTACACCGCCGAACAGGTGGAGCAGCTGGCTCGCATAGTCGACGAGATCGGCATCGACGTCTACGGCTTCGGGATCACCTCGGACTTCCTGACGAGGCTCTTCCCGGGTTCGGCGCGCATGATCGAGCTCGCCGACCGGGTCGAGGTGCTACAGGTTCGCGCTCTGTGCTGGTGCGGCAAACGGGCCACGCACAACGCCCGCACCGTCGGCGGCGTCATGGTGACCGAGGGCGAACAGGTCGTCATAGGGGACACGGATTCGCAGGAAGTCGGCTACGAGGTGCTGTGCCGTTATCACCATGTGCGGCATATGACGGCCGCCACCGCGAAGGCGACAATGGGGCCCGAACCGTTGCGTAGCGCCTGGAGTCCCGAGACGACCGACTAGGTGTACCGAGACGACCGACTAGCCGAGGTCGACTGACCTACCGGCTCCGGCTACCCGCTACCGACACTCGCTACCGGCGCTAGTCCTTCTTGCCGAAGACGATCTCGTCCCATGACGGCATGGTGGGACGATTGTTCCGCTTCTTGCGTCCGCGTTCGGCCGCGGGGTTCGACGAACTCTCCTCCACGCTGGCCGGCCCATCGCTTCCCGGTTCGGAGTCCTCCGCCAACGGTTTGGCCAGGGAGAGCGTCGGAGCATTGTGCGGCTCGTCGGAACCATCCCGATCTGAGTGCTCGTCCGCACTCTGGGCGCTCGAGGAGTGGTCCACCTGCTCCGGAGAGGAGGCGGACACGGGCGTGTGGTGCGGGAGGACGTGCGGTGAGGAAGCAGTTCCCAGCTCGGGATCGTAGGAGGGGTGGGATCCCGACGTCTCGGGTTCCTCCATCGCTTCGAGTTCCTCGATGGAGGGCATCGGCTGCAGCTTGCCGCGCTGGGAGTCGAGGGTAGCGAGCACGTCGTCGATGCGAGCTGTGGAAGGATTGGGGGCGGGCAGAGCTGGAGTCTGCCGCCAGGCCGACTTCTGCGGGGGTACCTGATTCTCCGACAGCGAGCGGGCCGCGTCGTCGACCGCCTCGACACTCTTGCGCTCCAGATCGACGATCCATGTGGCGACCACGTCGTGATCGTCCTCAGAGAACGTCAGCGTGAGGTTCCAGGGGGCTCCCGCCTTACGGATCGCATCCCACGCGATGCGCTGGGTGTCGATGCCGCGGTGAGCCAGGCGTGAGATGACGAGCTCTTCGAGGGTGAGCGAGCCGACTTCACGGCCCAGCACCAGGGCGCAGGCGCGTCGGACCATGTGGTCGCGTTCGGCGATGATGGGATGGGCCAGGACAGAGACCCTGGCCGCGGGCAGGGAGGCGAGTTCGCAGATCTCCTCGACGGTCGCTCCCTCGCGCACGAGGGCCTGAATCTCGCGCGGGCTCATTTGCCGCGCGGACTCGCCGTCCTCGGACACCGAATGGAGGTCCCGGCGCAGGGCGGCGCGTAGCTCATCTGTGATGGGGAGGGAATAGCGGTTGCCCTCCGCGTCGTTGAGCGTCAGGTTCTCCCCATCTGGTTGGAGCCCGAGTAGTTCGAGTTCGATCATGACTCCCTTTCATCTGGCGTTCATGTCAAGGGTGCCACTCATCATCACCCGAGAGGCGAAGACACGGCGGGTGTGTTCGCCTGAAGAAGAGTCTACCTGTCCCTCCTGCGCCGGCGTTTTTGGTGGCTCGGCGGAAAAGTTCTGTGAAATTCGTTCATTCTCTGGTACATTATGGGCGCACTCGAGCTACAAGAGTGGGAACAAATGAACAGAATGAGCGTTCTGTCTGTGCGGGGCGCTCTGGCCCGCGGCCTTGGCATCGTCACGATGTTCGGGTCTACGCAATATCTATAGACGACTGGAGCGTGAGCTACCATGGCGACCGATTACGATGCACCTCGCAAGCAGGACGAAGAGCTGCGGGAGGATTCCCTGGAGCAGCTCAAGGCGCGCCGCTCCGAGCAGCAGTCCGGCTCCGTTGACGAGGACGAGGTAGAGGCAGCGGAGGGATTCGAGCTTCCCGGCGCGGACCTCTCGAATGTGGAACTTTCCATCAACGTGGTTCCTGCCCAGGACGACGAGTTCACCTGCTCGCAGTGCTTCCTGGTCCACCATCGTTCCCAGCTTGCCTACGAGGAAGATGGATTGCCGGTCTGCTCGGAGTGCGCCTACTAGAAGCGCGCCTACTAGGAGACAGCAGGCCGTGCCCCCGAAGAGCGGGGTACGACGTCAACGAATTCTCCCGCCGACGGCGGGAAACTGTGAGGAAGCGAAAGATATGGGATTCTTCTCCCGGAAGAAGGCGAACGAGGACGGTACCGATGAGGACGTCCTCGCCGAGGACTCAGCGTCCGAGGAATCACCGGGTGTAGGTCCGTGGGATGAGCTGGATCATCCCGATCGCGGCGAACTGCTGGACGCGGGCGCCCTGTGGCTCCCGACGATCCAGGGGGCTACGATCCAGTTCTCGGTGGACCAGAGACGCAAGATCGTGCTCGGCGCCGTCTATATCAAGAACAACTCGGCGCTGCAGCTTCAGGCCTTCGCCGCACCGAAGTCCGCGGGCCTATGGGATGATATCCGCGCGGAGCTGATCTCGGCCATCGCGGCCCAGGGTGGGCGTTCGCGCCAGGTCGACGGCGAGTACGGCCCGGAGGTCCTGGCGACCATGCCGACGCAGGACAAGACGAAGTCCAACCCCGTGCGATATGTCGGCATCGATGGGCCTCGCTGGCTGCTGCGTGCCACGGTGACGGGCAAGGGAGCCACGGACAATGCGGCCGCCAGCGCGATCCTGCACGAGGTGCTCGACTCGGTCGTGGTGGTACGAGGCCAGAGCCCGCACCCACCGCGCGATCTACTTGCCCTCGAGGTGCCCAAGCAGAAGACGGATGGCGAGAGCCCCGAGGCTCCTAAGCTTTCCCTGCCCGCGCGCGGACCGGAGATTTCGGAAGTCCGATGAGGAGCCGTTCGCGCCGCATCAACCTGCGCGGCGTCGTCACGGCTATCACCTACCCGGGGGTAGGGAGGAGTTCCGCGCTGAATGTCATGCTGCGGGTGGGCGAGGACTCCCTGGTCCTCACCTTCTTGGGCCGTTCCGACGTGCACTGCATCGAGATCGGCACGCGGCTCCACGTCAAGGGAGCGCTCGTCACCCGACGAGGAGTCCCGACTGTCTACAATCCCTCGTTCACGGTTATCGGGGACGCGAGGGGAGAGGAGTAGAGATGCGCCGAGATCCCAACGAGGTGGACCGGCACGTGGAGTCCGGGGGAGAACCCGCCGACGCCACGGCCGAGGGCAACGGCGGCCTTCGCTCGGTGTTGGCTGCGGATTTCGACGTGTGGCAGGCTGTCGGTGGAGTACGCGGCCTCATCGAGACGGCGTTGCCGAGCCTCATCTTCATCGCCGTCTACGTTGCCACGGGGCAACTGGCAGCTTCCGTCCTGGCACCGCTGGCCGTCGCCCTGGTCGCGATCCTCGTGCGTCTCATGCAGCGTATCGACGTGGTGCCGGCTCTCGGCGGACTGCTCGGCATCGCGGTGTCCGCGATCTGGGCCTGGCGTTCTGGAGAGGCCTCCAACTATTTCGCCATGGGTCTCATCACCAATAGCGTCTATCTCGGCGTCCTACTGCTCTCACTCGCTGTACGCTGGCCCGCGCTGGGAGTCCTCATCGGCTTCATGCGCGGAGACGGGACCGGGTGGCGCAGCGACCCCGCCCAACGTGTCACGAAGCTCGCCTACACCCGCATCACGTGGCTGTGGGTGGGGCTGTTCGCCTTCCGCATCCTGGTGCAGGCGCCGCTCTTCTTCTCGGACGCCACCACATTGCTAGGCGTCGCCCGTATCCTCATGGGCCCGCTGCTCTTCGCCTTGGCGGCGTGGCTGACGTGGCTGATCGTACGCAAGCTGCCACCGGTGCCCGCAGCCTGAATCGTGTCGCCGTTTCGGCTCGTGCTGTCTGCGGTCGCCGTCGTCTACTCCTCGGCGTGCCTGAAGAACTCCTTGACCAGATCGAGGTCGTTCTCCGCGCCCTCGGCGCACAGCAGCAGCACCTGATCGCCGGATTCGACGGTCAGATCCGGATCGGCGGCGAAGGGAACGCCGTCGCGCACGATGGCGTTGATGACGATCGTGGGCGGCAGCAGCACCTCCGAGACAGGCATGCCGACGATAGGAGCATCCTCGGGCAGTGTGGCCTGCAGCAGGCTGGCGCCGGAGCGCTGGAATTGCATGACGGTGATGAGATCGCCGTCCGCAACGGCATCCTCGACCAGTGAGGTCATGATGCGAGGGGTGGAGACGGCGACGTCGACGCCCCAGGACTCGTCGAAGAGCCATTCGTTCTTGGGGTTGTTGATACGTGAGATGACCCGCTCGACCCCGAACTCCGTCTTGGCGAGGAGGGAGACGACCAGGTTCGCCTTGTCGTCACCGGTGGCGGCGACGACGACGTCGGCCTCGTCCGTCCCGCAGCGTTGCAGCGAGGAGATCTCGCAGGCGTCTCCGAGCACCCAATCGGCGGCCGAGACGGAGGCCACCTTCATGGCGGACGGCTCCTTATCGACGATGGTGACGTCGTGACGGGATGTGGCGAGCTCGCGAGCGATGGAGCGTCCAACGGATCCGGCTCCGGCGATAACGACTTTCACAGGTCATCCTCCTGCGCCGGATGCATGAGCACGTACTGGGTGGCGCCCGCCTTGTCGGTGGGGACGAGAATGCGCACGGAGTCCCCATCCTGTACGACGAGATCCGGCTCGGGCAGGATTCCGTGGCCGAGCCGTGTCACGTAGGCTACGCGTGCCGATGTCGCCAATTCCAAGTCCGCCACAGAGTGACCGAGCCAATCCTCGTGCAGGTCCACCGAGACCAGGCTCATGCCGGCTATCTCGTCGGTGAATTCGTAGTGCGGTCCAAGCGGGATGAGGTGGCGCAGCACCTGATCTGCCGTCCATTTGACGGTGGGGACGGTCGTGATTCCCAGACGCTCATAGACCTCCGCCCGGGCGGGATCATAGATGCGGGTGACCACGTTGGTCACCCCGAACGTCTCGCGTACCACGCGCGAGGCGATGATGTTCGAGTTGTCGCCCGAGGAGACGGCGGCGAAACCGTAGGCGTCCTCGATTCCCGCCTGAATGAGCGCCTCGCGATCGAACCCCACACCCGTGACGCTCTGCCCGGAGAAATCCTCGGGCAGACGGCGGAAGGACTCGGGGTTCTGGTCGATGACGGCCACCGAGTGGCCGATCTGCGAGAGGTTCGTTGCGAGGGCGGCGCCGACCCGACCGCATCCCATGATGACGAAGTGCACGGTTAGACGCTACCTCATGGGCGCGGGTAGCGTAGCCTGATTCATCATGGCTATCGCGAAGAATCGCACCGAGTCCTCGTTGGCACGCGGGGTGGACGCCATCACGGCGGTGGTGCTCACAGTCATCATCGTGCCTCAGATCATCCTGCGCTCTCTGCCTATCGGTGCGAAGGTGAACGAGATCTACGCCGCGCTGGCGGTGGGCGGCGTGACGATTGCCATCACCCTGGGCGCGATCGTGTGGCAGCAGATCCTGGTGCCTCGCCGTTCGTCTATGCGCCTGGTCTCCTCTTTCATCGGCGTATGGACGGGCATCCTGGTATCCGCCGCGCGTTTCCTGGCCTATGCCCTCATCGTTGCCCTGGGCGGTAGCCTGATCGTCAACGGCATCCACGTCATCACTCCCGTGGAAGAGCTGCGGCGTATCCTGCCTGTCATCCTGGTGCTCGTCTTGGCCCTGCCGAGTCTGCTGGGCTACAACGTGCCGCGTCGCCTGCTGCTGGCGGCCTCGGGGCTGGGGGCGGTGGCTATCGCCGCCGTGTTGGTGACCGCGTTGATCACGGAGGTCTCCGGCGGTTTCAGCGATGAGATGATCCATGCGGCGCAGCTCTACGCCTGGGATACGGGAACGGGGAACACCACCGAGTCCTCGCTGCTGGAGGCCTGTATGGCCGCTGTGCTGCCCTCCGCCATCCTGATATTGATCTCGGAACGGGTGATGGTGCGTCCCCAGGACCGCAAATTGCGGCCCAAGCGTCTCGTGCAGCTCACGGGGGCGGCTGCGGCGGCCGTCGTCGTCTCCCTCTACTTCGCCGATGCCCTTGCCATGACGGGACGCAGCGGCAGCGTCCCGCTTCTCGCAATGGCGGACGCCTTCTTCGACCGTCCCGGACAGATAGTGATCGCTGTGGCGGCCATCCTCGTGGGCCTGTCTGCGGTTCTGGTGGCCTACGCCGCGCTGCCTCGCCTGCTCCGCGAGCTCAGCGTGGATCGCATCCTGCCGCGTTATCTCGCCTCGGAGGACGCGGTGCGTCCGCGAGTGACGATCGTGGCGTTCATCGCGATCCTCGCTGCCACCCTCACCGGTTCCCTGAGCACCACCCAGGCCGGGGCCATGGCCCTGATCTTTGCCGCTTTCGTGATCTTCGCACTCGTGTGCCTGGCGATGGCGCTGCGCTCGAGCTCCATACTGCGCGAGTCGTTGGACCGGGGCGAACGCAGGAGCGCGAGGCTATCGCGCATCGGCTTCTTCCTTCTCGCCGCTTTCGGTTTCGCCATCTTAGCGGCGATAGCCCTGACCAACGTGTGGTGGGCCCTCGTGGCCCTGGTCTCCATGGCGCTTCCCGCCAGCGTGCTGCTCTTCTTCCGGCGCGGTCGGGGCAGGGTGGTCAAGCGCCTGGCTCCACGGGACCTGACGGCGGGCCGCACGCTGCCCACGCGCGTTCACGGCGTCATCCTGATCTCGGCATTGGATCTTCCCGCATTGCGCACCCTCGGTTTCGCGCGGGCCACGCGCCTGACATCCCTGACGGCGGTGACGCTCGACTTCGACCCGGCGGCCACGAAACGTCTCCGGGAGGATTGGCGTGCGGCCGCGCTTCCCGTCGATCTGACCGTTCTCGGCACACCGCAGGGAGCCCAGGTGGAGAACATCCTGGAGTACGTGCGTTCTCTGCGCTCATTGCACCCGGGCGACATCGTCATGGTGTTCATTCCGCGCGTGTTGTCGACCGGAGTGTGGCAGAGATTCTTTGTGCGCCACTCGGAGCCGCGTATCATTTCAGCTTTACGCCTTGAGAAGGGCGTCGTCATCTCCGAAGTGCCCTACCAGCTGGAAGCTGATGAAGAGGAATAACATGATCGAGCTTGAGCTCACCGACATTGCCCACGGCGGAGTCTGCGTCGGACATCTCGACGGCCGCGCCGTATTCACCCGCTTCGGCCTGCCCGGTGAGACTGTCCGGGTGGCTGTGACGAGCGAGCGTTCCAAGTTGCTGCGCGGGGACGCCGTCGAGGTGATCTCCGATCCCTCCCCGCATCGCGTCAAGCATCCGTGGCCCGTGGCCGGGCCGCTGGGCGTCGGGGGAGCCGATCTCGGCCACGTGTCCTTCGATTTCCAGTCCGAGTGGAAGACCCACGTGTTGCGTGCGAGCTTGCGCCGCGTGGGCGGCGAGGAGCTGGTGGATCACTTGGGCGAGCAGGGTATCGAGCCGAGCGTGCGTTCATTCGAGACGGATCGGGCCACTTCCGGATGGCATACCCGCACACGCGTGGAGTTCACCGTCGACGACGACGGCCTGCTCGCCATGTTCCGCGAGGGCACCCACGAGACCGTTGCGTTGGGGCAGATGCCGCTCGCGGTACGCGACATCGACGAACTGGATCTGTTCCAAGGGGCGTGGCGTAGCCAGCTGCAGCCCGGCGAGCGGGTGCGCGCCGTGCTTCCCTCCGGCTCGGACCCCTTGCTCCTCGTGGGGCGCAGGACCTTCTGGGCTCCGGGTTTCGAGGCAAGGCCCTACGTGCGCGAGGATGTGGTGCTCGATGGCGAGCTCTATCCCTATCGTGTCCACGCGGCCGGTTTCTGGCAGATCCATCGCGATGCGGGAAGCCAGCTCATCGCGCTGGTGCGGCGTGCGGCAGACGTGCGTGAGGGCGACGCCGTCGTCGAACTGTATTCGGGAGCGGGACTGCTGACCCAGCCCCTCGCACTCTGGACGGGGGAGAAGGGCAACGTGCGCTCCTTCGAGGGTGCGCGCCAGGCGGTGGAGGATGCCCGCGCCAATCTGCGCGACCTGCCTTGGGCGAGCGCGAGGACATCGCGAGTGGATGCGAAACTGGTGGAGTGGGAACCCGCAGACGTGGTAGTGGCCGACCCTCCCCGGACGGGCCTCGGGTTGGAGGTCGCGGAGACGCTCGCTCGTGGAAAGGCACGGCGCATCGTGCTCATCTCCTGCGACCCGGCGTCCATGGCGCGTGACGTCTCCGCGATGGTTCAAGCGGGCCGCAAGGTCGTCTCCATGGACTCGATCGATATGTTCCCCAATACCCATCACTTCGAGGTCGTCACGGCACTGTCGTGACACGCTATTGCCCTGTCTCGAACTTGCTGCCATAATGCCGCACTTCGACGCGATTTAATCCGACAGTGTCGCTAACAGGGGGTCCCCGACGGCGTGATTTTGGCGTGAAATAAAGCGTTGAGGGCTCTCATCGTGATATCTTGACGTCAAGATAAATATTGAGCGTTAGGAGAGTCATGAGCTTGGACAGCTTTAACTCGCGTGGAAGCCTTGAGGTGGGGGACGCTACATACGACATCTACCGGCTGGATGCCGTACCGGGGCTCGAGCGGCTGCCCTACTCACTGAAGGTCCTCGCGGAGAACCTACTGCGCACCGAGGACGGTGCGAACGTGACGGCCGCCCAGATCGAGGCCCTGGCCTCCTGGGAGCCCACGGCGGAGCCCAATCAGGAGATTCAGTTCACGCCGGCTCGCGTAGTCATGCAGGACTTCACGGGCGTGCCGTGCATCGTCGATCTCGCGACCATGCGCGAGGCGGTCGCCACCCTGGGCGGGGATCCGGATCGCATCAATCCGCTCAATCCTGCCGAGATGGTCATCGACCACTCGGTCCAGATCGACGTCTTCGGCACCAACGACGCCCTCCAGCGCAACATGGACATCGAATACCAGCGCAACGGCGAGCGTTACCAGTTCCTGCGCTGGGGCCAGGGCGCCTTCCAGAACTTCAAGGTGGTGCCCCCGGGCACCGGCATCGTCCACCAGGTCAACATCGAGTACCTCGCCCGCGTCACCATGACGCACGAGGGCGTGGCCTACCCCGACACCTGCGTGGGAACCGATTCCCACACCACCATGGTCAACGGCCTGGGTGTGCTGGGCTGGGGCGTGGGCGGCATCGAGGCCGAGGCGGCCATGCTCGGTCAGCCCGTCTCCATGCTCATCCCCAAGGTTGTGGGGTTCAAGCTCACCGGTTCCATCCCGGCGGGTTCCACGGCCACGGACGTGGTGCTCACGATCACGCAGATGCTCCGCCAGCACGGTGTGGTGGGCAAGTTCGTCGAGTTCTACGGCGACGGCGTCGGCGAGGTCCCGCTGGCCAACCGCGCCACCATCGGCAACATGTCCCCCGAGTTCGGTTCGACGGCCGCGATCTTCCCGATCGACGACGTCACGCTGGACTACCTGCGCCTGACCGGGCGCGAGGAGGAGCAGATCGCCCTCGTCGAGGCCTACTGCAAGGAGCAGGGTCTGTGGCACAACGCGGACCACGAGCCCGTCTTCTCGGAATACCTGGAGCTTGACCTCTCCACGGTGGTCCCCTCGATCGCCGGCCCGAAGCGCCCGCAGGACCGCATCCTGCTCTCCGAGTCGAAGAGCTCGTTCGAGAAAACGCTGCCCAACTACGTCTCCAATGGCGCCAAGGACGTTGCCGTCACCCTCGCAGACGGAACCGAGACCCGTCTGAACAACGGCGACGTCGTCATCGCCTCGATCACCTCGTGCACGAACACCTCGAACCCATCGGTGATGCTGGCCGCGGGCCTGCTGGCTCAGAAGGCGGCGAAGCTCGGCCTGAAATCCAAGCCGTGGGTGAAGACCTCCCTGGCCCCGGGCTCGAAGGTCGTGACCGACTACTACGACAAAGCCGGCCTGTGGCCCTCTCTGGAAGCCCTGGGCTTCAATCTCGTGGGTTACGGCTGCGCCACCTGCATCGGAAATTCCGGACCGCTGCCCGCCGAGGTGTCCGAGGTCGTCAACGAGAACGATCTCGCGGTGGTCTCGGTGCTCTCCGGCAACCGCAACTTCGAGGGACGTATCAATCCCGACGTCAAGATGAACTACCTGGCATCTCCGCCGCTGGTCATCGCCTATGCGCTGGCCGGCAGCATGGACTTCGATTTCGATAACGAGCCGCTGGGTGACGATGATCAGGGCAACCCGGTCTACCTGCGCGACATCTGGCCGGATCCGGCCGAGGTGCAGCAGACCATCGAACAGTCGATCGACCGGGGGATGTTCCGGGAGACCTATGCCTCCGTCTTCGAGGGTGATGAGCGCTGGAAGAATCTACCCACTCCCCAGGGTGACCTGTTCGATTGGGATGTCGATTCCACCTATATCCGCAAGGCTCCGTTCTTCGAGGGGCTCAACGCGGATCTGACCCCGGTCGTGGATATCTCGGACGCGCGAGTCCTGGCCAAGCTGGGCGACTCGGTGACCACCGACCACATCTCGCCCGCCGGTGCCATCAAGGCGAACTCGCCTGCCGGACGTTACCTCGCCGAGCACGGCGTGGGACCGCGCGACTTCAACTCCTACGGCTCCCGCCGCGGAAACCACGAGGTCATGGTGCGCGGGACCTTCGCCAACATCCGGCTGAGGAACCAGCTGCTCGACGGTGTCGAGGGCGGCTACACGAAGAACTTGCTGACAGGGCAGACCGAGGCGATCTACGATGCCTCCGTCGCCTACGCGGAGGCGGGCATCCCGCTCGTGGTCCTCGGCGGCAAGGAGTACGGTTCCGGTTCCTCGCGCGATTGGGCTGCCAAGGGTACCTCGCTGTTGGGAGTCAAGGCCGTGATCGCCGAATCCTTCGAGCGCATCCACCGTTCCAACCTCATCGGTATGGGAGTGCTTCCGCTGCAGTTCCCCGAGGGGGAGAATGCCGATTCCCTCGGATTGACGGGGGAGGAGACCTTCTCCATCACCGGTATCACCGCGCTGAATCTGGGCGATATCCCCGAGACGGTCAGGGTGAGCGCTGAGAAGGAAGATCTCTCGGCGGTCACCTTCGATGCGTGGGTGCGTATCGATACGCCGGGAGAGGCCGATTACTTCCGCAACGGAGGAATTCTGCAGTACGTGCTGCGTCAGCTCGCGAAGGGCTGATCGGCTCGGCAGCAGATGAAGGGAGTGGGTCCGTCCGAACGGACCCACTCCCTTCACGCATAGGACAACACGTGCGATGCGCAGCACCCGGCGAAAACGTGAAGCCTTTCTCTCATGGTCCAGAGTTGGTCGGTTCTACTGGATCGACGCGCTACGATGGTGTGATGCCAAAAGGAGGTATGTGCGTGGAAATCCTCGAACAGATTCAGGGTCCCGTGTCCGTCAAGGCCCTTTCGCTGCAACAGCTATCGGACCTGGCAGAACAGATCCGGACGTTCCTGGTGGAGAACGTTTCCCGCACGGGCGGCCACCTCGGTCCGAACCTGGGAGTCGTCGAGCTGACCATCGCATTGCATCGCGTCTTCGACTCTCCCAAGGACGTGATGGTTTTCGACACCGGCCATCAATCCTACGTGCACAAGCTCCTGACGGGACGTACCGATTTCTCGCGCTTGCGTCAGGAAGGCGGGATCTCGGGTTACCCGAGCAGGTCCGAATCCGTGCACGATATAGTCGAGAATTCACACGCCTCCACCGCGCTCTCCTGGGCGGACGGCATCGCCCGCGGCATGCAGCTGAACGGGGATGAATGCCACCGCGCCGTCGCTGTCATCGGCGACGGCGCCATGACCGGAGGAATGGCCTGGGAGGCTCTCAACAATATTGCGGAGGATCCGGAGCGTCCCATCGTCATCGTCCTCAACGACAACGGCCGCTCGTATGCGCCGACCGTCGGAGGAGTGGTGCGCCGCTTCGAGGGAGTCCGCAAGCTCGACGCCATGCGCGTCAATCGCAGCTATGAGGCGTTCATGGAATGGACGAAGCGGACGTTGCAGGAGAAGGGTACTCCCGGGCGCATGGCCTATGGCGCCCTGCACTCGCTCAAACGTGGCGTCAAGGACATCTTCGTCGATGCGGGCATCTTCGATTCGCTGGGCCTGAAGTACATCGGTCCGGTCGACGGCCACAGCCTGGAGGAGCTGGAGCAGGCCTTCGTCCTGGCTCGCGACTTCGGCGGCCCGGTGGTGGTTCATGCCATCACGGAGAAAGGGCGCGGATACAAGCCTGCGGAAGAGGACATCGCCGATCGTTTCCACGCCATCGGCAGGATACATCCCGAGACCGGCCTTCCGGTGGCTCCCGCGCGCTTCGGATGGACCTCGGTCTTCGCCGAAGAGGCGTTGAAGATGGCACACGAGAACCCGAAACTCGTCGGTATCACCGCCGCGATGCTGCGCCCCGTCGGGCTGGGACCTTTCGCGGACGAATTCCCCGACAGGGTCATCGATGTCGGCATCGCCGAGCAGCACGCTATGACCATGGCGGCCGGGCTGGCGCTTCAGGGCCAGCATCCGATCGTCGCGCTCTACGCCACCTTCCTCAACCGTGGATTCGACCAACTGCTCATGGACGTGGCGCTGCATGGTGCCCCGGTGACCGTGGTTCTGGACCGAGCCGGGATCACGGGCGATGACGGCGCCTCGCACAACGGCATGTGGGACCTCTCGCTTGCCGCCATGATTCCCGGCCTGCGCACCGCCGCTCCACGCGACGGAGAACGACTGCGCGAATTGGTGCGAGAAGCCGTGGCATTCGATGGCCCCACCTTGGTGCGCTATCCCAAGGGAGAGGTTCCTGACGAGATCACCGCGCTGCGCCGCCTGGACGGGGCGGACCTGCTCTGGGAATCGCAGGTTTCGAATGCTGGTACCCAGGCGGAGGACGAGCCGGGGGAGCGCGTCGCCGTTGTCGCCGTGGGATCCATGGCCACAACCGCGATCGCTGCCGCGCAAGAGGCGCGGGGTGTGCGGGTCTCGGTCGTCGATCCGCGCTGGGTGCTACCCGTAGATGACGCGCTCGTCGAGATTCTGACGGGCTATGACCGCGTGGTCACATTGGAGGACGGCCTGATCGACGGAGGCGTCGGTAGCGAGATCGAGCTCGCGCTGCGACGCCGCTCGAGCGCTATCCCCGTCGCGAAGATCGGCGTGCGCCGCGAGTTCATCTCGCACGCTTCACGTGCAGCAGTCCTGGCGCGCGAGGAGATGACGGTGGAGGATGCCAGGGCAGCCATCGAGGGGATGCGGAACTAGCCTCGCCGTCCATCGCCTCGGAGAACGAGACAGCGAGACATCTCCTCGGACGAGGACCTGGACGAAGAACGAGGACCTGGACGAAGAACGAGGACCTGGACGAATTCGAATCCGTATTCGGCATAGGAATGCGTATATACACCCAATGCCATGCCGTTTTCGGATAGTTATTTTCCGGACACGGGTGCTCAGCCGCGTTTTGCCGCGGACACGATGGCCGGGCCGGCCTCATCCACCTGCCAGGGGCGCGCACCGAGCGCGGCGAGCAGAATCGGGATCTCATCCGGGTCGTCCCACCCGTCCCAGGCAAGCTGCTTCTGCAGCGCTGGCTTGAGGAGGATGTCCTGCCGGATGCCCAGCTCCTCTGCTTCGGTCAGCACGGCGGAGCGGACGATGCCCCAGCGTTTGGCCGCCGCGGGATCGTGGCGTTCCCATTGCTTGATGTGCGGGAATGGATCGGCGTTCTCGCTGAAGCGGCGCGCGGGAAGATCGTCCTCACCGAGCTGCCAGACCGGGGCCACGGCGTCCCAGTACCCGGCGGCGTCTCTGCGCCGTGCGCGGGACTGCATGAGAGGTGATCTCACCAGGTCCTGCCGTGAGCGGGGCTTGCGCAGCGCCAGTTCTCCCAGCACCTTGCCGGAGAGCACCCTTTCCGGCGCCACGTCTCGAGACTTCGCCAGCTGGTCCCGATGCTCCCACAGGGCAGCCAGCATCGCCAATGCGCGACGGTCTCGGATACCGATCTGACGCGCGATCTTGCGCCACGGCTGCTGCTTCTTCGGGCGAGGGCCGCGCAGGCGGACCTCCTCGCACTCTTCACGCAGCCATTCCAGCCGCTCGGCGTGTTCGAGCATTCTCGTGAGCTCGTCACGCAGTTCGAGGAGGAGTTCCACGTCGAGAGCGGCATACGAGAGCAGCTCTGGAGGCAGAGGCCGCTGCGACCAGTCGGAATTCGAGTGCTCCTTGGCCAGCCCGTAACCGAGAACCTCGGCGATCTCGGATTGGAGGGAGACGCGCGGGAATCCCAGCAGCAGGCCGGCGATCTCGGTGTCGAAGACCTCGGGAGGAAACAGTTCGAGTTCGTGCAGGCAGGGTAGGTCCTGATCGGCGGCGTGCAGAATCCACTGATCGGATGCCAGCACCCGCCTGAGCCCGTCGAGCCGATCCTCGATGCCAACCGGATCGATGAGAAAGGTACCCGCTCCCTCGCGGCGGATCTGGATGAGATAGGCCCGATCCGAGTAGCGGATGCCCATAGCGCGTTCGGTGTCCACGGCGAAGGGACCGTGGCCGGCTTCCAGCGCCGCGACTGCGCCGTCTATCTCCTCATGGGTGAGGTCGGGAATCCCGTCGCGTGGCTCATCGAGCCGGGTGACGTCGACAGATTCGTTCATTTCATCTCCTCGAGCCGCAGCGGGAGCGAGGCGACGCCCGCCGGACCCAGACCGCAAATGGTCGCTATGAACTCTGCCCACGCCTCTAGGTGATCGGAGACATCCGGGAAGTCCGGGGTCCACGATGCCCGCAGTTCCACGTCCGCCCGCGACGAGGCAGGCATGTTCGCACCGAAGGTCTCATTATAGAGCCGGGAGACGGTGCCGGTCAGATTATGGAAAGGTGCGCGGTGCTGCTGCAGCGCCTCCACCAACCAGCTCCACGCCACGTCGCTGAGGAGTGGATCGTTGGCCATCGACTGATCTATTGGTGCGCTGGCGTGGGTGACGATGCGAAACTCGCCGTCCCATGCGGGTTGGCCTTCGGGGTCGTGCAGCAAGACGAAACGGGCCTGGCCTCGGAAGAAATCGGGATCGAGGTGAGGAGAATCATTGACCTCGGCCTGAAGAGCCACCGCCCAGGGAGCTATCGCCTTGGGAGGTGGAATCTGGACAACGTGGATCTCAGGGCGAAAGGAGTGGTCTCTGAGAGAATCCAGTGCCGCCAAAAACGGGGACGGGGTGTTGATCTGAGGCACATGTTTACTGTAGCTGGCGGCGTGGAGCCAACTTTGAGGGGCACGCCGGGTAGTCTGGGTGGCATGACGGTTAGCAGACTAGTGGAACTCACTGACTCCCAGTACCTTGACGAAGCACGCCGGGCGGGAATCGACCTACCGCTGGAGCAGAGCCCGGACTGGGATCGTTTCGATCGGGCGGTTCCGGGACGCGAACCATGGAAGAAACTGGTGTGGCAGACTGACGGCGAGACTCGGGCAGTGATCTCCCTGACCAGGATGAAGGGACGGGGTTTCACCTATCTGTGGGCCAAGCACGGCCCGGCCTGGAGCGAACCGGAGCCCACCGTCCAGGAGGAAGCAGCCTTGCGCGAGGACCTGCGGCGCCTGGTTCGAGGAAGTGAGCGCCGCGTGGCCTTCGTGCGCCTGCATGCCCACGCTCTGGCACCGGACCTGCACGAGCTGCTGCAGTCCGTCACCTTCGATCGCACGATCATCCTGGACCTGACGAAGGACGAGGACCAGCTGCTCTCCGAGATGAAGAAGCGCGGGCGCCGCGACGTCCGCAAGGCGCTACGAGACACCACGCTCGTGGCCGCGGACGAGACCGAGAACGCCCTTGAGGTCTTCCCCGAGCTGTATGAGCTGCTGGTCGAGACCGGTGAGCGCGATTCCTTCGGCATCTCACCGCGTATCACCTACGAGCGGATGCTGGAAGCCTTGGGGCCGCGCAACTGTCGCCTGTTCACCGTGCGGCGCCAAGGGCGTCCCCTGTGCTGGGGGATCGTGACGACGACGCCCACCCAGGCCACGTACTATTACGCCGCCTCCAGCGCCGAGGGGCGCCAAGCCGGAGCACCTGACCTGCTGGTGTGGTCGATGACCTGCATGCTGCGAGAAGCGGGTATCCGAAGCTTCGACATGATGGGCATAGATTCCGAGCGGGCACCGCAGCTGGCGGGCGTACGCGGCTTCAAAACCAAGTTCACGCCGGAGATAGTGGAGGTCGCCGGAGCATGGGATGTGCCCGTGCATCAGCGCTACTACGCTGCTTTGACCGGAGCCTTGCAGGTAAAGCGCGCAGCGACGGCGAAACTGAAGGCGGCTGCCACCGGGCTCGCCTCGCTGCGCGCTGGAAAACGCCCGGCTGACGGCCAGGACTAGGAGATAACGCCCGGCTGGCGGCCAGGCTACCCAGAAGCGGCCGGGCTACCCGGAATCAGGGAACGAGGAACACAACGCCGGGTTCTGCGAAGTCGACCTGTGTGACGCCCGGGCGCGGGGAACTCACAGAGGGCGAACCCCAGGCCAGCGCCGCGTGCGTCCCCTGTACGGGTATCGAAACGCGGACATCCGACTCGAGGGAGTAGACCGCGTAGCACGATCCACGGCGCAGGTAGCCGGAGCCTCCGAGCCGTACCAGCTCGGACTGTGCGCGGTCGCCGGCGGCGAAATCCGGCGTTGCCTTGCGCAGTGCGATGGCGTCCCTCGTGAATGCCAGGAACTGGGCGTGCTCCTGGTCGTCGAGTTCCAACCAGTCAAGTTTGGAATCCTCGAAGGTCTGCTCCAGCTGCGGGTTCGGAACCTCGATATCGGTCCCGTCGTAGATGGAGAGCCAATCCCAATCGGCGAACTCGTTCTGGCGCCCCTTGGCAACAGCCTCTCCCAGTTCGCCGTCGTGATCTGTGAAGAACTGGAAGGGACGGCGCGTGCCCCACTCCTGGCCCATGAAGAGCATGGGGGAGAAGGGTGAGGCAAGCAGGAGGCCGAGCTGGGCAGCGCGCTCCCCGGCGGACAGCTTGGCGCTGGGTCGGTCCCCGATCGCGCGATTTCCCACCTGGTCGTGATCCTCAGTGTAGGCGACGAAAGCATGCCCGTCGATCTGCGGGCCGGCGGGTGCTCCCCAATACTCTTTGCGGAATGTCGAATAGGTGCCGTCGTGCACGAAGGCGTTGCGGAACACCTTCTCCAGGGCGCCGGGTTTGGCGAAGTCCGCGTAGTAGGCGAAGGTCTCGTCGGTCGCGTAGACGTGCAACGCGTGATGGATGTCGTCGTCCCATTGGCAGTCCAGCCCGTGCCCGCCCTCGGAGGTGGGAGTCACCATGAGTGGATCGTTCAGATCCGATTCGGCGATGAGGCCGATATGCCGACCTGTCGCCGCGGCGAAGGCGTGGATCTCGTCGGAGAGCTCGGCTAGGAGGTGGCGCGGCGAGTTGTCGATGAGGTAGGCGACGGCGTCGAGGCGCAAGGCGTCCACATGATAGTCGCGCACCCATTGCATCGCGTTGTCGATGATGAATCGCCGCACCGGTGCGTTGTTCTCACCGTCGAGGTTGACGGCCCAACCCCAGGGGGTCTCGTGGGCGTCGGTGAAGTAGGGGCCGAAGATGGACAGGTAGTTGCCGTCCGGGCCGAGATGGTTGTAGACCACATCCAGGCACACACCCATCTCGAGAGTATGCGCTGCATCCACGAAAGCCGCGAAGCCGGCGGGGCCTCCGTAGTTCTCGGTGACGGCATACAGCTCGACGCCGTCGTAGCCCCAGTTGCGCTTGCCCGGCACTGGGACAATCGGCATCACCTCGACGAGGTCGACGCCCAGCTCCTTGAGGTGGGGCAGCTTCTCGATCGCGGCTGCGAACGTCCCGGCGGGAGTGAAGGTCCCGATGTGCAGTTCGTAGGTGAGGGAACCGCGTGCCGGGACGCCTCCCCATCCCTCGTCGCTCCACACGAAGGAGGAGAGATCCACGATCTCCGAAGGCCCGTGGACGCCTTCCGGCTGGCGCCGGGTACGCGGATCCGGGAAGGGCGGCTGATCGTCGACGGCCAGGAGATAGCGTGTCCCCGGCTCCAGCGGCTCCGGGCTCACCCACCAGCCGTCCTCGACGTCCCGATCTCCGCTCTCGCCCAGCGGGACCATGGTCAGCTCTCGGTTCTGCTGCGTCAGGTGCAGGGTCAGGCGCTGGGCAGCGGGCGCCCACACTCGAAGTTTCTCTAGCATCGGCTACTCCTAACGGGTCAGGACCACGACGGGAAGTTGGTTGAAGAGTTCGCCCAGGTGAACGGAGCCTCCTTCAACGACCGCGCCCGTGAAGGCGTCGGTCCACGTGCCATCCGGCAACACCACGGAGTGATTGCCGAAACCGCCGATATCGGCGAGGGCTCGCGGCAGACGCTGTACGATGACGATCACGTCCGGTTGGTTGTCCAACGTGCGGGTGAAGGCGTAGGCGTGCCCGGTGGTCACCGGCAGCGGCTCGAAGCCAGAGCGTGTGGAGGCGAAGGTTGCAGGCCGTTCGCGCCGCAGCCGCAGCAGCCGCGAGGTGACCCAGAGCTTCTCCTGGTCAAGGGTGGCCTGAGATGGCAGGTTCTCGCGTGAATCCAGATCCTCCAGCAGCGAGGCGATAGCCTCGTAGTCCACCGGCCGGCGGTTGTCCGGGTCCACGAGCGAGTTCTGTGTGATCTCTTCTCCCTGGTAGTTGTCGGCAACCCCCAGCAGAGTGAGTGCCAGCACCTTCTGCGAGAGCGTGGCCACACGGCGCGAGGAATTGGTGCGCTGGTAGGCGTCCGCCATATCCTCGAGGGTCTCAGGGGTGGAAAGGATCGTGCGGGCGTAGTTGTAGAGCGCCTCTTCGGCCTCCTCGTTCGGATCCGTCCAGGTAGTCCACGACTTCTGTTCGCGGGAGGCCTTCTGCAGGTAGGCGATGAGCCGGTCGATCTCGATCGGACCGTCGGCGGTCCAGGTGCCTGCGATGGTCTGCCACAGCAGGTTCTCGATCTGCCCGTTGATGTCCCACGGGCGATCCGAGGCGTGGCGCGATCGCAGCGTCGTGATCAGGCTCCTCCACTCGGTGGACCATTCCGAGAGCACGCTGATCGCTGCGCGCACATCCTCGCCTCGTTTGGTGTCGTGAGTGCTCAGGCAGGTCATCGTGACCGGCCACAGGCTCGACATCCGCTGGGTCCATCCCGTCATCTCATCCGGGGTTATGGATGCGCGGATCGGGTTGCCGCCCACCTCGGTCGCGCTTGAGAGAACGGTGTAGCGATAGAAGGTGGTGTCCTCCACTCCCTTGGCCATGACGGCACCGCACACCTGTTGGAAGCGGATGATGGCCTCCGAACGTGCGTCCTCGTGGGTGCGTCCGGCAGAGCCCACCTCGTGACCGAGGAGGATATCGACGACGACGTCCAACGAGTCCTTCACATCCTCGTCCAACGTGACCGATGCTCGAGCCTTGGCGTCCAAGAGCGCCTGCTCGGAGACCTGCGTGGGGCGCTCATGCGGAACCACGTAGGCGCGGTAGCGGTCCATAGCGACGATGAGGGACGAGAGCGCGTCACGCAGGGTGCGGCGTGTGTGATCGCGAAGCCGCAGATCGGCGTGGCACACCCCGGCCATGAGATCGGTCAGCCGCTCGAGTTCCGCCGTGAGCGAGGTCTCCAGGATCTGGTGTTTGGATTCCTCCTCGATGGCGGACAGGCTGGCCGTGGTGTTGGAGAGCTCCACATACTGGGACAGCAGGCGGCCCACTCCGCTGGGATCGGTGAGCAGCGCGCCGATGCGCCAGGAGGCGTCATAGCCCGTGGTACCGCTGCAGCGCCAGTCGCCGGGAAGTTCCTCATCGCCCTCCAGGATCTTCTCGGCGACGATCCACGCCCCGTTCGTGGCCCGGTGCAGGCGGGAGAAGTATTGGCGCGGATCGGCGAGCCCGTCGGGATGGTCGATCCGGAAAGCGTCGATGTACCCGTTGGAGTAGAGATCGAGGAGGAGATCGTGGGACTGGTTGAAGACCTCCGGGTCCTCGACCCTGATAGCGGCCAGAGTGTCGACGTCGAAGAAGCGCCGGTAGTTCAGCTCGTCCTCGGCAACCCGCCAGTAGGCGAGACGGTAGTACTGGTGGTCCAGCAGCTCGGCGAGGGGAAGCGCCTCGGTCTGCTCGCGTACTGGAAAGACGTGCTCGTAGTAGCGAATGACGTTCTGTTCGCCCTCGTCCTCGAAGCCGGGAACCACCATCTTCTCCAGCGTGATCTCGCCGTTGGCCAGCACGGTTCCCACCCGGGTTCCCAGCACCGGCATGAGCAGACCGTCGCGGGCCTCGTTCAGCTCGATGTCGAACCATTTGGAGTAGGTCGACTCGGCGCCGTCGCGCAGCACGGACCACAGAGCGCGGTTGAGATAGAGCGGGGTGGGAACCGCCATATGGTTGGGAACCACGTCGACGACGACGCCCATCCCGGCCGCGTGCGCCGCATCGGCCAGTCGCTGGAAGCCGCGGCGTCCGCCCAACTCCCGCGAGACCTTCGTGTGATCGACGACGTCGTAGCCGTGCGTCGATCCCGGTGCCGCTTGCAGGATCGGGGAGCAGTAGACATCCGTGATGCCCAGGTCTCTCAAGTAAGGAAGTACCGCGATGGCATCGTCGAACGTGAACTGTGGACTTAGCTGTAGGCGGTATGTCGAGACCGGCTGGCGGCATTCGGGTGCCGGCGCGTGGGTCTGCTGGACAGGGATTCGCCTGGTATCTGTTACCTCGCTCATATAACGACCTTACGTCATAAAAGAAGGGGTACTCACGAAATCGGCTTTCGCGAGTACCCCTTCTTCGCTTTCCGCACTGGCTGCTTCAACTCAGTCGGCGCGTCATATTAGGCGCTTGTCGAGCCGTGATAGGGATCGCGCGGTGCCTTCGTCTTCTTGGCCGGACCCGCTCCTGCCTCTCGTCCCTGTGTTGCCGTCTTGCTATTCGATGCTCCCTGTCCCTCTGGCCCTCGGTCCTTCGGCGCGTCGGCCTGAGGGGACTCCTCCGCGATGTCGGCGCTCGCGGCGGATGAAGCCTCCTTCGCGAAGCCGGGCCCGGAATCGACCTGCGGATCGGCGAAGTTGCTGGAGACGACCTCCTCCTCTTTGCCTTCGGCGTCCTCGGCGTCCTCAAGGGATTCATCCCGAATCAACACGCGCATGGAGCGCCCATCGACGGGGAAGTGCTCGCTGGGCTCATAGATCTTGCCCGGATCGAGATTCGTGCCGGTGTCGATGACGTCGCGCCAGCCGGCTCCATAGGTGGCATCCGGCAGTGTGAAGGTCTGGGTGTTCGCGTCCGCGTTGATGGCGATGATGATGTCGTCGTCCGTGATCTTGTTGCCCCGCGGATCGGGTTCGCGGATGGCGTCGCCGTTGAGGTACACCATGAGCGAGCGCGCGAAACCTGCATTCCAGTCCGAGTCCTCCATCCAGGAGGCGTCCGGGCGGAACCACTCGATCTCGCCGATCTCTGAGCTGCCGCCCCGGCGAGAGGAACCGGCGAAGAAGCGGCGGCGCTGGAAGACGGGATGATCCTTGCGGAAGTTGATGACCTGGGAGGTGAAGGCCAGCAGCGCCTTCTGGGGAGCCTTGAGATCCCAGTTCACCCACGTGATCTCGTTGTCCTGGCAGTAGCCGTTGTTGTTCCCGCCCTGGCTGCGCCCCATCTCGTCGCCGTGGCAGAGCATGGGCACGCCCTGAGACAGGAAGAGAATCGTCAGGAAGTTACGGACCTGTTGCCCGCGCAATGAGTTGATATCCGGATCGTCGGTCGGCCCCTCTGCGCCGCAGTTCCACGAGCGGTTGTTGGATTCGCCGTCGTTGTTCCCCTCACCGTTGGCCTCATTATGCTTCTCGTTGTAGGAGACGAGATCGTGCATTGTGAAGCCGTCATGTGCGGTGACGAAGTTGATGGATGCGAAAGGACGCCTTCCCGAGGTCTCGTACAGATCGGAAGAACCCGTCATGCGAGAGGCGAGCTCCGAGAGCATGGCCGGTTCGCCGCGCCAGAAGTCGCGCACGGTGTCGCGGTACTTGCCGTTCCACTCTGTCCACAGCGGAGGGAAGCCTCCGACGTTGTAGCCGCCCTCGCCGACGTCCCACGGTTCAGCGATGAGCTTGACCTGGGAGATGAGTGGATCCTGGTGGATGATGTCGAAGAAGGAGGAAAGCTTGTCAACGGCGTGCAGCTCACGGGCCAGCGTGGAGGCCAGATCGAAGCGGAAGCCGTCCACGTGCATGTCCGTGATCCAGTAGCGCAGCGAGTCCATGATGAGCTGAAGCGATGCGGGCGAGCGCATGTTCAGCGAATTGCCGGTGCCGGTGGTGTCGAAGTAATGCGCCTCGTCGCCTTCCACAAGGCGGTAGTAGGACGGATTGTCGATCCCCTTGAAGGAGAGGGTGGGGCCCATGTGGTTGCCCTCGGCGGTGTGGTTGTAGACCACGTCCATGATCACTTCGATGTCAGCCTCGTGGAAAGCCTTGACCATGGACTTGAACTCGTGCACCTGGCCGTAGGGGGACTGGATGGAGGAGTAGCCGTTGTGCGGGGCGAAGAAGCCGATGGTGTTGTATCCCCAGTAGTTCGTCAGCCCCTTGTCCTGCAGGGAGGGGTCGTTGACGAACTGGTGGCAGGGCATGAGCTCGATCGCCGTGATGCCGAGTTCTTTGAGGTGGCCGATGACGGCCGGATGACTCAGTCCCATGTATGTCCCGCGCATCTCCTCGGGGACCTCCGGGTGAAGCATCGTCATGCCGCGCACATGCGCTTCGTAGATGATGGTCTCGTTGTACTCGTGGCTCGGCGGACGGTCGTGTCCCCAGTCGAAGTAGGGGTTGATGACGACGGACGTCATGGTCTGCCCCAACGAGTCCAGGTCCTTGCGCTGGGTGGGATCATTGAAATCGTAGGAGAAGAGCGACTGATCGTTGGAGATCTGCCCGCTGATCGCCTTCGCGTAGGGGTCGAGAAGGAGCTTCGAGGGGTCGCAACGTAGACCGTGTTCGGGATCGTAGGGCCCGTAGACACGGTAGCCGTAACGTTGGCCGGGGTTGACTCCCGGCAGGTAGCAATGCCATACCGAAGCGTCGACTTCGTGCAGCTCGATGACGGTCTGGGCATCGTCGTCGTCGAGCAGAATCAACTCAACGCTTTCAGCTATTGATGAGAAGATGGCGAAGTTCGTACCGGTGCCATCGAAAGTCGCCCCGAGGGGATAAGGTTGTCCAGGCCAGATTTGCATGATCCCAGAATCTCATGCCGCGGCCACATTTCGCGACAGCAACAGGCATCGGCTCGGCGAATTACGCCTAGAGCGGTGTGATATGCGCGGTATGTAGCCGTTTTCTCGGGGTTCTCGTTATTGTCCGGAGTTCCTCGTTGAAATTGGTGCGCCAGTGCACATGGTGGTGCTGAACCGTAACTTTCTCCAATTAGTCTATGTGGGCTAATTATTAATAATTAGCTTCTGTGGGCTAATTCAATAATATTCGATAGGGTAGTCATGTGATCGTATTGACGATAGATCAGCAAGACTCCCGCCGCGAGCCCGACCGTGTGCCGGAGCTCCTGAAGGACCTGCGGAAGATCGAGACGCTATCCGGTTTCGAGCGCACCGTGGGCGATGAGATCCAGGGGTTGGTGGCGGATGCGAGACAGGCGGCCGCGGCTATTCGCGTCGTGCTGCGCCGGGGGGACTGGCACATCGGAATCGGATGTGGCCCTGTCGACGACGACGTCCTGGCCGACATCCGATCCGGCACCATCCGTACCGCCCGTGGCCCGGCGTTCATTCGAGCGCGAGAGGCCGTGGAGATCGCCAAGAAATACCCGGCATCCGTGGCCGTGGTCGGCGCCGATGAAAGCGCTTCCGACCAGGCGCAGGCGCTGCTGCAGCTCATCGCGGTGGTGGTCGATGGGCGGACCGACGCCCAGCGCGAGGTGGTCGAACTGCTGGAGCACGGGATGAACGGCCAGGAGATCGCCGCCGCTCTCAAGATCAGCGAACCGTCCGTCTCACGGCGGCGCCGCCTGTCCAATGTCGCCGAGGAAGAGGCCGCCTGGCCGGTGGCCATCCGATTGTTGTCGGAGCTCGATGCGATACTGGAGGGGTAAGGGCATTCCGGCGGGAAAGGAGGCTCGTGGCCATGAATGGTATGGCGATCGTGGTGATACCCGGCGCACTGATCCTCTCTGTGTTCCTGGGCTGGCTCACGGTGGAAGTGGTCTTCAAGATGGCGCGGGTGGCTCCCGCCATCGAGATCCGCCCGACCTCGGGAGGGCATGAAGCGACCGTGCTGCAACAGCAACCGGTGCATGTGCTGCGGGGTGGAACCTGGATCGGGGTTCTGGAACGTCTCTCGATCACCGGTGCGATTCTTGCGGGAGCACCCACGCTGATCGCCGCGGTGGTGGCGATCAAGGGGTTGGGGCGTTGGTCGGAGTTACAGGCCCATCCCACCCTGACGGAGAGGTTCATCATCGGCACGCTCGCGTCCTACTTCGCGGCCGCCGTATGCGGCTATCTCGGCGTATGGGCGCTGAGCATCGTGTGACGGCCAACTCCCCGGCAGGGAGCGGAGAAGATTCTCGGAGAAACCGAGCAATCCTCTGAATTGACCGGGAAAGCTACTGGCTCAGCCGAGCAGCGGCAGACCCTTGAGGACCTGCTGCAGGTGCATGACCTGACGTGGAATGAATTCGGCCACCGTGAACCCCACAACCTCGGCAACGGATTCCAGATCGCCGGTGATTCTGCGAACCTGCTCGGATGTCAGTCCGTCGGGTTCAGCTCCCAGGCCGTAGACCTGTTCGTTGCTGTCGATAGTGTCGACGTCGAAATGGATGGCCACCTTGGAACACCCGGTGTCCTCGAGCCACTCCAAGAGCCGCGCGCTGGAGTCGCGCAGGTCGTCCGGGCTGAAGGAGGTCAGGCCCCATTCGCCGATGCGGGGGAAATCGTCGTCGGTCCAAGCGTGCAATCCGACGAGCGCCAGGCGCGCCGAGTCGACAGTGGCGGGAAGCAACGAGACAATGTCCCGGTCCCCGTGGCCCAGGAGAGCCGAGACGGCCATCGCGTGGTAGCCGGGGTATTCGCTTTGGGGCGTGCCCACATCCGGGTGCGAATCTATCCAGACGATAGCCAGATCCTCCCCGTATGTGTCCGCCAGGGCGGAGAAAGGCGCCACGCTGACGGCGCAGTCGCCCCCGAGGGTGAGGATCCTGTCCGGATGAGCCTGGGAGATCTTCTCGAGTGCTTCGCTGAGTTGAGCGGTGACGGTGGTCTTCGCCTCGACGCCATCGCGGGTCTCCAGGCCGCTGCCATCCAGGGGAACCGAGACTGTAGCGCTCGGTCCATCGGCTGGCGGGATCAGCGCATCCAGGATCGTGGAGCCTATGGCGTAGCCGCGCCGAGCTACCTCGAAGGGGAACTCCGCGGCCTCGGCGGCCACACTGGAGGATCCCGCACCCTGCCATTGGGGCCACACCAGGCGCAATGTTCGTCCTGGACGGGGGTCTTTTTCCTGATGTTCGTGCATCCGCATGCTTTTCCTCGCTAAGTGCTTGAGTTCATAGTGGAACGATTGCTTGCCATTCGTCGAGATATGGCTGCGACATAACGCATTCAGATGTCACGCTGACACAACCTCGGTACCAAGCGCCATCTCGTGTACCCTACTGGCACTGAAGCTGACACCGCAAGCAATTATCGCGGAGACAGAAGGTGTGGGAGGCTTTCAGGTCAACTACAAGCGGCTACCCGATGAGTCGGCAAGCTGCTATAGTGTGCCACAGGATATTCATCCTGTTGACAAGGATTGTGACTGCACGGCCGCGGCCAATGATGGCAAGAGTCGAAGAGCAGGCAAGACCCTCTGCGCATACACAATGGATTTTCGCATTGGCGGGTAATCGTTCGATCGAGCGTACTTCTCCGTTTGCGGGCATCTACTCCTATCAGCACAGAGAGGCCACGATCATGGGCACTCCAATCACCGCGACGCCGTTCCCACCAGACTTCTTATGGGGCGGTGCCACTGCGGCAAATCAACTAGAAGGCGCCTGGGACCAAGGGGGAAAAGGCCTGTCAATTCAGGACGTGCTACGCCGGGGAGCCCTCAATCCCCGTTCGGAACGTCCAACCCCCGACAATCTGAAACTCGATGGCATCGATTTCTACCATCGCTATCCCGAGGACATAGCACTCTTCGCCGAGATGGGCTTCAAGATGCTGCGGATCTCCATCAGTTGGCCACGAATCTTCCCGTTGGGTATAGAGGACGAACCGAACGAGGAGGGCCTGAGATTCTACGATCGTCTCTTCGACGAGCTGGAAAAGTACGGCATCGAACCGATGGTGACGATGTCGCACTACGAGACCCCGCTCTATCTGACGGAAACCTATGACGGCTGGGTCAGTCGGGATCTCATCGGCTATTTCGAGAAGTTTGCTCGGGTGCTTCTGGAACGTTATGGCTCGCGCGTCAAGTACTGGTTGACCTTCAATGAGATCAACGGGCTACTGCATCTGCCGTTCCTTGCGGGTATCAACACGTCCTTGGAGGAGCTCACCCAGAATCAGCTGTACAACGCGGCCCACTATCAGTTGGTTGCGAGCGCCAGAGCAACCCGGATTGCACATGAGCTGTATAGCGACGTGCAGGTGGGCTGCATGGTCATTGCCTCACCGGTCTATCCGTTGACACCCGATCCCGCCGATCTCATCGCGACCATGGAGATGGATCACTCGAACCTGCTCTTTTGCGACGTACATGCACGGGGACGGTATCCGGGATACGGTCTGCGCTACTTTGAGGAGAATGGTATTGAGCTGGACTTCACCGCACAGGACGCCGAGGAGCTGACTCACACCGTCGATTTTGTCTCCTTCAGCTACTACATGAGCATGTGCGAGACCGTTGGGGAGAACCGCGAGATCCATCCGGCGGGAAACATTCTGCGTGGCGTGTCGAATCCCACCCTTCCATCCTCCGACTGGGGCTGGCAGATCGATCCGCAGGGATTGCGCCTGGTGCTCAACCAGTTCTGGGACCGCTGGCAGCTTCCGCTGTTCATCGTCGAGAACGGTCTGGGGGCCAAGGACGAGCTCGTAGAGGTCGACGGCCAACTGACCGTCATCGACGATTACCGCATCAGGTACCTGAACGATCACCTGGTACAGGCGGCGGAAGCCGTCCGCGATGGGGTGAAGCTTCTCGGCTACACAAGCTGGGGCTGCATCGACCTCGTATCCGGGACCACCGGTCAGATGAGCAAACGCTACGGATTCATCTACGTGGACCGCAACGACGACGGCACCGGATCGCTTGCGCGGTATCGCAAAAAGTCCTTCGGCTGGTACCGCGACGTCATCGCCAGCAACGGAGCGACACTTCGGTGTTGATTGTTCATGTGTTCTCCAGCGCGCGAGAGCCCATTTCCGGTTCAGATCGAACCGGCTCACAAGGATTGTGACGAACCTCCACGCCGGTGGTTCGGCAAGACCCTCTTCACATATCGCCTGCACCCGTGAAGGGAAAAACCAATGAGAGAGAAAGAACTCGCTGTAAAGATCAGCGAGCTAGTCGGTGGCCCCGGCAATGTTAACCAGGTCACCCACTGTGCCACCCGGTTGAGATTTGTTGTGAAGGACAATTCAAAAGTCCAGAAGGACCAGCTGTCCGCCACCAAAGGTGTGGTACAGGTTGTCGAATCCGGTGGTCAAACACAGATCGTCATCGGCCCGGGCGTCGGAGATGTCTACCTCGCCTTGATCAAGGAACCGGGTTGGGAGACAGCTACTGGCTCAAGTTCCGCTGTCAAGGAGAAGCAGGGATTCGTCGACTGGCTATTCGGTCTGCTATCCGGAACTTTCCAGCCGCTGTTGATGCCCCTCATCGGCTCGTCCATGCTTCTGATGATCTATGGGTTGGGCAACCAGTTCACCTGGTTTGATCCCGATGATCCAGGTGTCTTCTGGTCGGTGCTGCATGCGGCCTGTAACGCCTTCTTCTATTTCATGCCGATTCTCATCGCGGCAACGGCCACGCGCCGTCTCGGTGGTACTCCTTACCTCGGAGCGACCATCGCCGCGGCGCTGCTCCATCCTTCGTTTATGGGTCTTGGAGGACCGGGCGATGTCGTCAACTTCTTGGGCGCACCGCTGTACCTCTTCGGATACGCGAATTCGGTTTTCCCAGCGATCTTGATTGCGATTGCACTTTCATATCTCGAACCGCTGCTACGGAAGGCTCTCCCTAAGAATCTTCATCTTGTCCTTATCCCCACGATCAGTATCGCGCTGCTGGTGCCGGCTGCAATCTTGGTCATCGGACCGATTGGCGTGATGCTTGGCAATGGCCTGGTATGGGTCATCGCCACAGTGAACGACTTCTCTTCGCTTCTTCTGGGAATCGTGTTCGGAGCGACTTTCATCTTCTTTGTCATCTTCGGACTGCACTGGGCTCTGGTGCCGATTCAGCTCCTCAATATCGCGGCTGGTGGGGATCCTCTCATGCCGATTTCCTCCGCCTACAATTTCGCCGTGTGGGGATTGGCGCTCGCGGTGTTCCTGAAAGCAAAGAAAGGAAGCGATGTTAAGGAGCTAGCCGGTGCGGGCGCCGTTTCAGGGCTCATAGCGGGTATCTCTGAGCCCATGCTCTACGGCGTTATCCTTCGATTTAAACGTATCATCCCGATGATCATCGCGTCCGCAGCCGTTGGCGGAGGCATCATCGGCGCCTTTGGAGTCAAGGCCGATGCCTTTGCCTTTGCCAGCCTGCTGACGATCCCCCTCATGCAACCGATGGTTGGTTATATCGTCGGAATCGCGGTCTCCTTCGTCATGATGTTCACAATGGTGATGGTGTTCGGTTACGAGTCGAAGAACGAGGCTGCCGCAGTCACATCTGTCGAAGAGGATATGGCTGCTCCGGCACCTGCAGCCTCAGCTGAGTCGACAGGCCCGATTATGTTGCGCAGCCCCATGACCGGTAAGGTCATTCCGCTCGCCGAGGTTCCCGATCCCGTCTTCTCAAGCGGCAGGTTGGGCCGCGGCATCGCCATCCTTCCCGAGAGCGGGCACGTTGTGGCCCCGTGCGATGCCACCGTATTGCTCGCTCCGGCCAGTGGACACGCGATCGGATTGCGCTGTGTGGGTGGAGTGGACATCCTCATCCACATCGGCATCGACACGGTGAACCTGGGGGGCAAGGGATTCACGACCCACGTACAGGCCAAACAGGAGGTCGGTGCGGGTGACCCGCTTGTCGACGTCGACCTTGAGATCATCGCTCAAGCCGGCTACTCTGCCGCGACCCCAATCGTCGCCACGAGCAAGGTGGCTGCGATCGAGGAACTGGCTTCGGGTGCCATCGGTGCCGGTGATGAGCTTGTTCGCGTCGTACCTTCTGCTGAGGTTTCGTCGAAGTAGCATTCACTGTCAAAAAGACGGGCGGGGCGCACGCCAGTCGTGTACCCCGCCCCTCTCCCAATGCCACTGATCGGAGGCCACATGAAGATTTCCAGGATCTTCAACAACAACTCCGTGGGAGTCGTTCTGCCAGATGGCAGAGAGGCTGTTCTTGTCGGCCCAGGCCTGGGCTGGAATAAGCGTCGGGGTGACGCGGTGAACGAGGTCCAGATAGAGAAGCGATACATCCTTGAACAGAACCAACAGTCGCAGGGCATGCGTTCGATCCTCGTCTCGTTGCCGCTGGAGATCGTCGAGCTGACGTCCGCGATCGCTCGGCGTCTGTCTCAACTGCATCACATCGACCTTTCGCCGGTTGTCGAGATAGGCCTGGCCGACCATCTGGCAGCAGCTTTCGAGAGACTCGATACCAGGATCGAGCTGTCCAACAATCTGCTATTTGAAACAAAGGCCACCTATCGCCGCGAGTTCGAGATCGCTCTCGAAGTTCTCGAATGGACCGAGGATCTGACGGGTAGACGCTTGCCGCTTGACGAAGCGGGCTTCATTGCCCTCCACCTCGTCAACGCAGGTCTGACTGGCAACATGATGGAGACCCAACGGATCGCATCGGCCGTAACAGGCGTGATGGCAATCGTGCGTGAATGGATGCCCCTGGGCATGCCCTCGGACCAGTCACATATCGAGCGTTTCCTGACCCACTTGAAGTTCGTTCTGCGAAGGCTGACGGAGAGCACCCAGTTGTCTGGTAGTCACGAGAACATGTTCGCGATGATGAAGGTGTCTGAACCAGAGTCTTTCGACTGTGCGGTCCTCATCGCCGCGTATCTACAGAGGACGTTCGGAGATGAACTCTCCACCGAAGAGGTTCTTTATCTCGTGATCCATCTGGCACGTTTACGCCACGGTGGATCCGGCTCGGGGGAGAGTGCATGACAACCGGAAACTCGACCGCTCTGCAACGCGCAGTTGATCTGGTTTCGGCAATCTTCATTCCTTTGTTGGGTCTACTCGCGGGCACGGGGTTACTGAAGGCTTTTCTTGCGCTCTCTTTTCAGCTGGGATGGATGAACCCGGAAAGCTCGAATGCGATCATCATCGATACAGTAAGCAACTCATTCTTCTATGCGTTGCCTGTCATGCTTGCATACACCTCGGCCAAGGTCTTCAAGGCTCACGTGCTTACGGCGTTGACGCTGGGCTTCGCAGTCATCTATCCGAATTTGATAGAGCTTCTGGGATCGGGGCGGGAAAACTCTTTCCTTGGACTGCCTGTCCCGAACATTTCCTATGCATCTTCGGTCTTGCCAATTGTCGTGGCGGTCTGGGTGTTGAGTCACGTGGAAAGGGCTTTGAAGCGCTTAGTGCCGCAGCTCCTTCAGGACTTCTTGGTCCCGGCCCTAGCACTCCTCATCATGGTTCCCACCACGTTGATCGTCATTGGCCCAGGTGCCATGGCAGTGGGAAAAATGCTAGGGGCACCTCTGAGCTATCTTTTCTCGGCGTTTCCTCCTATCGGTACGGTTCTTGCCGGCATGTTCTTCGGCGGGGTGTTTCAGCTCCTTCAGATTTTCGGTCTCCATTGGGGAATCGTGCCGCTGATGATTCAGGAAGTGAGCGAGAACGGATTCTCTCTTATGCAGGGACCTGTCTTGGCTGCGATGACGGCTCAGGCTGCGGCTACCTTTGCCGTGGTGTTGCGTGCTCGCTCGAACCGGCTTCGCTCTGTCGCGGTTTCAGCATCTATTGCGACGTTCTTCGCAGGTGTGGGTGAGCCCACCTTATACGGTGTGTTGCTACCGTTACGACGCCCGCTGATAGCTTCGTGCGTTGGTGGGGCCTTAGGTGGTGCGATCGTTGCCGTGGGCGGTGTGGCTTCTTCCTCGTTCGTTCTGCCGGGGTTGTTGGCGATCCCAGCCTTTCTCGGGCACGGCTCGACAACGGCCCTGTTAGTTGGTGTTCTTGTCGCAATGGCGGTCTCATTTGGTCTTGCTCTGGTGCTTGGTTTCGATGTCGAGTCCGATACTGACCGGACGACAACGGCTTCTTAGCGGCGACGAGCGCCGGATACGTCGGAGTCAGACCAGTTCCGGAACCTTTGCAGTTGGGAAGAAATCGTTGAAGCGAGCACAGAGCTTGTGAGACTTGCGCAAGGTGGCCAAAGCTGCCGAACGCGTGACGTCGTCGGCATGATGATCGGGGAAGCGCGCGTAGGCGATCCCGCTTATCGCCTTGTCCTCCGTGCGGCAGGGTTCCCACGATGGCCAGAAACCCACGATGTGCGGCCACTGCACAATGACCTCGTGACGATAGTCGAGAGCGCCGAGCTCGCGGAGGAAACCGGGCGCGTCGTCCGAATCCTCGAGAACCTTCCGCGTCCACCCCTTGAACTCGCCGATGGTGATCGCCTTGCTGATCAGGCAGGCCAGTGCAAACCCGAGGTCTGCATCGTCGTCGATGGTCACTCGCCAGTTACTAGTCATCGCATGTACCTTCTCTTCGTCTATCAAGGTGACAGTCGTTGCCTGGGCGCCGGAACGTACCTCGCAAGAATATGGATTCGGTCAGATGTGGGTGGTTAGCGGCATCCACTGCGGAACATGTTTCGCCGCGATGCTGACATGTTCCTGACCGTACCACCGAGTACGGATAATTAGAGCGGGTGCTGTCGCGGATGTGACATAGGGGCTCCTGGTTCGCATACTCAATGGAAATTCTCTTCTTCTGGGTAGAAAGACCTGTTTCGCGGGCACGGTCGAAGCGACGGCGAAGCTGTGCTCCAGCGGCAGACTCCGCGCGTCGCTGAACTGGGGAAGATCCGCGCGTCGCTGAACTGGAGACAAGGCCTTTTGTATCGACGGGCGGGCAACTATCGTAGGTGGACACGGGGAAAGACGGACCACATGCTCCCCGCCATCCGGATCATTCACACGGCAGAAGAAACCGAACACGATACGTTTTACATGGCAACAGGAGTCGAATACCCATGACCCGTGACCAGTACACATTCACAGACCCGACCAAGCTCTATTCCGATATCGAACCGAAGACCAAGAAGATGGCCGAACCCGGTCTCGACGCCGAGCTGAAAGATCGCCCGGATCTGGGGGAGGAGACCTACCGGGGGACCGGCCGCCTGCGCGGCCGGAAGGCTCTGATAACCGGAGGCGATTCGGGCATCGGCGCTGCCGTGGCGATCGCATTCGCGCGTGAGGGGGCCGACGTGGCGATCTCCTATCTTCCCGAGGAGGAAGAAGACGCCCAGCGCATCGCCGGATTGATCCGCGAAGCCGGCGTCCAGGCCTTGACCCTGCCGGGGGACCTCAAGGATTCGGGTTACTGCCGCGAGATCGTCAGGTCCACCGTCGAGACGTTCGGCGGACTGGATATCCTCGTCAACAATGGCGGCAAGCAGATATACAGCGAAGACATCGCCGATCTGAGCGACGAGCAGTTCGACCACACGTTCAAGACGAATGTCTACGCCATGTTCTGGTTGACGAAGGCCGCGGTGGAGCACATGCCACCCGGTTCGACGATCATCAACACGACCTCGATCCAGGCTTACTCTCCGTCGGACGTGCTCATCGACTACGCCTCGACGAAGGCGACGATCAACGCGTTCACGAAGGGGATCGCGCAGCAGCTGGCGCCGAAGGGCATTCGCGCGAACGCGGTCGCCCCCGGGCCGATCTGGACCGTGTTGCAGCCAACCGACGGCCAGCCACCGGAGAAGATCGAGAACTTCGGAAAGGACACGCCACTCGGCCGTATGGGCCAGCCTGCGGAGCTCGCGCCGGCCTATGTCTTCCTCGCATCGGCGGAATCCAGCTACGTGGCCGGTGAGACACTCAATGTGAATGGGGGCCGTCCCACTCCGTGACATAGGTAGGCGAGCCGATGCGACGGCATCACCGAGCGATGAATGCCAGTCCAAGAGGCAGGGTCGCCTCCCGGCAGCGGAACGAGCCGCGCGACGGGAGGCGATTCTGTGTGCCGCCATGGCGGAAATCGTGGAACAAGGCTACGAACAGGCCACGATGACACGGATCGCCAGTCGGGTGGGAGACCATTTTCTCGCACTCACGGCGGCGGAAAACTGAACCGCGGCGCGGGGGCTTCGAGCAAAAATGCTACTGGTAAGGATGAAAAGTCACTGGTAAGGATGGGTGGGCGATACTGGGTTCGAACCAGTGACCTCTTCGGTGTGAACGAAGCGCTCTACCACTGAGCTAATCGCCCGCTGTATCAGCGTGCCTCACGAGAATAGCCCGTTTTGGGGAGCGAGCGCAAAACCGCGGCTAGTGGCGTGCGCCTCACTGTGTCGGTTGGACACCGGTCCGCAGGTTTGCATATAGTTATGGGGCGTCGCTGAGAGGTCGTCTCAACGCCGCAAAAACTTAATGTATGCGGATGTGGCTCAGTTGGTAGAGCATCACCTTGCCAAGGTGAGGGTCGCGGGTTCGAGTCCCGTCATCCGCTCGGAGGAAAGGCAGTCTAACTGTCAATCCGCACGGTGGGTTGGCCGAGAGGCGAGGCAACGGCCTGCAAAGCCGTGTACACGGGTTCGAATCCCGTACCCACCTCGCATGGGCGATTGGCGCAGCGGGAGCGCGCTTCCCTGACACGGAAGAGGTCACTGGTTCGATCCCAGTATCGCCCACCAGCACAGGATGTGCGGATGTTGAGAAGCGATTCTCACGTCCACACGGAATGGACTGGTTGAGCAGTCTTTCTGCATCCACCAGAATTTGAGCCCCGGAATCCCCGGGGCTCAATACTTGGGGGGGGCAGAGTCGATGGTCTCAGCATTTTCGCGGATGTGGCTCAGTTGGTAGAGCATCACCTTGCCAAGGTGAGGGTCGCGGGTTCGAGTCCCGTCATCCGCTCCGCGTTCCACAACGGAGTCATCCGAGGTGAGCGCGGCAGCATTCGGTTACCCTGGTAGCCGTACATACATGCGGATGTGGCTCAGTTGGTAGAGCATCACCTTGCCAAGGTGAGGGTCGCGGGTTCGAGTCCCGTCATCCGCTCGGAGATGGCATATCAACGATGTTGTCGACACGGTGGGTTGGCCGAGAGGCGAGGCAACGGCCTGCAAAGCCGTGTACACGGGTTCGAATCCCGTACCCACCTCGCATGGGCGATTGGCGCAGCGGGAGCGCGCTTCCCTGACACGGAAGAGGTCACTGGTTCGATCCCAGTATCGCCCACCGATTGTAGGTGACCAGTGTGTACGCGAGAAGCGGGCCTCGTCGTCGTCCGTAATCGTCTGGCCGGAGATGCCGGACGTTAGAAATCAACGCAACCATCGCAGGATGCGTCGGCGAAGTGGCGCTCAGCGGAGCAATGCGCGCAGGCCGGCGGCGACGATCTCCTCGCTGTTCACGGTGTGCGACGCGTGAAGCGAGGCGTAGAACGGGGCGATGTCCTCGTCGATCGGTGCTCGGCGCTCGTTGAGGGACATGAGGGTGGTGGCGGCGCTGCCGATGACGAAGTTCGAGAGCGCGTAGGCATCCCCGAGTGGGTCGCTCGAACCGCCACGTGCCAGCAGTATGCACATGCGTTCGGACAGGCGTAGATAGTTCGGGCCCCTGGGGGCGCGCATCGCGATGACCTGGCATGCCCACGGATGCCGGGCGAGGTGCCTGTAGTAGGTGTGCATTAGCGCGAACAGTTCGGAGCTTTCCAACTTGGAGCTTTCCAACTCGTGCTGCAATTCGGCGTCCTTCCCTAGTGCCTCGTCGAGTGCGAGGTCGAAAAGATCGTCGACGGCGGTGATGCGAGAGTACAGGCTGGCGGGGGCCACGTTCAGTCGGTGGGCCACGGCGCGGACGGTGAGGGATCGCAGGCCGCCTTCGTCCAGAAGCGCGACGGACGCTTGCGCCACCTCTGCGATGTCGACCGCGCGCGACCTGCGGACGGGTTTGCGATTCTGCCAGTAACTCACCCTGCGTACTTTATACGAACTATGTTAGTTTTGTAGCCATGTTGGATGCTGAGATTCTTCCACTTCGTGATTCGCGCGCAGAACTGCGCCCCATGCGCATCGCGGATGCCCGACCCTACGCCGAAGGGGCTGCCGACCCGATGGTGCGCGCCTACGCCCATCTGCCCCAATCGGAATACACGGAGGCCTCGGTGGCCGAGTTGATCCGGGGAGTTGTGCGTGAAGGACTGGAGTGCGGGGACCTGGCGATATTGACGATCGCCGACCCATCCAGCGGCGATTTCGCCGGAAGCCTCGTGTTGTTCGATGTCTCGGAGGATGCTGCCGAGGTCGGTTTCTGGGTGAGTCCGCAGTTCCGGGGCAGGGGGCTGGTACGGTCCGCGCTTGCCCTTGCTGCCGAGTTCGCTCGCCGTAGTGGGATCTCGCGGCTCACGGCTCGCACGGTGGGCGGCAATGAGGCGTCGCAGCGGGTGCTCGAACGCTCTGGTTTCACGCGCGTGGGGGAGGGGCGTGGCACGGCGCCTTCGGGCCGGGATGTCGAGTTGTTGCACTACGGGCGGGAAATTGACCGAGAGGCGTTCCTTCCACTGCAAACGCAACGCCTACGGCTTCGATTGTTCGAGCGGGGTGATGTAGCGGCCCTGCAACGTATCTATGGACGCTCCGACGTCTCGCGTTTCCTTCTTGAGGAGCCCTGGAGTGGGGAAGATGCGGAACGGAACGTCAGTGCGTGGATGGCGAATAGTGGGATCGAGGGCGGGGCGGGAGTCGAAAGCGGCGGCGGCAACGCGCTCTTCGTTGCGGTGGAGTACCGGGGAGAACTGATCGGTTCCGTACACCTGTGGTTGACGGATGTGGAGCATCGCGTGGGCGAGATCGGGTGGGTGTTCGATCCCGGTTCAGGCGGGCAGGGACTCGCAACCGAGGCCGTGTGTGCCATGTTGGACTTGGCTTTCGGGCGCTACGGGCTTCATCGGGTTGCCGCACAGATGGACGCCCGCAATGAGCCTTCGGCGAGGCTCGCGCGCCGCTGCGGTATGCGGTTCGAGGCGCACCTGCGGCAGAACTGGTGGAGCAAGGATGAGTGGACCGACACCCTGATATTCGCCACTCTTTCAGCCGATTCTTGACTCTGTGCTTTTGGTGCGATTGAACTCTGGCCTCTTGGGTGTGGGGTCGAAGATCGTGGGACTGCAATTGTGTCCTGCGTCACTTATTTGCCGACGACGGCGACATCGTCGTTTTTCACGTGTTTGACCAGCGGTTTTGGCCTGGATTTAGCCCTAGCTGGTTCTTGGTGGGAGTGGCCTCGATTTTGTGTCGGAGGGCGATTGTAAGCTGGAGTTAGTCGAACAGAAGTTCGGTCGATTGATTGGTCTCGGACGAAATCACGCTAGGAAGGAGGTACGGCACATGGCCGTCGATATCGGAGCTGCACGTGGTGACATTGTGCCGCATTCCAGACTGCGCCCGGTGGCGCGTGCCGTTGAGCATGCGGTGCCTACTGAAGAGCACCTCGTGCTGGAGGAGATAACAGCCATGATGGAAGCGTTATCCTCCAGGAGCGAGAATCTCCATTTTGCCTCCGTGCCTTTGGACCGATGCGTTGGATTCATGGAGAAGATCGGGGCGTTGCAGCGGCGGTTGGAAGGCGTGCGGCTAGCGGTTATATCGCGGATCTCCGATATTCATAAGAGGGCCAAAGAATCTCCATCGGAAGCCATGTCCAAAGACATGAAGCAGGGTCTGGGCGAGTCGCAGTCGATCTGGGATGCGATCGAACGCTCGGGTAAGCAATCCCGTGAGAAAGTCAGACACGACGTTCAGCGGGCCGCCGCAGCGAAAGAACTGTATCCGCGTTTTGGGGCGGCGATGCGCAGAGGAGAACTCTCCTCCGATTACATTGATGTGATGCGATCTGTGGCCACGAACCCTCAGCTCAGGGAACGCGCTACGGCCGACGAGGGCTTCTTGCTACGGCACGCCTTGGACGAGCCGGTCGACCGGTTTCGTAAGACGGCCAAGGCCTGGAAGTTCCGAGTGGCGCCGCGAGCCGCGGAACAACAGGTGAAGCAGGAAGCTAAAGACGAGGCCTTTCGTCTATTCAGGAATGAGGAGGGATATCGCCTTTCAGGGTGGCTTTCTCCGCTGAACGGGACCATCCTCCACCAGGCGATACAGGATGCCGTGGGGGTGCCTGCCCGTGACGATCACCGCACTCCGGCCCAGCGCAATGCGCAAGCCCTGCTGGAGATCGTGGCGTTGGCTGACCGAGATGCTGTGGCTGGCCGAGATGCTGTGGCTGGTCAAGATGCGGTGGCGGATGAGGGCGTCACCGCGAAGAGGCATGCGATGGCGGGCGAGTCGGGTGGGGAGGGTGCTCGGGTTGGCGAAACGGCGTGTGAGCATTCGTCGGGAGCGGTGTGTGATCATCCTCCGGCGATGCGCGCCCGGCCCTCCAAGATGGCAGCTGAACAGGGAACCCCGCGGTCGGCTGAGGTGCGCCGCAGTGCGAAGCGCAGTTCAGCCCGTTACCAGACGTTGGTGCATGTGCCGCTGTCGACCCTCGTGCAGACCGAGCATGCGATTGCGACAGGATGCCAGCACCTCCATCATCTCGATAGAGCTCATCAGGACCGGCAAAGAGATCTTCACGATCTGGAGGGTGGAGGCGTCCTCGGCAGCACCGGTGAATCTCGGAAACCCCGGGGGTCCGCACTTCCTGATCCGGAGGCTGACGGCGGGTTGCATGCCGGTCCATCGTCTGCGATGCGGCCCGTTTCCGGAGCGTGGTCGTCAGGAGGGCCACCGTCAGATGACGATGTCGGTGGCGGGGAGTTCCTCAGCGCAGAGTCGCCGGCCAAGCGTTTCAAGGATGTGAGTCCTGCGGGTAGGCACGGGGATCGCGGAGTCTCTCCAGTCCAGGAAGGGATCGTTGAGATCGATGGAATAGGCGGGGAAGGCTATACGGTCGAGAATGCACCGCGTTGTGCGGTCAACGGTGGTGGACATGGCGGGCGGGGAATCTGCCTCAACGGACGGGAAAAGATCACCGAAGAACTCGTGCGGGCGCTGGGGAAGATGCGCGCTCAGATCAAGGCCGGAGTATGCCCGGACCTCATGGAAAACCTCGCCCCGGCAACGCTGAATGACGGAACCCCGCTGGCACCCAGCCAGTTTGCACGGATGCTCTGTCACTCGGGGATCTCTCGCGTGGTGTTCTCTGCTCATGGTGAGCCTCTCGATGCCTCGAAGGCCCAGAGGCGTTTCTCGGTGACGCAGGAGAAGGCAATCGTTGCCAGGGATCGTACCTGCCGCTACCCGGGATGCCAGCGCGGGGTCGAAGTCTCGGAGATCCACCATGCACACGAATGGCATCTGGACGGGTCCACCGTGGTGGATAACGCGGTGCTGCTTTGTTTCCACCATCATCAATATGTCCATTCGGAACATATCGTCATCACTCATCACTCCGGTGGATTCGTATTCACCGGTAAAGGCGGGAAAATCTTGGGAGTCAGGCTGCATGAGGCGGGTGAGAAGCGACAACGAAAGTGAAGTGGGATTCCTTCCCGTTGGTGCACGCGGAACGCGCCGGCGGAGGAGCGCTCCCCAGATTACTCTGTGGAGTGCTTCCAGATAGTGCACCTCGGTTAAAGTACTGGCATGAAAGAGCCAGTTGGCGAAGGTGCGGAACCGTCGCGGAAAGGGACCCAGGCGCCCGGAATCGGGCACAAGGTACCCGGCCGGGGGCACAAGGTACCCGGCCGCAGATACAAGAAGTGGATCGTTGCCGTTGTCGCGGCTTTGGTGATCGTGGGAGCCGTTATCGCCTTGGTGAAGGTAATCGATCAATCCATATCGCGTTCGCCGGAGGCCAAGGAGGCGGTTGAGGAGTATCTGCTGGCACTGCGTGGGGGCGATGCCGAGGGAGCCAGGACCTACCTCGAAGAACCTCTTGGCGCCGTGGAAGGGACAGACCCTTGGCCCGCGCTCTCGCGTGAGATTCTCACGGCCTCCAACGATATCGCGCCGATCGAGGACTTCGACGTTCGTGAACCCTACGAAGAGGCCTCGGATTTCTACCGGGTTCCGGTGGTCCTGTACATCGGTGGCGAGCGCTTCGAGAGATCATTCGATGTCAGCACGACGAATGGCGCTCACATAACCGACGGCTTGGTCTCGGTGGATTCCACGGCGCTTTCGGCGTCGGGGCTGCGGGTCAACGGAGAGACTGTGCCGAACAGATTCCTCAAGCTGTTTCCGGGTGCCTACGTGTTCGACGCCAAGCGCGATGCATTCGAGTTGCCCGGCGCGAAAGACCCGATGATCCTCGTCGACAGCGATGATGCCGCCGGATTTGAGGAGATGACGCAACCGGCGCTCACCTCCGAGGGCAAGGAGCGATTTCGGGATCTGGTACGCAACTCCTTCGAGGAATGCATGGCACAGGAGTCGGGTGAGACCGCATGTGGGCTCTATGCGATTCTGAAGCCCGAAGACTACTACCGGCAGGAACTCGATAAGGAAGACTACTACCGGCAGGAACTCGATAAGTCGGTACAGCGCACTCTCACGTCAGATGTCGAGGCGGAGATCCTGGCTGCCATCGATACTCTCGAGCCCGTGGAATCACCGAGTCGCCCGGGTGTCTACGGTATCGAACTGCCTCCCGTCGATGCCGCTACCGATATGACGGTCACAATCCAGTTGCCTGATGAGGAGGACCGCACCGAGGTTGAGCCCCAGGACGTGTCGGACCTCAAGAACCCGAGTGTCGACTTCAGCCAATTCGTGCCGCAGATCGGTTGGAGCTAGCTTCCACAACCGTCTCCCACGTTGGCACAGACGCGGAGCGGCGACCAGGTCATTCTCTGGTCGCCGCTCCGCAGGTTCTCTCAGCCGGTGCGCTGAGAGGTTGGGACTATCCGTTCAGGTTCTTCTCGGCCAGCCAATCCTCGGCGATCGCACTCGCCGATAGCTGTTCGTCCACGCTTCGTGCGTTCAGCGAGATGAGATCGTCCGGGGTCATGGCCGCGCTGACGGAGTTGATCACCGCGGCGGCGGCGTCGTTCACGTTATCGCTTGCCAGCGGAACGACGTTTGAGGCCAGGAACAATCCTTCGGTGTCCTCCAGGGAGACGAGATCGTTCTGCTTGATCGAGGGATCGGCGGTGTAGATGATGGCGAGCTGGATCGCGCCGTCGTTCAGGGCCTTGACGGTCAAGGGGCCGCCGCTGTCCTCAATGGGTGTGAAGCCGACGTCGATGCCGTAGGTCTCCTTCAACCCCGTCGGCCCATTGGGTCGGCTCTCCGCCTCGGAATTCGCGCCGAGGGTCAGCGGAGTGTCAACGTTGCCGAGATCGGCGATGGTGGTCAAGTCCCACTCGGAAGCGAAGTCCTGAGTGACGACATAGGAATCCTGATCCGTTGCCGGGGACTGCTCAAGTGCGCGTAGCCCCTCCGGAGTAGCCTCCTCGAGGGCCGCGTAGACATCCTCTGAGATACGGGCGGTAGTCTCGGGCTCCCAGTACTGCAGAACCGGGCCACTGTATTCGGGGAACAGATCGATCTCACCGGCTTCGATCTCCGGCAGATAGACCTCGCGCTGGCCGATCCGGAACTGACGATCCACCGTGAAGCCGCTGTCTTCCAGCGCCTGGGCGTAGATCTCGGCGATGATCTCGTTGGAATAGTAATCCTGAGACCCGACGACGATGGTCTGGTTGTCCCCGGAAGCTCCCGATTCAGAGTTGCCCGAATCCGAGTCGAGCGGATCGCTCGAACCGCAGGCGCTCAGAGTCAGAGCCCCCGCAGCCAGTACGGCACCGAGCGATTGGAGAGCATTGTGACGCTTCATGGTAAGTCCTTGTCTCGTGTGGATGTGGTGTCTCGTGTGGATGTGGTTTCTGCAGGATTGGAACGGCGTGCCGCGAGGTGCTGGCACAGTGCGAGTACGAGTTCTATTACCAGCGCCAGCAAGGCGACGATGATCGCGCCCGCCAGCATCTGTGCGTAATCCCGGGACTTGAGCCCCGCGAAGAGATATCTGCCCAGCCCGGTGTCGGCCACGTAGGCCGCCAGCGTTGCGGTGGAGACCACCTGGAGGGTTGCGGAGCGAAGTCCTCCGAGGATGACGGGGAGCGCCAGCGGTATCTCAACCGAGCGAATGACCTGCCAGGAACTCATACCGATGGCCTTGGCGGCGTTCGGGGTCGTCGGATCGATCGATTGGATCCCCGCGTAGGCTCCGGCCAGCAGCGAGGGGATCGCGAGAATCACCAGGGCCGCGAGGGGAGCTTTCAGCCCGATGCCCAGGGCGAGGCCGAAAAGAGTGAGGAGCCCGAGGGTGGGAACAGCACGAGCCGCACCGGTTATCGCGCCGATCAGGCCGGAACCGCGCCTTGTGTGACCGATGAGAATGCCGAGGGGCAGCGCGATGAGAGCGGCGATCGCGATGGCGATGCCGGTGATGGCCAGGTGCTGACCGACCCGCTCCCTGCCAATGGAGCGGGTCGGTCAGCCAGGCTATGGCCTCGCCGAACTGGTTCATGTGGCGCTCCCTCCCGCTCGGCTGCGCGCGGTCCACGGCGTCAGTATCCGCCCGAGGAGGAGCAGGAGCGTGTCAAGCACCAGCGCCAGCGCCATCGTCGTGAGGATACCCGTGGCCACCTCGGCGGTGATGCCGCGTTGGAAGCCGTCGGTCAGGAGTGTGCCGAGGTTGGACACCCCGATGAGCGCGCCGATCGTCACCAGGCTGATCGTGGAAACTGTCACCACTCGGATCCCCGCCAGGAGCACCGGTATCGACAGCGGAAGGTCGACCTTCCACAGCACACCGCGCGGAGAATAGCCGATGGCAATGGCGGCATCGCGCACCCCTGAGTTGACCGACGCGAAGGCGTCGGTTGCCGAACGCACGAGCAGAGCCACGCCGTAGACCGTCAGAGCGACCACCATGGTGGTCGCCGAACGCAGGGAGGAGCCGATGAGCACCGGGATGATGATCAGCAATGGAAGCGCGGGAATCGCGTAGAGCAACGTGGAGGCCTCAAGCAGGGGCCCGCCCAGGCGTGGGTGCCGGTAAGCGAAGCGTCCGATGGGCACGGCGATGACGATGCTCAACGCGATGGCAGGCAGTGCCAGCAGAAGATGATCCCACAACAGAGAGACGACCCATGACCAGTTGGCGGCAAGCCAACCCATTACTCGATCACTCCCACCGGTCGGCCATCCGCATCCACGGCCAGCTGGCGTCCATCCACGGTCACCGTGTGCAATGCCCGATCTGCGCGTTCGGCGCCGATGAAGCCGCTCACGAAGGAGTCCGCGGGCGCACCGAGGATCTCCGTGGGCGTGCCCCGCTGGGCGACCTCGCCACCTGTGCGCAGCACCACCACCTCGTCTCCCAGTCGAAAGGCCTCGTCGATATCGTGCGTCACGAAGACGATGGTCTTGCCGAGTTCGCCCTGGAGCCGCAGCAACTCGCTTTGCAGCTCATTGCGCACGATCGGGTCGACGGCGCCGAAAGGTTCGTCCATCAGCAGGATGTTGGGCTCGCTTGCCAGCGCCCTGGCCACGCCGACGCGCTGCTGCTGCCCGCCGGAGAGCTGGCTCGGATAGCGCCCGCTCAGCGCGGGATCCAGCCCTACCGTCTCCATGAGCGAAAGGGCTCGCGCCCGAGCCTCGCGTCGCGATGAGCCCGTCAACATCGGTACCGTGGCGATGTTGTCCACGACGCTGCGGTGGGGGAGCAAGCCCCCGTTCTGCAGCACGTAGCCGATGGAACGGCGCAGTTGTACCGGGTTGATGGTGGCAATATCGTCGTCGTCGATCAGGACCCTGCCCCGGGTGGGATCGACCATCCGGTTGACCATGCGCAACAGAGTCGTTTTCCCCGATCCGGAGGACCCCACCAGGACGACCGTACGATGCGAGGGCACGGTGAGAGAGAAGTCTGATACTGCCGCGGTGCCGTCGGGATAGATCTTCGATACGGACTCGAATTCGATCACTTCGTGCCTCCCGAGGGTGTTCTCGAAGTTGGTTCCTGCCGAGTATACACAGGTGCCCTTACAAGCGAAGTCTCGGCGAAGTCGGATTTCACAGTTGAGCGACTCCGAGCTGCTCCCAATCCACTGTATCCCTCAGGAACTGTCTGTCGTGACTGGAGACGACGACAGCCGCATCCGTGGTCCGAAGGGCCTCCGTCAGTTCGTCGATCAGCCTGGTGGACAAATGGTTGGTCGGCTCGTCCAGCAGCAGAAGGTGCGGGCGGGCCGCCAGTACCAGGGCCAATTCGAGACGCCGCTGTTGCCCCATGGACATCTCGCCGATGCGTTTGCCGACTTCCTGCCGGGTGAGGAGCCCGAGTCCCCGCAACGAGACAGCCCTGCTCGCACTCGTCCCTCCGCGTGCGACGAGCCGCTCGACCTCCGCCGCGTAGTGCTGATCGGCCCTTTTGTTCATCGGAAGGGACGTCTCCTGCCGGAGCACTCCGATCCGGACGCCCCTGGGACGCAGCACGGTGCCGGTGCTTGGGGGCAACTCGCCGCTCAGCACCGATAGTAGCGTGGACTTGCCAGCTCCGTTCGGTCCGCTGATCACCAGGCGGCCGCCCGCTTGAACCGCGACGGAGGCCGGGGTGTCGAGCCGGCCCGCGACGGTCACCCGATGAGCCGTCAACACGTCTCCACCTGTGAACCGTGGCAGCTCCGGGATGGAGAAGTGCTGCGGCGGAACCGGGATGGTCACCGCGTGTTCCTCCAGCTGCTCCTGCCGCCGATGCACCCTCTGGGTCACGCTTGCGGCCCGGGTGGCCCGCTGATGTTTGCCGGTCCCCTTGGGAGGCCGCCAGCCTGTGACGAGTCGCGACTGGGCCTCCGCCAGGTCCGCCTTCAGCTTTTCGTGTTCTTTGGTCTGCAGGGCGTATTCCTGCTCCCAACGCGCCAGCATCGCCCTGCGCGATTCCCGCAGATCGTCGAGACTACCCGTGTATCTGCGTGCGCGTCCGTCGGGCGCGGGGTCCAGATCCACGTAGCTCTCGGCGATATCGTTCAGCAGCGCCCGGTCGTGGCTGGCGAGGATGACCCCTCCGGGCCAGCTCCGCAACTGCGCCGTGAGGTACTCCAATCCGGAGCGATCCAGGTGGTTGGTGGGTTCGTCCAGCGCCAGGAAGTCCTCGCCTCGGGCGAGGATGCATGCCAGGCGCACCCGATAGCGCGCCCCCACCGAGAGCTCGGCAAGGGGGCGCCTCCAGTCCTTCTCGGCATCCAGCCGTTCCATGGCCGAACGCATGCGCTGCTCGGTGTTCCACGCGTCGAGGGCTTCGCAGATATCGAGCGCCTTCGAATAGCGTTCGTGAATCGAGGTCGGATCAACCGCGTCCTGAATGTCGGCCAGCTCGCCCGCGGCCGCATCGAGCTCCTCAAGAGCCGCCACTGACGGTGCCATGACCTCGGCGACGGCGTCTCCAACGGTTTCGCCCTCGGCCACCGCCATTTCCTGGGTGGCGAGGCTGAGGGTTCCCACCCTGGTCACGGTGCCGGAGTCCACGGAGAGAAGGCCGGCGATGACGTGGAGAAGAGTGGATTTTCCACGCCCGTTCTCTCCGACGACGGCGATGCGCGAGTCCGGCGTGACCGTTAGGTCCAGTTCTGTGAGGACGGGATTCATTCCGCGCGAAATGGAGACGTGGGAAAGGGAAATATGCGCGCGGGAGCGCGCTGGAAGTTCGTGGTTCACGTTGTTCCTTCATGTGAGTGTCGCGAAATGCGATACACGAATACGCGGCATGGCGCCGCTGATAACGGACTCGAGTACGCCTGAACGCGCAGCGTCAAGGCTGCGCCGGCGTCTGCCCGGTACTCACATGAAGAAATGATGCAACATGGATGCGATATTAGCATGTGTGGAAGCTAGGCTTAAGAGGTGGGCATTGAGCAGTTGCGCAGCAAGTTCGAGCATCTGGACCGTGACCTCGTGACGCTGAGGACCGGGGTGCTGGAGCCGGAGGAGGTCAGCGCGGTAGCGCGCGATGGCAAGCCCGCGCGGCACGGATCCCGCCCAGCGAGGGGAAATGCGCGCCGGGCTGCGGTGCTCATCCTGATCTCGGAACCGGGCGGCGACGTCGTCCTCACGGAACGTGCGGCGACACTGCGCTCGCATCCTTCCCAGGTGGCATTCCCAGGTGGTGGATTGGAGGAGGGGGAGCGAGCCGTCGATGCGGCGCTTCGGGAGGCTCAGGAGGAAGTGGGTCTGGACCCAGCCCTCGTCGACGTCTTCGGAGCGTTGCCTCCGAGCCACGTCAATGCCTCGAGTTTCGACGTGACCGCGATCCTCGGGAGCTGGGACGGAGCCGGGACCGTCGCCGTCGTCGACCCCGGTGAGGTCGCGGCCGTGCATCGCGTCGCTGTGGAGGAGCTGGCGGATCCGGCGTCGCGTTTCACCGCCACGCTGCCGGTGGGATATCGCGGGCCCGCGTTTTCGGCCGGTGGCCTCTTCGTCTGGGGGTTCACCGCACACTTGTTGAACGACGTCCTCGAGATGGGCGGATGGACGCGGCCGTGGGATACCGAACACGAGATCGAGGTGCCCGCCTATCTGTGGAGAGATTAACCCGCCCGCCGTGAGGCCCGTTGCCGGCACGCGGGTACTATGGGTCCAGTACGCACCGTCGTATGTGCGTGCGACGAATGACTATAAGGAGACCAAGTGTCCGTGATCTCGATAGACGGCAACGTCCATCCCAGCGAAGAACTGTCCACCGGATCGGAGTTCTACGCAAAGGCTCGCACCATCGTGGCCCTGCGTGTCAACGATGAGTTGAAGGATCTGGACACGGACCTGACGACGTTGCCCGATGGCGCCGTCGTCGAAGGGGTCGACATCTCCTCTCCCGATGGCTTGGACATCCTGCGCCACTCGACCACCCACGTGCTGGCACAGGCAGTACAGGACACCTTCCCCGACGTCAACCTCGGTATCGGACCGTTCATCACCGATGGCTTCTACTACGACTTCGGCAACATCGACGCCGTCACCCCCGAACTGCTGCGCGACCTGCAGAAGAAGATGCAGCGCATCGTCAAGGAGGGGCAGACCTTCCGCCGTCGTGTCGTGACCGAGGACGAGGCCGTCGCCGAACTCGCCGATCAGCCCTACAAGCTGGAACTGGTACAGACCAAGGGAGGTGGAGCGGAGGATGCCTCGGTCGAAGTCGGCCACGGCGAGCTGACGATCTATGACAATGTGCGCCGCAGCGGCGAGGTGGCTTGGAAGGACCTGTGCCGCGGGCCGCACTTGCCGAGCACCAAGCTCATCGGTAACGGCTTCGCTCTCACCAAGGCCTCCGCGGCTTATTGGAAGGGCAACCAGGCCAACGACGGACTGCAGCGCATCTACGGCACCGCCTGGCCGTCCAAGGACGAGCTGATCGCCTACCAGACGCGCATCGCCGAGGCCGAGAAGCGCGACCATCGCAAACTGGGCGCCCAGCTTGATCTGTACAGCTTCCCGGAGGAGATCGGTCCCGGGCTGGCCGTGTTCCATCCCAAGGGCGGCATGCTGCGCCACATCATCGAGGAATTCATCGTCGACGAGCACTTGAAGCGCGGTTTCGAGATCGTATACACCCCCGAGATCACCAAGGGCGGTCTCTTCCACACCTCCGGGCACCTGCCGCACTACGCGGACACCATGTTCCCGCCCATGAACGTGGACGAGGAGCGCGACGAGGACGGCAACATCACCAAAGAGGGCCAGGAGTACTACCTCAAGGCGATGAACTGCCCGATGCAGAACCTCATCTACCGCTCGCGCGGACGCTCCTACCGCGAGCTGCCACTCAAGCTCTTCGAGATGGGCCACGACTACCGCTACGAGAAGTCGGGCGTGGTCCAGGGACTCACCCGGATGCGCGGCTTCACTCAGGATGACTCGCACATCTACTGCACGCCCGAGCAGGCGCCGCAGGTCATCCGCGAGCTGCTCAGCTTCTTCGATGACGTCCTGTCCGCCTTCGGGCTCTCGGACTTCTACCTCGAGCTGTCCACCCGTGATCCCGATGGCAAGAACCAGGACAAGTTCATCGGATCGGACGAGGACTGGGCGGAGGCCACCCGCGTGCTCCAGGAGGTATGCGAGTCCACCGGCCTCGATCTGGTGGCCGATCCCGGTGGGGCCGCGTTCTACGGGCCCAAGGTTTCCGTACAGGCGAAGGACGCACTCGGCCGTACCTGGCAGATGTCCACCGTGCAGTACGACTTCAACCAGCCCGAGCGCTTCGGCCTGGAGTACACTGCCGCCGACGGTTCGCGCCAGCGCCCGGTCATGATCCACTCCGCCAAGCTCGGCTCCGTGGAGCGTTTCATCGGCGTGCTGGTGGAGAACTACGGCGGGGCGTTCCCCGCCTGGCTCTCGCCGGTCCAGGCGCGGCTCATTCCCGTGGCCGAGGCTTTCGACGGGTATGTCGACGACGTCGCCGCCCAGTTGCGTGCCAAGGGGATCCGGGTCGAGGTGGATCACTCCGACGATCGCTTCGGAAAGAAGATCCGCAACGCGTCGAAGGACAAGGTTCCCTTCACCCTCATCGCGGGTGGCGAGGACGCCGAGAACGGAGCGGTATCCTTCCGCTACCGCGACGGTTTCCAGGAGAACGGCATCGCGGTGCCGGACGCAGTGGCCCACATCGTCGATGTGGTCGAGCGCCGCGTCAACGATCCGGAGGGTGAGCGTATCGATGCCGGGCAGTGATTGGGACGGGGTCGTCGTCGATGAGGCGGCGACCTACCCGGGAGACAAAGATGGATTCGGGCGCCTGTGGACCCCGCATCGCGCCGCGTACGTCGGGGGAGACGCCAAGCCTGCGAACGGCACCGCCTCCGAATGCCCGTTCTGCCGGGTGCCTGGCGGAGGCGACGCCGAGGGCCTGATCATCGCGCGAGGCGACACCTGCTTCGCACTGCTCAACCTGTACCCCTACAACTCGGGTCACGTGCTCGTCTGCACCTACCGCCACGTCTCGCTCTACCCCGATCTCACCGACGCCGAGCGCATCGAGATGGGGGAGATGACAGCCCGAGCCATGAGTGTCATCGCGAGTGCCATGAATCCGCAGGGATTCAACCTGGGCATGAACCAGGGCGAGGTGGCCGGCGCGGGAATCGCCGCGCACATCCACCAGCACGTGGTTCCGCGCTGGGGCGGGGACGCCAACTTCCTGCCCATCATCGCGCAGACGAAGGCGGTGCCCGCCATTCTCGCGGACACGCGGGAGCAGCTTGCGGCCGAATGGGAGAGGCAGTTCCCGGCCGGCGCGTAGGTGCCGTGCGCCCGGGCTTCAGGAGGCCTCGCCGATCGCCGCGAGCGCCGCGCCGAGCGGGGCGACCTCCAGCCCCGGTGGCACGAGGGCCACACGACTCGTCAGATCCATGTGGGTGAGGAATTGCGAGCCGGAGGCTCTGCGCTCCAGTTCCGCGCGCAGGGCCGCAAGGAAGGGCGCGCCGATCTCGGCGATGCCGCCGCCGATCAGGATGGTGGCGATATCGAGCGTGAGCCCCACGGTTGTCACGGTGTGGGCTATGGCACCCATCCAGACGGAGAGGACATCGCGGGCTGTCTCATCTCCCGTTGAGGCAGCGGCGAGCAGACTCTCCGCGGGTTTGAGCCCGTCCCGGGCTGGCCACATCCGGCCCAGCGCGTTGCCGGAGGCAAAGAGCTCCAGGCAGCCCTGTTGCCCGCAGGGGCAGGGCAGTCCGTCCGCGATGTAGGGGATATGGCCGATCTCTCCGGCACTGCCGAGGGCTCCGTAACGGGGGAGGCCGTCGAGGATCATTCCGGTCGCTAAGCCGGTGCCGATGGAGATGAGGGCGACGTCCCCTCCCACTCCCATGAGCCGGGCACTTCCCAGAGTCGCGGCGGTGACATCGTTGGTGAGGAAGACGGGAGTGGCGAAGTGCTCCGCAGCCAGCGCCGCCAGGGGGAAGTCCGCTCCGGGCAACCCCACGTTCACGCCGTGGGAGACCGTTCCCTGCCCGGTGGAGACGATGCCGGGAATGCCGATCCCGATGCCCACGAGCCGCAACCCGGTGGTTTCCCGCTGCTGAGCAACCTCACCGAGCACATCCTCGAGCGTCTTCATGATCCCGCTCGGCCCCGTGGTGCGTGTGCGGCGCCGTGCGGAGGCGATGGGGCCTTGATCTGAGAAGAGCACGGCGTGCGTCTTGGTCCCGCCGACGTCGACGCCGACGACCGCCTCATGCGAGCCGATCAGATCGCTCAGATCGAATCCGCTCATCCTTTCACCGCCCCGGAGACGAGGCCGGATGTCATCCGCCCTTGCACGATGAGGAAGAAGATGATGACGGGGATAGCGATGATGGTTGAGGCGGCCATGACCTGTGCCCAATCCACGCCGCGATTGACGGAGGCGTTGAGGAATTCGCGTAGCCACAGGGGAAGCGTGCGCGCCTCCTGGTCCTGCAGCGCCACCAACGCGATCGTGAACTCGTTCCAGGCCTGCAGGAAGGCGTAGACGCCGGATGCTACCAGGCCCGGCGCCAGCAAAGGGAAGGTGATGCGCAGGAAGGCCATGGGTCTGGACAGCCCATCGACCATCGCGGCTTCCTCCAACTCCACGGGCACTCCGGAGACGAAGCCGCGCAGCATCCAGATGGTGAAGGGGATGACGGCAGCCGAATAGAGGATCGTGATGCCCAGAACCGAGTTCAGACCCAGCGCCGGTACCTTTTCTCCCACGTTGGAGAGCATTTTGTACTGGGCGATGAAGAGGCCTTCCGCGGGAAGCATCTGGATCAACAGGATGGCCAGGACGAAGGATTTTCGACCGCGGAATCGGAATCGTGAGATGGCCAACGCGGCCAGGAACGCCAGCACTAGAACCACGAGAACCGTGAGGAGCGTGATCGACAGGCTCATCTTGAGGGCGGGGATGAAGCCCGGATCGGTGACGGCTCTCTTGAAGTTGGCGAAGGTGGCGTTCGAGGGCAGGAACGAGGGCGGCATCTGCCGCAGGCGGGCGTTCGGCGTCAGTGCCGAGAGCACCATCCAATAGACGGGGAAGATCCATGCCAGGGCCACCACCAGGCCCAGCAGGTCCTGAAACAGCTTCGCCGCGTTGAAACGCCGGCGTGCGAGAGGCCTCATCACTGATCCTCCTTGAGAAGAACGCGGACATAGGGCCAGCTGATGAGGACGGTCAGGGCCAGCACGAAGAGGGAGACGGCGGAGGCGCCGCCGAAATTGTGGCTGCCCATGCCGAGCTCGTAGATGAAGTTGCCCAGCAGGTTCGTCTCGGCCACGGGCGCCCCCGCGTCCTGCAGGATACGAATCTGGGCGAAGACGCGCAGATCCCAGATGAGCTGGAGCAGCAGCACGATCGAGAGCACGGGGCGCACCATCGGCAGCAGGATGTGACGGAGCTGCTGCGTGCGTGAGGCGCCGTCGATCTGCGCCGCCTCGATGACCTCGCCCGGCACCTGGGTCAGCCCGGCATAGAGGGACAGCGCCACGAAGGGCACCGACATCCAGATGATGATGGCGCTGGCCACCACGAAGAAGGTCAGAGGCTGCGACAGCCAGGCGAAGCGGTCGAAGCCGGTGAGACCCACGGAGGTCGCCAGCCAGTTGACGATGCCCGTGCGGTAGTCGAAGAGCCAGCGGAAGACCGTCACGGCGGCGACCATCGGCATCGCCCACGCCAGCAGCAGGGCGATCTGGATGGCGATCCTGACCGGACCGTGCACGGCCCGCATGAGCAGCGCGAATGCCAACCCGATCGCGACGGTCGCGGTTGCGTTGACGAAGCAGAACAGGAGGGAGCGGACGACGACGGCCCAGACCGATTTATCCGCGAAGATGCGGGCGAAGTTGTCGAGGCCGGCGAAGGTAGGCGGCTGCCCGAACTGTTGAGCCAGGCCGTATTCCTGGAGCGAGGTGACGATCTGCCAGAAGAGCGGGTAGCCGAGACCGGCCAGGAGAAGGAGGAGGGGCCCGAGGAGAAGAAGGTAAGGCGTGAATTGACGTTTTCTGCGTCGCGTTGTGGTTTCAGGCATGGATGCTCCGAGGACGAAGATGGGTGGCGGTGCTCGGTTCACCGCTGTCGGGCGGTGAACCGAGCTACCGGTCGTGTGAAGTGAGGTGTTCGTACGCGAGATCCACCTTTAGAACCCCGACTTCATGTACAAACGGTTGATCTCGGCGAGGTATCGTCGTGCCTCAGGCACAGTCGGCTTAACGGCCTAGTTACCGTTGAGCATCGGTGTGAGCTTGGCGTCGTACTCGCTGGCGAGTGCGGTCACGTCGCCGCCCTCGGCGATCTTCTGGAAGAGCTCCTCATAGACGAAGGATCCCTCGATGGCCGCCCAACCGGGAGCGGCCGGGGTCAACTTGGAAGCCGCAGCGGTCTCGATCATCGTCTCGGCGAACTTGTCGTCGCCCAGGGAGTCGACGTATTCCGCGTTGGCCGGGCCCAGACCGTTCTCCCCGAGCATTCGCTGGTACTCCTCGGAGAAGATGATGCGCAGCAGGTCCTCGGCCAGCTCGGGGTTCTTCGACTGGGCGGAGATGGCGATGTTGGAGCCTCCGGCGAAGACGGGGGCGAGCCCGCCGTCGATCCCGGGCAGCGCGAAGATGTCGAACTTGGAGTCGTCGGCCATGCCATCGCGTACCTCCTCGCCTTCATCGTTCGTGGTCATGTCGCCGATGGACCAGCGAGCCCAACCCGGCGCCATCATCGAGGTGGCCTCCGGGGCCGAGCCGTCCGTGCCGTCGTTGATGAAGTCCCAGTAGGCCACATCGCGTTCGGTGGTGGGCAGCAGCGAGGAGTTGCGGACGAGATCCTGCCACATCTCGAGGCCCTCGATGGTCTTCGGATCGGAGAGGGTGGAGGTCCACTCGGTACCGTCAACGGTTGCCAGCTCGCCGCCGTTGGCGAATACCCAGGAGATGCCGTTGCGCCAGTCCTGCCCGCCCATGGCGAAGCCGGATTGGGTGTCGGTCTTGAGTGCCTTGGCCGCCTCCGAGAACTCCTCCAAGGTCTTGGGGACCTCGATTCCCTTCTCCTCCCAGATGTCCGAACGGTAGAACACGTAGCGCGAGCCGAAATAGTAGGGCATGGCGTACTGCTTGCCCTCCACGGTGCCGACGTCGATGAAGGACTGCAGTAGGTTCTCTCCGCCCAGCTCCTCGTAGAGCGGGCTGAGGTCGCGGAAGGCCCCAACGGTCGAGAAGGTCGGCGTCTGAGTGTTACCGATCTCGACGACGTCGGGGGTGTTGTTGGCGTCCGGTAGCGCGGTGGTCAGTTTCGTGACCAGATCGCCCCAGGTCTGCTCCTCGATGTTGAGCGTAGCGCCTGGATGCTGATCCTCGAAGGTGGTCTTGAGGTAGTCGCGCATCTCCTCGGGTGTGTCGCTGCCTGCCAACCACAGGGTGATCGTCTGCCCGTCCGCGGGAGCCTGGGATGCGCTACCTGAGGGATCGGCGCTTCCGCCATCGTCGGAGCTGCATGCGGCGAGGCCAAGCATCGACATCGCGGCGACGGCCGCGACGAGGCGTCGATGATCTTTCATGGGTGTTTCCTTTCCGATGTGGCGCTGCATTGCGCCATATTTCGTGCTTCGTGGTGGGTTATGCGATACCGAGTCGGCCCGCGAGGACTAGGACGGCGGCGCCCTGCAGAGCGCCGTCCGATCCCAAGGTGGTCGGGCGGACCCGGAGTGTTCGGTGCGAGCGGGGGAGCGTCCGCTCGCGGATGACGGCATCGGTGGCCGCCAGGAGTGGGCCTTCCAGGAACTGGGAAGGGCCCGAGACGATGATTTCAGCGATGTTGAGGGTGGCGACGATGGGGGAGAGTACGTTTCCCAGCCTGCCTCCAATGGCTTCGAGCCTGACGGATCGCTCCTCGGGGGTCAGATCCTTGGTCATGCGGCGCAGCGCAGGTTCGGAGAGGATCGTCTCCAGGCATCCCGTGCGGCCGCAGGCGCACCGCGTGGGCTCGCCGAGCGGGGAATCGGCACTGTCGCGTTCGTCCATGACCGTGACATGCCCGATCTCTCCGGCGGCATCCTCGCTGCCGTTCATGAGGGCGCCGGACATGACGAGCCCTGCCCCGACGCCGTGCCCGATCACGATGCGCAACAGGCCATCGCCCTGTGCCCCGCCGAAGGTGTACTCTGCCAGCGCCGCGCAGTTGGCGTCGTTGGCGACGAGCACGGGGAACGACAGGCGCTCTTCCAGCAGCTGTGCCAGTGGGACGTCGTACCAGCCGCGGTTGGGAGCCTGTTCGATGAGTCCGTCGGGTTTGATGACGCCGGGGGAGGAGACGCCCAGTCCGAGAATCTGGCAGTCGGCGGCGTCGGCGACCCGGTGGCAGAACTCCGTGAGTGCGTCGATGCCGGCCTCACCCTGTGGCAGGATGCTCTTCTTGTCCAGCCGATGCACCACGCGTCCGCCCAGCGTCAGGACGGCTCCCGAGAGCGATCCGTCGTTGGTGAGATTGACGGCGGCGATCTGCCAGGTGTTCTCGGACAGGCCGACGAGGGTGGCGCGTTTGCCGACCTTTCCGGGCCGGTCCTCCGTGCCGAGTTCCGTGACGAGACCTTCGTTCAGGAGGTCCTCGACCAGGGCGGACATCGTCACCCTGGTCAGCCCGGTGGTCCGCGCCAGCTCGGCGCGGGATTCCGGCCCGGATTGGAAGAGATGCTGCAGGACCACGGAGCGGTTGTGGGCGCGGGCCTCCGTTGGATGTGCTCGTCCCATGCGGCGCAGATGTTGTGGTCCCATGTATGTTAGTTAAGCACACTTACAATCTCTGTGTCACGCATTACAGTAGTCATTGGAAAGGAACTACCGTGAACCAGCCTTTTGACCCCGACAGCCTCGGACTGATTCCGCGTCCGTTCGAGCTGCGTATAACCGGCGGTATCCCGTATACGGTCGACGACGACGTCGCCGTGCACCTTCTTGGGGACCCCGCAGCAGTGGGACTGGACGAGGAATCTCCGCTCTGGCGGCGGAAGGAGGCCTACCGGCTGACGATCGCGGGCGGAAAAGCTGAGATCTCCGCGCTGGCCGAGGCCGGAATACGCCACGGGCGGCGCGCCCTGACACAGATAATCGGGGCGGGCCCGGTTCCGGACCTCGTGATCGTGGACCACCCCGAGTTCGAATGGCGCGGTCTGAACGTGGACATCGTGCGTCACTTCTTCACCCTGGAAGATCTCACCGTGGTCCTGGACATCATGGGCGACCTTCGGCTCAACCGCCTCCACCTGCATCTGAGCGACGATCAAGGATGGCGTATCGAGATCCCGTCCCTGCCGGAGCTGGTGCAGCTCTCTTCCGGGACCAGCGTGGGTGCGGGGGAGGGAGGGCATCTGAGTCTTGAGGACATGGAACGGCTGATCGGGGAGGCGGCCGAACGCGGCATCGTGGTCGTCCCCGAGGTGGACGTTCCCGGGCACACGACGGCGGCACTGCACGCGCTGCCCGGCCTGAACCCGGATGGGCGTACCCCGCCCGTGTACGAAGGGATAGAGGTGGGCATCTCCACCCTGTCCACCCGAGCCCCCGACACCGCGCGTTTCCTGGATGCGGTGGCGGACACCCTCGCTCCGCTGGGGTCCGACGGAGTGCACGTGGGCGGAGACGAGTGTCTTCTCACACCGCCCGAGGAGTTCGCCGAGCTGGTATCGATGGCCGTCCGCAGAATCCATGATCGCGGACGTCGCGTCATCGCCTGGCAGGAGGGCGCCGCCCAGCTGCGCAGCGGCGACCTGCTCCAGCTGTGGGACGAACGCCAGGACATGTCGGACGTGGCGGCGGCGACGCGCAGGGGCGTGCGGGTCATCGCCTCTCCGGCCTCCCGCGTCTATCTGGACATGAAATACGATGACTCCGAGCGGTTGGGGCTGACATGGGCCGGATGCACGTCCCTGCGCGAGTCCTTCGAGTGGGATCCGCGCACGCTGCTCGTCGAGTTGGGTGGAGGCGACGCCGAGGCCGCGGAACCAGACCCGCAAGCCATTGCGGGCGTCGAAGCCTGCGTGTTCACCGAGACCATCGAAACGGTCGATGACCTCGTCTACATGCTGTTGCCGCGGTTGGCCGCCGCGGCGGAGATCTCCTGGGCAGGGGGAGGGACCGGGTGGTGGGAGTCCTTTGCCCGCAGGATCGCGGTGCATGCCGCCGCCTGGCAACGCAACGGCTATGTGTGGCATCGCTCCCCCGAGGTGGAATGGGACTTGCACCCCCGACGCCATTAGACTGAGACGAGCTGGCGGATTCCGTCGGCCCACCGCGCCCGGAGCGCGGTGCCCAACGGAAGAGGGAATGAATGCTTAGCCGTAGTGGTCGTCCACTTGCACAGGTCATTTTCGGACCTATCGCCAAGGCCTGTGTCAAGGCACATATCTCAGCAGACACCATCACCATCGTCGGTACGCTGGCCGGCGTGGTCGCGGCGCTGACCCTGCTCCCATTCGACCATCTCACCGCCGGCGCCCTGACGATCACGGTGCTCGTCATCTTCGACAACCTCGACGGGCAGATCGCCAGGCTGACGGGAACCTCCTCCAAGTGGGGCGCTTTCCTCGATTCGACCCTCGACCGCGTGTCCGACGGCGCCATCATGTCCGGCATCCTCATCTGGGCCTACCTGTGGTCCGACCCGCGTTACCAGGCCTGGACGCTGATCGGCGGTCTAGGCGCGCTCGTCTTCGGAAGCGTCGTGCCCTATGCCCGCGCGCGGGCCGAAGGCCTGGGGATGTCGGCGTCCGTGGGGCTGGCCGAGCGAGCGGACCGCCTAGTGGTCTCGCTCACCGCCACCCTTCTGGTGGGCATGGAGCTAGGCGATTGGATCATGACCGTGGCGGTCTGGATCCTTTTCGTCGCCGCCGTCATCACTGTCGTCCAACGCATGCTGTACGTGCGGGGGCAGGCCCTCGCCACTGCTAAGGAGTGAGATGAATCCGGTTCGAATCTTCGCCATCGCGCAGGGAACCGTCGATCACCTGCCCGAGTGGCTGGGGCGCGGTCTCTTCAACGTCGCCGGCACCCTCGCGGGCCTGTCCAACGCGAAGGGCGTGCGGCAGCTGCGCAAGAATCAGGCGCGGCTGCGTCCGGGCATGAGCAAGCTTGCCGCGCGCAGGCTGTCGAGCCGCGCCATGCGCTCCTACATGCGCTACTACTATGAGAGCTTCCGCATGTCGCATCTGACGCGGGAACAGATCGTCGCCCGCGTCTCCTCAGAGGGTACCGAGGCGATGCGCGCCGAATTCGCGGCGGGCCGCTCGGTGACCGGAGCACTCACCCATGCGGGCAACTGGGATCTTGCGGGAGCGTGGTCCAACCTCGAACTCGCTCCGGTGTACACCATCGCAGAGAAACTCGAGCCGCCCGAGCTCTTCGAGGGATTCCTGGCGTTCCGAGAGGGTCTGGGAATGACGATCTATCCCCTCGTCAAAGGCGGGGGAGCACTGCATTCCCTGGCGCGCGACATGGCCGCGGCGCCCGTCTTCACACCGATTCTCGCGGATCGCGATCTCGGAGCCTCGGGGATCGAGGTGCAGCTGGCGGGAGTCCCCATGCGAGTCGCCGCCGGGCCCGCACTGCTGGCCCAGCGTACCGGCGTGACCATCTACCCCACATTCGTCCACTACGAGCGCCTGACCGGCGAGCGGCGCAAAGCCGCCGGAACGAGCTGGGGGATCCGGGTCGTCATCGGCGACGGGATCACCGCCCGTACCACGTCGGACTCCCCGGCTGATGAACGCGAGGCGGACCTGGTACGCATGAGCCAGGAATGGCTCAGCGAACTGGAGCCGCTCCTGCGCGAGCATCTGGAGGACTGGCATATGCTTCAGAAGGTCTTCGTTGCGGACCTCGATCCGGAGAGGCTGGCACGCTCGCGAGCCAAGGCGCGCGCCACTCAATCCGACGGCGGGAGGGGCTAGGGCATGAGGATCGGAATCGCGTGTCCCTATTCGTGGGATGTTCCCGGCGGCGTCGGCTTCCATATTCGCGATCTCGCGGAGGAGTTGATTCGCCGCGGGCACCACGTCGGCGTGATCGCTCCGGCCGAGAACCTGGCCGAGGCGCCGGATTACCTCACCTCGACGGGATCTGCCATATCGATTCCCTACAACGGCTCCTACGCCAACCTCTCCTTCGGTCCGCGTGTGAACCGGGACGTGAGAGCATGGCTGCGCGAGGGCCGGTTCGACGTCGTACACGTGCACGAGCCCTGCGTGCCCTCCGTCTCCATGCTCGTTCTCATGAACGCCGAATGCCCGGTGGTCTCCACGTTCCACACGGCGCTCGACCGCTCGCGGGCACTTGAGATCGCGGCGCCGCTGCTGCGTCCCGTCCTCGACAAGGTGCAGTCGCGCATCGCGGTATCTCAGGAGGCTCGCCGCACGGCGGTGCAGTATCTGGGCGGGGACGCGTTCGTCATTCCCAACGGCGTTTACACCAGGGCGTTCGAGAAGGCCGCGCGAGACGAGCGCTTCACCGGAACCCCCGAGCAGCCCACGCTGGGTTTCCTCGGCCGTATCGACGAACCGCGCAAGGGGCTGCCCGTCGTCGCCAGGGCATTCGGTGAGATCGTGCGCGCCTATCCCGGAGTCAAGCTGTTCGTTGCCGGACGCGGGGACGAGGAGGCCGCACGCAAGATGTTCGGTGAGTACACGGAGTCGGTCGTCTTCCTGGGTGGAGTGAGCGAGGAGGACAAGAAGGCGCTGCTATCCAGCGTGGACATCTACCTCGCCCCCAACACCGGTGGCGAATCCTTCGGGATCATCCTCGTCGAGGCCATGAGCGCGGGTAGTTTCGTCGTCGCCTCGGACATTCCCGCCTTCCGAGCCGTGCTGGGCAACGGTACCTTCGGTGCCCACTTCGCGAACGACGACGGCGCTTCACTCGCCTCCAGTGTCATCGAGGCGCTGGCCGACCCGCAGCGGCGCCGGGAGGCGGTGGCCCAGGCCCACCGCGAGGCGTTGCGCTATGACTGGGCCACCGTCGCTTCCCAGGTGTACGCGGTCTACGAGACGGCTATCCGCACGGCGCACATGGAGGTATTCGAATGACGTGGGAATGGTGGCTGGTCCTCGCGGTGGCCATCATCGCGATTTTCGGGATCGTCGTGACGTTCCGTGCCCGCCGGCTCGACGCCCTCAACCGGACGGTCGCCAAGTCGCGGCGTGCGCTGGAACACGCGCTGACGGCGCGGGCGCAGTACGCCCATGACTTCGCAACCTGCGGCGCACTCGACATGGCCGGGGCTATTCTGCTGACGGACAGTGCGGATACCTGCTTGCGCGAGGGAATGCAGCCGATCATCGACGACGGCCTGGACCGCATCGAGCAGTTCGATTTCGACCGTCCCGAGCGGGAGGCCCGCGACCGGCGCGATCTCGAATCGAATCTCTCGCGTACACTGCGGCTGACGGTCGACGAGCTGGACGCGAGTGAGCTGGCACCCGGCCAGCAGGCCTTCTACGACCGGCTCGAAAAGGCCCGCCTGGAGGTGAAGATGACCCGGAACTTCCACAATTCGCATGTGGCTCAGGTTCGGCGGGTGCGCGCCACGATTCTGGCGCGGATCTTCCCCATCGCCGGGCGTGCACCCTGGCCGCAGACCGTGGATATGGACGATGCAGAATGAGGACGAGGCGATGAGTGAACCCCGTGTGTCCATCTATCAGGAGAGCGTAGCGCCGCAGGTCTCCTACCAGGCACCGCGCTGGCGGGAGCCTGCCCGGCACAGTGCCGCCTTCTACCTGGGCATCGCCATCCTGGTCTCCGTGGCGGTCGCGGGATTCTTCTATGTCCTGCCGCTCATCAGCTTCGAGGGGGCCGGCGTCACGTTCATGCTGGCTCTCCTCGCGCTACTGCCCGTCATCGTCATCTTGGCCCTCATCCGGTGGATCGACCAATGGGAGCCCGAGCCTGTCGGACTGTACGCGGTGGCCTTCGGCTGGGGAGCGGGGGTCTCGGCCCTCATGTCCATCGTCGGCAACGCCGTGTTCCAGGATGCCGTCAACTCGATGCACGATCTCGATGCATACCAACAGGCGGCATTGCCCGTCATCGTGGGGGCGCCGCTCATCGAGGAGGCAGCGAAGGGACTGGGCGTTCTGCTCGTCTTCTACGTCTTCAGCCGCTATTTCAACGGTCCGGTGGACGGCATGGTCTATGGCATGCTCATCGGCCTGGGATTCGCCTTCACCGAGAACATCTTCTACTTCGGCCAGTTCTACGACGAGCTGGGAGCGGTGTTCCAGGCGCGCGCCATCGAGAGTCCTTTCATCCATCCTCTGTCCACGGCCATGACCGGGGTCTTCGTCGGATTCGCCACCAATCGCCGCTCCGGATTGGCGGTTATCCCGCTGGCTGTATCGGGCTATGCGCTCGCCGTGGTACTGCACGGCCTTCACAACTTCTCGGCGGTGCACAACATCGGGAGCGTGCAGCGGCTCCTCTTCCAGCTGCCTGTCTACATCGGGGCGATCTATCTCGTCACCTATCTGCGGCGCAGAGAACGTCAACGCGTCACCGGCGCGTTGTACGACTACGCCCAGGCGGGCTGGATCACCGGTAACGAGATCGCGATGATCCAGACGATCCCCAACCGCCAGTCCGCGATCCGCTGGGCAGGGGAGAACGTGGCCGCACTCGGGGGAACACGCGAAGTCGGCCAGCGGGCCATGCGGCGTTTCCAGGCCGAACTCATCGAACTGGGCAACACTCGCTCGCGCAACCTGCATCGGGCCAAGGTGCACCTGCCGGAAAGCCGCGCCGAAGAGGCGCGCCGGCTTCAGCTCATCGGATATCTGCGCGAGGTCTTCACCGGTCAGTCCGCCCGCTGAGCGGAGATCACACGAGGAGAGGGACGTGCCTGAGGAGACAGATGTGACGTCACAGCGCAATGGAAAGGGACTCACCGACCGCCAGCAGGCGGAGGTGGATTCGGAGTGGTTCCCCGATGCGGATGGGATCCTGCGCCGGGATGCCGCACGGGTGGTGCTCTTCGACCCCGCCGGGCGCATCTTCCTCATCCGAGGGCACGATGTGGGTGACCTCGAGCACTCATGGTGGTTCACGGTGGGCGGAGGACTGGCTCCGGGTGAATCCCTACGTGCGGGAGCCTGCCGGGAGTTGGCCGAGGAGACGGGCCTGGAGCTCGATCCCGAACGGCTCGCCGGGCCCGCGCTGGCGCGCCACGCCACCTTCCACTTCGCGTTGGAGAAGCGCCGTCAGGACGAGGTGTTCTTCTTCGCTCACGTGAGCGGGGATGAAGCACGCGGGATAGGCAAGGGGCGCCATCTCACCGCTCTGGAAGAGGATCTCCTGGACGAGATGCGCTGGTGGGACCCGCATGAGATCCCGTCGGCGGAGGAGCACTCCACCTTCTACCCGCTGGGTATCGCCGAGCTGGCATTGAGCTGGTGGCGGGGCTGGGATGGCACCTGCCCCGAGGTGTGGGAGGAATAGCCCGTCGGCCGGGCGTGACGGAGCGTTTGCGGCGGGTCTCAGCGCAGCCGGTCAGCCGGGGCGCACGAGATGGCGCATTCGCGGTGTCCGGGTATGATGATAGACGGACAAATATTCATATTTCGAGGAGAACTCCGTGTCCGGACACTCTAAGTGGGCCACCACCAAGCACAAGAAGGCAGCGAATGACGCCAAGCGCGGCAAGCTCTTCGCCCGCCTCATCAAGAACATTGAGGTTGCTGCGCGCACGGGAGGTCCTGACCCAGCCGGAAATCCGACACTCTTCGACGCGGTCCAGAAGGCCAAGAAGAACTCAGTTCCGTCGGACAACATCGACCGTGCTCTCAAGCGCGGCGCGGGTGAGGGCGGCGACGGCGTCATCTACGAGAACATCACCTACGAGGGCTACGCCTCCGGCGGTGTCGCCGTGCTGATCGAGTGCCTCACGGACAATCGCAATCGCGCGGCCTCCGAGGTGCGCGTGGCGCTGAGCCGAAACGGCGGCCAGTTGGCCGATCCCGGTTCGGTTTCCTACCTCTTCTCGCGCCGTGGCGTGGTCGAGGTTCCCAAGTCCGAGGGGTTGACCGAGGACGATGTCCTCATGGCCGTCCTCGACGCGGGCGCGGACGAGGTCGTGGACGACGGCGACGTCTTCACCGTCGAATCGGAGCCGGGCGACGTCGTCGCCGTGCGCACCGCTCTGCAGGATGCCGGCATCGATTACAACTCGGCCGAGGTGCAGTTCGTCCCCTCCATGAGGGTCGAGGTGGACAAGGAGGGTGCCCAGAAGGTGCTCAAGGTCATCGACGCCCTCGACGATTGCGATGACGTGCAGAACGTCTTCTCCAACGTGGACATCCCGGACGCGGTGATGGAAGAGCTGGAGGCTGAAGCCTAAGGTGCGCATCCTTGGCGTAGACCCGGGCCTCACCCGATGCGGCCTGGGAACCGTTGACGCAAGCGGCGGCCGGCGCGTTTCCCTCGTCGATATGAGGGTTGCCCGCTCGGCCGCCGAGTTGGCTCCCCACAAGAGGCTGCTCCTCATCGCGGACGAACTCGACGTGGTCCTCGCAGAATTCAAGCCCGACGTCGTCGCCGTGGAGCGTGTGTTCGCGAAGTCCAACGTCCGTTCCGTCACCGGCGTGGCCCAGGTGGTGGGCATCGTGATGCTCGCCGCGGCACGGGCGAACCTACCTGTCGAGATGCACACCCCCTCCGAGGTCAAGGCGGCGGTGACAGGCAACGGCCGGGCGGAGAAGAAGCAGGTCCAGCTCATGGTGCAACGCATCCTGCGCCTGAAGGAGCTGCCGCGACCCGCGGACGCCGCGGACGCGCTCGCTATCGCGATCACCCAGGCCTGGCGGGGCGGGACGGCCTCGCTTTACGCAGAACCCGACCGCACGCAGCACGGCGGGGCCGGAACACTTCCGCGTGCCACCGGCTACGATCTCACCCCCGCGCAGAAGCTGTGGGCCGGCGCCGAGCGGATGTCGCGCCGACACGGCGCCGTCGCACCGCCGGAGGCTCCCAAGCGGTAGGCTAGAATAATCAAACATACGTTCGAAAGGGAGTGGTCATGATTGCCATGGTGCGTGGCACGGTGCTGTATATGGATGGCATAACCGTCACCGTTGACGTGGGCGGCATCGGTTTTGCGGTTCACGCCACGCCCACCACCCTCTCCACCTTGCGCGAAGGGAGCGAGGCCACGCTGCACACCTCCATGGTGGTGCGCGAGGATTCGCTCACGTTGTTCGGCTTCGCTGATGCGGATGAGAAGGCCACCTTCGAGATTCTCCAGGGGGTCTCGGGTGTGGGTCCGCGCCTGGCCCTGGGGATCCTGGCGGTTCACACGCCCGATGCCCTGCGCCGGGCTGTGAGCTCGCAGGACGAGGCCGCCTTGCAGCGCGTCTCGGGTATCGGTAAGAAGGGGGCGCAGCGTCTGCTTCTGGAGTTGGGTACGAAGCTGGGCCCGGAGGTGGGGGCGGGTACGGCCGCGCCGGAGGCCCCCGCCGCGGCCGGTTCGGACGTCGTCGATGCCCTCGTCGGGCTGGGATGGCCCGAACGCGATGCCTTCGCGGCCTATGAGAACGCCGTGGCGGCTCAACCGGAGGCGAACGTGGCCACGCTGCTGCGCGCCAGCCTGCAGATCCTGGGAGCGAGAAAGTAGGACATGTCCAGCGCATACGATCTTGTGACGCCCGACGCCAATGATTCGGAGCGGGCCGCCGAGGCTGCCCTGCGCCCCCGTCAGCTGCAGGACTTCGTGGGGCAGATGGTGGTGCGCGAGCAGTTGTCGCTCGTTCTGGAAGCTGCCGTCGCCCGCGGCAATGTTCCCGATCACGTGCTGCTCTCTGGCCCTCCTGGTCTGGGCAAGACCACCTTGTCGATGATCATCGCGAATGAGGTAGGCGGTGCTCTGCGCCTGACATCGGGGCCCGCCATCCAGCATCCCGGCGATCTGGCGGCCGTGCTCTCCTCGCTGCAGGAGGGGGACGTCCTCTTCATCGATGAGATCCATCGTCTGGCGCGCACCGCCGAGGAGATGCTCTATCTGGCGATGGAGGACTTCCGGGTTGATGTGATGGTGGGGAAGGGGCCAGGCGCCACCTCGATCCCGCTTCCGCTGCCGCCCTTCACCGTGGTGGGGGCGACCACCCGCGCGGGCCTGCTTCCGGCACCGCTGCGCGACCGCTTCGGATTCACCGGGCACCTGGAGTACTACTCGGAACAGGAACTGTCCACCATCGTGGAGCGCAACGCGGTGAAGCTGGAGGCGGAGCTCGCAAAGGACGCCGCGCACGAAATCGCCTCCCGTTCGCGCGGAACTCCTCGAATCGCCAACCGGTTGTTGCGCCGCGTACAGGATTGGGCGCAGGTGCGCGGAGACGGGGTACTGGACATGCGGGCCGCTCAGGCCGCCCTCGATGTCTTCGAGGTGGACAAGCGCGGCCTCGATCGCCTCGACCGCTCCGTGCTGGAGGCAGTGTGCGTGCGCTTCGGTGGCGGCCCGGTGGGGCTCACCACGCTTGCGGTCTCCGTGGGTGAGGAACCCGAGACGGTGGAGACCGTCGCCGAACCCTACCTGGTGCGCGAGGGATTCCTCGTGCGCACGCCGCGCGGGCGGGCCGCTACGCAGCTGGCATGGGAACATCTGGGCATGATCCCACCGGCGCCGGGTGAGACGCTCTTCTCCTGAGAGGGCACGAGATGCACGGCACGTTACTGTGTTCCCCGATTGGCTGGAGAGCCGCGTAGACTGTTTCGGTACATGTCTACCGACTGCTAGGAGTGGCCCGTGCCCCCCGAGATTTCGATGTTCGTACTGCTAGGACTGATGGTTGTCATGTTCTGGTGGATGTCTCGTTCGTCAAAGAAGATGCGCCAGAAGATTGCCGACCAGCGCGAGGCCGCCGTCGTCATCGGAAACAACGTTGTCACGACCTCCGGTTTCTACGGCACGATCGTCGACGTCGACGGCGAAGCCGTGACCCTCCAGAGCCCCGCGGGCGAGGAGACCGTCTGGATGCGCAGTGCCATCAACACCGTAGCGGACCTTCCCCTTGGCGAAGCCGAGGAGGATGCTGCCATCGACGGCACCGAATCCGTGGACGATTCCACCGAGACCGCTCAGAACACCGCCTCCGACGAAGAGCAGAAGCCGGGCTCCGCCTGGGCCTGAGGTAGCCCCCGATGTCTTCCTCTAGCAATGGGGCGGGCGTGGTCAAACCTGGTCGCCGCCTCACCATACTCATCATCCTGCTGCTCGCCCTTGTCGTCAGCCTTGTCGCAGGATCCTTCACAAGCGACAGGTCGCGTCTCCTGCCGGAGTTCGCCCTCGACTTGGAAGGCGGCACCCAGATCGTTCTGACGCCGACGGCGACCGACGGCTCCGAGGTCACCCAGAGCGACGTAGATCAGGCGATCGAGATCATCCGCCAGCGCGTCGATGCTTCCGGCGTCGCCGAAGCCGAGATCACCTCGCAGGGCGGCAGCAACATCGTCGTCGGCCTTCCGGGCTCGCCCTCGAAGGAGACGCTGGACCTCGTGCGCACCTCCGCGGTGCTGCGCATGCGCGCGGTGCTGCAGATCGCCGATCCCGGCGTCCTCACACGGACGGCCTATGATGCCGCGAAGGGGGACACCGGAACGGACGAGTCCGCAGATCCGGAGGCCTCGCCGTCGGCTCAACCCGAGTTCACCGCGGACGAGCTGGAGGATGCAGCCTTCGAGCTGGCGGACGCGGATGGAAACGGCGAACTCTCCACGACGCCCGTCTCCGAGCCCACCGATGCTTCCGACCTCGCCTGGGTCACCGAGCAGATCGTTTATGACTCGCTCACCACGGACTGCAGGGAGCCGCGGAGCGCCGGAGGCGAGGACGACCCGGCCCAGCCGATCGTCGCCTGCGAGCCGAGCACCGGTCAGAAGTACATTCTGGGACCGGCGGAGCTCGAGGGGACCCAGGTCACGCAAGCCTCCTCCGGATTCGACCAGCAGAACAATCGCTGGGTCGTCAACATGGAGTTCACCTCCGAGGGCGGCGGGATCTTCGCCGACGTGACAGGTCGCCTGGCCGGGCTGGAATCGCCCCGCAACCAGTTCGCGATCGTCCTGGACGGCCAAGTGGTCTCGGCACCTTCGAATGAGCGGGCGATCGCCGACGGCGGCGCCCAGATCTTCGGTGGCAGCCTCAACGCGGAGACCACGAAGGTCCTCGCCAATCAGCTGAACTTCGGTTCGCTGCCGCTGCACTTCGAGGTGCAGTCCGAGGAGCAGATCTCTGCCACCCTGGGCTCCGAATCCCTGGTCTCCGGCCTGATCGCGGGGCTCATCGGCATGCTCCTCGTGGTGGCCTACCTGCTGTGGCAATATCACGGCCTGGGACTCGTGGCCGCGGGCTCGGTCCTGCTGGCCACCGGTGTCTCCTACCTGCTGGTGTGCCTGCTCTCGTGGACGATGGGTTACCGTCTGTCGATGGCCGGGGTCGTCGGCCTCATCATCTCCATCGGAGTCACGGCGGATTCCTTCATCGTCTTCTTCGAGCGCATCCGCGATGAGATCCGGGAGGGACGGACGCTCAAATCCGCTGTCTCCCATGGCTGGCAGCGCGCCAAGCGCACCATCATCGTCGCGGACACCGTCAATCTGGCATGCGCGGTGGTGCTCTACTTCCTCGCTGTGGGCTCGGTGCGTGGATTCGCGTTCACGCTCGGCCTGACGACCGTCATCGACCTCATCATCGTCATGATGTTCACCTATCCGCTGATGATCGTGCTGACGCGGACGAAGTTCTTCGGCGAGGGCAGGCGCTTCTCCGGCATGGACGCGGCGGCTCTCGGACGAGCGCCGGCCTACCGCGGTGCCGGTCGCTTCTCCGACGGGGCGAAGCAGGAGCGGAAGGAACGGCCTAAAGAGGCGGTCTCCGTGCCTGCGGCCACCCTGGAGGGGCCAGACGCAGGACTCAGCCTCGCCCAGCGCAAGGCGCGTGACCGGCGGTTGGCTCGCGAGGCCTCAGCCTCGCCCAGCGCCGACTCTCCATCCGCAACCGAGGAGGAGAACCTCTGATGTCGATGTACAGCTATGCGAACGATCTCTACACCGGCAAGAAGTCCTACGACATCATCGGCAAACGCAAGATCTGGTTCTCCGTGGCCGGCCTGGCGGTGCTCCTGTCCGTGGTCCTCGTCTTCACCGTGCGCCTGAACCTCGGTATCGAGTTCACGGGCGGTTCTCAGTTCACCATCTCCAATACGGCCACCACCGATCAGGAACCGGCCACCGAGGTGATGAGCGAACACGGGGTCACCGACGCCGCGCGAGTGGCCCAGGTCGGTGAGTCGAGTGTTCGTGTCCAGACAGTGAACAACGATGAGTTCTCCAGCACGGAGACCGACGCGATCCGCAACGAACTGGCCCAGGCGTACGGCGTCGACGTCGAGGAGGTGACGTCCACCTTCATCGGTCCCTCGTGGGGCCAAGACATCCTCAGCAAGGCGCTCAACGGCTTCGTGGTGTTCCTGGTGCTGGTGGGCGTGGGGCTCTCGCTCTACTTCCGGAGCTGGCGCAACGCCGCCGGTGCGATCGTCGCACTCTTCCACGACCTCATCGTGACGGTGGGGATCTATTGCCTCTTCGGCTTCGAGGTGACTCCGTCCACGATCATCGGCCTGCTGACGATTCTGGGATACTCGCTCTATGACACCGTCGTCGTCTTCGACAAGGTGCGTGAGAACACGAACGAACTGACGAAACAGAAATCCTACACGTTCGCGGAGTCGACGAATCTGGCCGTCAACCAGACCCTGATCCGTTCGATCAACACATCGGTCACGAGTATCCTGCCGGTCGCGTCCATCCTGTTCATCGGCGTGTGGCTGCTCGGCGCGGGCACCCTGCGCGACCTGGCCCTCGTGATGTTCGTCGGCCTGATCCTTTCCACGCTCTCGTCGATCTTCATCGCCTCGCCGATGGCGGTGCAGCTCGCCGAGATGAACCCGGAGATCAAGAAGCACACGGCCAAGGTGTTGGAGCTGCGTGCCAAACGCAAGGCGGACGGGCTGGAGACCGATGATCATGAGGATCTCGGCACGGCGGTCCCCGCGCACGGTGTCATCCGTGAGTCCGGCCAACGCAAGAGCAACTCCGCCCAACCCAAGCGCAAGAAGAGGAGCAAGAAGTGAGCGAGGGATATGCCTTTCCGTCCGAGACGGTTGCACTCGTCGAGTCCAATCTCCGCGAAGTACAGGACTTTCCGGCCCCGGGCGTACTGTTCCGGGATATCACGCCCCTGATCGCCGATCCCGAGGGTTTCCAGGCTCTCATCGGCATTCTTGCCGACCGCTATCGCGGCAAGGTGGACGCGGTGGCGGGGCTGGAGTCGCGTGGCTTCATCCTGGCCGCTCCGCTCGCCATCGCATTGGGCGTCGGAATGGTGACGATTCGCAAGGCCGGTCGCCTGCCCGGGCCCGTCGTCGGGGTCGATTACGATCTCGAATACGGTTCGGCGCGCATGGAGCTGCAGCCCTTCACGGTGAAGGACGGCCAGCGGGTACTGATTCTCGACGACGTCCTGGCCACCGGCGGAACCGCCAACGCGGCTTTCGAGCTGATCGAACAGTCCGGTGGCGTCCCGGCAGGACTCTGCGTCCTCATCGAACTCGGTGACCTGGCCGGGCGGGCCAAACTCGCCGGGCGCGAAGTCGAGGCGATACTGACGTTCTGATACGCAGGGAATTTCCACGGGAGGAGATACGTTTTCTTCTATGGACAGTAAGAAGGCCACACGTCCGCGTGTGGCCTTCTGCCATATCAGGCCGACGATCGCCGCTATGATGGCCACAGGAAAGTTGAGGGGGAAAGATGAGTGAAACTCAGACACCTCGGGTGCGATCCCGATTGACGTGGCTCACGGGGCGGCAGAGTCCGCAGTTCCCAGCCGTGCTGGAACCCCTCATGCGTGCCCTCGGCACGAAGAACGTGGACAAGGGCCGCATCATCCATGCCTTCGAGATAGCCGACGAATGCCACGAGGGGCAGAATCGCAAGTCGGGAGAGCCCTACATCACGCACCCGGTGGCGGTCGCGACCATCCTCGCCGAGCTGGGCATGGATGAGGACACGATCGTGGGCGCGCTATTGCACGACACCGTCGAGGATACGGGCTACACGCTCGCGGAGGTGCGGCGCGAGTTCGGCCCCACCGTCGAGCTGCTCGTCGACGGCGTGACGAAGCTGGACAAGGTCGAATACGGCGAGGCCGCCCAGGCGGAGACCGTCCGCAAGATGGTCATCGCGATGTCCAAGGATATCCGGGTGCTTCTCATCAAGCTGGCCGACCGGCTCCATAACGCGCGGACCTGGAAGTACGTGAATCCCGAAAGCGCCAAGAAGAAGGCGCGCGAGACCTTGGAGATCTACGCCCCGCTGGCGCATCGCCTGGGAATGAACTCGATCAAGTGGGAGCTGGAGGATCTATCCTTCAAGGCCATGTACCCCTCGGTCTACACGGAGATCGAGCGGCTCGTGACCGAGAGGACCCCGGCGCGCGAGGCCTACATCTCCCAGATCAAGGAGATGCTGGAGCGCGAGCTGAAGACCTCCCACATCAAGTGCACCATCACGGGACGGCCCAAGCACTACTACTCGATCTACCAGAAGATGATCCTGCGCGGAAAGGACTTCGAGGATATCTACGACCTGGTGGGAATCCGGGTGCTGGTGGAGACCGTGCAGGACTGCTACGCCACCCTCGGCGTCACCAACACGATGTTCACCCCCATCCAGGGCCGTATCAAGGACTACATCTCCGCGCCGAAGTTCAACCTGTACCAGTCCATCCACACCACGGTGATCGGCCCGGGCGGGCGCTCCCTGGAAGTGCAGATCCGCACCTACGACATGCACCGACGGGCGGAGTACGGCGTGGCCGCGCACTGGCGTTACAAGGAGAACGTCAAGTCCGGCGATAATGCGACCACGCAGACCTCCGAGAAGGAGACGCAGCTCAACTGGCTGCGTCAGCTCGTGGATTGGCAGCGCGAGACCGCCGACCCCACGGAGTTCCTCGACTCGCTGCGTTACGAGATCTCCGGCAACCAGGTCTATGTCTTCACGCCCAAGGGCGGCGTCATGGAGCTTCCTGCCGGGTCCACTCCCGTGGACTTCGCCTACGGGGTGCATACCGAGGTGGGGCACCGCACCGTGGGCGCGCGCGTCAACGACCGCCTGGTCACCCTCGATCACCGCCTCGAATCGGGGGACACCGTCGAGATCATCACGGCCAAGAGCTCCGATAACGGCCCCTCGCAGGGGTGGTTGGAGTTCGTCGCCTCCCAGCGGGCACGATCCAAGATCAAGGCTTGGTTCAAGCACTCGCGTCGTGACGAGGCCATCGAATCCGGCAAGGAGAAGCTCGCGAAGGCCATTCGTCGCCGCAATCAGCCGCTGCAGCGGCTGATGAGCCACGACACGCTGCGGGGTGTCGCCCAGGACCTCTCGCGCGCGGACGTCACGGAGCTCTACGCGGCCATCGGCGAGGGAGCCATCTCCGCCGAGACCGTGGTGCGCAGGCTCGTCATGTCGCAGGGAGGGGAGGCGGGCGTCGAGGAGACCCTCTCCGAGGCCGTCACCCCCACGAGGATCCAGCACCGGCGCACGGCGAGCGGGGACAGCGCCGTCGTCGTCCAGTCACTGGAGTCCTCGGATGTGCTGGTCAAACTCGCCAAATGCTGCACGCCGGTACCCCCGGACAAGATCGTCGGCTTCGTGACCCGCGGAAACGGGCTGTCGGTCCACCGGGCGGACTGCTCGAACGTGGCCTCGTTGCGTCGGGAGCCCGAGCGCTTCATCGACGTGGCCTGGTCCGATAGCGCCGACGCCGTCTACCTGGTCCAGGTCCAGGTGGAGGCGCTGGACCGGCAGGGGCTGCTGCACGATATCTCGCGCGTCCTCAACGAGAACGGGGTCAATCTGCTTCAGGCCTCGATGTCCACCTCCAAGGAGCGGGTGGCGAAGTCTCACTTCGTCTTCGAGATGGCCGATCCACGGCACCTGCAGAACGTACTGCGAGAGATGCGCAAGATCGAGGGAGTATATGACGCCTACCGCGTCACGGGCTCGAAGAAGACGGACAACCGCCGGGTGGCGCACTAGCGATCCGTGGCGATCCGGCGAGTCAGGGCCCGCGTGCGCCAAGCCAGATACTCGTTCAGGGCCTTAGCCATCTCTCGGGCGAAGGGGAGGCTGCGCCGCCCTTTCTCCAGCGAGAGCTGTTCCTGAAGCTCACCGATGCTCAGCTGCCCTCCCAGCAGGAGAAGGATTCCCTCGACGGCGACGTCCGCCTGCTCCATGATCAGGAGATCGGCGGCCGTCCGGGCGGGGGTGGTCAGCCTCGTGCCTCCCGCCTCGCTTGTGAAGGCGCGCGGGATAGTCCGGCGATGGCTCGCCGGAGGCTTGGTGCGGGCTGGATGGGCCGCGTACAGCTGTCGCATCCGCGCGGTGGGCCACCACCCCGTGTGGATCCATAGTGCGGTCAGTGTGACCGCCGTGTATCCCGCCGGTAGCAGGGGAGCCAGGAGTGCGCCGCGCAGGCAGGCCGTGGCCGCCAGATCTGCGGGCACGACCAGCCCGGGAGCGTATTCGACCAGCAGGCCCTCACGCAGCTCGGTGCGCTGGGAGTTGGTCAATGGGGGAGCGTTACGCCACGTTGACATGTCCCCAACATAGAGCAGATACGAGGAGGGCGGCCTTTCCCGTGCACCGCTGGGGAAAGGCCGCCCTCCATCTGTGGACGAGATGCCTACAGGTCCTTGGTGACCTGATCCAGCCAAGCCTGGCGTGCGGCGCGATCGTCCTTGAGCTCCGCGACCTTCTGCTCGTTGCCCGCGGCCTCGGCCGCGGCGATCTCCGCATCCAGCTCGGCGATCAGGTGCTCCAGCTGGGCGGCCATGCCGTCCGAGCGCTGCTTCTTCTGCGGATCACTGCGACGCCACTTCTCAGCCTCCGCATTGCGGATGGCCTCCTCGATCTGACGCAGGCGGCCCTCGGTGCGGCTGATGTCGGCGCGCGGCACCATCCCGATGGCCTCCCAGCGGTCCTGGATCTCATGCAGCGCCGAACGAGCGGCCTCGAGGTTCTTCACCGGAAGCAGTTCCTCCGCCTCGGCGATGAGATCGAGCTTGGCCTGCAGATTGTCGTTGAACTCCGCGTCGCGGGCCGCGAAGTGGGCGGAACGGGCGTCGAAGAACTTCTGCTGGGCGGAGCGGAAGCGCTCCCACAGCTTGTCGTCCTCCTTGCGAGCCGCATGGCCCGCCTGACGCCATTCGTCCATGAGCGCGCGGAAATCGCCGGCCGTGGCGTTCCAATCAGTGGAGTCGGAGATCGCCTCCGCCCTGGCGATCAGCGCGTTCTTGCGTGCAACCACCTCCGAGCGTTCGGATTCCAGAGCGGCGAAATGCTGCCTGCGCATCCGGTCGAACTGGCTGCGCGCCTTGGAGTAGCGCTGCCACAGCCCCTCCTCGGTGGGACGGTCGATGCGCGGGCCGGTGCGCTGGGCGTCCTTCCACTGTTCGAAGATCTGCCCCAGCTCGTCGCGGGAGTTGCGCCAGTGGATCTTGGCCGGATCAGTGTTGGCGATGGCTTCCGCGCGCTCGATGAGGGCGGTGCGCTCCGCGATGGCGGCGGCGCGTGCCTCCTCGCGCTTGACGGAGGCTTCGGCGGCTCGGGCGGTGACGCGTTCCTTCAGCTCGGAGACACGGGTACGCAGAGCCTCGACATCGCCGACCACCGCGGGTTCGACGAGCTGGCCGTCGAGCGTCTTGAGCGAGGCGGTGGCTTCCTCGGGGCTGATGTTCTCGACGCGCGATTCCAGCAGGGTGATCTGCGCGGCCAGATCGAGGTAGCGGCGAACGTACAGGCTCAGCGCATCCTCGGCCGAACCGCCGGCGGCGTACTGGCCGACGACGCGCTCTCCCTCGTCGGAGCGAAGCCACACATTGCCCTCGCTGTCCACCCGGCCCCAGGCGGCGGCCTGAGCGGCTGCGGCCTGGTCGATGGGCGCCGGAGCGGGTGCCGCTGGAGCGGCAGGAGCTGCCGGTCGGGGACGAGGGATCGGACGCGGCTTCGGCTTGGGGGTGGGAGTGGACTCACTCATCAGGTGCTCCTTGGTGGAGACGGTGCGCCCAGGCACCGTGTGAAACGAACTTGCCAACAGTCTACGATGTTTTGCAGACCCTGAGGCACGGCGAATAGCGCTTGTCGATCTTGCGATATAGCGTGAAGCCATGATCTTCTTGCGCTACTCCGAGACACTCATTGAGGCCAATTGTTACATTCTTTGCGACGAAACGGCGAAGAAAGCGCTGGTTGTAGATCCCGGAGCGGGTTCCGCGGCGTGGGTTCGCGAGGCATTGCACGCACGGGGGCTGGCATTGGGGGCGGTCCTGTGCACGCACGGGCACGCCGATCACGTCTGGGATTCGGGTGTTGTTGCGGGCGACGACGCCGTCGTCTATCTGCCCGAACCCGATATGTACCGTTTGGACGACCCGGCCATCTATACCGCGGCCTTCACAGAATTCTTCGTCTCGTACTCGGGGCACGAGTGGGCCAGGCCGAGCCGGGCCGAGGCGCTGCCCGCCGCGTACTTCGAGGGGGAGGGCATGCAGATCGTGCCGGGAATCCGTATCCGTGCGATCGCGACGCCGGGACACTCCGAGGGATCGAGCGTCTTCCTGCTCTCGGGATCGATTTGTCAGGATCGTGAGGCGGTGCATCTTCCCGAGGGCTCGTTCGGAGAAGACCTCATGCTCTCGGGCGATGTCCTGTTCCGCGATGGGGTAGGGCGCACAGACCTCCCGGGATCGGACCCCGAAGCCGCCATGGCCTCCCTGCGCTTGCTCGCCGAGACGATTCCGCCGGCCACCGTCTTCTTTCCCGGGCACGGGGCGCCGTCGACGATGGGGCGGGAACTGCGTCACTCCCCTTACCTGCGCCAGGCCCTGCTCGGCGGCTGAGGGCGGGCGTATGCCCGACCGCCCGAACCGTGTCTCAAGATGAGGAAAAGGGGTCGATCGTGGAACAATGGCCCTTATGAAGATCGCCCCCCTTTCCGGTTTCCCCGAGTGGCTTCCCGATGGCCGCATCGTTGAGCAAGGCATCCTGGACACGCTGCGTCAGACTTTCGAGCTGCATGGGTTCTCCGGGATCGAGACGCGTGCCGCCGAACCCCTCGACCAGCTGCTTCGCAAGGGCGAGACCTCCAAAGAGGTCTACCTTCTCAATCGACTGCAGGGCGGGGACGCGCAGGATGCGGAACTCGGGCTGCATTTCGATCTGACGGTCCCGCTGGCGCGCTACGTTCTGGAGCACGCCGGGAAGCTGGATTTTCCCTTCAAGCGCTATCAGATTCAGAAGGTCTGGCGCGGAGAGCGTCCCCAGGACGGTCGCTTCCGCGAGTTCGTCCAGGCGGACGTCGACGTCATCGGCGCGGACACTCTCGCCTTCCACCACGAGATCGAGCTTCCGTTGGTCATGGTCGACGCGCTCGGCAAGCTGCCGATCCCGCGCGTTGTCGTGCGCGCCTCGAACCGCAAGGTGGCGCAGGGCTTCTACGAGGCCATCGGCATCGAGGACGTGGCCGAGACCCTCCGCATCGTCGATAAGCTCGACAAGGTCGGGGCGGGCGCAGTGGTCGAGATGCTGGCCGAGGGCGTCGGCGCGAGCGAGCGTCAGGCTGAACTGGCTCTCGCCTTGGCCGAGATCTCGGGCACGGACGCCTCCGTGGCGGATAGGATCCGCGCCCTGGGGCACACCTCGCAGATGCTCGACGAGGGACTGGAGGAGCTCGTGGCACTCATCGAGGGCGCCAACGAGCTGCTGCCCGGCTCCGTCGTCGCAGATCTGCGCATCGCCCGCGGCCTGGACTACTACACGGGGTCGGTGTTCGAGTCCACGATGATCGGCCACGAGGATCTCGGCTCGGTGTGCTCGGGAGGGCGCTACGATTCGCTCGTGAGCGACGGCAAGCGCACATATCCCGGCGTCGGCCTGTCCATCGGGGTCTCCCGCATCGTCTCCCGAGTGCTGGCGAAGGGCCTGGTGACCCCCAGCCGCAAGGTTCCCACATGCGTGCTCGTCGCCGTGAACAGCGAAGATGAGCGCCGCCACGCCGAACAAACGGCCATGGCATTGCGCCGCAGGGGCATCGCCAGCGACGTCTCGCCCGGTTCTCAGAAGTTCGGCAAGCAGATTCGCTTCGCTGATCGCCGCGGAATCCCATTTGTCTGGTTTACTACAGAGGAAGGCGAACAGGTAAAGGATATTCGCTCGGGAGAGCAGGTGGCGGCGGATCCGACCACGTGGCAGCCTCCGGCAGAGGATCTTTACCCCGGGTTGAACGAGGGTCTATGAGTATTCCGGTTGTGAACGAGCCGGACACGGGGGCGAGTCTGCGTCAACTGTGTTCCGCACTCCAGACGGCGCAGTTCCCCCTCTCGGGGCCTCACGCGGAGGCGGGTAGGGAGGCTTGCGCCGACCTCATTCACCAACTGGAAGACTACATCCTGCCCCGCTACGCTTCGCTGGACGCGCCGCTGCTCGCCGTCGTGGGAGGCCCCACCGGCTCCGGGAAATCGCTCCTGGTCAACTCGCTCATTCGCGAGCACGTGGCATCCTCCAGCGCTATTCGCCCTACCACCAGGCGTCCTCTGCTGGTGCATGCGCCACAGGAGGGCAAGTGGTTCGGTTCTCAGCGGGTGCTGCCGGGATTGGCCCGGGTCAGCGGAGAGGATCGCTCCGAGGGCCAAGGCAGCGAGACCGGCGACTCGAACGACGCTATCTCCGCAAGCGCGCATGGCGAGCTGCGGCTGGCCTCCAGCGCGGGGATCCCGGAGAGCCTGGCGCTTCTCGACTCTCCGGACATCGATTCCGTGGTGGAGGAGAACCGGCGTCTGGCTGCCCAGCTGCTAGCGGCGGCCGACCTGTGGATCTTCGTGACGACGGCGGCGCGTTACTCGGACGCGATCCCGTGGGCCCTGCTGGACGAGGCAGCGCGGCGCAATATCGTGATGGCGGTGATCCTCAATCGGGTGCCCGCCGGGGTCGGCGCACAGATCCGCCCCGATCTCTCGCGCCGTCTGGCCGAACACGGCTTGGGCGCCGCACCGCTTTTCGTGGTCTCCGAGGCTCTTGACGAGGATGGCTTCATTCCCGCCGCGAACATCGAGGCGCTGCGCCTTTGGCTGGCCGGGATCGCCGAGGACTCCGCGTCTCGGGCGTCGGTGGCGCGGCAAACCCTCGGCGGGGCTATGGATGCCCTGCTGGCACGCGAGAGCGACATCCTGGGAGCCATGGACGAACAGCTCGCCATGCGATCGCGAATGGAGGACGAGCTCGCGCGCGCCTTCGAGGCGGCGGAGACGGCCGTCAAGAACTCCATCGATGACGGCACCATGCTGCGCGGTGAGGTGCTGGCCCGCTGGCAGGAGATCGTCGGCACAGGGGAGTGGATGCGCAAGCTGGAGAGCGGCGTGGCCTCCCTGCGCGATAAGGTCGGCGGTTGGTTCCGTGGCCGGTCCTCCACCGTGACCGCGACCGGTGTCGGCGAGGCTGTGGAGGACTCCCTGCTGACGATGTTGGTCGCCCGCGCCGAGGATGCCCTGGCCACGATCGAGGACGAGTGGCTTTCCCGCCCTGAGGCCGTCAGCGTGCTGACCGCGGCCCACATGAGCCTGCGCTCGCCTGAAGAACGCGAGGCCGCGGCGGCCCGGACCGTACAAGAGTGGCAGCGCGGCCTCGTCGAGATGGTCTCGTCCACCGGTCGCGACAAGAAATCCACCGCCCGGGTGCTCTCGGTCGGCGTGAACGTTGTGGGTGCGGCGCTGATGATCGTCATCTTCGCCTCCACCGCGGGATTGACCGGCGGCGAGGTCGCGGTGGCAGGTGGTACCGCTGTCGTGGCCCAACGAGTCTTGGAAGCCGTCTTCGGGGATGACGCGGTGCGCAGGATGACATCCCAGGCCAAGGCGGATCTCTTGGACCGTACCCGCCGATTCCTGGCGGACGACACGCGGCCCTTCCAGGAATGCCTCGACGTCCTGGAGATCGACGAGACGACGCGAGAGGAGATCGCGCGGAGTTTCGCCACGGCGCGGACGGCTCGAGGAAAGGAGCAGAGCCAATGAGCGGCCTGACACTGCCCGAAGGCATTCTGACTCTTGAACACACCCTTTCGATCTGTGAGGATCACCTGCCCTCGGCCACGGTGCGCGATGCGCGCGATCTCTTGGAGAAGATCCGGGGGAGGCGTTCTGAGGGTATGGAACACACCGTCGTCGTCTTCGCCGGCGCCACCGGATCGGGCAAGTCCTCTCTGGTCAACGCTGTCGCGGGCGCCGATGTCGCCTCCGTGAGCGCTATCCGGCCCACGACATCGCAGACCCTGGCCGTCTCCGGTGGAGAGGTCGGCGGACTTCTCGATTGGCTCGAGATCAAGCAGCGGAGGGTCGTCTCCTCGATCCCCTCGCATCCGGATTCTCAGCTGGTGCTGGTCGACCTTCCGGACATCGATTCCACCGAACACCACAACCGGGTGCTCTCCGAGCGCCTGATCGAACGCGCCGACGTCGTCGTGTGGGTCCTGGACCCGCAGAAGTACGCCGATGCCGTGTTGCACGAGGATTATCTGCGCCTGCTCCGTGAGCACTCGGGCGCCATGCTCATCGTCCTGAACCAGATCGACACCATCGATGCGCAGGAGCGCCCGCGCGTGCTGCGCTACCTCGACTCCCTGCTGCAGGCCGATGGCGTCAGCGCGGAGGTCGTCGTGACCTCGGCAGTGCAAGGGGAGGGCATCGAGGAGCTGCGTCGTAGGATACGGAGCGCCGCGGCGACGAAACAGGCCGCTGCCAAACGGCTGGCCGCCGACCTGCGCCGCCAGGCCCAGCTCCTGTCCGAGCAGGTTCTCGCCGAGGAGGGACGAATGCTCGCGCCGGCTGAACCGCCCTCGTTCGACGGGGTGTCCGCCACATTGATGGCGGCCTCCGGAGCCCGGGTGGTCTCCGAGGCCGCCGCGGGTTCCTATCTTCATCGGGGCATCCGGGCCACCGGTTGGCTGGGCACCTCATGGATGCGCCGCAAGGGGGCGGATCCGTTGGCGCAGCAGAACTCGCGCGTGCTTGTCCCTCTGGAGCGTCAGCGATCGTTGGCCCGCTCCAGTGTGCGCCGCTACGCCCACCAGGCCAGTGAGAACCTCCCGCGCACCTGGCGGAGAGACGTGGTGGCCGCCAGCGAGGAGAACGCCGAATCTCTGGTGGACGCGGCCGATTCGCTCATCGCCTCCTCTGACACGGTGCAGGTGCGCCGCCCCGCTTGGTGGAGCCTTGCCCAGGCAATCCAGTGGCTGTCCGGTTTGGCGGCCGTCGTGGGTCTCGGTTGGCTCCTCACGCTGTGGATAACCGGCGCGTTCCGCGTCGCGTTCCCGGAGCCCCCGGCGGTGGGACCGGTCGCGGTTCCCACCCTCCTGCTCGTTGGCGGGTTGCTCGTGGGATGGCTGGCTGCGTTGATCGCGCGCTACTTCTTGCGCGTCGGGGCCGCGCGGACATCGAAGAGAGTGTCCTCCGCGCTGAGCAGGGGATTGTCGGCGGCCGCGCGGGAGAGAATCCTTGAACCTCTGCGCGGCGACTTGGAGGACTACGGCAGTTTCGTCGACGACGTGGGAAGACTGGCCACCACCGGCTGATCCGCTCTTGCTGTGGGGTACAGCACCGTGGCGGATAATGTTGATTAATGCATAAACGCGTATAGTTATACATATGGCAATGAAGGTGGCTGTCGCGGGAGCGACGGGATACGCGGGCGGAGAGGTACTGCGCCTCTTGCAGGATCACCCGGACCTCGATGCAGGGGCCCTGTGCGCCGGAACCTCGAGGGGAGAGCTGGGTGCCTACCATCCGCATCTGCGCTCCCTGGCCGATCGTCAGGTTCAGCCGACCGATCCGCACGTCCTCGCAGACTCCGACGTGGCCGTCCTGGGACTGCCGCACGGTGCATCGGCGCAGGTGACAGCGGAAATCGAAGCGATCAATCCGGACTGTCTGATCGTGGATCTGGGAGCGGACCACCGGTTGGAATCCGCCCGGGACTGGGAGGCCTTCTACGGAACCCCGGCCAGCGAGCCCTGGAGCTACGGCATGCCCGAGCTGCTGCGCGCCTGCGGCCCCGGCCAGCGCGAGATCCTCTCCGGGGCAAGTCGTATCGCGGCCCCGGGCTGCAACGCCTCAGCCGTCACGTTCGCGTCCCAGCCCGCCATTGCCGCAGGCATATCCGAAGGCCGGGGGATCGTGGCGGGCCTGGCCGTGGGTTACTCGGGCGCAGGCAAGGCGATGAAGCCGCATCTCATGGCTTCCGAGGCCTTCGCGAGCGCCCTGCCCTACGGTGTGGGTGGAACCCATCGCCACATTCCGGAGATCGTCCAGAATCTGCGGGCTGCCGGAGGGGGTATCGCGACGCTGTCCTTCACGCCCGTTCTCGTGCCCATGGCGCGTGGCATCCTCGCCACCGTCTCCCTGCCCGCCAAACCGGGCACAACCGCGGAGGATGTCACCGCGGCCTACCGCGATGCCTACGCAGGGGAGCCTTTCGTGCGTTGGAGCGATGCGGTCCCCGCAACCTCTGCGGTCACGGGAGCCAACACCGCGCTGGTACACGCCACGCTCGACCGCGACGGCGAGCGTATCACCGCGATCTGCGCGATCGACAATCTCGTCAAGGGCACGGCTGGAGCCGCGATCCAGTCCCTCAATCTTGCACTCGGTCTACCCGAGGTCACCGGACTTAACGTGAATGGAGTCGCTCCGTGACGGTCACCACACCCAAGGGTTTCACCGCGGCGGGTGTCGCCTGCGGACTCAAGCAGAACGGCAACCGGGACTTCGCCGTCGTCCTCAACAACGGGCCCGAATACGCCGCCGCAGCCGTGACCACGTTCAATCGCGTGTTCGCCGCCCCGGTGGGATGGACGCGGCAGGCCGTCCAGGATGGGACGCTGCACGCCGTCGTCCTGAATTCGGGAGGCGCCAACGCCTGTACCGGCGATCAGGGATATTCGGATACCGTCGCCACGGCTCATCTCGCCGGTGCGCAGCTGGGCGTCGCCCCGGGTGAGGTGGCCATCTGCTCCACCGGTCTCATCGGGGAGCTGCTGGACATGGACGCCGTGCGCGCGGGCATCGAATCGGCCTGCTCCACACTGTCCGTAGATGGCGGTGCGGAGGCCGCCCAGGCGATCATGACCACGGATACTCGCCCGAAGACGGCGGCTTTCAGCGGCGAATACGCGATCGGCGGTATGGCCAAGGGCGCGGGGATGCTCGCTCCACAGCTCGCCACGATGCTCGTGGTGCTCACAACCGATGCCGTGCTCAGCTCGGAGCAGGCGGACACCGCCCTGGCCACCGCGATGGAGCACTCCTTCAACCGCATCGACTCGGACGGCTGCATGTCCACCAATGACACCGTCATCCTGATGGCGTCCGGAGCCTCCGGGATCGTTCCCGACCAGCGGGAGTTCACCGCCAACCTCTCCCGCGTGGCCCAGGACCTGGCCGAGCAGCTCATCCGCGATGCGGAGGGCGCCTCGCACGATATCGCCGTGGAGGTGACGGGGGCATCCTCGCAGCAGGCGGGGCTGGCTGTCGCCCGTTCGGTCGCCCGTTCCAACCTGCTCAAATGCGCGGTGTTCGGAAATGATCCGAACTGGGGCCGCGTTCTGTCCTCGCTGGGCACCGTGCCGGTGGAAGTGGCACCTTTCGACGCGAACGCGGTGGATGTCTCCATCAACGGGGTGACGGTGTGCCGCAATGGCGGCGTGGGCGAACCGCGCGAGCTGGTGGACATGTCAGGGCGCCTCGTCACCATCGCCATCGATCTCAAAGCCGGAACCGAAAGCGTTCGGCTGCTGACCAACGACCTCACATATGGTTATGTGGAGGAGAATTCGGCGTATTCATCATGAGCGAGCTTCTCATGCGGTTGCAGCAGGCCCAGCAGAAGGCCGAGGTCCTCGTCGAGGCGCTGCCGTGGATCCGTGAATTCGCGGGCGAGATCTTCGTCATCAAGTACGGTGGCAATGCCATGGTCTCCGAGGAGCTCAAGGCCGCCTTCGCGCAGGACATCGTCTTCCTGCATCACATGGGCATCAAGCCCGTCGTGGTGCACGGCGGAGGTCCCCAGATCAACTCGATGCTGCGGCGGGTGGGCATCGAATCGCAATTCCAGGGCGGCCTGCGCGTGACGACGCGCGAGACGATGGACGTGGTGCGCATGGTGCTGACGGGCCAGGTACAGCGCGAACTCGTCTCCCTCATCAACGAGGATGCGCCCTACGCCGTGGGGCTGTCAGGGGAGGATGCGGGCCTGCTGCTGGCCAAGCGCCGCACCGCCCTGGTGGGGGGAAAGACGGTGGACGTTGGGCACGTCGGCGACGTCATCAAGGTCAATCCCGTCGCCATCACCGATCTGCTGGGCGCGGGGCGGATTCCGGTGATCTCCACCGTGGCCGTCGATATCGAGGCACCCCGCGAGGTGCTCAACGTCAACGCGGACACGGCGGCCAGCGCCATCGCCGTGGCCCTCGCTGCCGAGAAGCTCATCATGCTCACGGACGTCGAGGGGCTGTACCGCAACTGGCCGGATAAGACCTCCCTCGTGGATCAGATCGCGGCCGACGAGCTGCGTGAGCTCATGAGCTCCCTGGATTCGGGGATGGCCCCCAAGATGGAGGCGGCGCTGCGGGCCGTGGATCAGGGGGTCTCCCAGGCGCACGTCATCGACGGCCGGATGGCCCACTCGATGCTGCTCGAAGTATTCACCGATGCCGGTATCGGCACCCAGGTGGTTCGCACTGTCGAAGGAGAGACGCGATGAGTGACAGCCATATGTCCGCGGGCGCGGGCGACGCGGCGGCATTGAGCGCGCGCTACGCCCAGGCCTTCATGAACACGTTCGGCCCTCCCCAGCTGGTCTTGGAACGCGGGGCGGGCGTCTACGTCTGGGACCGCGACGGAAAGAAGTATCTGGACCTGCTTGCGGGCATCGCCGTCAATGCGCTCGGCCACGCCCACCCCGCCCTGGTGGAAGCCGTCGCCGCCCAGATGGGCCGGCTCGGGCACATCTCCAATTTCTTCACGAGTGCCGCCCAGGTGAGCCTGGGGGAGAAGATCCAGCAGATCTTCGCGGATTCCGGATATGCGGAGCGGACGAAGGTCTTCCTCGCCAATTCGGGAGCCGAGGCCAACGAGGCCGCGTTGAAGCTCACCCGCTTGCACAAGCCGGGTGGCCGCGTACTCTCCCTGACCCGTTCCTTCCACGGCCGCACCATGGGCGCGCTCTCCCTCACCGAGAAGCCCGCGATCCGCGAGCCATTCGAGCCGCTTCCCGCGAACGTCCAGTTCGTCGAACCTGCGGTGCCCGCCTTGACCGCTGCCTTCGACGACGACGTCGCCGCGATCTTCGTGGAACCCATCCAGGGCGAGGCGGGGGTGCTCCCATTGGAAGAGGGCGTGCTCGCCACCGTCCGCGAGCTGTGCGACCGTCACGATGCCCTGCTCGTCATCGACGAGGTGCAGACCGGAGTGGGGCGCACGGGGCAGTGGCTGGCATCGCAGGGAGTGCGTGCCGACGTCGTCACCCTCGCCAAAGGGCTCGGAGGGGGATTCCCCATCGGTGCTTGCGTGGGTGTGGGCAAGGCCGCCGATATCTTCGCCCCCGGCAATCACGGATCGACTTTCGCGGGCAACCCGGTTGCCAGCGTCGCCGCCTTGACCACGCTGAACGAGGTGGAGAAGCTGCTCGGCACGGTGCGCGAGACGGGCGCGTGGTTGCGCGGGCAGCTGCGGGACCAGGGATATTCGGTGCGAGGTGCGGGGCTCCTGCTCGGTATCGAGGTGGCCGATTCCGCGCGGGTGCGCACAGCTCTCCTGGAGGTGGGATTCATCGTCAACGCCCCGAACGAGACGACGATTCGCGTCGCGCCACCGCTGATCGTGACGCCCGAACAGCTGCGGCCGTTCGTCGACTTCATGGCCGTCCAGTCCAACGCTTTCGTGAAGGGGGCGTGAGAATGGCGGAGGCTTTCATCCCCGGAACCCGCTCGGCCCGGCAGGCGCTCATCGCCCAGATTCTCGTCAAGGAGAAGATCGGGTCGCAGAGCCACCTGCAGGCGCGACTGCGCGAGGACGGGATCTCGGTGACTCAAGCGACGCTTTCGCGCGATCTCGACGAGATGAGCGCCTTCAAAGTGAAGGACGCCGATGGCAAGCAGGTCTATCGGGTGCCCGAACCGGTGGAGGTGCATGCGGCGACGCAGGGTGCCCGGGTGCAGTTGGCGCGCTGGTGCACCGAGGTGCTCATCAGCGTGCAGCAGGCGGGGAACCAACTGGTATTGCGAACCCCGCCGGGTGCTGCCCAACTGCTGGCATCGGGCATCGACCGAGCCATGCTGGATGGCGTGCTCGGCTGTATCGCCGGCGATGATACGGTTCTCGTCGTCGCCTCGGATGATGCAACGGCTTCGCGCTTGAGGAACGAACTGCTCGACCTCAAGTAGCCCCGGCCAAATCCCGACCGCATCCCACCAAGAAAAGAATTGCCGCCGCGTGCGGAACGATAACACCGGCTCGCCCGGAACACAGCAAGGAGAAGAGATGCCTCAGCATAAGGATCGCGTCGTACTGGCCTACTCCGGTGGCCTTGACACCTCGGTCGCCATCGGTTGGATCGCGGAGCAGACCGGCATGGAGGTCGTGACCGTCGCCGTCGACCTGGGACAGGGCGGGGAGGATCTGGAGACCATCCGTCAGCGCGCAATCGACTGCGGCGCTGTGGAGGCCTACGTCGCGGACGCTAGAGATGAATTCGCCGCCGAGTACTGCATGCCACAGCTGCAGGCCGGTGGGCTGTACATGGATGCTTATCCGCTTGTCTCGGCGCTTTCGCGCCCGGCTATCGTCAAGCACTTGGTGACCGCCGCACGCGAGTTCGGTGCCACGGTGGTGGCCCACGGCTGCACCGGGAAGGGAAATGATCAGGTTCGCTTCGAGAACGGCATCACCTCATTGGCTCCCGATCTCAAGTGCCTGGCCCCGGTGCGCGACCTGGCCATGACCCGCGAATTCTCCATCAACTACGCCAACGAGCACAACCTGCCGATCGAGACCACCCACCACAACCCGTTCTCCATCGATCAGAACGTGTGGGGCCGCGCCATCGAGACCGGCTTCCTCGAGGACATCTGGAACGCGCCCACCAAGGACGTCTACAGCTACACCGATGATCCTACCTACCCGCCGCTGCCGGACGAGGTCGTCATCACCTTCGACAAGGGCATCCCGGTTGCGATCGACGGCCGCCCGGTCACCCCGCTCCAGGCCATCCAGGAGATGAATCGCCGCGCGGGTGCCCAGGGCATCGGCCGCATCGATATCGTCGAGGATCGGCTCGTCGGCATCAAGTCGCGCGAGATCTACGAGGCACCGGGAGCGATGGCCCTGCTCACCGCCCATAAGGAGCTGGAGAACGTCACCCTGGACCGCGATCAGGCTCGCTTCAAGCGCGGCGTTTCCGACCAGTGGACCGACCTCGTCTATGAGGGGCAGTGGTTCTCCCCGCTCAAGCGCTCGCTCGACGCCTTCATCCGCGATACCCAGGAGTACGTCTCCGGCGATATCCGCATGACCCTGCATGGCGGCCGCGCCGTGGTGACCGGGCGCCGTAGCGAGACCTCGCTCTACGACTTCAACCTGGCCACCTACGATGCAGGCGACAGCTTCGATCAGTCCAACGCCAAGGGCTTCATCGAGATCTTCGGCCTCACCTCCAAGCTTGCCGCCGCGCGCGACGTGAAGTTCGGCAAGGGCGAGGCGATGGGCAAGTCCAAGCTGAACTGACGTGGGGCTGCCGTGCTTGCTGTGGTGTGAGCGCTGGCTGTCGCGGAGGGCTGGGGAGAGCAATCGATTCGCTCTCTCCAGCCCTCCGTCCTTGCCATCGCGCCCAGCACACCGACCCCGATACGGACCGGCATGGCGATGAAGTCCATCCAGACCATGGCTACCCAGGCGAAGATCGCGATGGCAAACAAAAGCATTACGCTCACTGGCAGGCCATGGCCGAAAGACGCTAATTCACTATCTCCGAACAGGAGAAGGACATCGAAGCTCGCCGCACGAGTCCGCCGTCTTCGGTGCGAGTTCGTTTTCTGTCCTGCCGCGAGCAGGTCCCTTCTTTGCCAGAATAACAATCGCTATTCAGCACCGCCCTGCGTATATATGCAGCCCTATGCCGAATTCGGATAGTTATTTCTCCAAAGGGTGGTGGTGGGCCCGGCAACGGGCGGATGGTATGTCCGGGAGACATAGCGATGGCTATGGCGCCGCCAATAGCCGCACCAAGTCGAACTAGTGGTCAGCCGCCAATACGACGCCGAGCTTGTGCACGAGCCCGGCTCTCCACCAGGCCCAGTCGTGTCCTCCGTCGATGGCATCCAGGGTGATGGTACGGCCCGTGGGCTGCGCCGTGTTCGTCAGCTCATCCCGCAGGGCGGCCGCGTGAGTCAACATGTCCCCCTCGAAGCGTCCTGCCTGCAGGTGCAGCGACAGCCAATCGTCGTTTCTCCGCAGCGCCCGCGACATATCGAAACGCCATAGCGAGGGAGATTGCGCAATCGCGTGCCCGATCTGATCGCCTCCCAGCGCGAGCGCCCAGATGGCGGCGATGCCGCCGAGGCTTTGCCCGCTCACGACCGTTGAGTCCCTGTGAGCGCGGATGTCGTAACGATCGCGTAGGTGGGCAAGTAGCGTATCGAGGACGAAATCCACCTGGCCGCCGGGCACCCCTAGCTCCTGCCAGCGCGTCGTGACGTCGTGGGAATCGACCATCGCCACGTGCAGCGGCGGCAGCATGCCTCCGGCGATGGCGGCGTCGAGGATCTCCGAAAGATGCAGCTGCTCGTGCCAGACCTGGCCGTCGAACAGCACCAGCAGTGCGGTGGCATCCGCGTGCTGTGGCTCGTAGACCCACACCCGCTGTTCGCCGTACCGCTTTCCGGCGGCGAATTCGTGCTCGTGCACGGTACCAAGAGCCGCCGACTCAGGCGCCGCCGGCCAGCGCAGGGTGCGCCAGATCTCAACGGGAGCGTCCGGGCCCGCTGCCAGGCAGGACGGCCCGTGAGAGCCGCCGATGATCTCACCGGCACGTGGATCGAGGGCGGCGGCTTCCAGGGCGCTGGTCCGGATGGCGAACCGGTCGCCCTTCTGGCGCCAGGGTGCGGGCTCCGGACTGTCCCATACGGCGATTCGGTAGGAGGCTCTCCAGCTGCTCGGCAGGCGCAGGGTGAGCGCCCACAGGTCGCTGCCGTCCACCCGTTCGAATTCGCTCGATTCCACCTCCTCGTGGTTGAACATGCCGTTGGCCCAGAGAAGCACCGCGTGCGCATCGGGAGCCTCCACTATCCATGTGAAGTCCCGGAGCAGGGGATCGCCACACTCGGTGACGATGGGGTTGGAGGTGCCCGCGGGCAGGTGCTGAGGCGTCGCGACTCGTGGAATGCTTCCCTCGTGGGCCGGGACCTCGGCGCTCATCTCCTCGTGGACGTGACCGAACCGGTCGGTCCACTGCGCGGCAGGTGCTTTCATTTTTGGCCACCGGCCAGGAGCTTGGACAGTGAGGAGTGCTTCGTGGGAGAAAGGGTCTCCGTGGTGACGATCATCGGCCCGCCCGTGACCGGGTCCGGCTGGCAGAGGCAGGAGATCCCGTACACGTACTCGATGAGTTCAGCCGTCACGATCTGCTGCGGGTGCCCCTGAGCGATGACGGCGCCGTCTTTCATGACGATGAGGTGGGATGCGTAACGAAAGGCCATGTTGAGGTCGTGCAGCACGGCAACCAGCGTGTAGCCGTTCTGATTGAGCGTGCGGCACAGCCCGAGCACGTCCAGCTGGTGGGTGATGTCCAGGAACGTGGTCGGTTCGTCGAGTAGCAGCAGGGGAGTCTGCTGGGCGAGGACGAGCGAGATCCACACCCGCTGGCGCTGCCCACCGGAGAGCTCGTCGACGCGCCGTTCCGAGAGAGTGGCGACCCCGGTCGCCTCCAGAGCCGCGTTGACGGCGTCGTCATCGGCCTGCGACCACTGACGCAGCAGCGTCTGATGCGGGAATCGCCCGCGGGAGACGAGGTCGCGCACGGTGATTCCAGTGGGGCTGGTCGAGGATTGGGGAAGGAGCCCGAGACGGCGCGCCACGGTCTTGGACGAATATTCCTGGATATCTCGCCCGTCGAGGATCACGCTGCCCTGCTCCGGATCGAGCAGGCGGGACAGTGCGCGCAACAACGTCGACTTTCCGCAGGCGTTCGGCCCGATGATGACGGTGAAGGAATCCTCGGGCACCGTGACGTCGAGATGCTCGCTGATGGGAATCCCGCCGTAACCGAGTGTCAGGTCTTGGCCGGCCAAGGGAGGATGGGTCTTGTGCATGGTGACGCTTTCGTGAGAGGAGGTAATGGGAGGCTCGATGACTCGGTTATTCACACGGCTGTATTCATACGGCGCGAGTGCGGGTCAGGAGCCAGAGGAGATAGATGCCTCCCAGTAGGCCGGTCGTCAGGCCGACGGGCATCGCGATCTTGACCGGTAGATGGACGGAGATGAGATCCGCCGCCAGTAGCAGGACCGCCCCGACGAAGGCTGAGCTGACGACTTGAACGCGAGCGGCCCTCGTCAGCCGTTTCGCGATCTGCGGCGCGGACAACGCGATGAAGGCGATGGGGCCGGAAGCTGCGACCGCGGCAGCCGTGAGGATCACTGAGGCGAACATGGCGATCTGGCGGACTCTCTCGGGCGTGACGCCAAGTTGGCTGGATAGATCATCGCCCATCTCCAGGACGTCCAACCACCGAGAACATGCCGCCAGGAGGGGAATGAGAACGAGAGCGGCGATCGCCACAGGAAGGGCGTCTTCCCAGGTACGTGAGTTGAGTGAGCCGGAGAGCCAGATGCGGGCCTTGGTGGCGAGGTCCAGATCGCCGCGCACGAGGAGAAGGGTGTTGATAGCGCCCATGAAGGCGCTGACACCGATTCCCACGAGGACAAGCCGGTACCCTGCAGACCCGCCGTCGGTGCGTGCCAGAAGATAGACGGCGCCGGCGGTGAGCAGTCCCGCACCGACGGCGGCCAAGGACGTGGCGGCGGGCCCGGCGTCGAACACGACGATCTGGATCACCGCACCGGTGGCGGCCCCCGTGGTGAAGCCGATGACGTCGGGGGAACCGAGGGCGTTGCGCGAGATCGACTGGAAGACGCATCCGGCCGCTCCGAGAGCCATGCCGACGCCCAAGGCCGTCACGACTCTGGGCAGGCGGATGGTCCCCACGATCTTGACCGTCTGGGGATCGCCGACTCCGAAGAGTGCCGACCACACCTCGGGCAGGCTCAGCGATATCTTCCCGGAGGACAGCGAGTACGCGGCGCATCCCACGAGCAGCACGGACAGGACGAGAAGAACCCAGACGGTGCGCCGCTCGACGCGCAGTCTGAGGGGCCCGGGTGCCAAACGGAAGACGTGAGCAGGATGCGTTCCGGCCTCCGCTTGCTTCCTGGTCTTAGCACTGCGTGTCATAGCCCCTCCACTCGGCCGCGACGGATGAGATAGATGAAGAAGGGGGCTCCGATGATCGCGCTCATGACTCCCGCGCCGACCTCGGCGGGATGGATGACTGCCCGTCCGGCGATATCCGCAACGAGAAGGACCAACCCCGCGATGACGGCCGAATAGGGAAGCAGCCAACGGTGATCGGGACCCACCAGGGAGCGCGCGATGTGCGGCGCCGCCAGACCGATGAACGCCACGGGGCCGATCGCCGCCGTGGCGGCGCCCGCCAGGAGCAGGATCGCCAGGTTCGTGATGGCCCAGGTTCGCCGCACGTTGACGCCCAGGCCACGGGCCATGTCCGAGCCCAGGGAGATCGAATTCAGTGAACCGGAGACTCCCATGGCGAGCAGGAGGCCGACGCCCAAACTGACTGCGGTGACCGGCAGGACCTCCCAGCCGCGTCCCTGGAGAGAGCCGGAGGACCAGTTCCTGAATGAGTCGAAGACAGCCTGGGGGCTCGAGAGGATCACCATCGTCGTGACGGAGGACAGCATGATGGATAGGCCCGCCCCGGCGAGAACAAGACGCACGGGATTGACGCCGGATTCCCCGGCGTGCCCAAGGCGGTGCACGAGGAGTGAGGCAATTCCGGCGCCGGCGAACGCGAACCAGACGTACACGACGATCGAGGCCGAGCCCGTGAACGCCAGTCCGAGGACCACGCCGGCAGCAGCCCCGGAATTCACGCCGAGTGTGCCGGGTTCGGCCAGCGTATTGCGAGTCAGCGATTGCATGAGAGCACCCGCCAGCCCTAGTGCCGCTCCTGCCAGGACGGCGAGTATCGTACGCGGGACGCGCAGATTGCGGATCACTAGATGGTCGTCATTGGAAGGATCGAAGTGCTGCAGCGCCGCAAAGGCGTCGTCCATGGAAACGACGCGCGATCCGATGACGAGACTGACGATCATGGTGGGGATGATGAGCAGCATCAGGAGTGCCAGGATCAGCCCGCGTCGTTGACGTAGGCGCGGCTTCCTGGCGCGGGAAGCGGGGTTCGAGCGGAACGCGTCGGTGCCGGAGGGGTCCCCGTCGTCGGCCTCGGTTGCGGAAGTCTGCGCCGAGCGCTCGGCAGTGGAAAAGATCATGACATCACATCGGAGAGGAGGAAGAGGAAATGGAGGCGGGAACCGATGAGGGAACCCGCCTCCATATCAGGAAGCCAGTGCGGCACGGACTATCAGGACAGCGCATCCACGACGGCGTCGATGAATTGCTTGCCCGAGTAGTAGTCGATGCGGAAGGATGTCGGCCCGAGCGGGTAGACCTGCTCCGACTGAACTGCCGGGGGATTGGCGAGCACCGCATCGGAGGTGAAGGCCTCCACGGTCTCGTCAGTGCCGGTCAGAAGGAACACGGATCCTCCGCCTACCGCCTGGCTGAGATTCTCATAGGTCACGAAGACGAAGTCGTCGCGGGCCTGCTCGGAGGTGTCGAGCGCATCGTCGGCGGGAATCACCTCGAGGCCGAGGGACTCCATGAGCTGAGCGTGCGGGCCGGTGGTCTTGGCGATACCTTGATCGGAGCCGGGGCCGTTGAAGGAGACGATCGAAGTGCCGCCCTCAGGGGCCGTGATCTTGGAGGCGGCATCCTCGGCGTACTCGTCGAAGTCAGCGATGGCGTTCTCGGCACCCTCTTCGTTGCCGGTGGCGTCACCGAGTTCGGTTGCGAGGTCCTGCCAGGTCTGGCGGGAGTAGTCGACGACGATGGTCGGGAATTCCGCCGAGATCTGCTCGTACTGGTCCGCCACGGAATCGGCGCCTGAGGTGGAGATGACGACGAGGTCCGGATCGGCCGCGATCAAGGCCTCCATATCGAACTCAAGGTTGTCGTAGAGGACATCGACGTTGCGCTCTTCTGCGACGTCGGACCATTGGGTAAAGAATCCCTTGTCATCGGTGATCTCGGACGGCGACGTCGCCGCCGACGCCACGACTGGGGCATCGATGGCCAGGAGTGTACCGGTGACGCTCACGGAGGTGGAGACGATCCGCTCGGGTTTTGCATCGAGGGTGACCTCGCCCATCTCGTGCTCGATCGTGCGCGGCCACTCGCCAGAGGAGCTTGCCGCGACGGTGCTCTCCGTCGTGGAGGGAGAGCCCTCCGACTCGGAGGAGTTGCCACAGGCAGTGAGCGAAAGGCTGGTCAATCCAACCGCTGCAAGGGCGAAGAATCGTTTTGTTAGTGATCGCATGAAGCGACTCCTTTGTCTACACGTGGAGACGATTGAATAGGTATTTACGCAAGATTGACGGCGCGAAATTAGGTTAGCATTACCTAACTGAAAATCCGCGGCACGGAAGCGAGGATGTGATGTACCAGACGCGCGGGCTGGAAGCTCGATGTCGGTGGCGAGGGACCTTGAACCCAGGAATCCATCCCTCGAAGGAGAGGGCCATGCTGTGCCGGTGGGATGCGACGCCGTCGTCGTTCCCTGAGTCGGCGGAGCCGATACCATCTATCTGGGAAATGTATTCGGTGTCAGTACGTGTGCGCCGGAAACGCGGGTGCCCACTTTAATTTTCGGTGTCCCGAAAACTCTGCTAGCATTTTCGCTACTCCGAGAATGGAATGAGGTCCAGCCGTGAATGACGTACTTTTCGCGTTCAGCCTGACGCTGCTGGCGGGTCTCTCCACGGGTATCGGCTCCACCATCGCCTTCTTCTCGCGCAAGCAGGATCCACGCTACCTCTCGGTGCTGCTCGGATTCTCGGCCGGCGTGATGATCTATGTGTCGATGATCGAGATCTTCCCCAAGGCCAACGACGCCCTCGTCGCGGAACTGGGAAACAAGCAGGGAGCCTGGGCCACGGTGGCCTCGTTCTTCGCCGGAATCGCGGTCATCGCGCTCATCGATCGGTTGGTTCCCAAAGAGGCGAATCCGCACGAACTGGCGCACGCAACGCAGCCGATGGACGAGGCGGCGCGGAACAAGCTCAAGCGCATGGGAACGTTCACGGCCATCGCCATCGCCATCCACAACTTCCCGGAAGGCTTCGCAACCTTCATCTCCGCTTTGCAGGACCCGACGATCGCCGTTCCGATCGCCGTGGCCATCGCCCTTCACAACATCCCCGAGGGAATCGCCGTCTCGGCACCGATCTACTACGCCACGAAGAGCCGCACCAAGGCCTTCTGGCTCTCCTTCGCCTCAGGGCTCGCGGAACCGCTGGGGGCGCTCATCGGATACCTGCTGTGGCGGCCGCTCGTGGGCGAGACGTTGTTCGGCATCGCTTTCGCTTCCGTGGCCGGAGTGATGGTCTATATCTCCATCGACGAGCTCTTGCCCTCGGCGGAGGAATACGGAGAACACCATCTCGCGATCGGCGGTTTGATCGCCGGAATGGCCGTGATGGCGCTATCCCTGCTGCTGTTCGTGTAGGTCGGTTTCCTCAGGAGAACGACGGTATCTCGGAGGGATCGGCCAGGGTCGCCACCATGACCGCCTTGAGGGTATGCATACGATTCTCGGCCTGGTCGAAGACGACCGACCGGTCCGACTCGAAGACCTCGTCGGTGACCTCGAGGCTCTCCATGCCCGTCAGCTCGAACACGTCGCGGCCCACCACGGTGTTGAGATCGTGGAATGCGGGTAGGCAGTGCATGAAGATGGCTTCCGGGTTACCGGTGAGATCCATGAGACGGCGGTTGACCTGATAATCGCGCAGGGCGGCGACCCGCTGGGTCCAGGCCTCCTTGGGCTCGCCCATCGAGACCCAGATATCAGTGGAGATCACATCGGCGCCGTGGACTCCGGCCTCGACGTCGTCGGTGACCGTCACCTTGGCACCGGTCTCGGCGGCGTACGTCTGCGCGAGGGCAATGGCCTCGGCATCCGGTTGGAACTCCTTGGGGGCGACGATGCGCACATCCATTCCCAGCATGGCCGAGGAGACGAGCAGGGAGCGCCCCATGTTGAAGCGGCCGTCGCCCAGATAGGCGTGGGTGACCTGCGAGAAGGGCTTGCCGGTGTGCTCGCGAATGGTCAACGCGTCGGCGAGCATCTGCGTGGGGTGCCACTCGTCGGTCAGCCCGTTGTACACGGGAACGCCCGCGCAAGCGGCCAGCTCCTCGACGTCGTCCTGGCGATCGCCGCGGAACTCGATGGCATCATAGAAACGGCCCAGTACCCGCGCGGTGTCCGCGACGGACTCCTTGTGACCGATCTGCGAACTGACCGGATCGAGATAGGTGGTGTGCGCACCCTGTTCGAAGGCCGCGACCTCGAACGCGCAGCGGGTGCGGGTGGATGTCTTCTCGAATATCAGGGCCACGGATTTTCCGGCCAAACGCTGGCGCTGCCTGCCGCGGCCGCGCTCTGCCTTGAGGTGCTCTGCCAGGTCGATAAATGCCAGCCACTCGCCCGGAGTGAAGTCGGATTCCTTGAGGAATGAACGTCCCTGAAAATTCATGAAATCAGTGTAACCGGGCCGGTCTCACCTTCGTATACGTCACCGCACAGTGGGCGTGGGCGCTAATGTGTCGGAGCCTGCGCCTACGATAGAGGCATGACGGAACACATCGCACTGTGGGGCGGGCGCTTCTCCGGTGGCCCAGCCGATGCTCTGACCGAACTCTCACGCTCGACCCAGTTCGACTGGCGTCTGGCTCCCTACGACATCGCGGGTTCGCGTGCCCATGCACGTGCTTTGGCGCAGGCGGGATTGCTGTCCGGGGAGGAGCTCGAGGGCATGTTGGCGGCGCTACGGCAACTCGACGAGGACGTTGCCTCCGGAGCCTTCGTCCCGCGCCTGGATGACGAGGACGTTCATACAGCGCTTGAACGCGGGCTGCTGGAACGGGCGGGTGCTCACCTGGGAGGCCGGCTGCGAGCCGGACGCTCGCGCAACGATCAGATCGCCACCCTCATTCGCATGTATCTGCGCGACGAGGCGCGAATCATCGGCGGCAAACTACTCGAGGTGGTCAGCGCCCTCGTCTCTCAGGCGGAGGCCGCAGGCGATGCGATCATGCCAGGGCGCACGCACATGCAACATGCACAGCCGGTGCTCGTCGCTCACCATCTGCTTGCTCACGCGTGGCCGATGCTGCGTGATCTGGACCGCCTGGTTGACTGGGATCGCCGTGCAGCGCGCAGTCCCTACGGCTCCGGTGCTCTGGCAGGAAATACGCTGGGATTGGATCCCGAGGCCGTGGCCGGCGATCTCGGTTTCACGGCCGTAACCGAGAATTCGATCGATGGAACATCCGCCCGCGATGTCGCCGCGGAATTCGCCTATGTGATGGCCCAGGTCGGAGTGGACATCTCGCGCATCAGCGAGGAGATCATCATCTGGAACACGAAGGAATTCAGCTTCGTGACTCTGGACGATGCGTTCTCCACAGGATCGTCCATCATGCCGCAGAAGAAGAACCCGGATGTCGCCGAACTGGCGCGTGGCAAGGCGGGGCGCCTCATCGGCGATCTGACGGGTCTGCTGGCGATGCTCAAGGGCTTGCCGTTGGCCTACGACCGCGATTTGCAGGAGGACAAGGAGCCGGTCTTCGATCAGATCGACACTCTCGATGTGCTGCTTCCCGCGGTGTCCGGCATGATCGCCACCATGACCCTCAATCTGGAGCGGATGGCGGAGCTGGCGCCCCAGGGATTCTCCCTGGCCACGGACATCGCGGAATGGCTCGTCCGCGAAGGCGTGCCCTTCCGTGACGCGCATGAGATCTCCGGCGCCTGCGTCCAGGCGTGCGAGAAGCGCGGGATCGAGCTATGGGATCTGAGCGATTCCGATCTGGAGACGATCGATGCCCGGCTACGGCCGGCCGTTCGCGATGTCCTGACCATCGAGGGCTCGGTTGCCGCGCGCCGCGGCAAGGGTGGCACAGCCCCCGAACGCGTGCGCGAGCAGCTGCAGGCGGCTAAAGAGGAGATCGCCATGCGTCGTGTCTTCACGGATTCGCGAATCGAGGCTCGATAACCGAGGTTCCCCAAAAAGGTGCTTCCCGCAGCCCGATGCTCTCGGTAACCGGAGAGGAGACAATCGTTCATGATCGATCTCGCCGCAAGCCCCCTCGAGGTGGCCCCGCAACTTCTGGGGGCCACCCTCACCGCCAACGGGGTCGGCATCCGCGTGACGGAGGTGGAAGCCTACTGTGGAGGCATCGATCCCGGCTCACACGCCTTTCGTGGGCGCACCGCGCGCAACAACACGATGTTTCTCGGTCCGGGGCATCTCTACGTCTATTTCACCTACGGCATGCACTTCTGCATCAACGTGGTCTGTTGGCCGGAAGGCGAGCCCGGGGCCTGCCTGATCCGGGCCGGCGAGGTGGTGGCGGGCGAGGATATCGCGCGCGAACGTCGTAGCGGCGTGGTCCGCTCCCGGGATCTCGCCCGCGGACCGGCGAACCTCGCCCGCTCGCTTGCCATATCTCGCGAAGCGGATGGCTCCCTATTGCGGGTTGACGGGCGGATTCCGATGGGGGAGGCCGCCGCGGGCCTGCAGCACGATGCAGCGGCGCCGGGCACTGGCGTCGCTGCTCTGGACACTGATACCGTTTCGCCGGACACCGCTGGTGACCGCGATATCGTCGTCGACCTCGATGGAGGTGGCGAGTATGCCGGGGCGAATGCCGCTCATGTATCCACCGGCCCCCGCGTCGGAGTCTCAGGCGTTGGCGGCGACGGCGAAGCCTACCCCTGGCGTTTCTGGCTCACCGCGGACCCGACAGTCTCCGCCTACAAGCGCGGCGGCGGATCGCGCACTCGGAGGGGGCAGGCGAGCGCGGTTGCCGCCCGCGAGGGCAGACTGAACCCGCGGTCTTGAGCCATTGAGTGAAGGTTCGCTGTAGTGAGAGGGCAAGAATGAGGAGGGCGTTTCTCTTTCTGGTCAACCCGAAGCTCGCCTACGATCCCTATCCCGACTGGGGAAGATGGATTCCCCTGCTCGAAAAGGGCCGGGATGTATCGACCCAGTGGAACACGGGCACCCGACGGCAGGGCATCGAGCCGGGGGATCGCGGGGTGATCGTCAAGGTGGGGCAGCATCCCAAGGGAGCGATCGGCGTCGTCACCGTTACCTCCGCGATCCGTATCGGCCCGCACTGGAACCCGGAGGCCAAACGGAGCGAAACCGGTTATGTGGATCTCAAGGTGGATGCTCTTCTTCCCGTGGACGAACCCTTTCCATTGCTCGATCTGAAGCTGCTCGCACCGGGAGTGCGGTGGACTCCCCGAATGTCGGGCACGGAAATACCACTGGAGGCGGCGGTGGAACTCGAACGGCTTATGGCCCCCTAGCCTTGCTGCGGCGCGCGCCCGTGCCGACGGCGGTGTCAGAACCGTTCCCGGATTGGGAAACTGCAGCTCGTGGGTGAGTCGAGCGACACCCTGCGGACAGAATTGGAAGATGTGGCGTACGTGCGGGCAGACTTGTCTGTGTGCTCGAAAGCCGGGCGCAGCCGACGAAAGGCAAGTAACGTGACTGACGTTCTCGACGAACTTGAGTGGCGCGGGCTGATCGCCCAGCACACCGATGCGGACGCGCTGCGCAGCGCGCTGAACGAGGGCCCCGTTACCTTCTATTGCGGCTTCGATCCCACCGCGGCCTCGCTCCATCATGGTCACCTCGTTGCCGTGAAGGTCATGCGTCACCTGCAGTTGGCCGGGCACAATCCGCTGGCTTTGGTGGGAGGAGCGACCGGTCTCATCGGCGATCCCCGCGCAAAGGGCGAACGCTCGATCAACTCCAAGGAGGTCGTGGCGGGATGGGCTCAGGCCCTGCGCGGCCAATTGGAGAGCCTCCTCGACTTCGGCGGAGAGAATCCGGCGCGCATCGTCAATAATCTGGACTGGACCGCCGAGCTCTCGGCTATCGATCTGCTCCGCGACCTGGGTAAGAACTTCCGCATGGGAACGATGCTCTCGAAGGACATCGTTCAGCGCAGGCTGCAGTCCGAGGAAGGGATCTCTTACACGGAGTTCAGCTACCAGATTCTTCAGGCCAACGATTACCTGGAACTCTACCGGCGTTACGGGTGCACCCTCGAGGTTGGAGGTAACGACCAGTGGGGTAATCTCGTAGGCGGAATGGACCTCATCCACAAGGTTGAGGGAGTGGACGTGCACGTTCTGACGAACCCTCTGATCACGAAAGCCGACGGCACGAAGTTCGGCAAGACTGAGGGCGGAGCCATCTGGCTCAACCCGGAGTTGTTCAGCCCATACAAGTTCTACCAGTTCTGGTTGAACACGGCGGACGACGACGTCATCCGCATGCTCAAGGTGTTCACGTTCCGTACCAGAGAGGAGATCGAGGAGCTCGAGAAGCTGGTGGTCGAGCGTCCACAAGCGCGTGAGGCTCAGCGGGTTCTGGCATCCGACGTCACCACCTGGGTGCACGGCGCGGAGGCGACCGAACGCGTCATCAAGGCATCGAAAGCGCTCTTCGGAGGAGCCGGTCTTGACGATATCGATTCCCAGACGCTCCTCGATGCGGTAGCGGAGTTGCCCTCGGCACAAGGCAGCGTCGGAACACCGCTTGTGGAACTGTTCACTGCAATCGGCTTTGAGAAGGGCATCGGTGCAGCTCGTCGCACCCTGGCTTCGGGTGGTCTCAATCTCAATAACGAGAAGCTGACGGATCCGGCGCAGGTGCTTGAGGCTGCGGACGTATTGCCTGGAGGCGTCGTTTTGCTCCGTAAGGGTAAGAAGAATTTGGGAGTTATCCGGGTTGATTAGTTTCTGATTCTCGGTGAAAACCGGCGAGCACGAAGGTGCTCGCCGGTTTTTTTGTGTGGGGTTTGTGGTGGTGTGTGAGGGGGGTCTCGTGGTTGTGGTTTGACGGGTGTGGTGGTGGGTGGGTAGTGTTTTTGCTTGTCGCTGGGACGCGGTGCTGCTTGTTCTGACTGCTTTTTTGTGGTTGGGGTGT
>JAZDRN010000008.1:0-136434 GCA_047501485.1 Actinomycetaceae bacterium L2_0104 | reverse complement strand
GGGGGGGTTGCGGGCCGGGGGGTTCGCTTTTTTTCGCGACGCCCCTTTTTGTGCGTTTGTTGGGGGGGGGGGGGCGGAAGGGGGGGGCCCCCCCCCCCCCGGGTCGATCTGCCTGCCCCGAGGCGTGGGATTGGCTGGCGCGCGATTACCGGCAGGCTGCTCCGACCGCTGTGCACTGGCGGGACGCTGCCCTTGGGGACGCTGTGCCGCGGCGGGACGAGCGGGATGTTCCACCGGAGCCTGCTCACCCTGCACTCCTGCTGCCTCGGCGGCAGGTTCAGGCAACAACAGACGCGCGCAAAGCAATTCGAGCTGCAACCGCGGCGAGGTGGCACCGACCATCGCACTGAGTGCTTCGTTGACCAGATCCGCGCAGCGCGAGGCCCTAGCCGCACCCAGATGGTTCGATTGGGCGACCATGCGCTCATACTGATCCCGCGGCACCGAGGCCAGGACATCCGTCGCGGATTCGCCCGCCAGAGCGATGACGATGAGATCGCGCAACCGCTGCAGCAGATCCTCGACGAAACGCCGCGGATCGTGCCCGGACTGGACAACCCGGTCCACCACGGAGAAGACCGTGGCGCCATCGTTGGCCGCCAGGGCGTCAACGACATCGTCCAGAAGCGAGCCATCCGTGTAGCCCAGCAGACCGACGGCGTCCTGATAGTTCAGGGTGCTGCCCTCCGAGCCCCCGATCAACTGATCGAGCACGGAGAGAGAATCACGAACCGATCCCCCTCCAGAACGGACCACCAACGGAAGTACGCCGGCGCCGACGTCGATCCCCTCCTCATCGCAGATCTGCGCGAGGAAACGCTCCAGCACATCCGGGGGAACGAGACGGAACGGATAATGGTGAGTACGGGAGCGGATCGTCCCGATCACCTTCTCCGGCTCGGTGGTAGCGAAGATGAACTTGATATGGGGCGGCGGCTCCTCAACCAGCTTGAGCAGAGCATTGAAGCCCTGATTGGAGACCATGTGGGCTTCGTCGATGATGAAGATCTTGTAGCGGTCACGAGCCGGGGCAAAGGAGGCGCGTTCGATGAGGTCTCGCGCATCATCCACGCCACCGTGGCTGGCGGCATCCATTTCCACCACGTCCAACGAGCCCGATCCCTCCAAGGAGAGCTCCCGGCACGATTCGCATTCGCCGCACGGAGAATCAGTGGGAGCCTCGGCGCAGTTCAAACAGCGCGCGAGAATGCGGGCGGAGGTCGTCTTCCCACAGCCGCGCGGCCCCGAGAAAAGGTAGGCATGGGCTGTCTTATCCGCGCGCAGAGCCGCCATCAGGGGCTTCGTAACCTGCTCCTGCCCGATGACGTCCTGGAATCGCTGCGGTCGATATCGACGATAAAGTGCCATGCTCACACGGACAGTCTACGTGCCTCCTCCGACACGATTCCCGCCGACTTCGCCCGCCGAGCAAAGATCAGCCGATGCTGGACAACGAAGCTGAGGATCGAACCACCGACATCCATGGTGATCTTCGCAAACCACGCCGGCAGCCCGGCGCCCACCAGGAGCCGTACCCCCACGGCAGTCAGGGCCATGAGCACCACCGCGAGTGCGCCGTACTGGATCGCCTGACGCCTCACCCCCTCGTGGGAGGCATCCCGGAACACCGAGAACTTGTTGATAGCGAAATTCACGCCGCACGAGACGAGCCGCGCAACCACCACGGCCGCGATCAGACCGATGCGGGACTGCAACAATAGAAGGAAGAGCACCATCTCCAGGGCCCAAGTGATCACTCCCGAGCCTGCGAAAGCCACCAACGGACGAAAGACGCGAAGTGAATCGGCCACCGGACGGAAATGCGAACCGGAGTTATGGTCGAGGTAGACGGTGGAGATTGGCACCTGCCTGATCTCCCGTCCCGCGTTGGCCGCCGTCAGTAGCGCACTCAGCTCCCACTCGAACCGCTCCCCCGGCACCTCTAACAGCTCGGCAAGTTGACGGTGGCCGTATGCACGCAGCCCCGTCTGCGTGTCGCTCACCCGCCTTCCGCTCACCATGCGGAAGAACAAAGCGCTTGCCGAGTTCCCGAAGCGAGAGCGCAGCGGCACATCACCGGTGAAGCCGCGCACGCCAAGCACAACGGCTTCCGGGAACGCCTCCGATTCCTCGGCAACGTGCGCGATATCCGCCGGAGTGTGCTGTCCGTCGGAATCGGCGCACACCACGCTCTCTCCCGGCGCATTGGTGAGGCACCACATGAAGCCGTGCCGCAATGCAAAGCCCTTGCCGCGGTTGGTCGGGTAGCCGATGATGATAGCCCCAAGGCGGGCTGCGGCGCCGAAGATCTGCGCGTAGGCGGGGCCGGATCCGTCGTCGACGATCAGGACCCGGGCACGGGGCAGCCGGTCGCGCAGCGCACGGACGAGTTCGGGGAGGCGGTGATCGGGTTCGAGCGAGGGGATGAGGACGATCATGACAGGTCCTCGATATAGAGGATGTCCGATGTGCCGCGCTCGTTGCCGTTGCCGCCGGGCTGGTTGACCACCTCGCCGTCGAAATACATGGTGGAAGAGCCGCCGCCGTCGAGGTTATAGGCGGTCTCGCATCCGAGGGATACCATGAGTTCGGCGGCCTCGGTCATCGTCATTCCCCTGGAGTATCCATCGTCGCGTCCGTCGACGACGACGAACACCAGCGTCCCGTCCTCTTTTACCCCCACGAGGGTGCGTGGCTGCTCTCCCTGAATCGAGTGGTTGCCGAAGTTGGTATCGATCTCCACCGAGTCGATGCCGTCTATCACCGCTCCGTCCGCGACGAGGGCCGGGCCGAATGAAAGCGTGTTCCACACGCCGGCGTCGAGCAGGTCCTGGGCGGTGGTGGAGGTCTCGTCGTATAGCTCGACGGTGCCGTCCGTATAGAAGGCCAGGCCCTCGCGGGCGCCGTCGTCGCGGTAGATCACTCCATTGCGGATGACGATGCCGGTGTCACGGAATCCGTAGTAATCGCCGTTGATGGCGAAGATGGCATCGTGATCGGCGGCGATATCCGAGGTGTTCTCGACGATGTTCTGACCGAAGGAATCGTTGGCGAACGCCGAACGAAGCGCGGTGGCATCGGTGAGGTCCACGGTGGCCACGTAGTAGGTGACGGTGTCGCTGCCGGATCCGGTGGACTGCTTCTCCAGGGAGATGGAGGCGTTGGACCCTTCGTAGGTCGAGTCCGTGACCTCGGCGGCGGCATCCTCCTGGACGGTGGACGCACTGCCGTGTTCCCTCTCGTATTCGGAGACGTCCGATATCTCCACGTGATCGATAACGTAGCGGTCCAGGGCCCACACGGAGGCTCCCGTCAGGCTCAATGCGACCACGAGCCCGGCGCCCAGGGCGATGCGCCGCTTTCGCCGACGGCGGGGCTGCGCTGGGGTCTGCGCCCACGGCGGTGAGCCGGGCGCGGGATGGGGCAGGGTATCGGTGTTCTCGTCCATGGCCCGACTCTAGAAAGCCGACTTCAGGCCACCGTGAGGGGAGTTTATGACGAACTTATGAGTATCGGGTTCTACGGGCAGCCGGGGTCAATCGAGAGCGGACGAGGCGGCAATGAGGCCGATGATCCGTTCAAGCCAGTGGCGTACCACCGCCCACGGCTCCGCCACGGTTGCCCTCATCCCCTGGCCCGCGGTCAGTTCCTCTGCGCTACTCCGTGATCGCTGCAACGAGTGCTCTGGTGTGGATCTCGACCGTGTCGAGGCACGGCAGGGGCGAGCTCGCGTCGTTGAGCAGCAGAGGCAGCTCCGTACAGCCGAGGACGACCTGCTGGCAACCATGCTCGTCCCGGAGGCGCTCGATAATGGCGACGAATCCGTCGTGCGTCTCGTCCGTGACGATCCCGTGCTCAAGCTCGCTAACGATCTTGTCCTGGATGTAGGCGATCTCCGTCTGCGACGGCGTGACCACCTCTAGTCCGGCATCGCGCAGGGGACGCGCGAAGAAGTCCTGAGTCATCGTGTACTCGGTTCCGAGCAGTGCCAGCCGCCCTACCCCGCGTTCGAGCGCGGCGTCACGGGTGGTCTCGACAGCGCTGATCAGCGGGACGGGGGACTTGGAGCTGAGCTGATCGAAGACGATGTGCGGAGTCAGGCCGGTCAGGGTCACCACCTCTGCACCGACAGTCGCCAGGCGTTCGATTGCGGACAGCAGGTAACCGGCAAGCCCATCGTAGTCTTCACGGGAGCAGTAACCCAGGACTTCGAAGACGCTCAGCGACTCGATCACAAGGGGCGGGAGGCTGTGCGAGCCTTCGGTCGCCTGCACGCCGGCGATGACCGCCCGATAGTACGAGATCGTCGATTCGGGTCCGGTCCCGCCGACCATGCCAAGCTTGCGCATTCCTACCACCTGTTCGCATTCGATACCGCCCCACCAGAATATCTGTCGGGGCGACCACGCCCCGACTTCGCCCAGTTCGTCGGCGCACCAGCGAAATGGGTCGGATCAATCCGCTACTTCCGCCAGCGGCGCCCCCATCCTCCGCTTCAGCAACGGTCACCACACCGTTGCGGGATGCGGCGATCTCCCACAGATCCTGCCGATAGCCCATCACCACACCCTCCAGCCAATAAAGTACTAGAAATGGTGCTCTATTGACGTACTAGATGGAGAGTCGACCGTCCATCTGACCGCCTGATCATGAAGCGCGTCCTTGCACGCTCTCTTCTGCATCCTTGCACGCTCTCTTCCGCGTCCCGCCGATTCGCTATCTGCGCACCGCCGTGGCCAAGCGCGACACGTGAAGTTCTAGGTAGCGCACCTCGGCTTCAGTCAGCCGCCCGCCTCCAGATTCGATCAACTGGCGCACTTGCTCTGTCACCTTGCTGACCTCCGGATAGGCGTCGTACAACGCAGCCAACAGAATCGGCGGAGTGCTGTCTATCTGCGCGTCACTCCCGATGCGCGCGTACAGGTAGCGCAGATGCGTCACAAAACGCGCCACACTCATCTGATCCGCAGTCGCCTGAGGGCCGATTCCCTCCTTCACGATGTCGATGGCGGCACCCAGCACCTTCGTCATCTCCACCGTTTGGGAGACATCCGCCTGAGCGAATTGCGCATTGACGAAATGCATGGCGAACGCCGCCCCCTCGTCCATGGCAACGGGAACTCGCAATTCCTCATGAGCAAATCGCACCGTTGCTCTTCCCAACTCACTCTCCGAAGGGTAAAGCTGCGCAATCTCCCACTTCAGAGGAAAATCGATAGAAACCCCTTTCTCCGTCCGTAACACGGCGAAGTGAAGGTGATCGGCAATCGAGAGGAGGAGAGCTTGACTTGGACGGATACCGGCAATTTCTTCGGCGTAATCGACTGCCCGTCGCGCAACCTTAAAGGCCTCCAGAGGGATCTCCACCACGAAATCGGCAAGCTGACGCAGTTCCAAAGGACTGGAAGGCTCAAAGACCTCGCTGGCAACGCTGAGCTCCACAGGGTCGCCGAGTTGTTTGCCAAAACCTATGCCTCTTCCCAAAAGGATCAGGCGCCCTCCCACGGTCTGAACCATGATGGCATTGTTGTTGAGAACTCGCAGCAGAGTTCCAGACGTAGGTCTCATATCGGTCTTCTCCCTCCGTCCCGACCTCTTCACTACAGAGCAGCGCCTCGCGAACGGATGACTTCCTTGTACCAATCGAAGGACTTTTTCCTCGAACGCTTCATCGTTCCCCTGCCTTCGTTATCCCTGTCCACATGGATCATGCCGTAACGCTTCTTCATCTCTCCGGTAGTGAAGGACACGACGTCAATGACGCCCCATGGGGTGTATCCCATGACCTGAACGCCGTCCTCGACAATGGAAAGCTTGATCTGCTCGATGTGGCGGCGCAGATACTCGATGCGGTCATCGTCCTCGATCGAACCGTCCGGTTTGACCTCATCGACCGCACCGAAGCCATTCTCCACGATGAACAGCGGCAACTCATAGCGTTCACTCAACGTCGCGAGGACATAACGCAGGCCGACCGGGTCGATCGCCCAGCCCCAGTCGCTGGTTTCGACGTACGGGTTCGGCACTGAGTTGGGCAGACCACCGTCGTTGCGCTCTTCCTCGGAATAGGCACCTGCCTTCACGGTCGTGGACATGTAGTAGCTGAAGCCGATATAGTCCACGCGTCCGGCTGCAAGGATCTCATCGTCGCCGGCCTGCCAGCCGATGTCGTAGCCGTTCGTCTCAACCTCATGGCGAGCGTAGCCCGGATAGTGGCCACGTACGTGAACATCGGGGAAGAGAAAGCGCTCACGATTGGCGATCTGGGCGGCCATGACGTCGTCGGGGTTACAGGAGTATGGGTAGATGGGCACATGGGAAACCATGCATCCGATCTGCAGATCTGGATTGATCTCATGACCGACCTTCACAGCCAGTGCGCTCGCGAGCAACTCGTGGTGGGCGACCTTGAGCAGTAATTCTCGTGGATCATCCTCGGGGCCGAGGAGCACACCCGAGTTGGTCCAGAAGAACAACCAGTTCCGGGTATCCATCTGATTGTTGATCTCATTGAAGGTCATCCAGTACTTGACCTTGGAGTGATACCGCTCGAAACATACCCGAGCGAAACGCGCGAAGAAGTCGACTACCGCGCGGTTGCGAAAACCGCCATACTCGCGCGCAAGATGCAGTGGGAGTTCGAAATGGGACAGAGTGATGACCGGCTCTATGCCGTGTTGAAGCAGCTCGTCGAACAGGTCGTCATAGAACCTCAAACCCTCCTCGTTCGGCTCGTCCTCATCGCCCTTGGGGAAGATCCGAGTCCACTGGATCGAGGTTCGGAAACACTTCAAACCCATCTCAGCCAGCAGTTCGATGTCTTCGCGATAGCGGTGGTAAAAATCGATGGCCTCGTGATTGGGATAGAACTCGCCTTCCTCGATGGTCCTGGTCAGGCGACGAGGAACCCCGTGGGAACCGGCTGTAAGCACGTCGACGACGCTCGGACCCTTGCCGCCCGCGTTCCACCCTCCCTCGAGTTGATGTGCCGCGACGGCACCACCCCAGAGAAAGCTCTCGGGAAGCGTGTTCAGGGGATTGTCAGGCAGTGGAATCGTCATGGTGTAGTCTCCTTCGTCCGATCGGGCCGCGAGGGGCCAGAGCATTGTGTCCCCTCGCGGTCCCTATCAGAGATTTATATTGATGTTCGAGGGTAGGTCGGCGGACCTACACTGTTGGCTCTGACAGCTCCAGAGTCACCGCAGCCAGCAGATCTTCGCCCGCAGCGACTGTGGTGACCGGCGCCGACAGCACATCGCTGAACTTGGCGGAGTTCGTCACTATAACCGGGGTGACAGTGGAGTACCCTGCCTCCTTGATCGCAGCGACGTCGAACTCCAGCAACAGATCCCCCTTTGCCACCTCTTGACTCGCCTTGACGTGCGATGTGAAATATTTTCCTTCTAATTGAACTGTATCGATGCCCACATGGATGAGAAGCTCGACCCCATCCTCGGAGATGAGTCCGATGGCATGCTTGGATGGCAGAACCGTCACCACCCTGCCCGCAAAAGGAGCAAGAATCTTGCCCACTGCGGGCTCGACGGCCACGCCCTTGCCCATAGCCCCCGAGGCGAAGACCGGATCTGGCACCGATGGCAAGGCCACAGCTCTGCCAGCAAGCGGGCTTGCAACGACGACGGCCTTCTCAGCGGCTTCGAGAGCAGTATCGTAGGCGAGGCGCGCGGACTCTTCGAGCTGTTCCTCAGCTTCCGCAATCACCTCTTCCGAGGCATCCTCGTCCACTGGATCTTTGAAACCGACGATGTACACGAGAGCCGCCGCCCCGAAGAATGCGATGGCGGCGCCGATGATGACACCGATGAGGGATGAGGGATTGGCATCGCTCTGCGCGTTGACGATCGTCAGCATTCCGGGTAGGCCCGCGTATGCGTAGTAGCGTGAGCCGAATAGGGAGATGACGACGGCGCCCACGGCACCGGCGACGCACGCCAGCAGAAATGGGCGCTTCAGACGCAGGGTCACACCGTAGATGGTAGGTTCAGTGATCCCAAAGATGCCGGTTACGGCAGCCGAGCCGGCCACGCCACGCATGGACTTGCTTCGTGTCTTGAGAAATACGCCGACGGCGGCGCCAACCTGTGCGATGACCGCGGCGGTCTGGAAAGCCTGGAAAGAGTCAAATCCGTATTGCTCGAAGTTCGAGAGAACCACAGGGGTGATGCCCCAGTGGACACCGAAGATAACCGCAACCTGCCAAAAACCACCGATGATGGCCGCCGCAACCGCCGGAGCAACCTCCACCAACCAGTTGTAACCGGATGCGATGCCGTCGGCACCCGCTGCAGAGATCGGCCCGATGATGAGTAGCGTGAGCGGTACCATCACAACGGCGCTGATAAAGGGAATGAGCAGATTCGCTGCCGCTCCGTGGAGGAACTTCTTGAGGAATCGCTCGAGGTAGGAGAGGAACCACACCAAGAAAAGGGGTGGCAACACCGTGGATGTGTAAGTCGTCGGCGAAAGCGCCACTCCGAAGAGTCGCACCGTCTCGCCGTCGGCAATGCTGCCAGCCAGAGTGTTCCAATCCGGGTTCACGATCGCTGCAGCACAGAACAAGGCGACATACGTGTTCACCTTGAAGTGCTTCGACGCCGTAACAGCGATGAAGATAGGGAGGAAGTGGAAAGGAGACCACGAGATGAAAGAGAACACCTGGTCGGTTCCGCTGTTCTCGAACGCGGGCCAGATCATGCGAATGATGATGAGAAGCCCTTGAAGCAGGCCAGCCGCCGCTAAAATATAGACGAACGGAGCGAACACCGCAGACATCGTGGCGATGACGCGGTTGACGATCGACTGCTTGGGTGCTTCCGCCGAAGCTTGCTCGTCCGACAGATCGGTGTTCGCTAGAAGCGCCTCGTGGACCTCGCCCACATGGGCTCCGATCACGACTTGGAACTGTCCGCCGCTCTCGACCACGGTGATGACGCCGGGAAGTGCAGACACCTTGTCCTTCGCATCTGCAGGCTTGTCGCGCAACACAAGCCGAAGCCGCGTTGCACAGCGCGTTGCCGATGCGATGTTCTTTTCTCCGCCCACATGCTCCAGAATCTGCATAGCAAGCTTCGGATAGTTGCGTACAGGTTCAGCCATAGCAATCCTCCAACAATTGGTTCACGAAGTGATCAGGTCAGCACCCGGTGAAACACATAGAGGAATGATTCGAACCAACCCGCACAAGTCTCAGCATTCGAGGACGCGACATCGCGCCTTCAGAATAGGTGCTGCGACTCGGGTTCTTGCCTCGGTGAGTAACAGGCCCGAAATCGATTAAAAGATAACTCAAAAACTAAAGTTACAAAAGGGAGAAGTTCTTAAGTCCACATGGCGAGACTATCCGGAGCACAGAATTTCGTCTTCGCTTCGACGGTGGGGGCGCCAGCGGCGCCCCCACATCATTCGGAACCTCCGCCGCTCACAATCACAGCAAACCGCTGGCATCTGGGGCAGCCACGAGCGCAGCGACGAGTTTCTGGCATGACTCCAGGGTCCATATGGCGAGAGGTATTGCCTCATTTCCTGAGAAGGCCAAGGATAGAGGTTCAGCTCGAACCGACGACGAAATGGAAAGGTCTATGAGCAGCTCACCAGCGTCTTCCAGCGGCAACACCGCCACCTCAGCGAAACGAGGAGCGTTCTCCGGACGCAACGCATTCATTTTTGCCGCCATCGGATCCGCAGTGGGCCTAGGCAATATCTGGCGCTTTCCCTACGTCGCCTATTCCAATGGCGGCGGAGCCTTCATGCTCCCCTACATCATCGCGCTCCTCACGGCGGGCATCCCGCTGCTCTTCCTCGACTACGCGATCGGACACCGCTACCGCGGCTCGGCACCGCTTTCCTTCCGGCGCCTCCATCGCTTGACCGAGCCCCTCGGATGGTGGCAGGTCATGATCTGTTTCATCATCGGTATCTACTACGCCGTCATCCTGGCCTGGGCGTTGCGCTACTTCCTCTTCTCCTTCACCCAGGAATGGGGCGCGGATCCGGCGGGTTTCTTCATGGACAGCTTCGTTCAATCGGCCCCGGCCTCCGAGGCGACCATCGGTTTCGACTTCCTCGCCGGGGTGGCATGGCCGCTTGCCCTGGTGTGGATCGCTGCAATCGGAGTGCTGCTCCTGGGCGTACAGAAGGGCATCGCCGCGTCCTCGAAGATCTTCATTCCAATCCTGGTTCTCATGTTCGTGGTGCTCGTCGGAGTGGCCATCACTCTGCCCGGGGCCACCGACGGACTCAACGCCCTCTTCACTCCTGATTGGGGCGCACTGACCGATTCCAGCGTGTGGGTTGCCGCCTACGGGCAGATCTTCTTCTCGCTTTCCGTCGCATTCGGCATCATGCTCACCTACGCCTCATATCTGAAGAAGAAAGAGGACCTCACCAGCTCCGGGCTTGTCGTGGGATTCTCGAATTCCTCGTTCGAGATCCTCGCGGGAATCGGAGTCTTCGCCACCCTCGGTTTCATGGCGCAGGCCTCCGGGCAGGCCATCAGCGAGGTGGCCGGCGGCGGAATCGGACTGGCGTTCATCGCCTTCCCCACCATCATCAACGAGGCACCCTTCGGCGTTCTCATCGGCGTCCTCTTCTTCGGTTCGCTCGCATTGGCGGGTTTCACCTCTTTGATCTCGATCATCGAGGTGATCATCGCCGCGGTACAGGACAAACTCGGCACCGGGCGCATCGCAAGCACGCTCGCCGTCGGCATCCCGATGGCCGCCATCTCCATGCTTCTCTTCCCGACGACCACGGGCCTCAACCTTCTCGACATCACGGACGCCTTCGTCAACAACTTCGGGATCGTCGCGGTGGCACTGGTCGCCACCGTAACCCTGACGGCGGGTTTCGGAGCACTACCGACGCTGCGCAACCACCTCAACCGTTCGAGCTCGTTCAAAGTCGGGCGCATCTGGCAGCTCTTCGTCGGCGGAGTCGCTCCCATCGTGCTGGGATACATTCTCATCAACGAGATCCAGAACACGGTGCGGGACGGGTACGGCGGGATGCCGAGCTGGTTCGTCAACGTCTTCGGCTGGGGCATGGTCATCGCCCTCGTGGTGCTCGCCTTCCTAATCACAGCCATCCCATGGGGCCAGCATTCGAACGCACATGCGCTCGACTCCGACGGCGATCTCATCCCACCGCCCATTCTGGATCGTTTGGTCGACCAGGGGCGCATCAGGGACGTGCGCAAGGACCCGACTGTCGCGGGCTATATTCTTCCGAAGGTCGAGGAGGCAGGCACGGCCGAGACAAGCCGCGACACCGGAACACGTTCTTCGGACGATGTCGCCGTCTCGGCGATGACCGCCAACACGGAAGCGACCGACATCGCAGGACAGGACAAGTGATGAGTGCACCAGCCATCGCCATGATGTGCGTATCGATCCTCGTGGTATGGGGAGGGCTCGTAGCCTCCGTCATCAATCTTCGCAGGCATCCCGAGGGATCGGTGCAGCTGTTGGACGACTTCGGCCGTCCCGTCGATCGCCCGACGCTAGACGCGACGCACCAGGAGCCCCGCCCTCAACAGTAGGAGCTTCCCGGGGCTCCCGCCACCTTGCGGTGGAGCCGCGCCCGCGCCTCCTCACGCATCGACTGCCGCTGGCGACGTTCCATCGCCAGCATGGTGTGATCGAGCGTGGCCAGATAGAGCTCATCCGCTCGCGCGCATAGCCCCGAGGCGGCTCGTGCGCCGTCTTCAGGGTGCCCCACGGCCGTCAAGATGCGCTCAACCGGCGCAGTGCCGAGCCGCACGGCCGCTCGGCACTGCGAGAGCAGGTACTCCATCGAGACCACGCGCAGGGTAGCGACGCACAGGAGCAGCGCGAGCCCTTCCTGCCACGACTCGAACAAGACGAAGATAGCCACTCCCAGCAGAAGGACCTGCAGGATCCGACGGAGATGGTTGAGGTGATTGAGCATCTGCGTTCTCGCACTGGCCCGAGCATGCGCGGAAGGGTAGGTGCTCTGGAACTCCAGGAGCACCGACGTCAGATCGCGCTTGATGGCTCGGTATTCGCGCATCTCTCGCTCATTCAGTCTCTCGCGATTGATCATCGCAAGGATGTCGTTGGCCTCCTCCACGGCCAGAATCACCTCGTAGTGCCGATCAGTCTGGGTGAGAGTTACCGCTGCCTGGAACTCATTGACCTTTTCAGACACGAAATCCTCCTTATGTTTGGTGAGTGAGAACAAGGCGGTGAACGTCGTCTATTCTGTTGCCGCGTGGGATCCCGAATATTCTGTTGCCGCGTGGGATCCCGAATATTCTGTTGCCGCGTGGGATCCCGAAAACCATCATCTCCTTTCACCACCGGTCACGAGACCCGATCGCGACGCTCTCAGCATGGATCACGCCCGAGGACTCCCCCTCTCCCTGCGCGGTGTGACACCGGCGAGCCAAGTCCAGAAGTCGATCCGCATAGGCCCAGCAGCACGTTTACTTCTCGCCCCACATCATTCGATGTAACCCTAAAGAGTCAAAACCAGTGTAGTTAGCTTGGTGGTTATTGACTATCAAATGGGTCATCCTTTTATCTATGCCAATAGCCCAAGACCGCCTCGAGCCTGCTCAAAGGAGGCAGAGCGATGTCTTTCGGCGGCTGATGGGCGAAAAGATCGCCGAGCAGCGCAAGAGAAAACGCTGGTCTCAAGAGGCCCTCGCTCACAACGCCGGGTGGAGCAGGCAACAGCTGAGCAGGGTCGAACTGGGAAAGTCGTCCATCGCGGCTGACCGTCTGCTCTTACTCGCCGAGGTTCTCGAATGCGAGGTCACCGACTTGGTCCCCATGCGCATCGAGGTCTTGCATTCCACGCACTACCCAGAGCGGCACGACATGCATTTCAACTACTATTGGCAACCTCCCGAGGACTGAAGCCCGCATTCTTCGCTCCCACGTCTCACCCTCTCGACGCCTGCCCCCACACGCTTCAAGCCCGTTTTCATCCGGGTATTTCGCGCGAATCAGCCGCGGCTCTTGCACCCATCACCACTCCGTCATAGTGTGAATATGTTAGCCACCTCACGTCTCAAGTGAATGGGTGAGACGACGACGTCGCAAACATGAGATTCAAAGGAGATGAGATGATGCGTCACAGCTTCAAACGTCAATCCCTTTCCGTGATCGCAGCAGGTGCAGCGGTTGCGCTTGTCGCGGGGTGCAGCGGAGGGGATAGTGAGCCGGAGGTTTCCATCGAGGGGGATTTCTCCGGCCAGACATTGAACGTAGCGGCCGCCTGGTCCGGGTCTGAGCAGACGAACTTCGAGAAGGTTCTCGATAAGTTCGAGGAGGAGACCGGCGCCACCGTCAACTACACGAGCTTCGGAGACAACGGTCCGGCCTACCTTCAGGCGCAGATCGAAGGCAATACGCCACCCAACGTCGCCGTCATCAGTCAGCCGGCACTACTGGAATCCCTGGCGGCCTCCGGTGATCTGATCCCGCTCGACGACGAGACGAAGGCCGACGTCGAGAAGAACTTCGACGAGAGCTGGATCGAGCTCGGGTCGTCCGAGGACACCCTCTACGGCATCTGGTTCAAGGCCGCCCACAAGTCCACCGTCTGGTACAACGCGGACCTCTACGACGAAGCCGGGGCGACGGTCCCCCATGACTGGGACTCCTTCATGGAGCAGCTCCAGCTCATATCGGACGCCGGCTACTCCGGCATCTCCGTGGGAGCGGACGTGGGATGGCCGTTGACGGACTGGTTCGAGAACGTCTATCTGCGAACTGCCGGGCCAGAACTCTACGACCAGCTTGCCAACCACGAGATCCCATGGACCGATGAGTCTGTGACCACGGCCCTCGAAGTGATGGCGGAGCTGTGGAGCAGCGATGCTCTACAGCCCGGAGGTGCGCAGCGCTCCTTCCCCGATAGCGTGACGGCGGTATTCGGTGCCGATCCCGCGGCTGCCACCGTATTCGAGGGCGACTTCGTTGCGGGCAACATCGCAGAGGATGGCAACTCGGCCGTCGGCGAGAACGCCCTGTTCTACGAGTTCCCCTCCATCGACGGTTCGCCTTCGTCGGTCGTTTCCGGCGGCGACGTCGCCGTCCAGCTTGTCGACGACGAAGCCACGGCTGCCCTGATGAAGTACCTCGCCTCACCTGAGGCGGCGGAGACCTGGATCCCAGAGGGCGGCCTGCTCTCTCCCAACAAGGAGGTCGACACCGCGACCTATCCCGACGACGTCTCCCGGCAGATCGCGGAATCACTTACCAATGCCGAGACCCTTCGTTTCGACATGTCGGATATGACCCCCAGCGCCTTCGGCGGAACCCCGGGGCAGGGCTTCTGGCAGGAGATGATCTCCTTCTACGAGAACCCCTCGGACATCGAAGGCACTCAGCAGAGATTGGAAGAGGCAGCGCAGGCAGCCTACGAGTAGATTTCCCGGTCAACCTCTGACCCAAGGAGATGAGCGTGAGCACATCCGTCGAGACAACCACCGTCCCCGCCGATGAGAAGGCCAACTCCGGCGCTTCTCATAAGCGGGGGCGGTGGCGGCGCGGCCTGGTCACCACGTCTTTCCTCGCTCCGGCGCTCATCGTGCTCGGGGCCCTGGTGATCTATCCGATCATCTACACTCTCATCCGCTCGTTCTACGACAAGGGCGGCTCCAAATTCGTGGGCTTCGAGAACTACGTCGCGATGTTCACGAACGACACCACCTACACGGCGATCCGCAACAACGTCATGTGGGTGATCGTCGCCCCGGCCGCCTGCACATTCCTGGGATTGATATTCGCAGTTCTCATGGAGAGACTGCGCTGGAAGACTGCGTTCCGGCTGATCATCTTCATGCCGATGGCCATCTCCATGCTGGCGGCCGGGGTCATCTTCCGCACCATGTTTCAGGAGGATCCGAACCTCGGCGTCGTGAATGCGACGATAGCCGGGGTCAAGAACGCCTTCAGCGACGATTCGAGCTATCCGGGCGGTCGTCCACGAGAGGGCTTCGATGTCGCCGCCGAGGGCGGCACCATAGCCTCGGTCGAGGAGATGTCGGCGGGCAGCAGTCTCACATTCCCGCTCATCGGCATTCGCCAGGACAACGTTCCCGAAGACGCACAGCAGGCCGCTTCGCCGTCGACCGCCGGACCGACAGAGATAACCGGAACGGTATTCCTCGACGTCGTCAGTGGCGGAGGGAGCGAGAACGGCGCGATCGAAGACGGGAAGAAGGGACTCCCGGGCATTCGTGTGGATGCGGTGGACGCGGAGGGATCCGTGAGCGCATACGCGACCACGGGTCAGGACGGCACCTTCGCAATCAGCGGCCTGGATCCCGGCCAGACTTATCGGATCGCCCTTCCAGCCACGAACTTCCAACAGGGCTTCCAAGGGGTGTCCTGGCTGGGACCCTCTCTCATCAACGCGGTGATCATCCTGTCCTACATCTGGATCTGGGCCGGATTCGCCATGGTGATGATCGCCTCCGGCCTCTCCGCAATAGATCGAACGTTGCAGGAGGCAGCGCGGGTCGACGGAGCCAGCGAATGGAAGGTATTCACCAGAATCACGGCGCCGCTGCTGTCTCCGGTGCTCGTCGTCGTCTTCGTCACGTTGATCATCAACGTCCTCAAGATCTTCGATCTCGTGTACGTGATACCACCCGGACAGTCGAAACCCGCGGCCAACGTCATCGCCGTGGAGATGTGGACGGTATCCTTCGGCGGAGGCAACAACCACGGTCTAGGATCGGCGCTGGCCATTCTGCTTTTGGTGCTGGTGCTTCCCTCCATGATTATCAATGTTCGCCGCTTCCGTGAGGAGCGAGACCGATGAGCACCTCGGATCTGGACGCACTGACGGTCCCCGGCATACCGGAGGAGGCCGACGTGGCCCCACCACCATCGACCGCCGTGCGCGGAAAGAGGACCCTGGCCCAACGCATTCTCGGGGTCCTCAGCTCGGGGTTCATCAATGTATTGCTCATTGTCGTAGCCCTGTTCTGGCTGATCCCCACCGTGGGGTTGTTCTTCACCTCACTGCGCTCGAGCGGCGACAATTCGTCCTCAGGCTGGTGGACGGTGTTCACCGAGCCGGCGCAGCTGACGTTGGAGAACTATTCCAACCTGCTGTCCAACCCCACGATCACCGGTTCGCTATGGAACACGATCGTGATCACGGTTCCCTCGACCTTCCTCGTCGTGCTGCTCGGGGCGCTGGCGGCCCACGCCTTCGCCTGGATGAAGTTCCCAGGGCGCGATTGGCTGCTGATCGGGGTCATCGTGCTCCTGGCGGTACCATTGCAGGTCGCACTCATCCCTCTGGCCCGCCTCTTCGGTGCGCTGGGAATCTACGGCAGCGTTCTGGGCGTGATCCTCTTCCACGTCGCGTTCGGGCTGCCTTTCGCGATCTTCCTGCTACGCAACTTCTTCGTGCAGATCCCCGGAGAGCTGCTGGAATCCGCGCGGATCGACGGAGCTGGAGACTGGCGCATCTTCTTCCAGATCGTACTGCCCCTCGGCCTGCCCGCCATCGCTTCACTGGCCATCTTCCAGTTCCTGTGGACCTGGAACGACATGCTCGTGGCGCTTATCTTTACGAACTCCGAGTCGCAGCCGTTGACGGTAGCCATCCAGTCCCAGCTGCGCCAGTTCGGATCGAACATCGACGTGCTCTCCTCAGGAGCGTTCCTCTCGATGCTCGTCCCGCTTTTCGTGTTCTTCGCCTTCCAGCGCTACTTCGTGCAGGCGCTTCTCGCGGGTTCGCAGAAGTGAACTCGCGGGGTCGGGGGGGGTGCGACGCTTCGCGAGATCAGGGGTGCGACTCCATGAGATCAAAGGTTTGGACACGAAGTCGCGCGTAAAACCATGTACTTCGTGTCCAAACGTTGGATTTCGCGGGCCTATGCGCTTGGCACTGCCTCCATGACGTCGATGACCATGACGGACGCCTCGGTCCCAGCTTCCTCATCCTTGGGATAGACCAGCAGGATACGAGAGCCGACGTGCTGCCCGACTATCTCGACGCCTCCACCTGAGCCGACCTGCTGATAGGCATCGGGCCAGGTCGATGTGGACTCTTCGCCCCAGTAGCCGCCAACGCCATGATAGAGAATGGTGTCCGTATCGGCGATGACGTCACCCTTCCCCTCCGAAAGCACGATGACCTGTGCCTCCGCGGGCGCCGTCGACCCCTCCTCGTAGGAGATGCTCGGCTCCGCCCCCAAATCGCCGGTGACTTCCAAACCGGCTGGCAGTTCAGCGTTCGTCGCGGTGGCCTCGGTCAGTGCATCGGTTGTGGGGCTCGTCGCGCTGAGAATATCCACAACGAAAACCAAGGTCGACCCAGCGGGGATCGGACCATTCTCCGTATCCCCGTATCCATACTCCGGCGGAACGACCAGAAGAACCTGGTCACCGACCTTGGCTCCTTCCAACCCGTACTTCCAGCCAGGGATGACGCTGTCGAGCGAGAAATTAGCGGCCGTTTCCGATTCGTAAGAGGAATCGAACTGCGTACCGTCAGACCACAGGAACCCGGCATAGTTCACCGAGACGAAATCTCCGGACGCGACGGGCTCTCCATCGCCTTCTTTCAGCGTCTTGACTGTCACGGTGTCCGGAGGATCGGCTTCCACCGTCTGCATACTGGGCACGCCATCGGCGAAAGAGATCTCCGGCAATTCACCGGTCGGATCCCGATCGACCTCCGGAGGTGCGATCGATTCGGCTTGAGAAGGCGATGAATCGCCGGAGGAGTTTGCATCCGAGCCTGTGTTGGAACAGGCAGCCAGAGACAAAGAGAGTGCGGCGCCAAGTACTGCTGCGAGGAACTTTGGGCGGGAGATTGTGAAAGCCATGTTGCTGTGAGTGTCAATTCTGATCGAATCGGAGCGCGAACGCTGTGTCGTCAACCCACGATAGCGAAGGACCTTAGGACTTACCTGCGAGTCAGAGACTAAAATCCAGGTAACGTACGATGCGCGAAGTCGTCGAGAAAGGCGAACCACCATGTCAGAGCATCCCGATTTCCAACCTGACCACCAGGAGGAGGTTGAGTCCACGCTCCCAACCGAACCCGAAGACCCGCATCTGGAGGCATTCTGGGACCGTGCGCGAACCGTCGCCGGCTTCAACCGGACCGAGGTTCTGACGGGACTCGACGACACCGCATCACTGCGTCCCTCTGCCTTCTCGCTCGGTGCGACGAAGGAAGTCGCAGACGAACTCGCACGCCTCGTGGTTTCCGGCGAGAAGACGGCGACATCCAGTCGGGTGGCAGCTTACGAGCGCGAAGGCGCCGACCTACCACGTGTGGGCGAACTCTCGATCGTCTGCGACGGAGCAGGGCATCCACGGGCTCTGATCCGGGATACCGAGATTCGTATCCTCGGATTTCAGGAAGCGGACCACGAAATCGCCGCCGCCGAGGGCGAAGGGCCGTTCGAGCATTGGAAAACTGCGCACGAGGCCTTCTTCCGCCAAGAATGCGAAGCGCTCGGGATCGAATACGATCCTGCGGGCAAGATCGTCGTCGAGTTCTTCGAGGTGCTCTACAAGCACTGATCGGAGCCGTGCGCGAAGAAGGCGTCTCTATGAACGCCTCGGTTCGACATCCCCGGGGTTCTGTTCGGCAGGTTCATCGCCGGGGTTCTGTTCAGTAGGTTCGTCCCCGGGGCTCTGTTCAGTCGGTTCATCGCCGTCCTCGCGACCCGTGCCCTCGTCCCCGTTCTCGCGACCTGTGCCATCGTCGCCGTCCTCTGCCTCGGGGAAAGAAGCATCTATCTCGGAGGCTTCGGAGTCGGTCTCGCTCTCGGCCGAACCCGCCTCGTCCGGGTCGGCGATCTCGGGCTCATGAGGATCCCGATCGCCAGTCGCGAGCATCCTTGATTCGACCGCAACCACGGGCCTGGTGAAGAGGGCCAGCGTCAGTACCAATACCACGATCGAGACCGCGATGAGCGCCGACCCCAGAGTCACCGCCGAGCTTCCGTCAGTGACTCTCTGGTAGTACTCGTTGGGATCCGTGATAGTTCCGTCCGAGGCGCCGACCTGGGCCGTCACGGAACTGGACTTCCCCGTGAAGTACAGGAAGAGTCCCACCGCCAACGTCGCCAGAGAGACGACCCAACTGATGATCTGCGCAGTGTTCTGTGTTCCGTTACGCTGGCCGGTGGTCTTGTTCATCGATGAGCCTTTCCATGGGGTTGCCTTCTGCAAACGCGCCAACGTTACGCCGTCCACGCTGGTACGACTCTGGGAGGATCGAGGCAAAGGCCTGGAGACGCAGAGGGCAAAGGCCTGGGCATTCAGATACGAGGTCGCCTTTCGCACCGAAAGCAGTCACGGCGGGACACGGACAGAACGATCTCACGTGCGCAATACCACATAGGATGTATATGCCAAAGAAAGGAACCCCATGCCCGAAGGTCACGTGCTCCACAGGCTGGCCGACGCCGTCGTCGAGAACTTCTCCGGCCGCAATATCGCTTCATCCAGCCCGCAGGGACGTTTCACGGGTGCAGCACTGCTCGACGGCGACGTTCTGAAGGACGCGGAAACGTGGGGCAAACACCTGTTCGTGGCGTTCCAATCCACCCAGGCACAGGTCCATATCCACCTGGGGATTTACGGCACGCTGCGGTTCCTGCCCGGAGAGCCGCCCGTGGTCGGCCAGGTTCGCTGGCGTCTCACAGACGGGGAGAGCACCGCCGATCTGAGGGGACCTGCTGCCTGCGCGCTACTCGATCCACCCGAGGTCCAGGCCATTGTGGACAGGCTGGGGCCGGACCCTCTGCGTGCGGATGCCGACCCACAGAAGTTCATCGACCGGGTGCTGCGCTCGCGAGCGCCCATAGCGACCCTGCTCATGGACCAATCGGTCATCGCCGGAACCGGTAACATCTTCCGCGCGGAGGTCTTGTTCCGGTTGGGAATCGATCCGAGTACACCGGGCAAGGCTATCGGTGCCGCGCGCGCCCGAGAGATCTGGGACGACATGGTGACGCTGATGGAGGTCGGCCTGGAACGAGGCCGCATCGATACCGTCCGCCCCGAACACGAGCCCGCCGCCATGGGACGCCCGCCACGGGTCGACGACCACGGCGGTGAGGTCTACGTCTATCGCCGCCACGGCCAGCCTTGCTGGGTATGCGGCTCTCCGATTCTCACCAAGACCATCGGGGGAAGAAACCTCTTCTGGTGCCCGACGTGCCAGGCGGGAGCATAGCCCCCACGCCGCAGGCGGAGCGTACGCGGTAGGTGAGGGCAGGATCGCTCATTCCGCCTCGACCCTCCGATGGAACTCGACGCTCCCTCCGGTACGCGTACCCGCCGTCCGTCAGCCTCAGGCCTTACCCCGCGCCAGCTTCGAAGGCCACCAGATTGCCTTCCCGATCTCCAGCCCGAGTGCGGGCACCAGCAACGTCCTAACGATGAAGGTATCGAGCAGCACGCCGAAGGACACGATGAAGGCCAGCTGCACGAGGAACAGAATCGGTATCACCGCCAATGCTGCGAATGTTGCGGCAAGCACGACGCCCGCAGAGGTTATCACCGTTCCCGTGACGGCGAGCCCCCGCCCGATCCCCTCGTGCGTTCCATGTTTGCGGCTCTCCTCTCGCACACGGGTCATCAGGAAGATGTTGTAGTCGATACCAAGGGCCACGAGGAAGACGAAGGAGTACAGCGGCACCGCCGGATCCGCGCCGGGAAAGCCGAGGATGTGGTTGAAGACCACGGCCGCCACACCCATCGCGGTTCCGAAGGAGAGGATCGTGGTCAGGATCAGGATGATCGGGGCGACGACGGCCCGCAACAATGCCATGAGGATCAACAAGATCACTGCCAACACGATGGGAATGATGAGGTTGCGGTCGTGGACCGAGGCTGCCACGGTATCCAGAGTCGTAGCCGTGGTACCGCCGACGAGCGTTCCGGGAGCTCTCTCATGGAGATCCGTGCGCAGATCGACGACCGTCTGCAGAGCATCGTCCGAATCCGCCGCGCTTACCAGGGTCGCCTGGAGCAATACTTTCCCATCCACCGTGGTCGGCGAAGGCGCGGGTGTGCCCGGTGGCCCAACGGCCTCCACACCCTCTGGCGAGATCGGGGCTTGCCCACTCGGCGATTCGGCTGCGATGACGGCAATGGAATCGATACCGGGAGACTCGGTGAGAACGGCGACGACGTCGTCCAGCTGGTCGGCATCCGCGATCACGTTCACCGGGCTTCCGGAACCGCCCGGGAAGTGTTTCGCCAGAGCCTCCTGACCATCTCGTGCCTCTGAGGCTCCAAGGACCAGCTCGGACTGCGCCACGCCACCGGCCTTGAAGGTGACAGCGCCCAGCGCTCCGATGAGCAAGGCCGCCGTGGTGACGATCCAGATGGGGCGCACATGGCCTTCGACCCAGCGGACTGTCCGGCCCCACACCCCCGAATAGTCGAAGTGCGCTCGTTCCCCGTGGCCGGCATCGAATTTCGGACGGCGCGGCCAGAATGCCGCCCGCCCGGCGAGGCCTAGCGCGGCCGGCAGCAGGCTGAGAGCCGCCAACATCGCGAAGACGATCCCGATCGACGTCACCGGCCCGAGCACGCTGTTGGACTTGAGGTCGCTGAGTAGCAGGCACAGCAGGCCCGCCATGACGGTTCCACCCGAGGCCAGAATGGGTTCGACGGCGGCCTTCCACGCCTGTCTCGTGGCGGCCCACTTACTGCTGTTACTCACCAGCGCCTCGCGATAGCGCGAGACGTAGAGCAGCGAGTAGTCTGTGGCTGCACCGATCACCAGGATGAACAAGATGCCCTGCGTCTGGCCGTTGAGGAGGAAGAGGTCCGCGCGCGCAAGCAACCAGACCACCGCCAGAGCACCGCAGAGCGCGAAGACACTGGTGATCAGGACGACGAGGGGCAGCAGCAGCGAGCGGTAGACCACCAGCAGGATGATGAACACCGCCACCAGCGCGACAGCCAGGAGGAGACCGTCGATGCCGCCAAATGCCTCGACCAGATCCGCGGTCTGCCCCGCCGGCCCCGTCACGTAGACGCTCAGCCCATCTGGGAGTTCGCTATCGAGGTGCGCGCGGATGGTATCGACCGCGAGCGCAAGATCGGAGGCGGCATCGACCGGCACGAAAACTTGGACGGCGACGCCGTCGTCGGAGGGAATGGGTGGGGAGAGGGCGCCAATGCCCTCGACCTCCCCCAGCTTTTCAGCGGTCGCAGAGACGGCTTCAAGATCAGACGGTTCAAGGACGCCGTCGTCGGCAACGACTAGGGCCACAGCTGGAATCTCATCGGAATCGTAGAACTCACGCGAAAGCACACTGACCTCGGTCGATTCCGCGGAATTCGGCAGATACGCCGTCGGATCATTCGAGGAGACCTCGTCAATCCGGCCGAACAACGGTCCGCCTGCACCCGCAATCGCCACCCAGGCCAGCACGATGAGCGAGGGAAGGAGGATTCTCAGCCACCCTTTGGCACCCTTGGCTCGCGGACGGCCCAGTGGACGGGCAGATGCGCCGTGGGGCTGGTCCGGTGAGGAGCTGTCAGCTCGATCGGAATACTGCTGCTGGGCCATGGCGGTGCCTTTCTTTCGCACATGCTACCAATACCGCCACATCGGGCCGGGCGGGATGAGGGCACGCAACACGGGCGGGGTCGATGAGGGCGGGAGGCGGAGCGTACGCGTTGGATTACACGCACGGCGTATTCGGAGGGAGAAGCCTTGTCCTGCACCCATCGGTCTCGCTAGCGTGGAAGATGCAGTGACCGCTCGAACACGATTACGGTCGCGCGAGCAACGGTCGATAAGCTCAACAACCAAGGAGCAGTACCATGGCAATCTCAGACAAGAAAATCGCCTTTCTCCTCACCCGCGGAGTCGAACAGGTCGAACTCACCAGCCCCCGCGCCGCTCTCGACGACGCCGGCGCCACGACAGTCCTCGTCTCGCCCGCCGGCGATACTTTGCAGGCGATGAAGAACGACTGGGAGCATGCCGATGAATTCAAGGTCGACGTCCCTGCCTCGCAGGCCAAGGCCGAGGATTACGATGCGCTCGTGCTTCCAGGAGGAACGCTGAACGCCGATGCCTTGCGCCTCGACGAGGACGCGGTCAGGATCGTCAAGGAGTTCTTCGCCGCAGGCAAGCCCGTGGCCGCAATCTGCCACGCCCCGTGGATTCTTGCCGAGACCGGCTTGGCCAAGGGAAAGAAGCTGACCTCCTACATCTCCACGAAGACCGACCTCGTGAACGCGGGAGCCGAATGGACCGACGCCGAGGTCGTGGTCGATGGCAATCTCATCACCTCGCGCAACCCGGGCGATCTGGACGCTTTCAACAAGGCGATCGCCGACGCTCTGAGCTGACCGGGCGGATATGGAGCACGGCGGGCGGCCCAGAGGACGTGATCGTTCTTTGGCGTTGACGCGTATCGGGTGCCGCATCCCTCCGGGGACGGCACCCGATCCACTTTGTTAGGAGGGACGGGCCTGGCTCACGGACCGATAGCTCTCGAAAAGGCCCGCTTCGATCTATAGTTACGAGATTGTTATGGTGAACTGCCCCAAATCCGAGTATGGCTTCGGATAAGATGCGGGAATGAGCGATCTCACCAATCCACACGGTCCATATGCACAAGGATATTCGGCTGGCCAAACAGCACCTCCACCATCAGAGGAATATCCACAGAACACCTACCCAAACCCTGTCCAACCAAATGTTGAACCGAAAAAGCCCTTATATAATAGGTGGTGGTTCTGGGTGGGCGTCGTTCTTGTGATCGGTGGAGTCGGTTCGGCCCTCGGCGGAGGTGATGGCGACAGCACCACTGCCACGCCCACGACCGCAGCAACCGTCGCAACCGCTGAGGCTACGCAGACCACTGATGAAGCGCTTATCGCAGCAGAAGCGGAAGCAAGTGAAAAGGCAGAAGAGGAGGCCGCACGCCAAGCCGAAGAGGAAGCAACCAAGAAAGCCGAGGAAGAAGCGGCTCGGAAAGCTGAAGAAGAGGCCGCGAAAAAAGCCGCAGAGGAAGCAGCGAACAGCCAACCGGAGATGACGCTCTCGCAATCGAACGCTGTGAAGCAGGCTGGAGACTATCTCAGCTTTATCGCGTTTTCACGCAGCGGTCTGATCGATCAGCTGGAGTTTGAAGGATACAGCACTGAAGATGCCACGTTCGCGGTGGACCACATCGACGTGGACTGGAATGAGCAAGCCGCCAAAAAATCCCAGGAGTACCTCGATTTCATGGCCTTCTCACGAGCAGGGCTTATCGAGCAACTAATGTTCGAAGGGTTCTCTCAGGGAGAAGCCGAATATGGTGTGACTGCGGTCGGCTACTGATTCTTCGACCGTTCCGTCCTCAGCCAATCCCCTACACCACACTGAAGTGGCAGTATCGCGGAACACGAGCGCCAGCGAGATCTCCCGTTCTCGATCGAAACCTCGAGGAGCGGATCGTCGTCGTCCCCGATGTCATGGAGTCCCTCACCCACCTTAAGCGACCAATTCAGAATTCGTTCTTCGGTCGGTATTAGCCGTTCTTCGGTCAGCGCTAGTCACTTGTCGGCACGTACACCACATCGGCGGCGAATTCGCCCGTACTCACGAGATAGCCGTTGTACACCTGAAGCCGGTCCACCTGTGCGGACAGCGAATAGTCGGCGAGCACTTCTCCCTGAGAGTTGTATGCCTTGAGTGTCTGCGGGCCGTATTCGAGAAAGTAGACCACATCTCCCGGCGCGGTGATTCCAATCTCGTAGCCCGGTATTGGCAACATCGATTCGCCACCGAATTGGAAGTACGACAGATGCTGGCTTCCGACAATCGCACCGTCCTGTGCGATGAGCCCGGGATTCCGATCGAGCTGGCTCGCAGGAACATGGACGCCGCTGTGTGGAAGTGGGTACGGAGACTGTTCAATATCGATGTCGATGGTCTCGATCTCTTCGCCATCGAAACCGATGACTTTCGCTTCACCAGAGGTGTTCTGCTGCGGCACCAGAAGCCCCTCCGCAACTTGGTACACGGGGAATTCCCACTCGCTCAGCTCGTGAGTGATGCTCCCTGTCTCAGCTTCGAGCATCACGGACGCATAGCCGTCCGCGCTGACGCAGACGAGGTGTTCCCCGATCAGCGGGCAGTTCGGCATTCGCTTTGTGGAGTTGACGTGATCCAATATCTCCGAAGGCAGGTCGCTCTGCCAGAGCAATCCGTCGTCGTTCATCGCCACCATGCTGACGCCGAGGTTGTGGCGAACCGAGACGTAGGAGGTCTCCTCCCCGTCGCCGGGGGTTACCGTGACACCGGGTTGGGGCTCCTCCACCGCGATATCGGCCGCACTCAACACGTCGCCTGTCAAGGCATCGATGCGACGGACCTCAAGGGTCTCGGTCCCTTTGGGGGTGGACCCATGGGCTAGGAGCACGTCGCCCCGCATCGTGTTCCGGCTGCACACAAGATCATCGTGCGACCATATGACCGAGTCGGAGAATCCCTCGACCGCGACGGTCCGCGAGCTATCCTTCGTGCTCTGATAGTAGACAGAGACACTTCCATCCGAACTCGTTCCGCAATAGACTCCCGGGACTTCCCACGCCGCGACCTGCCCGGACGCGTAGTCGTCCACAAGCCATGCGCCCGCGGGACCGACTGCGTCCACGCGGGAGGTGTCTTCAGGCTCCGAACAGCCGGACATCACTAGCACTGCGGCAAACGCAAGAGCACCTACCCTCGTGCATGTTCGACGACGTGCAACACTGCTCATCCGGGCCTCCAACAATCAGCGACGGTCCAACCAGTCTAGCTGCGCTGAGCGGGCGGGCGGGGTTGTTTCGGCGATCGCCCCCGACGACCGTAAGTGAGGGCGCGGCGCTCGTGATCGTTCCGCCACTTCCTAGCTGGCTCTCACCACAGGACCACCTCTTCGCGGGAGAGGAACAGACCGTGTTTGGTCTCGATGTTCCAGCACGACAGCCCTACCTCCTGACTGATGCAGGTGATGGCGGTGAAGGAGCCGACCTCGCCGTAGTCGAGCGTTTCGCGGTCCCAGGTCGTGATGGGCCTGCTCCCTTGCGTCATCCTTGCCTTGCCCTCGCTGGGCAACTCCACCCGCGTCTCCGGCTCGACCATCAGGCACTCGACGCTGCCTCGACCGATTTCGCACATGATGTTCTCGGAAGGCGTGGCGATCTCGGCCCTGTCACCGCTGACCGCCGTGAGTTCTTTCGCGCCCTTGCCGCCCTCCTCGCACACGCGCTCGTCCACGCCTTCGGGAAGCTCCGGGCTACCGGCGCACGCTGAACCGGCGCCCTCCGTGGTGGGCTCGTCGTTACCATCATCCTTGGGCTGCTGGTCGTCGTCGCCATCCTTGGGCTGCTGGTCGATGCCGAACTCGTCCCAGGGCAGCGTCACCTTGCCCACACCGCAGGCGGTGTCCGAGAACGTGCCCTTATCCCAGCTCAGGTACATGCCATCGTCCGTGGGGCTGAAGGCGTCCACTCGGTTGCTGTCGTCGGCTGAGGCGGAGTAGTCCTGTGTGCACTCTCCCGATTCGGTGATGGCGTCGGGTAGGTCGGGCGCGTCCAGATCGATGAACTCAGAGGGTTCAGCAATTTCGCCGGTACGCATGTTCATGGTCAGCGACTCCGCGAAGACGCTGGCTCGCGCAGCTGTGCGGTTGGGAGCCACCGTCAACTCGTAGGAGATGGTGGCGTATTCGCCGTAGATCTGCGCCTGTGCGAGTTCGAAGGCCGCGTATGGTTCGCACTGCTCACCATCACCGGTGCATGTGCCCTGCTCCTCGGCTGACTGTTGGGAGAGGTCGCCGAGCCGTTCGGTGAGGCCGTCCTTGAAGCCGTTGGTGAAGGCGTCCGCATGCCCCTGCTCCACCCCGCTCACCACGGGGACCTGTGCGTCCACGGACACGGGAGCCTGCTCGTCCTCGAACTTCACCGTCTCGTCTTCTAAATCCAGCACGGGCTTGAAATCGTCCGGCGTCGCGGTGGCTGCCGTGGGCGGGTCTTCCGCTGGAGGCTGGGCGCCGCCACCGCAAGCCGCGAGCGAGAGCATAAGGGCAGTTGCGCCGAGGAGCTCCGCGAGCTGGTGCGGCCTCATCGGATCTTCTCCCACGAGCCAAGCGCGGTATCTCGGAACTCGACTCCAAGTGAAACTTCCTCTTTCTCGATAGATACCTTGAGGATTGGGTCATCGTCGTTTCCAGTGCCTCGGAACTTCTCACCTGCTTTGATGGGCCCATTCAAGATCAAGGCCTCGTCGGCCGCCTCGGACTCATTACTGCGCATATCCCAGATGGAGCCCTCGCCCATGCCCTCACTGTCCGCTTCGGCCGTTCCGGTGATCGTTGCTTGGCACAATAGCTGAGTGGAATTTTCGGCGAAGTATTCCGCGATGTCGAATTCGGTGCACTCCGACTTCTGCCCCACTTCAACGTCACTCACGTCAAGAGTTAGGTCGACGGCGTTGTGCGGCACGTCGTGAATGACCTCACCAGTCACGTTCATCGAATCCTGGGCAACCCGTTCATACAGGTTGTCGCTCATCTCAACGAACCTCGTTCCGGGGTCATAGGTCATGCTGAGAGATTTGTGGTTTCCGAATCTCAATTCACCCTCCCAGGACGATGCCGCCCACAAATCACTCTCGGGGAGGTCGACCGTAATCGGTAGCGCCTCCTCCTCGCCCACCATCACGACGTGCGATTTGTCGGCCGGATATTCGGCGCTTCCGAGAGTAACTGTCGCACCGGCATCTGTGAGACTCTCGGTGAACGTGTCATCTGCGGTTTCTACCGTTCCGATGAACTCAGCATTTCGGAGCTTCCACTCGCCGTCTTCCTTGGTGAACCCGTATGGACCCTGGAAACCTCCCACCTCGTAGGTGAGATCGAGTGACTCCTCATCGTCGCCGAACTCGGTGCTGACGGCCTTCGGCTCGGGGATGTCGATGCCGTCGAGCTTCGCGATGTCGTCGGCGGTCACATCTCCGGGGTCAGCGACGAGCGCGAGAGCGGTTTCGAAGTCACCCTTGTTGAGGGCAGCGGCGTATTCCTTGATGACCTCGGTGGGCGTCTTTGAACTGCCGCTGCACGCTGAGAACGTGAAAGCCATGCCCACAAGGGCAACGATGGCCGTTGTTCGCTTCTTCAACATGCCATCCCTCACTTCGTGTTGTTCACCTTGGGCATGACTTCCTCCCCAAGGAAGGCTTGCACCGCTGCGCCGTCGATCTTCTCCGTGTTCCCGATGCTCGCTCCGTGCGACATCGTCATGAAGAAGATGTGCGTCTTGCTGGCGTCGTCGTACACCGCGAAATCTTGGGATCGCGGGTCGGGCTCCGGCTCCACGAACGTGACCTCGTGCTCGATCTCGCCAACCGGGAGCGTGCAGGTAATCGTTATCTGCTGAAAGTCGCCGGTGTGCTCGAACGACGCCTGCCAGTCATCGGCCTCCACCAGCGATTCATCCAAGCCGAAGCGCTCCGCGAAGTTCTTGATGCCGCCCAGTGCACTGACGCAGAAGCTATCCGCCTTGTCCTCGTACTGGTACATGTAGATGTCGGCGTCGTCGGGATCCACATGCGCCAAGTAGTAGCAACCGCTCTTCACGTCGTCGCAGTCGGAATCTTCAGAGCTGTCTTCGTTCTCTCCCGCGCTGCCCATCGCCTCTTCATTCTCCGGCGATGCACTGGCTTGATTGTCCGGGTTTTCGGACGACGGCGATTCGGACGGGTTTTCGGACGACGGCGATTCGGCGCTGGCCTCTTCCGAATCACCGCCACATGCGGAGAGCCCCAAGGCGAGGCCGAGTGCGGCGATTACTGCAAGCGGTCGGGATGATCGAATCAATGCGTTGCCTTTCCTCGTGAATGGGGCGCGTCCGGCAAAGGCATTGCACAATTGAACACGCCGCAGAAAGTCGATGGAACGGCGACGCGATCGGCGTCACCTCCTGCTTCACAACGCTATGCGGGGCCGGTGACACGATGCGCTCCGCACGCGGGCCCTGGCCGGAACCCGACTGAGCCCGAACAGCTTCCCGAACAGTCCGAACAACGAGCCACCTGTTCGAGGATCGTCTGCACCGCGGATACAATCGTGCCTGTCGATGTGGGCTGTGGGAGTGAGGTTGAGGATGCCCGAACAGGAACCCGAAGAGCGGGGAGCCGGAGGCTCCTTCGATCAGATCGCAGAGGACCTGCGACAGCTCCGCCTCGACGCGGGCGAGGTCTCCTACGCGGAGATCGTCCGCCGCATCGCCAAGCACCGCGAAGCGGGCGGCGTGGCACCAGCAGCCGCGCGACCTGCGCGAACGACCATCTACGACGCCTTCCGTACGGGACGATCACGCATCAACGCTGAACTCGTCGGAGAGATTGCCCGCGCGCTCGGGGCAGACGAGGGGGAGGTCGCCCAGTGGGAGCGGCGGTGCATCCTCGCGCGCCGCGAATCCGAACACGCCCGAACGGCCGAACCGCCCGCCCCGAACACGGACGAGCCTCTGGCGACGGTGCCGACGGCGCCACGTGCCGGGTGGTGGGTGCACCACGCCACCCTCGCCCGCATCCTTCTGGCGGTGGCGTGCCTGGGTATCAACTTCACGGGATACTGCGCTGTGGAGTTCTTCAAGCTGTCGCTGTACCTGGACGCAATCGGGACCGGGCTTGCCGCAATCGTCCTCGGACCGTGGTGGGGCGTTGCCGTGGGGGTTAGCACGAACCTTCTTGGCTACACAGTTCACGGGGCAATGGCGCTGCCCTTCGCTCTTCAAAGCGCAGCCTTGGCGCTCGTGTGGGGTTATGGGGCGCACCGCTTCCGAATGACTCAAACGCTCGGCAAGTACTTCCGACTCAACGTGTTTGCGGGAATTTCGCATTCCATCGTCGCGGTGCCCATTCTTCTTGCCGTGTTCGGTGGCGGCACCGGTCACGCCGGGGATGTTGTCTTCCAGAGGCTCAATTCGCTCGGCATTCCGTTGAGCCTGTCAGTGGGCATGTCGAACATCGTGCTTGCCCTTGCCGATTCCCTCCTCGCCGGGTTCATCATCATGGTGCTCGTTGGCTTCATCAAGACCAAGCCACCGTTCCAAGACGATTGCGCGCAGCTATTCCCGTTCTACGATCCGCCGAGCGCTTCCCGCGCAATTGCCCGAGTAGTCGCTGTAGTCGCGGGAGACCACCGTCCACTGCCGGTGGGCGCATGGCGAACGGCGGCGAGTGATCGGCTGGGTGCCGTTCGTCGCTTCGCCCACTTTCCGGGTTCGCCTTTCTGGAGGCCTCCGAGGGGTGCCACGCCGTCCTTCGGGGCGCGCACCTCTTCGTAGATCCTCACCCAGCCCTGTTCGAGGAGCTGCCCGGGGGCGCCCGCGTGAACTCGTCCAGTGTGCCCTCGCCGTTGCGTCTGGTCCTCGGTCTAAGCTGCCAGTTCGCGTACTTGCTGACCGAGGCCTGCGGGTGGTCGTCGGGCTGGGTCGGGGCTTGGGCCATGTCACCCTATCGCGTCACCCTATTTGCGGTCACTCACTGGGAAAACGAAGGCCCCTGATCTGCGAAATCGCAGGTCAGGGGCCAAAATGCGGAGGATGGGGGATTCGAACCCCCGAGGGCTTGCACCCAACACGCTTTCCAAGCGTGCGCCATAGGCCACTAGGCGAATCCTCCATGCGCTTAACGCGCCCAATCAGCTTAGCTCATGATTTCGGGCATTAGCGAATCCTGACGGTGAGATGCCAGGCACGTTTGGCGAAGGGTTCCGGCAGCCATTCGGCTCTTATTCAGCCCTTCAAAAGGTCCACCTCAGATCTCAACGCCGAGCCCATCAACGACCTCGGCTCCGGGCAACACTGCCAATAGCTCTCCCGGCACGGCAAGCTTCGATGTCCGCAATCCCGAGCCGATAACGCAGAAACCGTCCGCTACGTGCGAATCGATGAGTAGCCTCCAGCTTCCAGGCACTCCCACCGGTGTGATTCCTCCGTACTCCATGCCGGAGGCCTCGACGGCCCGTTCCTGAGGCCAGAAGGAGCACTTGCGCACATCGAGTCGCTGCTTGATCACGTGATTCACATCCGCTCGCATGGTGGCTCGAACCACCGCCGCCGCGATCCTTTCCTCTCCCGCACGTTTTCCGGCCACGAGAACACAGTTGCAGGAGAGATAGAGGTCCATGTGGAAATACTCGGTCATCGCCGCCGTATCCGCATACGCTGGATCGATCTGCGTGACCAGAGCCTGTTCCGCCAGGCCTGGATTGCTCTGCGAAAGGCGCGACAACTCGTCAGCGACCGGTGCAGCCAGCAGCCCCAAGTTGTCCAGGGCCTTCACCCACGTCGCTGTACCCATTCCTTCAACATTCATGTCCTAGAGTTTAGTGGGTATCCCGCCAGTCGGTTAAGCGGGTACACCACCGGTGGTTAGCTAGTAAGCACTCGGCGGGAACATCATCGGAACCGAGCGGCAGCGAGCTCGGAGCCGTCTCAAAGCGCGCCATTTTCACCATTTGGCCGTATTGCCCCGACTAGCGTAAACTGAAGGCCGACTCCCCACGCGGCGTTATCTTGCAAAACTCCCCCAGGGCCGGAAGGCAGCAAGGGTATGCGGGCTCTGACGGGTGCGTGGGGAGTCCCATTTTATTCGTTCATCCCATTCCGCCCGTAGAACCATGCGCGAAGGGCCGCACTCCGCTACCGTTGTCCGTGTGAGTGAAGGCAAGATGACGGCCCGGGAACAATATCACCGGCGTATCCAACAGAGGCAGACAGTCGTATTCGGAAGCATCACGGCGGCCATGGCTGTGTTGCTTCTGGTAGCCATGCTCATGTGGTCCGGCGTTCTGCCTTTCCCTTTCAAGCGCGAATTCACGGCCGCCCCCGATCCGAACAGGCTCATCACTCCCTGCCTTTCAGAGGACACCCAGTCGGTCGACCTCGCCACAGTCAGTGCGAACGTCTACAACTCGACAAGCCGGTCCGGTATCGCGGCCGAGGCCGCTTCCCAGCTTTCAGGGATCGGCGTCTCCATTGGGTCAACGGACAACTGGGGCGCACAGTCCCTGCAGGAGTCCGCCCGGATTCAGACCGGCCCCAGCGGTATCGCCGCAGCTTATACGCTGGCCCAGTACATTCCGGGATCCGTCATCCAGTTCGACCCTGATGGAACGAGCGATGTCCTCACAGTGATCCTCGGCGCCGATTGGAATGGCCTGCTCACGGCCGAGGCCGTAGCTCAAGAGAACCCGGATGGTGTGCTCACCTCCCGCGAGGACTGCGTGCCCGTCGAGGAAGCCTCCGGAAACTAGCGGAAGCCTCCGGAAACTAGCGGAAGCCTCCGGCAATTAGAGGACGAAGGCCAAGCTGACACCGAGGATCACCTAACGCTGCTCAAGCCGGCAAAGCTCCTTCGATAAGACTGGATTCTCAACCAGCACATCTGGGAGACCGGTGATTCATTCACATACCTAGGAGACCGGCGGTTCGGTCTTCAGAACCTGCTCCACGGCGCTCTGAGGTCGATTGTGCTTACGGCGCCACCACCCGTAATTGTGCTCGCGCACCAAGGCTTCCTCGTCGATCTCGGTGCCCGCAGGTGCCGAGGCCGGGGAGGCGGACTCGAGCGATGTGCCGCGAAGTCGCGCAATCGTTCGCATGACGTGGTAGAGAACGATCGCCCCGAAGGAACCGAGAGCGATCCCCTCGAAGACCATGTCTCCCCAGTGCCAGGTGAAATTGGCGATGGCCACGACCATGGCGATGGCGGCGGTGTTCAGGTTGACGGGATCGGAGAAATCCACCCGGTTCTGCACCCAGATGCGAACCCCGAGCATTCCGATCATCCCGTAGAGGATCGTCGCGGCCCCGCCAAGGACGCCGGGAGGAATCGTGGCGATGATCTGCCCGAATTTGGGAAACATCGATAGGCCGAGCGCGACGATTGCGGCCACAACGTACGCCGCCGTGGAGTACACCTTGGTGGCGGCCATGACCCCGATGTTCTCGGCATAGGTGGTGGTACCCGATCCGCCGCCGCTTCCGGCGAACATGGTCGAGACGCCGTCGGCGAAAAGTGCCCTGCCGGTCAGATCGTCGAGGTCGCGTCCCGTCATGGCGGATACCGACTTCACGTGGCCCACATTCTCCGCGACGAGCACTAGGACCACAGGAACGAACAGGCCGAGCAGGGTCACATCGAACGCCGGAGCGTGGAAGGCGGGCGCACCCACCCAGCTGGCACCGGAGATCGCATCGAAGTCGACTTCGCCGCGGAGCACGGCCACGCCATATCCGAAGAGCACGCCGAACAAGATGGACAGGCGTCCGATGATGCCCTTGAACAGTACCGTCACCAGCAGAACGCCCACGATGGTCGCGATAGCGGTGACGGGGGCGGCCTGGACGTTGTTCCAGGCCGCGGGTGCCAGGTTGAAACCGATGAGCGCAACGATGGTTCCGGTCACCACCGGGGGCATGAGCTTGTCGATCCAGCGTGCACCGGCGAAGTGGACGATGACGCCCACCAGCGCCAACGCAAGTCCCGCGGAGATGATTCCGCCCTGCGCCAGGCTCATCTTGTGTGGATCGATGGGTTCCCCGGAATCCATCACATAGCCGGTCACCGCTCCGATGGGAGCGATCAACGCGAAAGAGGAACCGAGGTAGCTGGGGAGACGGCCTGAGGTTATACCCAGGAAGAGCAGGGTGCCGATGCCCGTGAAGAAAAGAGTTGTCGAGGGGTCGAACCCGGTGAGCAGTGGAACCAGGAACGTCGCGCCGAACATGGCGACCACGTGCTGCGCACCGATTCCGATGGTGGCCGGCCACGCGAGACGCTCATCGGGCTGCACCACCTCTCCCGGCGCGATGTGGATTCCGTCTCCGTGTAGCTTCCAGCCCTTGGCCATGCGTTGCCTCCCACATGATGTCGGTCAGGCAGCCCGGTTCGCCGAGCGCCCGAGCAATACTAGGAAGCGTTCAGGTTTCGTACATATGACGAGAGTCCTTTTGGACAGCATTGTCTCATATCGTGAACGGCTTGTTTCTTGGGTCACTGGGGCTTCGCCATCCCGCTCTGCCGTCCACACGGTCAGTCACAGCATGCGCAAACGGCTCAAAAACCAACCGCTACCAGCGGCAACACGGACGATACGAGGATTCTCAAATCTTGAGCGCCAGGGGCAGCCTCGCGCATACTCGCCTTCTGCATTCGGCTGAAAGCGCCCCAACGTCTTTCCTGTCACAGCCTCCGAGAGGGTCTCGGCCAGAGCTCGCCCGTTCCACCGTGACAAGAGATTATTTCGGATCCTCGATGTCCGGATAGACAGCGACGTCGAACTTCAAATTGTGCGGTTGACCATTGGTGATCCCGGCAAAGCGCACTCGCCCCGAGGGGGTCCACCCCTTCCTCCACGCTTCCTCCAGGGCCATCTCTTCCGATTGCCCGTGCTTGGAACCGTTCTGATACAGCGTCACGATCTTCTTTGCCTAGTCACGCGTCGCTGGTATCTCAACCCTGATGTCCGGCATATTCCCTCTCCTTTCGACCCGTCATTCCGCTATAGCAGAGTTACGCGGCTACGAGGCGTTGGACGCTGCCAATAGAGGCGCAGCGCAACGCCTCGTACCCACGAAGCCTCGGATAGGGCGTTGCCAATCGAGATTCGCCAATCGCGACGTCCCGTCCGAAGGAAAACGTTACTCCGCCGAGTCGACGCTCGGCGCTGTCTCCGCAGTGGGCGCCGTTGGCGCGCTGTCAGAGGAGAACGCGCGGGGTAACAGCCCCTCATATTGCAGCGCCGCCTGCACCCACTGCGTCGTCAGGATCCTCGTGCCCGAGTTGACCGCGAGCGCTCCCCCGATTCCAGCGAGGACCTTGCCGCTGGGGCGGTTCCACTTCTTCACGCCGGCGGCAAACATGATGACACCCAGCCCGGCCTGCGCGGAGGCAAAGGCCTCCATCATATGAGGATGCTCCAGGTAAAGCTTGCGGTAAACCTTCCAGAATGTCGGCGTGGCACGCCCATGGCCTGCCACCTCGTAGGCCACCGTGGTCTGCAGACGTTCGGTGAATGGCTTCGGTTCGAATACCACGGAACCGGGGATCAGGCGTGCTTCGAGCAAGCCCTCCAGGCAATCCCCCACTTCCACGGGCAGATTGAGCGCCTGGGAGATGTGCCGACCGGCGTCGTCCGGAACACCGAGCAACGCGGCCCGGAGCAGATCTCGATTGGCCTCCGGCAAGTCGGCGCACACACGGGTGACGAATGCTCCCTCACCGAGTTGCTCCTGCGCGAACGCCCTCGCCACCTCGTTCTGCGCCACCCAGGGGACGTCGGCGAGATCGTAATCCCAATTCCACACCAGCCGGCTGCCCTCCTGGCGCACGGCAAGGATCGGATTCTCCAACCGGCCCGGGTCCATGGAGAGCATGATCACGAAGAGCGGGGATGCGTGCGCCTTACGCCGTGGCATGGGAGTATCCGCGAGGACCACATTGGCCTTGCCCAGCTCGAACGCCGCGATGGGGCTGCCCGTCTGCGCGGCATAGCGTGGCAGCTCGGCGAAGGAGAGGTCCGATATCAGAAGCATCGGTCCATCGAGGACCTCCGGGTATTCGCCCTCGATGCCCTCCTCGTCCAGCGCGGGCTCTGGGGCGGTGCCGAGCGCATCGACATCGTCCCACGTCACGTCTACCTCACCCAGATCGATATTCCCCCAGGCCACATGGCCGCCGATGTCGATCTGAACCTTGCGCAGCTCCTTGTCCATCGATTCGACCAGCTCGGCCAAGGACGAGCCCGGAACGACGGCGCCCTCCTCGTCCAGGCAGGCCACACGTCGACGTCGTCCGGTGACGGCCAACTCGACGTGGTAGGAGTCGCCGCCATCACGTCCACGGGCGATGATCCTGTTGGTGGCGAAATACTCCTCGAAGCTTTCGATCGTGGCTAGAGAGCGGTCGAAGCGGATGATTTCTCCGGTTACTGGACGCCAGGTGACCATGTGAGGCCTCAATTCCTATTCTGCTGCGCTGCGCAGCCTGTCAATCTGGTAGAGCGCGATTCCGGTTGCGACGGCGGCATTGAGTGATTCCAGCTCGGCCGCGATCGGGATGGAGGCGATGACGTCGCAGGTCTCGCGGGTCAGGCGCGCCAGCCCCTTGCCTTCGGAGCCGGTCACCAGCACCAGAGGCATGTCGGTCAGTTCGAGTTCATCGATCGACGTGTCGCCACCGCCATCGAGTCCGACGACGAAGTATCCCGCCTTCTTCAGATACTCCAGCGAACGCACGAGGTTGGTCTCCCGCGCTACGGGCACGCGGGCAGCGGCACCTGCCGAGACCTTCCAGGCCGTCACGTTCACACCGGCCGAACGGCGTTCCGGGATGAGAATCCCATCTGCCTGGAACGCGCTTGCGGAGCGCAGCACGGCACCGAGATTGTGCGGATCCGTCACCGAATCGAGGGCGACGATCAGGCCGGGACGCTTGCTGCGAGAGGCTCGCTCCAACAGGTCGTCGATCTCGCGATACGTATAGGGAGGCACCTCAATGGCGACCCCCTGGTGAACGGCCCCGTCAGTCATACGATCCAGCTCGGATCTGGAGACCTCGACGAGCGGTGCGCCCAAGGCGGTAGCCGTACGAACCACTTCGCCCACGCGGTCGTCGGAGACCGAGGCGCCCACCATGAACACGCGCGTCAGCGGAATACCGGAGCGAACCGATTCCACCACCGGGTTTCGCCCGGCGATCAGCTCGTGCCCCTCTGCCAACCGCAGGCCGGACCTGACGTGCGTCTTCTGATGCTCGCGGCGCTCCGCGGCCTTCTGGACGGCCTCTGCCGCCTTCTTGCGTTTGTAGGCCGGATGGTAGGTGCGATCCTCCGCTTTGGGCGTGGGGCCCTTGCCCTCCAAGCGGCGCCGGTTGTGCCCACCGGTGCCTACCGAGGCACCCTTCTTGCCCTTCGGGCGTTGCGTTCTGTTGTCAGCCATTAGCGTCCTTCTAGATGCCAGTGGGCACCTTCTGCGGAATCCTCAACGGTGATTCCTGCTGCGGTCAGGGAGTCTCTGAGAGCGTCGGCACGAGCCCAGTCCTTGGCACCTCGGGCTGCGGCCCGATCCTCGAGGACCCGCGAGACGAGTGCATCGAGCGCACCGTGGGTGCGGTCGGAACCGGAAGAGGTCGAACGCCATGGATCTGCCAGAGGGTCCAGGCCCAGCACGTCGAGCATTGCTCGCACAGAGCGCTGGGCGGAGGCGATAGCGGGATCGTCGCGCTCGGCGAGGGCGTTGTTTCCCTGTGTCACGGTCTCATGAATTGCCGCGAGACCGGCGGAGACGTTCAGATCGTCGTCCAAGGCCGCGGTGAAGGCGGCGGGAAGATCGTCGGGGCCGACCGCCGAAACCTCCTCCATCGGAATCTCTCCGACGGCGGCTACGGAACGCTCCACGAACCCGGAGAGGCGATCCCAGACCGCCGCGGCTTCAGTCAGGGTCTCAGGAGAATAGGCCACGGTTGAGCGGTAGTGCACCGTCCCCAGGGCGAAGCGAAGCACCACGGGTGGTACGTTCTTGACGATATTGCTCACCGTGAGCGAGTTGCCGAGCGACTTGCTCATCTTCTCGCCCTCGATGGTCACCCAGGCGTTGTGCATCCAGTAGCGGGCGAACTCGCGGCCCGCGGCGTGGGACTGCGCCTGCTCGTTCTCATGGTGCGGGAAGCGGAGGTCGATACCGCCGCCGTGGATATCGAACGTGTCTCCAAGGTAGCGGCCGGACATCGCGGAGCATTCGATGTGCCATCCGGGACGGCCACGGCCCCACGGGGAATCCCAGGCGGCATCCTCGGGCTCGCCTGGTTTGGGAGCCTTCCAAAGGGCGAAATCATGCGGGCCGCGCTTGTCCGCCTCCATATCCGATTCGTCGGTCACCATGTTCTCCACGGCCTGCCGGGTCAGCGAGCCGTAGTCCGGCAGCGAGCTGACATCGAAGTAGACGTTGCCGGGATTGCCGACGTAAGCGTGCCCGGCGTCGATGATCTGCTGTATCAGCGAGATCATCTCGGGAATATGACCGGTTGCGCGCGGCTCGTACGTCGGCGCCAGCAGTCCGAGAGTGCGATACGCCTGCGAGAACTCCTGCTCGTACTCATAGGCCCACGCCCACCACGGTTCGCCGGCTTCGGCGGACTTGGCGAGGATCTTGTCATCGATATCCGTGACATTGCGGATCATGGTGACCTCGTAGCCGCATCGGCGCAGCCAACGCACCAGCACATCGAAAGCCAGAGCGGAACGGATGTGCCCGATATGCGGGGACCCCTGCACGGTGGCACCGCATAGGTATACGCCGACCTTCCCCGGGGTGAGAGGGGTGAATTCCCGCTGAACGTGGGTGGCAGAATCGTAGATACTCAAGCTCACCCCCTAAGACTATCGTCATGCGGCACAAGGGGCATTATCGCCGCCCGGGAAAAGTTGCGCCCTTGAGCGCCGGTCGCCTCCGCAGAGTCCGAAATCCGCGCCTATGGCACCCGCTCAAGGCGTGACGACGTATGGTGTGGCCTATGACATCCACAAAGAAGCGGCGCTCATACGGTTTCCTCAACCGGGGAGTATGGACGTGGGCCATATGGGATTGGGGTTCGGCGGCCTTCAACGCGGTGGTGACCACCTTCGTCTTCTCCACCTACATCACCAACCCCGATCTCTTCGGTCCCGACGCCAATGCCCTGTTGGGCTGGGCACTCGCCGTGGCCGGCATCCTCGTGGCGCTCACCGCCCCCGCTATCGGACAGTGGACAGATCGCTCCGGCAAACGGAACACCTCACTGACGATTGCGACGCTCGGCGTCGTCGTCATCATGGCCCTGCTCTTCTTCGTTCAGCCCGACGGCGGCGGCACCTACATGTGGTTGGGACTCATACTGCTCGCCCTCGGCAACATCATCTTCGAGACGGGTTCGGTGGTCTACAACTCCATGGTGACCGACGTTTCGACGCCGCAGACCGTGGGAAGGGTCTCCGGCTTCGGATGGGGAATGGGATACGTGGGAGGCATCGTCCTGCTGGGGATCCTCTACGTCGGCTTCATCGCGCCGGACGTCGGCTGGTTCGGCGTGACATCCGAGAACGGGCAGAACATCCGCGTCTCCATGATCATCGCGGCCATCTGGTTTCTCGTCTCGGCTCTTCCCCTCATGATCACGGGCAAGGACCGCGAGCCGGTGGGAGCTCAGACCAAGGGCATCTGGGAGGCATACCGCCAGGTCATTCGCTCGTTGGTGCGGTTCTGGAGGACGGACCGTTCGGTGGTCTGGTTCCTCATCTCCTCGGCGATCTACCGCGATGGGCTCGCCGGAGTGTTCTCCTTCGGTGGCGTTCTGGCCGCGGCCGCCTTCGGCTTCGAAGCGAGTGAGGTCCTCATCTTCGGCATCGCCGCCAACGTAGTGGCCGGCATCGCCACCATCGTGTTCGGCCGCATGGACGATAAGAAGGGATCCCGGGCAGTCATCGTCCTGTCTCTCACGCTCATGATCGCGGCTGGACTGATAATCTTCTTCGCCCACTCGGGCATCGATCTCGGTCCCCTGCACATGGATCCGAAGACCCTGTTCTGGGTGTTCGGACTCATCCTGTGCATCTTCGTGGGGCCGACGCAATCCGCATCTCGCACCTACCTCGCGCGCATCGCCCCGCCACGCGAGGAAGGCGAGCTCTTCGGGCTGTACGCGACGACCGGACGAGCGGTCTCCTTCCTCGCACCGTTCATGTACGCCACGGCGATCACCCTCGCCGCCAAGGTCACGGGCCAGCCCAAGACCGAGGTCGCCTACTTCGGGATTCTGGGAATCGTCATCGTCCTGATCGTCGGCCTGCTGGCATTCCTGCCGGTGCGCGCGCAGCAGAAGGTGGAGAAGTAGGGGCCTGGGTTTCGACGTTGCCCAACCGACGGGATGGAACGCGGCCCCGGTTTCGCCGCTTGGCTCCACTCAGTCGGCAGGTACCTTCCCCATCGTCATCCAAAATTCCCATAATGGTCCGCGCGATCGGCCACCTCGTGGTTGTAGTCTCTGGAGGGGTTGTAGGCGTCGATCGCATCGATCCAGTTCTCCTCCACGCTCAGATCGCCGTAGGAACACAGATACGTGGCTGCGGAAATCGCAGCATCCTCGATGTTGTTGATGTCGGCCTCTCCATCACCGCTGCCGTTCTGGGCGAAGTCCTCCCAGGTCGCGGGAATGAACTGCATCGGACCCACGGCACGATCGTATTCCGTGTCGCCGTCGAACTCTCCCCCATCGGTATCCCGAATCTCGGCAACGCCATCACGCCCGTCGAGGCGAGGTCCCAGGATCGTTGGATCGACGACGCCGTCGCCACGAATACGCGCACCGCCGTAACTCCCGTGCTCCGTTTCGACATAGCCGATCGCTGCGAGGGTGTTCCAACCGAGGTTGCATCCCTCGAACGTCTCGTTGGCCAGGAGCGCCGCGCCGGAATATGCGGCCAATGCCTGTTCTGAGATATGGCTTGCTTTGGAAACCCCGGCAACCCATTCTGGATCGACCAGTTCACTGACGCTGACGTTCTCAGGCCCGGCGCGCTCGGGATCCATCCCACCGGCGGAAGGCGGCATGGAGGGCACGGAAACACCGGCCCAAAGATCCTCGGACTCCGAATCGTCGCCGCCCAGATACGATGTACCGACTCCCGCGCCAAGCACCACCAGTCCCGCGCCGATGAGAGCGACCGTGGTCGTCGGAAGAATCCACCGCGTGCTTCGTCCAGGATCACGAGACCGCTTATCCGAGCCTTCTTCCGGCACCTCGAGGTTCTCCCCTCCCCGCGTGGGGTGCTCCGGCGGTTCGTCACCCGATACCGGAGGAAACCACGTCGTGCGATCTTCTGGTTGCATTGTCATAGGGGTTCTCCAGTCATGTCGGCGCGCTCATCCTTACTCGCGTCGTTCGGGGATCGTTTGCGGCTCCTGTGTCGCGCCAGCATGACGGCAGCCGTCAACGCCATGACCACGAGTAGAATCACCGACCCGCGCAATAGCCAGTCCGTCAGGTCCGTCCCCGTATCTTGCTCCTGCTGAACCGCCTCGCCCGGTTCGAAATATGCCTCAGGCTGAGGCCCCACCCATTCGAAGGACAGCACCTGCTCCGCGTCCAATCCGGAATCCACGTTGAAGCGCAGTATCTGAGTGTCCGAGAAGGCGGAGCCGTCCACAAGCGTGGCCTGCACGGTCAGTTGGACGAGGTAGACCCCCGGTTCGGTGAAACTCCAGTTCATACCGCGCTGATCGCCGAGTTCAAGCGAGTACGGCTGCGGAAAGGCATCGCGCGAATCCCACACCGGCTGCGGCACCTTGGAGTCTCCATCGGTCGTGTAGGCGATGAGCGTCCCGGGACCCTGCACCCCGGTGAGCAATATGTTCGCTCCCCCGTCGATGCTTCTGAGAGCCTCATCCGAATCAAGCGAGAATCCCAGGGACAGTGCCGGGCCCTCCACGTCTTGAACGGCCCAGATAGTGTCCCCGGGCTCGGCGTCGAGAAAGCTCAAAGCTTCGGAATCGGGTACCTCGACTCTTTCGGCCGGTCCGACGCCGAGCACTGTTCGGTTCGGCGAACGCCACACCCCCTCGGCGCCGTCGCTGGAACCCTCCGTCTCATATATCGCCAGCTGCCACTGCCCCTCGCGAAAGGCGGGTTCCACCATCGCACGCCCTGCACCGAGAACACGGGTGTCCGGAGCAAGAGACTCGACCGGCGGTCCCTGCTGTTCGGGGTGTTCCTCCGCGGAGGGGCCGCAACCGGCGAGCAGCGCGAGCAGCGATACTCCGGCCGCGGCCAGCCTCCAGACGAGCGTTCGGCGTGCGCTGAGGATCATTCACCCGCTCCCCGACGCTTGATCACGAGAATTCCCGCGCCGGTTCCAGCGGTCAGCAGAGTCAGGCCGAGGGTCAGCAAGATGCGGTTGTCGGCACCCGTCAACGGAAGAGGTCCGTCATAGCCTGCGGCACCCGCCTGCTTCGGGACATTGGGGTCACTTCCGTTGCCGGCGCCCGGAGCGTTCTTCTGATCTGCCCCGCGTCGGTCATCGGTTCCGCCATTCCCCGGCCCATCGTTTCCATCGCCGGATGGGTCCGAGCCACCCGACGGGTTGGGGCTGGGACCGTTCGATGGGCCACCGTTGGAGGGCTGATCCGACGGTGTGGGGTCGGGCGTCGGAGTGTCATCCGGGTCCGGCGTATCCGTCGGTTCATCCGTCGGAGTCGGGTCCGGCGTGGGTTCGTCGGTAGGGTCCGGGGTCGGATCATCTGTCGGCTCGTCGGTGGGGTCCGGGGTCGGATCGGGGTCGCCGGGGGAATCCGCCGAAACATTCAGGGTCACCGCAGCGGAGAGGCCATAGGCGATCTCTCCATTGGCGTGGACCACGGCTGCCCGGATCTGCGATCCGTCATGGTCTTCGGTCAGGGGCAGCTCCAGGCGCCTTGACGTCGCCCCTTCGATAGGCTCGGCTTCGCCGTCACCGGCATCGATGAACCACTGGAAGGTCTGCAAGGCGGTCGCCGGATCGACGTTCAGCTCGAGCGTGGCGGTATCACCGGTTTCGTACTGATCCTCCACTCCCGAGATGGACAGCATCTGCTCGGCTTCGGCACCGTCGTCGACCGCGATGGTTGCGGGTTCGCTCGTAAGCGTCTCGCCGCTCTCGGCGTAGGTCACCTGGGCTCGGACCGGAACGCCGTTGAGGGCCTGTTCAGCACGCACGGTGTGAGAATGGGAGGAGGCGGCCGGGATGTCCGACCAGTTCGCACCCGGAAGGCGCCACTGCCACCGCACCTCGTCCTGGCCGGACAGCTCGGGCTCGGCATCCAACTCGAGAACGATATCGTCACCCTGCCGGTACTGATCGTTCAATGGGACGATGGAGATCTCCGGCGCTATATCGATGACGTTAAGTTCCACCGGCTCCGAAACGACCTCGATCGCCCGCCCTTGCGCCTCATCGTCATAGATCGCGACAGCCCGCAGTTCTTCGCCATCCGCATGCGCGACACCCCGATAGGTTTCGGAGTTCTGTCCCTCGACCGAGGACCAGTCACCACCGGCCACACGGGATTCCCACGTCCATTCGGGGTCGACGACGTCCCATTCGCCATTATCCAAACGCGGAACGTTGACCGCCGCCTTCTCCGGTTCCGCGACCAGTTCGACGGCGTCGCCGGTCTCGTAATCCGTGGCTCCTGCAACGCTCACCGTTTCAGGCGTGCGCGTGAAACTACCTACCGAGAAGAGGTATTCCTTGGTCTCGGTGGAATCGTTTGCCCCGGTGCTCGAGTTGTGCACCTCTCCACTCACCGTGAACACGTAGTCTCCAGGTTCCGTGAAGGCCCAGTGAGCATGGGTATGGGCGAGGAAACTCTGATGGATCGTTCCAGGGAATTTCAGACGACCATCGTTCAACAGGGGGACGACAGAAGCCCCAAAACTTCCGACAGACCACAGGTACGCGTCTCCGGGCCCCTCGACATCGGTGATGTTGATGTCTACCTGGTTGTATCCCGCAGACTGGAGAGGCTGGCTCTCCCATCCCGGCCACAGCAAATTGTGGTCCTGGGTCAAAGGAAGATGATAGACCTCGCGGTTGTGGAGCTCCTCCGGCACGGCCCCTACGGCGGGAAGGTTTGTGAGAGCCGCTTCCTTGGCATGAAGCTCGACATCCTGCGGATCTCGGATTTCATAGGGAGAAACCGAGTCATCCTTTAGAGCTAGATAGGGCACGCCGTCATTGTGATTGAAGTAGAAGGCGTCGACGTGGCCCTCGTCGATAAAGTACGTCGCTTCGTCTACTTCAGGAGCGGCTGCGGCCGGCGCCACGAGTCCCGGCAGGAGAAACAGTCCTTGAGCCAAGGCGATCGACAGTACCGTTGCACCTGCGCGTTTCATGAGGATTCCGCGCTGACGGGAGGAATGGACCCCTTCGGGTGGTATGAGTGCCATATGCTTACTTTCATTCATGTGGTGGGTTCGCACGTTGCCGTTGCAGTGCGTCAGAGTGCACTGCAACCACGTAGCGCGGCTTACTGTCGAAAACGGTGGGGATCTCCCGGGATGCTCCGTAGCCGCCCGGCGGTCGGCGAGACCCTAGGTGTTGCTACTCACTGTTTCCCTTGTCTTAACTTTTCGATCGGGTGAAGTCGATGCTTCTGCCGGGACGACCGTTGGCACATCGGAAAGATCGGACTCCGCCGCGGCCACCGCACGCGATGCGCGCCATTTGCCCAGCAGGCCGTGTTTCGGAGCCAGGACCCAGGTCAGGAGGAAGACGAGCGTGCCGAGCAGAACGATCGTGCCGCCGGTGGGCAGGTCAATGGCCCAGGAGAGATACAGTCCGAAGAAGGCGCATAGCGCGCCGATCACGGGTGAGAGAACCATCATGACGCCGATCCGGTCCGTCAACAGGCGTGCGGTGGAAGCTGGAATCACAAGCAATGCCACCACGAGGATGTTGCCGATCACCTGAACCGCTACCACGACGGAAACCGAGACCATGACATAGAGAAGGATGTCCAAGGCCAGAATAGGGAGACCGGCCGCTCGAGCCATCTCGCGGTCGAGGCTCACGGCGACGAATTCCTTGTGCAGCAGGAACGCAATGCCCAGCAGGAGCACGCCCGCCACAGCAACCACGTAGATGTCCGAGTCAGGGATACCCGTGATGGACCCGAAGAGGAAACTCTCCAGGGAGCCCGAGTATCCGGGCGCCGTCGAGATGATCACGATGCCCAGGGCGAATGCCGCCACGAAGAAGATGCCGATCACAGCATCTTCCTTCAACCGTCTGTTCTGCGAGAAGACCGCGACCAAGACCGCCGTGGTTACCCCAGCCAGCATCCCACCGAGAACCAATGACCCCTGGAGAATGAAGGCCAAAGCAATACCCGGGAATACCGCGTGAGCAACCGCGTGCCCGATGAAGACCATCCCTCGCAAGACGACGTAGTTGCCGATCACTCCGCACACGACAGCGGCCATAACCGCGACGAGCAGAGCCTTGGGAAGGAAGGACAACAGAGGATTGGTGAGGTCTTCGAGAAACTCCCCAAAGGTCAACATGCCGTCACTCATGGGCGCTCCCCGTTTCTGCTACGCCAAGGGCATCCAGCAAAGGAGACCCTTCCCTGAACCCAAAAGCCCTGATCCAAACATCCGCGTTGCGCAGCGAATCGGGAGGTCCCGAAGCAACGACGGTCCGGTTGATCAAGTACAGGCGGTCGAACGTATGCATCGCGGCGGCGAGGTCATGGGTACTCATGAGCAAGGCGCGACCCTCCGCCGCAAGGTCCCGGAAAAGATCCGTCAGTAATTCCTGACTTGGAATATCGAGTCCCGTGAACGGCTCATCGAGGAGGAGGACACGAGGCCGCAGTGCCAGCGCTCGAGCGACAAGCACTCGTTGGCGCTGCCCACCTGAAAGCTGCCCCACAGGCCGGTCTTTCAAATCGGCCATAGCCACACGGTCGAGAGCCTCCGCGACCGCCCTGAAATCCTCCACCCCCGGGCGGCGAAACCAGCCCATAACACGCACGCGGCCGGACAGGACGACATCGTGAACGCTGATCGGAAAATCCCAGGCGAACTCAAGCCGTTGAGGGACATAACCGATCCGGCGGCGAGCCTTCTGGTTGCTTCCACCCTCGACATCCACTGTCCCCTCGCGTCTCGGCGTCAATCCGAGAACGGAACGGATCAAGGTCGTCTTACCGGAACCGTTGGGCCCGATAAGTCCGATGAACTCACCAGGATCGATATGGAGATCGACCCGCCTCAAGACAGGACGGCCCCCGAGATCCACCGCGAGATCCTTGATACGGAGCCCGCCCTCTGCACGCACTGTTTCCTTCTCTGAGAGCGCCTGTTGACTCACTGCGATCCCCTTGCTGAGACTGGATCTTCTTCTGCTTCGCGGCGCGCCTTGCGTGATCGCAACGTGATGAAGAGCGCGACGATACCCAACACCAGGGCCGCTCCGCCGACAAGTATGGCCACGGTGGACGTCGGGAGTCCGTCATCGTCCTGTGCGGCGCTCTCGCGCGGATTCTCATCTGCGGCCTGTGTACTGTTTTCCGGGGCGGGGTTCTGCAGTTCGGCTGCAAAGCCATCCTGAGGATCGGTCCCGTCTCCGACCGCGAAGCGAAGGACTTCTCGATCGCTCCCCACCTCACCCGTGGAGAGTTCACCGAATACTTCGACATCGAGCAGGTATACGCCAGGCTCCGTGAAGACCCAGTTGGCATGAACATGAGTGTTGATATCGGCCCAGATATCCTGCGGCTCACTCCCTTCCCCGGCCAACTGAGCGGAATCCCACAGCAGCTGCGGAGGATCGAAGTTTCCGCTCTGCAGGAATAACACGAAATCTCCAGGCCCCTCCACACCATGAAGTCGCATGGTCATTCCGTGCACAAGTTGCTCAATCACTTCGGGATCCTGCGTGTTCCAGCCCAACCACGGAACCTCGTAATCCTGAATCTGAGGAATCAGGTAGAGATCTTCACCGGGCTCCGCCGGTATGAAATCGAAGTCTTCGCTTTCCGGTGCCGGTTGAATGGAGGCATCGGACAGCTGAAAGACCATGTCATCCAGATGCCGCCAGACCGCTGGTGCCACGGAATCGTCACGGGCCAAGAGCTCCCATTCCCCATCGACCAGTCGAGGGCCGATATCGACGTGTCCCTGATCGAAAACAACTTGCTCATTCCCGATCTCCTCATTTTCAGAGACTTGTTGTTCGAGGGCAGGATCGTCCTCGGGATCCGAAGCGTTCGGCGTTGCCCACGCCGCGCCTGCATTGACAGCCGTGACAAGAGCAAGTAGCAACGCCCCGGAGAAGCTCGTCCTGACTAGACGTTTCCGCTTCTCTTTCGATGGTTTCGTGATCAGAGTGTGGTGCGTCAACAGAAGGTCCTCTCAAGGAAATTACTCGCTCGGTGCCGGCGTCAGGCAGTCATGGAGCGAGTCGGCATTGAAGCGCATCATGTCAACGTATGTGGATACCTCATCGTCCAAGGCGTCCCCGTATATTCGGCACACGTCAATATCCAGATCCGCCGCTGTCTGCTCCAAGACGGACGAACGCGCAATAAGATTCGGCTCCAGGAACACTGCGGGTATATCGAGGCCTTCGATTGTCTGGACCAAACGGCGGCGCTCCTGGATCGAAGGCTCGGTCGAGGGATTGGGTGTCACGAACCCGGCGATATCGATGTCATACGCCGCTCCGAGGTATCCAAAGGCATCGTGGGTGGTCACGAGGTGTCGATTTGATTCTGGAATATCTTCAATACGATCCCTCACGTACTGGTCGAGCTCATCGAGTTCGCGCAGGTACTCAGTGGTGTTCGCCCGGTAATGGTCCGCGTTGGCGGGATCGATCTCGATCGCGGTGTCACGAATGATCTCCACATACGCTTGCGCATTCGCTACGTTGTGCCAAAGGTGCGGATCGATCTCACCGTGCACGTGTGCTCCCAATACCGCCTGCGGCAGTTGGTAGACCTGCTCTCCGGCACGGCCCAGGAACCGGAACCCTGGATCCGGGGGAATCTCGTGCAGAGCTTTGCTCGGTACGTCGATGATCACCTCATCGGCAGGATATTCCTCCTGGAGGTGATCCCCTCCACCGTCCTCGTCATAGAAGAGATACAGTTCCTCGGCATCGAGATCCACGGTGATATCGCCGTGGCCGTCGCTGAGTACCGTTGCCTCGCCGCTATCCGGCAACGAGTACGGATTCACACCGACGGCGAACGTGAACGTCGTTTCATCGACCACCGGGACAGAGGTATCCCCATCCACGAACAGCTCGGCTTCCATCGTCAGCTCGTATACCCCCGGCTCGGTGAAAGCCCAGCTCATATGTGTGTGAGCATCGGGAGGCAGCCGAATCGAATCCTCGTCGTCAAAGCCATCGGAGGAATCGACGTAGAATCTCGGATTACCGAAAGACTCCGTCAAATATGTCACCAGCTCGCCCGGGCCTTCCACATCGGTAGCACGCAGCTCGATCTGGGAGGTCCTGTCCGCACCATGCTCCGCTCCGGTGCCGCGAACGCGCATCCCCAGCCAGATGGTGTCCAGAGAGACGTTCTCCACCAGAGGGATGATCTCGGCGGAATAACGTACGGCGCTCTCTGCCAGCGAGACGTTGGGAGCATCCTCACGGAGGTTGGCGTCCAGCATCTTGATGATGGCCTGGTCCTCGAGCAGCATGTAATTGGAGAAAGCCGCGTCGGCATAGGCAACGGTACGAACATCCCGCAGCGTTGGTTCGTAGCTGTGCGGATCAGCCCCTTCGGGGACGATCTGATCCACACGAATCCGATCACCGACGACATTACGGGCAAGGTCAGCCAGAATTCCATTGGTTGTGACGATGGACAGCTCGTCGTCAGCCGGGTCACCAGATGCCGCGGAAGCTGCGGAACAACCTGCCAAGGCCATTGCCGAGGCAACGGCCAGTCCACCTACTATCGTTGCGCGCCGCTCCCGGTTTCGGGAGTGTGGATTCGGGGTGCATCCCACCGGCCGCCGTCGCTCCCTCTCAGGAGCGTCGGCAGGCCTACGAGATACTCTTCTCGCCTCAGAGTGACGCATGTATGCCCGCGCCATTTCCAGCCTCGCGCTGGCGACGCGATAGCAGTAGTGCGCCGGCACCAGCGCCCGCCGCCAGCAGCCCAACACCCAGACTGGTCATCATCTGCGAGCTGAATCCGGTCATGGGAAGAGAGCCACGTCCGCCGTTGTCGTTTCCGCTACCGGAGCCGTTGACGTTTCCGGAGCCCCCTTGGCCCGCTCCGCCTTTCTTGTCGTCGCCACCGTTCACGACGGCGTTGTCGTTGCCGTCGTCGTTGCCGTCGGTATTTCCGTCACCATTTCCATTAGAGGGACCATCGCCGCCTATACCGCGACAGTCATAGGCATCCTGCGGGATGTCATTGCCCGCGGTGAAAAGATACATGGTCTCGGGAAGCTCTACGCGCTCTCCCGTACTGGAGTTGATCGCGTCGGCACTCACGGTGAAGTGGTACGCACCGGGCTCGGTGAAAGCCCAATGAGCATGAGTGTGGGCGAGATATTCCTGATGGATTGTGCCTGGGAAGGTGAATCCCCCGTTGTCGAAGAGAGACACGGCTGCAGAACCGAAACTTCCTTCGCTCCACAGATAGACGTCGCCCGGACCGTCGACATTGGTGACTTTGATGTCGACCTGGTCATAGCCTGTATTTCCCAGAGGTTGACTCTCCCAGCCCGGCCATAAGAGTCCGCTTTGCTGAGTCAACGGAAGGTGATAAACCTCTTGCCCACGAATCCCCTCGGGAACAACCTCGGATTCAGGCATGGTGGCAAGCGATTCTTGTTTGGCGTGCAGTTCGACATCCAGCGGATTGCGGACTTCATATGGTGAAACGGTGTCATCCTTGAGCGCCAGGAAAGGTTGCCCATCGTTGTGGTTCAGGTAGAAAACGTCGGTGTGTCCCTCGTCCAGTTTGTACTCGTTCCAGCAGACGCTCCTATCGGCGTCCGCTTCAGGGCTCTCTTCCTGGTTGGCCATCGGTGCCAGCGCCTGCGGATTCGCCGAACGCAGGGATGTGGAAACATCCGAACCGAGAAGGCTCCGGGCCTCCAAGTTGTTACTCTGCCTGGACTCCTCTTCCACGGCGTCCGTGCCGTCTGCCACATCATCGGTTCGTTCCGGATCTCCGGACTGATCGGAGGGATCGACGGGAGCAGGTTCCTCCGCGGGGTCCCCCACGGTGAAGAGGTAGTCGCTTGAGTTCGTCTCGTGGATCTCGCCGGACTCGGTATTCACAGCGCTTGCGGAAACGGTGAGCTCGTAGGTTCCCGGTTCGCTGAAGGCCCAGTTCGCCTTGGCACTGTCAATATCATCCAGCTCGATAACACCTGGTAGCTGTACCTCGAACTGTTCGTCCTCGGTCCAGAAGAAGACATCGCCGGGGCCTTCGAGAGCTTCGACGTCGATATCGATCAGGTCGAGGGAAGCCTCGTCCACTTCGGAGCCGGCCCATCCCGGCCATAGCAGATCATCGCCGAGTTCCGGCGTCAGATGGTATCCCTCTTCACCGCGCAGTGCCTCCGGAACCTCGTCTGAGTTCTCAAAGCCGGTCTTCGCCTGCTCCTTGATACGAAGTTCGACGTCGTCGGGAGAATAGGCGGTCACCTCGCCGTCGTCGGCCTCGTCCTCCAGTGTGAGTTGGAGTTCGCCATCTTGCACGTTCACATGGAACGCATCGATGTGTCCTTCAGCCAGGACGATACGCTGCGCTGTCTCGGTTTCGTGTTCTTGTTCGTTCGTGGCCAACGCCGGCGCGACGGAGGAGCCAAGGATCGCCGCCGTAACAGCCAGTGCGCTGAAAGCGGCGATGCCGACAGCGCCCTCTCCCCTCCTGGCCACGAGCATCGGACTACCTCGTTTCCCCGCGGAGGCAATGGAAGGTCTATTCATGAATATCTAGCTCTCTAGCTTCTGAATGGTGGGTGGTACTTCCAGACGCAACTAGTATAGCTAATGATTATCATTATCGCTAAATGTGTAAGTGAGGTCTCTCAGCAGGAGATTTGCCGACCTCACGGAGATTTGCCGACCTCACGAGACGATGAGGGGGTGAGCAGAGCTCGTCCGCCTCCCGTCTGGGTGACGGGAGGTCATTGAGCCGGGGCCGCGGGCACGCCAGCCAATGGCCTCAACCGACGAGGCAACCCCACTCCACCGCTCGGCCCTCGCCCAACGAACGCGGAACGTCGAGAATGCGCTGGTTGCGACTCCCCCGGAACCGAAGCGAGAAATCCTTCTGGCCGATCTCGAACCGGCCGTCGATGAGCACATCGATCTCGTCCAAGAGCGCCAGCTTGTCCGCGGAATCGTCTCGCAGCTCTTCAAACCGATAGCCCGTCCAGCACCACACGTCCTTCGTACGCCCGAACTCGGCTCGCATGCGGTGCACCAACCTGAGACATGTCCCGGTGTTGAGGAACGGCTCCCCACCCAGCAGCGACAATCCCTGGACATAGGGCTGGGCGAGGTCGGCGAGGATACGGTCCTCCAAGTCGTCGTCGTACGGTCTCCCGTACCGGAAACTCCACGCTGCCTCGTTGAAACACCCCTCGCAGGCGAACAGACAACCCGACACGTAGAGAGAGCAGCGCACCCCCTCCCCGTCCACCATGGAGAACGGTTTGTAGTCCGCGACGCGCCCTTGGCTGACCTTCTCCGAGCGCCACGTGCCCGGATCAGGAGTGCGAGCCATTATTCGCGCCTCGATCCCATCGGACCTCCCGCCCGACCGGCGGAATACGCCGAACTACGATCCGATCCAGCCGAATCCCGTTCCGTCCTGACGGCCCCTTCCATGTGCTTGACCCGCGAGGAGATCTCGACATGGCGGCCGTGCACCATCGGGCGCTGCTGCGGATTGCCGAGGTAGCCACAGGTGCGCTTGACCACGTCACAGGTCTCCGGGTTCGTATTGGAGCAATCGGGGCACATGAAACCGCGCTCTGTGGGGGTGAAATCACCGGAGTAGCCGCACTCGTAGCAGTGGTCGATAGGAGTGTTCGTCCCCAGGTACCCCACCCTGTCGTAGGCGTAGTCCCACACTGCTTCCAGAGCCTTCGGATTCTGCTGCAGCACCGGGTACTCGCAGTAGTGGATGAAGCCGCCACTGGTGAAAACGGGGTAGTCCTTCTCGAAGTCGATCTTCTCGAATGGGGTGGGATCCTTGCGGACGTCGTAGTGGAAGGAGTTGGTGTAATACTCCTTATCCGTGATGTCCTCGACCACTCCGAACTTCTCGCGATCCATTCGGCAGAAGCGATCGGTCAGGGACTCGCTCGGCGTCGAATAGACGCTGAAATGGTAGCCGTACCGGGCCTTCCATTCGCGAGTACGCGAGAACAGCGCCCTCAGCACCTCGAGGGTGAACTCCTTGGCTTCCGCATCGCCTTCCCACTGTCCACCGTAGAAGGCGGACGCCACCTCGTACAGGCCGATATAGCCGAGGGACACGGTGGCGCGCCCATCCCGGAACAACTGGTCGACGTCGTCGTCGCGATTCAGTCGATGCCCGAACGCACCATGCTGGTACAGGATCGGGGCGTTGGCGGGCGTGGCCTGCTTGCAGCGCTCCACCTTGTAGACGAGCGCATCGCCCAGGATGGAGAGGCGTTCGTCCAGGATGCGCCAGAACGCATCCTTATCGCCCCGGGCCTCCATGGCGATGCGGGGAAGGTTGAGGGTGACGACCCCGAGGTTCATACGCCCCTCGTTCACCTCGTTGCCCTCCGCGTCTTTCCATCCCTGCAGGAAGGAGCGGCACCCCATCGGCGCCTTGAAGCTCCCGGTCAGCTCCACGATCTTGTCGTAGGAGAGGACATCGGGGTACATGCGCTTGGTGGAGCATTCGACGGCCAGTTGCTTGATGTCGTAGTTCGGATCGCCGAGCGCCAGGTTGAGGCCGCGCTTGAGGGTGAAGATGAGCTTCGGGAAGATCGCCGTGCGGTGTTCCTTGCCCAGGCCGGTTATGCGGATGTTGAGGATCGCGCGCTGGATCTCGCGCTCGATCCAGCCCTCGCCCAGCCCGAAGCCCACAGAGGTGAACGGCGTCTGCCCGTTCGAGGTGAAGAGGGTGTTGATCTCGTATTCCAAGGACTGCATCGCATCGTAGATGTCTTTACGGGTCTTGGCCTCGGCGTAGTCGCGATGGGTGGACTCGTCCGGCAGCCAGGTGCCGGCGTCCTCCATATGCTTGGCGAGGTTCAGTTCGGCGTAGGGGGCCAGCAGTTCGTCGATCCGGTTGACCGTCACCCCGCCGTATTGGCTCGAGGACACATTGGCGATGATCTGAGCGATCTGAGCGGTGGCCGTCTGGATGGAGCGCGGGGAATCCACCTGTGCGTTCCCGATCTGGTAACCCTGCCCCAGCATGGCCTCGAAATCGACCAGGCAACAGTTCGTCATGGGCGTGTAGGGGTGGTAGTCCAGGTCATGGTAGTGGATATCGCCCTTTTGATGAGCGTTTGCGACATGCGGTGGAAGCATGCGCAGGCCGATCGCCTTGGCGGCGGCCCCCGCCGTGAGGTCGCGCTGGGTGTTGAAGACGTCGGCGTCCTTGTTCGCGTTCTCGTTGACGACCGCCGAGTCCTTGCTGATCAGACGCCCGACCGTATGGTTGATATCGGTGGCCTTGGAACGTTCCAGGTCGCGGTGGACCCGGTAGTCGATGTACGCCTTGGCCACTTCGTGCTCGCCCGACTCCAGCAGCACGTGTTCGACCACCGACTGGATTTCGTAGATCTGCACCAATCCGGTGTAGCGGGAAACGAGCTCAGACTCTATGCGGCTCGTCAGCTCGTCGATCTCGCTGTGTGCCGGTGCGGTCTCTGCCTGGAGCACATCTCCGTGGACCGCCTCGAACGCCTTGGCCACGGCGTCGGTGATCCGCTGGCGATCGAACTCCACGCACCGGCCGTCGCGCTTGCCCACCATCAGGGTTTCCAGCGATGCTTCAGGGCCATCCATCTGTTTCGTTCCCATGACTGCCACGGATTCTCCTCCTTGCCCTGCGGGCCGGTAACCAGGCTCGGCGCCCCTCAAACACTACATCTAGTGCGAATTACAACGATGTAACACTACATCTAGGGGTCTCGGCTTGCGTAAGGACATTCGTCCTAGGCCGTTTCGTCTTCGCTGGTATGCCGTGGATCGTGAAAGCGGCCGCCCCGCGAGTCGAATCGCCTCCGCGCGTGTCGCGTCCACGGCACCGGGAAAACGCACGCTCCTCATCGGGACTTGATTCCAGGCGTCCATCCTTGATGGGCGTGTGAGCGGACGCTGTGCCATATACGGCGCAGCCATCGCTGGTATGCCCATGAAGGAAAGGGATCCGCGCCCAAACGTCGCGAGCATGACAGGGCGCGTCCCTGCTCGCAACCGGCCAAGGAACTACAGCGAGCGCGTCACCAGCGCCGTGGCGATTGCGGCCATGCCCTCTTCCCTGCCGGTGAACCCGAGGCGGTCCGTGGTGGTGGCACTCACGGAGACCGGTGCACCAACCACCGCCGTCATAGCATGCTCCGCTTCCGCCTTGCGAGGTAGGAAACGCGGGCACTGGCTGACGATCTGGATCGAGACGTTCGATATCGCCCAGCCCGCTTCCCGCACCAGGCGCACCGCCTCCGCCAGCAGCTCACTACCGGAAGCACCCGACCATTCCGGTCGGTTCGTCCCGAAGACGGTGCCCAGATCACCGGCGCCGGCGGCGATGAGGACCGCGTCGCATGCGGCGTGGGCTGCGACGTCAGCGTCGGAGTGACCTTCCAGAGCCCTTTCGCCCGGCCATTCCAGGCAGGCCAGATGGAGCATCCGTTGCGGATCGGAACTGTAGGCGTGGACGTCTACACCGGTGCCGACGCGAATATCCATCACAGCCCCGCCTCTGGGTCCTGGAGCAGCAACTCCGCGATCTTCAGATCGAGCGACCGGGTGATCTTCATGGCGCGTTCGCTGCCGGGGACCAGCACAACCGGCTCGCCCGCGGCTTCCGCGAGGAAAGCGTCATCGGGGGCTGATCCCTCTTCGTTCTCCGCGGCCGCCGCGAAGCGGCGGTGAACATCGCGAATCATCTCCATGAAGAAACCTTGCGGTGTCTGCATCCCGCGCAGGACTCCCCGTTCCAACGTCTCCAGCACGGGTTCCGTCCCATCCTCGGCAAGGGGCCCCACCCTCTTGACGGTATCCACCACCGGCAGCGCGGGGACCACGGCGGGGTGCCCCGCCCGCAACGCCTGCACCACGGCCCGAATCTGGGCGTGCGGCGTCAGTGCCCGTGCGGCATCGTGGATCAATACGTAATCGGCGTCGCCCGCCGCGTCGAGCCCGGCCGCCACCGAGGCCTGCCTGGTGCTTCCGCCGGCGACCACCTTCGCGTTCAAGCCTGCCCGTTCCAGAGCCTGCTGGAAGGACGCGATATGGCCGATTGGAGCCGTCACGACGCACTCGTCGATGACTCCGGATTCGACCATCGATCGCACCGCGTGGACCAACAGGGGTTCTCCGCCCAGCGAGACGAGGGCCTTGGCCCCCTGAGAACCAAGGCGGGTGCCGTTTCCGGCACCCGCGATGACAGCTACAACGCTCATGGCGTTCAGACTATGCGACAATCACCGAACGTGCTATTCGAACGCGACCGCACGAACGAAGATCACTCGCTCTGCGATTCTCACTCCACCTTGGCGGCGTTCTCCTCGGCCTCTTCGGGTGCCTCGGGCGCCGTCTCCGCCTCTGAGGCGGTGATACCGATGGCCTCGGCGAGGATCTCATCGAGGAGGTCGAGAGCTTCCTTCTCATCGACCTCACGAGCAAGTGCGACCTCGGATCCGAGGATCTGACGCGCCTGCGAGAGCATACGCTTCTCGCCCGCGGACAGGTGCCGATCGGAGACTCGACGGGTCAGATCACGCACAACCTCGGCAACCTTGATGACGTCGCCGGAGGTCAGCTTCTCGCTGTTGGCCTTGAAACGACGCGACCAGTTGGCCGGCTCCTCGATATGCTCGGCGCGCAGGACGTTGAAGACGTTCTCAAGCTGCTTGTCATTGGAAACATCGCGCACCCCGACATCTTCGACCTTATCGGCAGGAACCTGAATAACGAGATCGCCCTGCATGACCCGAAGAGTCAAGTACAGTCTTTCCTCACCACGGATCTTCTTTGTGGAGATATCCTCGATATAGGCAGCTCCATGATGAGGGTAGACGACAGTCTCGCCGATTGTGAAAGCCATTCTGACTAGGCCCCTTCGTCGCGATTGGGTGTTCTAAATAGACATTCTAACACGACCGGTATAAGCTCAGACTTTTGCTCGAGTGCCGTCAGCAGAAACAACTAGCCGGAGCTGCGCAAACATCCGATCAGCGGGAAAGCCGGCGGATGACCTGCAGCGAGGGAGGGCGCCACCCGGATTCGCAGTCGACCTCGCGAACCCCATCGGACCAATCGCGTGGCTCACGAGACCAGCTTGTATCCCAGGCCGCGCACGGTGATGAGAGCCTTGGGATGGGAGGGGTCCTCCTCGATCTTGGAGCGGATGCGCTTGACGTGCACGTCGAGCGTCTTCGTATCCCCGATGTAGTTCAGGCCCCAGATGCGATCGAGAATCTGGTTCCGGGTCAGCACTCGGTCCGGGTTGTTCAGGAAGAGTTCCAGCAGCTCGAACTCCCGCAGCGGCATCTGAATCTCCCTCCCGTTCACGCGCACCTCGTGGGCCTCGGTGTCCATCTCGATGCGCCCCACTCGCAGTACCTCGCTGGGTTCCGTGGGAGGAGCCTCCGGGATGGAACGCCGCAGCACCGCGCGGATCCGGGCGAGCAACTCGCGGTAGGAATACGGCTTGGTGAGGTAATCGTCCGCACCGACCTCCAATCCCACCACCTTGTCTATCTCATCGTCCTTCGCCGTCACCATGATGATCGGGACGCTCGAGCTCTCACGAACCCGCTTGCAGACCTCGATACCCGAGATACCTGGAAGCATCAGGTCCAACAGGATGAGATCGGGGGAGGCCGATTCGAACGCCTCGACAGCGGCCACGCCGTCGCCCGCGGTCACAACCTCATAGCCATCGCGGCGAAGATTGAAAGCGAGAGTATCGCGGAAGACGGGTTCGTCGTCCACCACCAGAATCTGCGGCATGTGTATCCCCTAGTCGGTCTTGGGTTGGTTGTTGGCCCCGGTTCCCAGAGCCGACGACGGCGATGCGCCAGTCGTGATGACCGGCCCACCCTGCTTCTTGACGTTTCCGGGACCCCCGGCCTCCGAGTTCCCCGTCGGCACGTGGGCCTCAGGCAACAGGATGGTGAAGGTCGATCCCTTGCCGGGTTCGCTCCACAGGTTCACCCGGCCACCGTGGTCCGCGATGACGTGTTTGACGATCGAGAGCCCGAGCCCGGAGCCACCGGTTTCCCGCGAGCGCGCCTTGTCCCCACGGTAGAAACGCTCGAAGACACGTTCGCGCAGTTCGGGGGCGATGCCCTCCCCCTGGTCCACGACGGCGATGGAGACGAGGCCATCGTGAGTGGAGACGCCGATCGAGACTCGCCCGTAGGGCCGCGAGTAGCGCACGGCGTTGTCGAGCAGGTTGCGCACGGCGGTGGTGAGCATGGTCCTATCGCCGTAGACCACCAGGCCTTTCACTCCTCCCGCCACGAGGGTGACATCCCTATCTGCGGCGGTGATGCGCGTACGATCGACCGCTTCGGCGACGACGTCGTCAATCGTGACGAGGTCGGAGGTGGAGAAGGCGTCGCCTTCCTGCAGGCGGGAGAGCTCGATGATCTCCTGTACCAATTGCCCCAAGCGGCTGGACTCCTTGGCGAGCTGCCCGGAAAAATGCTTGACAGCCTCGGCATCGTGGGCGCTCTCGGAAAGTGTCTCGGCGAGCAGCGAGATCGCCCCGACCGGGGTCTTCAACTCATGGGAGACGTTGGCGGTGAAATCGCGGCGGGTCTCCTCCAACCGCAGGCGGGCGGTGTTGTCCTCGAACAGCACCAGGACCCTGCCCCCGCTCATGGGAGCGGAACGCACCAGGAGCCTGGATTCCATCCGCTCTTCGAGCATGGACCGGCTCATCCGCACCTCCTCGACATGGATGAGCCCGTCGGCGCGGGTGGCTTCGACCACGCGAGAGAACTCACTGCGCACGATTTCGTCCTCGTAGACGATCCCGTACGAGTAGGCGCGAGTCGACGCGCGAAGCACCAGCCCCTCGCGGTCGACGATGATGTGGGACTGCGGCAGCGCATCGAGGACGGGGCTGGCCGCCACCTGGTCCTCGGTGGAAACGTGCCGGACCACTTCACGACGTCGTGCACGCTCGGACATGAAGAACGCGACGGTGCTCCACACGCCCACGAAGAGACCTAGAAACACCCCCGTCAAGAATTGCATCCCAGCTGGCATGTCTCCAGCTTACGACGCGCCCGCCGGAAAGCCCGCACCCAGCTGCCAGACTTTGCCTGTTGTTCACCAAAGACCCGGGGCACGTTCACTTCCACGGGTTACGGTGGTGACGTCTCGGCATGTCGGTGCCGAATTTCCTCTTGCCTCGCAGGTTGGTTGCGAGCAACCGTATCGGGAATCAAGGAGCAGGATGCGTCACGAATTCCGCAAAGAAATGTCCCTTCTGGAGGACACGCTCAAGCTGCAGGCCCGCGAGGCCGCCAATGCCATGAAGAGGGCCGCCGCCTCCCTCAAGGACGCCAATCTCGCGCTGGCGGAATCCGTTATCGATGCCGACCGCCACATCGATTTCCTCGAGCGCAATGTCGACGATATGGGGATCTCGCTCCTCGCCCGTCAGGCGCCGGTGGCCGGCGATCTGCGCACCGTCGTCTCGGCCATGCGGCTGGCTGCCACGTTGGAGCGCATGGGCGATCTCGCCCGCCACGTCGCCTACATCGCACGTGGACGCTTCCCCCAGACGGCGACCGACGGCCCCGCCTACGACCTGCTCACGAATATGGCCGACGCCGCTGCCGCAGTCGGCAAGAAGGTGTCCGAGCTCGTCGAGACGCAGGACCTGGCGATCGCGAAAGAGATCGAGGACGACGACGAGATCCTCGACACCTACCACCGCCAGTCCTTCGACCTGGTCCTCGACGAGTCCAACCAGCTCTCGCGCCAGGAGGTCGTCGACGTGGTACTGCTCGGCCGCTTCCTCGAGCGCTACGGCGATCACGCCGTGTCCGTGGCACGGCGCATGACGTTCCTCGTCACCGGTTTCACCCAAGATCACAGCGGGCTGCCCGGCACCGAGGAGGAGATGCTGGGATGACTGTGGCCGGCGAATCCGTTCGCTGGTTCGCCAGTGACACGATTCGCCAGCCACACGATTCGCCGAGATTGAGGGTTAGCATCCGAGGTTGACCGTTAGAACGGCAACTTCGGATGCTAACCCTCAAGTTCGACGGCGTACGCGGCCAACCTCAGCGCGAGACGGCCGACTGCTCGCCCAATCTCCTGAGCGAATCCGCCAGCATCTGCCAGAAACGCTCCTGATTCAGATGCGTGGCCACTCGGGTGCGGCAATCGGGTGGCGCGGGCGCGCGGAAATCGGCAACCGTCATCCCCATGGTGAACTCACCGCGGGTCTCGATGCGCACAGGCGCCGCCCGCACTGTCATGACGTCCGGGTCGATCACGAGGGCCAGCGCACACGGATCGTGCAGGGGCGGATTCTCGAAACCGAAGAAGTCCTGGTGTGTGCTGCGGAAGAATGCCATCAACTCCAGGAAGAACCCGCCGATCTTCGTATCCTGCTCGGCCACGACGGCCTCGAACTCCGGGGTCACCAGGGCTTGATGGGTGAGATCCAGGCCCACCATCGTCACATCCCAGGGTTCCTCGAAGACGATACGCGCTGCCTCCGGGTCCACCCAGATGTTGAACTCCGCCATTGGCGTCCAGTTTCCCTCGTGGTAGCCGCCGCCCATGAGGATCACGCTCTCGACTCGCTCGACGATGCGCGGCTCGAGGCGGGCCGCGAGCGCGATATTCGTGAGAGGACCCGTCGCCACGAGGGTGACGGACTTCTCGGGAAGTTCCATCAACTGAGCGACGATGAAGTTCGCGGCCCGCTCCTGGCGTGGCGGGACGGTCGGTTCCGGCAGCGATACGCCGTCGAGGCCGCTTTCACCGTGGATCTCGGGAGCGACCTCCACCTGATGCACGAGCGGGCGGGGCGAGCCCGGATGCACCGGGATGTCCTCCCGGCCCACGAGCGCGAGAACGCGTTGGGCGTTGTATGTGACCTTCTCCAGCGTCTGATTGCCACCGACCGTGGTGATTCCCAGGAGTTCGACGGCGCGGGAACCGAGTGCCAACAGGATGGCGACGGCGTCGTCGTGCCCGGGATCGCAATCGAGGATGATACGGCGTGCCTGGCTCATGCCTCCATGATACGAGCAGGGGCGCACACACTCGCGTGCGTGCGCCCCTGCCTCAGCGGTCAGATCATCGCAGCCCTAGGAGGCAGCTCACTTGCCCTGGTTGGCCACCGCGGCGATCTTCGCCTCGGCTTCAGGATCCAGGTAGGTGCCGCCCTTCTTGACGGGCTTGAGGGTCTCCTCGTCCAGCTCGTAGACGAGCGGGATCCCCGTGGGAATGTTGACGCCCGCGATGTCGTCATCCGAGATGTCGTCGAGATGCTTGACGATCGCACGCAGCGAATTGCCGTGCGCGGCGATCATGATCGTCTTTCCGGTCTTCAGATCCGGGACGATGACGTCGTTCCAGTAGGGAAGCAAGCGCTCCAGGACGTCCTTGAGGCACTCGGTGTGAGGGATCGGCTCACCCTCGTAACGGGGATCGCCGTCCTGGGCGAACTCGTTGTCCGGATCGATCTCCGGGGGCGGAGTGTCGTAGGAACGACGCCACAGCATGAACTGCTCGTCGCCGTACTTGTCGCGGGTGGCCTTCTTGTCCAGGCCCTGAAGCGCACCGTAGTGGCGCTCGTTCAGCCGCCAGTTGCGCTCGACCGGGATCCAGTGGCGGTCGGCGGCATCGAGGGAGAGATTCGCCGTCATGATGGCGCGGCGCAGCAACGACGTGTACAGCTTCTCGGGAAGCACGCCGGCCTCCTTGAGCAGTTCGCCACCGTGCGTGGCCTCCGCACGGCCCTTCTCCGACAGCGGTACATCGACCCAGCCGGTGAAGAGGTTCTTCGCATTCCATTCGCTCTCGCCGTGGCGGAGCAGTACGAGGGTGTAAGTCATAGGTAGATTCTCCCACGGTCGGCGCGTGCCGTGCCACCGAAATAGGTCCTGCGCCCGTAGTGTCCCGCAAGGTGGGCACCTCCGCCGTTCGGATCCGGTTCCGGAACAGAGCATGCGAAGGAGCCGGGGCGAGTCGGAAACCGCCCCGGCTCCTCGTCCGGCTTCACTGCCCGGCCCACCTCAGGTGAGGTGGGCCGCCCTGGCGCTCGATGCTCAGCCCGCGAGTGCTTGGCACTCTCGCGCAAGCTCGGTGATTGCGGCCCAATCCTTCGCCGCTACGAGATTCTTCGGGGTCAGCCACGTACCGCCGCACACCGGAACGTTGGCGAGTGCGAGGAAATCGGAGGCCGTATCCGGCTTGATTCCACCCGTCGGGCAGAAGGAAACCTCGGGGAAGGGCCCTCCGAGGGCCTGTAGCACCGGAACGCCACCGGCCGCCACCGCCGGAAAGAACTTCATGAAGCGGTATCCATCGCCGTAGGCAAGCATCAGTTCGGATGCGGTCGCTACTCCCGGGAGCAACGGGAGCTCCGCCTCCGAGCACGCCGCTCCCATCGCCTGGGTGTAACCGGGCGTGACGGCGAAAGTGCCGCCTGCATCCTTCACACTCCGGGCGTCAGCGGGAACCTTGAGCGTTCCGGCCCCGATGGCGGCCTCGGGAACCTCGTTCGCGATTGCCTCGATCGCGGCCAACCCCGCCGGCGTTCGCAACGTCACTTCCAGCGCCGAGAGCCCGCCGGCAACCAGCGCACGTGCCAGGGGGATGGCGTCGGCCGCATCGTCGATGACGATCACGGGGATGATCGGGCCGCGGCCAATCCATGGGTAATCTGTTTCGGTCATGAGTAAACCTGTCTTTCCTGAAGTCATGATGTCATCGGCTCAATGTATGGCGAGCCCGGAGCCGGCCCCGCCGGATCGGGAACCAATGTGAGTACTCCGGGCCTCGGGGTGAGTTCCCGGTACCCGGCTTGTTCCGGCCAGTTCTGGTGGTCCGGTCAATCGGTGAAGGGCAACCAGGAGCATGCACCCTGCTCCGCGCCCAACACGTTGCTGCGCATTCCCGCGAACTGATCCCGCCCCAGTCCCAGGGGAACCTCGACCGGGTGCCGGGCATCGTCGCGCCCATCCAGTTCCTCCGCGGTGAGATCCACACTCAGAGTGCCGCGGGTGGCGTCGAGCGTCACGATGTCGCCGGTGCGCAGGCGGGCACATGGCCCACCGGCCGCGGCCTCCGGAACGAGATGGATGGCCGCGGGAATGCGTCCGGAGGCACCGGACATGCGACCGTCCGTCACCAGCGCGACGCGATGACCCTGGCTCTGCAGGGAGCCGAGTACGGCCGTCAACCGATGCAGTTCCGGCATTCCATTGGCACGCGGGCCCTGGAATCGAACAACGACGACGACGTCGCGGTTCAGTTCTCCCTTCTGGAAGGCCTCGACGACGTCCTCCTGCCGGTCCGTGACGAAGGCGGGCGCGGTGATCACCCGATTCTCCTCGGCAACGGCTGAGATCTTGATGACCGAACGGCCGAGATTACCGGTGAGCAGGGCCAGCCCTCCCGTCGGTTCGAAGGGATCCTCACCTGTTCTCACAGTAAGTGGATCCGGACTCTGCGCATCGGGCTCGCGGAAGGCCAGTTCGCCGTCGTCGAGGAAGGGCCGTCCGATATGCTCGGCGATTCCTCCTTCCCTGATGGTCGACACGTCGGGATGCAGCATGCCGAGTTCGAGCAGCTCGCGCAGGATGAATCCGGTGCCGCCGGCACGCTCGAAATCGTTGATGTCGCCGGGGCCGTTGGGATAGATGCGCGCCAGCAGCGGGACGGCTCCAGAGAGCTCGCCGATGTCGCTCCAGTCGAAAATGATGCCTGCGGCGCGCGCGACGGCCACCCAATGGATCAGATGGTTGGTGGAACCCCCCGTCGCGACAAGCGTGACCATGGCATTGACGATGGCACACTCGTCCACCAGTTCACCGATCGGGGTGAAACGATCTCCGCCGTTGCGGATGTCCAGCGCGGAGCGTACGGCGGCGCGAGTCAGCTCCTCTCGCAACGGCCCGTAGGGGGCTACGAAGGCGGCACCGGGCACGTGCAGCCCCATCGCCTCGACGAGAACCTGGTTGGAGTTAGCGGTTCCGTAGAAGGTACAGGTACCGGCGCTGTGGTAGGCCTGCTGCTCCACCTCGAGAAGTTCCTCGCGACTGGCGTCCCCGCGCACGTACGCCTCACGAACCTTGGCTTTGACCGGGTTCGGGATGCCGCTGCCCATCGGCCCGGCTGGAACGAATACGCAGGGAACATGCCCCGCCGAGAGAGCACCGATCAACAAGCCGGGCACGATCTTGTCGCAGATGCCGAGCAGCAGAGCGGAGTCGTAGACATCGTGCGAGAGGGCGACCGCCGTGCTCATGGCGATCACATCACGGCTGAAGAGGGACATTTCCATGCCCGGGGTGCCCTGGGTGACGCCATCGCACATCGCCGGAGTACCGCCGGCGACCTGCGCGTGGGCCCTGTTCCTCCGGGCCTCGTCACGAATGAGTTCCGGGTAGTGTTCGTAGGGGCGGTGAGCCGAGAGGATGTCGTTGTAGGCGGTGACGATACCGATGTTCGGGCGGCGGTCGACGATGACCTCAGCTCGTTCCTCCTCGGTGTTGGCCGCGAAGGCATGCGCCAGATTGGCGCAACTGAGCCGTTCCCTCGAATTGACTCTGCTGGCATCCTCTCGAATGCGGCGCAGATAGGCAGCTCGACTGGCGCTGCTGCGCTCTCGAATGCGTTCGGTTACTTTCGCAACCGTGGGGTGAAGTTGCCTGACCATGTTGTTCCTGGTTCTCGATGTATCTGCGAGTGGTGAGCGGGAGGGATGCCGCCGATCGATGCGACCGGTTGGGCTCACCGATCGGCGGCATCCCTGCCAGAGCTAGATCACGAGATCGACCAGCATGACGAAGATCAAGCCGAACACGGAGACCGCGGTCTCCATGAGCGACCAAGTCTTGATGGTCTGGCCCACGGTCATGCCGAAGTACTCCTTGACCATCCAGAAGCCGGCATCGTTGACATGGCTGAAGAACACCGAACCGGAGCCGATGGCAAGTACCAGCAGTGCCGTTTCCGTCGCTGGCAGCCCGGCCGCGAGAGGCGCCATGATTCCGCCGGCGGTGATGGTCGCAACCGTGGCCGAACCGGTGGCCAGACGAATGAACACCGCAACCAACCAGCCAGCCAGTAGGATCGGAAGGTTCCACGAGACCAGGGTGCTGGCGATGACGTCTGCGATGCCCGAGTCGACGAGCGTCTGCTTGAAACCACCACCTGCGGCCACGATGAGGAGGATGCCCGCAATCGGACCGAATGCGGAGCCGACCAGCCGGTTGACCTCGTCACGGGACTTGCCCAGCGTGTATCCGAAGGCGAACATCGCGACGACGGTGGTGATGGACAGGGCGATGAGGGGCGTACCGATGAAGACGATCGCCTTGCCGATACCGGACTCATCCATGCCGCTCACCTCGATGATGGTACGGGCGAGCATGAGGAGGACGGGCAGCAGGATGACGAAGATGGAAACGCCGAATCCGGGGCGCTTGCTGCCTTCCTGAGCCCCCTGGGCTCCCAGGAAGTCTTCGTTCGCCGGGACGGGAACCCACCTGGCCATCGGCTTGGCCAGGAGCGGGCCGGACAGGATCACGGTAGGAATCGCAATGATGAGGCCGAAACCTAGCGTCATGCCGAGGTTGGCACCGAGGCTGTCGATGGCGATGAGGGGGCCGGGATGGGGAGGCACGAGGGCGTGCAGGACCGATAGTCCGGCCAGAGCCGGGATGCCCAAGAGGATGGCCGGCTGCTTCGCTCGGCGCGCCGCGAACATCACGACGGGAATGAGGATAACGACGCCGACCTCGAAGAAGAGCGGAATTCCGATGACGAAAGCTATGAGCGCCATCGCCCAGGGCAGTCGCTTGACGGGGGTCTTGTCGAGGATAGTATCAACGATGGCGTCTGCTCCTCCGGATGCCACCAATAGTGTGCCGATGATCGACCCGAGGACGATCAGAAGGCCGGTGCCAGAAATGGTTGAGCCGACACCGGCTGTGAAACTGGTGAAGAGGTCGACGTAGTTCACGCCGGCCGCAATCGCCATGACGCCGGATCCGGCCATCAGGGCAAGGAACGGATGCACCTTGACCCAGACGATCAGGATGACGATCGTCGCAATGCCGGCGAGTGCGGCAAGGACTAGTTGTCCCGTCATGAGTTCTCCTAGCTAAATGTTGACAGGTGATGTGCTCGGTGATCAGTTGTTGAGTGGCAGTTCGATGAGCCCGAGTTGTTCGAGCTGGATGATTGCCGTATTGACGATGGTGTCGATATCGGCATCGATGTCGACGACGAAGCCGCGCTCGTCCTTTTCGAGTTCCTCAAGGGTTGCGAATTGCGAATCGAGGAGCGTGGCGGGCATGAAGTGGTCCGTGCGGGCACTCATCCGTGAGAAGAGTACCTCGCGGTCACCCGCGAGGTGGACGAAATACGTCTTTCCGGGGGCCGTTGCGAGACGATCGCGGTAGCAACGGCGAAGAGCCGAACACGTCACCACTGTGGATTGACCCGCTTCGGCCTGTTCCCTCGTCCAATCCACGATCAGGTCCAACCACGGCCATCTGTCATCGTCCGTCAAAGGGGTCCCTGCGCTCATCTTGGCGATATTTGCTTCGGGGTGGAAGTCATCGCCCTCGGCAAGCGGCCATCCGAGGCGCTCGGCTATTTTCTGGGCGATCGTGGATTTGCCACAGCCGGATACTCCCATCACGATCAAATGCGTAGTAGTCATCTTCGACCTTTCGTTTCGTCGCGCCTTCACGACTATTGAAATTATCCTAAACTCGTTTAGTAATCTTTGCATAGGTATTAAGAGTCTTAATACCTTCTAAAAGTGTGACGTATGCACATTCCCAATCCGGCATAGGACCATCGTCCGGCCGGGAGGGTGGGACACACTCGGCACCCGTGCTACCGCACCGCGATGCAGACTCGGCCACGAGCCTGCATCGAACGGCTACATTCGCACCTGGTGGCGGTCACCCTCCCACACGATGTGGAAACTTCCGGACGCATCGTTCCGCTCGAAGGTATGCGACCCGAAGTAGTCACGCAGAAGCTGAACGAGGGACGTGGAAAGACGCGGCGTCATCAGCATCGTCTGATGATTGAGTGCAGCCGCCAGCGCCGGGACCGGAACGGCACCAAGACTCGCGGCTGCCACAACCCGACGGAGCGACTGCACGCGCGTGAGCATCTGCGACCTGAACGGTTCAACGGCTGTGAAAGAGGCGCACTCCGGATCGGCGCGATATACGGCCGAGATGTCATCGAGAAATCCGGCGCGAATGATGCAGCCCGCGCGCCAGATCCTGCTCACCTCGGAGAGGCGAATACCCCAATTCCTTTCTACTGAGGCCGTCGCGAGCAGCGACATCCCCTGCTGATAGGCGATGAGGCGCGCCGCGAAATAGGCATCACGTACGGCGGCAGCTTCGACGTCTACGTGGCCGGAGACCGCAGCTCCACCCTCGACCCACGCATCCCTTTCGGCGACGGCGGAGGAGGCCGAACGGGCGAAGAAAGATGCGGCAATCACGTTGACGGAGATTCCGTGGTCCGCGGCTGCCATAACGGTCCAGGCGCCGGTCCCCTTCCCCTTGGCGTGATCGAGAATGTTGTCCACGAGGGCACCATGGTGCTCCGGATCCTCGGTCGAGAGAACCTCCACCGCGGACTCGAGGAGATAGGAACGTTCCCGCCCCTGATTCCAGGACTCGAATTCTGCGGCCACCTCGGTGGCGGAGAACCCTTTGGCACGCAGCAACATGTAGGCCTCGGAGATCAGCTGGATGTCCGCATACTCGATTCCGTTGTGCACCATCTTGGTGAAATGCCCGGACGAGCCCGATCCGACAAGCGCCACGCAGGGCCGACCATCATCGGCCCTGGCCGCGATCGGTTCCAGTAGGGGGCTGATAGCCTCCCACACGCTCGGGTCACCCCCGGGCATCAGCGACGGTCCCCACAGCGCTCCTTGCTCGCCACCGGAAACACCCATACCAATGAACTTGACGCCGTATTCAGCCGCATAAGCCACACGCCGCTCCGTATCAGTGAAGTGCGTGTTCCCACCGTCGATCACGATGCCGCCAGGCCCCAGAAGCGGGCAGAGCGCGGACAGCGACGAATCGACCGGATTGCCCGCGGGCACCATGAGAAGGACCACGCGGGGATGCTCGAGGGCGGCGACGAACGCGCCGAGATCCGAGAATCCCACAAGGCTCGCCTCCGGATGGCGGCTGACCAGGGCATCGACCTTCACCCGATCCAGGTCGAAAACGGCGATTGGTTTGTTGAGGTTCCGTGCCAGGTTACGGGCAAGGCTCGCCCCCATGACTCCGGTTCCCACGACTCCGATAGGGCTGACTGCCACAGAGGGCTCCCGTGTTTCCAACCGACTCATACCATCATCCTTCGACCGAGCTCGGACAATGGGCATCGGATCGTGTTGCTTCTCGTCTGCTTTGCGTAGTAGTCATCTTCGACCTTTCACTCAGCCGCTCCGTTACGGCTATTGAGATTATCCTAATCTATATTAATAATCTTTGTCTACCTATTAAGAGTATTTATTATTTGAATTGTGTGACTTAGATCCCCAACAGGTACGCTTACGGGAACATCATCCGAAACATGAATCGAGGAACCAGAAGACATGGGGAACGACGCGAGCAAGCTGCTCCATCACAACATCTCCCGCAAGCTGGGCATCGAAATCATCGACGGGGAGTGGGAAGCCGGCGCCTCTCGAACTCTCGAGGAGATCCAGTCCCGTTTCAACGTGTCGCGCACGGTGGCGCGTGAAGCCTCCCGCCAGCTCGAATCCATGGGGCTCCTTCGCACCCGCCGCAGGCTAGGTCTCATCGCGCAGGGAATGGATCACTGGAACGTGCTCGATGCGCAACTCATCGACTGGCGCCTCCACTCCAAGGGACGGGAAGCCCAGGTCCACACGCTAACCCAACTCCGGCTCGCCGTTGAGCCGGCGGCGGCGGAAAGCGCCGCGCGATTCGCGTCCATCCACACCCGCGCCCAACTGCTGCCACTCGCCTCTGAAATGCGACGCACGGGTGAGGCGGGACAGCTCACCGAGTTCCTCGCCTATGACATCGAGTTCCACAGTTTGCTTTTACGTTCATGCGGCAACGAGCTCTTCGCGGCGCTCTCAGACGTGGTGGCCGTGGTGCTTCAAGGCCGCACCGAACTCGGCCTGATGCCGGCACAGCCGAAGCCGGAGGCGCTCGCCGGCCACGAAGCGGTGGCTCAGGCCGTGTTCCAAGGAGATGCCAAGGCAGCACGCCTCGCGATGGAGGGCATACTCCAAGAAGTGCATGAAGCCTTCGGCGAAGCGGAGGAAGCTCGCCTGGAGAGCATCGCCCAGCAGGAGGCGCTTCGCGAGAAAGAACCCGACCGTGCCGAGTGAACTCGGGCGCCACAACCGTTCGGCCCACCGGTACCGCACGGATTGTGGCGCGCCGGCTCACGCCTCGCCGTCGTCGAACTCCTCGCGGGTCGCGTAGGAGGTCTGCGTGCCCAGCTTGGTGACCGAGTCCGCGGCGTAGCGGCTGGCCACCGTGAGGGATCGTTCGATATCGCCCGTTGCCACCAGATAGTGGCTGAAGCAGCCGATGAAGGCATCGCCCGCACCCGTGGTGTCCTTGGCCTGGACTGAGACGGCCGGGATCTGCGTGGTGCGCGAATCGTTCATCCACAGCGCCCCGCGCGACCCCAGAGTGACGACGACGTCCTTCACTCCCTTATCGAGCAGCACCTGAGCCGCCGCCTCGACGTCGTCGAGAGTATCGACGGGCATGCCCGTGAGCAACGCGAGTTCCGTTTCGTTGGGCATGAAATAGGTGCAATCCTTGATGCGCTCGATATCCAGGTCCGGGTGGGCCGGCGCAGGATTCAGGAGCACCGGGATGCCATGCTCCTTACCGAATTCGATGGCCGCGTAGACGGTTTCCAGCATGATTTCCAGCTGCAGCACGATGAGCTTGCACTGCGCGATGTCCGCGCTCGCCGCCGCGATATCGTCCGGGGTGAGCAGCAGATTCGCGCCCGGAACGATGATGATCGAATTGTTCGACTCCTTGTCCACAAAGATCGGGGCCACTCCGGAAGTCGCATCCGTGGAGAGCACGTACGTGGTGTCGATGCCGTTCTTCTTGAAGTTCTCCACGGTGTTGGCGGCGAAGATATCGTTGCCCACGCGGGTCAGCATGAGCACCTCGGAACCGAGGCGGGCGGCGGCAATCGCCTGGTTGGCGCCCTTGCCGCCGCAGCCCATCTTGAAATCGGGGGCCGCCACCGTCTCCCCCTGGGCGGGCATGCGATCGATGTAGGAAATGAGGTCAACCATGTTTGAGCCGATGACGGCGATGTCCATGTCGGTCCTTCTCGTGTTGCTCGTCGCATCGGGAACGGATGCCGCACACCTGTCTGTACGCTTACCGGGATCCTGACCAGCGCAACTGTGCGCTTCGGAGGACGATCTCCGATGCTTTTGTCTCCCCTCGATCATAGACCGTCGGAGCCGAGACCGGCGGGGCCCAGGGTCCGTTCCACGAGAGCGGCTATTGGGCGCCCGCTGCAACCTCCCGAGCAGCGAACGCGTTTATCCGAGCAGTGTGCGATCGGACAGCTCGGCGCCGCGGATATTCTCGAATGCGCCCATCAGATCCTTGACCTGGGTGGCCTTCTTCTCCTCGCCCTCGATATCCATGATGATCCGGCCCTGGTGCATCATGATGAGCCGATTGCCCATCGCCAGAGCCTGCTCCATGTTGTGGGTGACCATCAGAGTCGTGAGGTTGTGGCGTTCGACGAGTTCGGCGGTCAGCTTCGTGACGAGGGCGGCGCGCTGCGGGTCCAACGCGGCGGTGTGTTCGTCCAGCAACAGGATCTGCGGGTGGGTGAACGTGGCCATGAGCAGCGAGAGCGACTGGCGCTGCCCTCCCGAGAGCAGGCCCACCCAATCGTCCAGGCGATCCTCCAGGCCTTGCTCCAACGTGGCGAGGTCCTGCGTGAACTGTCCGCGGCGCGCTTTGGTGACGGCACGGCGCAGCCCCCGGCGCTTACCGCGCATGTGGGCCATGGCGAGGTTTTCCTCGATCGTCATGTGCGGGGCTGTTCCCGCCGAAGGATTCTGGAACACCCTGCCGATGTAGGCGGCGCGCTTGAAATCGCTCAGCTTGGTGACGTTGCGCCCGCCGACCTCCACCGTACCGCTGTCAGAGCGGATGGACCCGGAGACGATGTTGAGCAGCGTCGATTTCCCTGCACCGTTCGAACCGATGACGGTGACGAAATCTCGCTCCTCGAGGTGCAGATCCACATCGACCAATGCACGGCGTTCATTGACGGTGCCGGGGAAGAAGGTCTTGTTGATACCGGTGAGACGGAGCATCACAGATCCTTTCCACTGTTCGAGCCATTGTCGCGGTCTGAAGCGCCACTCGCCGATGTTCCACCCGGCGTGCCGCTGTCCGTCGCGGCGAAGACGCTTGCCGAGTCCGATTCCGGAGACTCCGCGTGGCCGGGAGCCGTATCGGCGTCGGAGGTCTGCGCGGTTCTCCCGTTGCGGGGTTTGAAGCGGGCCGGTACATGTTTGAAGAACTTGACCTGCGGCAATACCAGGGCCAAGACCACCAGGATGGCGGAGATGAGCTTCATGTCGTTCGGATTCAGTCCCACCTCCAGGGCGAGCTGAATCACCACGCGGTAGAGAACCGCTCCGAAGAGGACCGCGAAGGCGGCTCGGAACACCGTGAGACGACCGAAGATGGCCTGACCGATGATGACCGAGGCCAACCCCGCCACGATCATGCCGATCCCCATGTTGACGTCGGCGAAGCCCTGGTACTGGGCGATGAGCCCGCCGGAGAGCGCCACCAGACCGTTGGACAGGGAGAGCCCGAGGATCTTCTGGGCGTCGGTGGAGACGCCGAAGGAGCGGATCATCTCGGAGTTGTCGCCGGTGGCGCGCATGGCCAGGCCGAGGTCCGTATGCAGGAACCAGATGATGGCGACGAGGACCACGAGAGCGATAGGCGCCAGCATCGCCGGCCCCACCCAGGATGTCGTGCCCATCTGACCTGCGTCGCGCGCACTGGAGAACAGGGTCTCCTCGCGCAGCAGCGAGACGTTCGCCGCTCCCATGATCCGCAGGTTGATCGAGTAGAGCCCTATCTGCGTCAGAATTCCCGCCAGCAGTCCATCGATGTTCGCCTTGGTGTGAAGCACGCCGGTGACGACGCCCGCCATGAGGCCCGCGACGAATGCCGCGGCCGTGGCCACCAAAGGGTCGTATCCCTTGACGATGGCGACGGCGGCCACGGCGGCTCCCGTCGTGAAACTCCCGTCCACCGTCAGATCGGCGAACTCCAGGATCCGGAAGGTGAGGTAGACGCCCAGCGCCATGATTGCGTACAGCAACCCCAATTCGACGGCCGTTACCATGCGGGCTCCTTCATGAAGAACGTCCCGGCGGCTGGTCGTCCCAGCCGCCGGAGACCGGTTCGGGTGCCGGGATCGCCGACGCCCGAACCGAGCGAATGTTACTGAGTGATGTTGTCGGGCTCGGCGCGATCTATGACCTCTTGCGGGAGGGTGACGCCCATACGTTCCGCGGCACCCAGATTGAGGTAGACGAGCAGATCCTGCTGGGTCTCCACTGCCATGGTGGCGGGGTCCTCGCCGTCGACGAGAATCCGGACGGCCATCTCACCGGTCTGGTACCCGAGGTCGTAGTAGGAGATTCCGTAGGTCGCGAGGCCGCCCTTGGCAACGGAATCGCCCTCTGCCGGGTAGACGGGGATCTTCTTGGATTCGCCGACCTGCAGCACAGAGTCGAGAGCCGAGATCACCGTGTTGTCCGTGGGAATGTAGATGGCATCGACGCTGAGCGAGTTCGCCGCCTGCTGCACCTCCGACGTGTTGGAGACAGTGGACTCCTTGACCTCGATGTCGAGCTCGGCTGCCGCGTCCTTCACCCAGTCGACCTGGACCTTGGAGTTGGGTTCGCCGGAGTTGTAGATGACGCCGATGGTCTTGACCTCGGGATCGATCTCCTTGATGAGTTCGATCTGCTCTTCGACCGGATTGGCATCGGAGGTGCCCGTGATGTTTCCTCCGGGTGCATCGAGCGAATCCACCAGGCCGGCCCCCTCGGGGTCGGTCACCGCGGTGAAGAGGATCGGGGTGTCCGAGATGGCCTGCGCCAGCCCTTGCGCCATCGGGGTTCCCACGCCGAGGACGAGGTCGTAATCGTCGGATGCTATCGAACCGGAGATGGAGGCGACGACGGTCTGATCGTTGTTCGCGTTCTGGTCGTCGAAGGTCACATCCAGACCTGCATCCTCGAAAGCCGCTTTGAATCCTTCGATGGAGGCGTCCAGGGAGGCGTGGGTGACGATCTGGGTCACCGCGACCTTGTAGGAGTCGCCGCCCGAGGAGGCGCCGTCCGAAGAATCTGAGTCCGAGCCGCAGGCGGCGAGGGCGAGGGCAGCGCACGCTGTGAGCGCTGCAAGAGATCGAGTCCTCTTCATGGGAAGTCCTTCCATGGAGTCGGTGTGGAGGTGGTGTTCGGTATCGGCGCATTCCAATGGCACACAACAGACGTTGTCGTGCGCCATCTGAGCCGACAGGTGAATCGGGTGAGTGTGTACCTCCAGATAGTAGAAGGTTGTCCAGAAGTTGGGACAACCGTTTCAATCGGTGGAAGAACGTCGTCGTGCCCGCAACCACTGCCTCGGAACATGCGAGATCCACCCGCGGAGAGGGATACCGTCTCCAGGGGTGGATCTCGCGGGATTCGCGGCTCGTTCGAGAGCGGACCGGCAGGCTCGCGGAGCGACGCCCGCTTCAGCCGGCCGAGCCGGCATTGCTGCCTTCCCGGCTACTTGCCTTCTCCGATGTGGTGCGCCGTCTTGGAGGATATCGGAGCCAACGCGCTGTACAGCTCCAGGTAGCGCTGGTGATAGAAGTCGTACTCCTCGTAGGCATCCTGGCGCGGCTCGATCGTTCTGGCCACGCTGACCATCGCCTTGGCGGCATCGCCGATGCTCTCATACAGTCCTGCTCCGACCGAGGCCAGGATCGCCCCGCCCATGAGTGGCCCCTCCGTGTTGCTGGGAAGAGACATCGGCACACCGGTGACATCCGCGTGCATCTGCATCCAGAACTCGGACTTCGTTGGACCGCCCGAGACCATCACCGTGGTGGGATCCAGTCCCTTCTCCCGGAAGGTGTCGAAGATGGTGCGCGTTCCGAAGCACACGCTCTCAAGCACCGCGCGGTAGAGGTGGTTCTCGTTGTGGCTCAGGGTCAGGCCCATGATCGCGCCGCGCGAGTACGGATCGGAGAACGGGGACCGGTTGCCCTGGAAATGATCCAGGACGACGACGCCGTCGGACCCGATCGGGATATCCTCCGCACGCGAGTTGAGGATCTCGTAGAGGGGCTTGCCCGTGGCGCGCGCATCCTCATGGGCCTTCAACGTGTAGTTCTTCGCGAACCAATTGTTGATGGAGCCCGTGGAGATCTGGCCCGCCTCGACGGTGTACTGACCGGGGATGATCGCGTCGAAGTAGGAGCCCCAGACCCCCTTTGAGTAGATGGCCTGATCGGTCTGTCCCAGCATGACGTGCGAGGAGCCCGTGATGAGCGCCAGCGATCCCGGTTCCACGACGCCCAGGCCGATGGCGCCGACGTGTGCGTCGATTCCGCCCATGGCCACGGGGATACCTGCGGGAAGCCCCAGCTCCTCGGCGGCACGCGAGCTGAGCGTGCCGGCCACCTCGCCCATGTTCAGGACGCGCGGTGGCAGCTTGGCGAGGGCATCAGGGATGCCCGCCTTCGCGTAGAGGTTGGTGGGCCAGCCCGACCAGTTCGAGTCGTAGAAGAACTTGCAGGTCGCGGAGCAGATGGACATCGTCCACTCGCCCGTGAGGCGGAAGGTCATCCAGTCCACCGAGTCCGCGAACACCTCGGCTTTCGTGTAGGTCTCGTTCTCATGGCGATTGAGCCACATGAGCTTGGGAATGCCCCACTCCGCCGAGACGGTGTTCTGACCGGCGTATTTCAGGGCCGGGTCGCCGGTGTTGGTGAGCTCCTCGGCCTCATGGGCCGCGCGCACATCCATCCACAGCAGGGCGGGGCGCAACGGGCGGCCATCACGATCGCAGGGCACCAGCGTGGCCGATGTTCCGTCCACGCTCAGCCCGGCGATCCGGCTCGCATCCACCTTCGAGAGGACCTGCGGAAGGGCTTGCCTGAGTCCCTCCCACCAATCCTGGGGATTCTGCTCCGCCCAGGCGGGACGGGGTGTTGTGGTGTCGATGGCGACAGAGGCGGTTGCCTCCATCTCGCCCTCCGGAGTCACCAGGGCGACGCGAACGCCGCCGGTGCCGACGTCGATTCCAAGCAATAGTTGATCCGACATAGTAAACCTTTCAAACCTCTTTGTTTGCACGGATGTTATGGGGTTGTTGTCTGCGTGGGGTGAATAGTCGTGGATTCGGTGTTGCGTGGGCGCGCCTTGAGGAGAGTCGTTCCCTCGAGGCGGCAGGTGCGGGTAAGGCCGGGGCTAGCCCAGGTCCTTCTCCGCCAGTACCTCGCGAGCCGTCGATTGACTCGTGATCAGCACGTTCGGATAGTTGCCGATCAGGGCGGCGCGGGTCACCGCACTCTTCTGGCGCCCCACCGCGACAGCGATGGAGGTGTCGACCTTGCGCAGGTCGTCCGGAGTGAGCCCGATGGTCCTGGCATCGAGGGCGTCGTCGACGATCTCACCCACGCCATTGATGAAATGGCCCAGGATATCCCCGACTCCGCCGCGCCCACGTAGCTGGCCGACCTCCGCCGTCGTCAGACAACCCGAGTTCACCAGCACCGAATCCGCGCGCAACGCACCCAGGGAGTACAACGCGACCGTGGCCCTGCGGCCCTGATCCAGCACCTCCTTGACCGCCCGGTCGTTGCTGAGAGCCGCGGCGAGTTCGCGGGTCTCGACGATCGCCGGGCACGGAAGCACAAGCGCACTGCCCTGCGCCTTGCGCGCGAAGGTGAAAATGGTCTGCGCCGCCGATGCCGTCTTCCGCAGGTTCGCGACACCGCCGTTGAGCTGTACCACGAGTGGGTTGTCCGCCCAGTTCTCGTTGACCTGTTGTGCCACCTCGGCGAGCGTACGCCCCCAGGAGACGCCGACGACCTCGGGATGAGGGCGCAGCTGCTCCATGACGCGGGCGGCGTGAGCGCTCACCTCCCGGATGGTCTGCTCGAGCGACGTACGATCGCGCACGACCACGGCTTCGTCGAGGGAATACCTCCGCACGAGCTCCGATTCCAGTTCGGAATCTCGTGCGAAGGGATCCTTGATCCGGATCTGGATGAAACCCTCGTTGAGACCGGTTTCCAGCAGCCTGCTCACCTTCCAACGCGAGAAACCCATGTGGTCTGCGATGCGCTGCTGCGTCCAGCCGCGCACGTACAGCAGCTCGCAGACCTTGAGGATCTCGTCTCGCCGTTCGAGGTTGTCAGGATTCATCGGTTCCGATCCTCAGGACTCCTTGGTTTTCTCCGGCAGGAAGAGCACCTTCGAGGAGTGCATGGTGCGATCGCTCATCTGCTTGATGGTGTCCGCGACGGCGTCGAGGCCAAGCTCGTGAGTGATCATGAACTCCCACTTCAGGTCGCCCGAATGCATCTTCTCGATCGTCGTGGTCCATTCAGTGCCGGGGAAAGGCGCCGAGAAGGAGTTCCACGAGCCCAAGATCCCAGCTTCGAGCCGCATGAGGCGTGCCCAGCTTGAATCACTGATGGTGATATCCGCGTTCGGGATGCCGATGAGCACCAGCTGACCGTGGCGCGCCGTCATGGCGACGGCGGAATCCGGGACCGAGCGAGCACCCGACGTATCGACGACGACGTCGAAACCGTCGCCGACCACCGCGGCGATCTCCTCATCCGTGACCGGGGCCGCGGTCGCACCGGCCTCAAGAGCTAAGTCCACCTTCTCCTTCGAGATGTCGAAGGAGACGATCTCACCGGCGCCCATGATCCGGGCCCACTGGATGGCGAAGAGGCCGATCGGTCCGCCGCCCCCCATGACGGCCACTCGCGAGCCAACCGTCAGCTTGGTGCGGAGGATGCCGTGGAGCGCGATTGCGGCCGGATCGACCATCGCGGCGGCGCGCAGATCCAGATCGTCAGGCACCTTGAGAAGAAGATCGGCTGGGCCTGCCACATAGTCGGCGTAGGCGCCGTGACGGCGCGAGCCGTAGTAGTCGTAGTCCTCGCACAGTGAGTAGTGCCCCTGCACGCAGGGTCCACATCTGAAGCATGGAAGCATCGGGGGGACGGTGACGTGGTCGCCGGGCGCAACACTGGTAACGCCCTCGGCCACCTCTTCGACCACGGCGGAGAACTCGTGGCCGCAGATCAAGGGCAGCTTGTGCGGGCCCTTCTTGTACATGCGGTCGAGATCGGAACCGCACACGCCGCACGCGGCGACCTTGAGCAGTGCTTCACCCGGACCCGGGACCGGCTTTTCCACCTTTTCCAGACGAACATCTCCCGGGGCATACATGACGACGGCTGTCATTGCTGTCATGAAATGGCCACCTCCTGCGTATTTCAAACGGCCTTGTCTGACACTGCCCACACTAGGGGCAAATCCACCAGGTTCGGCGAAACCACCCGAAACACGTACAAATGTGGCAGTGGTGAGACCCATTCTCAAAAGGTACCGTGATCAGGTGTTTCATATGCAGTGGCTCATGTATGCACGGGTTCGTGGGCAGATGTATGCACGGGTTCGTGGGCAGAGTTGCACCTTGAAAACAGCCTCGCGGAACGCTGTCTTCAACATCATTCGGATTCGCGCTCCGGCTCATAGCGGAGGATGTCGCCCGGTTCGCAGCGCAGCTCGCGACATAGCGCCTCCAACGTGGAGAACCGGATCGCCTTCGCACGTCCGTTCTTCAACACCGAGACGTTTGCCACGGTGATTCCAACCCGTTGCGCCAACGCGGCGACGGTCATCTTACGACGCGCAAGCATCACATCCAGATCCACGACGATGGACATCAGATCACCACCTCCAGTTCAGCTCGATCTGTAACCGCCTGGAGCAGCAGCCCACGCATGACGATGAGAAGCAAGACGAGACCCACACAGATGATGACCACGAGAAGAGCCGACAACATGAGAAGCGGCGGGCCCGGTATGAAGAACAGCGCAACGAAACTCGCACATGCGACCCCGGCGGGCGGAAGGGTCATGAAGCGTACCCACGAGAGGGAGACGGGGTCGAATATCTTTCCGGCCGCGACCTTGCCGAGCAGGACCCACAGGCAGACGAGAAACGCCTGAACACATAGCAGGGCCACCTCGAGGAGCACCAGCAGTGGGATCTTGAGCGAGGCGAACTCCGGGTATTGATTCGCCATCTCCCCCGCCGTGACCGGGGACAGCCACACCTGTGCCGCCAGCAGGGCGGTCATGACGGCCCCGAGAACCACCTTCAAGGCGGTAACAACACTCTTGTTCATCTTTCCCTCACAACTGGCAGACAGGACGATTAGCATCGTTTAACGATATGAATATATCGATAAACGATGCGGTAGACAAGAGGGTGAGTAAGAGGACAGGCTGAATAGGAAGAGAGGCTGAGCGGGAGGTGTCCACGCGGCAGGAAGGACTACACGAGGGTGGCGTCCACACGAGAGGCGGAATCGATGCCGAGATGCCCGCGTTTGTCTGGAGGTTGCGTACATAACGTCGGCTATTTGGCATCGCCGTGGTTATATGACCGTCGAGTGACCGAATCGCCGATGTTATGGCGGCCTTCCGGCTGGAGGCCTCTGCCGCTAACGGCCACCTTTGCGATCGCGGTACCTCTGGATGATGGGATCCAGGTAGGACCAGACGAGCTTATTGACATTCCACCAGAACACTCCGGCTCCCGGCAGGGCGAAGAGCAGCCAGTTCATCGAGTCCGGCGTGGCGATAATCGCCAGGTAGACCAGGACGAGCCCTACCAGAATGCCGAGCACATAGGTTCCGCGGGCGCGCCGGTCGTAGTTCATGGCAAACTCTCCACTTCATGCCGATGCCGCGTGGCCATAGTTCGGCGTTGAGAAACTCGTGACCCTCGGCTTCGAGGACTGGGACAAGTATTCCATCTATAGGCTGGCGGCACTATCTCCCTACGCGCGAGTGGAACCATCACCACTACCCCGGCCGCCGCGATGCCAAATGGTAAAGGGTCCGGACCCAGATGTGCTGGGGTCCGGACCCTTCATCTGAGCCACCTGAGAGAATCGAACTCTCGACCTATTCATTACGAGTGAATCGCTCTGCCGACTGAGCTAAGGTGGCCTGCCACGTTTGCAGCGCTGGCAATACTACCCAAACCTCAAAGCTTGCCGCAAATTGGCGTTGTGCAGCGGTTCCCCTGGCTCTCCAGCCACGGGGCAACCGCCACCTAACTGCAGGTCAAGCCGTCCTCCGGTACCGTGCCGTTGAGCAGGTATGCATCCAACGGCCCGCTGACACATTCGCCGGCCCGTCCGTAGGCGGTGTGGCCGTCGCCCTCCCAGGAGACCAGCACCGAGTTGTCCAGCTGTTCGTGCATTTCCTCCGCCCAGTGGTAGGGGGTAGCCGGATCGTAGAGGGTTCCCACAACGACCAAGGTCTCCGAACCCTCCGCGGAGATCGGACCGGGCAGCTCCTCTGGCTGGTAGGGCCAGCTGGCGCACAGATCCTCGCCCGCGGTCATATAGTCTCCGAAAACGGGAGCCTCATCCTGCAGCTCCTTCGAGAAATCCTCGTATTGCTTCGGGTCACCCGGAGGATAGTCCGCGCAATTGATGGCCCAATTGGCCTCTGTCCCGTTCGAGGCGAATGTGCCGTCCTCATTCCTTTCGTTGGAGAGATCGTTGTAGTACTGGAATTGTGTACCGTCGCCGCTGTTGATCAAGTCACCGAACGCCATGTCCAGAAGCTGCCAATTGGACGAATCGTAGAGCGGCAGGATCATTCCGCCGAAAAGCTGGGACTGAGTGAGCGGCCTATCGGGGTCGTCCGTCTTGTAGGGCTCCTCCAAGGCGGAGACGAAGAGGCCATGCACCTCATCGAGGGCTTCGTCGACCGTCCCATCGAACGGGCAGCCCGAGGATTCCATGCAGCTTTCGAGATAGCGGCGCATGGCCGTCTCAAAGCCGAGGGTCTGGTCATAGCTCATGCGCGCCGAGCCGATGGCGGTGTCAACCGCACCGTCCAGGATGAGCCTTCCCGTGTTCTCGGGGAACTCGTTGGCGTACTCCGCTCCCAGGAAGGTGCCGTAGGAGAAACCAGCGTAGTAGAGCTTGGGGTCTCCCACCAGATGGCGCATGACATCGATATCCTGCGCCGCGTACTTCGTGCCCACGAATGGCAGCAGATCGCCGGAATTGGCGCTACAGCCATCCACGATGGTCTTGAGATCGGCGTCCCACTCTTCCTGCCAGCCATCCTCTGACTCGTCATAGCTTGCATCCAGCAGGCGATCGAGGGTCGCATCGTCCACGCAGTCCACCGGCGTGGACTGACCGACGCCGCGCGGGTCGAAACCGACGATGTCGAAATTGTCACGGATATCAGCACTGAAGTAATAGTTGGCGCTCTGTGCCATGTCTATGCCCGAGCCACCAGGCCCTCCGGGATTGACGAACAGACTTCCGATCGCCTCGCCCTTGGCGGGCCTCTTGAGCATCGCGATCTCGATCGACTCTCCCGACGGATCGTCATAGTCGAGAGGGACGGAGATGGTGGCGCATTCGAAGCTTCCCGAACACGTCTCCCATGCGACATCCTGTTCGTAGAAGCTTTCCAGGCCGTCTGGGATCTCCGGCATGGGAGCATCGATGGGAACGATATCGGCGCCCGGGCCGGGCGTCGTCGTATCCCCGCTCGGGACGGGCGAGGGCGGCCCCGAACCTTGCAGCCCATTATCCAAAGCTGACGAACCGAGTGAACAAGCGGACAATAGCAATGCCGAGGCCGACAGCACGCCTACAAAAACCTTCTGGGACTTCACTGTTCCACCGTAAACCACGGATCAGCTCCAGCGCACCCACTCAATTCAGCGTGTGGATGGCGCCGACAGGAAGCCATACTGTGGAAACCTACGCGACAGCTCCGGATATACCCGTGATACCGAGGGTATTGCAGGCCAGGCCGCAGCCGGCCCCGATGGCAGGTTTGACTGGGAAGAGCTGCCCCTCGCCCCTCGCCCCTCGGCAAGCAACAGAGGGCCAGGCCTCAGGCGAAGGAAGTATCCGCTTCGCCGGCCTGGGGCCGCATCGACAGCATCATGGCTTCCAACGTGACCAGCGGGTCCACGTTTCCCGCCAGGCGCTGCCTGGCCTGGGCGATCGAATCCATCCTGTGCACGGACTGGGCCGGGGCGGACGAACGGGCCAGGTCATGGATCTGCTGCGAGAAGTCCTCGTTGACGAGATCCACCCCGGCACCCAGCTGTACCGTCAGCACGTCCCGGAACAAAGAGAGCATGTCGACCATCGCTCGGTCCAGGACATCGCGCTTGGCCCGGGTGGCCCTACGCTTCTGATTCTCCTCCAACTCACGGATCTGAGCGCGCACGGCAGGAGGAACCCGCTTGCCGTCCTCCACTCCCAGTGAACGTTTGAGTTCAGCCAGTTCAGCGCTATCGGAGTGGGTGCTCTGCTTCTCAGCGCGCTCCGTGGCGCTCGCGAGCAGCCTCTGGGCAGCCAGCACGGCATCACCAGCGCCCCGGATCGACACAGCCTCGCGCAGAGTCCTCAGACGTTGGTTCGCGACCTCCGGGTTCGTTGCGAGCGCACGTGCCATCCCGATATGCGACTGCGCCGCTCTGGCCGCCACCAACGCGGCATCGGGAGCGACCCCGTCCCTTCGCACCAACAGCTCTGCCACATCGTGGGGGGACGGGATCGTCAACGCAACGGAACGGCAACGGGAACGAATGGTCGTCATGACGTCGTCGGGCGAGGGAGTGCATAGCATCCAAACCGTGAACACCGGCGGTTCCTCGATTGCTTTGAGCAGCACGTTCGTCGTGCGCTCGGCCATACGATCGGCGTCTTCCACGATGAGGATGCGCCATTCGCCCACACCCGGGGCCACATAGGAGCGGCCCACCATCGACCGCGTCTGATCCACGGTGATAGTCACGCCTTGCGTGGACATCACTTCCACATCCGGGTGCGAACCCGACATGACGCTCTGGCATCCCTGACATTGCCCACAGCCCGGGACAGGGCCCGTGCATTCGAGTGCGGCCGCGAAAGCGCGGGCAGCCACCGATCGCCCAGAACCGGGAGGCCCCGTGAAGAGCCAGGCCTGACTCATCCGGGAACCGCCGGTCTGTTGCTCTCCCCCCTCGATCTGCGCACGCGCGGCCAAGGAGGCTCTCTCCAACTGGGTTCGAACCGCCGCCTGGCCCACAAGATCGTCGAAGACACTCATTCCACTAGTATCCGATAACCGGGAGGATCATCTCTCGTACCTGCCGGGCGACGTCGTCGATCCCGCCGCTGGCATCGATCACCCGCCAACGATTCGGATCCTCCTGGGCCAGCTTGAGGTATTCGCCGCGCACGGCTTGGTGGAAGGCGTGCCCCGCGGATTCGATGCGATCCTGCTTGCCTCCCACACGCCCTGCTCCCACGGCGACCGGGACATCCAGAAGCACCGTCAGGTCTGGCATGAGCCCATCTGTGGCCCACAAGGAGAGATCGCGCACCTCATCCAGGCCCAGCTGACGGGCGACGCCCTGATAGGCAACCGAAGAATCCAGGTAACGATCCGCGAGAACGACGGCGCCGCGCCGGAGCGCGGGGCGAACCACGGTCGCGATATGGTGCGCCCGATCGGCGGCGTACAAAAGCGCCTCAGCCTTCGGGCAGACATCTCCTCCATGCAGGATCAGCTTGCGGATCTCCTGGCCTAGCTCGGTGCCGCCTGGCTCGCGGGTGGCTACGACTTCGCGCCCGTATTCGCGTAGGTATTCAGCCAGAAGCCGCACCTGCGTCGTCTTTCCAGAGCCGTCCCCACCCTCGAACGTGATGAACAGGCCGGACACTACTCGCCCGCCTTCGTCGCGGGTTTCGTCTTAGTGCTCGCCTTACGCGTCGTCGTCTTCTTCGCCGACGACGACCTAGCCGTGGTCTTTCTACCTGTCGTCTTCCGTGCCGGTTTCTTGGCCGGACCCTTGGCACGGCGCTCTGCCAGAAGCTCGAAGGCTCGTTCGTCGGTGATCTGGTTCGGGTCGTCGTCGCGGCGGAGAGAGGCGTTCGTCGTACCGTCGGTGACGTAGGGGCCGAAACGCCCGTCCTTGAGTACCACCGGCTTTTCGGAGACCGGATCGACTCCCAATTCCTTGAGAGGCGGCTTGGCTGTGGCGCCACGACGCTGCTTCGGTTGGGCGAGCAGCGTCAACGCTTCATCCAGGGTGATGTTGAAGATCTGCTCCTCGCTCGTCAGCGAGCGGGATTCCTTGCCCTTGGTGATGTAGGGGCCATAGCGGCCATTCTGCGCCAGGATCTCCTCATCGTCCGCCGTGCCCACGACGCGGGGAAGGGATAGCAGCGAGAGCGCCTCTTCGAGGCTCACAGTGTCCAGACTCATCGACTGGAACAGGGAAGCGGTCCGCGGCTTCGGCTTCTTCTTCGAAGGACGGCCGGTGGGGGTCAAAGCCACCTCGTCGTCGGGGATCTCTTCGGTGATGTAAGGGCCGAAACGCCCGGACTTGGCGATGATCATGTGGTTGGTCGCCGGATCGATGCCCAGCTCACGCCCGTTGGAGGCCGAGGCTGCGAAGAGTTCGCGAGCCTTGTCCAAGGTGAGTTCGTCGGGGGCCACATCATCGGGAACCGATGCGCGGTGCAGCTCTTCGCCGTCGGGGCCGATTTCCTGAATGTAGGGGCCGTAGCGGCCGACCCGCAGCGTGATCCCCTCGCCCAGATCGATGGAGTTGACCGCGCGAGCATCGATATCGCCCAGGTTCTCCACCTGTCCCTCAAGGCCAGGACGTTCATCATCGCCCCGCCAGAAGCGCCCCAGGTAGGCAGGTCGCTCCTCTTCGCCCGCGGCGATACGGTCCAGCTCGTTCTCCATGAGAGCGGTGAAATCGTAGTCGACGAGCTGGGGCAGGTTGTCCTCTAGAAGTCGCACCACCGAGAAGGCCGTCCAGGTGGGAACGAGCGCCTGGCCGCGGTGCCCGACATAGCCTCGGTCCGCGATCGTAGAGATGGTGGCCGCATAGGTAGACGGCCGTCCAATGCCGAGGTCTTCCATCTTCTTGACGAGAGACGCCTCGGTGTATCGCGGCGGCGGCAGCGTCTCGTGCCCATCGGCCTTTCCTTCGAGGACCTTGACCTTCTCGCCCTCGGTGAGCTGGGGAAGCCTGCTGTCCGATTCCTTCTCCAGTTTGTCGTAGCGCTTGGCGTCGCGAGACTCCTCATAGGCAGCCAGAAATCCGGGGAACGTGATGACGGTTCCGGAAGCTGAGAATTCCGCGTCCTGAGCCGAAGCCGCTCCCGAGACGGGGACACGAAGACGGACAGTCGCAGTCTGGCCTCGCGCGTCGGCCATCTGCGACGCCACGGTGCGCTTCCAGATCAGTTCATACAGGTTGAACTGAGCGGTATTGAGTTCGTTCTTTACCTGGTTGGGCGTGCGGAAGTGGTCTCCGGCCGGACGAATGGCCTCGTGGGCCTCCTGGGCGCCTTTCGACTTCGTCGCATAGATGCGCGGCTTTCCCGGTAGGGACTCGGCCCCGTACAACTCCGCGATCTGGGACCTGGCCGCCGCGACGGCCTGCTCGGAGAGATTGACCGAGTCCGTTCGCATATAGGTGATGTAGCCGTTCTCGTAGAGGCCCTGAGCGGTGCGCATGGTGTCACGAGCACTCATGCGCAGCTTGCGCGATGCCTCCTGCTGCAGGGTCGACGTGGTGAACGGCGCTGCCGGCCGGCGCGTGTATGGCTTGGTCTCCACTGAGGTGACGGTGGCGGTCGCGCCATCGAGTGCCTTCTCGACTTCCCGCGCGTCCACCTCGTTGAGTGCGCGGACACCATCACCGGCACTCTTGGGTTTGAGTTCGCCCTTGTCGGTGAAATCGCGTCCGACGGCGATGCGCGAACCGTCCAGGGCCACCAGCTTGGCGGAGAACTGCTCGGACTCCTTGGCGAACTGGGCGGTCACGTCCCAATAGGAGGCGGCCACGAAGTCCATGCGCTCGCGTTCACGATCGACGACGAGCCGCGTGGCAACCGATTGAACGCGACCGGCAGACAGACCGGGGGCGATCTTGCGCCACAACAGCGGCGAGACCTCGTAGCCGACCAGACGGTCGAGGATTCGCCGCGATTCCTGCGCGTCCACGAGCTTGGTGTCGAGATCGCGCGGGTTGTCCAGGGCTCGCGCGATCGCCTCGGGGGTGATTTCGTGGAACACCATGCGCTTGACGGGAACCTTGGGCTTGAGCACCTCATAGAGGTGCCAGGCTATCGCCTCTCCCTCGCGGTCCTCATCAGTTGCCAGAAGCAGCTCGTCTGCTTCCTTCAGCTTCTTCCGCAGCTCCGCGACCTTCTTCTTCTTATCCGACGCAACGACGTAGTAGGGCTCGAAGTTATCGTCCACGTTGACGGCGAACCGTCCGAACGGACCCTTCTTCATATCAGCCGGGAGTTCAGAGGGCTGCGGTAAGTCCCGGATATGGCCGATCGAGGCCTCCACATCGTAATCCTTGCCCAAATATCCGCTGATGGTCCGGCCCTTGGCAGGAGACTCGACAATGACGAGTTTGGTCACGTTACTTCCTTCTGGCGCACTCACGTGTATTTCGTGCACATTGTGGCGCTAGAACCGCGGCATCCGAGGCTTTCGCTCCACATATGTCGGGTGATCTCCGGCATAGACCTGACCACCGAGTTCCTCACAATACTATGAGGCAGCGAGAAACTCCCGTTGGAGCTTCCCTCTTGGGGGACTATAACACCGTGTACCGGGAGTGCCGCCAACCGGATGGGTCATAGTGGACGCAAAAGGCCGCCGCACCCGAGTGCTCCTTCGCGCGGTTCCCGGCTCCCCTCAGGGGTGGCTCCGCTCTTCTCGCCATGATCCCAGAGAGATCGTTGAGAACCGGGAGCCTCCTGACCTGCCGCGACGAGGCCGGGGAACGCTTCACGTCCCGCACGGCCTCGCCGTTGGAGGAGTGTCCGGTGCCTCACCGCCGAGACAGTCCCCTCGCCGGTCTCACTATGTGATTCCGCCTACGGGTGATCTCATCCAACGGCGTCGTGCAGCGGCAAGACCACCTCCTCGTCATGACGAGTCCGCCATCGCCACTGTGCCTATGCATCACTTTCTCCTCATCGCGACGAAGACCGCTCCAGCACCCGCTGCCACAAGCCCCAGACCCACGGGCACTAGGAGGTCCGTCACCGCTCCGGTACGTGGCAGCTCTTTGGCGGGCGGGGTCTTCGCGGGTGGCGCCGCTTCAGTTTCGGGTGGCGCGGACGGCTGGTCCCCTGAGGAGGGGCCGGGAGGTGTCGATTCCACGGGAGTTTGCTCGGGTGGTGCCGGCGGAGCGGGATGCTCCACACGCAACGTCTCGGCTTCCGCCCCACATTCTCCCTGGGAGATAAGGTTTCCGGCTTGATCGTACGTGCGCTCGACGAAACCATAGGTTGCCTCGGCATCCTCGGAAGTCACGAAGGCCTCGGTTTCGAACTCGCCGCTCTTGTTACCATGCTCGATTCTCGGTGCCGACCACAGCGGTTCTTCACACAGCGGGGCCTCACCGTTGCCCCAGCTGTAGAGATCCACCTCGGTGTACGCCCCCTCGGGGAATATCCCCTCAATGATGACCGTGTCCGCTATGGTGCCACCCGGTCGCAACTCGCCGTCGGGAGAAAAAGCCTTGGTACGCACTGTTCCGAACAAGGGCAGCACTTGCTCACTCGTCTCAGTATCGGACGTTCTCACGCTGGCCACACGCGAGTCTCCCTCGAACTCGGAGACCACCTGATAGGTTCCCATTCCCAGATTCCAATCGATCGGGAAGTCCGCCGCCTCGATAGTGTGTTCGCCGTTTTGGGCAGGAGTCTGTACATGCGCCAGAGGTTCCAGCTGTTCGGTCACCCCTTCGATATGTTCCATGTTGGCGGGAACGAAGTAGAGGTAGTGGTCGATGACGTCCCTATCCCCTTCCCACCCGTCGATTCCGGGGAAATCTCCATGCCCTTCGGGCAAGCCCTCGACAGTGATGGTGTCCTGCACCCCGGCAGCTCCTTCGGGCAGCTCGGCCAGCGATGCCTGAGAGGTGATGAGCGGCTGCCACTGCACCACGCTGGTCTCATTGGTTTCGAAGAACGGGGAGGAGTAGCCCTGCACCTCGTCCTTGAGATCTCCCTGATCCTCGGGATCGATTCGAGCGTGGAAGAAATAGAATCCCTCCTCGGGTGCGACGATGCTGCCGTCGGTCTCCACTCCACCTTCGCCTGTGAGGCTGAGTTCGTAGGTGCCGATGCGCTTGTGCTCGAACTCGGCACCCTCATCGGTGGCCGCACGGGGTGCATCGAACGGACCATACACATCCACCTTGGCCTTGACAGCGCGCGGCTCACCGGTATCGGTATCCACCGGCCAGGAACCTTGCGCCACCGATACGGTGACGATATCGACGAGTGGATCCCCTTGAGCTATCACGCGTTCCTTCACCTGCGTCGAGATGACGGGGGCGAACGTCTTCTCGACCTCGATAGAAGCCGCTGCGTCGATGTCCGTGGTGCGCCCTAGCTCAACGAGGTTCTGGGCACGCCCGGCGTCCGATTCCCCTTCTGAGATCCAGGGCAATGCGTCAGCAACCTCATGGACCGTCAATGTGGCCGAGACCTTGCCTTCTCCGGTCACCACGAACTGAATGTCGTCAAGCGGTTGTCTCCCTGTTTTCCCGGAGTACATCTGCTCTCCGTCAGGGAATTCTGCGGGGCCTGTCAGGGCGAGATCGAACTGTTTGCCGTCAAGCCAGTTTCCAGTGTGCGACGTAAGGCCGATACCGCTGATGTGTCCCGTTTTTTCGTCGTCCTCGAGGTGCAACGAGATATCGACACGATAGGGACCAGCGTACTTCTCAGCCGCAGCTTGGATCTGTGCGCTTCGATCGGCGGCCGGCTTGAGGGCCGAGCCATTGGCAAGGCTCAGCTTGCCGCGGGCCGCCAAGTCCCATACCGAGTTCTGATACACGCCGGCCACCCGAGCGATGGCGGCTTCGCGTCCCGCAGCTTCGACCTCGCCGGGGATCCCTTCGGGAATCTCGTCAGCTGTTGCAGCGATATAGGCGATCTGCCCGAGCTTACCGGCATCGGAGACCTCACCACGCACGGGCGTCACTCCCTTGGGCGTGTAGCCGGAGACCTTCAGCAGGCTGAGCTGCCGGGCAGGTTTCATGTCTCCACTGGAAATCGATGTCGAGGCTATCGAGAGGGCATCGCCGTCGGCCGCGCAGGTGTAACTGAGTCCGCTCTGCTCGTTCGTCACTGTTCCAGAGAAGCTCTGCAGGCCGAAGTCGATCCCAGTTGTCCTGTTCCATCCGGGAGCGGCCAGTGGAACCCCATGGGTTCCTTCCGCCTCCACTCCCGCTAAGCCGCCGCTCTTGCCGATAGCTGCATGGAAGCCCCGGGCCTGGTTCGGCGGGGCCACATCGCCCCACGCGGTTGCGGGCGCCACAAGACCCGCAAGGGCACACACCAATGCTGCTGCGGGCGCCAAAAATCTACGTCTCGTCACCGTTTCGTCCTTTCGGTCCGTCTTTCATCGGATCCTCGAGGGCACGTGTCCCTATGTGGACATGCCCGTATCCGAGACGGTAACGAGAAGAAAGAGGCTCCCACGGCGCGGCCACAAGTGCTGTGGATGGGCACCGCACGAAGAGGAACTGTGGAGAAAACGACGAGAGGCTACGGAAGAACAGGCCGGAGGCCCTGGCGGACTCAATCCCTACCGGATCTCAACGCTGGTGAAGCCCGCCTCCCTGGCCTCCCGCGACATCTCCTCGTACCGCGAGCGCCAGCGGGACTTATCCCACCGCTCCGCCATGGCCTGGAAGATCTCATCCGTCCCCTGCGTACGGGCCTCTTGCAGTGCAAAGTACTCAACCCCTGCTTGGCGCAGCAGCGAGAGAAATCGCGGGAAATCGCGTTCGGCGGGGGCTCCGGGAAAGACCGTCAGCCGCACTTCGTAAGTGAAGGGATCGCTCCCCTCGCTTCGGTCTCTCTCCTCTTCCAGGACCAGATCCAGTGCTCGCCACGCCTTGTCGCCCCCGTCGAAGCCCGCTGCCTCCCGGTAGTCCTGCGGGGCCGCCTTAATATCGAGCCCCACCCAGTTCAGCAACGGGAGCACCTGCCCAAGACGGCGAGGATAGGCGCCAGCGGTGTGGAGACCGAGGGACAGTCCCATCTCCCGCACCTCCTGCATGGCGGGAACGAGTGCCTCCTGCCGTAGCGCCTCACCACCGGTGAAGACGACGCCGTCGAGCAAACCCCTCCTTTTCCGCAGCAGCGCGGTCACATCCTCCCATGAAAGGATTCCCGGCGTATGCGGGTCGAGGATGCCCGCATTCTGGCAGTATGGGCAGCGCCAAGGGCAGCCCTGACAGAACACCGTCGCCACGAGATGATCCGGCCAATCCACACTGGAGAGGGGCACCAGGCCGGCAATCGCGAGATCCGCCGCCCTCGCACCATGCTTCGTCTCAATCATCGTCCTTCCCCTTTCAGTATCGCGGCGGGCCCACCTGGTAGGCCCACCTGGTAGACCCCACCTAGTGGACCCCGTCTGGTTGCCCCACCTCGTAGCCCCAACAGGTGCACAACCGCTTCCCGCGGAAGATCCCACTCACACCGCCGCTGTCTGGAACTCCTCGTAGGAGTCGGCAAGCTTGCCGGCCGTGGCAGCGCGGGCGCCCAACGCCTTCTCCTTGAACGTCAGGCGCTCGTGGTACTCCCCCTTCTTGCCGATATTGAAGGACTTGACCGGGCGGAAATAGCCCATCACGCGCGTCCAGACCTCGCACTCCACCGGCTCCGCCTGTGGGTTGGCCTCCGCGCAACGCTCGCACGTCAGGTGTTCGCCAGCCAGATAGCCATGCACCGGGCATATGGAGAACGTGGGGGTGATCGTGATGTAGGGCAGGTGGAAATTGGTGAGCGCGCGGCGCACCAGCTTCTTGCACGCCTCGGCCGACGTCATCCGCTCGTTCATGTACAGATGCAGCACGGTACCGCCTGTGTACATGGACTGCAGATCGGCCTGCTGTTCCAAGGCCTCGAATGCGTCGTCGGTGAAGCCCACGGGCAGCTGCGAGGAATTCGTGTAGTACGGCTCTCGATCCGTGCCTGCCTGGAGGATGTCCGCGAAGCGCTTGCGGTCCTCCTTGGCGAAGCGATACGTCGTGCCCTCGGCCGGCGTCGCCTCCAGGTTGTAGAGGTTGCCCGTCTCCTCCTGGAAGTCGACCAGACGAGCGCGAACATGGTCGAGCACCCGGACGGCGAATTCGTGACCCCAGGCGTCGGTGATGTCCATGGCGTCGTCGGTGAAGTTACGGATCATCTCATTCATGCCATTCACACCGATGGTGGAGAAGTGGTTGTTGAGGTGGCCGAGGTAGCGCAGCGAATACGGGTAGAGCCCCTGCTCCATGAGTTCCTGAACCTTGTCGCGCTTCTTCTCCAGCGTGGACTTGGCCAGATCCATCAGGTAGTCGAGACGCGCGATGAGCCCCTCCTCGTCGCGCTTGAACGCGTATCCGAGGCGGGCCATGTTGATCGTGACCACGCCGATGGAGCCGGTAAGCTCCGCCGAGCCGAAGAGGCCGTTGCCTCGCTTGAGCAGTTCGCGCAGGTCGAGCTGGAGACGGCAGCACATCGAGCGAATCATCCCCGGGTCGAGCTCCGAGTTGATGAAGTTCTGGAAGTAGGGCAGGCCATACTTGGCCGTCATGGCGAAGAGCAGTTCGGAGTTCTCGCTGTCCCAGTCGAAGTCCTTCGTCATGTTGTAGGTGGGGATCGGGAAGGTGAAGACCCGCCCATCGGCATCTCCCTCCATCATCACCTCGATGTATGCCCGGTTGATCATGTCCATCTCGGTCTGCAGATCGCCGTACGTGAAATCGCAGACCTCCTCGCCGATGAGCGGCTGGTTGTCCGCGATATCCGCCGGGCAGGTCCAATCGAAGGTGAGGTTGGTGAAGGGGCACTGGCTCCCCCAGCGAGAGGGCACGTTCAGGTTGTAGATGAGCTCCTGGATCTGCTGCTTGACCTGCTTGTACGTCATGCTGTCCAGGCGGATGAAGGGCGCCATGTAGGTATCGAAGGAACTGAAGGCCTGGGCACCGGCCCACTCGTTCTGCAGAGTGCCGAGGAAATTGACGATCTGTCCGCAGGCAGAGCTGAGATGCCGAGGCGGAGCCGAGCTGATAGCCCCCGGTACGCCGTTGAACCCCTCCTCGAGGAGACGGCGCAGAGACCAGCCCGCGCAATAGCCCGCCAGCATATCGAGATCGTGAATGTGGTAGTCGCCTTCGCGGTGCGCGTTCCCCTCCTCGGCTGAATAGACCTGGGAGAGCCAGTAGTTCGCGATCGTTTTACCCGACGTATTGAGGATCAAGCCTCCAAGCGAATAGTCCTGGTTGGCATTCGCGTTGACGCGCCAATCGGACCGATCGAGATATTCCTCGACGGTGGAGATGGCGTCGATCGTGATTCGCTGAGAGTTCGCTTCCATATCCTCTTCCCCTACGATGGTTGTGACACCGCGCCGTCCATCGACGACGACGATGCGTTGTGTCGGCTATTCCTGTGGGCCCGTACCGATTCCGGCTAAGTCGAGTGCTCGGGTGGACTCGCGTTCGCTTATCGAGGCGTTGGCGCAGCCAGCTGGAAAGTAGCCTGGACGCCCGCTTTGCCGCGGGCGCATTTCCTAACATAGCGCCAGAAACCACTACATATTGTGGTCAACACACACATTAGACACAAGATGTAGTGACTCCAATTTAGGGAGGACTTCCACCTGTGGGGCCTGACTCCCGGCCGGGACGGTAATGATCTTCCGCCACACGGGGTCTTCGCATCCGGAGTCTCCGCCTGACGTGTGAGAAACGCGGGCCGCACCCGACGTGTGAGAAACGCGGGCCGCATGGCGGAACGGGAGTGACCTTGCATGCGAGTTATGGGGTGAATCCAGTAACTGGTGCACACTTGAGTGGTGTCCGATCTCCTCAACGCACTCACACGCCACGCCGGCCCACATCAGATCGCCGGCGTGATCGAGCGTTCCGCACGGCCAAGCCGCACCACACATTGGCCCATCTGGGTACCTGCCGCCATCACGGATGCACTCGCGCGCACCGGGGCCGAATACCCTTGGCTGCACCAGGCTCAGGCTGCCGAACTGATCCACTCCGGCCACCACACCGTTCTCGCCACAGGGACGGGCTCTGGAAAATCGCTTGCAGCATGGGTGCCCATGCTCAGCTCGCTCGTCCATTCGCGCGATGGGAGCATCTCGCTTTCCTCGATCCAGCGCCGACCAACGGCCCTCTATCTCTCACCCACCAAGGCCCTGGCGGCCGACCAGATGACCTCTCTGTCGGAACTCGCGAATGCGATCGACCCACGCATCGGCGTGGCAACCGTTGATGGAGACGCCGATCTTCCCGCACGTACCTGGGCACGCGAACACGCGGACATCCTCATGACGAACCCCGACTTCGCCCATCACGCGATGCTCTCCGGGCAGCAACGCTGGGCGCGGGTCTGGCGCGGACTATCGATGGTAGTCATCGACGAGTTCCACAACTACAAAGGTCTATTCGGAGCTCACGTGGCTCATATCGTCCGCCGCATACTGCGTATCGCTGCGCACTATGGAGCGGCGCCGACCGTCGTCTTCCTCTCCGCCACCAGTGCCGAACCCGGTGCCGCAGCGCGGCGCTTCCTCGGCGACTCTTTCGGACCCGTCACCGCTATCACCGAGGATGGCTCCCCGCGCGGAGCACAACAGATCGTTCTTTGGCGTTGCCGCGCGATCGAGGAGGCGCAGGAGGAGGGCGGATTCAGCGGGAGCCGATCGGCCCGGGGTAGAGCGAACGGGAAGCCGCCAAGCGGGGGCCTCGGGGCAGCCAGTTTCGACGCCCCACTCGGGGGCAGTCACGATGATCCCTGGAGCACGTACGCGCAAGAAGGCGATGGTTCCGCACCTCTTCCACCATCTCCCACTGATAAGGACAGCCAGGACGATCCCGACGTCGACCTACCCAGCGAAGACGCGCCCCGCCGAGCGGCCAACACTGAAGCGGGCGAGATCACCGGGCTTCTCGTGAGCCATGGCGCCCGAGCACTCACCTTCGTTCGCTCCAGGCCCGGTACGGAACGGGTAGCCGAGATCGCTCGCGAATGGTTGGGCGAGAAGGCTCCTCACCTCGCCGATTCCGTGGCCGCGTACCGAGGCGGTTACCTGCCCGAGGAACGGCGCGAGCTGGAGAGTCGGCTGCGCGAGGGCGAGATGCGGGCGCTCGCGACAACCAGCGCACTCGAACTGGGGATCGACATCTCGGGGCTCGACGCCGTCGTCGTCACAGGATGGCCGGGGACCCACGCTTCATTCCAGCAGCAGATCGGGCGGGCAGGGCGGGCCGGTCAACCAGGATTGGCCATCTTCATCGGCCGCGACAACCCGCTCGACCAGTATCTCCTCGACCATCCAGAGGTGATCGCGGAGACTCCAAGCGAGGCCAACGTCTTCGACCCCGCGAACCCCAACGCGTTGATTCCAGAGCTGTGCGCGGCGGCATCCGAACTGCCGCTACAGGCACAGGATGCCTCGGTGTTCGGGCTCCCGGACACCTCTCTTTTCGACGATCTCGCTGCCGATGGACTGTTACGTCGCCGCCCCACCGGCTGGTTCTGGAACACCACCCTGGGGATAGGCGCTCACGAGACGGTCAGCCTGCGCGGGGAAGGCAGCACCATCTCCATTGTGGATTCGGCCGATGGTGCGATTCTCGGAACGGTCGATTCGGGACGCGCTGACACCACCGTCTATCCCGGCGCCATCTATCTTCACCAAGGAATACCCTACGAGGTCGAGGAGCTCGGGGAGGACGTCGCGCTCGTCCATCTCCATCGTGAGGAGGAGATACGCACCTATCCCCGGGAGGAGATGAGCGTCGAGATCGTCTCGACGGACGCCTCCGTCTCACTGGAAACCGGAGTATGGGCTCGCGGTTCCGTCGTCGTCTCATCGCGGGTGATCGGATACGATGTCCGCCGGTCACACGATGGCCTCTACCTGGGCATGGTTCCCCTGACGATGCCCGTCAGGCAACTGCACACCTCCGCCACCTGGTGGACCATCGACGAGAAGTCCATCAAGAAATCCGGAATCCTGCGGGCGGATCTTCCCGGGGCCCTGCACGGCGCGGAACATGCCTCCATCGGCCTCCTACCCCTCTTCGCCACCTGTGACCGCTGGGACCTAGGCGGGCTGTCCACAGCCGCTCATCCGGACACCGGGCAGGCGACCGTGATCGTCCACGACGCCGTCTCGGGCGGTTCCGGTTGTTCGGAACGCGGATTCGATTCGGGGGCAGCCTGGATGGCCGCCACCCTCGAGACCCTCGAATCCTGCCCGTGCGTCTCCGGTTGCCCTCGCTGTGTTCAGTCCCCCAAATGCGGAAATAACAACGAACCTCTCTCGAAGCACGGGGCGATCCTGCTGCTGCGCACCCTCGTAGGCGCTATGGAGGCTGATCGGCAGGCCCTGCCGTAGCACTCGATTCAACCGACGCGTTGATCAGGCGTGCTCGGCTCTGCACCGTGACACGCACATGTTCACCAGCCACCACGCACGATGTCAGGGTCAGATTATGGCGTTGGACGACATCCTCCGCCTGGGTGCAGGCGGAGGAATCGGTGGAGTGGCGCAGCTTCTGCGCCCCGGCCAGCGCCGCCACATCGGCTATATCCTGCGTCCGTTCCTTCGTGGCGGCAGCATCGCCAATCGCCATGAGGCCCAATAGTGCGATGACCGTGGCAAGGACGATTCCGAGCACCAGCACCGTTCCCGCTCCGCGCTCACCCCCGCTCTTGCGAAAAGATCGGCTCACGACGCTTGATTGCTCGCACCCATGTTCGGGGGCGGCGCCGGCTCCGCCCATTCGCTCAGTCATGGCAACTCCACCCCCGGCTCGGCGAGAACCGATGTGGTGGATGATGCCACGAGATCGAAGGGGCTAAGGATTCCATCTGGTTCCACGCTCACGGTCACGACAACGTATTCGCCATCCCGGCCCACCTCCACACGTGTATTCGCCGAATCCTGTATCTGCGCGACCCGTGTGCCCATCGGTTTGCCTATGGCGATGGATCGTCCAAGAGAACGGCTGAGATCCTGCGCTTGTATGAAGGCCGATACGTACGCCATGACGAGCATGAGGACGATCATCACGAAAGAGATCGGGATCAACCCCAGGGCTATCTCGCTGGTCACCATGCCGCGTTCTCGTGATGCGCTCATCTCACGCCGTTGTCCGTGCACTTTCTGGGAATCTCTCCGAGCCCGCCACACATCAGAAACTGCTCGCACCCGCGAGTCGCCCCACAAACGTCTCCTTTTCATCACCCACACCCCATTTCTCCAGGAAATATGACGTGCTAGGAAAGCCGTTGCCCGTGAAGGGGACCTCCACGGGCAACACAGCCTCCTAGAACTTGAAAATGGACTTGAAGATGCCTTCGACGGCCTCCTTGACCCACGGCTGCTTGACGAGCCACAGGATGATGCCCGCGAACGATGTGGCGGCAACTGTGCCGACAGCGTATTCGGCGGTCGCCATGCCTTCCTCACCGCTGATGGTCTCCAGAGGGAGTACCGCGTTTTCCTGGTTCATTGTTCTTTCCCTTCGTCAGCGGCCTCCGTGCGAGGCCGGTAGAACAAGCTTCCGCGATTCGCCAACGCACGATGGACGCGAGAGGAAGTGCTGTGCATGAGCCCGACACGAAGAGCACTTGTGGAGAAACCAGCCCCGTTCCTGCAATCCGAACCTCACGACCCCTGGTCAATGCCCAGAAGTCTCCTCACGATCGCTACGGAGCAACATGTCTCAGCTGCCTCACCCAGCCCCGTTCAGCGCATTCATGACAATCGACGTGTCGAAGCGTTCCCTGGACTATGCGCGGCCCGTCGTAGCGACCAGCCGTCATCGACGACGAGAACAGCGAGGCGTCGGCGCCCTTCCGGTGTCAAAGGTGCGTTAGAGTGAGACACGAAGACCTCCGTGAGCAAGATAGTGAATGTGGTATCCCATATCCTGCCCGGAGGTCTTCACCTACCCCAACCGTTCACAACCTCCCAAGGAAGTACAGCTAAGCCAGCAGAAACTAGCCGAAAATCGAGATTCCAGCGGCCGCGATCACCGGCACGATGCCGATGAGCACGAAAGCAGGAAGAAAGCACAGCCCCAAAGGCATGACCAGCTGGGATCCCAACCGCGCGGCGGCCTCCCGAGCATGACGTTGCCTGCCCTGCCGCGTCAGCTCCGCGCCGCGAAGCAACAGCGGAATGGGAGCGGCGCCGTCCTCCCATGCGGGTTGGAGGGCATCCTTGAGACTGTCGAAACGCGCCGGGACCCCGTGCCAGGCTTCTTCCCATCGCCCTCCCATCATCAGCATCCGGGCGGCCGTATCGAGCCCCGTCGCCTCGCGCTCCTCTTGGAGAGCACGATCGAGGGCAGCCAACGCACCGGGGATCGAGGAACCGGCGCACAGCGCGGCTTGCAGCAGATCGGCAGCCATCGCGCCATCGATCACCTCCAGCGGCTCATTTTCACGGATCGCGATACGTCGTCGTCTTCGCAACCGCATCGGCCCAAAGGTCCATCCCGTGACCACCGCAAGGATAATGACAAGAGCATTCATTGTGCCGGCCCTCCCTCCGCACGGGCCGTCAGGCGCCTCACCCATATGATTCCAGCCGCCTCGAAGAGGAGGCCGAGCACCAGACAGGCTCTCCCACCAGCCGAGCCGGTCAGAAAAGCGATCGGGCTCGCCCCGATGGCGCTTCCAAGTCCAATGCCAAGCAAGGGAAGCCAAGCCAGCATCCTTGCGCTCGCCTTCGGCCCGGCGAGAGCCACACGCCGGGCCGCCGCTGCCTCTGCGGCCTCTGTTATCCCCCGAGCGCAGGAATCGAGCACCTGCGCGGTCGGCGCACCGGTGAAATGGCTCATACGGCATACCGCAATGGCGGGCGGAATGCCCATTCTCAGATCGCGATGCCTGTTCCGGCGCCACATCGGCCGTGTCCACAGCCTTCTCAACGCCAGCGGGACGCCGTTCTCGTCGAGATCAGCCCCGCCCTCTCCACTCAACCCCACCCGGGAGAGCGTCTGACGCCATGCCACTTGAGTGCTCGCTCCCGAACGTAGGCGGGTGGCGACCTCCGAGACGAGCAGTCCAGGTTCGATCGGTCTTTTCTCGTGGCGCTCTCCCTTCGCCATCCGAGGTCGAAAGAATCTCTTCCTCCGTGTTCCCGGACCGGCGAGAACCGGAGTACGACGCGTGCCGGTGCATACGAGCAGACCCAGGGCTACTCCGGCGATCGTGAGGAACACCGCCTACATCTCCTTCTCGCTGGCAACGGCCCGGCCAAGCGCGTCGCTGGATCCGGCCGCCACGTGGCGACGCGCCGCTCGCGCTTCCATGGGTATGGAGTCCGCATCCAGCTCCAACCTGCGCGCGAGTTGTGGCCACGCCGGGCCTGAGACCACCCGATCTCCTCGTCGTAACAACGCGGCCCGCGCCAGCAATTCCCCGCCCTTCCGTTCCAGCACCGCGATCTGCGCGATGTGGCGATGGCCGTCACGCCTTTCCACATGGACGATGGCATCGAGAGCGCTCGCTGCCTGCGCCGCCACCACCTGTTCGTCCATCCCGGCCAGCGCGCCAAGCGCGACAAGCCGAGCAGGGACATCGAGGGCCGAGTTCGCATGGATGGTTCCCCATCCGCCTTCGTGACCGGTATTCAAAGCGGAGAGCACATCGCGCACCTCACTGCCGCGGCACTCGCCCAGGACAATACGATCGGGGCGCATCCGCATTGCCGCCCGCACCAGATCGCTCATGGAGATATCGCCCGCGCCCTGCACGTTGGCATGACGCACCTGCAGGTGAACGACGTGTGGATGCCTCGGGCGCAGTTCTGCGGACTCCTCGATCACCAGAATTCGCTCCTGTCGGCTGATCTGCGCGAGCAATGCGGCGAGCAAGGTCGTCTTCCCCGAACCCGTCGCCCCCGAGATCATGACGTTGGCCCTTCGGGCAACGAGCCGATCCACGATCGGCCTCAGCCCACCGGGAATCATCCCGCGATCTTGAAGCTCATCAAGACTGAAAGTCACGGCGCGCTGTGTTCGCAGCGAGATCAGGGCGCCCTCTGCTGCCAACGGGGGCAGCACGGCGTGCAACCGCAGCCCTCCGGAAAACGTGCCGTCAACGATCGGGCTCGAATCATCGAGCCGCTGCCCACAGCCAGCCGCGAGCCGAACCGCGAGCGCGCGAACATCGTCGCCGTCCGAGAAAAGTCCAGACAGCTGTTCGACCAGTTCCAATCCCCTGCCGCGATCAACCCAAATTCCCCGCGTACCGTTGACCAGCACGTCGGTGACCAGCGGATCGTCCAGCAGCGGTTGCAGGGCGGGACCGACACCGCCCACCGCATCCCGGATCTGCCTGCCCGCGCCGAGGATGTCATGGATCCCCACCGCTCGCGGGGCCGTCGATGTGACAGCCTCCGAAATATCCGCACCGGTGGCGAGAATCCTGCGCGCCCGCCGAATCTGCGCCTCGTCCAATACAGCGCTCTCTACCGCAGGAGCCTCCTGGTCCTGGAATACAGCCCGTGTTCGACCCATTCGCTTGTTCCCCATCACAACATCCGACCTCTATGCATATCGTGTGCTCCCGCATCTTCCTTTTCCGGTTGCGCCCGCCAGCAGCTCCTCCTCCCCGGCCTCACATCGCCGCTGGCGATCGGCTCCCGCAAGAACAGCGCCGCCCGCTGTCACGCCGCCGCGAGGCACAGCGCCTCGATACGGGCAACGTCCCGAGCAGTGTTGCAGCGGCGGCGATCTCCAAGCCGCACCCCGTGTTCGAGGTCTTGCTCCAGGTTGCGCAGCCTGCGCAAGGGCAGTACCCGCTCGCAATCCAGCTCCACGGCGATAGCGGCCGTCTCGGAGCCCCCGCTCACCCCGTTCACGACCACGATCGGCACGATCCCTTCGGGAAGCTGATCCAGGATCCTGCGCGTGTGCCGCAGTCCGCGCGCGTGCGCTCTCATCACGACGACGGCGACGTCGCACCATTCCAGCCATCCACGTATCCGGGTATCCTCCTGTGTCGCCTGCCGCGGCAGGTCGAGGACTGTCACCGCGTTGACCTGCGAGAGAGCTGCGATGGCCCTCTCCCCCGATGAACCGGAAACCGGAGCTCCGGCCCTCTCGTCGGCGCTGAGGACATGGAGCTGATCCACCCTCGGCAACGCGGCGTTGAGCCTGCCTGGAACCAGGGCGCCGGATTTCTCCGATAGATCGGCCCAACGCAACCCCGGGGTCTTGAGCAACCCCAGGTCGCGATCGAGCCCCGAGGACATGGGGTCGAGGTCGATGAGCCCCGTGCTGTCGCTTTCGCCCAGGCGCCGGGCGAGCCACGAGGCCAGGGTGGAGGAGCCCGCTCCCCCGTGACTGGCGAAGACACCCACGATCGTCCCGCGCCGGGTGGAGCCCGCGGCCAGAAGCAATTCGAGGAGATCCTCGGCCTGCTCGGGAAGCACGATTCTGACCTTTCCGCTGGCGAAATAGGGCGCATATGAGGGGTGAAAACTAGCCTCGATCTGGAGTTCCGCACCTGGAACCTCCGTCATACGAAGCACCGCGTTCGCTCCACTCGGGGACCGCGACCGGCTCACCTCCACACCCGCGAGTGCCGCCAGCCGGGCGACCTCCGATTTCACGTCATCACCGGCGGCGAAGAGCGAGGCGACCGCTATTCGTTCCCGCTCGAAACGGACCGTCCGCGCAACGCCTGCCCCGGGGCCGTCGCCCGCCGAACGCTTGGTATGGATATCACTTTGTGTCATGAGCCCAGCATCACCTACCGCACGTCCTGCGTGTGGCCCACCACGAACCTCTGTGGATGAGGAGGGGTCCAAGGAGAGCTGGGGAGAAGTCGACCCGCCCACGCCGTCTCATGTGGCATTTGTCCGCATAGCTGGCCATTCACCGGCAATCTTGGAAGAGTATCGGTATGTTCCGAACAACTCGTGGCCCACGCGGCGGCCTTTCCCGTCTCGCCGCTGCCCTCACAGCTGTGCTTGCCCTCGCCCTTGGCGCCTGCGGTTCTTCCGAATCAGGTCCAAGTAAGGACGAGGTACAGGCTGGCATCGAGGAGGTCGTACTCAACGGTCTCGCCCAGAGTGACTACGAGGTCCCCGAGGATGTGCTGGACTCCTACGCCGCATGCCTGACCGCCGAGGTATATGACGATCTCTCTCCCGAAGGCCGACAAGCACTGGCCTCCAAGGATTTCGAGGAATCCATTTCGGAAGATGACCAGCAAGTCGTTCAGAACGCATCCACGACGTGCATCGCCAAGTTCCCCGATATTGGTCCGCAGGCCGAGTGATAGACCGAGGCGTGAGCAGGTCCCCACACCGGACACCGGCCGGCCCATCCCACCGCCCGCCATACCCATATCGTCAGACGCGCCGCCGATATCTCCTGAATTGGCCGCCATGTGTCGTAGCGTCTTGATAGACCAGATCTAGGAGGTACCCCATGTCTACCCCGACCGATCCGTACAGCTCCTCGTCTCGTCGCCCTTTCGAGGACGACGAGATTCTTGCGCCCCTGCCCTTGGAGCCCTCGGCTCCGTCGGCCGCTGAGGCTGCCAGGAACTCGAACGGATTCCCCGCGCCCCGAACCGAACCAGCACCCTCCACGGAGGCCTTCGCCACCACGCAGGGTATGGATCCGGCTTTCGACCAGAGGACGCAGCAGACCGAGTCGCCGTCCTCCGCAGATGCTCCCCAGACCTCTTCGGCCTCCCTCGCCGAAGCAATCGGTATCCCCGATTCGTCACCAGACTCCGCCTCTCCTTCCGGAACGACGCCGCCGCGTACTCCCGCCGGAGCAACATCGGCACAGAGTGTTGCTTCCGCGCAGAGCACCAGCCCGACACAGGGCAGAGTCTCCGACTACTCGGACATCGATTACTCGTACGGGGCGGATGCCTCCGCCACGGCCTCCCCCGAACGGGTGAAGACCAACGTGCAGGAGCAGGATGCGGACGCCTACCTGGATTCCCTCCCCGAGAGGTCATCCCGTTCGTCTCGCTCTTCGCGTACAGCGACGGAGCCTCTGCCGACCGGAGAGGAGTCTTCCACTGAGACGACCCCGCGCGTCGCGGCTTGGGGCGGCGAAACCGCCATCGAGCAGATTCCGGAGGCACCGAAGGGCCGCGGTTGGGCTCACACGGGAGTCCTCATCGCCACGTTGGTGCTGGTTCCGATCGCCTGGTATCTCCTCTCCGACGCCAGTGCCCGCCTCTTCCTGGTGGCGGGAAACCCTTGGGAGACAGGAAATCTCAACTTGGCGGCGCTTGGAGAGCTCGCCGGGGGCATCGCCGTCGTCGCCCTCATCTGGCTTCTGGCACGGGTGTCCTCCCTCGGCGCCCTTATCATCGGAGCACTCACGGCGATCTTGGGGCTGCTCGCCCTGGTGCTGCCCACCTTCACGCAGGATTCGATCATCGCTCGGCTCGACCGCGCCATCGGCGATTTCAACGATCTCACGAGCAACGTCATCCACCACGTGACCTTGGATCTCGGCTCGGGCAGGATGCTCATGTTCGGGGCGATTCTGCTGCTGACGGGCATGGTGTCCCACTCGGCGCGCAGGCGCGGAGAGAGGTACGGGGCCATCGTGACCCGCCGTTCCATTCTCCTGAGTTCCACCGAAAGCAAGTAGCACGCGCCGCAAATCGGTCCGTGTGCGTTTGACCCGATCGGGCGGCCAGCGCGCACGGACGACCGACGACGCACCGATCGGGTCCACGACGATCGTCACTTCTCCCAACCCCGACTTTCATCCGATAGGACGGTTACATGTCCGCACCTGCCGATACTTCGTGCGTCTTCATGGATGGCCCATGGACGCATCGCTTTGTGCAGGCCAATGGCTGCCAGTTCCATCTTGCTCACATGGGCGAACACCAGGAGAAGCGACCACTGGTCATTTTGGTGCACGGCTATCCCGAGTACTGGTGGGCCTGGCGCCATCAGCTGGAGCCGATCGCGCAGGCCGGATACGAGGTCGTGGCGATCGATCAACGCGGAATCGCGGGGTCGGATAAGACCCCCGAGGGCGTCGACTCCCTCACGCTCTCCCACGATATCTGCGCTATCGCCCGCTCACTGGGGGCCTCCCGCGCGGTCGTCGTCGGTCTCGGCCGAGGCGGCGCCCTCGCATGGGCGACCCCCGCGATCGCTCCGGGCCTTGTCGAGGGGATCGTGACGTTCTCCGCTCCTCACACCCGCACGCTTCAGCGGGTGGGCACCCATCTGACCCTGCGCACGTGGCGCCACGTGGCCTCCACCTTCATCCCCTTCCTGGCCCGCAAGGCCATTCAGAGCGATGACTACATCAAGAAACTGCTTGTCGAATGGTCTGCTCCTGGCAACGACGGTGCCAGCTCGCAGGCGCACCTATATGCCTCGGCCATGCGCCTGCCCGAAGCGGCGAGTATGGCCACGGAGCAGCTGCGCTGGTCCTACACCGCCCAGCAGCGGCCTACCGGCCGGAAGTACTTCGACATCACGAAGCGGCCCCTAAAGGTCCCCGTATGGACAGTGCGCGGGGATCTCGACTCATTGCTCCCCGAACGCGCCTGGCGCAAGGATGTCGAATTCGCGAAGGGAGCGCACCGCCACATCACGGTCGCGGACGCCGGCCACTTCGTTCCCGAGGAAGCTCCCGAGGAGTCGACGCAGATCATTCTGGACTTCCTCACCTCGCTGCGCGGCTAGCCGCAGTCACTCCTAGCCTTCACCCCGTTGCGGGTGCCTGCGCGGCGGTTCGCCTACGGGTGCTCCGGTTCGCCTACGGACCCACCAGCCTGCCGACGACGGCGCCGACTATCCAGCACACGGGCCCCCTGATCCTCCAGACCCCTGACCCTCCAAATCTCTAATCCTCCTCACCGGTCGCCTCCGCAGTGCCAGCCAACTCGCTATAGGGCACGCCGACGAAGAGTTCGTATGACGGGCACACATCCGCGAGAGGGCAGACGAGGCAGTTCGGCTTGCGCGAATGGCACACCTGCCTCCCGTGATAGATGATCCGATGGCAGATGACGGTCCAGTCCTGCCGAGGCAGAATCTGCGCCAGCTCGCTCTCCACCTTGACCGGATCCTCCTGGCGCGTCCAACCCCAGCGCCGCGCCAATCGGCCCACGTGCGTGTCCACTGTGATCCCGGGGGTGTCGAAGGCGTTGCCGAGCACCACGTTCGCGGTCTTGCGTCCCACACCCGCCAATGTCACGAGCTCTTCCAAGGTTCGCGGGACCTCGCCTCCGAAGTTGTCGCATAGAGCCGCTGCCAGCCGCTGGCAGGATTTCGCCTTCGCTCGGAAGAACCCCAGCGGGCGCAGTATCTCCTCCAGGCGTTCGCGGTCGGCTCCCGCCATCGCCTCCGCATCTGGGTATGCGGCGAAGAGCGTGGGCGTCACTGAATTGACCCGTACGTCGGTGGTCTGCGCGGAAAGGACCGTGGCCACGAGCAGCTCGAACGGGTTGCGGAAATCGAGCGCGCACTTCGCATCGGGATAGATCGCGGCGAGCCGATCGCAGATTCGCTGGGCGGCCTCGCGACGGTCCCGGAGAGCTCGCGGGCGATAGGGAAGTCGGGTTTTCGGAGACATACACCAAGAGTATTAGTGCGGGGAGTGCCAGTCAGATGGCAAGATGTGATGTGTATGGCATATTGTTGAGGAGTTTGTCTGACCGTGAACGGCACGAAGCCTCAATCCTCAGATCTCTAGACACTTACTAGAAAGGGAACACATGGACACCAGCGTTCTTAAGGGCGTTCCACTCTTCAAGGATCTCGAACCCGAGGATCTTGAAGCGCTGGGCGAGCTCATGAGCGAAACCAGTCTCAAGCGCGGTGACTCTCTCTTCCGTGAAGGCGACGAAGGCGATCGCCTCTACATCCTCACTGAAGGCAAGGTTAAGCTGAGCCACTCCTCCGACGACGGCCGTGAGAATCTCATCGCGGTTCTCGGTCCCGGAGAGATCATCGGTGAGCTGTCGCTGTTCGACCTGGGGGCTCGCTCTTCCACAGTTACCGCAATCGCACCCACCAAGCTGCTGTCGCTATCGCACAAGGACATGATGGTCTTTCTCGCGGCGCATCCGGAATTGTCCCAGTCGATGCTGCGTGAGCTGGCGCGCCGCCTGCGCCACACCAACGAGCAGATGGCCGACCTCGTCTTCTCCGACGTCCCCGGCCGTGTCGCCAAGGCACTCCTCGACCTCGCGAATCGCTTCGGAGAGCGCACTCCCGAGGGAATCTACGTACCCCACGATCTGACCCAGGAAGAACTGGCCCATCTGGTCGGTGCCTCACGCGAGACCGTCAACAAGTCCCTGGCGGACTTCGTGTCCCGTAGCTGGATCCGCTTGGAGGGGCGCGCAGTCCTCCTCATTGAGATCGGCCGCCTGCAGCGCCGCGCTCACTGACACGTTTCACGCGACGCGGGAGGGGAGCACTTCAAGAAATGAAGTGCTCCCCTCCCGTTTCACCGAGATGAAGGGTTAGCAGGCGAGATTGATGTTCTAATCCTCGACTTCGCACGCCAACCCTCAAGTTCGATGGCGATAAGCATCCACAAACGTCAGATAACGGAAAATCTACCGCGAAACGAAAACCATCGCTCCGGGCTTCATTCGGCCACCCGGCACACCAGTTCAATCTCGACGGGCGAATCGAGCGGAAGAACCGCCACGCCGACAGCCGAGCGAGTATGAGCTCCGGCCTGGCCGAATATCTCCGCGAAGAGCTCGGAAGCCCCGTTGGCGACCTGGGGCTGAGCCGTGAAATCTGCCGTTGAGGCTACAAAGACTGTCACGTGGACGATCCCCTCGATCGCGTCGATCCCCCCGGCAACGGAGGCAGCTGCCGCAAGAGCATTGAGCGCCGCTATCCGGGCCAGACCGTAGGCATCCTCGGCATCGAGAGCTTCACCGACCTTGCCCTTGGCCACCAACGTGCCGCCCACGAAGGGAAGCTGGCCCGAAGTCCGTATCTCGTCACCCTTCCGCTGGGCGGGAATGTATGCGGCCACGGGCGCGGCGACAGCTGGCAGTTCGATTCCGAGTTCGAGGAGACGATCCGAGGTGCGTAGCTCTGCCATGAGTCCTCTGATCAGTCGCGGGGGCGCTTGAGATAGGCGACCAGGTTTTGGCCATCGGGCCCCGGGATGACCGAGACCAGCTCCCAGCCATCGTCACCCCAGGTGTCGAGGATGGCCTTCGTGTTGTGAATAAGAAGCGGAATTGTTGCGTACTCCCATTTTTGCATGGCCTCATCCTATCTGGAACGCGTCGTCTTCTCCGAGCCCGCCCACTGGATTGCGCTCTCACAGCGTGTTTACCGGGGGCCACACAAGGGTTCCGAGATAGCCGACTATATCGCGACCGGACGCGCTTGTATTCTTACATCTCGGCTCTCGTTGGCGGCGGGCCTTGCTTCCCCGCCGCGCAACCTTAATCCTGAAGAAACCCGTTCGGGCTTCAGAAACGCCCGCCCAGCCGGGGGAGTTTGCCATTACGAAGGTCGACGGCGACATCGTCGGTCCCCTTGGACAGGCGCGTATACCAATCCTTCTCGTCCGGGTAGCGCCGAAGCAATGCGCGGCGTTCGCGCTCGGTCAAGCCACCCCAGACTCCGAAGGTCATCTCGGAGTCCAGCGCATCCGCTAGACAGTTGATGCGTACGGGACAGGAGAAGCACACCTGCCGAACCTGGCGCTGTGCCGCCCCACGAACGAAAAGCGAATCCGGATCGGTATTGGCGCACGCCGCCTCTACCGCCCATGTTTGATCTGCTGTTGCCAGCGACATTTAGTACTCCTTCCCCTCGAGAACATCGTTGTTCCGGAGGTTCTTAGTGACCACCGTCACGTTGGTTGCACCATCTTAAGCACATGCAAATGGATCTCCCCAATCGTGCCTGCGGCGTGGATCACATGATGAGACGTTTTAGCCGGGCTCACCGCCGATTCCTGGACCTCACTCCATCACGATGCGTGGCGCACTCAAACAAACCCGCAGGTAGAAAGATCGAACCCTCGGAATTCCACGCTGAAGGTTCTCCCTCAGCGCATTTTGGGGACCTTTACTTCTACCTTTGTCACGAAGTATGTCAGTGCCCACAGGGCGAGAGAAGACCTCTGACCTCTTGTGCTGCATACGGGGCGATCTCGCACCGAACGGCGGGTGTACGACTGCCGCCACCAGAAAGTAGGACTCACCACTCGGGACATCTTCTCCAACACCACGTATTCTGGGACCATGTCGAGTTCTCGCCCGCAAGGTGCCACCGCGCGCCAGATCATGACACTGGTACTGGCATTGTTCGCAGTCACGTTGCTCGGAGGAGCACTGCTGGCTGGCATAGCCATGCCCGCGGTGACGGCCGCAGGCACCGCGATCAACGCGGGAACGTCAGTGTTCGAAGAAGTGCCAGACGATCTGGGATTCATCGAACCGTCCGAGCAGTCGGTGATCCTGGCGAGCGACGGCAGCACACTGGCTCAGTTCTACGCCGAGAACCGCGTCGTCGTCTCATCCGACCAGATCTCCCAGTACATGAAGGACGCCGTCGTCTCCATCGAGGACCGTCGGTTCTACGAGCATCACGGCGTCGATCTGCAAGGCCTCGTCGGTGCCGCCATCAGCAACGCGACATCCGGGGACACTGTGGCCGGCGGCTCCTCGATCACACAGCAGTACGTCAAGAACGCACTCGTCGAGCGCGGACGAATCAACAACGATCCCGAGCTTATCGATCAGGCGACCGAACGCTCGATCGGCCGCAAGATCAACGAGGCGCGCTACGCGATCTCCATCGAGAAGACGATGTCGAAGGAGCAGATCCTCACCGGCTACATGAACCTGGCACAGTTCGGGCGGTCGGAATACGGCGTCGAGGCGGCTGCCCAGCGCTACTTCTCCAAGCACGCGGCCGATCTCAACCTCGTCGAATCCGCAACCCTCGCCGGAATCACTCAGTCCCCCGCGAAGTGGGACCCGATCCGCCATCCCGAGGCCGCCCAGGAGCGCCGCAACACCGTGCTGTACACGATGCTGGAGAACGGATACGTCACACAGGAGGAGTACGACGCCGCCGTCGCCACTCCCATCGCGGATACCCTGCGTGTCTCCGAAGTGAAGAACGGCTGTGAATCGGCCGGAACCTCCGCCTATTTCTGCGAATACGTCGTGAAGGAGGCCCTTGCCGATGAATCGTGGGGCGCCGACCGCAACGATCGCATCAGCAAGCTGTATCGCGGTGGATTGACGATCCAGTCCACGCTCGACCCGAACATGCAGCAGGCCGCACACGACACCCTGGTCACCAACATCCCGATCGGCGATGCCTCGAACGCGAAGCTGGCCCTCTCCAGCGTGGAGCCGGGCACCGGCCACATCAAGGCCATGACCCAGAACACCAACTATGGCGACAGCACCGACGGCAACACCTGGACCACGACGGTGAACCTCAACGTCGGCTACACCATGGGTGGCGGCAACGGACGCCAATCCGGGTCCACCTTCAAGGCTTTCACCCTCATCGAATGGTTGCGCCAAGGTCACACCGCATACGAATACGTCAATTCGAACGCCGGCACCATCCCCCGCAGCTCTTTCTACAGTTCGTGCGCACCGGAGCAGCTCGCCGACTACACCTTCGGCAACCTTGAGGGCGTCGGCGGCGGCCAGATGAGCGTCCTGGAATCGACCAAACGCTCCGTCAACGGCTCCTTCGTCCGCATGGCCACCCAGCTCGACCTGTGCAACATCGGAAACCTGGCTCAGGACATGGGCGTCGAGCGCGGCGACGGCGGCGACTGGCAGTTCGTTCCCTCTATGATCCTCGGGACCAACGAGATCACTCCCCTGTCCATGGCCTCCGCCTTCGCGACATTGGCCGCCGACGGCCAGGCCTGCGAGCCGATGGCCTACACTTCCATCGCTGACACCGACGGCGGGATCATCACCGAAAGGTCTCCGAGCTGCCATGAAGCACTCGACGCCGAGACCGCGCGCGAGGCCACACAGGTTCTCCAGCAGGTGGTCACGCCCGGGTCGACAGGCGAGAATGCCATCGTGCAGGGCCGGCAGGTCGCCGGAAAGACTGGAACCTCCAACGCGGACCGCGACGCCTGGTTCGTGGGCTACACCCCGCAGCTCTCCACCGCGGTGTGGAACGGGCATATGGAGGGTCAGATCTCCATGCTCGGCTCCGTCATCAATGGACAGTACTACTGGGAGGTCTACGGCGGACTCTTCCCTGCCAGGTCCTTCTCCAGCTACATGACCCAGGCATTGGCGGACAAGCCCGTCGAATACTTCACCGATCCCTCCCGCAACGTCATCAGCGGCCCCTCGCGCGCTCCAGCGCGCGGCGACTCCTCCGAGAACAACTCCTCTGGCAACGTGCAGGAGAACGAGCAGCCACAGGAGGACCAGCCCGACTCCAACAACGAGGAACCGGCGGCCCCGCCCGAACAGGGCGATGAGGGTTCCGAGGACTAAGTGGCAAGTTTTCGCCGCAATCTGGTAAGCAATACTCTGCGCACCGGCCTCGCCCTGGGAACGTTGGCGGGCGCCTGGGGGCTGGTGGAAGCGCAGGCGTTCACGCTTCGCCGTCGTTCGATACTGCTGGACGGCGGCGAGAACGTGCCCTCACCGGCTGCGGGCCGGACGTTACGGGTGCTGCAACTGACGGACATCCATCTCCTTCCGCGCCAGCGAAACAAGATCAGGTGGATCCAGAAGCTCGCACAGACTGAACCCGATCTCGTTCTCCTGACTGGCGACCAGCTCTCGAGCCCTAAGGCCGTAGCGCCGCTGCTGAAGGCCCTCGCTCCCTTCGCAGGCATCCCAGGCGCCTTCGTCTACGGGTCCAACGACTACTACGGGCCGTTCCCGAAGAACCCGTTCATCTATCTTCTACGCGACCACTCCAAGCCTCACACACCCCACAACGACCTGGTGGAGCTGCCGTGGCGGGAGATGACCGCCGCGTTCGAGAGCAACGGATGGATCAATCTCGGGAACGCGCGCGGTCAGCTGCGTATCGGCGAGTGGAACGTCGACCTCGTCGGCGTGGACGATCCGCACATCGGTTTGGACGAGTTCCCTCTCCCCGATAAGTCTGTGGCGCCTGTTGCCACCGCGATGGGCGCCACGCAACGGCCCGCGCATGCGGGTGCCGCTGGCGGGGCTGGTGTTGGTGCTAGTGCGAACGCCACGAACGCCACGAACGCCACGAACGCCAATATCAAGATCGGGCTGACCCACGCCCCCTACAAGCGCGTCCTCGACCGCATGGTGGAGGATGAGTGCACGGCCATCTTCGCGGGTCACACCCACGGGGGCCAGGTATGCGTGCCCGGGGTGGGGGCGCTCGTCACGAACTGCGACCTGGAACGAGAGTATGCCTCCGGGCTCTTCCAATGGCCGCCCACCGGCAAGGGCGTGCTACACGGAGACGGGATCGTCCCCACGGGGATCGAGCACCGCCCCACCTCGTGGGTCAACGTCGCCACTGGGATAGGTACATCGCCCTTCACACCGGTGCGGGTCGTGTGCCGCCCGGAGGCCGTGCTTGTGGAATTCGTGGTCGTCTAGCGCCCTTCCGCTGCGGTCTCCAGCACCACCTGTGCTATGACCAAGCAGCACCGGTGTCGCGCGACTCACGCAATTGGGCCAGGCCCCGGTTTCACTTTCAGAGCGTTCCTCCGTTAAGATGATCTGGTTGCAATCGGTCTCTGTGACCGGTCGCGATGGCCTCGGGGTGTGGCGCAGCTTGGTAGCGCGCTTCGTTCGGGACGAAGAGGCCGTGGGTTCAAATCCCGCCACCCCGACCAATGAGTATGTCCGAAGATTCATCTTCGAGACATACGAAGAGTAAGGGGTTGAACGCAGTACAACTGCTAGAAACCCCAAAGAAAAAGCCCAGGTCAGAACAAGTTTCAGGCCTGGGCTTCCTCGTGTTCGAACGTGCGTGCAAAGAGGTGACACAACGGGCGAGAGGCCACACCTGGAACATTTCCAAACCCGTGACCTCTTGCCAGAACCGTGACCTCTTCAGACCCGCCAGGTAGACTCTTCAGACCCGCTAAGTAGAAGCGCCGATCCCCAGCAACTCTTCGAGCACTCGGAGCACTCCGGAATCGTCATTCGAGGGTGCGCGCCGTTTGGCCGCCGCCCGCACCCTGTCCGACCTGGTGTTGGCCATCGCGTAGCCATGCTCTGTCATCGCGAGCATCTCCAGATCGTTGTCGGCGTCGCCGAAGGAGACCAGCTCGTGGGAGGACACACGCCAGCTCTCGAGCAGCCGCCGGATCGTGCTTCCCTTCGAGACACCTGGAAGCGCGATGTCTATGCTCCCCGCACCTCCCCACACCGCCACGATCCTGTCGCCGAAGCGTTCGTTGATCCGGGCGACGGCGTCGTCGACGGTCTCGGGGTCCACCTCCAGCATCAGCTTGAGAAAGACGTCGTCGGGCAACCGCTCGAAAGAGGAAATCTCCGCGGTCTCGTAATAGTACTTACGGGCCAGTTCCTTGAATTCGGCGGAGGCGCCCTCCAAGATGTAGGCGCGCGCGAGCCCGCACAGAACCATGGTCACATTCCCCGGCGTGACTCCCTCCGAACCCGAGCTGCCGTAGCTCAGCGCTTCGTCGACCGCGAACGACGCGATGGCATTCACCAACTCGGCTGGAAACTCCGTCGTCGCTCGCAACACGCCTTCCTCCCCCAGGGCGGTGCCGTTATCCGAGACATAGACGATGTCGGAGTCCTTGCCCGGGAAGAACGTCTTGAGCTGCGCGTACTGGTTCCCACTGGCTACGATGAAGCGAATTCTACGCCGCCGCATATGCTCGAATATCCGCTCGAAGCGGAGCCTGTCGTAATCGCTGCTCGAGTCGAGGAACGTCCCGTCCATATCGGTGGCGACAGCCCGAATCGTCGTCTCTTCCACGGTCTCTTCCGGGTTCGTTTCCAAGGTCTTTTCCACACCCTCTAGTATCTGATCGCGTCGATGGGACGGACCCGCACAGCCGCCAAGGCCGGGATGATCCCGCACAGTGCGCCGATCGTCGTCGCGATTCCAACGCCCGCTATGGCGGCGGACATCGGGAAGGCCGGCTCGTCCTGCAGCAGGATTCCCATGCTCTCCAGCGGCATGAACTGCATGACGATCACCGCGATCCCCACCCCGATGATACCGGCGACGAACGTCGCCACCACAGACTCCATGAACACCGCGAAGAACACCCTGTTCGCGGATGCTCCCATCGCACGCCGGATTCCGATCTCCCGGATCCGCTGCCGCACGGTCACGATGGCCACGTTCAGCAGGCCCAGGGCACCCAAGAAGATGACGATCGCGCCGATAGCCATGATGATGGTACGAATCGAGGACATCTGGTCGCCTTCGCCGCCCCACATCTCGCCGCCGTATGCCTCGGCCTGCCAACCATCGCCGAGTACGGAGGCCAACGCGGCCGGAAGAATCTCCCGAGCCTCCTCCGCCTGATCGGGGCCCACCCATACGAGCATCTCGTTCGAGCCGCTACCCAGCTCGGAGGATTCGGCGGGCTTGAGAAGCTGCCACGAGTCGTATGGCAGATAGACACGTGCGGACCAGGGATCCTGCGCCTTGACGATTCCCACCACGCGCAGCTGCTGTGAGACCGACCCCTGCAGGTTGAGGATGAGAGGCTCCCGGTCGATGTCCGGCTTGCCGAAGTACTCCCACAGCACGGAGTTGAGCACCACCGGTGTGACCCGCTGATTGACGTCGCCATTGGCTAGCCAGCGCCCCTCAAGCGTCTGGAAGCGGAACAGGACTCGGTAGTCCGGATCGACAGCGTGGTATTCGACCCCCATGTACCCCATGTTGGGGTTCGGCTGCGAGACGGGCCGTCCGTGGAACGTCCCACTCATCGTCACCTCGTTCATTTCCTTGAGTTCGATGATCCCGGGATTATCCCAACCCTGCTCCCACCGCGACCAATAATCGATCTGGAAACGGTTCGCGACGGTCAGCATGGCGTTTCCCGCCGGGTCGTTCAGAGTCCCGAGGGTCTCCGCCTGCCGCTCCTGGGAGGCCTCCCGCGAGTCGGCCTCACCGCTATCGATCTCCGTTTCCGCCATGCACCCCGGGCCCGCGCAGCCTTCCATCATCGGGCCCGAGACATCGCCCTCGTTACTCGCCTGGTACGCGGTGACGTGCAGTGTCACCTCGCGGCCACTCCAGGACTCGCTGAGCTCGCGTTGAGACTGCTGTAGCAGATCGCCCATGGCAATGACGGTGGCCATGGCGGCGACGGCGGCCGTCACCCCCAGCAACGAGAGGATCACACGTGCCCTCTGGACCTTCACCTCACCCCACGCCTCGATCAGCGCGCCGATGATCTGGTTAAACATTCTCATTGCGGCCCCTCCTCTTCCAGCGCTTGATCAGGGCCCGCGCGGGAGGATCGTCCTCGAACTCCGACTCTCCGGCGTGCTCCTCTTCGACGACGGCGCCTTCACCCGTACGTGGGTCACCGCCGCCGGTTTGCTGGGTATTACCGGTGCGTACAGGTGCGGCTGGGGGAGGGGCGGCGGTTGGGAGAGTTGCAGCAATTGGGGGAGGGGCGCTGGTTGGAGGAGTGGCGGCATATGGGTCACCCAGGGTGCGCCGCGTTCCGGTGTCCGCCGGATGATCGGCCGTACGTTCACCGCTGATCCGTTCAGTCGCGGAACCATCGGCAGTCAAGGGCACGCCACCGCCGCCGGTGACCCCCAGGACGCCCATCTCCGTGGGCACGAGCACCTCGCGGGCATTGTCGACCGTGTGGAGGACGCCGTCGTACAAAGAGAGAACCTGATCGGCGCGGACGGCCACGTTGAGGTCGTGGGTGATCACCACGAGCGCGGCGTTGTTCTCTGCGGCCACCTCCTCCAGCAAGCCCATGACGGAACGTCCGGTGTCCGGGTCCAGCGCGCCCGTGGGTTCGTCGGCCAGGATGATCCGCGGTCTGCGCACCAGTGCGCGGGCGATGGCAATACGCTGTTGCTCGCCGCCGGACATCTCCGTGGGATAGGAATCGAGTCGATCCCCTAACCCCACACGTCCCAACATCTGCGCCGCCAGCTCATGCCTGCGCCAGAACTGGCTACCGGTGGTATACAGCAGTGGAACCTCGACATTCTCCTGGGCGGTGCGCGCGTTGAAGATGTTGAATTGTTGGAAGACAAAGCCGAAGGTGTTTCCTCGCATCCGGGCGCGGCGGCCCTCCCCGAGCCTCAACGCGTCCTTTCCGTCAACGACGTAGCCCCCGGACGAGGGCTGGTCCAACAGCCCGATGATGTTGAGTAAAGTGGATTTCCCGGTGCCGGAACGCCCCACGATCGAGATGTGCTCACCGGCTTCCACCCGCAGATCGACCCCTTTGAGAATGTGGAGGGTATCGCCTGCCGGCAGCGACACGTGCCGGGTGACTTCATTCAGTTCGATGAGTGCCACGTCAACAGCCTTCACCGGTGAAGGGGTTGCACTCCATCTCCGAGTTTCCGGGAATGAACTCCAGTAGCTCCTGTTCTGGTTCTATGCCGCCGGTGATCTGCACGCGCATGCCGTCGGTCAGGCCGAGCTCTACCTCGATCTTCTTCGGCTTGTCGGGGTCCTCCGTGGGCGCATACACGAAGCCCTTCTGGTAACGCCCTTCCACCGCGGAGGCGGGCAGCGTCAGGACATCCGTGGCCTCGCCGGCCACGATATCCATCGTGACCTGCAATCCTGCGAAGACCTTCTGACCATCTGGGATAGCGCAGCGCGCCTGGATGGTTGCGGTTGGCTCGCCACCCTCGGACGACTCGGGGGAGGTCGGCTGCGCGTCCTGTGGCGTCACGATCTCCAGTCCTTCACACTCGAAGGGAGCCGGTCCGTTCTTGATAGTGATCGTCGCCTTGGAAGGCACATCCTGAATGCGGTACATCTGATCGGGCGTGAGGGCCGAGACGGCGGAGAAAGTGGGTGGCTGGACGGTTCCCAGCGAATCGCCGATCACGAACTGCTGGTTGAGGATCGCCGTGAAACTGACCGTCCCGGAGGCAGGCGCCGTGATGTACTTGTGCTTCCACACCGTCTCGCCCGGGGTGACGACTTCATTTCCCTCCTCGTCTTGGGTGACGACGTCAGGCCCCGGTTCTTCCCGTTCGAGGATCAGCAACGTGTCGCCTTCGTTGACGGTGGCGCCGTCGTTGACATAGAACTCAGTCACCTGGCCTTCGAACGTGGCCTTGATCGAACTCGAAGGATCTGATTGCACGGTCCCGTCCAACGCCAAGGAGTTCGTTATGCTGGCGACCTCAGGCAGCACCGTCAGCTGGCCGTACTGGCCGCCAGGCTCCAGGCCGTCGTTCTCATTGGCCTCTGTGGAGGGGAAGAAAGCCACCTTCACCAGGGCCACAGCGATAATCGTCCACACAAGGAGTCTCAGAACGGACATGATGGATACGTTTCGGCTCTTCTGCGAGCTCATGAGTCCCCCAATTGCATGGCATTCCGACGACGCTGCCGAAATGAGAAAGGTGAGAAGCTATCCAGCTGAGCATATAGCAAGCGGGGGTGGCACTTTGCGCTATCCGAAGCGGTTCTTGCATGTGTACTCTCCGCCCGAAGACGCATTGACACGGCATATATCGCATGCCTGTCGTCTCTCTTCCAAACTGGAATCGATCTTGGTAGCGTGACTGAACTATGAAGCTCTCAAGATCTCTGACCGCGCTGACCGCGCTTTTCGTAAGCGGAGCGGTAGCTGCGGGCTGCACCACATCGACGAACCAGCAACCACCCGCGGACGGATCGAACGAGTCGACGGAGCCAAGCCCGACGGCAAACCCGACAGCGGGCCAAACGACGCCATCATCCCCCAGCCCTACCACTCCCTCCGCCGAGCAGGCACGCGAGGAACGATGGGATGCCATGACGTTGGAGCAGCAGGTCGCGAGCGTCATGATGCTGCATTACGCGGGAACGGACTCGCAGGCCATCGCCGATTTCGTTGAGCAGATACAGCCTGGTGGGCTCATTCTGATGGGGGACAATATCCCGGCAGACGAGAACCAACTGGCCAACAGCGTCACCCTCTGGAACGAGGCTGCCACGCTGCCTCTCCTGGTGGGAATCGACGAGGAGGGCGGAACAGTGCGGCGGCTGAACCTCGACACCTTCCCCGCCGCCCCTGAGCTGCGCGACGGCGATCCGGCCGCGACGCAGGAGGCTTTCAACTCCCGCGCGCAACTGTTGAGCAGCCTCGGCATCAATACGAACTTCGGGATCATCGCGGATATCACGGCCGATCCGAACTCCTTCATCTGGCCACGGGTCCTGGGCTCCACTCCGGAGTCCGCGGCTACGCAGGTGCAGGCCGCGGTCGGGGGAGAACAGGGGCTCGTCTTCTCGACCATCAAACACTTCCCGGGCCACGGCCTCTCGGCGGGGGATTCCCATGTGTCGATTCCCTCCAGCGATGTCACTCTGCAGGAGTGGCAGCAGCTCGCCGCTCCCCCGTTCCAGGCGGGTATCGATGACGGTGTCGAGATGGTCATGATCGGGCATTTGCGCTTTCCCCAGATCGCGGATGAGCCGGCCTCGCTCTCACCCCGCTGGCACCAGATCCTGCGCGAGGATCTCGGATTCGACGGGATCATCGTGACCGATGCGATGGAGATGTTGCAGGGCTCGGAGCTGCCAGAGTATGCCGATCCGGTTCAGAACATCGTGTGGACGCTACAGGCCGGGTCTACCCTGGTCCTTGACGCTACAGCTGTCGATGCCGCGAGTGCGCAGCAGCTTATCGATGGGATTGCGGACGCGGTCCGGTCGGGAGAACTCGACCCCGGCGTTCTCAAAGATGCGGGGCTCCGCCTGATGGAGCTTCGCGAGGGGCTGTAGGAGCGGGGCGTCTACGGCCTCCCGCTGCCGGGCTCCAGCCTCCGCTAACCGAACTCTGATCTCCGCTGCCGGGCTCCGGGCTCCCGCTGATTGGGCTCCGGGCTCCCGCTGATTGGGCTCCGGAGAATAATGTTCCGCATTCGGCACGGCGTGTACAAAAAACGGTGTTTATAGCCCATTCTCGAAACATTATTCACTGCCGGTGCCCGGATTCATCCTCAATCCCGGGTTGGAAGCTTCACTAAAGGTCCCAACCCGGGCCATCGGCGTGGGCACGCGGACGGTGCAGCATGCCGCTGTCCATCGAGATCCGCAGCCGATCACCCTCAACGTGGGCTGTTCCATCGACTATCAGGGTCCAGCCGTGATGAACGTGCTGCTGCCAGATGAGCGTGACGTGGGGATCCGCCGCAACATTGGCCAGAGTGGACCCCGTGACGTTCTCGATGAAAAGGGTGCCATCATCCATCGCCGGGTCCACGGTCAGGATCTTCACATGGGGACTGGATTTCGTGATGAGGCTGGCCGACTCGAAGCGAGCCAGTACCTCGTCCATCTGGGCGGGGGAAACGGGTATGGACATGGACGCTCCTCGAGGGCCGAACGTGACTAGGTGTCGAGTGTGAAGCGGCTGGTGGCCGGTCGCATTTCAGGTGTACGAGCGCCGACCGTGGCCAGGGAACGCGCCAGAGGGGCATCAGTCACGTAGCTGCTGGCGATGTGTTGGACCGCGCCGGTGAAAACCTCCGGCGCACAGGGGACAGACGGTCCCACGAGGAAAACCGTCGCATTGGCGGAAAGCTCCAGCAGGTGTGGCAAGGTCTTGTTCGCTACCGTCATACCGGTGATGAACACCGCGTCCGTGGCTGGAAGAACGTATTCGCAGGCCGAATCCGGGAGATCGAAACCGTGCGGGTCTCTTTCCAGTACTGTCAACTCCACCCTATCGGCTAGGGCTTTGACTCCCGGTGTGAAGTGACCGATGAGAGCGACCTTCTGTCCGATGAACTCGTGTGCGCGCGACTCGAAGATGTCCCTGTCGCTCTGTTCCAAATTCATGCGGGGTGAGGTGGCGAAGGCGGCTAGACGGTCGGACGTGTTGAGCCAGCTGTTGAGCGCGGCAACGCCCAGGCTGGCCAGCTCGAAATCCCACGACTTGATGAGCGCGGCGACATCGCGCAGCGGTTGCCCGATAATGCGCCGGTTCGCGGCGCGCTCGCGGCGTCCCCCGCGATCATTGGACGCCGTACCGATTCCACCCGCCGAGTTTTCCACCAGCACCACCCGGCTCAATACGGCCTCGGTCACGGTCAGGTCCGCGGGTAGCAGATCGATGAGATCGTCGTACAACTGCCAAGGGTTCTTCGTGCTCACAGAAGCATTTGTAGCATGCTTTGTAAACACCAACGCCACACTTTGGCCCTAGTACCGCTCCTCGTCCTAGTCCTTTGGGCCAACGGGTTCCTCGGCAACGGGTTCCTCGACGGCGAGTCGTTCACCGGCGGGTTCTTAGCCAACGGATTCCTCTCCGGCGCCCGCAGGGGCGCCAGTGGAGACGGTGGGCTGTTCTTCGTGCTGCACCGGGCAGAAAGTGACGGCATTTCCGGTCAGTGCGAGCAGATCCTCTGCCCGGCGCAAGAACGGCATGATCTCCGGGTAGGACAGGGAGTGGACCGTCGCACGGCCGACATTGCGTGAGGTGATGAGTCCACAGCCGCGCAGGCAGGCCAGATGCGCCGAGACCGTCGATTGTGACAATCCCAGGTGATTGGTCAGGTCCACCACCCGATGGTCGCCCAGCGAGAGGTGAGCCAGAATCGCCAGCCGGGTCGGGTCCCCCAATGCCTTGAAGAGGAGAGAGGCCGTCTCCAGCGCCGCCTCGTCGACTCCTTCGGGCAGGGTCTTTCCCTCGTGTCGCCCAGCTGTCTCGGACCCAAGAATATTACTGACCACCACTATCACCTCGCTCCCCTATTCTTGCACTATCGATGCGTCTACAATTTAGTCATGAAAGTGTACACAAGATCAGTCGGTATCAGGGACTTGCGCGCAAATTTGAGTAATTACCTCAAACAAGTACGTTCGGGAGAAAAGTTCACTATCACTGACCACGGGCAGGCAATCGCAACCTTGCAGCCAATCGAAGCCCCTTCCCGCATCGAAGCACTTCTTGCGGAAGGTATCGCAAAGGCGCCATCACAGTCGAAACCCCTTCCCACGCCCGTCGAAATCGGAGGAACCGTCTCAGATTTGGTTGCCGAACAACGTCGATGATCTCCTATTTCGATACCTCTGCAATCATTCCGCTCGTGATCAACGAGCCTGCTACTCCACTATGTCAACGTATCTGGCACGCTGCCCACATGCGCGCAACCAGTCTGCTGAGCCTGGTCGAAGCAGAAGCTGCGATAGCGCAGGCCCTTCGATTGGCAAGGATCACTCGAGAACAAGGAGCCTCAGCATCGGCGCTCCTTCAGTCGCTATGGAACGAGTTCTTCGTTATAGCACCGAGTGAGAGAATTGTCCGTAGAGCCGCCTCGCTCGCTCATACACATGGGTTGCGAGGTTACGACGCCGTGCACTGCTCTTCAGCTCTGGCAATCGCGCATGACGATTTCCTGGCTGCAAGCGGGGATCGCAAGCTTATTGAAGCTTGGGGTGATCTGGGCCTCGTGACAGCTTTAACCAGCTGAAACTACTGGTGAGAGTGAGCAGCGGATCGCTACGACGCAGCAAGCGACTACTCCGGCTTCTGCCCCGCATCAGCACCGGCGGAATCATCACCTTCGGAAGCGTTGGGATGCCACTGCGAGGGTTTACCCAAGGTTCGCAGTCCTCGACTTGCCAGTACGCCAGCCACGCTCAGTGCGGCCACCGCCGCCCCGAGGCTGAAGGAGAGCACAACGTGACCGGCGCCGACCAAAGCGCCGGTGATGGCGGGAACGAATGCCGTGATACCCAGTTCCGCAATGCCCGCAACGGAATTCACGCGACCCTGAAGGTGCCCCGGAGTAGTGGAGAATATATATCCCTGCGCCGTGGAGGCGATAAACGGAAGCACCAATCCGTATAGCGCTAGCCACACAAGCAGCTGAACGTATCCGTGGCTCACCGTTGCCAAGATCGATACGGCTAGCATCCCGGAGAATGCGACTAGCAGCACCCTGCCGGAACGAAATCGAGGTAGGTATCTGCCCGCCAGGATCGAGGCCACGATCATCAATACGGCGAAGACGGATTCCATGATGGAAAGCTCAAAGGCCGTATAGCCACGCAGCATGAGATGGTACATGGCCGTGTTGACCGTGAATGCCAGCCCCGCGTTCACAGCCATGAAGATCAGACAGTTGGCACGCAGCACGGGCTCTTTCCACACGAAGGCGAAACCTTCGCCGATATCCCTGAATACCTTTCGCATGGCCGCACCAACGCCACGCTGCTTCGCGACGGCTCCCGACGCCTCTCCCTCGTTCCCGTCACGAAGCTGAGCCTCGCTGTCCTTCGACGGACGCAGGTCCGTGCGGATCAGTCGCGTCAGTATGGCCATCACAGCCAGGAATGCGGCGGATACAAAGTACGGCAGTGAGTGAGCGACGGAGTAGAGGAAGCCACCGATCGGCCCTCCACCGATATTGACGGCGGCATTCCGCCCTTGATTGATGGAGACCGCCTTGGTGAATTCCTCGTCACCGGGAACAATCGAGCGCAGCGCGGCATTGTCCGCCATCCCAAACAAACCGTCGAGGATCTTGATGGATACCGTGATAGCTACAACGTGCCACAGCTGCAACACACCGAAGAACAGTAGAAGCGCGAAGGCAAACCACAGCAAAGCGCCCGAGATACTCCGCGCGTACATCCCCTTGCGGCGGTCGATCCTGTCCACCAGAACTCCGCCGAAGAGCATTACCAGAAGGAAAGCGACCATTCCCGCCGTGTTGACGAGGCCGGCGACGGCGGTCGATCCGGTCAGTTCTACGATGACAAAAGGCAATGCCACCGTGCACAACGAGCGACCCAGCATGTCCGACGTCGAAGCGCCGAGCCAGAGTCCATAATCTCGCTTGAATGCAGCCACGAAAAATTCCCCCGGTGAGCGGACCTGCTTCTTGGGGCATGTCGTAAAGCCGTGCAAGTGGTGAGCGCACTGCCGGCATGTCACAAGTTAGTACATTTTGTACCGTACTCTCCCCGCACGCGAGATATGGGCAGATTGGAGAAATCAAAGCCTGGTGTTTCGATCACTTCGGTTCGATCGGTTTCGATTCCGCCCGCGCCCCTCAACCGCACCTTTCAAGCCGCGAAGCAAGCATATTTTCACTCCGCCGACGAGTTCAGCCACGCCACCTCATGCGGCGCCGCATGTGCAAGCCACGGCTACTTCTGTTCCTGCAGGAATTGGCGTATTTCGGCCGCATCAACCGCGCGGGCGTATGAGCCGCCGTCGAACACCATGAGATCTCCGATGCCGTGCTGGAACACGAAGCGGATGGAACCGGCCAAGCCCTTCTTATCGTGCAGCATGGCGTCCATGATCGCATCCACCGTGACGGATTCGGGCAGCTCATGCGGCAGGCCGATCGCCTTGAGCAGTCTTTCGAAGCGGTCCGCATCCTCCTGCGAGCAGTAGCCGTATCGCACGCCGAGCCTGATCTGCAGGTTCGTTCCCACCGCGACGCACTCGCCGTGGCTAATGGTGTATCCCATTGCGGTCTCAAGCGCGCGCCCGATCGTGTGCCCCAGGTTCAAGCCCATGCGGCGGTTGCCCTCGAACACGTCGGAGACCACGAAGTCCCGCTTGATCTCGCAGTTGCGGCGGGCGGTCAGCTCGGCAAGCGCGTCGTCTCGCACGAACTCCGCCGGGGTGAGGCCACGGCCGACGAAGGCGTCCTCGAGAGCCGCGAAGAACCCGGCATCGGCGATGCAGCCGTGCTTGACCGTCTCCCCCAGGCCATCGCGGATCTGCGCGTCGGAGAGCGTGAGCCACCGGTCGAGGTCGATCACCACGGCGCTGGGCTGATGGAAGGCTCCGATGAGGTTGGTTGCAGCGGGAGTGTCGACAGCGGTCTTGCCGCCAACGGCCGCGTCGGCGGCGGCCAGCAGCGTGGTGACGTAGGAGATGTAGGGCACCCCGCGGGTGAAGGTGGCGGCCACGAAGCCCACCAGGTCGGTCACCACCCCTCCCCCGGCGGCGATGATGAGGGTGTCACGCCCGAAGCCGCGCGCGATGAGTTCGTCCTCGATCCGTTCCTTGGTGGCACGGGTCTTGTTGATCTCGCCGGCGGGGAAAGCGACGACGTCGACCTCGCGCCCGGCTGTCTTGAACGCACCGACGAGTCGATCCGCAACCAGGTTCGCGACGTTCGAGTCCGTGATGAGTGCGATACGGCGCTGTGCCAAGCCGGGCCTGGCGGCTAGCTCGACAACCTTCTGCTCCAACCCGCGGCCGACGACGATCGGATAGGACTCGTCCACTTGGCGAACAAGCTCGACCGTGAACTGCGTGGTTTCCATTGCGGCTCCGTTCCACATGGCTGGAAATGGCTGGGACCAGTTTATCCGGCCACCCTGAAACCGGGTGGTGAGATCCACTGCGGGCCGGAAGAAGCTCAACGGACGGTGGGGCCGGCAGCCCGATGAGGTCGTTCAGCCAGAACGAGCGATCATCCCCGAGCACGCGATCGCGAGGCGACGTCCCAGAACCCACGGCAGAACCTGTGGGTAAACTGGCCGGGTCGAGTTGGCAAGGAGATGCAGTGGACGAAAGCAAACGCTCGCGGTCGTGGATACGAATCATTCTCATCGGATTCGCAACCGGCTACCTCTCCGGAATCTTCGCCGTTGGCGGAGGCGTCATCATGGTACCGGCCCTGGTGGCCTTCGCCGGGTTCACCCAGCGGCAGGCGGCGGGAACCTCGCTGGCAGCCATCATCTTCCCCGCGGCGGCGGGGGTGGTCACCTACGTAACCCACGGTTACATCAACTGGCTGGCGGCGGGACTGCTGGTGGCTGGCTCCGTCGTCGGCGCCCAGATCGGAACCTACCTGCTCAGTCGGCTCTCAACGCGCATCATTCGCTGGGCTTTCGTCGGGTTCCTTGTCGCCTCGGCCATCAGTCTGATCTTCGTCATTCCACCGCGCGGCGCGGTCATCGACATCACCGTCGCCACGGGCATAGGGCTGGTCGCGGTGGGCCTCGCCGCAGGCATCCTGGCGGGCCTGGTCGGCGTGGGAGGCGGGGTGGTGCTCGTCCCCAGCATGATCGTGGGCTTCGGTGCATCCGACCTGATAGCCAAGGGCACCTCCCTGGCCGTTATCATCCCCACTTCTATGTCGGGCACGCTCGGCAACCTGCGGCGAGGCAATGTGGATGTGCGCGCGGCGCTCGTCCTCGGGCTCGCGGCCTGCGCAACCTCGCCTCTAGGAGTGCTCTCCGCCGTGGCGATACCGGCGCAGACGGGCAACTATCTCTTCGCGGCATTCCAGTTGATCATGGCGGCGCGCATGATCGTGCAGTTGATGCGCAAGGGCGAATAAGGCACGGAGCTTAACGAATAAGACATAAAGCCAATGCGTGAGGCCAGGGGCCGGCGCCACCGCCCAAACCCCACCGCGGAACACAGAGCCCGCCCCAGAGCCCCACCGATTCAGATCGGGATTCAGATCAGAGCGAGCCTCACAGCGTAACCTCGCCGAGCATCGATATGCCCCTTAGCTGCGCCTGCCGCTTGGAGATCACCATCTTCCCGAACGGGAAGCAGGTGACGGGAATCAGTTTGATGTTCGCCACGGCAAGGGGAATCCCGATGATGGTGATCGCCTGGAAGGCAGCCGTCACAAGGTGCCCGATCGCGAGCCAGAGCCCGGCGATGAGGAACCAGACGATATTCATGAGCGCCGTGCCCGTTCCCGCGCCGGGCTGGCGTACCACGCAGCGACCGAAAGGCCACAGCACGTAGCCGGCGATACGGAAACTCGCGAGCGAGGCTGGAATCGTGACGATGGGGATCAGAGCCAGGAGGCCGAAGACCACGTACCCCAGGAAGAGCCAGAATCCTCCGAAGACCACCCAGATGAGGTTGAGAAGCAGTCCCATGGCTCTCAAGCGTAGCGGATGGATACGTTGCCAACGCCCGATTTACCGCGAATCGCCACGTGCGGGGCATCCGGTTCGGGTTCGCCTCCGCCTCGCAGTTCGGATTTCACCTCACCAAGACCGCTCGTGCAGTCGAGCAGCGCCGCGGTCCCTCGCGGAACACCGATCTTCACGTCGCCAACACCGGCATTGGCGTCGAGCTCACCCCAGGCCATCTTCTTCACGATGATGTCCCCGGTTCCCGCCTTCATCCAGGCATCACCGATCAGGTGATCGACCTGCACATTGCCCACTCCGCTCTCCAGACGGGCACCGGAGCCCACGCCGATGAAGACATGGCCCAGGCCCGTCTTCACGCTTCCCGCCTCGCCTCCGGAGGGAACCCGGGTGAATCCAGCGGCGAGCGCCATCTCGGCATTCGCGAAGGATTCGATCTCCACGTTGCCTTTCCCGGAGGAAATGGTGGCGGGGCCGAAAGCGGCACCGTGAATCCGGAGGTCACCCATCTCAATCTTGATCGTGGCGTTCTTGAGATTCTGCGGCAGGGTGAGCCGAATATCCACGCTGTCATTGCTGGAAAGACTGTTGACGATGTATCCCAGCACATTGAGCTTGCGTCGCTGGCCCGAGCAGACCCGCAAGACATTCCCCTCGAAGGAGACCTCGACCTTTGCCGCGGCGGCGTCACTTCCCTCGAGCGACCAGCGAATCTCGTCCGATTCAGGGACGACGACGATGTCGACGTCGCCCAACTGGCTCTCGAGTTCCAGTTCAAAGGGTTCGTAACCCACCGGATAGGAGCCCGAACGGGCGCCGTTGGTTTGGTTTTCCATTGCTTCCCCTTACTTCACCCAACCGCGCAGAGTGTTCGCGGTATATCGAGGGCTGGTTCGTTCGTTTCGACGTTCCTGCGTCACACCCATTCGCATGGCTCCGACAATCCAGGAATTGAGGGATTTGCCGGCGGCCTGTGCAAAGCTATCGACCTGCCGCTTGAGCCCCTTGGGAATACGCAGTGTGATGCGCACGGTTTCATCGTTCTCGGGTTCATCTACCCACGTCTCGGGCTCCGGTTCGGCCGCTTCGACCGTCGCGACGCGCAGGGTGGCACCCTCTGGTGTCATGACGACGTCGACGTGCACCGAACTCGATAGCCCATTGACTTCCTCTGCTAGCTCGGCAGCCATCGCCAGTGCTTCCAGCTGAATGGCCGGTTCGACCGCTTCAACCAGCCGAGTCGCCATCTGCCGGGCGGATTCATCGCCCATGGCAGCGGCCCGGAGAAGAGAATCCCGCAACGTGTCGGAATGCTGTGACATGTTCATGACACCATGATGACACCACTTTAGATGTAGAGCAACCCCATACTGGGAGGGGATACTGTCCGATGGGTGCGCCTGCTAACGTCATAGCCATGGCAAAAATGACACCGAGCGCTGGTTTGACGGCCGCGGAGGTAACCGCCCGCAGGGATGCGGGGCAGGGAAACGAACTACCCCCACGCTCGGGACGTACAGCGGGCCAGATCATCCGCGCGAACGTCTTCACTCGGATCAATGCGCTTCTCGGTATCCTTTTCGTTCTCGTCATGCTGACGGGATCCTGGATCAACGGTGCATTCGGCCTGCTCATCATTGCCAACTCGATTATCGGGATCGTGCAGGAGATGCGTGCCAAACGAACCCTCGATTCGTTGGCCGTCGTCGGAGAGGCCCACCCGACCGTCCGGCGTGACGGCACCGAACAACAGGTCAGCCAGGAAGACGTCGTACTGGGAGACATCGTCGTCATCAGACCGGGCGAGCAGATAATAGTCGACGGCGTCGTGACCGCCGAGAGCTATCTGGAGATGGACGAATCCCTGCTGACGGGAGAATCCGACCCGGTCCCCAAAGAGGAGGGCGACGAGATCCTCTCCGGAAGCTTCGTCGCCTCCGGCACGGGCTCCTACCAGGCCACCAAAGTCGGCAAGGACTCCTACGCGGCAAAGCTCACGGCAGAGGCCGCGAAGTTCTCATTGGTGCACTCGGAACTGCAGTCCGGCATCAACCAGATTCTCAAAGCCATCACCTGGATATTGATCCCGGTAGGCATACTGACCATATTCGGCCAGATCCGAGTGGGCGAATCCGACTGGCGCGCCATCATCCTCTCCGTCTCCGGCGCCCTAGTGCCCATGATCCCCGAGGGCCTCGTGCTGATCACCTCCACGGCTTTCGCCTTGGGCGTCATCCGGCTGGGACGCCGCAAGTGCTTGGTCAACGAGCTGCCCGCGATCGAGGGCCTGGCGCGCGTCGACGTCGTCTGCGCGGACAAGACCGGGACCCTGACCGAGAACAAGATGGCGTTCTCCAAGTTCATTCCGGTGGCGGAGGCCACCCAAACGCTCGCGGAGGAGGCGCTCCGCCAACTCGCAGCCGCTGATCCCGCCCCCAATTCCTCCATGGAGGCGATCATCGAGGGATTGGGAAGAGCCGAGGAGCCGTGGCGGGCAACGGCCTCACAGCCCTTCACATCCGCCAAGAAATGGAGCGGGATCAGCTTCGAGGGAGAGAACCGCAACTGGGTGCTCGGCGCGCCCGACGTGCTGGTGGATCCCGCCTCCGAGGCAGGCAGCCAAGCGCACGAGATCGCCTCCTCGGGCTTGCGGGTGCTGTTGCTGGGTCGCTGCAGCGAGCCCGTGACCGCCGAGAACGCGCCCGGCACGGTGGAACCGGTGACATTGGTGGTGCTGGAACAGCGCATCCGCCCCGACGCCGCCGACACCCTCGAATACTTCAAGAGCCAGGGGGTCGAGGTCAAGGTCATCTCGGGCGACAACGCCGACTCCGTCGGTGCCGTCACACGCTCCCTCGGAATGGACTCCGGGGAACCGATCGACGCCCGTTCCATCGGCGACGACGTCTTCGTCGAGACGGTCAACGACGCCCACGTCTTCGGCCGCGTCACCCCGCCGCAGAAACGAGCGATGGTCGCGGCTCTCCAGGAACGCGGACACACCGTGGCCATGACCGGCGACGGCGTCAACGACGTGCTCGCCCTCAAGGATGCCGACCTCGGCGTCGCCATGGGCTCCGGGACGGCAGCCACCCGCTCCGTCGCCAAAATCGTTCTTCTGGACGACAAGTTCGCGACGCTGCCATACGTGGTGGCCGAGGGACGGCGGGTACTGGGAAACATCGAGCGGGTCGCCAACCTCTTTCTCACCAAGACGGTCTATTCATCCGTCATCGCCATTCTGGTGCTGGCCTTCTCGCTCCCCTTCCCGTTCCAGCCCATCCACGTGACCATCACCGGATGGTTCACCATTGGAATCCCGGCCTTCCTGCTCTCCCTTCCTCCCAACAACGAGCGTGCGCGGCCGCATTTCGTGCGCCGAGTGATGTCCTTCGGGTTCCCCGCGGGGATCGTCGTGGCTGCGGCATCCTTCGTCACCTACCTGGCCGTGCGCGTACCCGACGCCCGGGGCGACGAGGCGACGCAGGCCTCCACAGCGGCGCTGCTGGCGCTCATCATCGCCTCCAGCTGGGTCTTGGCGGTTGTGGCACGCCCCTACGAGTGGTGGAAGATCCTCCTCATCCTGCTGCCGCTCCTAGGCTACGGTCTGATCTTCACGATCGATGCGACTCAGAACTTCTTCATGTTGGACTCCTCCAACGCATCGATGATGGGTTTCGCGGCTGTCGCCGGCGCGATCGGCGCGGTCTGCATCGAGGTTCTGTGGTGGATTCTAGGGGCTGTCACCGGCGAGCGGCGGCCCGTCTGGCTGCCCCGGGGCGAGCGCCGCGCCGCCGCCAAGCAGCGTCGGCTCGAGCGGCAGGCGATAGCGCAGGAGCGCCGTCGCGAAAAGGAGGAGCGGGCAAACGAGGAGCGAGCCCGGACCATCGCGGTCTAGAGTTCGTCGCACGCCTGACGTGTCCCTCGCGTGGAGGGTCGCAAGCCCGCGATATTGCAAGCGTTAAGCCGACTAGCAGGGACTTTAGCAAACATGGTGCTGCTCAGATGAGGGAATCCCGGGATTCCCAGTTGGGGCGGTTTAAAGGTGAAGGAACCGTGCGTTAAGGACTGGCTGCCCTACTTCCAGTCGCGGCCCGTTTCAGCCGATCTCGGCCAGTCGCTTCTCCAGCACGGCGGCATCCTCCCAGGTGTCGACATCCATGGTGATCCGTTCAGTATCCGGCACCGAGGCGAGCTTGAGCTGGCCGAACAACGAGCGCACAGAACGGTCCCGCACCTGGGTTGCGAACAACTGCGCGAGGGCACCAGCGACATAGACACCGTGCAGGTACTGCACGTAGGACTTTTCCAGGCCGTTCGTCTCTTCCATCTGAGCCTCGTCCAGGGGAACATCCGATACCGGACTCTCCTCGTTCACGAGCGGGACAGCGCCTCCCACGAACTGTGCTGGCTGACTCACGCCGTCGCCGACCTCCGCTCCCACGCAGGTCAGCTCCAATTGCGGGTACAGACGCGGAGCCAGCGGCGCGTCGCAGGTCAGGAGCCCGACGAGCCCGTCCGCGCGGAATCCCGGCAGCGTCCGCAGTAGATCAAAACCTGCCGCGACTCCCGCCACCGGGCCCCCGAAAGGCGGATCCTCCAGTACGCGCGCGACTCCCGTTGGGATCTCGACCTGCGGCGGAGCCACCACGACGATCTCGGCTGCTGGGGCGACGGCTCGGATCTCGTCGATCGCGCGCATCAGCAGAGTCTTCCCGGCAACGACCACATCCGGTTTCGAGACTCCCCCCATACGTTTGGCCGTACCTCCGGCCAGGACGACGACGCCGCACAGCCGGGAGGCATTCCGCTCCCCCACCGTGGAAGCAGAAGCCTCATTTTCGGGAACGTTAGCCTGATACGATGCCGGGATCGTGGAAACTTGCGGTGGCGCTTGGGGCGTCTGAACCGTCCCGGAGGCCACCGGCATGGGGGCCGGAGCCGGCGTGTAGCCATCTCCAACCGGGGTCGCGGTTCCCGGGGCCGCGAACGCCGTGTTGATAGCGGGCTCTGGAGCACCCAGCGCATGAGCGGGCGCACTCCCCAACGGCGCCGTCGCGGCAGGCATAGCGGTTCCTCCCGCCGGAGCGCCCACGCCCGCTCCCTGCCCTGACTGTCCGGGGATGCCATTGGCCGGCACGGGCGCATAACCGGGCCCGCCCATGAAACCGGGGCCCGCGGGTCCATTGAACCCGCCTCCACCGGGAACGGGACCCGGCCCCTGACCGCTACCGCCATCGGAACCAGACCCCTGACCGGGGCCGCGAGGCGTCTTCGCCGGGCGTAGGCGCCGCCCATACTTGCGGTAGCGCTCATTGATCCACGAGATCAGCACCGCTATCAGGTAGAGCACCACCAGTATGAGGGCCTGCATGATCATCGGCCACGGGCTCGGCAAGGGATTGGCGATAGCAGCGAAGATGAACGCCACCAGCACGGCCCAGCGCCACGCACGCAGCATGTTCCGCGCGCTGAGCACCCCAAGGAAATTAAGGGCCACCAACACTTCGGGAATCAAGAACGAGACACCGAACAGGATAACCAGACGCAGGTAGAAATCCACGTAGGTATCGGCTTGAAGGAGCGAGACCCCACCGGCCGGCACGAACGACTGCAGAATCTCGACCGCGCGGGGCACCAGCCACACCCCGGTTGTGGCTCCACCGGCGAAGAGCAGCACTCCCACGGCGCCGAAGGCGAAGGCGTAAAGTCTCTCCTTGCGCTTGAGACCGGGCACGATGAACGCCCCGAGCTGGTAGATCCACCAGGGGCACGAGATGATCAGGCCGGTCCAGATGGAGACCCTGAGTTTGAGGTCCAACGCGGCACCGATAGTCGGGAAATTGATCTGGGTGCCGGCGTCCTGGATCCGCATCAAAGGCGCGGTGATGTAGTCCATCACCGGTTCGTACAGGAACCAACCACCAACCGCCCCCAAGGTGATGCCGAGCAGCGATAAGAAGACGCGCTTGCGCAAATCCTTGAGGTGTCCGGAGATGCTCATCCGAGCCTCCGGGTTCAACTTCCTCCGCGTAGACACTGTCGGTTAACGCCTAGGACTGCTGACCGTTCCAGCCAGGGGCCGTACCGTTCTGGCCTGCCTGCCACTGACCGTCCGTGGCTTGTGGCTGCTGGGTGGGATATCCCTGCGGATACTGGTTCTGCGGGGGAAATTGCTGGCCGTATTGTTGTTGCCCGGCATATGGCTGGCCTTGCTGGGGGAACTGCCCCTGAGGCGCCTGACCCTGGGCAGGGAACTGGCCGGGCTGCCCTTGAGCCGGGTAACCGCCCGGAGGGACATCGTCCTGCAGCTCGCGCATCTCCTTTTTCAAGACCTTTGCGGACTGCCCCAGCGAACGCGCGATATCGGGCAGCTTCGCCGCACCGAAAATAATAATGATGACGAGTAGAACAACGACGATGTGCCAAGGCTTCATCGTGACCCTCCTATATCAGGTCGGTTGAGAATAGTATGAAGATCGAGTGGTCCGTCATCCTCACCCTCCAGGTGCGACGACGACGTGCTGGCCGTTTCCGCGGCCGGGTCCGGTTGTCCTCCATCGGAAGGAACGGCCGGGGCCAGGTAATTGGGAACCGACGATTGACGTGCCGCGGCATCGGTTGCCGAGGCGCTAGTTGCCGAGGCGGCGGGACCATCGGTCGGCGTGTACAAGCCAGATCGCCGCTGCCCGGCGTCTCCGGCCGCATTACCGCCTGGCGGCGTTGATACGATGCCTTGCGCGGGAGTCGCGGCATCCACCGGGAAAGGAGCCGCCGCCTGCTGCATCGCCGAAACCGCACCCGCAGCGGTCTCCCGACCCGCCTTCGCTGCTCCACTGGTCGCGGCGATCCATGCATTCATCTCCTCCTGCACGGCTTCGCGGACCATCTGGCGGGGATCGTACTGGCTGAGATTGAAGTTCTTGATCTTTTCCACGTCACCGGGATCGATGCCCAGAACGGACAAATCCATGGAGGTGTCTGTACGTAGCCTCGCACTCCATTCGCGTGCCCATTCGAGGAGCTTTCTCAAGCCGTGCAGGGCCTGGGCCACGTTCTTCGGCCCCAGGATAAGAGCAGCGATAACGAGCAGCACAATGAGCTCTCCACCACTGATACCGAACATGACTCACCTCCTCCACCCCGATAACGCCAACGATATTACACGGCGTTCTCCGGAGAACCAGGACCATTGTGCCCAGGCCTTCACGGCCTGGAACTCGGCTACGAAAACGTTCGCGAAGGGCTGCGCTCAGCCGACGCCGCCGGAAGCCTCCCAGTTCTCGGCGCGCTGCTCCAGCCGTCTCACTAACTCAACGGGATCCTGATCCTTCGAGGCCGCCGCATATCCCACCAGGAATGCCGTCAACGGTGCCGCGGGTCGCGAAGGGCCGTGCGCGACCTTGCCGATCAGCTGCAGCAAGGGGGCCTGATACTTCTTGATGAGTTCCCGGTCCAGGCCAACTTCGGCGCTCGCAGCATCGAGCCAACGGGCCATCTCCGCCATTTTCTCCGGATCATCTCGCCGAGCCATTGCTCCGCCTCCTTCTGTCGATACCCCACGGCATCTAGCCAACACTTGTCCGATAGGGACAGTACCAGCTCCCCACCCGGCGAATACAGGGACCTTGCATTCTGCGATATCCCTGGACAGGAGGCTGATCACTCGTCGGCGATGCTTTCCAGCAGGGAGGCGACCACCCGGTTGCGACGCAGCGACGTACGCCCCGATGGGCTGAACTTGGCCAGCTGCCAGGGTGGAGCCAGGCTCATATACGTGCTCACCACAACCTCAGGGCTTTCCTCCATACCAGTACGCAGCCACGAGCCGATGATGACGATCAGGTTGTGCACCTGCTGCGAAATAGCCATGGTCACCCATAGCTCGGAGGGCACGCCGCCGTCGACATGCTGAACGAAACTTTCGACATACTCGCTGAACACCTTCTCGAAATACGCGGAGAGCATCGCGAGCACCACCGATTGGCCATCGGCGGTGAAGACATGACTGTAGACCCGCTCGTTCTCACGGGCGTGTTCCAACAGTTCGATCATGATCTCACGCCAGCGCAACAGATAGTCCTCGCGCGCCTCGTCCAAAAGGGTGGCCAAGGGTTCAATCTTGGGACGGATCTGACGGATCAGGTGATCGGCTAGGAGCCGGGCCGGCGAATCGGCGTGCTTGTAGAAAGTAGTTCGCGCCACCTCTGCCTTGACCGTCAATTCGGAGACGGTGATCTCCTCGGCAGGTTTCACGGTGGCCAGTTCGGTGACAGCTCGTATCAGTTGCTCGCGCACGCGCTGGAAACGCGGGTCGTCTTCGGGCCTGCGCTCGGATTTGCCCACCACAGCACTCCTCATCTGCACAACACCCACTCCACACTCGTTTCGAGACAATGTTGGCACATCCTCAACCTTCGCTCGCTCAGATAGGACTTAAGCCACATGGCCTTACCAGTCGTTTCAGCAGACCGCACCGCAAGGGTGTGGCGAAGACCCCAATCTCACTGCCAAGACACGCGGCCCCCTCGTTCGCGCACGCCTCCATGCACGCCCGTTTCCCCTTCCTCCATCCACCTGGCTCCCCGCAATCTGAGACGCGGGCCACGTCTCCGAATTATGCACGGAAAGTCGCGCGAAATAACCTTTTCCGCGCTACGTCAAGCATTCCTAATGAACAAGTGTCACCCATGGGACCTTGGGTCTAAGCGACAACTGTCGCCAATCCCCTAGTGTGCGTACTAGGCGGTGTTTTGAGCCCATTTCCAGGGGTCGAACACGACAGGCACCCGCACGGATAGAAGGAGAGCTATGACGGCAACACTCGAGAACACGACGGCATCACCGCAGGTGGCGCCTTCCCGCCGTTCCTTCCTCAAATGGTCCGGCGTGGCAGCGGGCGCAGCCACACTCGTGGCCTCCACCACCAATCTCGGAATGCCCTCGGTCGCCTCCGCAGCTCCCGGCCAGGGAATGCTCGATGCGGACAAGACCGTCTGGAACGCGTGCCTGGCGAACTGCCAGAGCCGCTGCGCCTTCCGGCTCCAAGTCAAGGACGGTCAAGTTGCCCGCATCCTTCCGGACAACACGGGCTCCGATGAACTCGGCGATCTCCGCAACCTTGCCTGCGTGCGCGGACGCAACCAGCGTGAACGTATCTATTCCCCCGACCGCCTGAAGAAGCCCATGAAGCGCGCCGGTAAGCGTGGCGAGGACAAGTGGGAAGAGATCTCCTGGGAGGAGGCCTTCGACACCATCGCCTCCGAGATCAAGAGAGTCAAGGAGACCTACGGCAACGAAGCCCTGTGGTATCACTACGGCTCCGGCTCCACGGGTGGCAACATCACCAAGCGCGGCACCTGGCCCCGCCTCCTCAACACCTATGGCGGCTACCTCGGCCAGTACGGGGACTACTCCACCGCGATGATCACGGCGTCGTCGCCGTACTTCTATGGCGGCGGCCTCAGCAAAATGGCCGACTCAAACTCCTTGGAGGATGCCCAGTTCTCCAAGCTACAGGTGATGTTCGGCAACAATCCGCTGGAGACGCGCATGTCCGGCGGCGGCGAACTCGGCGTCGTCCAGGCAATCCGTAAAGAGTTCGGCGTCCGCACGATCGTCATCGATCCGCGATACTCCGAGACCGCCCTGGCCGCGGGCGACGAGTGGGTTCCCATCCGCCCGACGACGGATGCCGCTCTCGTGGCCGGATTGATCCACGTCATGCTCGAAGAGGATCTGCACGATCAGGACTTCCTGGACAAGTACTGCGTGGGCTTCGATGAGGACCACATGCCCGCGGGCATCCCCGAGGGCCAGTCCTACCGTTCCTACGTCGAGGGCAAGGGCCCCGACGGTATCGAGAAGACACCGGAGTGGGCCGCGGACATCTGCGGCGTTCCCGCCAACCAGATCCGCCGCCTTGCTCGCGAGATCGCTGGCGCAAAGCCCTGCGCCATCACCCAGGGCTGGGGCCCGCAGCGCAATGCCACCGGAGAGAACTCCTCGCGAGCCATCTTCCTCCTCGCCTGCGCCACCGGCAACGTGGGGATCCACGGCGGCGGCACAGGAGCGCGCGAGGGAAACACCAAGCTTCCGATCGCCGCCTTCCCGCTGTTCGACGGCGAGGCTCCCCCGGTTTCCACCCAGATCTCCTGCTTCAACTGGATCGACGCCATCGACCACGGCGAGAAGATGACCGCCACCCATGACGGGGTGCGCGGTAAGGACAAGCTGGACGTGGGCATCAAGCTCATGGTCGTCAACGCTTCGAACACTCTCACCAACCAGCACAACGATCTCAACAAGTCCTATGAGACCCTCGTCGACGACACCAAGTGCGAGTTCATCGTTGTGATCGACCACCAGCACACGGACACCGCACGCTGGGCGGACATCCTGCTGCCCTCGACCACCAACTTCGAGGAGATAGACATCATCCCCGGCGGAAACTGCGGCGACACCGGCTACGTCATCTGGGCTGAGCAGGCCATCGAGCCGATGTACGACTGCAAGACCGGCTACGAGATGTGCACCGAAATCGCCAAGCGCTTGGGGATCGAGGAGGAGTTCACCCAGGGCAGGACCCAGGAGGAATGGCGCCAGTACCTCTACGATGCGACCAAGGAAGAGGTGCCCGAACTGCCCTCGCCCGAGGAACTCAAGGAACTCGGTATGTGACGCAAGCACTTCGAGGAGCCCTACGTCGCACTCAAGGACTACCGAGAGGATCCGGACGCCAATCCGCTGGAGACGCCGTCGGGCAAGATCGAGATCTTCTCCGACCGCCTCTACGAGATGAACTCGACGTGGACGTTCGACGACCCGACGGACCGCCTCGCCCCCGTGCCTGAGTACACGGAGACATGGGAGGGACTGAAGGAAGCTCGGGAGAACAAGTCCTACCCGCTTCAGCTCATCGGTCACCACTTCAAGGGCCGCACCCATTCGTCCTACGCCAACCTGCCGCGCAACAAGGAAGCTCATCACCAGCGGGTGTGGATCAACCCGCTGGATGCCGAAGAGCGTGGAATCGCAAGCGACGAAATGGTCGACATCTTCAACGATCGCGGCCGGATGCGCATCCCGGCGCAGGTCACCCCTCGCATCGCACCCGGCGTCATCTCGGTTCCCCAGGGTGCCTGGTACGAGCCGAACGAGGACGGTATCGACCTCGGCGGTTGCGTCAACCTGTTGACGAAGTATCACCCGACGGCTCTCGCCAAGGGCAACCCCTGCAACACGACTCTTGTCCAGATCGAGAAGACCAACTCCTAGGAGAATTCCTGGGTCCTCAGACCACGGTGGGAGCAATCCTTGCTTCGCTCCCACCTCCAGATCTCACACGTGAAAGTCCGGTGACAATGTCAATCACTCACACGGCACACCCGCCGGCGGTCGGCCAGCAGGAGACCGCTCCAGCTGGCACGTCGCGCCGTTCCTTCCTCAAATGGTCGGGCGTCGCCGCCGGTGCAACCACTCTCGTGGCCACCACCGCCAACCTTGGCATGCCTGGTGGAGCCCCGGCTTCCGTGGCCGACGGCATGGCCGATGCGGACCGAACCGTATGGTCGGCCTGCATCGTGAACTGCGGTTCGCGCTGCCCGCTTCGCCTGCAGGTCAAGGACGGGACGGTGGTCCGCGTTCTTCCCGACAACACCGGCGACGAGACGTTGCTGAACCGTACGATTCGCGCCTGCGTGCGCGGACGCAATATGCGCCAGCGCATCTACAACCCCGATCGAATCAAGAAGCCACTCAAGCGGGTGGCCGGGTCCAAGCGCTCCGAGGGCCAGTTCGAGGAGATCGGCTGGGACGAAGCTCTCGACCTCTTGGCCGAGAAGCTTCAATACACCTACGACACCTACGGTCCCGAGGCCGTCTACAAGAATTACGGCTCGGGAGTATGGAACGCCCACGTGGCCTACTCCGGCGGGTGGCATCGCCTCCTCAACCTCCTCGGCGGCCACCTCGGGTACTACGGGAACTATTCCTACCTGCAGGTTTCGCAGTGCACCAAGTACTTCTATGGCACCGCGGACGAGCAACCCTCGAACTCCATCGAGGACGCGATCGAGAACTCGAAGCTGCTGGTGCTGTGGGGAAACAATCCCCAGGAAACCCGCATGTCGGGTGGCGGGGTCACCTTCACGACCGCCCAGGCCAAGAAGAAGGGCCTGAAGATCATCGTCGTCGATCCGCGGTACTCGGATTCCGCCTCGGTTCTGGCAGACGAATGGATCGCGCTCCGGCCGGGCACCGACACTGCGCTCATCGCCGGAATGGTCCACGTCATGCTCGAGGAGGATCTGCACGATCAGGACTTTCTGGATGAGTACTGCGTGGGTTTCGATGAGGAGCATATGCCCGAGGGAGCGCCGAAGAATGCCTCCTATCGTGCCTACATCGAAGGCACGGGATACGACAAGATCGAGAAGACCCCGGAGTGGGCAGCTGAGATCACAGGCATTCCCGCCGATCAGATTCGCCGGTTCGCTCGCGAGCTGGCCCTGGCCAAACCCGCGAACATCACCCAGGGGTGGGGCCCGCAGCGCCACGCCCACGGAGAGAACCAGGCCAACGCCATCTACCTGCTCGCCTGCGTGACGGGCAACGTCGGGATCCCCGGCGGCGGTACCGGTGGCCGAGACGGCTACTACTGGCCGGTGACGTTCTCCCTGGATAACGGGGAGAATCCGGTTGAAACGCAGATTTCCTGCTACAAGTGGACCGACGCCATCGATCACGGACCGGAGATGACCGCGCTTGCCGACGGCGTGCGCGGCAAGGACCGCCTTGAGACCGGTATCAAGTTCATGATCTTCTACGGTTCGGCCATGGGTTCCTCCCAGCACGGCGATATCAACCGTACGAGGGAGATCCTCGACGACGAATCCAAGTGCGAGTTCATCGTGGGCATGGACAACCAGATGACCTCCACCATGAAGATGTGCGATCTGGTTCTTCCCGATACGACGACGTCGGAGCGCTGGGACCTGGTTCCATCCGAGTACACGGGCGACATGGCCTACGAGATCATGTGCGAGCAGGCTATCGAGCCTCTCTACGAGTCGCGTACGGCCATCGACGTCACGACGGCTCTGGCTGAGCGTATGGGCGTGCTGGAAGAGTTCGCCGGCGAGAAGCGAACCACCGAGGATTGGGCGCGCGAGCTGCAGGCTCAAAGCCATGAGGAATTCCCTCATATTCCGGAGTTCGAGGAGCTGCGGGACATGGGAGTCTATCGTTACCACGATCCCAACGGCCTCTACGTCGGTCTCAAAGACTTCCGTGAGGATCCGGAGGCGAATCCTCTGGAGACGCCGTCGGGCAAGATCGAGATCTATTCCTCGCAGCTGGCCGAACTGGCCGCAACGTGGGAGTTCCCCGATGCTCTGCCGGGAGATGAGATCACCCCGATTCCGATGCACGTTGCCACATGGGAAAGCGCTGAAGAGGCTCGCACCAATGAGAAATATCCTCTGCAGTGCATCAGCCACCATTACAAGGGGCGCACGCATTCGACATACGGGAACCTCACGAACAACCGTGAGGCTCATCCCCAGAAGATCTGGATCAACGTGCAGGATGCGGCGGATCGCAGCATCGAGGATGGCGATCTCATCCAGGTCTTCAATGACCGCGGCCGCATCGAGGCCCCGGCACAGGTCACTCCGCGTATCGTCCCCGGAGCTCTCTCGGTGCCTCAGGGCGCCTGGGTGAATTTCGATGCCGGGGGTGTCGATCGTGGGGGTGCGGCCAACGTCTTGACGTCACTGCACACGACCCCGCTGGCCAAAGGAAACGGCCAGCACACTGTCCTTGTTCAGGTTGAGAAGTCGCGGTAGTTAGCGCGGGTTAGGAGTTTTTGTTGTGGGTGTTTCGTTGACTGTGGCGGGTGCTGGTTATGGGTTTGTGTTTGACCAGAGTCTGTGTAATGGGTGTAAGGCGTGTCAGGTTGCGTGTAAGGATAAGCATGATTT
>JAZDRN010000007.1:101015-136912 GCA_047501485.1 Actinomycetaceae bacterium L2_0104 | reverse complement strand
TTGGAGTATCTGGGCGGTTTTTTCAGCCGTGTAAGGGTGTTTCAGGGAGGTCCGTTTCGCGTTCCCCCTGTGGTGGGGTGGTGGCCAGCGGCCCACCACCCCTTCGCTTCACCCTTTTCAGACAAAAGTCCGCTGTTTCAAGCGTCTTTGCGGCTAGGCTAGTACTACTTCCTCGTGCCCCTTCCCATCGGCAGACTGAGGTACCGTACAACAAGCGAAGGAATACTCCATGCAGAACGTGACCCTTAATAATGGTGTCCAGATGCCTATTCTTGGCTTCGGTGTATTCAAAATTCCCAATGAGGACACCGAGGCTGCCGTCCTTTCCGCTTTAGAAGCCGGTTACCGCTCCATCGACACCGCAGCGATCTACCACAATGAAGAAGGCGTTGGACGGGCGTTGGCAAAGGCCGGAATCCCCCGTGACGAGCTGTTCATCACCACGAAGCTGTGGGTACAGCCGAACGCGGAGAACACGCGCAAGGCTTTCGAGGCGTCCCTCAAGAGGCTGGGACTGGACTACGTCGACCTTTACCTCATTCACCAGCCCTTCGGCGATGTCTTCGGCGAGTGGCGCGAGATGGAGAAGCTCTACTCCGAGGGTCTCACCAAGTCCATCGGAGTCTCGAACTTCTACTCGGGGCGTTTGGTCGATTTCATCATGCATACGGATGTCACCCCGGCCATCAATCAGGTAGAGACACACCCCTACTTCCAGCGGGTGAAGAATCAGAAGGTCATGGCCAACCGCGGCGTCCAGATCGAGTCCTGGGGCCCGTTGGCCCAGGGCAAGTACGGCATCCTGGACAATCCCACCTTGGTGGCGATCGCCGACGCCCACAACAAGAGCGTTCCCCAGGTGATTCTGCGGTGGCTGATCCAGCGCAACGTCATCGTGATCCCCAAATCCGTCACCCCTTCCCGCATAGCCGAGAACATAGACGTGTTCGATTTCGCACTGACCGACGGTCAGATGAGCGCGATCGCCACCTTGGACAAGGGCCATTCGCAGGGTATCGATCATTACTCGGTCGAGGCTGCGGAGCGTCTGGGCAAGCCCGACGACCTATCGTCCGGCCTCCTATGAACCAGAAGATCAGCTGAATAGAGAGCGTTGCCCCCAGGTAGGGTCGCGCAGCTCACACCACAACGAATGGGTGCTATGTCCTCGCATAGCACCCATTCGCATTCAGTCTGGGACCAATGCCCTTGCCGGGAATAAAACGGTACGATAGATTCTTACTACTGGTACCCCCTAAGGGTACTTACCCAATCACAATGGAGTTGAGAAGACGGAAATCGTTTCGTCCTCTCTGTCCCCAGTCACGTGCTGTCACAGACGGCATACTGAAAGGATTCCTCATGGCAACGACCGAATACAAGGTAACCGGAATGACCTGTGGGCACTGCGAGAACCACGTGCGCGAGGAAGTCGAGCAGATCTCCGGCGTCACCGGCATCGATGTCAGTGCACAGACCGGCAAGCTCGTGATCATCTCCGATGCCGAACTGAACGATGCCGACGTCGCCGCCGCCGTCGACGAAGCAGGCTACGAGGCCGTTCGCGTCTGATGAATGCCGCAAGCCGTTTGGCCCTCTACGGCGTAGGACTTGTCGCGATCTTCGTGGCCTCCTACGCCGTGGCAGGCGCCGTCGTCCCCGACAGCGTAGTGGAGAACTGGCAGGAGCAATCCGTCACCCACCACGAAGACACCAATCACTAGAAGGACAGGACTATGGCGGTCGCTCCAACCCCGGTTGCCCCAACAAACATCGAGCTCAACATCACGGGGATGACCTGCGCCTCGTGCGCGGCCCGGATCGAGAAGAAGCTCAACAAGCTTGATGGCGTGAGCGCCACGGTCAACTACGCCACCGAGAAGGCGGCGGTTTCCGTGCCGGAGGGCTATGACCCCCTCGATCTCGTCGCCGCGGTGGAGAACGCCGGCTACGGCGCGAAGCTGCCGGCACCCAAACGCGCCTCCGGCGAAGAGGCCGCCAACGAATCGGACGCCGATCCGGAGCTGACGGCGCTGCGTCAGCGCTTCATCGGGGCGGCGATCCTCTCCGTCCCCGTCATCCTCATGGCGATGATCCTGGCACTCCAGTTCACCTACTGGCAGTGGGCGTCCCTGACGTTGGCCGCTCCGGTCATCGTCTGGGCCGGCTGGCCGTTCCATCGCGCAGCCTGGGTCAACCTCAAGCACGGCGCGGCCACGATGGACACCCTGATCTCTTTGGGGACGACGGCGGCTTTCCTCTGGTCCCTCTATGCACTCTTCTTCGGGACCGCGGGCGTTCCGGGAATGACCCACGCCTTCGAGTTGACCGTTGCACCCTCCGACGGCGCCGCGAACATCTACCTAGAGGTCGCCGCAGGAGTCATCACCTTCGTGCTCGGCGGACGCTACTTCGAGAAGAAGTCCAAGCGGCAGGCCGGCGCCGCACTGCGCGCTCTCATGGAACTGGGCGCCAAGGACGTGGCTGTCCAGCGGGGCGAGACAGAGGTCCGCATCCCCATTGATGAACTACGCGTGGGCGACCAGTTCATCGTTCGGCCGGGAGAGAAGATCGCGACCGACGGCGTCATCGTCTCCGGGACATCGGCCGTGGATGCCTCGATGCTGACAGGCGAGTCCGTTCCCGTGGAGGTCGGCGAGGGAGACTCCGTCACCGGAGCCACCGTGAACGCGGGCGGGCGCCTGCTGGTTCGCGCAAGCCGCATCGGTCCCGACACCCAGCTGGCGCAGATGGCCAAGATGGTCGAGGACGCCCAGTCCGGCAAGGCCGAAGTGCAGCGTCTCGCGGACAAGATCTCGGGCGTCTTCGTCCCCATCGTCATCGCTATAGCGGTGGCCACCCTCGGAGCCTGGCTGGGCGCTGGCTTCCCGCTGACAGCCGCGTTCACCGCTGCCGTCGCCGTGCTCATCATCGCCTGCCCGTGTGCTCTGGGCCTGGCAACTCCGACCGCCCTTCTGGTGGGTACGGGCCGCGGCGCTCAGATAGGAATCCTCATCAAGGGCCCCGAGGTGCTGGAATCCACCCGCCGTGTGGACACCATCGTCCTGGACAAGACCGGCACCGTGACCACCGGCAAGATGACGGTCACCGATGTCGTCTCCCCCCAGACCGATCCCGAAGAGCTCCTCTCGATCGCGGGCGCCCTTGAGGACTCCTCAGAGCATCCCATCGCGCAGGCGGTTGCCGTCGCCGCGAAGGAGGAGGCCGGGACCCTCCCTGTCGCGACGGATTTCTCGAACGTCGAGGGGCACGGAGTCCGGGGCCGAATCGGCGAACGCGACGTCGTCGTCGGTAAGGAAAGCCTGCTACAGGACTGGGGAAGCGAACTCTCCGCCGAACTCGCACGGGCCAAGAACCAGCTGCAGGAGCAGGGCAAGACCGTCATCGTGGTCGGCTGGGACAAGCAGGCACGTGGGTTGATCGCCGTGGCGGACACTGTGAAGGCGACATCCGCACAAGCCATCTCCCAGCTGCGCGATCTCGGGCTCACACCGGTGCTCTTGACCGGTGACAACGAGACCGTGGCACGTCAGATCGCTTCCGAAGTGAACATCGAGGAGGTCATCGCCCAGGTTCTGCCCGAGGAGAAGGCGAAGGTCATCACCGACCTGCAGAACCAGGGAAAGATAGTGGCGATGGTGGGCGACGGCGTGAACGACGCCGCAGCCCTCGCCCAGGCCGATCTCGGCTTGGCCATGGGAACCGGAACGGACGTGGCCATCGAGGCGGCGGACATCACGTTGGTACGCGGCGATCTTCGCGGTGCCACGGACGCCATCCGGCTCGCGCGCCGCACCCTGCGCACCATCAAGGGCAATCTGTTCTGGGCCTTCGCCTACAACACCGCGGCGATCCCGCTGGCGGCCCTCGGTCTGCTCAATCCGATGCTCGCCGGAGCAGCCATGGCCTTCTCGAGCATATTCGTGGTAAGTAATAGCTTGCGGCTACGCGGCTTCAAGAGTGTGATTAAGGACTAGAAATGAGCGAATGCGCCACCGGCCATCACGGCTACATGTGCGACAAGGACAAGTATCTCGCGCGCCTCAAGCGCATCGAGGGCCAGGCGCGCGGCATCCATCGGATGGTCGAAGAGGATAAGTACTGCATCGATATCCTCACCCAGATCAGCGCCATGAAGAGCGCACTGGAGAACGTGGCTCTCGGGCTGATGGACGATCATCTCAAGCACTGCGTATTGGACGCCGCCCGTGCGGATGCCGATGCGGGCGCCGAGAAGATCGCCGAGGCTTCCGCCGCTATCCAGCGGCTCGTGAAGTCCTGATCGGGACGCCCCGCCAAACCCTCATTCTTGAACTCCTCCGTGCCCCGGACTAGGCTGAATACCTGTGTCCGGGGTACATTCACGCCCGGAGCATGTCAGCAACAGAACATGTCAAGAACGTCGGGCCAGCAGGTGGCCCAGGGAGCGAGGTGGTTTGAATGTCTAGTGACAGTCACAGTCACTATCCGGACTCCCCGCTCTCGATTCTCGCGGGCATGGACTGTTTTCTCGCATCTCATCTTTGAGTACGCCTGATCAGATGGATACGCGCCTTCGACCTCGGAGGCGCACTTTCGTGCCATTGTCTTGAACCGGCAACCTAGACGCCGGGGCGTCCACATTCACCAGCATCGTGCAAACGATTTTTGGCCGCGCAATGGATCGCGTCATAACGCCGCGTCCAGAAGTGGAAATGAGGTATGCCCATGGCACTCGACATCGATATCAACAACGTCTCCGGCGACATCAACCAGGCGCTTTCCGACAACGATCTCACCACAACCGTCACTCTTCTCAACCCTCTCACCTCGAATGAGGTGGTCTCCGTCCTCGAGCGGCTGAACGTCAAGCAGCGGGCGGTCGCCTATAGGCTTCTGCCGAAGGACGAGGCGCTGGAGGTCTTCGAGAACCTGGACCCGGCTCTACAGGGCGAACTGGTGCAGGGCCTTCGGGACGAGGACGTGGCCGCGCTCTTCGCCAGTCTGGATCCGGACGATCGCGTCTGGCTCATGGATGAGCTCCCCGCCTCCGTGGCGCGCGAGCTCATGCTCGGGCTGCCGTCTCGGGACCGCGCGCTCACCGCCGAGGTCCTGGGATATCCCAAGAACTCCGTCGGGCGCCGCATGAGCCCCGAGTATGTGACCACCCATCCAACGCTGACCGTTGCGCAGACCCTGCAGCGCATCCAGCTCAAGATCGACGCCGCCGAAACCATCTACACCATTCCCGTCCTCGATTCGGGCCGCAAGGTGGTGGGCGTCGTGGAGTTGCGCGATCTGCTCGCGGCCGATGGCGCGACCCAGGTCTACGCGATCATGGCCGAGGCCGAGACGGTCGCCGCGGTCGAGGAGGCAGAGACCGCTGCGCGCCGCTGCACCGATCTGGGCGCGTGGGCACTTCCCGTCGTGGATTCGGAATCCCGGCTCGTCGGTATTCTGACGATCGACGACGCCGTCCGCATCCTCGAGTACGAGGAGAGCCAGGACGCCGCCCGCCAGGGCGGCACCGAGGATCTGCGCCGCCCCTACCTGTCCACATCGATCTTCACCATCGTCCGCTCGCGCGTGGTGTGGCTGTTGGTACTGGCCGTTGGGGCATCGCTGACCGTGCAGGTACTCTCAGCCTTCGAGGCGACGCTGGCTCAGATGACAGCGTTGAGCCTGTTCGTGCCGCTACTCATCGGAACCGGAGGAAACACGGGCAATCAGGCTGCGACCACGGTGACACGCGCCTTGGCGCTGGGAGACGTGCGCCCTGGGGATCTGCTGAAGGTCATGGGGCGGGAGATACGCGTCGGGTTCGTGCTCGGCGCTTTGCTCGGAAGCATCGGATTTCTCATCACGGGAGCGATCTTCGGCTTCGATATCGGGCTCGTCATCGGACTCACACTGCTGGCTGTGTGTACGGTGGCGGCGACGATCGGCGGCATGATGCCCCTGATCGCCCGCTTTATCCACGTGGATCCGGCGGTGTTCTCCAACCCGTTCATCTCCACCTTCACGGACGCCACCGGGCTGATCATCTACTTCCTCATCGCCAAGGCGGTGCTGGGTATCTAACCCCTACTCCGCAGGTGCTAGCGGGCCCGGTCCTCGAGGCCGCGGGCCCGCAGTGCATCGCCGGTGGTCAGCGCGAAACCCACCGCCGAGACGATGGCCGGAATGACATAGCGCAATGAGATCGCCCTGAGCCCTCGCGCACGCGCCGATTGCCGCACCTGACCCAGAAGTCCGATCAGGTATGGAATCGAGCGCCACATGAGAGCGAACGCAAGGGCGATCTTCTCCGGGTTGCCACCCACGAAACGAAGCGGCCGGGTCGCCGCGGCGATGGCATCCATGATGTCGTTGACCGGTGTGGTCATGGTGACGAGCCGGGCCAGATAGATCGCAGCCAGCAGATTCGTCAGGTAGAGCGCTCCGCGCAGCGGGCTCGTCATCGCGCAGTGATAGGCGACGAGCGCGCCCATCATGATCCAGAACGCCCATGGCAATGGCAGGGCGAGGCGGGCCGGGACTTGTGCTCCGAAAAGGAGCAGCAGCACGGACACCGCGAGCGCCGCGATGCTGACCCATAGGTTTCCGATGAGGAAGGGCGCCAATCCCCCACCGAACATGATGAGGTATTTCAGCCACACCGGCCAACCATGCACCGCGCTGCGGGCGGCGACGTACTGCCCGAAGAATGCTCCGGCTCTCACGAGGAGCTCCTCGCCACTCTCGCTTCGTCCATCGGATTACGCCCCCATCGCCTCGGTATAGGCGGGTATCACCGCGGTGGGAGAGCCATCGGCGACGATCATGCCGTCGTCGACCCAAAGAACACGGTCCATCTGTGCGGCCAGGTCCAGGTCGTGGGTGGAGACGATGAGCTGCTGGTCCAGACTCGTCAGCGCCTCATGCAGTCGATGCCGGTTGCGCAGGTCGAGAAGGGTGGTCGGTTCGTCGGCGACGACGACGCCGGGTTCCACCGCCAACACCGTTGTCAGGGAGACGAGCTGGCGTTCGCCGCCCGACAGGTCGTAGATGGATCTCTCGGCCAGGTCCCCGAGGCCGCGCCCGCGGAGCAGCTCCATGGCCCGCGCGCGCCTCTCCTGACGGTTCTTGACGAAGGGACGCAGGGAGAGCTGGATATCGTCCAGTGGAGTGGACATGACAAGCTGGGCCAGCGGGTCGGTGAAGATGTATCCGACATGGCGACGCAGCTTCTTGCCGTCGGCCACGGTGTCCAGCCCATCGACGATCACACGTCCGCCGCTCGGTTGGATCAGCCCGTTGAGGAGTTTGAGCAGGGTGGATTTTCCGGATCCGTTGGCCCCGATGATCGCGATACGCGGCTCCGGGAGGATAGCGTCCACGCTGGTGAGCAGCGTCTTGGTGGCCCCGCGTTCCGTGGACGACAGATCGTCCACCGAGACGCTGACCCGCTGAAGCTCGATCATTCTCAGCGGCGCCCCACCATACGCGGAAAGGCCCGCAGAACTGTCAAGGCGATGATCGTTGCCAATACGGCCTTGACCAGATCGAGGGGGACGAACCCGAGGGTGACTCCCAGCGCGGCCTGGAATGACATCCCCGCGTTGAGCATGAGACCGCCCATCCCCGCGGCGTGCAGTACCAGCAGTCCCGCCAATGCGGCCAGGAGCAGGCCCACGAAGGCGGTGGCTCCCTTGGCGCGGCGCCTGAGGACGAGGGTGGCGATGGGGCCGGCAACGAGCGCAACGGCCAGGTATCCGAGGAGGTAGCCGCCCGTCGGCCCTTGCAGGACGGCGATTCCGCTGGTACCGCCCGCGAACACCGGGAGCCCCAGGAAGCCGGCGGCGATGTACAAGGCCACAGCCAGGGTTCCTTGCCACGCTCCTAGCAGGAGCGGGATCAGGAAGACCACGATGATCGTCATCGAGAATGGCACCGGCCCGATCATGAATCCCGGGATCAACGAGAAGGCCGCGAGCAGGGCGGCGAAGACCGCGATGAGGGCGATGCTGGAGCCGGTGGAGACGGAGCCGGTGGAGACGGAGCCTTTGGAAGCGGAGCCTCGGGAGGCGGGACGCGCGGCTGACGCCGTCGTCTTGGCGGAACTGATCTGGGTCATGCCGAAAGCCTAACCTACTCTGCGGTAACTTACGCTAGTGTAGCTTGGTGATTTCGATTTCTGTGCCGCGTTTCGCATGGTAGCGGTCCTAGCCCCACCCGAGTTCGTGCAGGCGGTCGTCGTCGATCCCATGGAAATGAGCGATCTCATGCACCAGGGTGATATGGATTTCGTCAGCGAGCTGCGCGCGGTCCTCGCAGAAAGCAAGGAGGTTCTCGCGATAGAGGATGATCCGGTCCGGTGCCTCCCCGTATCCGTATCCTCCGCGGTCGAGAAGCGAGACGCCCTCGTAGAGCCCGAGGGTCTCGCTTCCATCCTCGGGCCGCGGCTCGATGAGGAAGACGACGTTATCCAGATGTGCAACCATTTCGTCCGGGAGGGCGTCCAACTCGTCGGCCACCATCTCCTCGAACTCCTCCGGGGATAGTTCGAGCATGGGATAAGACTATCGGGTGCGCCGACTTGCACGGGAGGCCGCGCTCACCACCGAGGGCGGCCACAGGCGTGCCCTGAGCCGCCGCGATGTCGTGGCCCGCGCCCGCAGTTCGCCGATCACGAGACCGAGAGCACCTTCGATATCCTGTCGGTCCCTCGGAGCTCGGGCGGCTCCATCGGCCGGGGTATCTGCGCCTTCGCCGCTGCCTTCGCCTTCGCCGGCCCCACCGTCGGCACCGCCCCCAGCGTGGCGGCGCATCGAATCCGGGGCGGTTGCGTAGCGTTCCTCGTTGGCTAGCGCGAGGATGCTTCGTGCGGCCGTAACGGCGCCGGCATCCACCACCATGTCGGTTTCCTCGAGACGTTCCAGAACGGCCTCCCCCGTGTGAGCGCGCAACAGGGCTTTCTCCATTCCCAGATCGGCAGCCGTATCCTCGATTTCACGCCAGGCGTTGGTTGCGGGGCTCTCCCCCTGCCCGATGCGCCGCCACCTTCTCCGGCTCCGCGCGATACGTGCCAGTGCCGGCCCACCGAGAACGCAGAGCAAAGCCAGCGAGGCCACCAGCATGAGAAGCACTCCTCGGGGAAGTCCCGAATCCTGCGACCGATCCGCCTGCGTACCATCGGCGGGGTCCTCTCCAGAGGAGGTCGCTCCCGGGGTATTCGTGGGCTCCTGCTCGTCGGCCGGTGTCGGCTCTGCCGAAGGGACGCTTTCCTCGGGCGATGGCGCCGTCTCGCCTTCCGTACTCTGCCCGGGCGTGACGCCCGGACCGCCCGGAGTCGGCTCGAATGCCATCCAGCCGAGCCCATCCACGAAGATCTCCGGCCAGGCATGCAGTTCGCTGGCCCGCACCTCGGTCCGTCCCTCGCCTTCGCCGAACGAGGCGTATCCCACCGCGACCCGCGCGGGAATGCCCTGGCTACGGGCCATCACCGCAAACGTGGAGGCGAAATGAACGCAATAGCCGCGCTTATTGTCCAGCAAGGCGGCCATGACGGCGAAGGGATCACCCGTATCCATTCCCGGCTCGTATGGGGCCGACTCGTCGTAGATGAACTCTCCACCGCGGAAGTAGTCCTGTAGGGCGAACGCGGCTTCGATGCGGCCGGAGCTGCCATTGGTGATCGCCGCGGCCGTCTCGGAAATGGTCGTTGGCATATCGCTGGGCAGGTCCAGATAGGGCCGTATGGCCTCGGGCGCGGATGCCGCATCCGGGTAGGTGACCACGCTTTCGGAAGGTAGATCGGCAAGTGCCTCGCGCGACCATCGATCCGCCAGGTTGAGCAGTGCGAAGGCGCGATATTCGTCGCCTCGACGCGTTCCCTGGGACTCGGCACGGGCGGTGTTGGAACCCTCGATCCACATCCAGTCACCGGGCTCGAAGCCACCTTCACCGATCGGCTCGACGCGCACCGGCGACTGCGGCAGGGGCAGCCATTCGCTCACCAGTCCCTCTATTCGGACGCTGACGTCCTGCCCCGCATTGGCCATCGCCGCCGTGCCCTCGGGCATCAGCCTATCGGGCGACCGCGCCTCGGTCAGGTCCAGGCCGGCGGCGTTGATCTCTTCCTGCGGGAGCCAGCGACCCGCGCTGAACTCGCTCAATGTCGCGAGCGGAAAACGCATCGGCGCGCTACCCGCGCCCGAATACGAGAAGACGACCACCTGGCTGCGTTCGCGCAGATCCTCACCGAGGGCTACCGTAACGTCGGGAACAGTGGCCGAGACCGGAGGCCTGACGATCGACTGATTCCACACCCTGTCCCTCATCGCGGGCGTGAGCGCAACAGCGGCGGCGGCAAGTGCCAACGCCGTCACCGCAGCTATCGCACCGCCCAGCGTGCGCAGCGGCGAGCCCGCCCAGACAAGAAGAGACAGCAGCGCACCGACCGCCACGATCACTATCTCTGACGCCGATTCGCCCAGGACGATAGGAGGCACAAGCAACACCGCGGCCGGAACCGCACCGGCGAGCAGGAAAGCGTCCATTCCGAACAAGAGCAGCGCACCGACCAGCGCGCCCAGGATGACGACGAGGAGAACAACGTCCTCCATCGCACCGCTGACCTCCATGGGAGCCGAGTTCACAAGGATGTCATCGCGGATGCTTGCGAACCGAGCACTCGCCTGCGACCACCATCCCTCGAGCCTTCGGGCATCATACGACCACCAGAGTAGAACGCAGAGACTGGCGAACGCTCCTGCCATGGCTGCCGCAGAGCGCAGCCTGGTCCATAGGACGCGGGAAAGGCACGCCACTAAAGTCGCGATGCCGGCGAGGATGATGGCCCGGGGAAACCAGCTGCCACCCTCAAGCACGTGGGTGAGGCCGTGAAGGGAGAGGACCCATAGGCCTACGAGCGCCAGGCCACCGAGCACCAGCTGCGTTCTTGTGGTTTCCCGGAAGTCCTCCCCCTCCTCGCGCGGTGGCGATGGCAGCCGCGGCATCAATGCCGGGGAAACATGGAGGACGTCCCACTCACCGGCGATATTCGGCGCCTCGATTCCGCCATGAACGTAGAGCGTTCCGTTCGAGAGCGGGGCGTGTTCGAGTTCGTCCTTCAGTTCCGGCGTCACCTTCGCCGTGACGACGACGGCGTCCTGTCCTATCCCCTGCCCAACTCCTTTGGCCGTCTCCCAATGAATGCCCGGCAGATCGGGAACCCGCGAATTCTGGGCGCCGGATTCATACCGCTCGATGTGGGCAAGGAGCCGCAGCAGTTCGCTTTCCGAATGGAGGACGGCGGTACCCTGGCGCCCCAGGTTCAGCCGCAGCACATCGTTGAGGGCGAGCATCTCGCACCCCACCGTTCCAGCCACGGCCACCGCGAGCTCGAATGCTTCGGCATCAGGATATGCAGCAGCATCGGTCTCCAGGAACAGCGATCGCTCGCTGAGCCGTTGCGGCTCGGGCAGGTTGACCAGCAACTGGCCCTGCCGAGCGCTCTGCTTCCAATGAACCTGACGCATCGCGTCCCCACTGCGATAATCGCGCAGTGCGCCGGCCGGCTCACCATTCTCGGGGGTGGGCACGTTGCGCAACGGAGTCTGGCTGCCACCCTGAAGGCGGATACCGCTGGGTCTCTCAAGACGGCGCAACGTGGGCGGTAGGACGAGTAGCTGTGCGCCGTCCTTCCGCCGCAACCCCAGCCGCACAAGGCCAAGAGGCCCTAGCAGCGTGAGCGAGCGCAGGCTGGCCCGCACGGGTCCACGGCGAGGAGGCGTCCAGTCGATGCTGAGGTCGCTTCCTCGCCTGGGCGGGGCCGACGTTGTTCGTTCTATCACCGCGTCAGCCAGCCGCCAGCGGGCCCGCACGCGAATCCTCCATGGTAGACGGTGAGCGAGGTGCGTTGAGACGACGACGTCGTCGCCGAGGCTGGGCGTGGGATCGGATACGTGAACGGAGGCGCTGATCCGTCCCAGGGCGGCGGTGAGAAGGACGCCGATTGCGCTGACCACGACGAAGGATGCCAACAACACGCCCAGATTCCACACATCGTGCAATCCCAGCAGCCGCGAGCCGATCCACAGGGCGAACGCGAGGGCGAGGTAGCCCCAGCCGCGTCGAGTCAGCGCCAACATGGTTATCTCACAGGAGTGCGCGCCACGATCTCGGACACGATCTCGCCCGATGCGGCGAGGCTCTCGGCCACCGATGAGAAACGTCCGCGCGCCACGAGCCGGTGGGGAAGAACGATGCCGGCCAGGGCGGCGACGTCGTCCGGGGAGACGAATGAACGCCCTCGCATAGCGGCCCGGGCTCTTGCCATCCGTGCCAAATGCAGGGTTGCGCGCGGGCTGGCACCCAGAGCGATGCCGGGATGGGAGCGGGTGGCGGAGACGATCGCGACGAGGTAGCGCGAGACGTCGTCGGCAACATGGATATCGGCGATCACCCGCTGGGACTCGAGTATCTCGGAGGTGGTCGCCACCGCGCGCACTCGCCTCGCGGGATCGCTGCTCCCTCGTGCCCGCAGCATGAGCAGTTCGGAATCCCGATCCGGATAGCCGAGCGAGATCCGGGCCATGAAGCGATCCCTTTGGGCTTCGGGAAGCGGGAAGGTTCCCTCCATGTCCTGAGGGTTCTGGGTGGCGGCCACCATGAACGGTTCGGGAAGGGCGAACGTGCGCCCATCAACCGTCACCGAGTTCTCGCCCATCGCTTCGAGCAGCGCCGATTGGGTTTTGGGTGTGGCGCGGTTGATCTCGTCCGCGATCACCACATTGGCGAACACGGGGCCGCGGTGGAAGCGGAACTTCTGGCTCGTCTGGTCGTATATCGACAGGCCGGTGACGTCCGTGGGAAGCATGTCCGAGGTGAACTGAATACGCCGCACGCTCGCTTCGACCGAGCGGGCCAGCACCGAAGCCAGGGTCGTCTTGCCAACGCCGGGCACGTCCTCGATGAGCAGATGCCCGCCGGCCAGCAACGTCATGATCGTCGCGTCGATGGCCTCCGATTTCCCACTGACAACCCGGCTCATCGATTCGTGAACACGGCGCGACAGATCCGCGATCATTCGGGCGGCAGAGATCTGTTCGGAGTTGGCTGTCACCCGTTCAACGTAGCACAGTGAGGCCGGATGCACGGTTCGCAGAGGAGCACAAGAGGGGACTTGCGCGGGAATCGAGAATCTGGGATAGACGGGAGGCGGTGGATCGACGACGGCGCGCGGCCGACGACGTGCGGCGGTCACCACCGGGCCGGAGTCACCTACCAGGGCATCATGAAATCGACGTTCACAGCGCGGCCCAGCCCGAACAATCGCGGGACGTCAGAACGGGGCACGATGAAGAGGTGATAGCAGTCCGATTCGGTATCCAGGTGGACCAGTGCGTAGCCGCGCTCGTCCAGATACGCATCGATCATCGCCAGGCTTTCCTGTGTGGATTCCTCACCAGAGAAGACGACGGCGTCTACGTCGAGGGGATACCCGAGCTTCTTCACGGCCCTGCGCAACTGCCATAGGAAGTCCTCGGGAGCCTCTTTCCAGTCGATGTAGGCTCCGTAGGTGACATCGGTGTCGTATCCGACCATCCAGTATGCGAACAGGTTCAGGTAGCGTTCGCGAGGAGCAAGATCGCCGAAGCCGATGTCCATTTCCTCGTACCACCTGGGGTACGTGGCCGCGAAGCCCTCTTCGTTATTCACAAGGAGGGTGATGTCCTCGATCACCCGAGGGTCGTTTCCGCTGATGATCGCTGCGGCTTCTATTAACGGGGAGAAATCAGTCGCCGTGGCACCGGGCACGCTTGGGGAGTGCCCGGGGTCCAGCATGGGTGACGGGCTTGGCGCAGGTGCTGGAGCGGGTGGGGCGAAGAGATCTGGCTGAGCCGGCGGGCCCGCCAGGTCTCCCTGACTGCCCTGGTCGCGTTTGCGAAAAATATCGAACAGTCCCATCCGTCTCTTCACTCCCCTGTGCCTACGTCTATCCTCAAACAGAGCCGCTCAATACCTTGTTCACGGCCACCGAGCTAGCCGAACCCTGTTGCTCCTAGCCACGACTATATGTCGCAGTTACCTCTCCTGTCCCTTACGAACGCGGAACTCGTGCCCGCCGAGGACGAGAGTCTTCCTGCCCAGCCAGTTTCGGTTCCAATGGGGATTACCCATAAGTGCAGCGCCTATCTTTTGAGCATTGGCGACGCTCATCGTCATGGTCCAGTCCTCCACGGGCTCGGGAACAACCGGAACCACACGTACCTTGGAGCCCAAGTCATACAACCGCAACCGCACGCAATGCGACGTCAGCTCCGCCACCCTGACTTCGCCTGTGCCCAACAGTGAGTCCAAGTCCCCTACGACACGCAGTTCCAAATAGTCGGGTTTGTCGATGAAAATGGAAGTCCATTCGGCAAAGATTCTCTCGAGATGTTTCACGAACTCATCGAAGGACAATCTCTTGCGCCGCCCGCAAATCTGTCTGAGCGTGCTCCGCCCCTCCATGGCCCTCTTTTGTGAACCTTCCTCACGGTCCGTTAGATCCTGTTCCCACTCATCGATCTCTGAATAGTCCACATACACCATGCCGGGCAGTACTTTTCGAACAAAGTTGCATATCTCTTTATACAGATCTGAAGTTTCTGCCTCACCTTCGCTGAGAAAGTCGAAGTCAAGGGGGCTATCAACGGCTGCTGTCAACCATTCCTTGCGCAAATGCATGTAGGAGTACACGACATCAGCTGCTGCCTCAGGGTCGAGTTTCTCTTGAATCAATCCGATAGGGTTGCCATTCCAGTCAAGGAACCGTTGATCTGTTTCCTCAAATAACGGCGAACATATACGCAACTTACCATTGACAAAACTGGTAAAAGCTTCAATGTCCTCGCGCGACCGTGGGTTTGATATCAGGGTGTCCCACATCCGATTCAGCTGCACTCGAGGCAACGCCCACAGCTCTTCGGTCTTCTCGCCTAGGAGTGTTGGAGCCCCCAAGTCGTAGGTCACGGCCCAGCGCTCATCACGAGAAGGATCACCAACACGCTCAGCGGCGATCTCTGTCAGCACAGGAAAAACAAGCATGGCTCACCTCGCAACCTTTTCCACAATCTCTTCGATGATCAACGAAAGATCTTGACTCTCGGGACGGTCAAGCCTCACCGGGAACACCGCATGTGCAGCGTTCCCTCGAAGGCAGCGTTGCACATCATCGAATTGTGCCGGTACCACATGCGTTGCGAAAGATGGCTGCGGCCTTTCACGATACGCAAATACAATTGTCCGACCCACACTGTCGAACACCCCCTGGACTTCCGCCATCGTTCCGCCCTCCAATATCTCTTCCAGTTCGCGGTGGTCCGTGGCTATCCGGATCTCGAACTCGTCGTCGAACACGACAACCGGGAACACGATCGCTGTCCGCTCATGAGCTTCTCCCGAACATCCGGTTCCAACGCCATGAGGAGAATCGTCCCCGCTTTTCGCGCGGCATTCGCCGGAAATCAGCCGTGTCCGACTCCCAATCATTGATGTCGCTGTATGTTACAAACGCGATCTTCGGCAACACATCCACGGCCAGGTGGTAATAGTCCTTCATCCACGCCAGCAGGCTCTCGTCATCATCACTCAGGAAACTGAAATCAATCGCGGGACTACCGGAGGCAGGGATCACTGAAAACTTCTTGATGAGATCCTGCACTTGTTGAGCCGCCTTCTGAAAATCCAACTCGCGTTGCACGATCCCGATGTCCCCACCAGCATCGTCCAAGAACCTCGGATCGTTTTCCTGGAATTCGGGCGAACGGATCCGCAGAAAAGCACTCAACCCCAAGAACCACGCGCTCTCGGCGGGAAGAATCTCGTGAAGCCACCGGACATCCTTCTCTCGAAGATAAGGACCACCCACCGGTTCAACATGCTCGGCCTCATCACGCCGATCCACGACAAAAGCATCGCCGGGCGCATCAAGGAAAACCACCGAACACGTCACAGCCCAGGCTTCATCCCTACCTGGGATACCAACGACTTCCGGGGCCTCGAGCCAGATAACAGGCAGAGGAAACATATAAACCCTCAGCTCAGTCCAGTGTTAGCCAAAATTATCGGAACGCCAACGAAACAAAAAGGCAGCCAGAACATGGCGAATGGCCGGATGCGCCACTTGGGGACGAGTTCAGATGGCGGAAGGTACATCATCTGGGAATGTTTGCCTGCCGGTCTGCCGTTCTCAATCGGCACCGAGCCGAAGACTGGTTCCCCCTCACGGCCAGCCCGGCACCACTCCTCAATGTTCCGAGCAGCTTCCGCATAGCGCCGATCCCAGCCCAACCGCAACGCCCACGAACGAGGCATCAACGACCTGCTCAAGGACCAATAGTGCGAGTTTAGAAAGACCCGCCCACCGGCGTATATAACCAGTCCCTCGTCCAGATCACCGATGACCTCTCGGACCATCGAACGAGGAATACGGGCATAGCGCCAATAATCCTTAATGAGGATGTCGTCACCGACGCCAACAACGGGCCGCTGCCAAATCAACACGGCTATCACCAAAGTCGCACCAAAGCCCCAAATAAAACGATACTTGGCGCCGTCAAAATCCCCGAGGAACCAGCCGTTCAGAACATCATGCGAAAGGAAGACAGCCCCGCAGACCGCGAGGACTCCACCAACGATAGAAGTCGGAAGCATCGGAGCCAGGGTCAACGGGGCGCGAGTTGAATGCTCCTCAAGCCGACCTTGATACATCAAGGCCCACCTCCGATCTGACCACGGTTGATACGACGTGGAGGAAGCGCGTGAGAAAGAACCAGCCAGAGGCACACAGCAATCCTCCCTCTATCGCGTTCCTCGCCGCGATAGGAAATCCAGAGTTATCCATGTCTCTTACATATTCCCTCTGGACGGTCGACTCACGTCGATGAGACTCCCTTGAATGAACAACACCGCCTGCATCGGCGAACACTGAGGCAGCACCGTTTCCTGCTTCTTACGTCGGACCACAATTTGCCCGTCTCGGAAGGAACAAGCCGCAGTAGAGGTCAGCACTCCCCGCCGACGAGAAACACGGAGGTCGAGGCTATCGAGATCGAGCGTGTAACTCGGGCCTCTTTTCGTATGAGAGAGGGAGGCGCTTACCTGTTCGAGGAAGCAGCGGGCCTCATCACGACTGATACTCCATGTATGGCAGCCACATGGGACTCCCTGATCGTCTCCGCTTGCGCGGTCGAAGGAACTCGCGCCGAGTACAAGGAACTGTGCATCCTCCACCGTGGTTCGACTCGTGAACACATACTGAGAAATATTGAAACCCTCGTATGCCTTCGCGCGTAGTCCTCCCTGCTTCCCCAACACCACGAGATCACCCCGGCGTTGAACACTCACCCGAGCCCGGGAAAACTGGCACCGAGGATTCTTGGCAAGCGCGAAAACCGTCTCGGCACCGTACGTCGTAGCAGGAGCACAGACCTCAAGGCACTCGTAGGCGCGGAACAGCTGGCACAACTGAGAGATGAAAGCCATCGACTCGCCCCGAGTGAATGTAGAGCCGACAGGGAACTTCACAACCACACTTCACTCCCGCCGACAGGACACTCGCCAGAGGAAGCACTCAGTATCCCAGGAAAAATTAGAGTTTGCATTTCGTTCACAGCGCCTCTATCAGGAGTAAGAACGGCGGAAGCAAGAAGACGACGAAAACCGTCCACCACAAGGCAAAAGGACGTAAGCGCCATTGTGGCGCTCGCACCGTACCCCGACGGAGTTCTGCCGTAAATGATTCCGAGTCCGCGCTGCCTGAAGCCGTCCCGCTCTTCACGCAATCCCCGATTCGAGAAACTGCCTGTGCGCCGAGCCTTTCCAAACCTAGTCTTCTCAACACGCGAGCCGAACCAGGCCAGATTCCTCTGGTCGCGTATGGCCGAAGAACAAAAGTTGACCCCACGGCATGGATCCACAGCCCCCGCTCGTCATCCCAACCCACTTCGCTGACTAATTCCCGTGGAATCTGTGTCCGGTAGAGAAAATGCGTCAACACAAGGTCATCGCCTCTGCTTACCGCAGGCGTTGCACGCCCCAACCCGATGGAAAACCAAAGGAGGATGACCGCGGCGTGAAGAAGATAGCCGAAGAACGGACCATCCGTCGTCGAAGCATGGCCTCCTGTTAGTCCCCGAAACACGACATAGCCCGCAAAACAAACGGCAAACGCCCCCAGAATATAGGGCAATGGAGTCAGAGGGGCGAGTACCATCCTCAGTTTCATGAAAATGCCCGATCCGCAATCGCCAGTAGCCCAGCGAGTTCCAACGTGTCGGTCGGATACGCGTGTGGTCCCGGCGAGGCAACGTACACCATTTCGTCGTTGTCCCAGAAGAACCACAACCATCGGTCAGCTTTCTCAAGAAACAGCGCAGGCGTACGCCAGCTCTCTGTCGCATCACGCCACTCGACACGGTACTCGGAACGGGTCTTCACAAGGGCGTGAAGCTCCCTCAACAAAGCTGTGTAATCAACCATTTTCCCCCGATCCCACCATCGACGGCATCATCTGGCTAGCGACCACGAACACGGAACTCATGCCCGCCGAGGACGAGTGTTTTCCTACCGGACCAGTCACCCAGCACTCCTCAAGCTTCTTCACATACCGGCCCATCACGGGCGGTCTTGCACAAGACGCGGCTCGGCAAACGATCCTTGAATGAAGAGCGCCGCCTGCAAAGGCGAGCACCTGGGCAGGTAGGCTTCCTGCCGGCCACGGTGCACCACGATTCGCCCATCACGCCAGACACACCGCGTTTTCATACCGAGCCGTATCCGGTGCCCGAACGAAACTCGAAGCTCCAAGACGTCGTCGTCCCGAAGCGCGGAAACCAGCTCCTCTCCTGCCGTGGGGAGGAGCTTCTGAACATCGGAAAGAAATTGGGCGGCGTTGTGCCTCAGGAATCGATCCGCATGCCGGTCACACACCTGAGTACCACGAGAACGCCGGAAACGAGAGAAAGCCCCCGCACCCAGCAACGCAAAAACGGCATCACCGGGACTGATCACCGCGGAGAATACGCGGGAAGTCGGCACCAGCTTCTCCCGTCTCTTACCCCACGGCATCCTTTGTTTGACGACGACGCTGTAACCTTCTTGGTTGCGTATACCCACCTCGCGTCCTAGCAGCGAACATTCGGAAGCGGGACGAACTCGCAGTGTGCCTGCAAGCCCGAACCAAGACAACGGCTCGATAACCTCAAGGCAATCGAACCGACGCAACTCCTCACTCAAAGCCTCGAAGAACGTCGCGATCACGCCGTCATCGAACCGGTAGGCAGACTCAAAATCAGGCACGCAACCCACCTCCACGCACGGCCTTACAGGGGCCACCTTGTAAAACCATCGGTTCACCAGACTCCCGTAACCGTCAGCAGGGCCGGAACGCCCAAGAATGAGACCCCATACCAGATCCAGGCAAAAGGGCGAATCCGCCATACCGGCACGCGTCCAATCAAAGGAATACGAGTTCCCGGCTTCATGGCCGATTCATGCCATCGCATAATATTCGAAGCCGTCACCTGGTACGCCTTCTCAGTGCCAACGCGCCTGGCAAAGGAGATACGGCGTTCCTTAGGCTCCCACGGAGCGAAATATGTGATTAAGAATTGCTGCCCAGCTGCATGAACTATCATACCTTTCTCAAGTGTGCCTTCGACTCCTTCAAAAACGTAGCGAGGAATTTTCACGTACCGGTGGAAACTCACCAACAAGAGGTCATTCTCGCGTCCGCGCACGGGATTACCGAGAGCCAGCCCTAACAAAAGTACTCCAACAGAAATGCCCATTACCCGCCAGGTCCCACCTGACGGTGTATTCGCAAGTGTCGTACCATCCCAGCCAGTCACAACCGCCCAGACCGCGAACGTCCACAGGACGGCAAAACAAACCTCCATCACAAGAGTCAGAGGAGGAACACGTGCCAAGCGAACTCTATGAGCTGAATGTCTGATGCCTCTACGTATTCTTTTATCACTCATTACCATATTCCTAAGCGGGAGTGCGCACTTGATGAGCCTCGCCAGGAAGCGACGCCCACCACTCCATTGAGAGCAACAGTTTTCCTCGTTACTCGATAGCTGGTGTTACGGATGTGGGAAGGATAGTTATATCCTCGATGTGCATAGTGCCTGGCGTTCCTCTTGGTTGAATGCGCGGGAGCGGAGCGATTACCGTAGCGTTGTGCTCCTCTCGTTGAGGTCTTTCGAAATGCAGAACCACTCCAAGATTTGCCGGCCATCCGGGTGATACCGCCTCCGCCCACAATGAATGTAGCGTCGATCGCGAATGATCGAGCATGAAAGGACCATCCAGTCTTTGTACGGTGAGTATTCGTTACAGCCGCAGTGACAAGCCCCGCCCCAAGGCAAGCTCCTGCACTAGCTACAAGACACAAACCGAAAACTCCCACATTCAAGGCCTTGCGCCAGTTCTTCTTTATCCACCCCCACAACTTTCCATCGAGGTCTTGTTTGTTGATCGGGTCCTGGGGGTAGGTGTATTCGGTCGTGTTTCCACCCGGCACCGGGTCAACGGACGTGAACAGACCGGTTCTGGGGTTGTAGAGGCGCACCCCCATGAGGATGAGACTGCTCGTCGGTTCAACCGCTCGTTCCTTGCCGCCGAGCCAACCGTATGCGATCGGGCCGGCTGCTGGAACAACATTATTGATCTGGTTGCCATACTCATCCCAATGATTCAACGGCTTCGGAGTCACAATCCCGTTATCAACCGTCAGGCTGGTGGCGATATTGCCGATCGGATCGACGATCTCCAGCGTCACAACGCCGCCTGTCAAGCTCGCGGAAAGATCGCCGCCGATCGACGCCGAGTACCGCGTCACGCTCGTCGTCCCATTGCTGACGTAGGAAGCCCACCCCGGGTTGTCGCCGCTATCGGTGTAATGGCGAACGACCCGTTTGGTTTGACCACCGGTCGTGGTCACCTGCTCCGCCCGACGCTCAACAGGATCGAGACTGTAGGTGGTGACCGAACCGTTCTGCGTGGTGGAGGCGACGAGGTCGTTATCGTAATAGGCGACCTTGGCGTCCCCCGCATCCGAGCCGTTGACGGTGTCCGCCACTGGGATACTGGTCTGGCGCCCGAAGGCATCGTACACATAGCCACCCACTCCGTTGGCGCCGTTCTGAACGCGGTTGCCCGCGTCGTAGGTCCACTGCTTGTCAGTCTGCTCCACAGACTGCCCGTCGCAGCTCCCGACCCGAGTCGAGGCGCTCATGTTTGTCCGGTTGGAATTGGTGTCGAAACCGTAGGTCCGCGTTGTGCACGTGTCATCAAGCGTGTCGCTCCCCGTCACCAGCCTGCCCGTCAGGTCGTAGGTGTAACTCGAGGCTCGTGCCGGACCGGAAAGGGAATCGATCCTGCCGGCACGATCTCGCGCGATACTCCAAGTCGCTATTTGAATGGGGGCAGCATCGCCACGTTTGAGGGAATAACTCAACGAGGTTTCGTTTCCGACCCGGTCGTAGGAGGAGGTCTGGGTAAGGCCGCCCGGCATGGTCTGGGAGACCATGTTGCCCGCCGCATCGTACGTCGCCGTATAGCTTCCCGTGCCCGAGACGTCCAGCTTGGTCAAGAACCCTCGATGATCAGTGTCCGAGTCATAGGTGTTCGCAATCGTGCCTTGAGGATCCGTCACGGTGGCCACGCGGCCCGCGTCGTCGTATGCCGTCGTGGTGGTCTGCCCGTCGCGATCCGTGTAGGTGACTTCCCGAACCCACGCGTCGTATCCAGTTGCGATCGACGACGTCGTGGCGCCAGCGGCATCGAGAGAACTCACCGCCGTCGTCAGTCCCGTATTCGATGCGAGATCGGTGACGGTCGTAGATGTCGTCCCGCTACCCAGCACCCAACCAGAGGTCTCGCTCAGGAGATCCGCACCGTCAATTGGAGCATATCCGGAGATACTTCGGGACAGCACCTCTTCTCCGCTGGCTGCGACGACGCTCACCACACCGGAGCCGTGGTGACGACCTGCTGCCACTGCCCATCGGGCAAAGCGAAAAGAGAGCCCCGTTCCGTGCGCTGGGACAGATCCTCCACGCGCTCGCCACGCAACCGCGCCAGCAACTGCGCTGAGAACTCATCAGAGAGGGCCGGCGGCGCATCCGCCATGACCATCGCGCAGGCCACCAGCAGGCCCACGCCGCTCATCCATCGAAAACGACCAAAAGAAGACGCACTGGATACACCGAGAACAGACACCGCAGCCACCTATCGAACGTTGGTCCCGCCTCGACAATGAGAACGGAGACATTGAGCCAACCGGCGCTTCTTATCGAGCCCGGCCCCCGCAACGTCACGAAACGTAACTGCAATGGTAAGAAAAAGTTAAGGCACTGTTTTCACCATGAGATATGACAAAAGTCCCGGAACCGCCCGTGAGTTTTCAAGGACTTTCAGGAGGTCCGAAAGCATCTGCGAAAACGGTGTAGAAAGGCAGGGAGACGCACCTCAACGGGACCTCACATCAAACGAGACCCAGCTTCGCCGTCGGCACATCCTTCGTCTCCTTGGCGGTCAGAGCGCTGAGGGTCGCAATGATGCAGATCACCGCGGTGAAGCCGGCGATCACCTTCCACCCACCCTCTTCCGCCCCTCCCAGCGAGGTGACTATGGTGGGCGCGAATCCTGCCATGAGGAAGCCCAGCTGAGTGCCAATTGCCAGTCCTGAGAAGCGAACCTTGGTACTGAACATCTCCGCGTAGAACGAAGGCCACACGGCATTGGCCGCCGCATAGCCGCACGAGAACGTGAGAATCGCCAGAGCGAAGGTGAGAACAAGGTTATCGTGGCTCATTGACACCATATAGAAGGGCATGAGGGTAGCAGAGGATATCGCGCCGTAGATGAAGACGGGCTTACGTCCGAATCGATCCGCGAGTATGCCGAAAAGCGGCTGGGTACCGATCGCCACGATATTGGCCACGACAACCAGCCACAGTGTTACCGATTCCGAGAGTCCCTCTTCCTTCCCGTACGCTAGCGCGAGGTTCCCGAAAACGGTCGAAACCGCAGCGATGAAGGCGCACAGGATGACGCGCAGCACGTCGCGCCAATGATCGCGCATGAGATCGACCAGAGGGATACGCGCGACCGTCCCCTCTTTCTTGGCGGACTCGAACTCGGGCGGTTCCTCCAGGCTGCGACGGATGAAGAACGCGACAACGACGACGACGGCGCTGAGCCAGAACGGGATGCGCCAGCCCCAGCTGTACTTGATGTCGTCCGGTAGATTCATCACCGGGATGAAAATGAGTGCGGCGAGCACCTGGCCACCTTGCGTACCCGTCAATGTCCAGGAAGTGAAGAACGAGCGCCGGTTATCCGGTGCGTGCTCGAGGCTCAGAGACGAAGCACCGGCCTGCTCCCCCGCGGCGGAAAGCCCCTGCATCAGGCGGCAGAGAACCAACAGGATCGGGGCCACCCATCCAACGCGCTCGAAGGTTGGCAGACAGCCGATGATGAACGTGGAGCCACCCATGAGGACCAGCGTGAACATGAGGACCTTCTGCCGGCCGATGCGATCCCCGAAATGCCCCAGCACCACAGCGCCGATCGGCCGCGCTATATATGCGAAACCGAAGGTCGCGAAGGACATGACCAACGCGGCCTGGTCATCGGTGCCGAAGAATATGACCGGGAAGATCAGTGCAGAGGCCGAGCCGAAGACGAAGAAGTCGTAATACTCGACGGCGCTACCCATGAAGCTGGCCAAAGCAGCTCGCACGGGGGTCCGCCGGCTCGTGGACGCTCCCAAAGATCCCTTGGAGGAACCTGGTTCGGGCTCATCCGGCTGCGTTTTCTCTTCGATTATCGGTGGCATGCGGGTCCCATCCTCAGCGTCTTTGCCGGACTCGGCCGTTCGGGCAGCTATCACAAGAACGTGGTACCCGTTCTGCTTCCCCGCCCTAACAAGGGGGTGAATGCGGCACGGCGAGCCGAGTTGGGACACGCGTCTTCCAATCGAGGATAAATGACGGAAAACGGATTGGTCCCGAAATTCACACAGTGTGAGACATCGAACTGGCGGCAACGCACGGCAGGCGCCGGGTGCCGCGAGGTGCGATGGCAGCAGCCTTCTATAGCGGCGGACGAGAATAGCTCAGCCCCCTCGGGGTCATACTGAAACCGGCTTGGCGTAGAGCTTCGGCCCAGGGCGAGCGCGAGACTCTTTCCCCGTCGATGAACTCCAACACGAAGTCGTCGATGTGTCCCCGCCGGCACGTATCGATGATGGCTTCGGCGATCGTACGGCGCTCTTGCCGACCATCCGGGGAAGGATCCGTCGTGCTCTCTGAAGGTGTCGGTGCTGTCTCGTTAGGTCTTGGCTTCGCCTGGGCAGGTTGCATCTCCTCCGAAAACGTCAGCGCCGTCTTGCCTCCGCGCTCCAGGTAGAAGACCGCGTGTCCGTCACGGATCGCCACCAAAGCACCAGCGTTCCGGCGCGGTTTGGGTCCTTCCGGAACCAGCACCTCGGGCCATGGAAGGGCCACGCCAAAAGGATTGGCCGGATCTACGGCAGACAGAACGACGACGGCGCATTCGGCACGTTCGTCGGGTTCGTTTTCCCGTTCCTCCTGCATCGCCTTTCCCCGCGCCCGCGCGATTTCTCTGAGTTGGTCGACGGCGCTCGAGGTCGCGAACTGTGCACCGGGCACGCCGTCAACGAAATGACCTCGCCGACAGTGGCCCAGGCTCTCGAATTGCGAGAGTCCCTCATAGACCGCCGCGAAACCACCGGGGAAGCCCTCGGCCATGACGCTACCTCTAGAGACAATCCCATACCGGTCCAGCAGTAAGCTGAGCGAGGCCGAAAGCCGTTCGGTGGCACCGGCCTCCTCTCGCGGCACGAGCGACCACCGCCCCGCTATGCGCGGGTCGGTAGCGGAGGCGGCCAACTGCCTCATCGATGCGAACGAGCTTCGACGCAACCGTTGACTACGTGGGCGCGAGCGCTGCGTCTTCTGCGCCGATGAGCGCCCGGAGACTGCCGCCCGCATGGCAGCGAGGGAATCGGACGTGACCCAACCACCCCACGCCAACCCCCACATGAGATTCGCAAAGTCGGAGGCGGTCAGATCGGGAAAAGCCTGCCGAGCTTCCGCGAGTAGATCCGCTCCGAAAAGCGCCGCCCCATGCTCCAGGCGCGTCAGAATCCATTGCTGTTCCTCGCTCCATGGCTGATCCTCTTGCGGGGCTCGAAGAGTGACTGCGATGCTCTCCCTCAGGTGGAGGCTGATGCGCCCTTCCGACTCCCCCACTCTTCCTTCCCCCACCCAACAGACCTCTCCACCTGCGATGAGGGAGTCCAACAACTCCGGGTCGAAATTGGCGACGCGTTGCGGAAGCACCAGCGTCTCCAGCGTCGAGGCGACGAGCGGTACAGCGCAAAGTTGCTCAATGGCGGTGAGCAAGCCCTCCGTGTCGATGAGCTGACGGTCGCAGTATTGCCATGAAAGCAGGAACTGCACGAAGTCAGCGGGGGCGACCGGTTGAATCGCCTTGCGAACCAGCTGCGCACTACGCTGGCGTATCCTCTCCAGGACCCGAGCGTCCGCCCACGTCCTGCCTGGGTCATCGCTCAGGCCGAAATCCCCATGTTTGACGGTTCCATCCTCGGCAAGGCCGTGAAGAAGATCCTCGAGCCGCGCCGGCTCCACCGCAAACCGCCGCGCCATGATCTCGACGCTGCTCACCGCATGGGTACGCAGATACCGTGCGATGAGATCTCGCAACGGATGCGCGCGCGAGGGAAACTGCTCGGCAAGCTTCTTCGGAACGTTCAGACCGATCGCGGCCAGCGTTCCAGCGTCCTCCGCCTGCGCGAGGTAAGAGTGATCCACGGCATCGAAGCGGAACACCCGTCCGGATTCGACGAGTTCGTGGCGGACGGCGGAGAACCAGGTGGCGTCGGCGCCGTCGTCGAAGAAAGACTCCGGGCCCGGACGTGTCCCTTCCAGCCGTTGGGCTATCTCCTTTTCGGTGAGCGGACCCAGTTCTCGCAGCAGGTCGACGATTCCCTCGGCGCCGGCTCGCTGCCAACCCTGTGCGCGATGCTGCAACTGAGACTCGATCTCCATGGCGGCATCCGCATCCAACACCTCGCCCAGCGTACCGGGGCCCAGCAATTGCTCCATGAGGTCGAGGTCAAGGCTCAAGGCAGCAAGCCTCCGCTCGCCCAGCGGAAGATCTCCCTGGTACAGGAACTCGCCCACCGAGGACAAAAGCATCGACAGTGCGAAGGGCGAGGGCCGCGGGGTGGTGATCTGGTGCAATCGCATCTTCCCGGAACCGAGACTGCGGCACACCTCGACCAGGGTCGGAAGATCGTAGACATCATGGAGGCATTCGCGCGAGGCTTCCGCCACGATCGGGAAATCCGTATAGTTGCCCGCCACCTCCAAAAGGCGCGCGGCCCGGTGACGTTGCTGCCACAGAGGAGCACGTTTGCCGGGCCGATGGCCGCCCAGCAACAGTGCTCTGGCGGCGCATTCCCGGAACCGCGCCGCGAAGAGGGCGGAACCGGTCACTTCCCTCTGCACGATCTCGACGAGGTCGGCGGGATCGAAGAGAAAGACATCAGCCCCCGGCGGCTCGCCCTCGATATCGGGAAAACGAATGATGATGCCGTCGTTGGAAGCGGAGATCTGACAGTTCGTCCCATAGCGCTCCCTCAGACGTGCACCCACCGCGAGCGCCCACGGCTCGTGAACGGACATGCCCAGAGGGCTTTCCAGAAGAACCTGCCAGTCCCCCACCTCATCCTTCACTCGTTCGACGACGAATTCTCTGTCGTTCGGCACGACGCCCGTCGCCTCGCGTTGCAGCGCCAGATAAGAGAAAAGGTTGGTCACCGCATTGGCATCGAGCCCGTTGGCCCTCAGCCGGTCAGTCTCTTTCGAGGTGTCGCTGAGGTGCACCGCCCGATCAAGCTCACCCACGAACGCGCCGATCGCCAGCCCGAGCTCAGCGGGCCTACTCGCTCTATCTCCGTGCCAGAAAGGCATTTTCCCCTGACGCCCCGGGGCCGGAACCACTCGAACGCGATCGGCCGTGATCTCTCGAATCCGCCAACTGGTGGTCCCCAGCACGAAGATCTCTCCCACTCTCGACTCATAGACCATTTCCTCATCGAGTTCGCCAATACGAGGAAGCGGGCCGGACTTCGTACCCGGCACGGGCAGGCCGTTGGAGGATGCGCCGTCGTCGCCCGGGCTGGAGACGGGATCCGCCGAAGCGATCTCCACCCGGTAGAGACCGCGGTCGGGAATAGTGCCACCGCTCAGGATCGCCAGCTGCCGCGCCCCCGGACGAGCGGTGAGGATGCCTTTCTCTCGGTCCCATACGATGCGCGGCCGCAGCTCTGAGAAATCCGAGGAGGGGTATTTGCCGGAGAGCATGTCCAGTACGGATTCGTAGGCTGCACGGGTGAGAGTGTGGAAGGGCGCGCTGTGGCGCACGATCTCGAACCATTCGTCTACTGCCATCGGTCGGCGGGCAACCGCGGCCACCGTCTGCTGCGCCAGGATATCCAACGGGTTTCGGACGATCGCGGTGGCCTCGATGGCCCGTGCTCGGATTCTCTCGGTCACCGCAGCCGTCTCCACCAGGCTGTTTCGATGAGCGGGATAGAAGATCGCGGTCGAGACCTCACCCACCTGATGGCCGGCGCGTCCGATTCGCTGCAGGCCGGAGGCTACCGAGGGCGGGGCGTCGATTTGAATGATCTGATCCACCGCACCCATATCGATGCCCAGTTCCAAAGTACCGGTAGCCACCACACAACGCAGAGTTCCCTCTTTCAACTCCGTCTCCACCTGGAGACGCTGTTCCTTGGACACACTGCCGTGGTGCGAACGGGCGATTTCCGCGTCGTTACTGCTCTCATCGCCGTGGATATCGTTGAGAGCGGCTGTCATCCTTTCTGCAAGCCGCCGCGAATTGGCAAAGACAATGGTAGAGCGAGCGCCCATCACCCGCCGGTAGATCGAATGCTCGATTGCGGGCCACGTGGAGTTGAGCCTGTGATCGTCGGGTGAATCATCTTGCCACCCCTGGGCGACCCCCAAAGCCACATTTTCCGGTACCGGGTTCGCCATGTCCTTGAAAGGAACCTCGACGACAGTCTCCAGGCGTTTAGCGGCAGGCGGCTGGATCACCCTGACAGCGCGGCGGCCACCCAGGAAGCGGGCGACCTCGTCGACGGGGCGGACCGTGGCCGATAGGCCGATCCTCTGGGCGGGCTCATCGAGAAGCTCATCCAGCCGTTCAAGCGAGACCGCCAAATGCGCCCCTCGTTTGTTTCCAGCGAGTGCATGGACCTCATCCACGATGACGCTTTCAACCTCCGATAGGGTCTCAGCCGCCGCCGAGGTGAGCATGAGGTAGAGGGATTCCGGAGTCGTGATGAGGATGTCCGGTGGGTGCGAAAGAAGGCGCCTGCGCTGCGCCGTCGTCGTATCTCCTGAACGAACGCCCACCGAGATCTCCGGGACGGGCGATCCCCGGTCCTGATATGCGGCCTGGATTCCGGCGAGCGGTACCTGCAGATTCTTATGGATGTCGACGCCCAGGGCCTTCAGGGGCGAGACGTAGAGGACGCGTGTCGTCTTCTTCGCACCGGCGCTACTCTTGGCAGGCAACGTCGAAGGATTCTCAGTTCGCGCCGCCGGGACACTCTGAGAACGATCGGAGGATCTCTTCTCCGAAGGGGCAGCCGCTCCTCTTTCCGGGCGCGCCGCCAAACGATCAATGGCCCAGAGGAAGGCCGCAAGCGTCTTTCCGGAACCGGTTGGGGCGATGACCAGCGCGCTTTCACCCTGAGAGATCGCTTGCCAAGCCTCGACCTGAACCCGGGTGGGCTCATCGAACGCCTCCGCAAACCAGTGCTTCACCGGCGCGGAGAATTGAGGCATCTGAGCGTGTATCTCATCCACGCCGCCAGTCTAGATGATGAGTTCCCGGCTCCAGATCCGCACGAAATCCTCCTCGCGGGTGACTATCTATTTTTCGTGGGCGTGGGGCGTTGTGCTGTGCCAATAGAGGCGCAGTGCAACGCTCGGTAGCCAGATAATCGAAAGAATCGCACCACAGCCTTGTGATCACGTATCTGCCTATGATGGGATGCATGCGCTCATCGGATTCACCAGGCACCACAGGGGAGGAAGTAAAGGCGGGATGGCGAATTGCCTTACCCGCGTGTGTGGCCTACGTACCGCTCGGCCTGGCCCTTGGAGTCCTCATCGTGCAATCGGGCTTCCAGTGGTGGTGGGCTCCCATTCTCTCTACCTTCGTGTACGCCGGTTCGATGGAATTCCTGCTGGTGGGGATGCTCGCCGTGGCAGCTCCGCTCACACAGATCGCCGCTAGTGCACTCCTGGTCAATTTCCGTCACGTCTTCTATGCGCTGACCTTCCCTCTGCACCGAGTCGTTGGAAAGGGATGGAAAGCCTACGCGACCTATACTCTGACCGACGAGGCCTACGCTCTGACCGCCAATCCCGCATCAGCCCGGTGGTCACACGCCAAAATCATGACCATCGTGACCAGTCTGCACGCATGTTGGATCGGCTCCGTTACCGCAGGAGCCGGCCTCGGGCTACTGATTCCACCCGGCATCGTCGGATTGGATTTCGCGGTGACCGCGCTGTTCGTCGTGCTCGGAATGGAAGCCTACCGTGCTCGGCCCTCACTACCGATTCCGCTCACCGCCGTCTTCTGCGCGTTGATCGCCCGAACGATCCCGGAACAGAACATGCTCATCATCGCCATGGGTCTCTTCGTGGCGTGCCTGGTCGCGGCTTTCATTGCGGATAGACATCGCTCGAGGACGAAGGGGAATAACGATGCCTGACAACTGGTACATACTCTCCGGAATACTCGTTGCCGCCGGCGTCACCTGGGCATTGCGGGCGATTCCCTTTGCGATGCTCGCACCACTGCGAGAGAGCGCCCTACTCGACTACCTGGGCAAGCGGATGCCGGTCGGGATAATGTTCATTCTCGTGGTCTACACGGTGGGTCACGTAAATCTCACAGCCCTGGACGAAGCCATTCCCATGGTGGTGGCTCTGGGGATGACCATCGGACTGCACCTATGGCGGCGCAACCCCACGCTGAGCATCTTCGCGGGGACCGGAGTCTACGTGCTTCTCGCATCCACGCTTCCGGCGGTCGTCTAAGGGGGCCTGCTTGCGGTCGGCTAAGGGGGGCCCGCTGGCGGGAACTGCGGGCGATGTCTTCAGATGGGGCTGTCAGCCGACTTCTCCAGACTCCGTTGTCGGATGAGATCTCCAGACAACCAACCCCAGTCAGGCATACAGACAATCTTTTCAGGCTGTACGTTCAGTTGAGCGACGCAGAGGACTTTTCAAGTGGGAATACGCTTCATATTTCCACCCGCATTCTCCACTCAAAACAACTTCCTCCTCTCTTCGCCACCGTGAGCTGCGGCTTTCCTCCTCCCAGACGTGAAGCAGCGCGAAAACAGGAAATCGAGGGCAAAACATGTCGGAGGTGCCGGATAGAGTAAAACTATTCGAACAACCGTTTGATCTCTGCTTGGTTCTCCGGGTGAGAAAGGAGGCTCCACATGTCATTGAGTCAATTGGTCGACGATTCCGCACGGTCGGCACGGTCGGTCCACAGCGTTCTGGATTCTGGCCGTCCGGAGCTTTCTCTCACCGGCTCTCCGGAGTCTTCTGCCTCACGCCATCGAGAGCTTCCTGACGCTGATCGTCCAGAACCTCTTGTCGCTGATCATCCAGAGCTTTCCTCCGTGCCCACTACTCCCGGCGCCAAAGAAACATGGGCTCGTGGAGTGGTATTCGTAGATCGGTTTCTCGCTTGGTGCGCCAGTGTGGACGCCGAGCTTGTGCCAGTAGAGGTCGCGGTATCCATGATTTCAAAGCTTGCGCAGATGAAGAACGCCATCGAAGGCCTGCGTCTTGGTCTTGCCGCCCACGTAGACCAAGTAAGTGCCCCTTGTCTTCCTTCGCCCTCCCCGAAAGGTTCTCCCGATTCGGGGCCGGAGATACATAGCAGACCAAAGCCGCTTCCAGGAGATCATCCTGACTTGACGGGGCTCCTCCAATCATCGGGTGGCCAATCTCGGAGAACAGCTCTCAACGAGGTCCGCCAGGCGCAGGCGATTCGTGACACCTACCCGCTATTTGGGAATGCGATCCGCCAGGGCCTTCTTTCGTCCGCTTACATCGAAGTGCTCACCAAACACATTCCACTCGAACTGGCCGAAAGGGCCAAAACGGAGGAGGAAACGTTGCTGGAACATGCCAGGTACGAAAGCCTGGACCAGTTCGTCAAGACCGTCCGCAAGTGGTTGGTCCAGCATGCACCGCTGCGAGCCGAACGCAAAGCAAAGGAGGCCGCTCGAGCTGAGAAATTCTCTATCTTCCCATCCGAAGGCGGGTATAGGCTCACCGGTTGGCTCGATGCGCTCAACGGATTACATCTGGACAAGGCACTACGATCGGCCATCGGAACCCCATCGCAAGAGGACAGGCGTTCACACGCGCAACGCTATGCTGATGCATTGACTAGCTTTGTCACTCATCAATCGGGGCAAAAAGCGAACCCCGGTGGCTCAGTTCATGAGGGAAAAGAAGCGGGCGCCAGCGATTCCAGCGGCAAAGGCAGACCGTTTACTGTCGGCAGTGCTATCGGGTCCGGATTAGGTTCAGAAGCGCCCGGTGATCCAGCACCATACGAACAGCCCTATAACGAAAGCTCCACGAACTCCACTCGGCATGCTCTCCGCACCCACATCATGGTTCACGTTCCCCTAGCCACACTCGTTCAAACCGAGAAGGCGATCGAGGTGGGCTGCCGATATACCGCAGATACCGGTAGCTCCTTAGGTTTCAGTACGGGCAGTGTCCCGGGCACCAGTGCGGGTAACTCCTCAAACACCAGTACAAGCAGCCTCTCAGACTCCAGTACAAGCAGCCTCTCAGACACAGAAACAGGCAGCATTTCGGGCACAGAAACAGGCAGCATTTCGGGCACAGATACCAACCGTCCTACCGGTCCGCCCGATATGCCTGCCACTCATCCCATTTCCGGCAGCCCACCAACTCCGCGTCTCTCACAGCACAGCAACTTCCACCCATCGCCGCGGCGAACCCGGATGATCGGAGCAGCAGAAAGTCCACCACCCGTCGGCGCAATGGAAGTTCTGCCGCTCGAAGGGACAAAAGTTCAGAGGGCTGAAAGGACGGAACGTCAGGAGGAAGGGACGGAACGTCAGGGAGTTGAAAGAACAGAAGGTCAGCCAGTCGGAGGAAAAGAAGATTTGCCACTCGGAGCACCCGAAGTCCTGCACGGCAACGCGCCGCACCACCTTCACGGGGAAGGGCTTCAGTCCCACTTCTCTCACCACAGCATGAAGAGCGAGCTCAAGCAGCATAGCCTAGGCGAACAGCCTTCCTCTTCTGCGCCATGCCCGGTGAAAGGCGAGGGGCTTGGCAGGCGTGGAGCGTGCTTGGACGGAAGGGAAGAAGTCACCCGGCAGCTGGGCACAGTCCTTGCTCGTATCCGTGCTGGTCTCCTCCCTGACATGCTCGTCGGATTCGAACCGGCAGTCCTGGAAGACGGCACCGCTCTGTCTCCATCTCAACTCGCGACGCTGCTATGTGACTCTGCTTTGAGCAGGATCGTTCTCACTGCCAGGGGCGAACCCCTCGACGCCTCCCGGGCTCAGCGCACTTTCTCCACGACTCAGACCAAGGCCGTCCTCGCTAGGGATCGTACCTGCCGCTATCCCGGTTGCGACCGCGGCATCGAAGTGGGCGAAATCCACCACGCGCAGCAATGGCAGAAGAACGGTGCCACCGTTGTAGATAATGCCGTACTGCTCTGCTATCGGCACCATCAAACTGTCCACGCCAACCAGATCACCATTACACACCACGCAGGAGGCTTCGCCTTCACCCGGCCAGATGGAAGCATTTTGGGAATCCGTCTGCATGAGACTAGATCGCCAGCTGCCCATCCCGGAGGGCCAGCAAGAAGATATCCAGTTGACGATAAAAGGGCATCCGGTTGACGATGAAATGCCGTCCAGTTGACGAGAGGAACACCCAGTTGACGACACTGAACACAGCGACGTCGGCGAAGAGAGGATTTGTGACCATATAAATAATCATCGCGATCGATATGCACCACGGCGCGGCACACAGAGAAGGAAACGCAGTGAGGCAATGTACTGAGACATACGCGGTGACAAAAGGAGAGATGCTGAGTTGAGAATCTGCATCGAGCAGCGTCGGTGAGGAGGCGTTCCGTTAGCGACAACCTTCGGTCGCGAGAACCACGACCGCGGCAACCGCTGACCAACCGAAAGCTAACCGTTCGGATGGCCATTCTGAGGAGCCCGAAATCGCGCTCTAAGGGAATGGCTGGCACTAAGCACTAAGCACTAAGCGAGCTCAGACACGCGGCGAGCCGCCCACCACGTATGGAGACGGCTACCTATTGAGAATCGCCTGCTGTACATACGCCGCCGCAGTCTGTACAGCTGCGTCGAGATCGGCGAGCCGCAGGTAGTTTGCCACCAACGCCGCCGTGAAGGTGTCACCAAGACCTTTGGTGCGGGTTGGAACTTCCGGAAGGAAGAAGCTTTTCACACCTGCGCCTGAGACAATCACATTGCCGATAAGAGGAGCCTCTGTGTCACCATGCGTGCCGTTATGCGTGTCACTACCATGCGTGCCGCTGTACGTATCGCTATGCATATCGCCATGCGCGTCGCCGTCGAGACTAAGACGAACGCTGGAACCGACATTCCGGCTGGACTCGACGCTCGCGCGGGTGCCACGAACGCCCGTCAGAACCACCGCGCGAGTATTCGGCGTCATCAACAAGCGGGCTCTGACAACAAGAGTGTCGAGTTCCGCCTGAGACACGGATGCGTCGTGTGAGCTCTGTGAGGCGAGAACTCGCGTGTCCCCTTCTCCTTCTCCACGAGTTCCTAGTTCTTTTCTGGCAACCTCCATATCGGCGGTTTCCTCGGCTGCCCGCGCGTCCTGCCCTACCCGATCACTGCTTCTCGTGTCCACCCGATCAGCTGTCAAATGCAGTAATTCAAAGGCGTTGGGAGTCATGATATTCGCAAGCGGCACCAGAGCCTCGCGAATGGCGGGAACGACAGCCGGGTTGGTGTAGAAGCCGACGTCGCCATCCCCGAACGTCGGGTCCAGCACGAAGAGAGGCCGACCCGAACGCGGGAGCGCCTCGAACCATCGTGCGATCGCATAGGCCTGGGCCGGATCGGCAAGGTAACCCACCGCAACCGCGCGCAGCTCGTCCAATGCGCCCGTGTCCGCAAGGTCATTGAGCGCCCGCCCCATCCAATCCGCCGAAACATCGAGAGTCTGGACAGAGGGATAGTGCGGCAAGTTGCTCAGCAACAATGTGGGAGCCCCGGCGCAACGAATATCCGCCTCCACGTAAACAGGCAAGGAAGCATTGAGTCCTACCCCGCCGGAGAACAGCTGCGAGCCGAACGCCAGAACGCTGACGGGCCGGGTATCCAGTTCAAGATCTCGGGCTCGGGATGTACTGGTGGTATAGAAGTTCTCACTCATTGCTGTATCTCTCTCATCTATGATCTCCCACGCCTATGTTCCGAGCCATATCGATATTCGCGTGATCGTCTACGAGCCGCATTGTCCCCTCGGCCCGAACCTTCGTAGCGCACCCGCCTGGCGATCCTGACGCGGGGGGTCTGCCAACCGGGAACCAGTAACCAGCAACTCCCAGATGGACGGCTGACCAGCCATCTCATGCCGGTTCATCACCAGGCGGCGCTTTCGCTACGCGATCCACTATCCGAGCCACTACCGGCCGAACTATTTACCGCCAGCTTCCGGCCAGTAATAGCTGTCCGGCAAAGCTCGAGCGCCAAAGATCGCCTGCCCCACTCGCACGCAGGTAGCGCCTTCTTCAATGGCAACCTCGTAATCCCCGGACATCCCCATGGAGAGCTCGCCCGCTCCGATGAGGTCTGGATCCGCATCGCGAACCTCGTCGCGCAGATTGCGCAGCAGCCTGAAGCACGAGCGAACCCGCTCCGTCTCACTGGAGAAAAGCGCCAGAGTCATGAAGCCTCGGACCCGAAGATTGCGGAAGCTCTTGAGATCGCGAAGAAAGGCAAGTGTGTCAGCCGGATCCACGCCGTATTTCTGCGGTTCATCCGAGGTATTGACCTGGACATAGACGTCAAGAAAACGGCCCGCCGTATCCAAACGCCGCTCCAGCGCCTCGGCGACTCTACGGCTGTCGAGCGCCTGAAACTCGGACGCGAATGCCGCGACGTCCTTTGCCTTGTTGGTCTGCAGATGGCCGATCACTGACCACGAGATACCCAGCTCGGAAAGGTTGTGCCATTTGCGCTTAGCTTCCTGAACCTTGTTCTCGCCGAGTTGGTGGCAACCCGCTTCCACGGCGAGCCGTATGCGCTCCTCGGAAACGGTCTTGCTGACGGGGAGCAGACGGACGTCGTCAGCCGAGCGCCCGGCGCGGGCCGCAGCAGCGGCGATCTTAGCCTGAACCGAGGCTATGTTGGCCCTGAAATCAGCAACCGTCTCGGCACGGCGATAGAGCGGATGATCGAGTCCATCGGTGTTCTGTGCCAACTGCGGTCCTCTCTGTATCGTCTACAGTTGCCAAGAATACTGTCTTCCGCTCAGCAGGCGGAGTAATTGTCAAGACCTGTGGATCGGCGTGTCACGCGACGTGTTGTTGACCTCCTGATTCTTCGGGTCGTTCGACGAGCTTGCCCTTCTCGAAGGTGGCGCCGGCACGGACCAGGGCGACGAGGTGGG
>JAZDRN010000007.1:79828-101007 GCA_047501485.1 Actinomycetaceae bacterium L2_0104 | reverse complement strand
GAGTAATTGTCAAGACCTGTGGATCGGCGTGTCACGCGACGTGTTGTTGACCTCCTGATTCTTCGGGTCGTTCGACGAGCTTGCCCTTCTCGAAGGTGGCGCCGGCACGGACCAGGGCGACGAGGTGGGGTGCGTTCACCGCGCGCCAGCGTCGTTGCGCTGACTCGATGAGCTTGAACGCCATCGCGATGCCCGCCGCACGCGAGCCGGGTCCCTTGGTGACGCGCTGCCGGAGCCGGACGGTGGCGAAGGTGGACTCGATCGGGTTGGTCGTGCGCAGGTGGATCCAGTGCTCGGCCGGGAAGTCGTAGAACGCGAGCAGGACGTCGAGGTCATCGGTGACCTTCGCGGTCGCCTTGGGCCACTTCGCGCCGTAGGCGGTGCTGAACGCCTTCGCCGCGGCCAGGGCGTGCTCGCGGTCCTGCGCGTTGTAGATCTCGGCGAGGGCGGCCTTGGCGTCCTTGTGCACCGACTTGGGCAGAGCGGCGAGCACGTTGCCGATCTTGTGCCACCAGCAGCGCTGCTCGGCGGTGGCGGGAAAGACGTCGCGCAGCGCGCGCCAGAACCCCAGGGCGCCGTCGCCGACCGCGAGGACGGGGGCGCGCATGCCGCGGCGCTTGCACGAGCGCAGCAGGTCAGCCCAGGACTCGGTGGACTCGCGGTGCCCGTCCTCGAGCGCGACGAGCTCCTTGGTGCCATCGGCGCGGACCCCGACCATGACCAGCAGGCAGACCTTGTCCTGGTTGAGGCGGACCTTGAGGTGGATCCCGTCGACCCACACGTAGACGTAGTCGGTCTCGGCCAGCGACCGCTGGCTGAACGTCTTGGCCTCGTCCTGCCACTGCTCGGTGAGCCGGGTGATCGTCTTGGCCGACAGCCCGGCGGCCGAGCCGAGGAACTGCTCCAGGGCCGGAGCGAAGTCCGAGCTCGACAGGCCGTGCAGGTACAGCAGCGGCAGCACCTCGGCCAGCTGCGGGCTCTTGCGCGCCCACGCAGGCAGGATCGCCGAGGTGAACCGCTTGCGCTGCCCGCTGGCCTCATCGATCCGGCGGTCGTTGACCCGGGGCTGGCGCACCGGCACCGCACCCGCGGCGGTGCTCACCTCCCGCGGCTGGTGGTAGCCGTTGCGGACCACCAGCCGGTGTCCGTGCTCGTCGACCTCCTCGGCGTGGGCCGCGATGTAAGCCGCGACCTCGGCCTGCAGCGCCGCCGCGAGCATCTGCCTCGCGCCATCACGGACGATCTGGTCGAGCAGCGACCCACCACCCGTGGCCGCGTCGACGTTGGACTCGATGTCCTCCTGGACTACCTTGAGCATGGGCGTACCTTCCCGAGCCGGCGCGCCAACGCCGACCCTGATCAGAACTTGTATGGGCTTCAGATCTTGCTCGGGAGGTACGCCACATTCACGTCACCCCGCCGAGGGCCATCCACAGGTTCTGATCATTGCTCAGCAGGCGGCTCGTGTCTCTTGTCTGGCGAACGAGTTGAAGAGATTGACACCTTCTATTGTTGAGGCCACGGAATCGTTACAATTCCGACGACGACGCCGTCGAACTCCCAAGATTTTTCACCGCAGGTAACGTCCGACGCGAGGCGAGCGATCACACCGACGGTTACGGGGAAGCCCTTACCCGGTAACCGTCAGCGCCCCGGCTCCCGCTCTCGACGCCAACTGGGATCGATAAGAGGCACAGCCGGGATGCGCGGTGGCAACGGCAACCCTCTCGAGAAGGAGGCCATCAAACAAACCAGAGTATGCCGGATCCCTCTCGGCTCACACTTCGTCGAAGATCTACGCCAGGCGATTGTCGGCAAGCCCGGCTACATTCACATCGACTGCGACACTGGAACCCGGTATCGTTCCCACAGACTATCTAGCTGTACTTCCTCGGGAGGTTGTGAACGGTTGGGGTAGGTGAAGACCTCCGGGCTGGAGATGAGCTCCGGAAACGAGGATCTCGCCCCACTCATGAGAGCACTCGATCCTCTCCTCCAAACGCTGGTGTAACCCTCTCTTCAGAGCTACCGGCTAGCCACGAGCCGCGTATTCCTCATCCGTGACATGCTCCATCCAGGTGGTGGTGTCGGCCGGATCCTCGGCGTTCTCATGCATCGCTAGATGCACCATGAAATGGTCCGGGGCTGCACCGTGCCAGTGCTCCTCACCCGGACCGAAATAGACGGTCTCCCCCGCCCCGACCTCGGTCACCGGACCTCCGCGCGTCTGCATGAGTGCCACGCCCTCTGTGACATGAAGTGTCTGTCCTTTGACGTGGGAGTGCCACGCCGTTCGCGCACCGGGGGCAAAACGCACGGAGGCCACCGTCAAGCTCTGACTCGGCTCGCGCGGTGAGGCTATAGCATCGAGCCACACGTCTCCGGTGAAATACTCGGGCGGATTCTTGACGGTCGCGGGCTTGTCGATGATCTCCATGGCTTGCTCCCCTCCGGCGCGGTGAACGCGCCATACGGTGCGCGGCCCTCGCAGCGCCTCGCAATGCGACGAGCCGAGCATTCATGTTCCCGGTTCCCCGGAGACTACCGCAATCGTCCGGCTTCGACTACCGTCATCGCTGCGTCTGAGTCATCCGATCCGGCAGGCGCCATGCAATCCGGCAGGTGCCATTCAATCCGGCAGGCTACACATCCTTACCGAGGTATGCGCGAACAATGGCGGCCTTCCGTCGCAGACCTTGCGCATGCTCGGCCTGGCCATGCTCCTCGAACTGAGTCGCAGCCCCCTCGTACTCATCGATCTGTTCGGCGAAAAGTCTCTCGACGTCGTGCTGCAACAATCGCTTACGGTCCGCCTCCGCAGATCCCAGCCCCACGGATGCACCGGCAATAGGACCATCACCGGTGCTCGTTTGCGGGGCGACGACGTCGATCGCCTCGGCGTTGTCGACCGCGGCCAGAATATTACGGAGCACATCCACTGTCTCCGAATCCCGTTCCTTCATCGCACCCTTGAGGTCAGCACGCAGGGCGGCGCGGAGCGTCTGGACGGAGAAATTCTCAAATGCCGGCGATGTTGTCATGCATCAATTCCTATCACGAATGATGCCTGGAGCTTGCCGGGCGGGACAATCGGCGTCGCCCGCGTTTTCCACCCGCGCGCATGTCGGGTAACCTGTACCACATTGTCAACCAAGGAGGCCTAGGAGGAACCCATGGCTAAGAAGGCGAAGCGAATCGGTATCCTGACCGCGGGCGGAGACAGCCCTGGCTTGAACGCCGCAATCCGTGGATTCGGCAAGGCCGCCATAGGACATCACGGCATGAAGCTCATAGGATTCCGCGACGGTATCCGGGGACTCGCGGAGAACCGATTCATCGAAATGGACTCGCAGTCGCTTTCGGGCATTCTGACCGTGGGCGGCACCATTCTGGGAACGTCGCGCGACAAGCCGCACAAGATGAAGGTGGGCGACGAGGTGAAGGACATGGTTCCCACGATCGTGGAGAACTATGAGAAGGATGGACTCGACGGCCTCGTCTGCATCGGCGGAGGTGGCACGGCCAAGAATGCCAATCGGCTCGCGAAGGCGGGTTTGAACGTCATTCATCTGCCCAAGACCATCGATAACGACATCGCCCACACCGAGACCAGCTTCGGTTTCTCTACTGCGCTGGGCATCGCCACCGAGGCGATTGACCGCTTGCATTCCACCGCTCACAGCCATCACCGCATCATCGTGGTGGAGATCATGGGGCACAAGGCCGGATGGCTGGCGCTCGGGGCGGGCATCGCGGGTGGTGCGGATATCATCCTGCTGCCTGAGATTCCCTACACTATCGATTCGATTGCGGAATCCGTGAAGAAGCGCGCCGCATCCGGGCACGGCTTCTCGGTGGTCGCAATCGCCGAGGGCGCACGCGATGTACAGGATGCCTCGGATCTCGCCGCCGCCGAAGCTCTGGTGCAGACCGCTCCCAACCCGGAGGCCAAAGAGGCCGCCAAGGCGCATCGCAACAACGTCCAGGCCACCCATCGAGGCAATGCCTTCAAGGTGGCCGAGGCACTCGAGGCCGCCACGGGGCTCGAATCGCGCGTCACCGTTCTAGGTTACGTCCAGCGCGGCGGCACCCCGGACGCGGAGGATCGTCTGCTCGGGACCATTCTGGGTGGCGCGGGCGCCGATCTGGTGGCCGACGGCAAGTTCGGCGTGACCGTCGCCTCTCAGGGACAGGCCGCGGTGCCCGTCCCGCTCAACGAGGTGGCGGGCAATCTCAAGACGGTGCCGCTCGACCATCCGTGGATCAATGCCGCACGGCATGTGGGTACCGGCATGGGCGACTGACCATCGCCTAGAGCACATCAGGCGGCGAGGGCGAACCGCTCAGTCCACCAATTCCCGGATCTGGTCGAAGCCCTCGTCCACCTGATAGGCCACCGCGCCCACGACGATGAGCGCGGCTGAACCCACCAAAAGCTGCACGTTGGGCACCAGACCTCCCAGCCAGGGAACGATCTTCCCCGCGATGACGTCCACGCGAGCGCGAGCCTCGCCAATCCGGGCGATCCATGCGAGTTCATCCGCGATGGTCTCATCGAGCTTCGCCGTCGGGCCGGACAGGTCGCTCCCCTTCTCGCGAGCGGCGCTCCAGGCCTGCTCACAGGCACCGCGCCCGAGAACTTTGCCGAGCAAGCGAGCCAGGGATTCGTTGGCTCGCTCGGAGATTTTCTCCTTCATCGAATCCAGGTACTCGTCGAATTCCTCCTGGAACCGCGCGGGCAGCGCGGTGCGAAGTCTCTCGACCAACCAGGCAAGCAGGCGGACCGCTTTCTCCTTGATCCAGCTCAACCCACCTGAGACGGCGTTGACGGCGTGCGAGACCGCGTTGCCCCCGAGGGAAGCCAGGCCAGCAACGCCCGACGTCAAAGCTCCAAGCAACACGTCGCTGGATGCCAATCGCACCATCTCATCGGCACCGGCCTTCTGCAACACATCCAGTTTCCCGGTGAGTTCCGACGGTAGCGAAACCGCCTCCCGCTCACCGCCACGCTGGTAGGCATTGAGGACCTTGCTCCACGAACCGCGTTCGCCGGCTACTCCTTCGGCCGCCAGGAAATACTCCGGTTCGGCTAGCTTGAGCAGATCGTCGACGATAGCGATACCACCCGAAAGCCCGAGGCTCACGGCGATGGCAGGTGCACCGCCATACTCTCCGAGGATCTTGTCGGTTTTCCACTCGAAGTCCGCGAGCGCGGCATCGAAATCGTTCGTCTCCGGTCTCTTCCCCAGAGCGACAAAAGCGTCCTCGGCGATATCAGCTCGCCCGACAGCGGTTGCCGCAGCTAACAGCTTGTCGCCGGAATGGCGCCAGGCAGCCACGATCTCCCGCGTCAGATAAGCATTCGAAGCCATGTTTCCTCCTTGCCAGAAGTGTTGTTGAGGTCACACTCTACTGGGAGCCGACGGTGGAAAGAAGAGCGGCGCTGCAAGAGCAGACCGTCCGCGGTTCAAGCGGCAGCCTTCACCGACAGCCACTACGGCGGGTCCTCAGCCCTCCAGCACCACCTTGCCCGTGGTGGCACGGCCTTCCAGGGCAATATGCGCCTGAGCGGCCTCGGCAAGCGGGAACCTCACCCCGATGCGCACCTGCAACTGCCCGCGTTCTATCGCGTCGAAGAGTTCGTGATAGCGCCAACCCCGCTCCTCGACACTGCGCAGGAAATGCCCCAGGGATGGGCGAGTGATGGACAGCGAACCGCCCGAATTCAGCCGCTGCAGATCGAATGGAGGGACCGGCCCGCTGGCGGCCCCGAAAAGAACCATCTTTCCGCGCACACGCAACGACTTGAGCGAATCGTCGAAGGTATCCTTGCCGACGCCGTCGTACACCACATCGACGCCGTAACCGTCCGTTATCTCACGCGACCGTTCGGCGAAATCGTCGTAATCCAGTACCTCCGTGGCACCGGCTTGCCGGCTGAGTTTCTTCTTGTGGGATGTCGACGCCGTCGTCAGCACCCGTACCCCGCGATCCGTGAGCAGCTGGGTGAGCAACAAGCCCACGCCGCCGGCTCCCGCATGGACGAGCACCGTGTCGCCTTCGCGCGGTTTGGCCGCCGATGTGCAGAGGTAATGCGCCGTGAGTCCCTGCAGGGGTAGTGCTCCGGCCAGGTCGAGCGGAATCGTCTCCGGCACCTTGATCGCGGCCTCAGCGGACACGACGAAACGCTCTGCGTAGGTGCCCTTCGCCTCCGCCGTCGTCACATGATCTCCAGGAGAGAAACCGGTGACGCCCTCTCCCACCTCGATAACCGTGCCGGAGGCCTCGGCTCCGGGAGTGAAGGGGAACGGAACGTTGTATTGACCCGAACGCTGGTAGGTCTCGATGAAGTTCACGCCGGTCACGGCGGTCTTCACAAGAAGTTCTCCTGAAGAGGGGCGAGGCTCGGCTATCTCTGCCAGCCGAAGCACCTCGGGACCACCGGTGTTTTCCGCAACTATTGCTCGCATACTCATACCTTCACACTATCCAAGCCAACTCGAGCGTGTGAAGGGATCGATGGCTCCGCGGCACGGGTATTCGTCTGTGCCACGAAGCCATCGACTCAAGGTCGTTCAGGGATTCAGACTAGGAAAGCCGTCCGCCCACCAGCTCGGAGAGCTCGACGAGGCGGTTGGAGAAGCCCCACTCGTTGTCGTACCAGCCGAGTACCTTGACGTGCTTGCCGATGACCTCGGTCAACGGCGCATCGAAGATGACCGAGTGCGGGTTGCCCACGATATCGGAGGAGACGATGGGAGCTTCGGAGTAAGCCAGGTAGTGGGAGAGATCCGAGGACTCCGCCGCCTTCCTGAAGGCCTCATTGACCTCTTCCACCGTCGTCTCGCGGTTCAAGACCACGGTCAGATCGGTGATCGAACCCACCGGCACCGGAACACGCAGTGCGAAGCCGGTCAGCTTGCCGTCCAGCTCCGGGATGATCTTGCCGATGGTGCTCGCCGCACCCGACGTCGTCGGGATCGTGGAGAGAGCGGCGGCTCGAGCCCGGCGCAGATCGGAGTGCGGGGCATCGTGTAGGCGCTGGTCACTCGTGTAGGCGTGCACGGTGTTCATGAATCCGGTCTCGATACCGAAGGCATCGTTGAGCACCTTCACCATCGGGGCCAGGCAGTTCGTTGTGCACGAACCGTTGGAGAAGACATCGGACGCATCGACGTCGATCGAATCGGTGTTCACGCCGAGGACGATAGCCGGGGCATCACCCTTCGCCGGGGCGGAGACGATGACCTTGCGAGCTCCGCCCTGCAGGTGAGCGCGTGCCGCGTCGGCCTTGGTGAAGAAACCAGTGGATTCGATGACGACGTCGACCCCCGCCTGAGACCACGGAATCCGGGCAGGATCACGCTCGGAGAACACCTTGATCGCGCGATCCCCCACCACGAGTTGTCCGTCGCTGACGGAGACGCCGTCCAAGTGACCCGAGATGGAATCCCACTCCAAGAGGCTGGCGAGGGTCTCCACATTCGTGACGTCATTGATTGCAACGACCTCGATATCCGCGTTGTTGGCCAGCGCGGCGCGCAAGTAACTGCGTCCGATCCGCCCGAAACCGTTGATTCCAATTCTCGTTGTCATGATTACTCCTTGTTGGTTGTTGCCATGAAGCTGGTTGTTGCCATGAAATTCCGCTGCGATTGCGCAAGCGAGTCAAGAAGCGAGGCCATCCCACCGACGGCATCGTCCATCGGCTGCTGCGATCCATATGCGCGCGAGAGCACGTAACCACCCTGGAGAACCGCGGCGAGAGTTCGGGCAAGCTGTTGTGGATCGAGCGTTCGGGGAAGCTCCCCGGCATCGACGGCCGCGCCGATCAGGCGTTCCCAGCGCTGCGCGGTGGCCGTGAAGGCATCCTCTACAAGGCCGAGGAGCTCCTGGTCCTGCAGCACCTTCGGATCTTGAGTCATGCGTCCTACCCGGCAGCCCTTCAGCCCGGGCCGTGGGCGCAGCAGATACGCCTTCAGCTCTTCCAGGGGCGAGGAAGCTTCGATGCCGGCGCTGTCCTCCAGTGTTTCGGCGATGTTCTGCCGCAGTGCCGCCACCGCAAGCTCATGCTTGCCCGAGAAGTGATGGTAGAACGATCCCTGACCCACACTCGCGGCTGACATGACATCGCGCGGGCTCGTTGCCGCGTATCCCTTTTCCCACAGAAGCTCCGCCATGGCGTCGATCAAACGCTGGCGGGAGCCGGAAGAGCGCGTGTGCGGACTGGAGGAAGGATCGCGTAAGTTGGATGCCTCGTTCGTCATGCCTTTACTGTAACTACTAGTATGTACAGAATACAAGAGTGAGTAAAATAGCGCTCCCGGCAGGCCCGAGCTCCTGCACCTGCGCACCTGCGGCGTGTCAATGGGAAACGGTGTGGTCGCCAGAAAATTGCGGACCGCAATAAGCGACGGATCCGCCTCTTTTCGGATACGGATCGCACTCGTTTTCAGTGTTGAGTGGGGTTTCAAAATCACGCGGGTGTTGAGCGTTGCGGTATGCCTTTATTGGCACAGCTCAACGCCCAGTGCCCACGTGGAAATCCGACCTCCCCCTGCGGGGGTCAAAGCGTTCAGCTCTGCGGCTGCCCCGTCTGCCAGGCTCGCAGAAAACGTTTGGCCGCCCGCGGCAACAGCATCCCGAGCATCGGACGCACAACGGAACCATCGCGGAAAACAATCTGAATGCGACCAAACTGACCGAGCCGCGGCGCACCCTCGATGCCGGCGATCTCCTGCCGCGGAATACTCAGGCGAAACCCATGGGAGCTCGAATCCACGATCGCAAGACGATAGTTGGTGAGCAGTAGATGAGCTCCCGCCCCCGTTGCGCCAAGAACCTGAGATCCCAATGATCCCACCGCTCCTTCAGCTCCGACTCCGGATAGCTTGGACTCGAAGTAACCCTCACCGGGCTGAATACCGCTGTCGACCGGATTCCAGCTGAATCCCTCCGCAATCCGAGGCTTTTCCTTCTGGCCTGAAAGGTCGGCGGCGTTCATCATACTGGCGTTCTCGTAGGCGAGCGCCGCCTCACCAGCCAAGAGATTCGCCCTCACCTGATCTGGCAGAAGTGCCACTCCAAAAACGCCCATGCCGTTTACGGTAGCCAAGTTGCGGAAGGTAGTCAGGCGAAACGGCCGAAATCAACGAAATCAACGAAATCAACGAAACGAACGAAACGAACGAAACCACCCAGTAACGAAATCACACAGGGGCCGGCCACGAATCGATCACCACCCACGGCCGGTACCGATGAACAACAGGAGGAAAGAGTCCTGCCGGCTTTCTCTACTCAAGGTACTCACTGGTGGGCCAGTCGATGTGACGGGAGCACGCTTGACCTGAATACTCCGTTCATCCGAGCCGTATCGGCTCAGCTATCCGAGGGGGATTCCTCGCTCGGCAAAGACCTCCTTGGCGGCAAATGTGGCGTTCAGTGCACGGGGGAAACCGCAATAGACGGCCGCGTGCAAGAACGCCTCCACGATCTGCTCCGGGGTGAGGCCAACATTGAGCGCGGCGTTGATATGAACGTGGAGCTGGGATTCACAACCACCGAGGGCGGTCAGCATGCCGAGGGTGACCAGCTGTCTATCCCTCGGTTCGAGCGCGGGACGGGAATAGATCTCGCCGAAACCCCAGGCCACGATCTGATGGCCGAGTTCCGGGGAGATATCCTCCAACGCGTCGATGACTTTCGCACCGGCGGTGCCATCGATCGCATCGAGAACCACCTTCCCATCCTCGAATCGCCGCTCTCTGTCCGTCATCTCAGCCATCCTCAGAACCTTTCTGTTGCCGCGCCTGGAGTGCCGCCAGGTCATCCTGGTAAACCACGATCTTCGAGGCCAACGCTTTCTCGTGCGTGTGGAGTCGATCGATCTGCTCACGCAGCCCAACCCGGTGCTCTTCGAGCATGCGCAGTCGCTCCCTGGTTGTGATCGGTCCGCGAGCGCGGAGTTCGGCGTATTCGCGCATCCGCGCGATGGGCATGCCCGTCTCCTTCAACCGGAGCAGAAACTTCACCCATTCCACGTCGGCCGCCGAGTACCTGCGTTGGTTCCCCGAATTCCGGTCGACCGGCCGGATCAGCTCGACGCGCTCGTAATAGCGCAACGTGTATGCCGATACCCCGGTAGCGGCGCTCATCTGTGCAACCGTCAAACCGGCTTCGTCTTCTGCCATGTCATCAGCGTAAGAGTTGAAGCGCGATCTAAGTCAAACATCGCGTGGCATTAGCTAGCTTCGGCTGCCACCGGTAACGAATCAGCGGCAAGGAGGATCTCCCCCTTACCGTGAACTGACCCCCGCTGCCTTCCTCCGCGAAAGCATCGATGCCTACCGGAACAAGCTCGCGGTGCCATTTGGCCGCCACTCAGAGCAGCGCGGCAATAGCCGCCACATGGCATACAACAGCGAAAACGGCACCCACGATCATTCCTCGCAGACGCCACAGACTCCCGATGCCGATGTCAGCGATCTGAGCAAGAGCGGCAATCCCGAGCAGCAGCACCACGGAAGGCGCGGGAAGAAACCAAACCGCACCACCTACTGCCGCTCCCAGCGGGATGGCGCGCCCCGCATACATCGACGAGTAGAAGCGACCGGCCGCTTCCCCATCGCCAGGTGGCGCGATAAGACCGGGCTTAACCAGAGCGGCCGGACCGAAACCGGCCGAGGCAAGCGCCGCTATGGTGTTGAGCAAGGCTATCCACCACATAATAATTTTCCAAACAATCATTCAGTACTTAATTATTCACCTGCTATCGTCATGAAGATGAGTGAGGACAACAGCCAGGCGATTCTCAGCGCGGCGTGCCTCCAGCTGGGCATGTTGGGAGCACGGATCACGCAGACATTCTCCACGCGCATCGAGCGGATCGGGCTCACGCATAAACAGGTCGGCTTACTCGCGGTGGTGGACGGCGGGCTTGCGCATTCTCAGCGAGAGATCGCCGCGCGGCTAGAGGTCGCACCGAGCCTCGTCGTCTCCCTGGTGGATCAACTCATTGAGCTCGGCGCAGTCAAACGGGAACGCAGCACATCAGACCGACGAGTGCAGAACATCGTCCTGACCGATCTCGGACGCGACCTGCTGGCCGCAAGCGCAAACGTCGCGGCGGAACTCGACGGCGAATTTCGTGCCAACCTCTCGGATTCCGGACAAACAGCACTCGACACGCTACTGGCCGAACTCGAAACAGGAAGCCCCACACTGTTGCCGAGCACGTAGAGAGCACTGGTGGAGAGAGTCGGTGAAAGTCGCCGCGGCGCCGGCGAACCACAGCCGGGGACCGCACCCGCACTCATCCTCCAAAGAGACCGGTGGACGGACCCGACGGGCCAGACGCGACGTCACACCCAACGAGCCAAGCACCACGATTACGGAGTAAACGATGAGGATCTGGTCATTGCACCCATCCCACCTCGACCGGATGGGACTGGTCGCGTGCTGGCGCGAAACGCTACTGGCGCAGGCCGTCCTTGCCGGTAAGACGCGCGGGTATCAACATCATCCCCAGCTTCAGCGTTTTCGAGCCGCACCTAATCCCCTGGTAACGGTCGGCGCCTACCTCAGCGGTATCGCGGCAGAGGCGGAAGATCGCGGCTACAACTTCAACACGGCACGGATTCTTCAGCCGGGTTCGCCACTGGTCTCGTTGCCGGGCCAAGTTGCGGCAGCGAACCAGCCGTCAGCGGCGGACGATAGTCCGGCGGCACACCAGACGCAGGTGGTGGCGCAGCTTCCCGTGACCGCGGGCCAGCTTGACTACGAATGGCAGCACCTGCTGCGGAAACTCCACGAGCGCAGCCCCCAGGACGCCACCGAATTGGAGACCCTCTCCCCCAGTCCGCATTCGCTGTTCTATGTGGTGCCCGGGGACATCGAAGAGTGGGAGAGGCCAGAAAAGCACGTCTAGACTCAAGCAGATTGCCTTCGCTGACGCTGGACAGGAGGCGATCATCGGCCGGGAAGTGCAAACGGCGTCTCACGCGTTCATCACTTCCCACGCGACCCAGTGGGAACAAGGCTCCGAGTCGGGCGGCCCGGCTTCAACCAGCATCCCGACTTCACCCAGCGGCCCAGCTTCCACAACCTGCCGCTAAGCGGGCACGTTGCGAGTACCGCGGATTTTCGACGAGATCGCGGGATGTCGGCCTGTGCCCCTCGAATCAGCGAGAAGGGCAAGGTAGTGGAATATCGCAGAATGCTAGAGCCATCGCCAACTCGATGTTCAGCTACGATTCCATTGAACGGTGCACACCACTACCTCTTGGAGGAACCCATGTACACCCACCGCCATTCTGTTCTCTTCGTCTGCATTCATAACGCCGGCCGTTCCCAGATGGCTGCCGGGTTCCTGCGCCATCTGGGAGCTGAACGCCTCGATATCCGGTCAGCCGGATCAGTTCCAGCCGATCGCATCAATCCTGTTGCCGTCGAGGCGATGCGCGAAGTGGGGATCGACATTTCCGGCGAGAGTCCGACGTTGCTCACCACGGACGCGGTGCGAGAGTCCGACGTCGTCGTCACGATGGGGTGCGGAGACGCGTGTCCGGTCTATCCGGGTAAGCGCTACGAGGATTGGGAGTTGGACGACCCGGCGGGGCAAGACATCGACGCGGTGCGCTCGATCCGAGATGAGATCCACGCACGCGTCGAACGGCTCGTCGCATCCCTCGACTAGAACGAACTCCGTTGCTTGCTCACCGCCGGACGGCGGGTCTGTAGGCACACAGCGGGTCGGCAGCCAGCGGATCGCCGGTGGCGCTGTATGCCCGCGAGCGCGCACCGCCGCACCAGGTGTTGTACTCGCACACGCCGCAATCACCCCCGAACCGGGATGGCGTACGCAGATCGCGCATCAGCGAATGGTTCTGGTAGAGGTCCACCAGGCTGTCCTCCTTGACGTTCCCGATGGTGACGGGAAGGAAACCGGAGGGTGTCACATTGCCGGTGTGCGAGATGAAGACGATGCCGTTACCGTCCCGCACTCCGAAAGAGCGAGCGACCGGTGAGGCGGCGATCTCCTCGCGGGTCATCCCCCGCGCCTCCATCGCCTGAGCGGTGACGCGACGAAAATGAAGGGCCTCGGTGGTGCTCACCTGGAAGGGAGCGACACCGCGCAGATCGTTCAACCAGACGAGAACCTCTTCCGCCTGCTCCGCCGTGATCTCGCGCAGCATCTTGCCGCGGCCCGTCTGAATGAGGAAGAACAGCGTCCAGCGCTGAACATGCTTGGTGGCCAGCAGCCGGTAGAGGGCGGGCAGGTCACGCATCGTCGCCTCCGTGACGAGGGTGTTGATCTGTACCGGTATGCCCAGTTCGCCAGCCCAGTCCAGGCCTCTCATCGTGAGGTCGAAGGTTCCGGGCACCCGCCGCAGGCCATCGTGCAGCTCGGGATTCGAGCCATCCAGGCTGAGCGAGATCGCCGTGGTTCCAGCTTCGCGCAGGCCGGCCAGACGGTCGCGGGTGAGATCGGGCGTCACGGCCGGCGAGAGCGAGACCCCGAGGCGGCGATCGCGAGCCTCCTGCAAGAGCTCCATGAGGTCGGGGCGGCGCAACGGATCTCCGCCGCTGAGAATCATGTGCGGCAGCGGATCGCCGAAACGGGTGATCTCATCGAGCAGTGCAACACCCTGCTCCGTTGTGAGCTCGCCCGGTGCCGGGCGCTTCCAGGCCTTGGCACGGCAATGTCTGCAGGCCAACGCGCAGGCAATCGTCATCTCCCAGTACACCGTCATCGGCGCCCGGCTGTAGACCCAGTCCACGGGCCGCACGGACCCGATCGGATGAATCCTCCGCTCGTCAGATGAAACCTCGCTGGAAGAAACGTTGAGACCGACAGACATGTATTCAGCTCCCTCTCGCGTTAGCGACGCACCCGCGCGGCCTCTCCTGACGCTACGCCCGCCTTTCCGAGAGGATATGGGACCATCGGCCGTCAGAGTTCGCGACAGGCACTCTGCCCACCGCCCCCACAGGCGCGCTGCCTACCGTCCCACCGGATCTTCCACCTCCGGCATCTCGCCGGCGGCTATGGTGGAGGCATGCGAGCCATCACGATTACCGACGATCATCGCCTCGAACTCACGGAGCTGGAAGAACCCACGCCTCGCGAGGGAGAGGTTCTCGTGGACGTGGTCGCCGCGGGGGTCAACCGCGCGGATCTGGCCCAGGCGGCTGGCGCCTACCCTCCGCCGCCCGGCGCATCTACCCTCCCCGGCCTCGAGGTCTCGGGCAGGCGCCGCGACACCGGCGAGGAGGTCGTGGCGCTGCTCGCCGGTGGCGGCTACGCGGAGGTCGTCGCCGCCCCCAAGGCCCAGATCCTGCCCGCCCCACCCTCATTGTCGCTGGCCGATGCCGGTGGTCTGATAGAAGTGGCCGCGACCGTGGTCTCCAACCTCGTCATCGAGGCCGGACTCCACACTGCCCCCGCCCACAGCTCGGGCACCGCACGGCAGACGGTACTCATCCACGGCGGCACCGGCGGCATCGGAAGCTTCGCCATCCAATTCGCGCGCGCTATGGGAGCCAGGGTGCTCACGACCGTCGGTTCGGACGACGCCGTCGCCTCGGTCACCGCCCTCGGTGCGCACCACGCATGGAACCGCCACGATACGGACATCTCCCGCGAGGTCTCCTCGCTGGGCGGGGCGGATATCATCCTCGATGTCGTGGGCGGAGACACCCTGAACCATAACGTCTCCATGCTCCGAGAATTCGGCAGATTGGCGATCATCGGAACCCTGGCTGGAGACAGCGGCGAGCTGAATATTGGAGCGCTCATGGCCAAACGGGCACGTATCATCGGGACAACGTTGCGCTCGCGGGCGCCGTGGGACAAGGAACGCATCCTGCACAAGACCCACGAGCTGGTCTGGCCACTAATGGCGGACGGCTCGATCCGTCTGCCGATTCACGCTCATCTTCCGCTTCGCAGGGCCACCGAGGCGCACGAGATTCTTGCGCGGGGCGGGCACGTGGGCAAAGTCATTCTCGACGTGTCCTGATATCCGACACGTCCGGCCCCGGCTAACCGGCCCCGGCTAATAGGTATGTACATTAATGGCCTGTAGCCTATTCACGGAACATACAATCATCTCCTATGGAAGAGACGTGGGGCGCGAGATGAGTAACGGGAATGAGTAGCAACGACGAGAGCCGCGATACGATCGCGTGGGCCAGCTATCCCTACGAGGGCTTCGTCGTTCTCGTGACCGGCGCGGGCTCCGGTATCGGCCGGGCGATCGCGCGGGCGTTTCTGGAGCAGGGAGCAACGGTCGCGGTGAGTGGACGCCGCGAGGAACCGCTCAGGCACACCGTCTCGGAGTTCCCGCGTGATCGCTCCCTGGTCCTGCCCGGCGGCATGAGCGTCGCCGAGGACGTCAGCCGGGTCGTTAGCGAGGTCGTCACGTCCCTGGGGCGGCTCGACGTCGTCGTCGCCAACGCCGGACTGTCCGAACCGGGTACCATCGAAGATCTCGACGACGGCACGTGGGAACGCATGCGATCCATCAATCTTGACGGGCTGATCCGCCTTGCCCGCGCCTCGGTCCCCCATCTGCGCGAAAGCCGCGGTACGTTCCTCGCCATCTCCTCGGTCGCCGGCCTGGGAGGGGACTGGAACCAAACGGGCTACAACGCCACCAAAGGGGCGGTCAATGCCCTGATCCAGTCCATGGCCCTCGATCTGGGAGGCGAGGGCGTACGAGTCAACGCCATCGCACCCGCCTTCACGTCCACCCGCCAAACGCAGAAACGTTTGGACGATCCCGTCTTCTGGGGTGCGTTGCGCGACCGTCTCGCCCTGGATAGAGCCGCCGAGCCCGAGGACATCGCGCGAGCCGCGTTGTTCCTGGCGGGCCCGGATGCGCGTTACATCACGGGCGTCATCCTTCCGGTCGACGGAGGAACGACGGCGTCCACCGGCACTCCCCGGCCGCCGGTCCCTCCCGATTCGTACTGATCCCAACGCTGCACAGCGACGGCACCCACGATCCGTCCGAGTGATAAACCGAGTGATAATCTGACTGCCAGTACAGCGGCGATTTCCGCGGAAACACGTGCGCGCACCGGCGAGCGTTCGCGTGCACCGCTATGCCGCAGGAATACGTGGTCTCACGTGGGAGGACAGATGAACGGCAAGCGCGATTACGCGGGTTTCCGTAACCAGACGCGGGCGAATGGCGGGCCTTCCTCCGCGTCGCCGGCGGCGGGGAATCCACCCATCCTCATCAGGAGGATCGAGAACGGCATACCGCTCGACGTCGACACGGAGTCCACCTTCGAGGACGCCCTGCGCTACATCGAGGACTCCGGCGAACGCATGACGTTGACGGTGCTCCCCGCCCCCAACACCACGCAGATCGGGGAACTCGCCGAGGCCCTGAACCTGCACCCCCTGCTCGTCGAGGACTTGCTGCACGCCGGCCAACGGCCCAAGCTGGAGCATTACGACGACGTCCTGTTCCTCGTGGTCCGATCTGCTCGCTACATCGACGATCGTGAGGAGGTGGAGTTCAGCGAGTTCCACCTGATCGCTCGGCCGCAGGCGCTCATCATCATCTGCCAGGACGGGCGCCTCATCGACGGCACCAGAATCAACTCCCTGTCTGCCCAGAGCGAGGAGAGAACGGAGGCTCCGGCCGGAACCGGGGCCCCGCTGCTCGACAACCACGAACTGCTGCGGCTCGGACCCGAGGCGATGGTCTACCGACTGCTCGACGCCGTCGTCGACGGATATTTCCCCGCACTCGACGGGCTTCAGATCGACAAGGAGCAGATCGAACGCCAGGTCTTCAGCGGAGACCCGACCGCCGCCGAACGCATCTACAGGCTGAGCCAGGAGGTCATCGACCTGCTTCACGCCGCCTCCGCCCTCTCGAAAGTGATCGAGCGCCTTCACGACGATTCGGATAAGTACGATATCCCCGCGGAGCTGCAGGCCTACCTCCAGGACGTCTCCGACCATCTCGTGCGCGTGCTCACCGAGACCACCGCGTTGCGGGACTCGCTCTCGCAGATTCTGAACGTCAATGCCACCCTGGTCTCCCAGCGCCAGAACGAGGACATGAAGAAGATCTCCGGGTGGGCCGCGGTGCTGTTCGCGCCCACGCTCGTCGCGGCCATATACGGCATGAACTTCGACCGCATGCCGGAACTGCACTGGAGTCTGGGGTATCCGCTGGCCATCGGCGGGATGGTGGCGTTCGCCGTCGGACTCTATGTCTTCTTCAAATACAAGAAGTGGATGTAAGCGTCGGATCACGGGCGGCGCCCCAGAGCCCGCACGGCACCGGCTACGGATACTCACAAGATTCCCCCTTCCGGAAACACGTCGCCAGATGGGATCATTGGGTCTTGTGAAAGTAAGGGATGCCTAACCAAAAATGCGCGGCGGTCATCCACCAGTAGCGCCCCACGGGGCCGAGGTGGCGCCTTTCGTTGGGAGACTTCAGAAAGGATCCTTGATGGGAACACCTCGAGCGGCCGATCCCGCCGAACTCGGACGAGGTCGGCTGACCCGTTGGTTACCGGTGCTCTGGCAGGCCCCTCCCGCGCCTCCAGCCGCCGTGCTGTTCGGAGTGGACGCGACGACGACGCCGGTGCGCTTCCTCATGAGGGTTCTCTTCTCCGCCCGCAGGTACACGATCCCAGCTGCCGTGCTCGGCATCCTGTGGCAGGTGGGCGAGGCCCTCGTGCCGGTGGTGATGGGCCTCGCCATCGACCGCGCATTGGCGACCGGCGACACTGGCCAGCTCTTATTGTGGCTGGCCGTTCTGGCGGGTGTCTTCCTGATGCTGTCGCTGGCGTTCCGCTTCGCTGCCCAGCTGGTGGCACGGGCAACGCAGCTGGTGCAGCATCGGTTGCGCGCCACTCTTTCTCGCAGCGTGCTGCACGCCGACGGGGCCGGGGCCCGGCAGCCCGGCGGCGGAGTGGTCTCGATGATGACGAACGACGTCACCCGCGTGGCTTCGATGGGACTGACGGTATACCCGGTTGCCGAGTTCGCAGGAATCGTCTTCATCGCGGTCTCGCTTCTGGCCATCTACTGGCCACTCGGAATAGCGGTACTAGCCGGGGCGCCGGCATCGGTGTGGGTCATGGGACTGCTGAGCGGGAAGCTTGCCCGCAACAGCCGCGTCTATCAAACGCTGCTTGCGGATACGGTGGGGCGCGCAACAGATCTCGTAGCCGGATATCGGGTGATCAAGGGCGTGCGCGCCGAGGGCGAGGCCGCTCGCCGCTACCGGGACGCGAGTCAGCAAACGCTTGCGGGCGCCTATCGCAATGTGGCTCTCCTGGGGCGTTTCCTTGCCGGGAGCAACACGGTCAGCGGAGTGTTCGTGGCCGCCGTCGCCGCCCTGGCGGGGTGGTTCACCCTCACGGGAGAGCTCAGTATCGGCGAGTTGATCGCAGCGGTGGGACTGGCTCAGGCATTGCTGCCGCCAATGCGGATGCTCGCCATGAACGCGGTTCCGACGTGGGCGTCCGCCATCGCCTCGGCCGGCCGCGTTCTCGATGCGCTCAAGGCCGCACCCGCTCAATCGTCGCCGGGTGAACCCGCACCGCCAACCGGCGCCACCTCACCGGGGGACCCCACACCGAACCCGCCCGCGATAGAGTTGTCGCTTGGCACAACCGAGACGGTACGGATCGAACCCGGGGAATTCGTCGGACTCCGCATGGACGAACGCACCGGAGCCGACGCCGTCGACGCACTGCTGAACCCCTCCACACGCGAAGCTACACGGATCGGCGTGCAGATCGAGGACGGCGCGAACGACACGTTCTCCTACGCCTCCTACAGGTCTCAGGTCACGGTCTCGCCACACCACGCGACCCTTTTCAGCGGGACGGTCACGGACAATCTCGACCTGCCGGGCTCCCGACCCGAGATGTGGAAAGAGGCTCTCCGGGTGGCCGCCTGCGACGACTTCGTGTCGGCATCAGGTGGTCTCGACGAGAACGTGGGCGAGATGGGCAACCGGCTGTCCGGAGGCCAGCGGCAACGCCTTGCTCTCGCCCGCGCATTGGTACGTGACACTCCCGTCCTGGTACTGCACGATCCCACAACGGCGGTGGACTCGGTCACCGAGCAGACTATCTCCTCCCGCCTACGGGCGATTCGTGCGAACCGTTCAACCCTCATCATCACTTCCTCCCCCGCCCTGCTGAGCGCCTGCGACAGGGTCGTCTCTCTTGGGGCTATGAACCCAGGGCACGGTGACGAGGATCGTGGCGACGCGCACCTCGACGACGACGGCGAAGGAGTCACGGCATGAGCACTCTGACAGAAGCGGGCGATATCCTTCCTGTCTCCACCGGGGGACAGACGTGGCGCGAGGTATGGCGGAGTAGCCGCGGGCATCGCCTGAAACTCGTCGTCGTCTTCGTCCTCGGCATGTTCAGTGCGGGGGCTGGATTGGTGGCTCCGGCGGCGATCGGTTTTCTCGTGGATCGGGTGCGGGAGGGCACCGCGGACAACGGAACCGTCATCTCAGTATTCGCCGTCATGGTCGCCGCGGCTCTCCTGGGCGCGATCGGCACGGCCCTGACAGTAGTTCTCACCTCTCGCAGCTATCACGCCATACTTGCCGACCTTCGCGAGCGTCTGGTCGAGCGCGCTATGGACCTGCCCCAGGGCGTCGTCGAGAAGGCCGGAACCGGCGATCTCGTCTCTCGCTCCAGCGACGACGTCGCCCAGGTCGCGGACGCCGCGCCACAGATCATTCCCGCCTTCACCACGGTCACCTTCACGATCATCGTGACTTTTGCCGGCATGACCGCCCTGGACGTCTGGTACGCCATGACACTCGTGGTGCTGCTCCCCTTCTATGCCCTCACCGTCCGGTGGTATCTGGCCACCGGACCACGCGTCTACCGAGCCGAGCGCGCCGCAATGAGCGGCCGTGCGCAACAGCTCCTGGAGTCACAACGCGGGCATGCCACCATTCTGGGACTCGGGCTGACGGAACGGCGCCATCACCGTGTGCTCAACGCGTCATGGAGCGTGGTGGCGCACTCTCTTCGGGCGAAGACCGTGCAGAACATGTTCTCCGGGCGGCTGAACTTCGCCGAATATCTCGGGATGGCCGGCATCCTGGTTGCGGGATTCTGGCTCATCGGCAATGGACAGTCCACCGTGGGTGCGGCAACATCCGCGATGCTCTTGTTTCTCCGCCTGTTCGGACCGATCAATCATCTCCTGATCGTCATCGACATTCTGCAATCGGTTCTTGCCTCCCTCGGCCGCATGGTCGGGGTCGTCACGATGCCCTCCACCGGCGACGACGGCGCAACCGTGTCGGAGGATCCGGCGGTCTCCACACGTGTGGAGGGAGTGACTCATCGTTACGACAGCGACGCCCCGCCCGCTCTCGACGATGTGACCCTCGCTGTGGCGGCCGGAACGCGAGTCGCGGTGGTCGGAGCTTCGGGCGCCGGAAAGACGACCCTCGCTGCGGTCATCGCCGGAATCCATCGCCCCGAGCGCGGGAAGGTGACACGCCCGCACCGGACAGCGGTGATAACCCAGGAGGCCCACGTTTTCGCCGGCACCCTGCGGGAGAACCTGACACTTGCCACGCCTGCTGCCACCGACGAACAAGTGCATGCAGCTCTCGCCCACATCGGGGCTGCGGGCCTCCTTGACCTGCTCTCCGACGGTCTCGACACCGAACTCGGAACCGGCGGCCACGAGCTCACCTCCGCGCAGGCGCAGCAAGTCGCGCTCGCACGCATCGTTCTGGCGGATCCGGACCTTGCGATCCTGGACGAGGCCACCGCCGAGGCCGGTTCCGCGCACGCCGGACTGCTCGACAGGGCCGCCGACGCCGCTCTCACCGGACGCACCGGATTGGTGATCGCCCATCGGCTTTCACAAGCGGCGGCCTGCGATCAGATCGTGGTCATGGAGAGGGGCCGGATCATCGAGGCGGGCAGTCATGACGAGCTACTGCAGGCCGGGAACGTGTACGCCGGGCTATGGGCAGCTTGGCGCAAGGGCCAGGGCACAGCAGCCTTGAGCCAGGGAGAGGTTCACCAGGCATCGCCGGCCGATGTGGCTACACAGCGTTGGGGGCAGGCCTTAATTGGAGTGCTCCACCCCCCCGACCCCCCCCAACCACATCCTCCCACCCGGCTCTCGCGCGCGGGCACCCGCAACA
>JAZDRN010000007.1:0-79818 GCA_047501485.1 Actinomycetaceae bacterium L2_0104 | reverse complement strand
GTTGAGCACTGCCTTTATTGGCAGTGCTCAACGCCTCGTACCCACGAAATCCTCATCCTCCCAGCTGGATCTCGCGGTAGGTCTCCCGTAACAGCTCACTTTCCCTCGGCGTGGCCTTCAGGGTGACGATCGGGGTGCTCGCGAGCCGCGTCTGGAGCATGAAGGCCTTGCCCCGAACCTTGAACACATCCCAATCTGGTCCGAAGGGGTGATCGAGATGCGAGCCGGGAAGCTCTTCGGCCCGCTGATACGCCACCCTCTGCAACTCGATGCCTTCCATGGTCCTCCTCTCGGGGATTCGCTGGGCCTCCCGCGGCAGTCTCCCCTTCTATGCTGCCGCGCACGCACGGCTTAGGCAGTGCGCGCGGTCCCCTCGGTTCATATCGCCCATCTTCGGTTCGTTCACTCGCCCGCCACGCTCACAGGTAACGCCGCGCCAGGTCCACAGAGGAGGCCACGTAGCTGCCGCCGAAAAGGTCGGCGTGCATGATGACGATGCCGAGCTGGTGCAGCTCGATGCGCTCGCGCCAGCCGTCCGCGAGGGGAGATTCCTCGTCATATCCCGCGTACACCTGATCGAGATAGGGAAAGCCGAAGACAGAGAGGGTCGCCAAGTCCGTCTCGGCATGGCCTCCGTGCGCCATCGGATCGATGAGCGTGGCCCCCGTTGCCGAGCCATCGTAGAGCACGTTGCCTGCCCACATATCGCCGTGGACCCGGGCGACGGCATGGCCCGCCTCTCCGACCAACGCGGGTTGCGGGCTGTCGAAATCGCCGTCCCGCAACCGTTCGGCAAGCCGTGCGAAGATTCCCGAGGAGCCCTCCTCGATGACGCCGGATTCGCGAAGCCTGCGTGCGAACTCCTCGATGCGATAGGCGGCGTAGAACTCACCCCAAGAAACCGGGGCTTGTTCGCTCTCTAGCACCAGCGGCGTGCGAGAATTCCCGACCCACGCGGGCCCCTGCCATCCCTCGGGCGGGCAGCCCCACCAGGGAGCTCCGGCCGCATGGGTGTGGGCGAGCGCGCGGCCGAACATCCGCGCGCGGGCGGCACTCGCAGCCGCCTCGTCGACATAGACGATCTCAAGGCGATCCTCCTGCACGTCGATCACCCTGGCAACGCGTGCACCCCCAGAGGATTCCGCCCGCGCGAGCCATGCAAGTCCGGCTGCTTCGCCGCGAGGATTCGTTCCTGACTTCACAAACGTTCTCGTCATGATGTCCAAGTCTACGCGGGGCACACCTGCCCGCATCGGCTCTCTCCCACGTCGCAAGAAGATACCGGCCTGTTTCACTCGCCTTCTCCGCGGCATTCCGCAATGAGGACCAAAGACAACGCCATGTCGCAGTCTCGTAGGATCGTGGTGTTGCCGAACGTCCCGAAGGACGCCCGACCACCTCAGGAGAATCCCATGCCATTGACCGCTTACATCCTCTTGATGGAAACTCCCGCTGATCTCGCAGCGCTCTGGGGAACCGACGTGCCAGGCAAGATTCCAGCCCCCGGCGCACGCGATGCCGTTTTCACCTTCGGTGAGGACATCGCCATCTCAGCCTCTTTGACGGAGCGAGTCTCGAGCCCCGACCTGTCCACGGATGGTTCGATCAGCCTGTTGACGCACCGCGTCATGCCCGTCGTCACAGGCCACGTTGCCGCGCTCGAGCTGCGGGCGAATGGCGACGAATCCCCCGCGAAGCAACAGCGGGCACTGTGCGAGGCCATCGTCTCCCTGCCTCCCCTGACCGACGCCGTCGTCTGGCTGCCGGGCCGTCATCAGGCCACGACACAGGTCGTCTTCGTCGGGGAACTCATGGACAACCCCACGCGCGCCTTCTACTGGCTCCACCCCTCCTGGGTCGATGAGGAACATACCTCGGCGATAGCCACGGTGCGAGGCCTCGATGCCGTCGGAGCAGAGAACATACAGGTCAGCGGCCCCGTTGCAGATCTGGTCGCCTTCGCGGGCGAGGTCGAGTCCTTCGTGGACAACGCCATTGCGGTGGGGCGCGTGCCGCTGGCGGGCGACACCGCCGAGATCGGTGGCACCGTCTACGCCTGCTCAACCGGAATCGACGTCCTGACAGGAGACTCCCTGGTACAGCTCACGCCTATCCCCTCCGGTGGTGCGCCAGCGCTCTCCGGTAACACGCCAACGATCCAACCGCACTGGCTCGCGCCCCATAGCGAGCAGATCAGCGAATTCGAGGGTCCGTACGACCAGCTCGCCAGAGCTTTCGAGGAGCTTCACCACGAAGGCATCGTGGCACGCATGGACTTCGCCTGCTGCCAGAATTGCGGCCATACCGAGATCGGGGACGAGCGCACCGTGCTCGACGCCTCGGCCGAGTATCCCTACCGCGAGCATGGCTACACATTCTTCCACCAGCAGGACTCCGACGGCCTCGCCGAGGGCTCCGATAGCCTTTACCTCGCCTACGGGGCGTTCCCAGGTGGCAGGTATCTGACGCGGTGGCCGGAGAAGAAGCCGGAGACTGAAGAGGAAAAGGAAGCTTTCACCGCCATGGTCAAGGACTCCGAGAAAGAGGTGGGCCAGCTCGTGACACAGACGCTGCAACGCCACGGTCTCCACGTGGACTGGGATGGGAACTCCGAGCGCCGCATCGCCGTCCTCGCCGACTGGTCCTCGGTTTCCTTCCCGTGGTCGCGCGAGGACGAGGAGGATTACGACGACGACGTCGACGTGACTCTGCCCGCCTACGACCCCGCCTTATCCGACAACGCGTGGTACCTGCTACTCGACTCGCAACCGGAGAGCCTCGGCGAACCGCTTCAAGATCTCATGCCCAACTATTCCTCCAGGTTGAGCGCGGATGGCGACATCTCCGGCGAGATTCCCTACGGAGACCCGGACGTGACGTTGTCCCTCACCCTCATCGAGAAGATCGACGATCCGCGGATGGCACAGCACGCCGCTCGAAGCGACGATCCAGACGAGGCCGCAGCAAGGATCGAGAGGCATGTGACCGCACTGGGCATTGCCGGCCATGGCACGGCCGCAGCCTACGAACAGGTGCTCTACCAGGCATCGGTGGCATCCGAGGTGGGCAAGCGGCCCGAGGTTCTCGGACTGTGGGTTCCCAATCAGGAGCGGTTCGAGGTGCGAGCGGATCTGATCAACGAGGAGCAGCACATGAACGAGACACGCACTCTTCCCGCGGTGTCGATTCACCGCACGCAGCTGGACGCGGACGAGGGAATGATTCACGTGCTGTACACCAGGGGCATGAGCAGGCTCGGCACTCTCGAGTTCTTCACGCACGACCCGGACGAGGTCGATACCGATAACATACGCGCCCTGGTGCTGGCACTCGCGGACGACATCGCCGAATCCGGCAAGGTTCTCCAACCCGGGGATACCCTGCCCACATTCTCCAAGAAGCTGGAAGCTCGCATGCACGAGTCAGAGGACCCGGTCACGGGCGAGCCTGCGCTGAACCTCGAGCTGGTCAAGCGCAAACGCTTCCTCGGACTGTTCTAGCCGCCTCGACGCCTGCTCTCGTTTGCGGTTCCTCCCGGGCTCGGGTTCGGTCGCCTTCGTAACCGGGCCCAGACGCGGAGGCGACGCGACCTTTCACCTGCCACAGTGAGGCGGGTCGGGCATCGGTCCCCGCGTTCCGTCGAATGGTTCGTGATAGCGTCGCAGAGTCACCGGCAAGAGTACACCGTATCCCAGCAAGAACGGCGGACCAGCACATGCGAACCACATCTCGTGCGCAGCTTTCCTTCCTGATGGCAACATGCGCGGCCTTCGTCCTCGGCAGTTGCTCGTCGCAGACGTCCCAGCCGGAGCCGAGCCAACCCGGGCCATCGCAATCCGGCACGAGTGAGACTCCCGTCGACGGCATCTCTTCCGAGCCGACGTTCGCAATCGAATGGGAAACCGACGATCCCACCCTATTCCTTCGGGGAGACACGTTGTTCGTGACGAGAGGCTTCGGGGACGGCAAGGAGCTCGTCGCCCTGCAGGTGGAGATCCCGGAGGACCCGGTAGCCGTTAAGGCCCTCAGCCCGATCGAGTATGACGAACTCTGGAGCACGAAGATCGGAGATGGCATGTTCGCCGTCGCGGATGATCTCTATGAATCTTCGCGGGTCCTCGTTGTGGACGGAACGGAGGCCGTGCTACGCGACGGGGCCTCCGGCGATGAATACGCCCGGGTCGAATTACCCACGGAAGCCTCCTCCCTGGACGTTGAGACCTTCGATTCGTTCTTCGTCGGCTTCGACGAAGGGGACACCGAGCAGATGGTGCTGACGTCCACCGGCGAGCTGACCTCGCTGGAGGAATGGGTTGACGACTTCCCGGCCGATGTAACCGATTACGGCGCTCTTCACGATTGGGTGCTGCCGGCCGGGCCGGATCGCAAGGGAATTCTTCACATCCGCGGTGACGGTTTCCGCTGGGCCTTCGACGGCACGGACCAGGGATTCGTCGATGAACTCGGATTCGGAGACGACTACGTGCTCACAGACGGCATGCAGGGCTTCAGCGATGTCTTCCTGCAGTACACGCGGTCGGGAATCGACGTGCAAGACGGAACCCACACCAACGAGGACGTGGCCGTCGCCAGGTTGGACGACGGCGAACTGCTGGAGGTACATGACGACGCGGTGCTCTGCGGGAGGGGAATCTGCAGTGGCGAGTTCTCGGTGGTCGACGGCGTCGTGCAACCGGGAGCGGATGTCACGTACTCCATCCCCGACTACGACGACCCGGAGGATACCGAATCCCCCATGCCGGATATCCGCGAATTCCCCCGCTCGCGTACGGGTGACCTTCCAGGCGGCGAATACGAGGTGACTTCTCTCGGCACCGGCTGGTCATGGTTGACGGGCGAGTCACCCCTGTATGTGCGTCATGACGACGCCGATCCCCTCGGTATCGGAGGAGAGTCTCTTGTGCCCTGCAGACGGAGCGACGGCGCGGCCGGGGCCATCGCCTGCCATGCCACGGGAGAACCTATCGAAGACGAGATGGTTCCCATGAGCGCCGTGGCAATGGCCGGTCCCTCCGAATCGATCGGCGCCTATCACTTGACCGTTGCGGTCACTGACGAGCACATTCTCATCGCCCCGCACCTCATTGTCGAGTAGCTGACCGGAGACCGGCGCCGGTCTCCCCATCCAACAGCGACTCCCCCACGCCGATATAGCCGTCCATCTCTTGGCACGGTACCATCGATCCGCCGGTGCACCACGCGATGTGGGTGGCATTTCTCAATGACGTCTCCGTGACGCCGATTCGCGCGAGATACTCGCCGTCCTCCAGCACGCGCAGCGCCCCGGGCAGGCCCGCCGCGGCGGAGGGCTCGATGTCGATTCCCTCGCTCCGGTGGAGCAGGGCGATCAGGCGGTGGAGTTCGTCGTCGCCGACCGTGTAGAAACCATCGATCAGGCGCTCCATTCTTCTGCCCACGAATCCCGACGGGCGGCCCACGGCGAGGCCATCTGCGGAGGTGACGTTATCGATGTCGAAATCCTGCACCGAGACGGCGTCGTGCAGGCCCGTCTTCACGCCGAGGAACATGCATGGCGAGTGAGTGGGCTCCGCGAAGATGCAATGGACGGCGTCCCCGAACTCCGATTTGAGCCCGAAGGACACCCCGCCCGGCCCTCCTCCCACGCCGCAGGGCAGGTAGACGAAAAGCGGATGTTCGGCGTCGACCTCGATGTCCAGGGACTGAAGCTGCCCAGCCAGGCGGCGGGCAGCCACGGCGTAGCCGAGGAAGAGATCCGTCGAGTTCTCGTCGTCGACGAAATACGTCGTCGGGTCCGCCTCGGCCTGGCGGCGCCCGGCGGCAACGGCCGTCGAATAATCCGATTCGTATTCGACGACGGCGACGCCGTGGGAACGTAGCAGATCCTTCTTCCACCGGCGGGCGTCGGCAGACATGTGCACCGAGACCTGGAAGCCCAGGACAGCGCTGATGATCCCGATGGAGAGTCCAAGGTTCCCCGTCGATCCAACGGCCACCTTGTAGCGGCCGAAGAACTCTCTGAACGGCGCTGACGCGAGGACGGCATAATCGTCCCCCGGCGTGAGCAGCCCGTGCTCCAGGGCCAGATCCTCCGCGTGTTTGAGCACCTCGTATATTCCACCGCGTGCCTTGATGGACCCACTGATCGGGAGCTCGCTGTCCAGCTTTGCCCACAGCCGGCCGGGGATCTCGCGACCATGGCGGGAAGCCAACGCTCGCTGCATGTTCGCGATACCCACCAACGGCGATTCGAGGATTCCTCCGGTGCGGACGGTCTGCGGAAAGGCCTTCTCAAGGTAGGGGGCGAAGCGGCGCAGCCTGGCCGCGGAGTCGGCGATATCCGCCGCGCTCAACCCCACGCCCGCGAGAGCCTGCCCGGTGGGAAGGAGGCGCGGATTGAACCAGGAGGTCTCCCTCAGGCTGGCGAGCGCGTCGACGATCGGATCGTCGACGCACCACTGCTCCACTGTGCGTCCACCGAATAGTTCAGCGGCCATATCTCTTCCCGGTTGAGTGAGTAACCAGCTCCGCCTTCATAAGAACACCGCTGGCGGGAGCGTTCGTCACGCCCATCACTCCACCGTCGGGTCGTTGACGGCGATCTGGAACAGGTCCCAGCCCACCGTCTCATCGAGGAGGAGAACAAGGTGGGGGCGCTCAGCCCGGAATTCCGCGGGTTCGTCCGAAGGCCCCGGTGCGGATCCTGCCTCCACCCCGATCTCCGTGACGGCAGCCGCAACGGTTCCCTCCTCGTCGACGCGCACCTTGCCCTGCTGCACGATGAGGGTGACGTAGAGTTCCTCCGGCGAGATGTGCTGCAACACCGGAGGGGTGAAGGAGAACACGGAGGCCAGGCCCTGCTGGATGAGCGGATCCTTCAGATCGATCGAGGAGGAGAGATCGAGTTTGGGGATGGTCACCCTCACCAGCGTGGACTGTAGCGACGATTCGAGGGCGGAAAGATCATCGGCCGTGACCTCCTCCAGTCCGGTCCCCTCCGGGGGAAGCACGTAGCGGGCCACCAGGTTGCCGTCCGTGCCGTAAGGCAGATCGATCATCTTCCACCCATCGTTCTCGGCGTAGTCGATGGTCCTGGTGTCCTTCATGTACTCCGCGGTCACCGTCTCTCCCGCGGCGGTGGCGAATTCGCCGTCGCTCGTGCTCTCCTCCTCGAAGGGGTCGTTCCAGGGCGCCGCGAGCAGTACGGCGTTCTGCAGCACCAACCTGAGATCGGGGTCGGGTTCCACCGCGGACTCCTCGATGAGCCCCGCCGTGTTCTCATTGACCCATTGATCGAGAATCTTCTTGCTGTCGGGGCTCGCAAGGTCGGTTGTCAACACACCCGCGTCATACCACTTGGCGAGCGAGTCCAAGTAGTCCTGCTCGATGTCGGTCTGGTCGGACACCACGGCCTGATTGGCCAGGTGCAGCACCGGCTCCTCCGGAATCTCCTCGGGATCGATCTCCTCAAGGTCGGCGCGGTATGGATCGAGCGTTGCCATCAGGGCATTCACTGCCTCGTCTCGGGCCTGGCCTTCGGCGCCGAGCAGTTGGCTCAACTCTTCCTCGGCCGTACCACTCGCCCCGGTGCCGAGCATGGACAGCGCCACGACGGCCGACGCCGGTGACATCACCATCGTCTCGCCCGGGAACTCCGCCATCACCTCGAGGCCGAGCGAACGAGTCGATTCGCGCACGCCGTCGGAACTCTTGGCATCCGTCAATTGCACCTGGACGGGATCCGCGTCGCCGCGGACCATGCCTTCTTCGACTTCTTCCGGGCCAGATGAACAGCTGGCGAGGACGATACTCACTGCTGCCGCTAGTGCCAGCGCGCCACCGCGCCCGCGCTTGCAACCGTTCAATGTTGACATGGCCATGGTGTCCCCCATCGTCGAACCTCTCGTCAGTCTATTGCTCTACTCCACCCCATGGGGCGGGCGAGTGCCAACAGTCTGGTGAGGGCTGCCCACGAGTACGGTGGCGCACACCTTTAGCCTCCGTATACCTCCTTGGCCATGCGGAATGCCGCCCATGCCTTGGGCCAACCCGCGTAAAAGGCGGCGTGAGTGAGAATCTCAGCCATCTCCTCAGCGGTGACGCCGTTGTCCTTGGCACGCTGGATGTGGCTCTGCAGCGAACTGTCCAGCACACCGCTGGCCATGACAGCGGTAACCGTCACCACGGAACGATCGCGCAGGGAGAGCTGCTCCTGGCGGCTCCAGACCTGGCCGAACAAGACGTCGTCGTTCAACTCCGCGAACTTGGGAGCCAGATCTCCCAGGACGTCGCGGCCTGCCGTTACCTTCTCCATTGCTCGTCTCCTCTACTTTCCGCTGTACACCGGGAAGGCGGAATTCTCGCCGTAGTCCCGGTAATCCAGATGTCGCAACGTCTCCAGATCCTGCGCCGAGATCTCGAAATCGAGCTGCGCATTGGAACGCATATGATCCGGGTTGCCCGTCTTCGGAAGCGATTGGGTGCCCAACTGCAACGTGTAGCGAATGCACAGCTGCGGCACGGTCACGCCATAGCGCTCGGCAATCGCCGCGACCTGCGGATTCTTCAAGATCTCCCCGTGCGCGATCGGCGAGTACGCCTGCACCAGGATGTTCTTCGACTCGCAGTACTCGATCAGATCGGTCGGGGTATTGCCGACGTGAACCAGCACCTGGTTGACCTGCGGATCGACCGAGCAGCTATCGAGGATGTTCTCAAGGTCCTCGCGCAGGAAGTTCGATACCCCGATCGAACGCAGCTTGCCCGCCCGGTAGGCCTCTTCGAGCGCCCGCCACGCCTCGCGGTTGCCCTCAAAATAGTCACCGCCACGGAAATCGGCCCACGGCTGAGGGCTGTGGATCAGCATCAGATCGATGTAGTCCAGGCCCATCGTCTCCAGGGAACCGTCGATGGCGGCGACGGCGTCGTCGTAGTTCTTGATCTCGGCCGCCAGCTTCGTGGAGACGAACAGCTCCTCGCGGGCGACACCGCTGGTTCGGATACCCTCGCCCACCCCGCGCTCGTTGCCGTAGGCCTGCGCGGTATCGATGTTGCGATAGCCGATGTCGACGGCGTCACGTACCGCCTGCGCGGCGACGTCGTCGTCGATGAACCAGGTTCCCAAGCCCAGCTTCGGGATGTCTACGCCGTTGGACAGCGTGTAGGTTTCGTTCAAGATCATGCTCGTGACTCTCTCCTTGATTCGCTCTGCCTTCAAATGTTTGCGGTTGCCTCGCCCACGCAGACCGCGCACGGGCACGCGACACGTTCAGTCCAACGCGTTGTAGTGCTCGTCGTCAACCGGCTCCAGCCATTCGTTGCCGGTGTTCTCGCCGGGCGTGATGAAGGCCAGATGGGAGAACCATGCGTCAGCCTTCGCGCCGTGCCAGTGCTTTGTCCCGGCCGGGACGCGAATCGCGGTGCCCGGTACCATACTGACCGGTTCCTCACCCTCAGCCTGGTACCAGCCAGACCCGGCTGTGCACAGGAGGATCTGGTCGCCGCCGCCGTTCTCGCCGTGGTGGATGTGCCAGTTATTGCGGCATCCCGGCTCGAAAGACACATTGGACACCGGAACGCTGCCATCGGTCAGCGGGGCCAGGTAACTCTGCCCGGTGAAGTACTGGGCGAAGGCGTCGTTGGGCTCCCCGAGCGGGAAGATCTGGTCGAAATCGGTGTTGCTCATGATGGTCTCCTTTGTTCTTCGTCGGATTCTCGCGTCATGGAATCGATAGTTCAGTTGTACGCGACGAGGGTGCGGGTTGGCTGAGAGTGATGTGGTGGAAAGCCTGTCGGCTGCGCGTCGGCTGATCGGCTTGCCTGCTGGCCGGATTGCCTGCTGGCCGGCGGCAACGCGCGTCTGGCGCAACGCCCGACTTGCGCAACGCGCGACTCAATTCTTGACGGTGTAGCGAAGCCAGATGGCGCCGCCATCCTTCACCTGGGCGTCCTGCAACTCGAAAGCGCGCGGGGTATCGTCAGCGCGATCCCGGGTCTCGAAAAGCGATGGCGTCTGCGACGAACCATCCGCGGCCGGGGCGATCACCAGGCTCACCTCATCGCACATGCCCGCCTGAATGAACGACCAGTTGAGTACACCGCCTCCACCCAGCATCAAGGTCTCGATACCGAAGAGATCCTTGAGTTTGCCCATGGCCAGCTCGTAGTCCAGCTTTTCGTCGCCGGCGAGGATGTAGGAGACGCCCAGATCGCGCAGGAACGCCTTGTAGGAGTTGCTGGCCTTGCCGGTCAAGATCTCCAGGACGTGCGCGTGAGTCGTCTGGTAGGTGAGATCCGGGCTCTTCCACCCCAGCTTGCCCGCCGGGTCCACCGAGACATAGTACATGCCGGCGTCCGCAGCGGCGATGAAATCTCCTTCCGGCACCCGCGCAGCATTCGGATTCAGGTCAGGTTCGTTGTAATGGGTGAAGTTGTCATCCGTGGTGATGCGTCCGGAAAGCCATCCCTGATGGTGGTAATACGGCTCGTCCCCGAAGGCGATCTGATAGAAGGCTGTGCCCGCGGGCCCGGTCTCGGGGATGCCCATGTACTTGCCCATGATCTTGCCGTCGAGGGACGTCATCATATGGCAGAAGATGTACGGTCTGTTCAACTCAGAAGCTCCTTCTATGTTCTCCACGCCCGGCTCTCCGCCACTCTCTTCAATGCTCTCTCCGCCGCTAATGCTGCCGACTCGGCAAAGCGAGTCGCGTGTTTCGCGCCGGTGCCTCACGATGTGTCATGTCGGTTCTTCAAGACAACATCCTCTCGCTCCCCGGCCCCGCCATCTAGCGGAGGGAAATATCCTGGGAGGCTTTTATCCCCCTCAAATCATCCTGGGACAATGCGAAACTTGAGCCATGGCCGCAGACACCAATAGAAACGAACTGGGAACCTTCCTGAAGAGCCGGCGCGAACAGCTCTCCCCGCAGGATCTCGGCCTTCCACAGGGAAGCGGGCCGCGGCGGGTGAGCGGTCTGCGCCGCGAAGAAGTGGCCCTTCTTGCCGCCATCAGCACCGACTATTACACGCGGATCGAGCAAGGGAGAATCAGTGTCTCCGCCTCTGTCCTCACCACCCTTGCCGACGTTCTCAAGTTCGACGACGATCAACGCCGCTATCTCTTCAGCCTCGCCGGGAAGCCCTCCGCTCGGGTGCCGCGCCAAGCCAAGCAGAAGGTGCAGCCCCAGCTTCATCGCCTTCTCGACGATCTCGCGACCACCCCCGCCATAGTCATGGGCAGGCGCATGGACGTCATCGGATGGAATAGTCTCGCCGCCGCGATGATGATCGATTTCTCTCAGATCCCAGCCAAGAAACGCAACTACGTGAGGATTCTGTTCACCCATCCCCTCATGCGGAACCTCTACGCCGATTGGGAGACCGTAGCACGGACATCGGTTGCCCAGCTGCGGATGGAAGCCGCCAAGTATCCGGACGACCCGCGCCTGGCGAGCCTCGTCGGAGAGCTCTCGGTGCAGGACCCGCAGTTCGCCTCGTGGTGGGCCGAACGCACCGTCGCCAGCCTGACCACCGGTACCAAGACGCTCAATCACCCCGTCGTCGGAGAACTCGTCCTGGATTGGGACACGTTGCTCGAGGCAAACGACGCCGACCAACAACTCGTCATCTGGACGGCGGAGCCGGGAAGCCCCACTCACGAAGCGCTACGGCGCCTCAGCTCGCAGGCCGAACAGGGGCACGGGCAGAGCACGAGCGGCGCATGACCTGACACTTGCCTCTCGACAAATTAGGTAATATGTTACGTATATGGATCGTTTGGACAACGAGGCGCTCCTCTTCGGCCAGCTGTTCGTCTTGCACCAGCATCTGAGCCGGATGGCGGATACAGCTCTCGAACCACTCGGAGTGACAGGAAAGCAATGGCTGCTTCTGGCATTGCTGACTCGCGCCTTCGACGAACCACCAACGCTCTCCGAGGCAGCCAACGTGTACGGAACGTCGAGGCAGAACATCAAGCAGATCGCTCTTCAGTTACAAAAACGCGGCTTTATCGAAGTCAAAGAGGACCGGGGCGACAAGCGGGCTCTTCGCCTACACCTATCCCCGAAAATCCACGCCTTTGACGAACCAGAACAGACGCGCACCCAGAACGAGCTGCTGCGGCAGACCTTCGCTTCGCTCGACGATCACGAACTGAACACATTCCGAGAACTGATGGGCAAGCTACTCGACTCCCACACGGGCAAGCACCCGCGGTGACAACCCCGGAGAACACACTCCCACACAAGCCGACTCCTTGAAAGGACGCAGTCCATGTCCACTCTCGTCGTCGTCGAATCATACTTCGGAAATACGTGGAAGATCGGGGAGGCGATTGCCGCCGCACTTCCAGATGCCGCACTTGTTCGCGTGGACGAAGCACCGCAACAAGTAGACACCACCATAGATCTGCTCATCTTGGGAGCACCTACTCACGCCTTCACTCTCCCCACCGCAGACAGCCGGCGGGAGGCGGCAAAAAGGCGCACAGCCGGGTCGATGAGCGCCCAAGAGCGCAGGTTCCACCCAAGCACAACGGGTTTGAGGGAATGGATCCACGCCGCATCGGTACCCGAGACCACACGGATCATCACATTCGATACCTGCGTCAAAGGCGCCGGTCCCCTGTTCGGGCGGGCATCGAAGAAGGCCGTGAAGGTTCTTAACTCGACCCACCCGTCCGCGAACCGCGGCGAAACCTTCTGGGTCAGTGCCGCAGACGAACTCCACGAGGGTGAGATCGCACGGGCAGCCGCATGGGCTGGGGAACTCTAACGACACGTTCGCAACCCACGGAGCCTTGCCGGTCGCGTCGGTGGTGGCGCGAAGTCAAGGGTTTGTACGCGAGATCCACCGTTACGATGCCGACTTCGCATGCGGAGGGTGGATCTCGCCGATGCCTGCCGCCTCCGCCGCCGAGACCACCCCCGATCGTCGCTCCCCTACCGGTTCACGTACCCCATGTGCTGGGCGTTATAGCGATCTCCCTTCACACCGATGGTTCCGATGAGGGCGTCGAGATCGGCGCTCTCGTCTGCGGACAACCCGACAGCGGTCGCGCCTGCGTTCTCGCGAATGCGCTCGGTCCTACGTGTGCCGGGGATCGGGACGATCCACGGATACTGGGCCAGCAGCCAGGCAAGCGCCACCTGCCCGGGAGTGGCCTCTTTCCGCTCGGCAAGCCCGGCCACGTGGCTCACCAACGCCTCGTTGGCCGCCAGGTTCTCAGGATCGAAGCGGGGAACCCGAGCTCGGATGTCGCCGTCGGCAAAGGTGGTGTTCGCAGTCACGTTCCCGGTGAACATCCCCTTACCCAACGGGCTGAAGGGAACGAAGCCGATGCCCAACTCGGCGAGGGTTGGCAGCACCTCCGCCTCGGGATCACGTGTCCATAGCGAGTATTCACTCTGGACGGCCGTCACCGGTGTGACGGCGTGAGCCGCCCGTATCGTGCGCGCCGAGGCCTCAGACAGGCCGAAGTGGCGGACCTTGCCTTCGGAGATGAGCTCGCCGACCGTTCCCGCAACGTCCTCGATCGGCACATCGGGATCCACCCGATGCTGATAGAACAGGTCGATCACGTCGGTCCGGAGCCGTTTGAGCGATGCCTCGGCCACCCGCCGGATCTGTTCCGGGCGGGAATCCAGGCCTACGCTCTGTCCGTCCTCGATGCGCCACCCGAACTTCGTGGCGATCGTGACCTGGTCACGAATCGGCTCCAGCGCCTCTCCCACCAGCTCCTCGTTGGCATACGGGCCATACACCTCGGCGGTGTCAAAGAAATTGATGCCCTCATCGAGAGCCGAGCGCAGCACCGCGATCATCTCCTCGCGGGTACCAGGATTGGGCCCGTAGCTCTGGGACATCCCCATGCACCCCAGCCCGATGGCGGATACTTCCAGCCCTTGTCCAAGGATTCTTGTATGCATTCACTTCTCCTGTTCTTCTTGCATGTTCCCACGTTGGTTATGGGCGTCATCCTGCGCCGTCCGGGCGCCCCTATGGGCGACGGCGGATCTCCCCTCCTCGTTCGTGGCTGCCCACGCATCGAGGATCGCCAGGCCATCGGCGCTGGCCGACCCTATCTCCGCCGTATAGGTGACGATCGCCATCTCGGGATCGTCCGGAAGAACGAAATCGTTGAACTCCAGATCGAGCGGACCAACAACCGGGTGATTGATCCGCTTGCGTCCACGAGAGTGGCGCCGCACATCGTGTTCCGCCCACCGAGAGGCGAAGTCCCGGCTGCACGCCGAGAGAGTGCCGATCAATTCTGTGAGTTCGGAGTCGAGCGGGTTGCGGCCCGCTGCGGTGCGCAGCGCGGCCACGATGAAACCACGCGACCTGCTCACATCCACATAGAATTTCTCGGCCCGCGGGTCCAGAAAGGCGAACCGCGCAAAATTGGGAGGATGTGTGCTCTGCGACTCCCAGAGGTCGTTGTAGAGTGCCCGGCCCAGCCTATTGGCGGCTAGCACATCGAGCCGCTCGTTCTGCACGATGGCCGGCACACTCATCGAGTCCAGCACCTGCTGGACTGCGGCGCCGATAACCGGAGGGCGTGCGGCTTTCTCCGGCTGCCGAGTCGCAGTCACATTGCGGGCGAGGTCGTACAGGTGGTCGCGTTCGTCGTCGCTCATGTGGAGAACCCGAGCGATCGAGTCCAGAACGCTCTGCGAGGCGCCACCGATCCGCCCCCGTTCCAGCCGGGTGTAATACTCGACGCTGACTCCCGCCAGCATCGCGACCTCTTCCCGGCGCAGGCCAGCGACTCGGCGCCTACCAGGAGCAGTGGGCAGTCCCGCCTTCTCCGGCGCGATTCTGGCCCTGCGACTCATGAGAAAGCCACGGATCTCACGTTCCATTTCCATATTCACACACTAAACCACGGTGTTCTGGCTGAAGGGGGTACTGGCAGTACCTGTACACGCGTGGGCAAGGGACGGATGATTCTGGGAACCGATGAGAGAGCAGGATGAGAAAGGACGAGTCCATGACACAGTGGCCGAGCGAAGACATCGAGGCGATCGCTTCCACCGACGATCTCCACATCGCCGCCTACCACGCGGACGGCAAGACAACGGGGACTCTCACCTGGATCTGGTCGGTCGTGGTCGATGGGAGGCTCTTCGTCCGCGCGTGGAATGGGAGGCGAGGGCGCTGGTACAGGTCCGCGCTCGCGCAGCGGGCTGGCCGCATCACCGCCGCTGGAAGCCAGTACGAGGTCGAGTTCACGCCGGTTGACGACGACGAATTGAACGCCCGTATCGACGCCGCCTACAGCTCCAAGTACGAAGGCAGCCCGTACCTTCCTCCCATGGTGGCTGCCGGACCGAAGTCCGCGACGATGGAGGTCCTGCCGCGCTTGGACTGACGGACTGGCCGCCATCTCGGGGCAAGAAGTCACAGCCGGGGATCGACCGGCTCCGATTCGAGGGCCAGCACCGCGAACACCGCCTCATGAACTCTCCACAGCGGTTCCTCGCGCACGAGCCGTTCCACGGATTCCAGCCCCAGTGCGTACTCGCGAATGGCCAACGAGCGTTTCTTCCCGAGGTTGCGGTCCCGCAGCCGCCGCAGATTCTCCTCGGCCAGGTACTCGGGGCCGTAGATCAGCCGCAGGTACTCGCGCCCACGCACCTTGAGGCCTGGCTGCGCAAGCCATCCCTTCCGATTGCGCGCTAGATTGACCAGAGGTTTGACAACCATTCCCTCACCGCCAGAGGATGTCAGCTCCTCCCACCAGGCGATGCCCACGGCACATGACTCCGGGTCGGACGGATCTACCACCAGCCGGCGCGTACTGCGCACCAGCTCCGGATCCGCGGCGACCATCCGGTCCGCGATATCGAGATGCCACAGGTGATCCCGTTCGGCGAAGCCGGCACCCTCGGCTGCCAACAGCTGGAACGGTGCGATCTGTACACCGGCGAGGCCATCGACAGGCCAGATATACCGCTTCCACGCGGCGTTGTACTCCCCTATCGCCTCGGCCCGTTCGTGCGAGCGCGCAAGCAGCGGATGGACGTCGAGGCCCCGCGTTGCCGCGCGCTCCAACGCCTCCACCTCCGCAGCCGTGCTCAAGCGCCCGGCGACTCCAGGCGCAGCGAACTGGTCGCGAATCAACGGTCCCGCTTTCAAAGACCAGGGCAGCAGTTCGGCGTCGAACAAAAGCCAATCGGAACCGACTTGATCGAAGATTCCCGCTGTGCGCGCGGCCTTCGTGAATCTCTCCAGGAACGTCCGTTCGAGCTCTGGCGGGAAGAACGCCCGTCCCGTCCGGGTATAGACGGCGCCGCGTTCGGGGTGCAGCATCACCACAGCGCGCGATCCCATATGCTTCTCTTCGCAGATCACCTGGCCGATACGCCAATCGCCGTACTGGGCGAAGGCCTCGTCCGGGTGCTCCAGGTATCCCGGCCGCTTGGAGGTGGCCACCGGAGACATGGTGGGCGGCAGGTACGGCAGCAGCCGGGGATGGAGCGCGAACCGGCTCATGACCTCAAGGGCTCCCGCCGCCGAATCCGCGTCGATCTTGACCCGGCCCAGTTGTCCGGTCTCCACATGCCGCGCGCCGACGACGTCGGTGAGGCGCAGTTCGTCGTCGCCCCGGTTCACGGTGGTGGAGAAGGGCTTCGCAGGAACGTAGTACTCGACGTGGGCATCCACCTGCACGGTCTCGCGTTCGGGATAGCGCAAGGCGGAGATCCTGCCGCCGAAGACGCAACCCGTATCGAGGCAGAGCGTGTTGTTGATCCAGGTGAGCTCGGGCGTGGGAGTGTGCCCGTAGACGACTGTCGCTTTTCCGCGATACTCGTCGGCCCAGGGATAGCGAACCGGCAGGCCGAACTCATCGGTCTCCCCGGTGGTGTCGCCATAGAGCGCGAATGATCGTACGCGCCCGGAAGCCCGGCCGTGATACTCCTCCTTCAGGCCGGCATGCGCCACCACGAGGCGGCCATCGTCCAGCACAAGATGGGACACCAGCGAATAGCACCAGTCCCGCACCCGCTGGCGGAACTCGGGGCTCTCCTCCTCCAGCTCCGCCAGAGTGGTCTGAAGGCCGTGCGAGACCTGGACGTCTGCCCCATCCAACGCCCTGATCAGCTTCGCCTCGTGGTTTCCAGGAACCGCGAGCGCATGAGAACCGGCTGTCATCCCCATCGCGAGGCGCAGCACGCCCACACTGCTCGGGCCGCGGTCGACGAGATCCCCTACGAAGACAACCGTCCGTCCGTCAGGGTGACTCGCATCGATCGGGCGACCCTGCGCATCGAACTCGATGTCATAGCCGAGATTCCCGAGGAGTTCCAAGAGCTCGGGAAGGCAGCCGTGCACGTCTCCCACGACGTCGAAGGGCCCGTGCAGCTCGCGCTTATCATTGAGAAGCGGTTCGCGAACGATCGTGACGGCCTCGATCTCCTCCACGGACCTGAGCATGTGAACGGCGCGGAAACCCTCGCGGCGCAATCCCTTGAGTGAGCGGCGCAGCTGCGTCTCCTGGCGGCGGATCGGCCCCGAACCGAACGCGCGGTCCGGACGTTCGTCGTTGCGGGAGATTGCCAGGGCGAGATCCACATCGAGCACGATCGCCACCGGCAGCACGTCGTGTTCACGCGCCAGGTTCACGAGGGCCTTGCGGGCGTCTTTGGAGGTGTTGGTGGCGTCGACGACGGTGAGCAATCCGCGCTTCAACCGCGTGCCCGCGATGTAATTCAGCACGTCGAAGGCGTCGGCGGTGGCACTCTGATCGTTCTCGTCGCCTGAGACGAGGCCGCGGCAGAAGTCCGAGCTGACAGCTTCGAACGGCGCGAATTTCGAGCGCGCGAACGTGGTCTTGCCCGAGCCCGAGATGCCGATCAGCGCCACCAGGCACAGTTCCGGGATACGCAAGCTTGTCATGCCGATACCTCCTGCAGTCGAGTGAAGAGCGCGAGCTGGGTGGGGGCGCCAACCTCACCGGTGGGAGTGCCGACCTCGCGATGCTCGACCGCGTAACCGTGCCGCTCCCCCACACCCTTCGCCCATGCCGCGAACTCCGCGCGCGTCCATTCGAAACGATGGTCGCAATGGCGGAGTTCGCCGGGATCGAGCCCGTAATGCGCGTTGTATTCGGCGTTCGGCGTGGTGACGACGACGTGGCGTGGGCGGGCATGTGCGAACACATTCGCCTCCAACGAATCATGGCGATTGGGGTCCACGTGCTCGATAACCTCCACGAGCAGCAGTGCGTCGAAGCCGGACAGGGCGTCGTCGCGGTAGGTGACCGACGACTGCCGTAGCGCGATCCGCTCGCGCTGGTGATCCGAACGGCGCTCGAGCCCCAGACGGCGTTCCGCGCGATCCAGTTCGCGCGTTGAGACATCGACACCGAGGACGCGCGTGAACATCGGGTCGTCGAGCAGCGCACGCAGGTAGAAGCCTTCACCGCAGCCCACGTCGGCCACCGAGTGAGCCCCGATCTCGCGAAGGACGCCCAGGACCGCATCGCGGCGCAGCAGCTTGAGCGGCACGGGCCGGGGGTTCGTGTCGGAATCGGTGGTGGCTTCGTCCTGCGAATGCGCATCATCACGTTCGTGGGCGACGGCGTCGTCGGCGAAATCGTCCACGGCCTGAAGGCGGGCAAGGGCGTCGTCGACCCATTCGCGGCGCGCCAGATACCGGCGCGTGATCAGGCTCTTCTCCGGGTGGGTAGCGAGCCATCCCTCACCGCGGCGGATGAGCTTGTCCACCTCGTCCGTGCCGGAATAGTAATGCTTCGTGCCATCGAGCACCGGCAGGAGAACGTAGAGGTGGCTGAGGGCGTCGGCTAGACGCTGATTCCCCGTCAAGGTGACGTTCAGGTATGGGGAATCGCCCCACTCCGGCGGTCCGAAGGGCTCGGGTTCGGCGGCAACGTGCCAACCCAGCGGGGTGAAGAGACGTGCGATGAGATCGGCACCACCGTCGTCCGGGCCGAGCGGGCGAGCCGCCACGGCCGGGATATCGATACTGAGTTCAAGCGGCGCCGCGGCAAGTTCCGGCCGGGAATCGCAGCGGCCCTTGAGCGCCGATCCGAGCACCCGCCCTATCGCCACCGAGAGCATGGACCCTGCCGCGTAAGGGCGATCGTTGACATATCCCGCAATGCTTCTTAGCTGGCCACGTCCCCGCACGAGCGCGATGGGATCCACATCGACCTGCATTGCGAAGGTGCAGCGCTCCTGCGAGGCTTCGGGAAAGTAGACGGTGGCCACACCGAAGGAAAGGTTAAAGGTTTGCACTCGGTCCGGATGCTTGTGCAGGAGGTACCCGAGGTCCGTCGCCGGCGGCGCGTCAGGGGCGGTGAGTGGCGCATGTGAAGTCACGGCAAGAAGCATGGTCCTATTGTGTCGCTAAACATGACCCGACGCCTATGACTTTCCGTCAACCGCCCTATCACGCCCCGTGGGCATCGCACCCGCCGGACCCCACGGGTATCGCACCCGCCGGACCCTGTGGGTATCGCACCCGCCGGACCCTGTGGGTATAACGGCCCACATACCTATCAGATAAATGGGAAATGATTGTCGAAACCGCACCTCGTCGATTGTGACCACTATGAATCTCCTTTCTCGCAAAGCATCACGACACACAGCGCTTGCGCTGGCCACCGGCCTCATGCTCGCCTCCTGCGCTGGAGGCTCCGACGATGCTTTCGTCAACGAGTACGAAGAGCTCAACGGCCAGGAGACTTCCAATGGGCAGACCTACCTCGCCATGGACATCCCCGACGATCACCGTTTCACAACCGCCACCGAGGAACAGGTTCGGCAACTGCTGACCGACGGTGACGGTGCGATATTCTTCGGATTTCCCGAGTGCCCATGGTGCCGCAATGCCGTCCCCGTCATGGACGAGGCCGCGGAAGCGGTCAACCTCGACGAGATCTACTATGTCAACGTCCATGACATGCGAGACGAGAAGGCGCTCGACGAAAACGACGAGATCGTGGTGGACAAGGAGGGGACAGAGTTCTACTACTATCTTCTCGAGGAACTCGGCGACCAGGCCCCGGAGTACTCGTCTCTCGAAGATCCCAGCGAACGCCGCATCAGCGTGCCGCTGGTCGCCGTGGTGGTCGGAGGCGACGTCATCACCACGCACCTCGGAACGGTCGATTCCCAGGAGGATCCTTACGTACCCCTGACGGAGGAACAGCACAACGAGCTGCTGGAGAGCTACAAGACGATCTTCACCCGGATTCCCGGCTGCAGCGAAGACGAATACATCTGCGAGTAGCGAGTGCAGCGCAGGGAGCACCGAGTAGCTCGTCGTACATAGCAGGCTCAGGCAGGCGACACGAAAGCCCCGGAAATACTGGTATTTCAGCGTTTCCGGGGCCTTCTCTAGGCAGCGTCTCCCCGGTGTCAGCCGCCGATCAGATCGGCATTGGCCACCAGCAGATCGATCTTCGCCCACTGGGTTTTCTCGTCGATAGAGTTACCCTCCTCCACAGAGGCAAATCCGCACTGCGGAGACAGGGCAATATTGTCGCCGACGATAGCGCGAACCTCATTCAGACGCCGTTCGAGATCGCCGCGATCCTCCATCTCACCTTTCTTAGTGGAGATGAGCCCGGCGACGAAGGTGGCGTCCGTCCCCTTGAGAACCGCCCACGGCTCGAAGGAGCCGGAGCGCTCGTCGTCGTACTCCACATAGAAGCCGTCGTAGGGAACCTGGGCGATGATCGGGGCAACCGAATCGTAGAAGCCCTCGAAGAGGTGATTCCCCTTGAAGTTCCCCTTGCAGAAATGGGTCGCGATCTTCATGTCCTCGGGCTTACCCTCCAATGCCCGCGTGGAGACGCGCCGGAACCACTCGAGAACCGTGTCCTTGTCGTAGCCCATAGCGGCGATCTTGTTGAGGAAGTTCTCGTCGATCATGTATGTCCACGACGTGTCGTCGATCTGAAGGAAGCGACAGCCGTGGCCATACAGGTCCTTGATGGCAGCCCGGTATGCAGCAGCGATATCGTCGATGAGCAGGTCGATATCATCGCCATAGTAAGGCACGTCCCTCTTGCCCAGTTGCAGGTAGTTGTCCACCAGGATCATGTTCGGGCCGGAGATGCACTTCTTGGCCGTCACACCCGGGTACTTGCCGGCCTCCGCCTTGAGGAAGTCGTAGGCCTCGATCTCCGGGTGCGGCCGGGCCGGGTCATACCCGATCTTGCCGTCGATGTAGCCGAGCTCGATGTGGTTGACCACGCCACCCCGCTCAATGTCCAGGTGCTCGGTGGTGAATCCGTCGAACTCCTTGAGCCAATCCAAGTGCCACCAACGGCGCCGGAACTCACCGTCGGTCACGAAGAGAAGGCCGTGCTCGACCTCCTTGGCGACGAGATCCGCAATGGAGGCGTCCTCGACCTCGCGAAGTTCCTCCAGCGAGATCTCTCCGGCGTTGTGCCTCGCACGGGCGTCCCTGATCTGCCGCGGACGCAGGAATGAACCGACGATGTCGTAAGTGATGTCCAGCACGCTGTTCTCCATGGTTCGATATGTGGCGGTTTGCTGTCGGGCCGATTGGCCCGTGTTTCTTGCCGGCCCCTCTTGGCCGGGTTCCGTGACGACCCCTCGATGAAAGCCGACATCAACTCCAAGCTACCGCGCTCTGCGGGTCCCGTGGGATCGGGTCCGGCTCATGGGCCGGCGTCCCCGCCCAGTGCGTGCACAAAACCGGTAAAACAGGCCTTTTCGCGCTCCTGAGGTTCTATCTTCCCGAATAGGGAAAGATATGCACGGCTGGCGCTCAGGGTATGCGGAGCCGCACGGCTGAGGCAGGGCAAAGATCAACTGGAGTAGCTACCTACACGATTCCCTCCCCAAGCACCCGCCGCCGCAAGTAGGCATATAGGTCTTGCTCCATGCGGCGCCACACAGTCGATTTCACCTCGCTACCTGGCTGCCGCCGGTTGTTGAGGCGGAAACCGCCGATGCGACACGAATATCGTCATGTTCACCCACGCAAACCCGTAGAGCAGGAATGCTCTCCCCTCAGCAGATCAGCCGAACGCTACCAGCACGATTCAACAAAGCAAATCTCACCGAAGATCAGGTATTGACATATCTCGGTTCACTGCTTTACCTTAAAGGTACCTATTTAGGTACCAATCAATCTGATGGAGACAAAGTGGTCAGGATGATTCACATGATGACAAGGTTCAAATAGCGCGGTCGAACACCCCGACAACTGAACGAAGTCGATGGAAACCTGAACGAGCAGGCTTCCATTGCAAAAGCTCATACTTCAGGGAGCCATATCTCGGCGTGTCTATTCGCCGGTGAATGACTGCCCTGTGGCCTCCGTAATTGACAGGACAATCCCCAAAGTCAACCGAGTCACGCTATCGACCCGGGCGGTATTCGGTGCGCCCAAAACAACTGGTATTGAGCCTCGCCCTGAGGCCATTTGTTCAACCCACTACATGCACAGCTCGCGCAAATGCACTGAGAAAGGCAAACATGTCCGATATCGAACCTAGCCTCACTGAGGAGACTCAGCAAGAAGGAAACTTCCCTCCAAAGAAGAAAACAGGATTCTTCTCGATCCATATCGCCCCACCAACACACCTCTCGCTTTCCGAGCAGAAGGCCGCTTGGTTCAAAGAGTTCCTCAAACCGTTCCTGGTCGTGTGCATCGCCTATTCATGCATGTATCTGGTGAGGTACAACTTCAAAACCGCACAGCCCGAGCTTCTGGCGCAAACTGACCTCACTCTCACGGACCTGGGGCTGATTGGCACGGGGTTCTCCGTAACCTATGGCATTTCCCGAACTCTGCTGGGGTTCTTCATCGATGGCCGTAACACGAAGCGGATTCTGACAGCTCTGACAGTGGGTTCTGCTTCTATCTCCGTCATCATTGGCGCCTACCTGTGGGCCGGACAATCCACATTGGGTGTGCTCCTCGTTCTATGGGGCGCCAACGGTGTGTTGGGTTCGCCGGGCGGCCCATGCTCGGTATCCACCCTGAATCGTTGGACGCCACCTTCAAAAAGAGCCCAATACATGGGCTGGTGGAATGCTTCTCACAATGTTGGTGGCTCGATCGGAGGCATTCTCGCCGTCTGGGGTGCCAGCACGTTCTTCGACGGACACGTGGCAGGTTACTTCATTGTCCCCGGTTTGATCGCTGGCTCAATTGCGCTGGTCCTAATGTTCGTCGGTAAGGATGAGCCCCAAGAGCTCGGCTGGGCACGTCCTGACCAGATCTTCGAAGAACCTCCCATCGAGGCAATAGCCGAGTCTGCCAACATGACCAAGGGTCAGATCCTCATCCGCTATGTGCTGAAGAATCCAACCCTGTGGCTGATCTGCGCCTCGACGATCTTCACTTACGTGTTGCGCACAGGTGTGGACAACTGGACGGTCGTCTACACCGTGGACGGGCTCGGCTTCTCACTCGAAATGGCAGCCAGTACCATCATCGCTCTCGAACTCGGTGGCTTCACCGGATGCCTATTCGCTGGCGTCATCGCGGACAAACTAGGTGGGCGCCGCGCACTGGTCTCCGCAGTGGCCGTTGCCCTGATGGCGATTCCCCTCACCATGTACATCAACGGAACAAGCGCGATGACGATCTACATCGCTTTGTTCTTCATGGGTATGCTGATCTATGCCCCTTTCTCCCTCCAGTCGGCAACCTTGTTGGACACCGTTCCACCTCAGTCGGGCACTTTCGTCTCCGCCATTCCCGGTACCTTCGGTTACTTGGTGGGAGACTCCTTCGCGAAGATCATGTTGGCACGCATCGCCGATCCCGAGTTGAATGGTGTCAACCTATTCGGGCGAAACCTGCACGGATGGTCCGATGCCTTTGGCCTGCTCTACGTGGCGATCGTCGGTGTCATTATCACTCTTGGCATCGTGGCACTCATGGAAGGCAGACGCCTACGCTCACGGGCGGCGATAGCAGCCGAAGTCAAAGCAAGGCTTGAGGCAGAGGATGCCGAACGACGCGCCCGCCTGACAGCCGGTGAACCTACTGGGGATGACCACGAACCGAAAGAATGACATGATCGCCGATAAAGTAAATCTCGATTCCGCCCGCGAGTACCTGGCTTCAGCTCAGAGATGGCTACAGGAAGCTGCCTCGTTGATCCGCGAAACCAGTGAAACAGACCGCATCGTTGACACAAAGAGCAACCGAAACGACCTCGTGACGAACGTGGACCGTGAAGTGGAGAAATTGATCGTCACTCGTGTCAGCGAGGAATACGGGCATCCGGTACTCGGTGAAGAGGGCGACAGAGTCTCTTCCATGAAGGGACCGGTATGGATCCTCGACCCGATCGACGGCACGATGAACTTCGTTCAAGCCAAGCGCGACTTCGCCATCGAACTAGCGCTCTTCTGGGATGGAAAACCAGTTATCGGACTTGTCTTCGATGTCGGAAGGGACGAACTCTACACCGCCATCTCCGGACACGGAGCTTGGGTCAACGGCGTGGAAATCCCAAAGGTCGAAGACGACCGATCAAGGAAAGACATCCTCTACGTTGCGGAGCTCAGGGAACTGGAAGCGGTTCCCCGCTTCGTCGAACTTGTCGATGAATCGCGCGGACTGCGCTGTTATGGCGCAGCCGCCATCGATCTGATTCAAGTTGCATCAGGACGAGCAGGAGCATGCCTCCTGCTCTGGCTTCACTCCTGGGATTTCGCCGGCGCCATGGTCATCTGTCAGGAAGTCGGTTTGGCTTTCACTCGGATGGACGGAACTCGGATCAACGTTGAGGAGACCGGAACCGTCCTTACCGCCCCGCCGAGTATTCACCGCGACATCGTGAGGTTCCTGCACCGCGAATATCGGCTGATATCGCCAAGCCGATAGCCACGGATACCCAGCTATCGCGCAGCGAATGCGGAAAGGCCCGGGTTACAGGCACTATCATCACCCCGCGATGCTTCCCGTTGCCGTGGAATAGAAGGTGGGTGGATGGTCTTCATAGATCATCCACCCACCTCAGGCCCTGCCGCGACAATCTCTTCTTCGAGCGTCAAGGTGGCCCGGCGAGAAAGTTGCCGAGTGGGAAAGTGTCCGGGTCAAAAAGCAGTCGGGTCAGAAGGTAGCCGGACGGACCCCGAGACTCGAACGCATGCGGTTCATCGCCTCGCCCGCCTATAGGTCGGGCCCGATGGAATTTCCATCGGTACCACGAAGGCGGCAGTTCAGAGGGTGGTAGGTATTTCGACCGAAATTCAAGAGAACCCCGTGCAGGTGCGCGCTCCTACTCTCCTGTATGACTGGCGTCCCAATCGGCAAATCCATGAAATCACTCGAGCTTGAATCGGTGAGAACTGCGCTCAATTCGTAGTCTGAGCGATCCGTCATAAATCCTCTCGCATTCAACAACGTCTCGATACTGGCAGACTGAAGCTCCTCGCGGTCGAACAGGGCCATCTCCGCCACGAAGTAGTCCTCCAACAAGGCGATGGGTAGATCGTTCGCGTAACGTTCCCTGACGATGTGAACCACTTCCTTCCCCACCGGAAACCCGGTCGAATTAGCAGTGTCCTCGTCTACATCGAGGCGCTCGAATACACTGACGATGGATCGAGGCTGTCGTTCTGTAGCGGCGATGAGCTCAAACAGTGTGGATGCCGTCCCGGGCCTGTAGTCCACCGTATCGGTCCCCTCGATACGGGTACCACGTCCAGGAGTCCGCGATACTACTCCCCGTACCTCAAGTTCGGCCATTGCTCGACGCAAAGTGGAACGAGCCACGCCGAACCCGTCGCACAAGCTGCGCTCACCGGGCAGGAAGTCACCGACGACGAGTACACCGCGCCGAACCGCCCCTTCGACCTGGGCAATTATCTGCGCGTATCGCGGAGCGTGACTGATCGCTTCCACCGGGCTGAACGCCTCAGTGAAAGCAATATGACGGGGGGTACGTGTCATGACAAAGTTTCCTCCTCCCCGCGATCCTACATGAGCAGCGAGTGCCTCTTGCTCCCGTATGTCAGAAGGCCAGCGTGACGAGGGCAAGATCCCCGGAATTGGCTTCCGTCACGCTGTAAGGGGCTTGCCACACGGCATTGAGCCAGCTAGAAAAGTCTCTCAACAAGTGAGAGCCCCAAATGAGATGTCCTCCATCGAATATGAGGACATCAGCATTCGAAACGAATGAGGACGCGAGGTACGCACCGCCCAGACCGACTCGGCGCGCTGAACTGATTGAGGCGTCCCCGCCGAGTGCGTGCACAAAACCGGTAAAACGGGCCTTTTCGCGCTCCTGAGGTTCTATCTTCCCGAATAGGGAAAGATATGCACCGCGCCGCGCCGGCAAAGACCGCCACGTTGCCTGTTCGCCCAACCGATTAGACAGGGCCGCGTCCTCAGCTCTCGCCATCCCAGTCGAGCTCACCCAGGATGTAGCGGTCGATCGTCGGACCGATCGTTCGCGCCACTTCTTGGATAGAGAGCTCCGCCACCGGCGGGATCCTCAGTATGTAGCGGGCGAACACAAGCCCGAGCAGCTGTGATCCCGCCAAAGCCATCCGCACCTCCGGATGGTCGGTATCGAGCTGCGGCGCTATGCGGCCGAGGATCTCCTTGTTGACGAATCGGAGGAAAATGCTCCGGGATTCCTCGTGGGTGCCCAGACCACGAACGAGGCCAATGAATGCCGGGCCCGCATCTGAGTCCTCGAGCGCGGTCAGCACCGCCAGCAAGTACTGGACACCTGGGGAATCGCCCGTTTCAGAGGGAGTCTCGGACAAAAGACCCGGGAAACCGCGAGCGCGAAAGGTCTCTGCGATGACAGTGCCGAAGAGTTCTTCCTTGGTGCCGAAGTAATAGTGCACGAGCTTCGCATCGACGCCCGCGGCCTGCCCAATCTTGCGCATGGTGGTGGCCTGGTATCCGTACTCTCCGAACTGGGCGGATGCTGCCTCAAGAATCTGCTCCCGGCCTGCATGCCCCGCAGGTCTACGCCCTCGCCGCGGTGCGGCTGACGCCTCCCGAGCCATCGTCGCATCCGCCCCTTTCCGTCGCTCTACCAACGCATCCCCTTCTATATCCTTCGCCAGACAGTGTATCAATGGGCCAAGTATTTCATCGTTCGATGAATTCAATGTATGATAATTTCACCAAGCGTTGAAAAAGGAGGTGGGGCGATGCGAGCCCTGATCGTGAAGGAATTTCGTGAGCTTGCGCGCGACCGCCGAACCGTGGCGATGCTCGTTGCCCTACCGGTGTTGTTACTGGTGATCTTCGGCTACGCAGCGAACTTCTCCGTGGATCGCGTATCGGTTATCGTCGTCGGCCCTCAAGCCCGACAGATCGCCGACGAGCTCCAGGGGTACGACGTCGTCGACGACGAGATGGAGATCGTCCGTACCGAGCCCGCATTTGGAAAAGCGGATGCCGAACGACTTCTCCGCAATCAGGAGTCCAATGCGGTGATAGTTGCCGAACAGGCAGGTGACCCGGATGATCCACTGTCGGATCGAATCCGTGTCTACATCGACGGCAGCAGCGTATTCACCGCACAGGCGGCAGAAGGCGTCTTCGTTCAGTTGGCGGCCGAAGATGTCCGGGACCGCATCGCCGGTGTGCAAACCTCGATCGAAGAGTCCCTGGCGCAGACCGAACAAGCCGAGGCCGATCTAGAGGCTTTCGGCAACGAGCTCGCCGAATTCCAGACCGCTCTTCAACAGGCCCTCGCCACAGGCGGGCCAATACCGAACGTCCCCACTCCCCCGGAGGGCCTTTCGATACCCGACCTGCCGGAGATCTCATCCCCAACGCTGGACTCCGACGGATGGGTGACCACCCTGTTCAATTCGGAACTGAAGACCTCATGGGTGATGGTACCCGGACTCATCGGCCTCATCCTGTTGTTCATCGGCGCTCTGATAACAAGCATCGGCCTTGTCCGCGAGCGTGAAACCGGTACTCTCGAGCAACTGGCTGTCATGCCACTTCGCCCTTCAGCGATCATCCTCGGGAAGATCACCCCGTACTTCCTGCTCGCGGTGCTGGACATGGCCGTCGTCACCGCGCTGGGCGTGTGGCTGTTCGGAGTGCCATTCGTCGGCAGCCTGTGGTTGTTCAGCATTGCCGCGGTCATCTTCCTATTCGTCGTGTTGGGAATCGGTGTACTGATCTCCTCCGTCTCCCAGAACACCGGGCAAGCGATTCAAATGGCGATCCTCTTCGTCGTTCCACAGGTGCTGTTGTCCGGATTGATCTTCCCGCTGGACTCGATGCCGATCGGCGTGCGATGGATCGGCTATATCCTCCCGCTGACCTGGTTCCGCGAGACCGCCCAGGGCGTCATGCTTCGCGGTGCAGGGCTGGACAGCCTGTGGCTGCCATTGTTGATCCTTTCAGTGCTGGCCGTGGCAGCCTTCGGCGCCGCAACCGCACGGATGAGGCGTTCCCTCACCCACGGAGGTGCTCGCTGATGGCCACCGAAAATCTCGCGCTCGACCGCGCCACCGTGCGGTTCGGCAAGCAGCTCGCCCTACGCGAGTTCTCCGGCACCTTTGCACCGGGTACAATCACCGCGCTCATCGGTGGGGACGGTGCAGGAAAGTCGACGCTGCTGAGGCTGCTCTCCGGTCGGCTCGCCCTGCATAGCGGCACTAGCCACGGGATGCCGACCAGCCGCGGCCATATCGGCTACCAACCTGCCGACTCCGGAGTGTGGCGCAACCTCTCCGTCGCCGAGAACATCGAATTCGTTGGCCGGGTCTACGGTCTCACCGCCACGCAAACCCAGGCACGCGCGGATGAGCTTTTGAAGCGGGCGGGGCTCGACGACGTCGTCGATCGGCTTGCGGGGAAACTCTCCGGCGGTATGCGGCAAAAACTCGGCGTCGTCCTCGCTACGCTGCACCAGCCGGACCTGGTATTACTGGATGAGCCGACCACCGGCGTCGACCCGATCAGTCGGGCCGAGCTGTGGAGCCTGATAGCTGCGACTGCCGCTAACGGGGCGACCGTCGTATTCGCCACCACATATCTTGACGAAGCCGAACGCGCCACCGCGCTTTTCCTCCTCGGCGAGGGGAACCTCTTGGCCTCCGGCACACCGGACGACGTCATTGCGCACACCCCCGGCAGGGTATGGCAAGCGCCCGTATCTCTCGCGAAGGCCCGGAACGAACTCGCATCTCGAAATGTGTGGCGTCGCGGAAACACCATCTATCGCTGGGAGGAATCACCTGAGGGCAAGGCTCCAAGAGGATTCGAGCCTGCACCCGGCGATCTGGAAAACACCAGCATTGCTCTGCTACTCAACGAAAACAGCTACCCGGGTGCAAACCACACGGACAAGTCCGGCAAACGAGGACGATCACGCCAAGAGACTTTCGCCGAAGTCAACGACGCCCTCGATACAGGCTTCACTTCATCGATCAACGGCGAAGGGAGTGAAGGCGAAGGGAGTGAATCAGACACTTCAACTGCTCTCCGCGAACGAGACACTCAGAACAAACGAGACGATCGCGGTGCACTGCTTGTACGAGCGGAGGATGTCACTCGCACCTACGGTTCGTTCACAGCTCTGGATGGCGTCTCGCTGGAAGTCGGCCCCGGGGAGGTCGTAGGACTGCTGGGCGGAAACGGCGCTGGGAAGACCACGCTCATGCGTATATTGCTCGGTCTGGAAACTCCCACGGAAGGCAGCGCGACACTTTTCGGTGCACAACCTTCTCTCGATAATCGACGGCGCATCGGTTACGTCGCCCAAGGTCTTGGCCTATATCCGGCGCTTTCCGCCATCGAGAATCTGAAATTCGCGGCGTCCGTGTACGGCGTGCCCGTCAACGAAAGAGCTCAGAAGTTCGCACTCAGATTTGGCCGCGTTCCGATCGCCTCGCTGCCTCTGGGCACCAAACGCATCCTGGCCTACCTCGCGGCGTCCAACCATCTACCTGAGCTGCTCGTGCTAGATGAGCCGACCTCGGGCATGGACGCACTCACTCGAGCCCGGCTCTGGCGAGACCTGCGCGCACAGGCGGACCGAGGAATGGGCGTCCTCGTGACCACCCACTACATGCAGGAAGCGGCACAATGCGATCGTCTCGTCATCCTCAGTTCCGGAAAGTTCACGGCAGCGGGCACGGTATCTGCGATCACCGCCGGCCACACCTCGCTGATTGTCCGAGCCGAGGACTGGGAGAAGGCCTTCACACTGCTGCAAGATGCAGGTATTCCAGCGATTCTCGACGGCCGAACCCTCCGCCTGCCCGGCGCAGACCCAGACGAGATCAGAGCCGTGATCGCTCCGCTGGCGGATCGCACAACCGTCACGGAGGGCGTGGCGACGCTCGAGGAAACGATGCTGCTTGCCGGAAGGAAGAAGACTATAGAATAAGCGGTGGATTTCTGCTCTCGAGACGTGGCCTGGCCCCCCAACCAAATACAACGATGGCGCTGCGGGCACCTGCACCAGGCTAGCCTGCCGAGCCCACGGAAGCGCCCCACGACGCCACCATCCCGGATCAGGCTAGTTCGCCGGATTGTTGACGCACCAGGCGAAAGTCTCGCGGATGGCTGCGACAACATCGTCGTCTTCGAGGCCAAGTTCGGCCCCGGCCTCGAAATCGCTGACGGCGTCGCGCGCCTGGAATCGTGCGGTATCCGGGAGATGAATGCCATGCTCCACCCCGGCCTCGTCAGTTTGGCGCTGGAGCTCTTCGTAGGTGGGCATGACGGATTCCAGCAGAACCACCACGACCGAGTCTGGATCCTTGCCGATTGCCTGGCAGGCGAGCCGGTAAAGCTCCAGGTAGGAAAGGTTGTAGGTGTTCAGCGGGTACTTTGTGCCGTGGGCACCATTCTCCATCGCTCCCACAGCGGCCTGCCCTACCTGACGCGCTGTTGCCGAGGATGTGGACCCCGGGAGCACCGCCGGATTCTCCTGCGTGCGGACCTGGTCGATGACGAACTGCCACAGCGGGCGCTGCCCCTCAACCAATCCAAAAAGGTAGGGAAGGCGGAGGACAGTCACATCCATTTCCGGGCCGCCCTCCATGATCGCCACCTCTTCCTGGAGCAGGCGGGTACGCGGGTAGCCGTTGCGGCCTCGATAATCCAGATCAGGCCAGCGATCGGCGAACTCGGCGGTGTAGGACCCGAAGAGGACGAACTTCTCAACGCCGCATTCACGAGCCAAGCGCGCAACCCTTTGCGTAGGCAGTACATTGGCCTTGTAGAAGAATTCGGAGGCCGGAGCTGGCGGAACCGTGCGCTCATCCTGACCGATGGCGAAGAAGACGGCGTATCTCCCACGGAGCAAATCACGTACCTGGTCGTCACTCATATCTTCCAGGCCGGCCCAATGGGCATCGACTTCATCGGGAAGGGACGCCTGACCGGGCTTTGGCGGTAACGCCAATGAGCTCACCTTGTATCCCCGGTTCAGGAGAACCTGGACCGAATGCAATCCAAGTAGGCCGTTTCCCCCAATGACAAGTACTTCTTTCTCCATCATCGTTCCTCGCATCTCTTGTTCGGTGTGTTTCTCATTCAGCTATGTGGTGGAAAGGATCAGGAGCCGCACGAACACAGGGCGATTGCCTCACCCCTGATGAGCGCGCGACCACTATCGACGATTGCTTCACGGATCACCGCGTCGCTCATGTGTACCGCTTCCGAATGTCTCATCGGGGCGACGAGCCCTGAGAGGAAAATGTCGACCAGAATCTTGGTCTCAGGGGTATCAGATTCGGGGAAGGGACCCAGGCACTTCCGCAAGCTCGCAAAAGACCGGGTAAGGCCCTCGTCGTCGTCGATCAACTGAAGAACGAAGGTCGCGAAAAAGAATCAAATAAATCCGGCGGTTGGCAATAGCGTCATCGGCTAGTAATAATGCTACGGAGTATTGCTCCGAGGAAGTGAGGCCCTTGGGCCCACGCTGCTGAGTGCACGCTGCTAAGTGCACGCCGATCTCGGATTCACTTGGAAATATCTCACTCTCCCACGAGCCCCATCGAAGACCCGATTGTTGGCCTGCATGCCGGACTGCTGGCCTACTCGTGCTCGGTATCTACTCGGCCACCGAACAGGGCACCGCGTTCGCCAAGATTGCAGCCGGACCTTGTTTCCCAAAGGAGAGAGCATGCAAATGCCCCGGTTCGGATTGTGAAAACCCGGACCGGGGCACTCATCTCTAAAGAGACTGGGGTTTGAGAGCGAATGGAGTTTCGTCTTGGCGGCCAGGCCCAGCAGGCAGACAGGCTAAGCCATCAGTCAGACTCGACCGGCAGACAGGCTAAGCCGTCAGACACAGGCCCAGCCGAAAAGCTCCCCCCTCCCACGGGCTACTTTCCCAGTAGCTCGCGCGCCTGCTTCATGGCCGCCTCGCCATTCATCATCCCGTAGACCCGCATGTCGATGACATCGGCCGGCTTGCCGTGCTCCGCAGCGGTCTTCTTGACCTCGTCGAGCTTGAAACGGATCTGAGGACCCAGCAGGATGACGTCGTAATCGTCGATCTTCGCCTCCAACTCGCCGAATGGGAGGGCCTCGACGACGTCGCCCGGCTCCGCAACCTTGAGCATGTTGTTCACGAGCATGCTGGTGGACATGCCCGCTGAGCAGATGAGTAGTACTTTCATGTTCTTCTCCTTCAATTTCTGGTTCGCATCAAAGTTTGGTTGCGGGGCTGCACTAAAGCAACCCCGCAGCCATCGGTCTAGTCAGTTGTCGCGGCCTTTGCCGCCTCTTCTTCCAGCCTTGCCGTCTCCTGCTCCTGGGCGTACAACTTCGAGTCGTACATCTTCATGAACGGGAAGTAGCAAATCATGGAGATCGCGAGGTTCAGCAGAGCCAAGAGTATGGCTGTGAATCCGCCACCGGTTCCCAGGAACCCGCCGACGCCGACGGGCGAAATCCACGGGATCGCAGCGACGACCTTGTCGACGAGGCCCCAGCTGATCGCGAAGTACGTTGTGCACGTCGTGATCAGTGGTACGACGACGAACGGGATCGCCAGGTAGGGGTTGTAGACAATCGGGGCGCCGAAGATGATCGGCTCATTGATGTTGAACAGCGACGGCAGAGCGCCGGCCCTCGACAGCGTCTTGAGCTGAGCGGACTTGGCCCAGATCAACATACAGATCACCAAGCCGAGCGTGGCACCCGCACCGCCGATGAAGACGAACATGTTCTTGAAGTCGCCCGCGAAGATATTCGTGCCGCCCTCCATGTTCTCGGTGAGCGCGACCAACAGGATCGGGTTGACGAAGGAGTTGATCACGATCGAGGTGCCGTGAACACCGATGATCCAGAGCAGGTGGACCAGCAACATGATGACGATCATGCCGCCGAGGCTTCCCGTCAGATGCTGCACGAATGCGAATGGTCTGGAGAGCAGACCGTGGATATCCGTGCCGAAGATCGCGAGGACACCGTTGATCGCAATCATCATGAACGCGATGAAGATGGCGGGCAGCAGCGAGGCGAAAGCACGGGAGACACCGGCCGGAACACCCGCGGGCATCTTGATCGTGATGTTGTTCTTGACACACCAGCGGTACAGGCGAATCGCCAGGAAAGTGACCACGATACCGATGAAGATGCCGGTACCGCCGAAACGGGTGATCCAATTGCCTAGTCCGATGCCGTTATAGACGATGCCGTTTTCGCTCTCTTCGGCGAACAATACGGCCTTGCCATCCTCGAAGCGGACCTGGACAACCGTCATCAGGAAGGCGTACAGCGCCAGGATGGTACCGGTGAACTGGTCCATCTTGGGTACGTCTTCTTTGTACTCGGTCGTCAAGTAGTAGGCGAATGCGAGCACGTAGTAGATGGCGATCGAGCCGAGGGCCATCGTATTGCCCACGGAGTACAGGTCCGAGTAGTTGAGGATCGTGTTCTCGAAGAACTCCGCCAACGGCGGGATGATCATCGGAAGGTTGTTGATCAGCAGGAAGATCGAGCTGACGATCGTGAAGGGGACGGTCGCGAGACCGGCGTTCATCAGAGCTCGGATGATCCGAGTGTTGGCCACCTTGCTGAGTGGCCCCATCAGATGATTCTCTAGGAGAGCGAATATCTTTTCCATCGTAAGTGACTACTCCTCTCCGTCGTCGACCGCATTGTCAGCGATGACGTTCTGGTACCAGTAGTAGCTCTTCTTGGGATAGCGAGCCATTTCCTTCGCATCCTTCTCGTCTCGGTCAACAAAAAGGAACCCATACCGCTTGCGGATCCCCTCATGGACGCTGATGAGGTCCATGGCCGACCACGGGCTGTATCCGATCAGCTGCACACCCGCCTCGATCGCTTCCTGGCACTTGGTGAGGTGCTTGCGATAGTAGTCGATGCGGTAGTCGTCCTCGATCGTGCCTTCGGGCGTCAGTTCGTCGTACGCGCCTAGGCCGTTCTCCGTGATCACGATCGGTATCGAGTACCGATCCTCGATCGCCAAGAGCGTGTTGAGCATGCCGTCCGGATCGATCGTCCATGCGAACTCGGTCTTGCTCAGGTTAGGGTTGGTGAAGCCCTTGAAGAACCCGGCATCCATGATGTCCTCAGACTGCTGATCGCTGATGCCGTCCGTCATGTTCTCCGCATTCTCGGGATACTCGACAGTCACCGAGGTGTAGTAGTTCATTGCGACGAAGTCCGGCTTCTCGTTCGCCATGAGCTCCCGATCTTCATCCGTGACATCGATGGTCAGGCCCTTCTGCTTCAAGTAGTTGAGAAGGAGCGGGTTGTAGACGCCGCGGCACGAGAAATCCAAGTACGCCCAGTTGCGGATCGCGTTGAAGTACAGCGAGGCGCGGTAGTCCTTGGGCTTGGAGGATGCCGGGTAGACGATCGAGATGTTCGGGACGGGGCCGATCTGGCCGCCGGGCACCAGTTCGTGACACAGTTTGAACGCCTTCTTCTCCGCGATCATCAGGTGGTGGAACTGCTGATACTTCCGCTCAAGAGGAATCTCTACACCGAGGATCTTCTTGTCGACGAGGAGCATGATGTTGGGTTCGTTGATGGTGAGCCAGCGCTGCACCCGGTCGCCGTAGGCCTCGAAGACGATGCGCGAATACTCGGCGAAGGCCTCGACTATCTCGCGTGAATCCCAACCGCCCCGGTCCTGCAGCGCCTGCGGCAGATCGAAGTGGTACAGGGTGATCATTGGTTCGACGCCGAACTCAAGGCACGTATTGATCACGTCATTGTAGTGATCCAGGCCTGCTTGGTTGATCTCCCCCGTTCCGGCGGGCAGGATGCGCGCCCATGAGATCGAGAAGCGGAATATCTTCGCTCCCATCTCAGCCAGCAACGCGATGTCCTCGCGATAGCGGTGGTAGAAGTCCACAGCCGACGTGAAGTCAGCGATCTCGTGATTGTCGCGAGGCCTAGTGTCCTGAACGGTCAGGCCCTTTCCATCCTCGTCCCACGCACCCTCGGTTTGGTGCGCCGAACATGAGGCTCCCCATAGGAAGTCCTCCGGGAACTGTCGTTTCATGATCAGTCCTCCTTTTTGTCTTGTAGCGCCTTGTGAATCTCGATGAACTCCTCGGCAAGGTCGCGTAGCAGGATCGATCCCATGAGGTGATCCTGGGCGTGAATAAGGATGATGTTGAGCTTGACCTTGTTGCCACGAGCTTCCTCGGTCAGCAGCTTGGTCTGGGCACGGTGAGCCTCGTGCAGTGATTCATCGGCCCGCTCGAGTGCCTCCTTGGCGGCAGTGAAGTCACCGGCGCGGGCCTCGCGGATCGCGATCATCGAATCCGATTTCGCGTTCCCTGCCGTGCTGATGATCTGGAATGCGACTTCGTAGTCGCTTGAGTCGGACATGCTGTCCCCTTCGGTCGCACCTGTGACACGCGTTTTGGTTCCATGACGCGCGGAAATCTGACAGCCTCGCCAGCTCACAGTAAAGGTACGGCTTGGCCGCCGCCTCGCACCATCGGATTACCTTCCTCCTAGTAGGAAGCCGGCTTCCGTGCACTCCAATCCGCCGCACACTCCAATCGGCCGTGCACTCCTCAGCCGTGCACTCCTCAGCCGTGCACTCCTCAGCCGTGCACTCCTCAGCCGTGCACTCCAATCCGCGAAACCTCGTACTGCGTCACGGCGCAAGTAGCGCCCTCGGGTCCGGGTCGATCTTGCGGTGATAGGCGCGAGAGCCCGGAAGCTTCCTAGCTGGAGGAAGCAGGACTAGTGTTGAACTTTTGCTGGCGTCGATAGAGTTACGGCGTCGGCAGCGGGCCAATGACCTCGCAGAACGCAAGGGCGTGTTTGATCGACACGGAGGGCGGCAGTGGAAAAATGAGCGAATCCGGGCATCTCGTGCTATCCAAAGGGTCCGTATGAGTCCCTCGCGTCAGGACGCGCTCCTGGACATTCTGACGAGAGCGAATAAGCCCCTCACAGGCAAGACACTGGCGTCGCGCCTGATGGTCTCAAGTCGGACTGTTCGAACGCTCATTCACGATCTGCGTCGGGATGGCCTGCCGGTCGTCTCATCGCCGCACGGCTACTCGCTCGACCTCAACCGCGGCCTTGGTCAGGTGTCCCATGAGCCCCACACCCCGGAGAAGCGGCTGGCCAGTATCTGCACGACTCTCGTTTCCTCCGACGCTCCGATCAACGTTCATGACCTGGCAGAGGCGCTGTTCGTCAGTGACTCGACCATTGAGACGGATCTTGGCCGGGCGCGTCAGATGCTGAAGCAGTATGACCTTCGGATCGAACGAGAAAAAGACACGATCCGACTTGCGGGAAGCGAGGGATCGCGGCGCCGCCTCATGCGCCAGTTCCTGTATGGGTCCTCGAAGGAGCTTGGTCCCAGCACATGGTCCGCTATGGTCTCAGAATTCCACGATATCGACATCGCAGGCTTGCGTAGCGCACTCGAAAAGGTCTTTCGCGAACACGGCACCGAGTTGACCGAGTACGCGCTGGCCAGCATCGTGCTCCACACCGCCGTCGCCATTGACCGTACACAGCGCGGTCACCCTCTGAGCGAGGACCAGACCTCGCCAGAACTTCCCGGCCTGGATATCCGGGTCGGGTCAAGTGGTGCAGGGTTTGACTCAGAAGAAACTGCGGTGGCTCCCACGCAAATAACACCCGACGACGACGTCCTGGACTCCCTCGTCTCCGCGTGTGCTCAGGCTGTCCTGGACGTGTGCGGAGTTCACCTGGCTCCGGCCGAGCAGCGGAGCCTGCGCGACCTATTGGTGGTCCGAGGTATCTCGGGGGTGCTAGTCGCCGATTCTGCCTCTCCCGTCGCTCCAGAAGTGGCCCGGATGACGGAGGAGCTGTTGAACCAACTCGCGCAGGACTTCTCGATCGGTGCGACCTCTCCCAAGGGATCACTCAACATGGCGTTGCACGTTCAGGGCCTGCTATTGCGTTCGGCCGCCGGTTCGCCGCTCCCTCCGCCGCTCGGTGTCGGCTTCAAGAGCTCCCATCCGTTGCTTCATGACTTCGCCCTGAGCTTTGCCTCCTCGCTCGAGGAGCGCTGCGGTATCCAGATTGATCCTGTCGAATTGGATTACCTGGCGCTGCACCTTGGAATGCAGCTGATGCCGTCGCTCGAAGAGCGCGATCTGGTCACTATCACGGTCGTCGTCCCACGCTATTACGATGTCGGTAGCCAGCTGGTCGACCAGATTCGCAGAGCGGTCAAGGGAGTCGGTGCCATCGAGCAGGTTGCGCAGGGCATCGATTTCGATTTCGGATCGGTCTCATCCGACATCATCATCTCCACCGTCCCGCCCGCGGGCCCTGCTTCTGCCCGTGTCGTCCTCGTCCACCCGCTGCCTTCACGCGGAGATCTGGACCACGTTGCACAAAGTGTTCGGGCCGAACGTGACAAGGCGGTTCGACGTCGAATCCGTACGGCACTTTCCACACTGCTCGATCCTGACCTCTTCATCCGCCACGAAGCCCCGTTAACGCAGGAAGAGGCGCTGAGGAAGCTGACCGATCGGCTTCTTCAAGCCGGTTACACGGGGGATCACTTCTACGACGACGTGATGGATCGCGAGCGCGCCTCCTCCACCGCGTTCGGAGGAGACTTCGCCATCCCGCACTCCATGCGAATGGACGCGAACGGCACCGCTATTGCGGCGCTTGTCTGCAACGACGGCGTGCAGTGGGGCGCAGATCGGGTTCACCTCGTCCTCTTGTTCGCACTCAGCCCGGACGGCCGCAGGACCTTCCGCGACGTGCTGGACGAAATCACGCACTTCTTGGCGGAAGGCACCTTGGTCGACAAACTCATCGCCGGCGGTACCAGTGCAGAACAGTTCATATCGACCTTCATGGAGCTGCTGGACCGCGACGCGTCCTGAAGGGGCGATGACCTCGAAGGAGAACCTTCGCCCATCCCATCAAAGCGGACGCAGATCCAGCATAGGGCAGGTCATTGTTCAGGATCATCGAGTATCCACCACTCTCCATCTGCTTCGCCCTTCTGAATGGCTCTATCGACGAACCGTTCGAACCATCTCTTCAGTTTGGCCAGGTAGCTGTGCCAGCTGATATCCCGCATGTCGCCGTCATTTCTATGGTCTGTCATAATATCTCCAATCGAAGGGGCGTCCGGAAACTCACGGCGGACGCAATCGGCATGGCGCATAGCGATCAAGGTGCTGCCGAGGCAGACGTAGCCATATCTAGTGGCGGTAATCGCTTGGCGACCAGCCCGGATAGCAGTCAGGCACAGTGACATGAAGACTGCGCGATCGCTCGCGAAACACTCCGCCATTGATCACCAAAGTTCGCGTCCTACCACAACTTGCTTCCACGCTCGCATCGTATGATCCATAATGATCACATGCAACGATCACAAAGACACAAAACGATCATAAGAACGGTTGAGGCGGGACCACGAAGTGTCGAAGACCTCGCCTCTTTGACCGGAGCATCCGCGATCACTATTCGCCGCGACTTAAACGAACTTTCAGACCGGGGAGCACTGCTACGGGTCCGTGGTGGCGCCGCACCTCTGCCATCTCGTGGCGCCAGGTACCCTTTCGAGCTGCGGCAAGCCGAGCACGCAACAACGAAGAGGGTCCTCGGTGAGGCGGCCGCGGGCGTTGTGAAGCCCGGCGATGCCGTTCTGATCGATAATGGCACCACTGTCCTAGCCGTCGCTCAAGAACTAGCGAGCCTGGGCATAACTGCGCTTGCCCTCTCCCTCCATGCGGCTGCTGTTCTGGCATCCAAACCCGGCAACCAGGTCATCGTTCCCGGGGGTCCTATCAGCGATGGCGATCTTTCGTTCACCGCCGCCAGCGCCGAGAGGACCATCAGTCAGATGCGCTTCGATTACGCATTCCTTGGCTCCTGCGCCGCCCACCCGGACAACGGTCTCACCGTTGCCGACTGGGGAGAGAGCCAGGTCAAAAGAGCCATCTTCGCATCCACGCGCCACACCGTCTTGGTTGCCACCGCCGACAAGTTCGCCCGCACCTCAGCCCACCGCTTTGCAGACATCGCCGATCTCGACACCCTTATCACCACGAGTGATTGCCCCGATGGGGTGGCCGCCGAAGCGCACATCCATGGCGTCAAACTCATAACTGTCGACGTCCCCGAGGACGATTCGCAATGACGTCATTACGGCATTGGGACATTGGGGCTGCTCAACCGGAAAAACGTGAGTCCATCGGTTGGGTACGCACCGCCGGAAGGGGGCATCAGCTCCTGATTTCGACGCGGCTCAATCGACGGGAAAGCGCAGCTTAACCGAAGGGAAAGTGCGGCACAATCAACAGGAAGGTATCCACCGGTTTCGACGTGGCTCGACCATGTTGGACCACAAATCTTGATTTCATGGCCGAAGCTGTAGTCGACATTTTGAGGAGATACAAGAAAACGGCGGTGACCCGCCGTTTCTAGTGGGGTGGAAGACGCGTCATTTCGCAAACTTTGTCCCACGGCTCAAAACGTTGATAACACGGTGGAAACGAGGCGTCTACCGCACCTCGCAACGCCCTGGAACCACCCTGATTCGGGACTCTCGGGGCGAGGTCGTGCGGAGAGTTGGAACTCTTCAAACTTTTCTCACTGCCGCCGAGGTGACCAGGCTCGTTGAGGACTACCTCGCGGGCGCAACCGTCAACGAACTTGCGGACGCCTATGACATCCATCGCGCGACGGTCTCTGCGCATCTGACGCGTCGTGGTGTGACGAGACGACCAACCGGGCTCGGTGTCGAGGAAGCCGCAGAGGCCGTGCGGCTTCATCAGGAAGGAATGTCGATACGAGCCATCGGGCGAGCGATGGGCGTGAACCGGAAGACGGTTCGTGTCCATCTTGTTGAAGCGGGAGTGAACTTCGGCAGCGAGTACTGAGAACCTTTGTCGCTTATCCTGCCTGTCTTCTATCTTCGCGTCACCTGAGTTGCCACTACTGGAAGCGGAAGCCAAAGAGTCCACCGTCTTCACCAGCGTCTGTCAAGACTGGATCGATAACGTACTCGCGTCGGTCGAACCCTTCAGCTTCGGCAGCTGTGAGGCGGTCGGAGTTGAGTGTGACAATGTACTGGAATCCGACGCTGTCAGCGAGACGTGCTCCGATGTTGAGGCAGGAGGCAACTTGCCTGTCGTCCATCGAATCGAACAAAAGGCTATCGTGTACGAGAATCCGAGGAGCACGGCCAGCTTTGATGGCCATCACAATGCAGACAATATCGAGAAGGAAGGTCTTCACGCCTAGGATGCCAGCCGATGCGTCGCCATCAATCTTTGGGACAACTTTGAGGACGCCCTTATTTGTGGCTTCTATGAGTAAAGACACCTCGCGGTCGTCGTATATCTCCGCGCCAAGCTGCTGGAATAGGCCAATAGCTTCTTCGAGAGGCGTCTCGCGTTCGGCGATTTCGGTTCGCACGCTGGCTTCCGCCTCCGTCATCATCGAACGAAGGCGAAGCCCCGTGTCACTCACTGACTGTGCAAGCTCTAGCCGCCGTTCCAGGTCCGCAATGACGGCATCTAATTCGGCAAGCTCCCGCTCGGCGGTGCGGAAGGTCTCAAGTGCCATGGAGTCATTCAGCAGGTTCATCACAGTGGCTCGACGCTGGTCCAGCGCTCGACGCTCATTCTGAACTGCCCCGAGTCTGTCGGCGACAGACGCCAGTTCAGACTGAAGATACATCTGGCGATTGCGCACCACGGACGAGTGGAAGTCTGACACCTCGTCAAATCGCCGTGCGACGGCATCAGGTAGAATAATGCCGATCTCGGCATACATCGATTCCAGATGCTTTGTTACCTCAGCGTTTGAAGCCGTCGGGCTTTCTTCTCGCATAGCGAGTTCCAGGTCGCGCTTTCGCTGCTCCAGCACCAGACCCTCGTCATTTAGGTCCCTGATGGCATGGGTGAGACTGTCAGCTTCGGTCTGGTGCTCAGCGTACTGCTCATCGATACGGAACCCCGACAGGTTTGATTCGAGGCGCGATCTGCGCTGCCGTGTCTGAGCGAGACGTGCGCGGAGTTCTGCCTCGTTTAGCGTCATTGACCCAAGGGCACCATCGGAGATTGCCTTCTTAAGTGCCTTGCGATTCTTCTCTAGAGCGGCAACTTCTCCAGCTTTAGTGAGGATTTCGGGTGAGAATCCTAGAAGGTATCCGATTCTTGTTCCTGATTCCCAAGAAGACTCTACAGCATACGTCTTGAGTGGATCAGAGAAATAATCTCGAACGAGTTGGCCAACGAGTTGGCCAACTGTGGGGCGAGTCGTGTCCTCAGGGAGATGAAAAAGCCGAGCGACATCCGACTTCCACTCGTCAGTGTTGGCGACCACGCCATCAATCTGCACCTTCGTGCGCGGCGACACTGGGCGTTGGATCCGACACGTGTTGGTGGTGTCATCCATCTCCAGGTCAGCCCAAAAAGAGAACTGACTAAGCTCGCTGGATTTGAGACTGTCATCGATGTTTCCACCAAGCAGGTAGCGAAGGATGCGGACGAAGCTGGTTTTGCCTGCTCCATTTCGGCTATCTCCGAGCTTTGACTCCGCTGTCTTATCCGCCAGCAGAATATTCATGCCTTCATGAAAACTCAGTTTCTTGAAACGGCTATCTGAAGCGCCGAGGTCATGCAGAAACATGGCACCTCACCAACTGGCCAGATGCATTCCATGTGACCGCGTGCACAGCGAACAACATAGACAACGCCATAGCAAACCAGTCAAATGTGATTGTGCCAGGATCGTCGGCCGATCTCGCGTCTTTTGAAAACCTCTCCCATAGCCCAGACACAGTGGTAGGTGATGAGCCTAGTAGGGACAACAGCGTTGCGCCAACCGTCAACAGGGCACGTTCAGGGCCGATCCCCTTAGTTGGAAGCAACATCGCGAGATTCACCCCCAGCATAGTCCGAAGGTGGTTCTTCGAAGATGTCACATGAGTCAAAGAAGTACGCAGTCACGGCGTATACCGCGTTGGCACGTTTCGCGGACATATCAAAGTCTTGACCACCCAGCGCGCCGTATATGTATCTCACGATCTCGCGCACGTCCGTCGTGGTCTGCCGTGCTTCCTGATAAATCGCGCGGAAGCGCTGTGCCTTCTCGTCACGCAGAGACGGATCAGCCTGCTCTGTGAACCACCTGTCGATACGAGGCGACAAGAGTCTTCCCTCGTTGAACTCCGCCCTCGTGGTTTCTGGGAGTTGGTTGAAGTCCATCTTGGTTGAGGGAACGGGCTGGATCGGATCAAGGCGGTCAGCTCCTCCGCCATTGATCGCCGTGAGCGACTCGATGAGTTCGACTAGATCGACAAGCTCCACGTCCTGTGCATGCGGGACTCCCGGAATAATCTCGTCGAGTTGTGCTGGTGTCAGCGTGTTGACGGCCTTCCACCACAAGTCATCGGGTGCCCTCCATAGCTCTAGAGTCAGCGGGCGTTCAGTGCCGGGTTCATGCTGCTTTCGCAAGGTGACCAAGCTGGTAGCCGGGGTCGGGCCAAATGGGGCATTGGTCACGAATCGCCAAGTCGTGAAGGTCGCCCAGTTGGCACACCCTCTTGCAAAGTCACCTTCCAGCTTCTCTTTAGTCTTCTGATCAACTCCCGTTGTGGCACGCTGACCATAGCAGGCGTAGAGGATGGTCCCATTCTCGGCAAGTCCATCACAGCCGCCGTCGCCAAGGCTGCCCATAGGATCAGGATTCAGGTAGTCGGCATGCAGGCGCGCCAGCACTGTGGTGGCGTAACTCTCGAAGGTCTCACCTGAAGCACGGCACCGAAGGTCATGCTGTGCTCGGTACCAAGCTTTCCAAGCCGAATCGATCATGGCCACGATGCCTCCTCTCTACCACGATTGACGTCCTTGCAGCCGGGGACGCGCCCTAGCTGTGATGGCACCTGCCGCGACTATAACCTTACCGCCCCAACAGCCAAGGCACACCGACCGCCAGGTAGTGTCGTGGGCTCACCGTACACGGTGGCTGAGAACTGGAAACGGAAGGTCTCTGCACCCGACTCCTACCACTCGCCCCAGCCACCTGATCCGCACAAGACTTCGCAATTTGGGCCAGTTGGTGATGTCCATCATCTCACCCCACGAGCGTTGGTGCGGTGGCGCGACGAGATATCGTGCTCGTCCGTGAACGGCGGTGTTGAGCATACTCGTGGGCGCGGGACCGGATGAGCAGGACGAGGCTGATGGGGCCGAGCCAGAGCATTTTAAGACCGGACCACAGGCAGATGAGGACGGCGACGTTGAGCCACCCGGATGCTCCGGTTTCGATGATTGTGGTGAGCCAGAGGGCAACACCGAAGTAAGGAATGGCTAGCAGCATGGCGGGAACGCCCCATTTGAGTCCATCTCGGGTGCGCACACGATCTCGAATGATGTTGCTGGGCATATAGCGGCGCAGGTACTCGTTGATGGCGACGCTGGCTGCGATTAGCAGGTGGATCACGGGAGTCTCCTCGTCATAGCGCGGCGAAGTACGCCGGTGAGGCAGCTATGAGTTGAGTGCCCCGTGTGGGGCGATCCCGATGGGACCCCGGAGATTGGTGAGCCTGCCTCGTCTTTTACTGTACGCCTGGCGTGTGACGTAGGGAACCCTTTGCAGGACAACGCTGCGTACCTGGTCGGTGACCGTCGAGTGAGAGGAACCGGCCATGGCCACAATGGCAGACCAATTGAGGGATGAGCGCACCGCGCGGATCATGCTGTCGATGATCGCTGATCCCGGCGACCCGACGACCGGCAAAGTGGTGCATTGGGTCGGTGGTCGGGAGACGCTGCGTCTACTTGAGTCCGACGCGCGTGTGCCTACGCTGGTTGAAACCGAGGCCGACGTGTGGCGTTCCCGCCTGGCTCCACGCATGAACTTGGGGACTTTGGCCACGGCGGAGGCATATCAGCAACGCGGGATGAACACGCTGATTCCTTCTGACGATCACTGGCCGACGTGCCTGGGTGATCTTGGCCCGCGCCAGCCCTACCTCCTCTGGACGAAAGGCGCTACCTCGCTGTTGTCTGGGTCGTTGTCGGATCGGGTAACGATCACCGGGATGCGGGCAGCGACCAGCTACGGCGAAGTCGTCGCCAGCGACCTCGCCAGTCGCTTGTCCGATGAAGAGCGAGTCATCGTAAGCGGTGGAGCATACGGAATCGAAGGCGCGGCTCATCGGGGAACGCTGGCTTCCGGCGGCCAAGCTGTCGTGGTGATGGGCAATGGGATCGACCTTCGTCATCCTTCAATGCAGACCACGATGCTCAATACCATCGGCGATGTGGGACTGTTGGCCTCCGAAGTGCCGCCCGCAACGCCACCGACGCGACATAACTTGCTTGCTCGGCACCGGATCATGGCAGCGCTCTCGGGGGCAACAGTCATGGTGGAAGCCGCTGCCCGTTCGGGGGCGCGCAACGTCGTCGACGAGGCTCTGGCCCTTGGGCGACGGGTGGGTGCGGTGCCCGGCCCGATCACCAGCGCAGCAAGCTACGGACCCAACGACCTGCTGCGGCAAGGGACAGCATCGGTGGTGACCCAGGCCAGCGACGTTCTCCAGCTGCTCAATGACCGAGCTGTATCGGATTCCCGTCCAACAACAGCAAACGAGCTTCTCCCAAGCAACCGGAGGTCCGAACCCCCGGTGCTGAGGCTATAGGCGCAGGGATGACAACCATGAAGAACGCTGATCATGCGGCGGAGAGATCGGTCACCGTCTACACGAAGCCGGACTGCGTACAGTGCAGCGCCACCAAGCGCACCCTGAACAAGTACAAGATTCCATTCTCGGAGATCGACCTGAGTGCCAACGCCGATGCCCTCGACCGGCTCAAAGCAGCCGGATGGATGCGAGCACCCATCGTCGAGACCGCCGACGGCGAGATGTGGTCTGGCTTCCGCCCAGACAGAATTCGTGAACTCGCCTCCCCAAAATCACTGCGGGCACCGGACACTGATTGGTCTCGGTCGTCATTGCCCCGAACCCTGACGGTCCGCCTGTAAAGCAGACCCCTCAAGACTGGGCCATGGCCGACTCTGATCGTCTCTTTCTTCAAGGATGAATACTTCCCACTCGGTAGGATCGGTGGTGTGAACTCGTTCAAGTGCCTGTCGCCCGTGAGCAACGATGACGAGTCTGGAGTATCGATTGTCTGGGCGAGGAAGCTGGAGTGGGACAGAAGGGCATCGCCAACGCTGGGTGTGTTCGGACGCGGCGGGGACCGAGACCCTGCGGGGCATCTCGTCCCGGCTTCCATTGGGCGATCTTGTGAGTGCTCTCTACAGTCGGGATGTGCATGATGGCCAATGATCCGCTGAACCTTGATGAGAATGGCGAGTGGGCAGGTATGTGGTGGCTGCCCGAAGCCCCAGAGGAGCAGGTACCCGGCGTGCTCCGCTATGACTCCAACGACGGTCTCTCACTTACTCTGATCGGCGCATTTGAGGACCGCATTATGTCGAGCCCTTCCCCCGGCATGACGGTGTTCCATGAAGGAAGCAGGACGTGGGATGTGATTCACGGGGCTGCTGAGCAGCGAAAGATCACTCTTCTCGGTTGTCATCCGACCAACAGTAAACGGACCATTGGTGCTCGCGTCCAAACTCCCGACACGCAGACAGTAGAGGCGATCACCGTCCTCATCGGAGCGCACATCGCCAGCGAAGACGAAGCCGTCTTCCGCGCTGCTGAGGTGTCGGTGGAGGACCTTGGGCATTGGAGAGCATCATCCATTTTCGAGGCGGTTCTAGGCGCTCCTGATGGGCGTCCTGACGGTAGTGGCACTATTTCGGTGAAGCCCGTCCCGGCGCAATCGGTCGTTGTGGACGGAACAAAGTTCACTCTTGGTCACCGCCATACATTGCCTTTCTTCGATCGGCGGCGCGGAGGAACAGTCGGGAGGGTTCGCGACACCACCTTTGTGCGAGTCGATCCAGCCGAGGCGTGCTCGGTAGAGGATGCGAAGGACTTCGCTCGACTGGTGCAGGATTTGATTGCACTCGCTACCCATCGCGCGGCGGGTGTCATCTGGCTGCGGCTGAAGCTCGCCGTGGGAGGTGTGGACTCACCGTCCACGAAAGTGCTCCGGGACAGGGACGTCGATGTGATTTATTCGCCCTCGAAGGTGGGAGCACACGACGCGAAAGCCATCCATCAGCGCCATGTTTTCTTCACATGCGGCGATATTCCTTTTGAAGAGATCATTCCCCGGTGGTGCGAGGTGTATGAGCGGCTACGACCAGCCCTCAACATGACCCTCGGGCTCCGCTACGCGCCAGCACAATACATCGAGAACAACTTGCTGATGGCGGTTGGTGCAGCAGAGGTATTTCATCGAGGTCTCAGGATCGACGAGCATCCGATGCCACCCGATGAGTTCGAGCCGATGCGCGAAGCGATGCTGGAGCACGTGCCACAGGAGCATCGGGACCGCATCAAGGGCTCGCTTCGGAATGATCCGACGCTGCGTGAACGCTTGTACGCTCTTGCGGCTCGCCCAGATCAGAAGGCGATGTCGTCGCTCGTGTCCGATGTGGACCGATGGGCACAACGGACAACGCGAGCGCGCAATGATCTGGCCCATCAAGGGTTGACCCCAAAGCACTCCTTTGAGGAACTGATCGCCATCGTGGACGTGACGACCGCTGTGGTGATCCTGAACCTACTCAATGAAGTGGGGCTACCCGCTGAGCGGCAGAGAAAAATCATCCAAGAGCACCCGCAGTTGCGTTGGATTGCTCAGCAAGCAGACGACCAGTTGCGCAGCCCTGATGCATGAGGAATACGATCCCTGCCGTCATCAAGAACACCTCGAACACGCGGGGCACTAAAGAGGTCTAACTCAGGACCTATATGAGAGGTTCTGGATCCCAGTTTGGTTGAAAAGGCGGCGCGTCGTCATCGGAGCGCCAGTCTTGATCGTTTCTCCACGGAAAATCGGCCGGGGCTTCTGGGGCGTCCCACCGCCATACGTCAGGGAATAATCGCTTTGTGCTTGTGCTAGGACGTGCTGCATAGCCGAGAATCTGGCCCGCTGGGAGCTTGTATTGCCACATCCAGCCCTCGTCATCTTCCCGCAGAGTCAGTCTCTTTGAATGGAGCCCGTGTCGGCTAGACAGCTCAGTCAGGCTACGTTTAGCGTCGAATACACGTCGAGGGAAATTCAGGAGTGAGTTCGCGTACTGTCCGGCGAATGCGATAGCAAAGCTCTGCACTTCCGGGACATGCCGATCATCAACGAGTCGGCCCTTTTCATCCAACTCTCTCGATCCCGCGACCCTACCCTCGGATCGGCGGCGGAGCCTGTCACTCTTGTTGGCCGCGAGCTTGGGCAAAAACTCGACCAAGGCGATAAACAGAACGATGGCTTTAGTGGAGTTCGCACGGGTGTCGTAGGCAAGATCGCGGCCATGATGCACCCCGTGCCGAGAGACCTTCCCATAATGCCCGCTGGTCGGCACGGGTTCCCTGAACAGCTTTCGCACAGCGGGCAGACTAGAATCCATGCCCGCCAAGGTCTCGTCATCCATATATGGCTCCTCGTTCGTTGTGGAGAAGAACGATTGATTAGTCAGATCGCGCGTTAAGCCCTCAATCTGAGCGTTAATAATCGGAATCGAGGCCTCATAGGCACCGGCAAAGTGATGAGCGATTGCCTTCTCCATCAGAGTTGCCCGAGTCCACATGATCTGTTTGAGCGGTTGATGCGAGTTGGCCCAGGTCCGCATTGGAGCAGCAGCATGTTTGATCCAGGTGGAGTTCTCGTTGTTCCACAACTCTGTGATCGCTTCATCTACCTCGCTGTCCGAAGCACCGTGACGAATCATGTCAAGTACCTGAAGGGTTCCTGCTCGGTGCCAGCGTTGGCACATCGCCCAACCCAACTCAGCGAACAAAGCTATACCGTCAGCCAACTCCTCCGTGGTCGGATCGGGAAGAGCTCCGAGCCGTTTCGCGAGTTCAACGGCATGCCCGTTCGGAGCCATGGCGCACCAACTTTCTCGTACAGGAGGAACCTTCCCCATCAGCATGACATCTGCCACCGACAACTTCCGTGCCATAAGAGGACAAGACCACCCCTCCATAGGACTTTCCCGGGTCTCATCTCTAGAACCCAAGCCCCCGCTGCATAGTGGCGGTGGGAGGTTGAGCATCGGGAGGCACGTGCATGTCGGCGATCCGGCGGGCTTGTACCAGCGCGGCTCGCGCGCGGGCGGCATCGATCCTCTGCTTCACGTTCTGGCTATCTGGGTCTGGTCCGAGCGGGGCCTGGTCGTCCGTTATCTGGTAGCGGTCGCGGTAGGCGACGACGGTACGGGCCGCCCTGAGCCACGTGCCCTGCTTCTTCTCTTCAACAGGCATCAGGCCAAGCTGCATGGTCCACGGCTCACGATCGGTGAGCGCGCCGTCGATGAGTGTAGTGACGCGTTGCTCGATCAGGTCGCGCCGCTCTTCCAATGCTTGGCGCATCTCGGCATCCATCGGGCCGTCAGCGTTCGGGATGAGTCCGACGATGAAGCGTGGTGGGGTGCGGGTGCGGGTGCGGCCCGATCCGGCGGGTCGAGCGGTGGCACGGGCGACGCGGGCGTGGAGAACGCTGGCGATGTCATCAGCATCCTCGAATCCCCGGACCTGCACCAGGCGCGGAAGCAACTGGTCAAGGTCGTAATGGTTGGCCTCGGCACTACGCAGTTCTGCCGAGAGGGCACCGAGGCGTCGGAGGTGAGGATGTCTTCGACCTGCTCGCTGGTAAGCCCAGACACGGCGAGGAGGGTGTGCCAGCGGTCGGCTTGTGCTTCTTGGGCGACGGTCTCGTATTCGGCGGCGAGCTGGCTGATGGAGCCCCAGCGGTCGTGCTCGGCGGTGATGGCTTGGTGGGCCGATAGCTCGGCCCCAACGTGTTGAAGAACTCCGAAGAGAACGGACCGGGCGGTGGCATCGGGGTTGTCGCCAGGATGTCTTTCTTGGTGGTCGTGGTCGGTCAGCTCCGTGGCCACATAGGCATGATTCGCTTCCCGGCCACGGGTCATGGCGACGTAGAAGTTCTCTCGCGTCGTCGTGGGTGTAACAACAACATGCGACGTATCGGTAGTGACGCCCTGGGCGCGATGTGCGGTGACTGCATACCCGAGTTTGACGGTCTCAGCGACGTAGGCGGCTGGAACGATCACGGCGCACCCCACTTGGCTCCCGCTCGCTGGAGAGTGAGGGAACCATCCTCGCGGGCATTGATGACGGTCCACCGGTCGCCGTTGCGGACCCAGCCTCGCCCGGCCCGGAGTCGCCGGTCATTGCGGCGTGTGATGACCACGTCGCCGGTAGCCGCGTGGGTGCCGTCGTGCAGGTCGACTTGCCGGGGCCCGCGGACAGTGCCGTCGAGGATGAGATCGGTGCGGGCCCGGTTGTTCAACGCCGTGACGGACTCGTTGGAATCCGACACCAGTACGGTCGCCTTGCCCGCCAGCAGGTCGGCGCGCCAGGCAGTGTAGGCGTCGTCGATGATCTGCTCGGTCTCCCCGTCGCGGATGCGGCCGTGGGCATCGTAGGTGTCCATGACGTCGGTGCGGCCGTGGCGCAGGTCCAGGGAGGCGGTCTTCTCCCAGGCGTGGGTGAAGCGGTGGACATCCACCAGCTCGGGAGTATCTCCCCGATCGTGGGCGAGCAGCCCGAAGGCGCCGCCCGCGTCGACGGACTGGAGCTGCGCATAGTCGCCGACCAGCAGTACCTTCGCCCCAGCCTCTGCCGCCAAGCCGGTGATCCGGTCAAGGGACAGGGTGCCTGCCAGCTAGGCTTCGTCCACTATGACAAGTTGACCAGCGTGGAAGGTGGCGCCGGTGGTCTGGTGGGTCTGCCACCATTTCGCCGTGTTCTCCGTGGCGATCCCGAGATCCTCCGCCAGTACCTGGGCGGCACCCGCCGACGGTGCCAACCCCACGACGGAACCTTTGCCGTGCTCGGTCTCCCAGGCGCGGTGCAGGGCATTCATCGCGGTGGTCTTCCCGGCACCGGCGGGGCCGACCAGCACGTCCAGGACGCGGCCAGACACCGCGATCCGCACCAACGCTTCAGCCTGATCCTCACCCAGGACGCGGCCCTCCGTGTCTGGGCGTCGCGTGATGCGTTCCATCGTCTCCAGGCCGGTCGTGGGCCCGGTCGTGTCACGGCTGCGATCCAGGAGCCGGTCTTCGGCGTCGAGGAGCTGGTGGGAGGAGTAGACGGTGGAGTTCTTCGGCCGGAACACCGACGACGCATCAGGGCGTCTGAAGACGGCGGGGCTGGAGGCCAGCTCGAAGGGCGTCAACCGCAGCGATACTGCCTCGGCAGCGTCCACCACCAGGCCGACGACAGCCTCGCGGTCCTGGGTGGTGGCGAACCGGTAGTCCATGGTCTGGCGGGCCGCCTCAGCGGTGAGGTTCCAGCGCCGCCACGTTGACCGCTTCTCGCCCACCGCCCCAACGACACTCTCATCCAGCCTGCGGACGATGTCGAGGGGAATGTCGTCGGCGCACAGCAACAGCGGCTGCCCGTTGACTGCAACCCGGCACGCCCAGCCGGTTGCATCCTCACCCAGCACGACGCTCGCACGGTTGCGCCACGTTGCGGTCAACTCGGCCAGGGAGTGCACCGTCTTCACCGGACGCGTCGAGAGCGTCGCCTGGGCGCGAAGCTTCATAATCACAGCCGACGAGGGGCGCCGCCCTGCTCGGTCATGTAGGTGTCGATGAGCCGGTCGGTTGCCTCATCGATATGGCGTGCACGGGTGGAGAACTCGGCAGCCAGCGTTTCGGGGACACCGGTGATCGCCCACGCCCGGTTTCGGTCCCGGCCACGCTCCCGCGACTCCCACGAGACTCCGAGCATCCGTGTCGAGTGATCGGCGAAGACCGCCTCATGCAGCTCGGAAAGAGCCACCGTCGCCCCGTGCATCGGACGGCTGTCCAGGGATCTCCACTTCCCGTCCAAGACGGTCTGGACCTTGTTGCTGATCACGACATGCGTGTGCAGGTGCGGGTCACCGGCACGCGAGTCATAGTGGTCGTAAGCGGTAGCGACGTTGCCCATGACGTCGACCTGGGCAACGGCGCCGCCCCCAGCAGTCGCGCCCGTGCGGGTGGCCGCAACCTCGCGCTCCATGTAGGCGACCATGTCGTGGTGGGCTTGGGCGATCAGGGATTGTGTGCCCGCATCAGCGACGGCTCACAAGACGCTGGCGGACTTCGGGATCGAAAACGTGAGGTCGAACCCTGCAACCGCACGTCGCGTCCCGCGCTCCGTCTCCTCGGCTTCGATTGCAGTGATTGCGCGTGCACGTCCAACCGGATCAAGGCGAGGGTCGAGGGCTGCGGTGCGGTCCTCGACCCGTTGCGCCACGCTCTTGTACACCGGGTAAGCGCGGCCCAGCGGCGCGCCCGTCACCGGGTCGCGGCCCATCCCCACGAGCAGTTGAAGCTGGGCCTCGCGACCTCATCACCGGACGCGATCTGGCCATGGCCAAGCGCTGGAAGCCCACTACCCATCCACCGGCCCGGCGGCGTTCCCTCGGCGTTGTAGTACCTCGTCAGCGGCGTCGACAGCGAACGGTCCCCATCCCCGGCAGCCACGCTGCGCAGCAAGTACTTGTAACCGTCCCCGGCCGACATCACCCGCATCGACACCGTCATGCCCGCTTACCTTCCCTCCGTCAGGAAGGAGGTGAGCCGCCGCGACCACCGGACCTCGATCTGCCAGAGGCGTGGCCCTGAGTACGGCGAAGCCGCGCCTCAGGTTGCCGAGCCAAGCCCTATAGAGTCAGGCGACCAGAAGTCTAGTGACTGGCTGGCCGCTGCTTTATCAGTGACGATGCCAACGCTATCGCTCGCCCTGGTGATGGCCACGTAGAACTTTGTGAGCGCTACCCCTTCAAGCGATTCTCCGCGTTCAAGGTACTTCCGAATCGCTCCCGTTGGGTGAACCAGCACTCTTGGAAACTCTCTACCCTTAACGTCGCCGAAGTTTAACGCATTCGGTCCAGAGGCCTTATTCCTTCTGTCCCATCGCAAACTCTGCGGGTGGAAGATCTCCTCATACCGTGGGACGTCGTACGGCTTGACAAGATGAACTCCGCTCGACATCGTACTGCTGTGGTGGGCTGATCTCGTTGACGGCAGCGTCGGGAACAGCGCATCTGCGAAGTCGCAAATCGCCTGACTACATCTGTAACTCACAGCCAGTTCCGACCTTGTGCACAGTCCTGCATGTTCCAATTTGTCTATCCAGTGAACAACTCCGGCATTCTTGTATTGGCTGTTCTTATTCGAACGATTTGTCGAGTAAACGGCTTGCCGCGGATCACCAACAAGAAGGACCCGTAAGCGACTCTTTAGAAGGAGCTCAACAAAGTTGAGATCCCACCCGGCCAAGTCTTGCATTTCATCTATCAAGATCGCGTCATATAATTGTTCGAGACGGTGAACGACTTTTCCTCCAGAAACATCATTCAATACGCAGGCGAGGTCAGACGCAGTATCGCTGTAGACATTATTCGCGGAGTCCAAGTAGTAGGACTCGAAGTCTTCTTTCCTCTTATACATGGGTTTTGCAGTGACAAAATCGATGGACTGGACACGGAGAATATCAGTCTTGTAACTCTGGTACGGCTTGATCGCATCCTGAAGAAGGAATTCGAACCACGTCTTTGTCGATACAGCATGTGGGACTCCATTTGACGCAGACCAGAGACGCCTCCTAATCTCCTCCATGTTCTCCCGAGTGTAGGTTGTGACCAGTACACGTTCCCCTGGAGCGTTCAGCGCCTCGACGATCAGTCGGCGCGTCTTTCCGGACCCTGCTGCGGCGAGAATGACTTCATTCGAGGAGGTCATCAATGGCTTCCTTAATGTACTGCGGCCACAATATGTCTTCCGTAGTGTCAAAGATCCTAACTGCTACGTCTGTCTTATTTCGCCCCATGTAGGAGAGCAGGACCTCCTCGGAGTTGCATGACTTTCCAAGAATCTTGTTCATCTTGGCAAGGCCGTTTGCGCCTAGCATCTGCGGTTCCAATGTCTTCAGTGAGTCATCTTGTCCTGTTCGCACCCGGATAAATTCATGCGAAGTGTACGATGCGTATCTTCCCTCGACATTTTGCGCATGATCGCCATCGTTGTCAGTGACAACAACGGATTTCCTGCGAAGTGGGATTGCGAGGTCCAAGAATCTCTTGGCTGACAATCCTCTTACAGAGATGACATCCACGCCATCCTCAATAGGTCTTCTGCCGGTTCTGTCCCTATAAGCACGCTGGAATACCAGCTCATCGCTGGGTCCCTCAACGAGTGCAACCTTCTTAGAAAGGACGAGTCGAAGTGTATCGTACCCGGGGAGCTTCTTGAAATAGTCTTGGGTATCGTCCGGGAGATCTGTCAGTTTGCTAGCAAAACCGTCGTCGAGCAGGAGAAGCTGTTCGAGGCCCAGCTTGTTCACGACAAATGAGCTATGGGTCGCGACAATGATTTGGCGTCCTACACTCTGCTTGCCTATTCGATCAACGAGTTCGTTGAGGTTGGTGAACGAGAGATGGTTTTCTGGTTCTTCGATCAAAATGACGTGAGAGTCTTCAACCCTGCGACTGAGGGCGAGCAGGATCTTGAGCTTTTGCTGCTCGCCGCTGCCGGAGAAGTGAAAAGGCAGTTGATCCAGGTGAGGTGAGAGAGCCGACTCCCATCCGTTCGCGCCAGAGGTGTCGATTTCAAGCGTGAAGTTCTTGTCAGTGATCAAATTTCCCGAACTAGCTACAGCATCGTTGATGGACTTGATGGAGTCGTCGGTAGCGAAGCCCTCTTGGTGCATCCTGAAGCTTCTCGCTAGGAGTGCCCTCTGTTTCGAGTCGAGCGTCTCTCCGATAATCCGCTGAAGGTGGTAATCTGCACCAGATTGCAGACGTATCCTCGAGGCATCAATGAGGGATGCCTTTACCTTCGGGAGTCGGGGATTAACCGCCTGGCCCTGAAAACTAGTCCATTCAATTTTGTAGAACTCCGTTGGGACCGTTGTGACTTCATCCGGTTTGGAGAGGAACTCTATGTATTCGTCGGCGAAGTCAGTATCCAATGCGGCGCAGAGTCGGTACCCTGGAACGTCTTCCTTGAGCGAGTTGTTCGTTCCTTTGAAGCCGGTGAGCGTTGGATCGTCTACAAAGTACAGCTCAACAATCAGTTCCGGTGTTCGTGGATTTTGTCCAGCTCGCACTTCTTCTATGTATTTGGCGGCGACAGCGGATGTGATGAAGTGATGGGAGAACTCGTGCTCGAAGTATTTGCCATTCCACCTCTTGGTCAGGCAAAGATTGATAGCTTCGAGAATCGTCGATTTTCCCGAATCGTTGTTTCCAACCAAGATATTCAGTCCAGATTCAAAACAAATGGTCATATTCTCGAATTTCCGAAAATTCTTGAGAACCATTTTGGAAATCATGGGTTGCCTCTCTTCGCTGAGTGGTACTTGGAGTGTATAACCAATTTGTCTTGGTATTGATAAGTCCGGGATGTTTTCATTTCACGCCTTGTCGATGGCGACGACGGTGTCGTAGAGGCCGACGTGGCGCAGGCCCGGGTGGGAGTCGATGCCCGTGTAGGACAGGGACGAGTCCTCATAGCGGCGGAAGGCGAAGACGGCCTGGTTCATCTGGGTGGCGTTGAAGACCCCGAGGTTGACCAGCAGGTTGAAGTCCGCAACCGTCAGTCCCGTGACGGCCTTGAACAGCTCAGGTTCCAGCTTCGTGATGACGTCGGTCAACGTGTTCTCCCGAAAGTCGGTCAAGTACATGAACGCGGGGATGCGGGTCGCGAACTTGATGAGCTTCTCCTGGATCTGCTTGCGCTTGGACTTGTACTCCTTCTCCTCTTCGCTCAGCTCCTTCTTCTCTGTGTTGGACAGGTCCTCGCCACGTTCCTTCTTCGTCGCCTTGACCCGCTCGGACTTGTTGACCACCGTCTCGAACACGTCGGTGCCCAAGGCGCGGAAGCCCTCAATGTTCATCACGGCGTTCATGGCGTCCTCGCTGGCCATGATCCGGCGCAGCGTGTCGTTGTCCACGTTGACCAGGATCGCGGACTCCCACTTGCGGGCCAACAAGGTGGCCGAGGTACCGGACATCGCGATGTCGAGGATGCCACCCGCATCGACCTGCGTCATGTTCGACCCGTCGTAGGCCAAGACGGGGAGGAAGTTCACCAGTTCCTCCACCGCATGCTCAGGGTTGGATTCCTCTGGGGACAGTCCGATCCCGTAGTCGGAGATCTGGCGCAGCGCCCGGGTGGGGGCGAAGTCGAAGACGAAGCAGGCAGGCTTGAGGACCAGCTCCTCGCTCGGGTCATCCCCATCCGGATTCTTGATCGACCACGGGGACTGGACACGGAACGCGGCCTGAAAGTAGGTCTCGGGCGAGGTGAGGTTGCGCAGCATGAGGATCGCCGACCACTGCTTGACCGTCACCCCCGTCGTCAACTTCCCGCACGACAGCGTGATCGTCTTCGTCTCATGCCCATCCCCGATCGCCTCACGCACCGGCGGCAGGGCATCCAACCCGATCCCCGCACCCGGCCCGGCCACCGTGAGGACCTGGTAGGCGTGCCAATACACGTTCTGCCGTTCGGCCAGCAGATTCGCCATCGCCTGGCAAGCGGCCACCGTGGGCAGGAACCACAACGAATGCTGAAGGTACGGCAGCAGGCGGGCATCCGAATACGGGAACGGCGGACGCGTCCCCATCCGCATCGCATCCAGCTGGGTGGGCAGGTGGGCGCCGCGGATGATGTCCAGCCACTTCTGCACGTCGCTCCTGTGCACGAACTGCGCCGCGTCGCCTCTGCCTGTGGCCTCGAAGAAGGCGTTCAAATCGAACTCGTCGAACTCGCCCTGACTGGCCACTGAGATCAACTCGTCAGGCATCTGGTAGGTGAACAGCCGCATCTCCGGCAACGCCCCGTACGGATTCCACTCACCCGGATGCCCCGCCCTGTACGCCTGCTTGGCGCGCTGTTCGTCGGTGTAGGTCCAGTTGAAGATCTGCTCCTCAATGAACTCACCGGTCGCCAGCGCCTTGAACGGTGTCCCCGAGAGGTACAGGTAGGCCCGGGTCGTGATGGGAAGGAACTCGTCCTCGTCGTTGCCCAGCTCGTCGAGCTCCTCATCGAAGGCCTCCAAGCCCTCGTGGTACTCCGCGGCGATCTCCTTCTTGGCGACCTTTTCGTCCTCGCCCTCGAAGAGTTCCTTCGCGGACTCCCGCCACGCCCCGAAGTGGTACTCGTCGAAGATCACCAGGTCCCACGGGGTGGTGTGCACCCACTCGTTCTTCGCCTTGATCAGCCCCGTCTTCTTGTCCCGACCCAACAGGTCCTGGAAGGAACCGAAATACACGAGCGGCCGATCATGGTCCATCTCGCCGGGCGTGCCACCGGTGGCCTTGGACAGGTACTGCCAGCCGTCGAAGTCCGCATGGGACTCCAGATCGGTCTGCCAGGCGTCCTCCACTGCGGGCTTGAACGTCACCACCAGAACCCGGCGGGCGTGCATCTTCTTCGCCAACTGGTAGGAGGCGAAGGTCTTGCCGAACCGCATCTTCGCGTTCCACAAGAACCTCGGCACCGCGTCCCGGTCCTCAGCCCAGATCGAGTCGTAGTAGGCGGACGTCTTGTCTACGGCCTCCGCCTGCTCGGGACGCATCGCGAACGTCTCATGATGGGTACCCGTGAGCGTCGTGCCCTTGCGTAGCTCCGTGATGGCGGTGCGCACATCGTCCGGCGTGCATCGCATCCACTCACGCGCCGACCCGAACACCGGATTCTCAAAGCCCTTCGCCACCAGGCGGCGCCGGACATCACTGTCACGGAAGATCGAGCCGTCCTCACGCTCCGCAGGCTCGTTCACATGCAGGGTGTAGGCCTGCTGCATCTGCCCCTGGGACTCACGGATACGCTCGTTCACGTCCGCCTTCGTGGTCTGACCGACCTTGATCAAACCCACATAGCCCGCGGGTGGATCATTCGGCGTCCACGCGTAGATCCGCAGCCGGGCAGTCGGCTTTTGGGGGAACAGGTCCTCGTCGGGCCTACTCATCTGCCAGCTCCATCGGCCGAATCCGGGACTCGATATAGCCGACCTCACTGTCCGTCAGGCCGTACTTCTCATAGAGCGCAGCGTCAGCCCACTCCCGATCCCACGTCTGGATCGGCACCCATTGATAGGTCGAATGAGTCGCATGTTGCGTTATTTTCCGTAGGGAGACAAGGAACCGGAAGAACTTGGTCGCATAGTATGAACGGATGCTCCGGATCTCGTCTTCCGAGCCTGCATGGAAGAAGAGGAAGGACTGCGTACACACCGACGGAGAGGGAGCCATCAACGAGGGGCCGAGTACGAGATCAACCCCGGACTTCTCTCTTTCTCGGCCAGAGCCAACTTCTGGGACAAGGAGCTTCCACGTGTCAATCAGCTCCGCACTCTTCGTGACCTCGTCGCGAGCAATATATCCAGTCCTGCGTTTCATCGACTTGATGTAGTAAAGGGGAACATCACCAGATCGTGGCGAGTTGTGAAACCCCGCGAAGTTCGAGGTCCAACCAAATTCCTTGTCACGTGCCAAGATCGTGTTGACTGAAGGCTCGGCGCGAGCGATGACCTTTCGGAGAATGGGGAGTGCGCGGGCGTCACGAACAAGAATGTCGAACTCGTTGAGCTGCCGGAGTTCCGGGCCAGTCTTCTCTCCGCCCCAGATGCTGGTGACGTTGCATTTGCCGTTGTAGTTGAGGTCCCACAGGAAGTAACAGGCCCCGCCGTTGATCCCAACTTCGGAAAACACTTCGGCCGCGTTAGGGTAGTCGACAAGATCGCGGATACGTGTATCGTTCAGCATCGTCCGACGAAACTCGTTGAGTCCCAATCCGGTCGCCATCCAACGAGATGGGATAACCATCGTCAAGAATCGCGGCTCTAGTCGCTTGGCTTGTTCAACAAAGTGCTGATAGATGGGGACATCGCGAGTCCCGCCGTCAGAACCGAGTTGGTAGGGCGGGTTGCCGATGATGACGTCGAACTGCATGGTGTCTCCGAACAGCTCGCCGATGCGAGCCTTGATGTCGTCGGTGTGGATGAAGGCATAGGCGTGGGTCTCTAGGTCGGTGCTCCGCGCATAGGCGTCCTCGCCCGCCCCGCAGTACTGGCACCTGCGGTGGGTGTAGACGACCTTTTCGTCCCCGGTCAGCGGGTCTGCGCGGAACTCCTTCTGCCCGCCGGTCCAGGTATGCTCGGTGCGCTGGAACCAGATGTTCCCGTCCTCGTTGCGGAATGACCTGGCGATCGAGTGGGGGTCATTGGCGTACTTCGAGCAGTACACGGACCGGCGGGCCAGCAGGGCGGTGAGCTGCGTGATGCCGATGCCGTAGACCTGACGGGTGAGGATGTGGTCCACCCGTTCAGTCCTGTCGGGAAAGTCGCGGTAGAGGCCGTCGGTGAGTCGTCGGGTGATCTCGCGCAGGAACACCCCCGACTTGGTGAACGGGTCCAGGAAGGTCACGTTCGGGTCAGCCCAAATGTCCGCCCCGTCATGGGCGGCGGCCCAACGCTCGGCGAGCAGGTCGAGCATGGCGTTCGCCATCTCGGGTGGGGTGAAGACCTCGTCGTTGGACAGATTCGCGATGCACGTCAACACGTCGGGGTTGTGCCCACGTAGGGCGAATGAAGCCTGGGATGTGCTCATGCGGCGTCCACCTGCTCCGCCAGATCGCTCAGGGTCATCGTCGGGTAGGTCGTCTGGGGGGCGAACAGATCCGCACCCATGTCCGCGAACAGGGACCCTTCGCTCTCCCATTCGGAGCGTTGGGTCAGTTCGTCGTAGCGGAAGTCCCGGCGCTGAAACTTGCCTTTGCCCAGGTACCCCCATTCGGCGAATGTGATCGGGGAACCGCTCGGTGTGGTCATTGTCAGGGCGTCGCCTTGGACGATGTTGACTGCCAGGACGGCGCGGGCGGCCTGTGTCCACTCGTCGTCCTCGGAGACGTTGAGGAAGGCGTTGAAGAGGGTGGCGAGATTGTCGCGGCATTCCTGGGCGTTGTCGGGAAGCAACTCGATGCCGTAGGTGCACATCAGGGCGAACAGGGCGTAGTGGCGTTTCTCGAAGTCGCTCTTGCCATGCTTGGCAGCCACCGTCAGCAGCTTGCGAGTGAGCACCGGCACGAGGAAGTTCCCAGACCCGCAGGCCGGTTCCAGCACTCGCGAATCGATGCGTTCGGACTCCTCCTGGACTAGGTTCAGCATGTCCTCGACCATCCAGGAAGGGGTGAAGACCTCGCCGTGATCGGCGACGCGCTGCTTGGACTTCACCAAACGCTCGGTCTCGCTGGCGCTCATCGTCCCTCTTTCTTTCCGTGTGCCCGTTCAGGGTAGGGGTCCCCACCCTCATGTGGGTGAGGCACGTCGCTGGCGGCAGCGCCGGTGCGGACCCAGTCATCGACTTCGCTGGCTTGGCACTTCCACAGGCGGCCGATCTTGTGGGCGGGCATGCCCTTGTCGGCGATCCACGCGTACACGGTGTCCTTGGTGACACCGAGGTGGGCCGCGATCTCGTCGGTGGACAGCCACGGCTCATTCACGGTGATTCCTCCAGTAGGCCGGACAGCACAGTTCAAACCAACCTAAGACTACCGGATTGAGCCCGGTTTGACCCCCTCTGAGCCGGAAAATTGTTGCCTTGGATGCGCTCCGAGCCGCTCGTGGTGGGAGACAATGGGGTATGGAGCGAATCTTCCCTGACAGTGGGGGACTGTCCGAGCGCGGGCACCGGGGCCGATCGACGTGGAGACCGCGGTGTTCGACCACGTGGTGGAGCCGGTGGCGTACACGTGTTTGAAGTTCATGCTGTTCCGCCAGGGCGCATCTCTGATCCACTCCCGCCACGGCAGGGTCCACGCGCGTCCTGGGACGCTGGTGATCGTGTGCGGCGGGACGCTGTGCGGCGGCATCCCGGACACGTCGGTGACGGTCTCGACGGCGTACGTGAGCCTGGACTATCTGCTGGACCAGCTGACATGGCGCCTGCATGGGATGCTGCTGGATCGTCACGAGGCGGAGCAGATTGCGGCGAGAGCCTTCCGCCACAACATGTGGGACATCGCGTTGGCACCCGAGGTGGCCAGCAAGATGGCGGTACTCCTGGACCGGGTCGAGCAGATCCAGAAGGCTGGTGGCGGCTTCTACGCGATCGAGTCCCGGTTCGTCGCCCTGCTGGATCTGCTGCTCCCGCTGCTGCCCTACACGGATGTTCCGGAGGGGCCGGTGCGTTCCCTGGCCGGGAACGGTGTGGGAGGCCGGTTCCCTCCTTTGCGCCGGGAGATCGTCGACGTCGGGGAGGCCGTCCAGGGGGATCTGACGCGCAAGTGGAGCCTGGCGGATTTGGCGGGCATCGCCCACATTTCCCCGCGCCACCTCACCCGGGCGTTCAACGAGTCCTACGGCCTGCCACCACTCCAGTTCGTGGCCGCGTTGCGGGCCAAGGAGATGGCGCGCTTGTTGCGTGAGAAGCCGGAGTGGTCGGTGGAGACCGTGGGGCGCAAGGTCGGCTGGGAGGGCCGCGCCCACGCCCGCGCCTCGTTCACCCGCCTGCTGGGGATCGGGCCGGATGAATACCGGCGGCGCACGCGTGGACGGGATCTGGCCACACCTGGACCGGATATGGACGAGACGACCCCCGGGGTCTCGTAACCGGGGCGCCCCGTCTGCTACTTCTGGTAGGGCGTCAGGCCAGTCCGCCGGGTCCTGACGGCCAATCCCGCCAGCGACCCCAAGTGTCTAGGTTCATGACATAGTTGACATTCCTGACCCGGGGTTCTCCTCGAGACACACGACACATCAGTCGCGACATCATTGACGAAATCCTCCCCGTGATACTTGACAGGTCAGTCGCGACATCATTGACAGGCTCGTTCTCACGATGACGAGTCGTCAACACCCGCAACAAGAACCTCCTCATCGTCCGATCCGTCCTCGACCAAGGACTCACTCCCGCAAAAGCCGCACAGAAATTCGGTATCTCCAGGCAATGGGTCTACACATTGATCCAGCGCTACCAAGCAGACGGACCTGACGGGCTCTCCCCAAAATCTCGGACACCCCACACCAGCAGACAAGCACTCCCAGCACCCCTGCGCGAACGAATCAAAGAACTCCGCCACACCCTCACCGCCCACGGCGCCGACGCTGGCCCAGAGACCATTGCCTGGCACCTCACACAGGAAGGATTCCGCACCCCATCAACCTCCACGATCACACGCGTGCTCCACCAAACTGGCCTCATCACCCCAGAACCCAAAAAACGACCAAAGAGCTCGTACCAAAGGTTCGAAGCAGACCTCCCGAACGAATGCTGGCAGTCAGACATCACCCACTGGTTCCTCACCGACGGCACTCGAGTCGAGATCCTGGATTTCCTCGACGACCATTCCCGGTATCTGCTCTTCCTCACCGCACAACAACAATTCACCGGCGGTGACGTGGTCCGCGCCATGAGCGGACTCATCACCACGTATGGGGCGCCCGCTTCCACGCTCACCGACAACGGGATGGTATTCACCGCACGATTTGCGAGATTCGCAGGCGCCAGGAACGGGTTCGAGAAACTCCTAGAAGCCCACCACATCAAACAAAAGAACGGCCACCCTGGCCACCCGCAAACACAGGGCAAGATCGAACGCTTCCACCAAACCCTCAAACGCTGGCTCGCCGCCCGCCCGAAACCTACCAGCATCACGGAACTCCAAACCATGCTGAACGAGTTCCGGCACTGGTACAACGAGGAACGACCTCATCGCCCAGCAGACAGGCGCCCTCCTGCAGAAGCATACGCTGCGAGGCCCAAAGCTACCCCTGCAACGCTCGTCGATCCCAAGACGCCTACCCGCACCGACCGGGTCGACCGGCACGCGAAGATCTCTCTACGCTTCGCAGGATCTCTCATTCATCTCGGCGTTGGGAGAGCATATTCCGGGAAACAGCTCTTGCTCCTCATCCATGACCGTGAGGTTGTCGCGTCAGACACACAGACTGGCGAGGTCATCGCGGAATACACCATCGATCCGCGCAAGGATTACCAGCGCGCGAAACGTTGACCACAGGACTGAAGGAGCCCTGTCCAGTGATCCCGTGCAAGATTCGGCCAACAAAAAAGTCCTGGGCCGCGACACCGTTTGTAAACGATGACGCGACTCAGGACAATGGGGTGGAAGACGGGACTTGAACCCGCGACCCCCTGGACCACAACCAGGTGCTCTGCCGACTGAGCTACATCCACCATATGCGTCGCCATATCAATGGCAACGAACATTAACTATATCCGAGCTTCCTCACACTGACGAATCGTTGCCGCGTGATCCCCACCACGCAGGCTTCTCCACCTGAACCGGCTCCTTCTCCGCCAGCCAGAGATGCCCACGACCCGCCGCCTGCTCTCTCCCGCGCCACGAGCCACCTGCGACCCGTCCTCGCAACAACCCTTAAAAGCGAGCGGCGCACCGTCGTCGTCGAAAAACGAACGAACCAGTCTTCAAAGAGCACACAACTATCAGAGCACGCCTCATCACCAGAAAGCGCGCATCGCGATGGCATCCGCGAACTTGCTGAGGTGCTCGGGATCGGCGGAAAGATACAGCGAACCGTCGATGAGGGAGACTTCCATGACGTAGAAGTCGGAATCGTCCTCGGGCCCACCACGCACGATGTCCACCCGGTTGAAGAGCAGCAGCTCATCGCGCCCGTTGGTGTCTCGAATGTAACCGTGCAGGGCCGCACGAATCTGCTCGCCCCAACGGAACTCCTCCTCGGTGGCGCCGGACGTGCTCAACACCGTCTCGGGATGGATCTCGTCCAACGACCGGAAGCGGGGATGGAGCATTCCTTCCTTCTCCACGCGATAAGACGGAATACCGTTCAAATAGACGATGGAGATCTCTCCCGTACGGTCGATCTCTCCAAGGTAGCGCTGAACCATGACAGAACGCCCCTGGCGCATCTCATGGGCGGCGTGCTCGATAGCAGCCGCACGCGATACGGCATCCGTGGCCGTGTAACGCCCGGTCCCTCGCCCACCGGAGGAGACGGCCGGCTTCACCACGAAATCGCCGTGCGCCGGGAATCGCGTGTGAATCTGGTGCTTCGAATAGGTCTCGTTCGCCTCGAGCCAGGTAGTAGGGATGACCGGGAGCCCACGCTTGCCCAGTTCCGCAAGGTAGTGCTTGTCCGAGTTCCACTCCATCAAGCTGGCCTGATTGAGCAACCGGGGCACTGAACGCGCCCAAGCGAGAAACGCCGGGCGGTCCTTCGCGTAATCGCGTACGGACCGCACAACGTTGAGGTTGGAGGCCGACCAATCCACGTCCGGATCATTCCAGACGGCGATTCGGGGCTCGATACCGCGCTCCCGGAGGGCGTCGGGCAGTCCTGCCTCGTCGGCATCCAGATTGGGCAGATCGGCACATGTTGCCAGGGTCACGATTGGTGCAGCCATGGCCTACAGCTTACTCAACTATCACCCCTCGCGTTGGCCTCTCACCCAGTCTTCTCGAACTTCGTGAAAAAACATCTGCGCCGCGCAGTATCCCCTCCCCTTCTACTCCGCCTCCTCATCCCCACCGTTCAACGGTCCTGAGAAAAGGAGAACATGATTTCATCGCAACAGATGCCCTGAACTGGAAAGAGACCATCCGAAGCATCCAGAGAGGCAGACCACGGAAACCACTGAATAACACGACTATCATGGAAGACAGCTCGTTCCGCAGCCTCCCCCGTCGTTGAGAAGAAGCATGATTGAGATTCTGTCCTCCAGCCCCCTTCTGACCCTTTTCGTCGTGGTCAGCGCCGGGGCGGTTATCGGATCGATTCCCTTTGGGAGGATCAAATTCGGCGCCGCGGGAGCGCTTTTCGTTGGGCTCGCACTGTCAGCAATTGCCCCCGAACTCGGCGAGAACATGGCAATCGTACAATCGCTCGGGCTCGCCCTATTCGTCTACACGGTCGGGGTGGGAGCCGGCGCCGCATTCTTCAGCCAACTACGGCAACAACTTCCACTCATGACATTGGCCGCGGGATGTGCGGTCGTCGGTGCGGTAGCAACACTGGTGCTCGCGCGACTGCTCGAGGTTCCAAAAGGCCTGGCGACAGGCCTGTTCACCGGCGCTCTCACCGCCGCTCCAGCACTCGACGCCGCCTCACGGATCGCCGGGGACGAGGAGCCTTCAGTCGGTTACGCATTCGGATATCCCATTGGAGTTCTCGTTGGCATCATCGCGGTCTCCCTGATCGTCGGACGCAAGTGGACCGGAGAGAAAGACACGCCTTCGCTCGCAGGCCTCGGGCTCTCTGCCAAGACGGTCCGCGTCCACGAGCACATCAACCTGCGTAGTATCCCCGAATGGAAGAATCAGGATGTCCGAGCTTCCTACCTGCATCGGGGCGGCGTCACCCGGGTCGTCATCCCCGGCGAGGACCTAGAGAAAGACGACGAGGTAGTCATCGTCGGCCTGCCCCAGGCCGTCGACGACGTCGCCGCGCGGCTCGGTACGATCATGCAAACCCACCTGGCCGACGATCGGCGCGATATCGACTTCGAACGCATCGTCGTCTCCAACCCGGACATCGCCTCGCGGACCATCGCCGAGCTCAATCTTCCGGCACAATACGGTGCCATCGTGACCCGGGTCCGCCGTGGCGACCTGGACCTGTTGGCTCGGGACGACTTCGCGCTCCAGCTGGGCGACCGGGTCGCCGTCGTCGTTCCACGAGAGCACCTTGACGAGATCCAGGACTTCTTCGGCGACTCCGAGCGTCGGGTTTCCGAGATCGACGCCCTGGCGTTGGGCATGGGCCTCGTGCTGGGCATGTTGCTGGGGTTGGTCTCGTTCCCCATGCCCGGTGGCGAGTCCTTTTCGCTCGGTCCGGCAGCCGGGCCTCTGATCGTTGGCATGCTGCTTGGTGCACTGCGCAAGACTGGGCCGCTCATCTGGACCTTACCGGAGGCCGCCAATCTGACCATCCGACAGCTTGGACTACTGCTGTTCCTCGCGGGGCTGGGGCTGACGGCCGGACCTAAATTCGCCGGGGTTCTGACCTCTCCAATGGCATGGCGGGCTGGATTGCTCGCACTACTCGTCGCCACTATAGCGTGCGCAGGGATGGTTATCGGCGGCCGCTGGATAGCCAAACTCTCAGCACCTCGCACCGCTGGTGGAGTAGCAGGTTTTCTGGGGCAGCCCGCGGTTCTGGAGGCGGCGACATCCAAGGTTGCCGATGAACGGATCGAATCCGCATATGCCGCCCTGTTCGCTTTCGCGATCGTCGTCAAGATCGTCCTTGTTCCGCTGGTATGGAACGTGTGATGTAGCGGTACCGGTCTGGGAAAGGTACTGGAGTGGGAAAAGGTACCGGAGTGGGAAAAGGTACCGGAGTGGGAAAAGGTACCGGACTCGAGCGGAAAAACAGAGAAGGCCCGGGCGGGAAGCAAAGAAGGCCCGGAATCTTCATCCGAACCTTCTCTTTTGGTACACCGTCTGGGACTCGAACTCGGAATCAGAAATTTTGTGGTCGTATCTTTAGAAATACCGTCTTCATCTGCAGCTATTATCCTGCCTATCCATGTAACTGGTTAGGCAGATGTGTATTGGGTGTGCGATCAGCTGTATGTTTATTTCACGTTCAGTCAGGCAACACCCGCGTTACGGGGTGATGATAGCCTGTCCTTGAAACTCTCGTCTCAGGCTGCGAGTGAATTTTTTCTTGCGAACAGACTTCTTTACTTATTGAGAAATCAAGGGTTCGCAAGCGTGCTCCCCACGCATGTGGGGATGAGCCCACCGGCAACCCCCGAGAGGACCCCTCCGATGCGTGCTCCCCACGCATGTGGGGATGAGCCCAGGACTTCGCGGCGATGCTCAAGGCCCGCCGGGTGCTCCCCACGCATGTGGGGATGAGCCCATCCCTGCTCGGCGCGGAGCCCCCGCCGCCACGTGCTCCCCACGCATGTGGGGATGAGCCCTGGTAGGTCTCCTCCTGTGGATCGGGGAAATGGTGCTCCCCACGCATGTGGGGATGAGCCCATCGGCAAGCACGACCTCCTCGCCTACGCCGAGTGCTCCCCACGCATGTGGGGATGAGCCTACACGCAGTGCTGGGCCGGGATCTTGAGCCCGGTGCTCCCCACGCATGTGGGGATGAGCCCCGGGCGTAGTCCTGGGCATCGATGACACGCGCGTGCTCCCCACGCATGTGGGGATGAGCCCAACGAGGAACAATGGGTGCCTGAGCATTGGCTGTGCTCCCCACGCATGTGGGGATGAGCCCTGGTGGGCAGGTTGAGTTTCGACCCGCTGGAGGTGCTCCCCACGCATGTGGGGATGAGCCCGAAAAGTCCCACTGTAGCATGTAGAAAATGAAGTGCTCCCCACGCATGTGGGGATGAGCCCTCGCGGTTCACCCCACGATGGTTGGTCAATCGGTGCTCCCCACGCATGTGGGGATGAGCCCATGCTCAGCGCCTGATTATCCGACACGGTATTGTGCTCCCCACGCATGTGGGGATGAGCCTCGGCTCTATGTCAGGAAGGGCACCTCACAAGAGTGCTCCCCACGCATGTGGGGATGAGCCCCGCTACCATGCCGTCTCTCTCGAAGATTTCACGTGCTCCCCACGCATGTGGGGATGAGCCGCGATCAAATGTTTTGGTGTGGCCGGATCATGGGTGCTCCCCACGCATGTGGGGATGAGCCCAGGCGGATTATCCGGACCCACATCCTCCGGCGGTGCTCCCCACGCATGTGGGGATGAGCCCCTGCGTATGCACCAGCCCACGCCCCCTCCGGGGTGCTCCCCACGCATGTGGGGATGAGCCCAGGGCGACGATGAGCGTGAGAAGTATTGGGTAGTGCTCCCCACGCATGTGGGGATGAGCCGTATCCCACAGGAGGATTATGCCGCGGCGCGGAGTGCTCCCCACGCATGTGGGGATGAGCCCGAGACGGCGATCTCACCATCCTCGGCGTGCAGGTGCTCCCCACGCATGTGGGGATGAGCCACGGTCGCAGCCGAGTAGTCGCCCGAGTTGGTCGTGCTCCCCACGCATGTGGGGATGAGCCGGAGTCCTGGGAGCTGATGAACCAGCGCACGCGGTGCTCCCCACGCATGTGGGGATGAGCCCTGAATTGGTCCCCTCGCATGAGGGGGTGAGCCGTGCTCCCCACGCATGTGGGGATGAGCCCACCACTGTCAACCCGAGTATACAACCAATTTTGTGCTCCCCACGCATGTGGGGATGAGCCGCAAAGATTCGAGAACTGGAGGCGCGGGCACGTGTGCTCCCCACGCATGTGGGGATGAGCCGGCGTGCACCGACTCGAATTTTCCGCCCAGCGAGTGCTCCCCACGCATGTGGGGATGAGCCCATGGAAGCCGATTTCGCTGGCGCTGTCGATCTGTGCTCCCCACGCATGTGGGGATGAGCCCACGGGCTACTACTCGGCTGCGACCAACACGGGGTGCTCCCCACGCATGTGGGGATGAGCCCGGAGGAGCCGTGCTCGACACGCTGGCCGGTCAGTGCTCCCCACGCATGTGGGGATGAGCCCGGCTTTCGCCCGGCCCCTACTTTGTGGCGAGAGTGCTCCCCACGCATGTGGGGATGAGCCCCGGAGACGATGCGCACGCCGCCACAACCGGAGGTGCTCCCCACGCATGTGGGGATGAGCCTGGTCGACGGGGTGTGGACCGCGATCTGGGGAAGTGCTCCCCACGCATGTGGGGATGAGCCCACCGTCCAGCCGGGCGTCCCAACCTACCTGAAGTGCTCCCCACGCATGTGGGGATGAGCCCTCCGCGAGCACGCAGGGCACGCCCTACGGCTCGTGCTCCCCACGCATGTGGGGATGAGCCCACGGCCGGGACTTTCAGGGCCTCGGCCACGGTGTGCTCCCCACGCATGTGGGGATGAGCCTTCAAAAGCATCCTCCGCAAATACCAGAGGGCCGTGCTCCCCACGCATGTGGGGATGAGCCCGCCTCGATGTAGGCGGTACGCCGGAAATCGACGTGCTCCCCACGCATGTGGGGATGAGCCGCTTCCATCGGATTACCGCGGGGATGCCCGACAGTGCTCCCCACGCATGTGGGGATGAGCCGAGGGAGCTACGCGCGGCGCACGACATCGTGGGGTGCTCCCCACGCATGTGGGGATGAGCCTACTGGGCTTCACGATCATCATTGCGGATGACGGTGCTCCCCACGCATGTGGGGATGAGCCCTAGGGGAAGTCGCAGAATATAGCCGCGCTAAGGTGCTCCCCACGCATGTGGGGATGAGCCCGGGGCGCGGGCTGCGGCAAGCTTTTCTGGCATGTGCTCCCCACGCATGTGGGGATGAGCCCACGAAGCTAACCGTGGTGTGCGGCTTCTACCGGTGCTCCCCACGCATGTGGGGATGAGCCCATCGTCGATGGCGCCATCGCCATCCTCAACGAGTGCTCCCCACGCATGTGGGGATGAGCCCCCCAAGAGACTTGGCGACATTGCGGAAGATACGTGCTCCCCACGCATGTGGGGATGAGCCCACACCGGCGATGCCGACGTGACCGCCACGGAGGTGCTCCCCACGCATGTGGGGATGAGCCCGGAGAAGAGCTTTTCGCAGGCCTGGGACAAGAGTGCTCCCCACGCATGTGGGGATGAGCCCATCGTGGACAAAATCGACCGCGATCACGCAGTGTGCTCCCCACGCATGTGGGGATGAGCCCTTCCGTCTGGCGGATGTTCACCTCATCGAGGCGTGCTCCCCACGCATGTGGGGATGAGCCCCATTAACGATCTGACCGAAAAGGAGTTGCAGGGTGCTCCCCACGCATGTGGGGATGAGCCGCAATCGACCCATCGCGGGTCTCGCGGATACGGGTGCTCCCCACGCATGTGGGGATGAGCCCAAGGAGGACCAATGAGCGCGTGGGTGACCGAGGTGCTCCCCACGCATGTGGGGATGAGCCGCCCTGGGTCCACACCGAAGATGGAACTTTTGAGTGCTCCCCACGCATGTGGGGATGAGCCGGGAACGTATTGGTCGGTGATGACGAGCTGGAGGTGCTCCCCACGCATGTGGGGATGAGCCCGGCGAGCAAGAAAAAGAATCGTAACGTCGGACGTGCTCCCCACGCATGTGGGGATGAGCCTCTGGTTGCCCTGCACCGGGCTTGCCACGGCTAGTGCTCCCCACGCATGTGGGGATGAGCCCACTCCGCCGCCCACTTCACTCCCCACGTCTTCGTGCTCCCCACGCATGTGGGGATGAGCCCCAACCACGCGCACAGCGCGGCGCCCACCGAGGGTGCTCCCCACGCATGTGGGGATGAGCCCAGCGATCCTTCGGTGAGGTCTTGGGCTAGGGTGTGCTCCCCACGCATGTGGGGATGAGCCCGTCGGCCACGATGACTCGTACACCTTGAGAGAGTGCTCCCCACGCATGTGGGGATGAGCCCATGCAGGCTAAGCCTTCCGGATATGTAACCGGGTGCTCCCCACGCATGTGGGGATGAGCCGCAGCCGTTAAAGTTCGCGTCACGTGAATGGTCGTGCTCCCCACGCATGTGGGGATGAGCCGTTGTTGATCGTCACGGCTTCCATGTCGAATGGGTGCTCCCCACGCATGTGGGGATGAGCCAAACAGGGAGACAAGGATAGCCAGGAAGATCGGGTGCTCCCCACGCATGTGGGGATGAGCCGCAACAGCCGCCCGTCTGCAAGCCAGCAGGGCCGTGCTCCCCACGCATGTGGGGATGAGCCCGGATATCCAACCTGCCGTTTCTTGATCAGCGAGTGCTCCCCACGCATGTGGGGATGAGCCCTCAATGCGTTTCGATGAAGCAGTCGGATTCACGTGCTCCCCACGCATGTGGGGATGAGCCCGGGCACCAGTGGGACGCCGACAACGGCAACGCGTGCTCCCCACGCATGTGGGGATGAGCCCGAATCAACGCGATCGTCGACGTCTGGCAGAACGTGCTCCCCACGCATGTGGGGATGAGCCCTGTACTTCCTTGATTGGTAGGCCGTTCTCCCGGTGCTCCCCACGCATGTGGGGATGAGCCGCCGGCGGGCTCGCTCTCGTCGGCTCCCAATATGTGCTCCCCACGCATGTGGGGATGAGCCCTTCTCCCCGATGATGACGACTAACTGGGGGGCGTGCTCCCCACGCATGTGGGGATGAGCCGTATTTGCTTGTACGCCGGTCAGGAAGACCTCGGTGCTCCCCACGCATGTGGGGATGAGCCGGGCCAGAACAATGATCGTTACCCAGGAATGTGGTGCTCCCCACGCATGTGGGGATGAGCCCATGAAGCTCTCCGGGAATTTCAAGCGCGCGAAGTGCTCCCCACGCATGTGGGGATGAGCCCTCGATCCGCTTCGTGATCTCCCCATACCCCACGTGCTCCCCACGCATGTGGGGATGAGCCCCGCTGCACCGAGCGTCTTCTCTTTCCAATTGGGTGCTCCCCACGCATGTGGGGATGAGCCCTGCCTGACCGATGGCACACAGTGGCGTGAAGCGTGCTCCCCACGCATGTGGGGATGAGCCCCAGGAGACGAAAGAGCTCCAGAGACTTCTCCTGTGCTCCCCACGCATGTGGGGATGAGCCGTCATAATGTGGGTCATCCCCGCACGTGGCGGGGTGCTCCCCACGCATGTGGGGATGAGCCTTGTGTATCCCTGATCCAGAAACTCGGCAAACCGTGCTCCCCACGCATGTGGGGATGAGCCGTATCTGCTGGATTACGAGCGGCTCAACCCCAGGTGCTCCCCACGCATGTGGGGATGAGCCCTCAACAGGCTCGCCGTCCGGGGCATCCTCGCACGTGCTCCCCACGCATGTGGGGATGAGCCCTCAACAGGCTCGCCGTCCGGGGCATCCTCGCACGTGCTCCCCACGCATGTGGGGATGAGCCCAACCACAGCAACAGGTCGCGACCGGTCGCCGAGTGCTCCCCACGCATGTGGGGATGAGCCGACCATGCGGGCGGGGGTCTTGGGGAGGGTGATGTGCTCCCCACGCATGTGGGGATGAGCCGGATGTCGGGACGGGAGCTGAATAGTCCTCGGCGTGCTCCCCACGCATGTGGGGATGAGCCCAGCCGCTGCTTGTCCAGCACGCGATTCAGGAGGTGCTCCCCACGCATGTGGGGATGAGCCGTTCATAGCATCTTCCTTGCGGCTGCCGAGATTGTGCTCCCCACGCATGTGGAGATGAGCAGCTTGTTCGGAGTCCGTATGGGGCGTTCTGCATCAGCCAGCCCGGTCAAGCTGGTAGCTCAGGTAAAGCGAAGGCCTCGGGAAACCGATCAAAGTTTCCCGAGGCCTTCCTCTTGGTACACCGTCTGGGACTCGAACCCAGAACCCATTGATTAAGAGTCAATTGCTCTGCCAATTGAGCTAACGGTGCGCAACAAGCATTCAATCTACTCAGTGTTTCCAATTCCCGCAACTCAAAAGTCTGGTTTGCGACTTAAACCTCAGATTTGCAGCTTGAGCTCCAGCTTTGTGGTCGAATCTTTAGAAATACCGTCTTCATCTGCAGCTATTATCCTGCCTATCCATGTAACTGGTTAGGCATATGTGTATTGGGTGTGCGATCAGCTGTATGTTTATTTCACGTTCAGTCAGGCAACACCCGCGTTACGGGGTGATGATAGCCTGTCCTTGAAACTCTCGTCTCAGGCTGCGAGTGATTTTTTTCTTGCGAACAGACTTCTTTACTTATTGAGAAATCAAGGGTTCGCAAGCGTGCTCCCCACGCATGTGGGGATGAGCCCAAGACGCAACAGGACTTCGCGGCGATGCTCAAGTGCTCCCCACGCATGTGGGGATGAGCCCGCCGGACCCTTGGGCATGGGCGCGGGCCTTGCGTGCTCCCCACGCATGTGGGGATGAGCCTAAGTGGCTATCGATATCAAGCTGAACACTGATGTGCTCCCCACGCATGTGGGGATGAGCCCGACTCGATGCGCTCGACCTTTAACCCCGTGTGGTGCTCCCCACGCATGTGGGGATGAGCCGTCCCAAGGCCTGGACGCGGCCCAAGTCAAGGCGTGCTCCCCACGCATGTGGGGATGAGCCCGTCGGAAACGGAAGCAATTTTCCAGCGGGATAGTGCTCCCCACGCATGTGGGGATGAGCCCAACGCGTGGTCTCTCGGAGAAAACGATCACTGGTGCTCCCCACGCATGTGGGGATGAGCCCCCCACGTCTGTCACCCATCCGGCAGGGAGTCCGTGCTCCCCACGCATGTGGGGATGAGCCCGCCGGGGCCGTGGCGTGTGTGGCGCGATCCCGGTGCTCCCCACGCATGTGGGGATGAGCCCATCGAGACCGTCGAGGTGCAGCCCACCACGGCGTGCTCCCCACGCATGTGGGGATGAGCCGGGCCAGAAGACACGCGTCCTGCCCCTGAGCGAGTGCTCCCCACGCATGTGGGGATGAGCCGTAATCCGAGCAGCCGGCCATGCTGAACGAACCGTGCTCCCCACGCATGTGGGGATGAGCCGACTACCGTCTACTGTGAGGATAGAAGATGAAACGTGCTCCCCACGCATGTGGGGATGAGCCCAGGCCACCAGCTCGCCGAAGCCGGATACAAGAGTGCTCCCCACGCATGTGGGGATGAGCCCTTCGATCACGGCGGCGCCCCGGTCTCAGCAGAGTGCTCCCCACGCATGTGGGGATGAGCCCAGGGTGTGCGATGGAGTAAACGTGAAGAAGTCGTGCTCCCCACGCATGTGGGGATGAGCCCGCCCCACACCCGGGCATCTTTCAGCCGGGCGTGTGCTCCCCACGCATGTGGGGATGAGCCGACTGCGCCTATGACGATAGCCATGGGGTCCTCGTGCTCCCCACGCATGTGGGGATGAGCCCGATGGACCGGTATGGGATTGGTAAGCCGTCTCGTGCTCCCCACGCATGTGGGGATGAGCCCCGATCATCACTATCACCGGGAATCTGACTGGGGTGCTCCCCACGCATGTGGGGATGAGCCCTGCTGCTTGCCGAAATCGACGTTGGCGCGGTCGTGCTCCCCACGCATGTGGGGATGAGCCCGTGTCCTCCATGCCGCCCTCATAGGTGAGCTGGTGCTCCCCACGCATGTGGGGATGAGCCAACGCAGGCCGTCGCGGGTGAGCTGCCGCCGCTGTGCTCCCCACGCATGTGGGGATGAGCCGAGGTCCGCGCAGTCAAGGTCGATGGCGACACCGTGCTCCCCACGCATGTGGGGATGAGCCCGAGCAGTTCAAAAGTGGAGCTCTACCCTACGAGTGCTCCCCACGCATGTGGGGATGAGCCCCCCTGGGCGCTCATCTCCGCTATCTGCGATGCGTGCTCCCCACGCATGTGGGGATGAGCCGTCCCGCAAGGGAGGGCGGCATGCGGTCACCCGGTGCTCCCCACGCATGTGGGGATGAGCCGAGATCGACCGCGACCTTATCACCGCTCTCCAGGTGCTCCCCACGCATGTGGGGATGAGCCGACAATCGGGTCATTTGGAGCTACGGTGGTCATGTGCTCCCCACGCATGTGGGGATGAGCCCTTCTTGAAGCTAATCCGGAAACGGGAAGCCCGGTGCTCCCCACGCATGTGGGGATGAGCCTCTTTTTGCTCAGCTCGAATGGGTGGAGACGGGGTGCTCCCCACGCATGTGGGGATGAGCCCGGATCTACCCCTCACAATCATGGCAGAACGCGGTGCTCCCCACGCATGTGGGGATGAGCCGATACAGGACGCCCTCTCGGATGTGATACCCGCGTGCTCCCCACGCATGTGGGGATGAGCCGGAGTAGCCGAGATGGCTATTGAGAATTTTATCGTGCTCCCCACGCATGTGGGGATGAGCCCCGGTATCGATATCGAACCGGACGGCGTAGATGGTGCTCCCCACGCATGTGGGGATGAGCCGGCGATACGGGTGCCTTTCTCGGTGACGTCGTCGTGCTCCCCACGCATGTGGGGATGAGCCCACCGTCACTAACGCGAAATGGGACTACCCCGCGTGCTCCCCACGCATGTGGGGATGAGCCGAGTCCTTGGCCGCATCTCCGATCTCGTCGAGGGTGCTCCCCACGCATGTGGGGATGAGCCTCAGGTATGTGGACCACGCCGGACGATGCGAAAGTGCTCCCCACGCATGTGGGGATGAGCCCGAAAGGCACGACAATGGCACAGACACTCATCAGTGCTCCCCACGCATGTGGGGATGAGCCGGACTCGGCCGACTCCCTCGACGAGATCGGAGAGTGCTCCCCACGCATGTGGGGATGAGCCATGTAATCGACTCTCCTCCAGCACTCCGGGAAGCGTGCTCCCCACGCATGTGGGGATGAGCCCCATTGAGCCGTGATAATCAAAAGGGATCAACGTGCTCCCCACGCATGTGGGGATGAGCCCGCGGCGGCTATCTCACCCCGGAGATGACTGAAGTGCTCCCCACGCATGTGGGGATGAGCCCCCCCCCGCATACGCGGGGACCAATTCAGTTATAGGTGCTCCCCACGCATGTGGGGATGAGCCCACTCCGCCGCCCACTTCACTCCCCACGTCTTCGTGCTCCCCACGCATGTGGGGATGAGCCCTGAGTCTTTTGGCGCTGGTCCTGGTCTTTGAAGTGCTCCCCACGCATGTGGGGATGAGCCGGAGAGGCGGCCTCGTCGTTTGCGGGGTGTGTGGTGCTCCCCACGCATGTGGGGATGAGCCCATTCGATCGATGTCCAAGCTGCGTGAGAAGTGGTGCTCCCCACGCATGTGGGGATGAGCCGGCAATAACCATCTCCCGCCCGGAAGAAGAACCGTGCTCCCCACGCATGTGGGGATGAGCCCGACTCCCCTCCTGCTCGCCCTTCCTCTAGCTCGTGCTCCCCACGCATGTGGGGATGAGCCCCAAACAGGTACGCCCACAAAAGATTGATCGCAGTGCTCCCCACGCATGTGGGGATGAGCCGCGCCGAAGGAGTCCATCGGTCGCATAAAGCGGGTGCTCCCCACGCATGTGGGGATGAGCCCATGCAGTGCCGCGGATTCCAATACGCCGAGGGGTGCTCCCCACGCATGTGGGGATGAGCCTATCCAGGTATCGGGCGTAGTAATCGTAGGCCTGTGCTCCCCACGCATGTGGGGATGAGCCCACGATCACTGACCCGTATGCACATTTCGAGTCGTGCTCCCCACGCATGTGGGGATGAGCCGGCGTCCCGGTAGATGCTGCCTTGGCGTCTGCCGTGCTCCCCACGCATGTGGGGATGAGCCCAGCCTGCAGCGGCTCGACCACATTCCGGGAGGGTGCTCCCCACGCATGTGGGGATGAGCCCCGGGCCGCCGTCTCGGTATCCACCTCGTCATAGTGCTCCCCACGCATGTGGGGATGAGCCCTCAACAACATCACTCATCGCGACCACACCTTGGTGCTCCCCACGCATGTGGGGATGAGCCGTACGCGGCCCAGAATTCGGCGTTGTCGAAGTCGTGCTCCCCACGCATGTGGGGATGAGCCGGCTTCGACAACCCCATCACCAACGAGCTGCGTGTGCTCCCCACGCATGTGGGGATGAGCCCAGTCGCGCCCCGTTGTAGTACCGGAACGAGACGTGCTCCCCACGCATGTGGGGATGAGCCCGATTTCAGCGAGGCATTCGGGAGCGTCCGCTTGTGCTCCCCACGCATGTGGGGATGAGCCCACTTACTCGAATGCGCTTCAAGGGGATCGCGAGTGCTCCCCACGCATGTGGGGATGAGCCCCCACGGGCTTCACGGATCAGCTCCACCAGGCGGTGCTCCCCACGCATGTGGGGATGAGCCGATGGCCTCACCACACTAACCGGCACCACACGGGTGCTCCCCACGCATGTGGGGATGAGCCCACAGTTCCATTGAAAACTAAGGCGAACATCGAGTGCTCCCCACGCATGTGGGGATGAGCCCATGCAATGACGCGTGGAATCTGGAGGATATCGGTGCTCCCCACGCATGTGGGGATGAGCCCGGGCATGTGGATTGGAAGCTTGACGAGCTAGAGTGCTCCCCACGCATGTGGGGATGAGCCCCGGGTGGTCAAATTATTGGGGGAGGGAATTTGGTGCTCCCCACGCATGTGGGGATGAGCCCCACAACATCCGCCCATGCTGAAGCTCCTTGATGTGCTCCCCACGCATGTGGGGATGAGCCCCGAACACGCCTTCGTCGATGCCGCCCTTGGCGGTGCTCCCCACGCATGTGGGGATGAGCCGAAACGCTCAGCCTGCACCGGGTCACGCTTCATGTGCTCCCCACGCATGTGGGGATGAGCCGTAGGGGACGGGCGAAAGCCGTTTCTAGGGGCAGTGCTCCCCACGCATGTGGGGATGAGCCGTAGGGGACGGGCGAAAGCCGTTTCTAGGGGCAGTGCTCCCCACGCATGTGGGGATGAGCCCCCTGCCTTGCGCAGAGCTAGAAACGGCCAAAGGTGCTCCCCACGCATGTGGGGATGAGCCCAGTGAACGACCCCCGCCTAGGCGGGGAAGTGCGTGCTCCCCACGCATGTGGGGATGAGCCCGACGCATCGCCGCGTAGTTATTTCGCCTTCCCGTGCTCCCCACGCATGTGGGGATGAGCCCCTGCGTATGCACCAGCCCACGCCCCCTCCGGGGTGCTCCCCACGCATGTGGGGATGAGCCCGCTCTGAGAGAGGCCGTGGCGGTCCATATGACGTGCTCCCCACGCATGTGGGGATGAGCCACTCAGGGACGGTTAGCCGCAAGTGGCTCGGTGGGTGCTCCCCACGCATGTGGGGATGAGCCGCAGTGGATAGATACCTGGCTAGAGGCGCGCGCGTGCTCCCCACGCATGTGGGGATGAGCCTACGGGGCGGCGACACTGGCAGAGCAAGGCATTGTGCTCCCCACGCATGTGGGGATGAGCCCCTCAACATCCAACCACCGGACTCTGAAGATGAGTGCTCCCCACGCATGTGGGGATGAGTCTATACATGATTATGCATAATTATGCAGGCCTCTGTGCTCCCCACGCATGTGGGGATGAGCCCCCGCGATACACCGGGGATCGAGTTTGCGAGTGGTGCTCCCCACGCATGTGGGGATGAGCCGTCCTCTGCTTGGGGGCAATACACCTCGAAAATGTGCTCCCCACGCATGTGGGGATGAGCCGAACTTCAACGCCCCGTTAGCCAGGCCGATGCCGTGCTCCCCACGCATGTGGGGATGAGCCCTCGCGTCATGTCTGGGGAGGGCCACCGAGCTTGTGCTCCCCACGCATGTGGGGATGAGCCGTCGTGCCAGTGACCGACGACGGCGAACCCGAGGTGCTCCCCACGCATGTGGGGATGAGCCCTCGCCGCCGCCCTCAACCACACCCCCAACCCTGTGCTCCCCACGCATGTGGGGATGAGCCTCATACGTTCCTCCTCGTGATTGCAGCAACCGCCGTGCTCCCCACGCATGTGGGGATGAGCCTGGCCGCTGAGACACCTCGGAGGACACGCCTGGGTGCTCCCCACGCATGTGGGGATGAGCCGGGGTTTCCTTGAGCGCGGCCACCATCGATTCGGTGCTCCCCACGCATGTGGGGATGAGCCCATCCTCGTCTTGAGTACTGCGGAAGCAGTCCAGTGCTCCCCACGCATGTGGGGATGAGCCCATCCTCGTCTTGAGTACTGCGGAAGCAGTCCAGTGCTCCCCACGCATGTGGGGATGAGCCCAGGAGAATATCGGCGGCCTCGGAGCGGAAAGCGTGCTCCCCACGCATGTGGGGATGAGCCCGCTGGCCCACCCGACACGGCAACCCAGACCTCGTGCTCCCCACGCATGTGGGGATGAGCCGCAAGTTGCAGGTCACCACTGAGGCCGCAATTCGTGCTCCCCACGCATGTGGGGATGAGCCTTCACGCCACGCCATCACAGCCGAACTCGACCCGTGCTCCCCACGCATGTGGGGATGAGCCCTTCACGCGTCGTCGCCTCGTAGACGCTCATCGGTGCTCCCCACGCATGTGGGGATGAGCCCATCCTGAAAATTCTCAACTAAAAACTACGGCCGTGCTCCCCACGCATGTGGGGATGAGCCGACGGCTCCCTGCTGGACGAAGAGGCCATGGCCGTGCTCCCCACGCATGTGGGGATGAGCCCACCGATCCGAAGGTTGAGGCAGCTATTCAGGCGTGCTCCCCACGCATGTGGGGATGAGCCCCGGGGCCTCGATTTCCGACAGTGGCTCACTCGGTGCTCCCCACGCATGTGGGGATGAGCCTCTCTACGGTGCAGCCCGCCCAGTCACACTCAGGTGCTCCCCACGCATGTGGGGATGAGCCGGAGAAACATGTCCTGGATCAACCACAAGGGTGGTGCTCCCCACGCATGTGGGGATGAGCCTGGGGAAAGCCAGGACGGCGAGCTTGTTGGAGTGTGCTCCCCACGCATGTGGGGATGAGCCCCGCACCCGCCTCTTTACTTACGGTCATTCCTTGTGCTCCCCACGCATGTGGGGATGAGCCGTCCATCAGGTCCTCCTTCTCCACATTTTTTCAGTGCTCCCCACGCATGTGGGGATGAGCCGTCGGGGATCTCGGCATCCAAGTCCAGGAGGGCGTGCTCCCCACGCATGTGGGGATGAGCCCAACACCTACCTGTCGGACGGGTCGAAGGGCACGTGCTCCCCACGCATGTGGGGATGAGCCGTGTATGAGGATCAAGACCAGGGAAGGTGGGCCGTGCTCCCCACGCATGTGGGGATGAGCCGCAGGCCTGGGGGAAAAGAGACCTGATTGATGGGTGCTCCCCACGCATGTGGGGATGAGCCCTAATGAGTGAGCCGAAGCGGTTCCGTAAGAAGGTGCTCCCCACGCATGTGGGGATGAGCCCTCAAAGCCAAGGCCGCGGAACATGACGCCGCGGTGCTCCCCACGCATGTGGGGATGAGCCTCGGTGGGATCATCCCAGCCGCCCGAGCCTCGTGTGCTCCCCACGCATGTGGGGATGAGCCGTGACCGTGACGGCGTGCCCCCATACCCCAGTTGTGCTCCCCACGCATGTGGGGATGAGCCGTGACCGTGACGGCGTGCCCCCATACCCCAGTTGTGCTCCCCACGCATGTGGGGATGAGCCGACACGGGACCTGTGGTGGGGAGCCCCGATATCGTGCTCCCCACGCATGTGGGGATGAGCCCTTGCGGAAGCTCTCCAGACCGCAGACGAGCGCGTGCTCCCCACGCATGTGGGGATGAGCCGGGGATAGGCGCGAGATGCGGCTCAGCAAGAAAGTGCTCCCCACGCATGTGGGGATGAGCCGGGGATAGGCGCGAGATGCGGCTCAGCAAGAAAGTGCT
>JAZDRN010000006.1:22358-138356 GCA_047501485.1 Actinomycetaceae bacterium L2_0104 | reverse complement strand
GGGCAGTCCACGATCAGCTCGGTCGGCATCGGTCACCCATTTCGAGAGCGCTGATTTCGAGATCCCGAGGTCTTTGCAGATCTGTGACTGGGTCGCGCCTTGTCTGACGAGCGCGACAGCATCTTTTTGAATCGGCCTGACTTTCGTTCCGTTCTTCAAGCAAGGATGGAACACGATGAACAGGAAGTATTCGCCGGAGATGCGTGAGCGGGCGTTGCGGATGCTCGCGGAGACGCGACCGTCGCACCCGAACATGATGAGCGCGGTCCGTCACGTCGCCGGGCTGCTCGGGATGAGCCCGGAGACACTGCGCCTCTGGCAGCGCCGTTTCGAGGTCGACGCGGGCGTGAAGCCCGGGTTGACGACGGATGCGGCGGCGGAGATCAAGCGGCTGCAGAAGGAGGTCTCGGAGTTGCGGAAGGCGAACGAGATCCTCAGGGCTGCGAGCATCTTTTTCGCGAAGGAGCTCGACCACCCCTCGACGAGATGATCCGGTTCGTCAACGAACACCGAGATCGTTTCGGGGTCGAGCTCATCTGCCAGGTCCTGCGACCGGCGGTGAGAGGATTCTTCACCTCACGCGGCTATCGCGCCGCGGTGGGCCGCGCGCCGTCCGCGCGGCAGCTGCAGGATGATCTGCTCGTGCCCGAGATCGCCCGGCTGCATGCGGAGAACTACGGCGTCTACGGGCGCCGGAAGATGCACGCCCTCATGCGACGGCAAGGCTGGGACATCGGTCGCGACCAGACCGAACGCCTCATGCGCCTCGCCGGGGTTCGCGGTGTCCGCAAGTCGAAGCGCGTGTTCACGACCCGCTCCGACACGACCACAGTGCTGCCGAGTGATCTCGTGAACCGTCGCTTCACCGCACCAGCGCCGCGACGGCTCTGGGTCTGCGACGTCACCTACGTCGCCACCTGGTCCGGGTTCGCCTACATCGCATTCGTCACCGATGTCTACTCCCGCCGCATCGTCGGCTGGAACGTTGCGGCGACGCTGCGCTCCGAGATCCTGCCGATGCAGGCCCTGGACATGGCCGCCTGGAACGCCGGTGGGCGCCTCGACGGACTCATCCATCACGCGGACCACGGGTCGAACTACACCGCGATGGTCTACACCGAGAGGATCGTCGAACTCGGCGCTGTCCCCTCAACCGGGACCGTCGGCGACAGCTTTGATAACGCGATGGCCGAGGCCGTGAACAACCTCTACAAGACCGAACTGATCCGCCAGCAAGGGCCCTGGCGCACCGTCGAGCAGGTCGAGCTCGCCACCCTGGAGTGGGTGTGGTGGTGGAACAACTCCCGCCTCCACGGCGAGCTCGACATGCGAACACCCGCCGAGGTCGAACAGGCGTATTACGCTGACCAGGAATCAGCCAATCCGGCACCTGTCGGACAAGGCTCCCGATAGGAACGAAAGTCAGGCCGATTCATTTCTGAACTCTTCCGAGTATTTGGCCATGATCCATATCCTCCCGGCCAGTCCTACAGAACTGGCGGACAAGAGTCAATCAAACCTTCAGCAGACCCTGTCGTCTTTGGTTGTTCGGTGGCGATCTTCTGCGGTCGCTCAGTGGCGGCGGGCACGCCGCCCTGCAATTGCCCGATTGAGGTCGCGTCCGGTTGATTAGAACCCGAAGGCTCCGCCGCTGATCAGGATGAATATGCCGAGGCCAATGAGGACGACGGGAAACAGGATGTGCTCGAAGCGTTCGAGGACTTCCGCGATTGGCCGACGGGTCGCCACAAACTTGGCCAGCATGACCAGGACCGCAACGAGTACAAGGAAGACGATGCAGTACGCCACCACGGACGCGGGTCCCACGGCGAGGAAGACTGGGACGTACACGCCGATGTTGTCCCCGCCGTTGGCGAAAGTCACTGCGGCGACGGTCCAGATGCCGACGTTCTTGCCAGCGACCTTGGCATCGTCATCGTCATCGTCGTCACGTTCGCGCCAGGCTCGCCAGGCCGCCCATAGGCCTAGGACCAGCGGGATTAATCCGAAGTACGGGATCACTTCCGGCGGCAGGAACGCGTCTGCGCCCAGGGTGACGAGCACGGCCGCGCCGAGGATGCCCACGAACCCCAGATACTGGCCCACGAAGATCCGGGCGGTGGTGCCGCGCTGTCCCGCGCCGCGAGCGAAGAACAGGGAGAGCACGATGATGTCGTCGATGTTGGTGGCGATGAACAGGCCGATCGCCTGCAGGATGGAGGACAGGATCATGCGCTGGCCTCTGCGGTGCAGCATCCGGCCACGGAGCAAGCGGCATCGAGGCACGGGGCGTTCTCTTCCACCGCGAGGGTGACCTCGAGCAGCGCGGCTAGCGCCTGCGCCAGATGTGGATCTGCAATCTCATAGCGGGTCCGGCGACCTTCGAGCTCGGCGACCACGATGCCGCAGTCCCGTAGGCACGCCAAATGGTTCGATACGTTCGAGCGCGTCAGTCCCAGGTCGCTCGCTAGCTCCGCCGGGTAGGCCGGACGCTCGAGCAATACCAGGAGAAGTCGCGACCGGGTGGGGTCGGCCAAAGCCCGACCCAACCGGTTCATCACATCTAGACGAGAAGAAGTAGTCAGCATGTACTGAACTATACAGCACACACTGAACTCAGCAGGTCCTCGCGGACACTGCCCACGCAGTCTTAGGTTCGACTTCGATCTGGGTCGGCCACTACGTCGATGACGTGACTGACACATCACTTTCGGAGAATTCCGACCTAAAGCCTTGACAGCACCCAGATAACGGAGGTCACCGGACCGGGAACAGCACCTACGGCGCGGCCGAGCTCGTGCGCGCGCCGTGCGACGGCCATCGATCCAGAGCGGACGCCAGCCTCAACTACGACGGTTGCTGCGGAGAGCGCGGCCATCAGCCGCGCCCGAGCGAGGAAGCGGTGGCGCGTAGGCACGGCACCGGGTGGAACCTCGCTGACCATGAGGCCGAGGTCCGCCACTCGCTCAAGTAGCTCGCGGTGACCCATCGGGTAGGGGCGATCAACGCCGTTCGCCATGACCGCGATCGTGTCGCCACCGGATGCCAGGGCCGCTCGATGGGCAGCTCCTTCGATGCCGTACGCGCCGCCGGAAACCACTATCCGTTCAGCGTTGGCGAGATCGGAAGCCAGTTCTCCGGCCACGTGCTCGCCGTAGGAGGTCGCGGCCCTGGCGCCGGTGATCGTGACAAACTCGCGGAGCGGTCGCGCCAGGAACGAGGAAGCGCCACGAGTCCACAGGACGTATGGTCGCCGATCACCAAGATCGTCGAGCGCGGACGGCCAATCTTGGTCGCCAGGGATCAACACTCCGATACCCATGCGCTGGGCTTCAACGATGCGCTGGGAGTGTGTCTGAGCGTCCGGACGCTCGAACTGGGCGCGCCAGACCCGTGCGTCAACGGTGCCGAGGCCCGGCACGCCATCGTCACGCTCGGCGAGCCGGAGCACCTCAACCGCTCCCACCTCGCCCAGGAGACGGCCTGTCACGGCGTCGTCTGGTTCGACGATCATCGACAGCGCCATTCGTGCCGTGCGCTCGTCCTGTGCTACCTGGCTCAGGTTCGCCATCGTCGGCTCCTCTCGCTCGTACAGAGAGGTACGCGCGGCGACGCGGAAACCGGAGGGTTCCGTGAACGCCGACCCCGGCGTACAGTGGAGGTTGAGGCAGGTTCTCCTCATATTGCGGGTCCTCCGGGACGGCCTTCGGGCACTCATACACGTTCTGCCTACTCGACGGAGAAACACGTGTGACGAGAGGCCCGTCATGTTCCGCTTCATCTGGACGCTCAGCGTTCGCACCCGCGATTACCTGCATCGCTACATGCCGAGCAACCGACTGCTCGCTACCATCCGCACCCGACGCGGACTCAGGTGGGGGCTACCCGCGATGCTGGTCGCTCTCCCGTACTTCCTGATCGCTTACGCCTGCTCGTCCGCGGTCGCCGTCGGCGGTCCCGGCTGGCTGCACCTCATCGTGCTGTGGGCGTGCTGGAACGCACTCAAGTTCGTCATCATGGGACCCGTGAGCGTTGTTCTGCTCGTTCGCGCACGCCTACACGAGGCCGCAATCCGTCGCCGTCAGCGCCGTGAGGCCTCCGCCGAGGTAGATACTCGCGTCCCGGTTCTGCACGCCTAGAGTCACCCGACTGCGACCAGGGACGAGGCGACGCGCGATCGACGGCCACCGCCAGGCCGGATCACGATGCCGTGCGATGCGAGCGCCCGCCGGACAGCCTGAGGTCCTGCCCCGACCTTCACGCCGACCTCTACCAGCGTCAACCCGCTGAGGTAGAGGTTGGCTGCTTCGTGGATGCGGGAAGGGTCGAAACTCCCGCGTCGGATCGGGACCGCCCGGCGTGTCAGGTGCGCGGCAACCGTACGGCGGTTCACTCCGAACCGGGATGCCAGCTCTACGAGCGTCGCCCCATCCCGATACTCCGCCACCAGATCGTCGACCTGCTCGGGGCGCAGAAGGGTTTGAGCCATCTCAAGTGACCGCACCATCCGACCCCGCGAGTCCGCCACCGTCGGCCCCGACGAACGCCGGTCGTGCTTGTAGAGGCCGCGTGACCTGCGCAAAGATAGGGTTTTCAAGGGTGGGCAGGGGTTCTCAAACTCTCTACGCAGGTCCACGGACAGAATGAGGACCTCCCGAACGGGAGGTCCTCATTCTCTTTTGTTTTGGTTTGAATCAGTGACTCGTAGAAATGAGCCCTTCACCGGCGCACGATGCGGGTGAGGGGCTTTTTCGCCCATAACCCAGGATTCCACCGGGGTGTGTCCTCTCGCGGGTCTCATCCAGTCTCCATCCCATGACGAGCCGGGCAGGCTCTGTCCGAATACGGCAGGGCGATACTGAGCGGTCACGCCATGCGGTGGTCGTATACTCGCTGAGGAGAGGACAGATCACGTGACCGGGAGGCGCAAGTGCCGATAGTCGATCAGCTGAACGAACGCTTCGGCGAGAAGACGCCGGGACAGCTCCGTCGAAAGGCTGCCCGGGTGGCCAAGAAAGCCGGGAACCCGGAGAGCATGATCGGCTCATGGAGGCGATACTGCTGGGCAGATGGCGCGGGAAGCGTTGCGGCGTGGTTCTTCGGCGACGGCGAGCGGATCCTGGTACTCACCGTCGATCATGAGTCCGACCTGAGCCAGTACAGCGATGGCGATGCCGACGTACAGTCGCAGTACTTCGAGGGGTTGCCAGAGGACATGAGAGAACTCGTCGTCGGCGACGCAGTCCAGAAGCCGCTCTTGCCGATCGGTGAAGAACCGGTGACTTCTGCCACGGGCATTTTCTGGCACGACCGCGAGGGTTGGCACATGACCGATGGTCTCGCTCGCTTCATCGACGCAGACGAGGATCTCGAACTGATCGACACCGGCATCGGTTTCTGCCTGCGCCCCTTCGAATAGACTGCAGTCTGCCGCCTGACGTCTGCTGACGGGACGCTGGCCGTCGCTGAGCACTGGGAGTCGCGGTCCAGAACGGTCGCCAGATCCGGTGGTCGGGCATCGACGGCGACAGGCTCAGGTTATTTGCGCCTGGAAGCCACCTCGCGGACGAGTGAGAACTCCGCGTGGGTGCCCTCCCTGGCCGGGCGACGAGGAAGGGCTTCCCTCACCTCTCAGCGGTCTCCGGTGCACGACGAGCCGGGCGGGCGAGCCGCACCGGCACATCGACATGCAGATCGGCATACGGGCTCTTCCGAGACCCGCGTGCTTTTACCGGCCGGGGTCTGCTGTCCGTCCGCTGGCCCTCTGGTGAAGCTGGGGCAACACAGTGTGCCCCTGCTGGTTGCCCCAGCGCGGTGGGGTTCACGATGGCCTGGCTCATGGGCAGCTGGCTGTTGCTCACCGGGCGCGCACAAAACCGGCAAACCGGCTCCTAGAAGGCCGAACATCCCCCTATCGAGCCGATTTGCCGGTTTTATGTACGGGAGGTGGGGGTTGGACAGCAAGGGAGCCCGGATAGAGCTCATCGTATGTAGCCTGCCGGGAGATAATGGGTGTACCGATTGAAGGGAGCGACATTGTGGCCGTGTATCTTGAATACTTCTTGGTCGATGAGGATCAGGAGAGTTTGGAGTACGAGATCAGCACCTGCCCCAATGATCCAGATCCGGTGCGGGTGCGAGTCTTCAGGGAGCCGGGATATCCCGTACCCGTCGTCAGAGGCGCCAAAGTGGCGGCGAACAAAGCGGTCAGGAAGATCATGCAACTGGGTGCCCGGGGCGAGTGGCCGAGAGGTGGCCTGATCCAGAGTTGACTAACGCGCGGCATCGACGAGCGCGAAACGGATCTATGATCCACTAGCGAGAGCCGCGAGGGTGGTTCCGGTCGGCGTGGCTGGGGCACAGTCGAGGCCGGCCCCTGGGCACTTTACATCTCTCCTGCGTTCACCCTGCTTGGAGGCTGGTACGCAATGACTGTCCTCGCGAGGTCGGCACTGGGAAGAGCGCGGGGTTGGTGTGCGCTGCTGGCGGGAATCCCTCCTACGGCGGTGCTTACGATCCTCGCTGGGAGGGCACTGGCCTGGTGAGGGGGCGGAAAAGGAATAGAAAGGAACTCTTCAGGACGATGGACTGAGACGGCACCGATGAGTTCAGTCGGCTCACGCCCGACGTCTTCTGCGATGTGGTGTTCTTTCCGCGTTTCCTTCGCGCCCGACCTGCATGTCGAACCCCGACCTGCATGTCGAACGTGGGGCGACCACCGCCGTGGAATGATAGAGGCATTGTTCGTCACCAGAGCGGAGGTGTGCGATGGAATCGACGAGGATCGGTGCCCGCCTGAAGCGTGACGGCGTGATCCTGTACCGGATCGACGCACGGTTCGTACTCTACGGGGTCACGTTCTACTACGGTTTCGTGCTGCCGGTGGCGCTGTTCTTCACGCCGGTCGCCTTCGGCTCGTCCTTCGGTGAGTTCTGGGCGTGGATGACGGCAGATGGCGATCTCTGGCGGAGCGTCCTCGTCGTCGCCTTATGGCTGCTCGTGCCCCCGCTGCTGATCTTCTGGGGCTTTCTGCGCAAGGTGCGTTGGACCATCCGGGGAGATTACGTCTTCGTGAAACCCGCGCGGCGTCCGCACACGTCGTGGACCCATAGTGATGTGGACGAGTTGATCTACGCCCCGACCCGGCTCCAGATCGGAGCCCCATGGCCGGGACGATTCGCTCTTCGCGTGGAGAAGGCAGGTTACGAGCCCGGAGGCAAGGTGTTGTGGGAGACCACCGTGCTGTCGAGGCAGGCAATCGACGAGATGATAGCGGTGCTGAACGAGGCTTACGTCATCGCACCCATGCCGTTCGCCGGACGGCGCGGGATATCTCTCCGACCTGTCCAGTTCGCACTCCGCCTCAGAAGCCGCGGTCCGTTGTACGGAGAACCCGAGCCATCGGAGATCGGGCCACCGCCTACCCGGAGCACCAGGCCAGCCGATGCCTGATGTCTTGCAGGCCCGGCGTTAGGTGTTCGAAGCTGGGATCCGGAAGTCGCCGTCGAACCCGGCCGCCGAGACGGCCAGGTTCGAACAGCTGGTGTAGCGCATTCTGCCGGACAGACGAGACCGCCCGGAGCTGACTGCGTATCGCCGATTGGGGTCAGTAGCCGACGGTGAAGCGACCTCGATGGTGAACGGGCTTCTCAATCTCATCGACGATGGCGATCGCGAGGTCGTCTCCTGAAATGGCGGAGACGCCGTTATCGTCATAGAGGAGCACGTCGTTTCCGACGCGGTAATGACCGGTACGGGTGCCTGGCACATGAGCTCCGAACTCTGCTGCCGGCGAGACCATGAACCAGTCGAGCTGTTCGTCTGAATTCGCCTGCAGGTCCTCCAGGACCCCGCCGAGAGTCCGTGATTCCGCACGGGCGAACTCCGGGAAATCCGGGGTGTCCACGTAGAGCGGACCGCCCTCTTCGGTGAACAGGGAGCCGGCCCCGCCGATGACGCCGAAGCGAACGCCACGCTCGGCAGCGACGCGGGCGGCATCCTTGAGCAATGTCCGGAAGAGAGTATCGTCGCTCATGGTTCCGCGAGGCGACAGGGCGCTGATCACCACGTCCGCATCCTCGAAAGCGGATGCCAGGAACGTCGCGTCAAGCAGGTCGCCGGCGCGGTAGTCCACGCCCTCGACGGATTCTTCAGGCAGAGACCTGGTGAACGAGGTCGCCTTATGGCCGCGCGAGACAGCCTCCCGCGCGAGCCTGCTGCCGGCGTAGCCAGTGCCGCCGAGGATATTGATTCGCTTCATGAAAGCCTCCTGGGATAACGCCAAGGGCCATACCGTGATATGAGCCCCTGTGGTTTAATATCTATTAAAATAAAGCTATATTAACAGAGCTATAAAAGGAAGAGGGGTATCGTGATTCACACCGATAATGAGAGATCGTCGCTGATCGAGCTCGGGGACCTGGTCTTGCTCGTGGCACGTAAATTACGCACGGTGCCGGAGACAGACGATGAGACTGCACCGCTGAGCCCGTTGGAATGCCTCGTTCTGCTTCACCTCCACTCCCATCCCGGTGCCTCGCCTTCATCGCTGGCGCAAGGGCTGGGACTGACCACGAGCAATACAGCCACCGCACTGCGCGGCCTGGCGAACAAAAGGCAGATCGAGCGCCGCAAGGATCCCGCCGATGGGAGGGCAGCCAAGCTCTATCTCACGGATTCTGCCGAACGTGCGGTTGATTCTGTCCATGAGGACTGGCGGAGGCTTCTCGCGGCAGCGGACATCGACCAGGAAAGCTTGACCGCCGCCGTACAAACCTTGATGAGAATCAATCAGGCTCTCACCAAACCGGTAGCGCAGGCCTCATAAGCTCGCGAGACGGCGAGAGGGCAGAAATGGCTCCCTCCCGTGTCTCCGATTCTGAATCAGCGGCGACGCGTCGCATACCTCATGTATCCGGTGCCCGAGCCAGGGGAAACGATCGCATCGATCGCGTCGAGGTCACCCTCCGTGGGTCGCCACTGTACCGATTGGGCGTTGGCTGCGACCTGTGAAGCCCGCGTCGCACCCGCGATGATCGACGTCACGGCAGGCTGTGCCAGCAGGCCGCCGAGTGCCACATCGAGCATCGAGATATTGCGCTCTTGAGCGAATGTCCGCAGCCCTTCGACGATGTCCCAGTCGGCACCGTCGAACCTGGCGGTCTCGGTGGCCAGGCGCGAGCCCGCTGGAGCCTCCTCGCCGCGCGTGTACTTGCCCGTGAGCAGTCCGTAGGCGAGCGGGAAGTAGGGGAGCAGGCTCATGCCGTAGTGTTCAAGCGCGGGAACCAGTTCCAGCTCCGCGCTTCGGTTGTACAGGGAGTACTCGTTCTGCGCTGTTATGAAGTGCTCGCTGCCGATTGCGTCGGCGACCGCTGCGGCGTCGGCGACCTCCCAGGCGGCGAGATTCGAGCAGCCGATGTAGCGCACCTTGCCGGAATGCACAAGATCGCTCAGAGTCGACAGGGTTTCGTCGATCGGGGTGATGCGGTCGGGTGTGTGCATCTGATAGAGATCGATATAGTCCGTGCCGAGCCGAGAGAGCGAACCCTCGACGGCCCGCGCGATGTACCCACGACTCGCGCGATTCTCCAATGCCCCAGGGTAGAGCCCATCCAAATCCATACCGAACTTCGTCGCGATGACGACTTCGGAACGGTGTGTGCCGAGTGCTCGCCCGAGCATCGACTCGGACTTCCCCTTGCCGTAGCTATCAGCAGTATCGAAGAAATTCACGCCGTTATCGAGCGCGCCCGCGACGACGTCGTCGACCCCGTCCTGATCGATTCGCCGACCGAAAGCGTTGCACCCGATCCCGAGTGCCGATACGACCAGGCCACTGCTTCCCAAAGATGAATACTTCATATCCGTATGCTACTGGGTGCTGGTGCTGGGCACACGGATCCCGAATTCCGGATCCATTCCCGACGACGAACAACACCATCAGTTGGCACCCGCGTTCCGCATTCGCCCCGCTCGCTGGGCCGACGCTACCGAGAGCTCGGACCGGAAATTGCCGTCTATGAGAGAATATGGCGTTCCTGTATCAGTAGATTTCCAGTAGGTTCTCGATGACGAGGCGGTAACACGACATGGCTCTTGATAGCCGATCGGAGATTGCTCTCCCCCAGCGCATCTCGCAGATTGTCGATCACGCGGAGAAGGTGAACGAGCGAACCAATGCTTTTTCGATCATCGATCGAGAAGGCTCCCTCGAACGGGCGGAAGAGCTCGCCCAAACCGGGGCAACGGCCAAGCAACTGCTTTTTGGCGAGGCCGTGACCGTGAAGGACAGTATGAACGTGCCGGGACTGCCCCGGTGGCACGGCAGCGCCTCTCACCCTGGCGCCCTCAGCACCGGTGCCTCTGTGCCCGTGCAACGTCTGAATGATGCTGGTGCCGTACTCGTTGCGAAGACCACCATGCCGGATTATGGTCTGCTGGCCTCAGGCCTGAGTTCGCAGTACGGCATCATTCGAAACCCATGGGATCTCTTGATGAGCCCGGGCGGCTCGAGTGCGGGAGCCGCGATATGCGCCGCAACGGGAGTCACCCGCTTCTCCGTGGGCACCGATATCGCAGGGAGCGTACGGTTGCCGGCCGCACACTGCGGTATCTCCGCGCTCAAACCCACACAGGGTGGCCTGGGGTATGCCCCTGCCAGCACATGGCGCTCGGCCGGTCCTATGGCGCGGACTATTGCTGATGTACGGACCTTGTTCTCTGTATTGTGTGGACCCGCGGTGGAGGATCAGCTATCGCTGCGCATCACCGGACAGAATGAGGTGGAGGGATTGACCCTGCGTGGGCTGAGAGCAGGTGTGATCGAATGGCCAGGCTACGGTCGCAGTATGGATACCGAGACCGCCGCGTTCTTCGATCGCACCCTGCAGTTGCTTTCCGAAGCGGGCGCTGTACTTGTGGGTATCGATCCCGGCCTTCGCGAAGAGGATTTCGCGGCGCTCGACCGCTGTTTGATGGCGCGTTGCCTCTCGGAGCTCGCCGGCTGCCCTCCCGAGTTGCGCGACCGTGTGCTTCCGCAGGTTCGGACCTGGGCCGAGCCCGGCCTCTCCTTGACCGCGGCTGATTACTACACAGATTTCGAGCATCTCTCCGCGGTCGCCGCACAGCTTGCGGTGCTGTATGACTCAGTCGACGTGATCGTCTCTCCCGTCATGGGCGATCACCGTTTCGCGGCCGAGGATTTCGGCCCCGATACGTCACAAGCGCTTCTGTACCACACGAATTTCACCTGCTGGTACAACCAGACCGGCCAGCCGGCGGTGGCACTACCCATGGGACTTTCGGATGCCGGCCACCCCATCGGTCTCCAGATCGTCGGCCAGCGCTTCGAAGACTATGCACTTCTCAACGTCGCGGAGTCTGTGGAGAGGCTGCTGGACGTCGGGCTGTCGTATCCGGACTTCGAGTAACCGAGCGGATGATTCGCCCGCTCGTAAGTGGCAGGCCACGGCGGCTCCGGAGGGAGAGAAACCTTGCCTTTTCAGCGTTCGTTCGAGTCGAGGCCCCTCGCCGCCACGGCGAGCACCTGGTTGAGGTTCGGCACTCCGGCGGAGCGGAAGATCTGCGTTCCGGTCGCGTCGCGGAGGATCACCGTGGGCGTTGAAGCGATCGCCTCGTGCTCGGCGATCTCGGGTTCGTCGGCGACGTTGAGCTCGATCACTTCGATCTCGGGAACGAGTCGAGCGGCAGTATCGAGGATCTGCCTCGTTCTGCGGCAGGATCCGCAGAACGAGCTGCTGAACAGTATGAATTGCACCGCGCCGCCTGTGGTTCTCGCGCTCATCGGTGAATCACATCCTTGCCAGCACACGGTTTCTCCGGTGTTGCTCGGATGAAGATTGCGGCGGCGCCAAGTGCCATCTGCGACGCCGAACGCGGTGCGCTCGCCGTCGTCCATAGTTCTCCCCATGCCATCACCCTCCCAGCGTAGTACGGAGCGGTCATTCCGCTTCGTCGGCTGAGCCACAGGCCTAGTTCCGCCGCCGCAACGATACCCCGGCTCGGCGATCGCGTTCGCCAGGTTCCGCTTGCCCTGGAATGATTCCGGTCGCCTTACAGCGACGGAGAACTCGGCTACGGAGAACTCGGCCGCGCACGCATGATCCCGTTCTCTGGACACTTAGCGGCAGAAGACATGTTAACAGGATATAAACGCAGGTGAGACGGTATGTAGCTTTAACTCCGCTGAAATATATGAAGGTTAGGCTAACCGTACGAAGGCGAAAGTCCGCGTGATGCAGCCGGCGTTCACGACTTGAATCACGAGGAGAATGCACGACATGCCGAACCCCGAGCAAGTGGCGAAGAATCGTTGGTATCGCAACGAAGACATTCCGAGGGTTTCCTGTCCTGACCGCGTGCGGATTGATCCCGGACGTCGTCGTCGTGCCGTACCTTCGGCGGCCAGTTCCCCACGGGCACTCATTCGCGTGGCTCACGCGCCACGCGAATCTCTTCAACAGAAAGGTCCATCATGGAACCCCCTGTACAAAACACTGTAGACAAAGATCCCGAGACACCGAGCGTCGACGATTCCAATGAGGAGTACATGCTGGCGGCGGTGCCTCCCAAGGCGCGACGTTCGTGGTGGTCCATGTTCGTCATCTGGGTAGGATTCGGATACGTCCCCACGGGTCTTATCGTTGGCGGTCAGCTGGCGGGAGAACCGGACGGCGGAGGAATGCCGTTCGCCACCGCCGTGGGAACGATCATCCTGGGGCAGGGAACGCTCGTCGTCCTCACCTTCCTGTTGGGCTACATCGCGATGAAGACGGGATTCAACCTATCGCTGGTCTCGCGCTTCTCATACGGGAACAAAGGGATCATTCTTCCCATGCTGATCATGGCACTGCTGACTCTCGGTTGGTTCGCGTCGATCGTGGGAATGGTCGGTGAGATCTTCGATGCGGCCTTCGGCTCGTGGTCGGGGATCACTGTGGTGGGCGGACTCTCGTTGGAGTTCGTCGTCCTATCCCTCATCTGGGGAGCCATCTTCACCTGGTCCGCGTGGAAGGGGATCGTGGCCATCGAGAGGATCTCGGCTCCTGCCGCGCCATTCGTTCTCATCGTCGCGATCATTGCCGCCATCATGATGGTGAGCGAGTTCGGCGGATTCGGCAATGTGCTTTCGGAAGCCTCGACGCGAGGTGGAACCTCCGTTGGCACCGGGGTAACGCTCATCATCGGTGCGTGGATCGCCGGAGTCATCATGGGCGTGGACATCTTCCGTTACGCCAAGAAGGCGTCACACGTGCTTATCGGCGTGGGCGCCTGCTTCATCCTCACCAATCCGCTGCTGAATCTGGTGGGATACACCGGCAAGATCGCCACGGGAGACGCCAATTTCATCGCCTGGATGGTCGATAAAGGCCTCATCTTCGCGATCCTTGGCGTGGTCCTGTGGGTGGTGGCACTGTGGACCACCAACATGTCCGAGCTGTACTGCAACGCGTTGTACATCGGACCTGCAGCGAACGCGATGGGCAAGCGGATCCCTCGTGGGAAGATCGTGATCGTGGCCGGAATCATCGGCAGTATCCTCGGTGCGTTCGGCTTCTACTCCTTCTTCTTCGCGGATTTCATCACGGTGCTCGGTGCGGCCTTCGTTCCCCTCGCGGGGCCGATCCTCGCCGACTTCTACGTGGTCCGCCGCCGTGAGTACACCTCGGCAGACCCGAACGATCTGCCGGCCGTCCGGTGGCCCGGAATCATCTCCTTCCTCGTGGGTGCTGTACTGGGTATCGTCTTCCAGTACTGGCTGCCGCTCCCGCTGGACTTCCCTGCGGGTATCGGAGCATTGATCATCAGCTTCGTGCTGCACATCGCGCTCTCGAAGGCGATGGCGGGGCGTTCCGAGCAGCGCATCGTCGAGTCGCGATCCCCGGTCGCGGTGTGAACGTGGATGCAGGGGGCCGTTGAAATGACGGCCTCGTAAGCCTTTTCGAAGGAGGGGTGAGACCTGGTGAGCCGGGTTTCATCCCTCCGCTGTCTTATTGCCGGGCTTGCCGGAAGGAATACTGGGATAGATGGCGAGGGCTCTCGCGAAGAACGGCGGTGCGCCGCTGCAGGCTGAGACCGGTCGACCGGCTTGATAGATTGGGCTGATCGACCGATACATCGAATAGTAGACGCTCGGGGGGAAGACCTTTGAAGAAGACGATCACCGCAGGTGCCGTGGCGGTTGGACTTGCCGCTTTCACCCTGACCGCCTGTCAGAGTGGTGACGCATCCGATCCGCAGACGACCGTGGCCCAGACGGAACAGGCTCCATCTCCCGAAGAACCGACCGCACAAGCCCCAGAGGCCCGGACCACGGAACCGGTGGACGAGGCAACGACGCCACCAACAGGCATTGACGGCACATGGTGCCCGACGCCAGAGAGTTCCGATGATCTCTGCGTCACCATCATCCTGCCGAATGCAACTTACGAGGACGGCACCACCGCCGAACTCTTCCTCGCGAACGAGGACGACGACGGCGTCACGGAATACGGAATGGCCGACGCTCCATTTGGTACGTACTACCCCGCGGGCGTCGCCGTCGACATCCCGGACTATTACCCTGGAGCAGATCTACCCGACCAGGATCGTATCTGGAACGGCCAGACCGGAACCTTGCTTGTTCGTCAATAGCGAGTTTCAGGTTATGGAGTTCGTTGAGGTGGTCCGCAGTCCGAGTGGTACGGTGGCGGAGAATGAATCGTATTTCTCCGGGGTCAGTGCAAGTCTGAACCGGCGGTGACAGTCCGCGACCCGGCTCCTTGAGGGCCGGTTGACTCGGTGGAATTCCGGGACCGACGGTGAGAGTCCGGATGGGAGGAGATGCGGCAGCGCTGTGCGCGACGTCGGCTTCGGCCGTTGCGTGTGCGAGTGCGTGTGCCGTGCCGCCTTTCCCCGGAACACTCAGGGGAGGGGACCCAGTTCATGTTCACCGGCATCGTTGAAGAAATCGGCACCCTGACGAGCGTGGAGCCGCGCCCCGGGGGCGAGTACCTGTTGTATGTCCACGGGCCGCTTGTCTCGTCGGATGCTCAACTGGGCGATTCGATCGCCGTCGATGGGGTGTGCTTGACGGTCGTGGAATTGCTGGGGGAGGGAAGCTTCGCCGTCGAGGCGATCCCCGAGACGCTTGGAATGACCTCCTTGGGCAGCGCCGCGGAGGGTCGGCGTGTCAATCTCGAACGAGCGCTGCGTGCCGATACGCGATTGGGTGGGCACATTGTCCAAGGGCACGTCGATGGAGTGGGTAGCGTGCAATCGCGTCAAGATGGCGGACGGTGGGAAGAGCTGGTGATCGCCGTATCCGCAAAGCTGGCGCCACTCATCGCACGCAAAGGATCGATCACCCTCTCCGGAGTGTCCCTTACTGTCACCTCGGTGACCGCGGATACCTTCGGTGTCTCGCTGATTCCCGCCACCTTGGAGGCCACGAACCTTGGGGAACTCGCGGTGGGGGACGCCGTCAACATAGAGGCCGACGTGATCGCGCGTTATGTGGCGCGGTTGCTGGGCAGTCAGGCTGATTGAGGCTGCTGCCGCGCCGCCGACCGATGCGTGGAACGCGAGGGGGCAGGCCTGGTGGACGGATGGGGACGTCTGTACATTTGTGCGAGAAGTGGCCTGTACTCGCGCGGCGCAATACAGACAATGGGCAGCAATGCAGACGATAGAAAGTGGGAGTCACGATGGCGACCTGGTTCATTACGGGATGTTCGACAGGCTTCGGCCGGGCTTTGGCGGAGGCAGTGCTCGCCGACGATCACCGTGCGGTCATCACCGCGCGAGATCCGGCCCAGCTCTCTGATCTCGTAGACCAATATCCTGACACCGCCCTCGCTTTGCCCCTGGATGTGACGGACCAACGGCAGATCGACGAAGCGGCGAACGCGACCCTGCAGCGGTTCGACTGTGTCGACGTCCTGGTCAACAATGCCGGCTACGGCTACCGGGCCGCCGTCGAAGAAGCCACCCCCGCTGAGATCGACAGACTGTTCGCGACGAACTTCCACGGCCCCGTCAATGTCATGAAGGCATTTCTTCCCTCGATGCGTGCACGTCGCGACGGCATGATCGTCAACATCTCCTCGATGGGGGCACGCACGCACTATCCTGCTTCGGGCTACTACGCCGCCACCAAGTCGGCCCTGGAGGCGGTGACGGGATCACTCGCGAAGGAGGTCGCCCCGCTCGGTATACGGACCATGGTCGTGGAGCCGGGCAGCTTCCGCACTGACTTTTCCAGCCGCTCGATCGCCGAGGGGGAGGTCCGTATATCCGACTACGATGCGACCGCGGGTAAACGGCGCGGCACGAAGAGCGGAACCCAGCCAGGGGACCCGGCGAAAGCGGCACGGGCCATCATATCGGCCGTCGAAGACGAGGATCCGCCCCGACTCCTCGTTCTCGGACCGGACTCCTACCAGAAAGTGACGGCGGCGCTCGAGGCGGATCTTGCCGACGTGGCGCGATGGCGCGAGCTCAGCTGCGGCACCGATTTCTAGCCGGTAAGCTCCTCGACGTTCCAGCCGGTAAGCTCTTCGGCATCGCCGGAAAAGAGGCGAAGATGGCCATCCGCAGATTGGTTCCGCTCGTGCTGCTTGGCGCGGCCAGCTTGGCGGTTTTCTCGGCGTGCTCATCGGGTACGCGGGCGGAACCTGGAAACGGGGGAGCGCAGGCGCCCAGCCTCGAGGTCTCGTTGCAGCCCACCAGCGCATTGCAGCCCACCAGCGCATTGCCGCCCACCAGCGCATTGCCGCCGACGAACGGCCTCTTCGATTACCAGTTGGGTGGGGCGTATGAGCAGGTGCGCACGGAATCAGGCGACGTCGGCATCGACGTCGTCGTACGGGATTCGCAGGCAGAACCGCTGCCGGGCGCGTACAACATCTGTTACGTCAATGGTTTTCAGACCCAGCCGGGCCAACAGGGGGAGTGGCTCGAGGGGCATGGTGGCGCCCTGTTGCGAGATACGGCCGGAGAACCGGTGGTGGATCCCGAGTGGCCGGACGAATACGTGCTGGATCCATCGACCCCGGACCAACGAGAGGAGATCCTTCTTGTGGTGGGCCCGATGATCGATGCCTGTGTGGAAAAGGGATACTCGGCGGTCGAAATCGACAACCTCGATACGTGGATGCGCTTTCCCGGTATCGACGAGGCCGGAGCCCTCGAGCTTGCCCGGGACTACACCGAACGGGCGCACGAGGCGGGCCTAGCCGTAGGACAGAAGAACGCGGCGGAGATCGCGGAGGTGGCGAAACACGAGCTCGGCTTCGACTTCGCGATCGCCGAGGAGTGCGCGGCGTGGGAGGAATGCTCCGCCTACACAGCCGTGTACGGCGAACACGTGCTTCAGATCGAGTACCCGGATTCGCTGGTGGATGCCGGTATGACTTTCGAGGACGTGTGCGGCCTCGACTCGCGCGCACCGCTGACTATCCTGCGCGACCGGGATCTTGTGACCCGTGAAGGCGACGGGTACGTGTATTCGAGCTGCTGAGGTAGCGTCCCACCGCTGAGGTAGCGCTTGCTGACGGTGAACGTCGAGAGAATTCATCGAACTTGAGGGTTAGCAGACGAAGTTGACACTTAGAACGTCAACTTCGTCTGCTAATGCTCAATCTCGGCGAGCGTGAGCCGAAACCGCCGCCTTCGGCTACCTCGGTGTGATCTCCAGGTGGTGATCAGCGCCGTGCTCGAGGGTCCGCCCCACGGTGCAGAGCCGCTCGATCGCCCGCTCAAGCCTGCCCACCAGCTTCTCCACGCGTTCGGGTTCAAGATCCGCCATGGCGGGCGCGAAAGAGGTGCGCACCTGCGAATAGCGATTCTCGCCATCGTCCTTCACCGCTCCGACCTCCAGCGAGGCCTCGAAGTTCTCACCGAGATGGTGAACGAGATTCGCCTCCGCCGAAATGGCCGAGCAGCCGGCCACCGCCAGTTGCAGCAGCTCCCCGGGGGTGAACGCATGTCGGGCGTCAGGGGCGCCGATGCGGACCCTGCCACCCCGATCATTGGTTGCGACGTAGATGCCGGGCTCGGTGCGCTCGGCGACGAGGCGGGGAGCATCGGTTGGTGCGTCCGCGACCCCCGGAGCCTTGCGGGAACGAGGGTCTCCGGCTGCCCCGGCGGCGTGCGAGGTTGATGGATCAGAGTGCGTCATTGTTTCTCCTCGTCATGGGAATGGGAGCGCGGGGGTGGCGATGCGGCCGGTTTCGATCTTTCGCGAGGTCTCGAGGAAGCTCCCGCCTCCAGCGCCGTTTCGAGCCCTGAGCGCCTTCCTGGACGTTGTGCAGCGCGAACGGCTGCCGCACCGCTCACAGCGAGCACACGATCGCGATCACCGAGGACGGCGCAGAGATCCTCGCCGCCCCCGGTGTCAATCAGCTCCAGATGCCGCCGGGGGCGAAGACCTCCTCTACGAGCTCATCGAACCAGCCGATCTCCCGCGCGACATCCAACACGGTGTAGCGCGAGCGGTAGTACATGGCGCGCGGGAAGGTCTTGCGCACATCCTCGGGGGTCAATCCGATGTCCTCGGGCCGCGTCGGGGCGCCGGCCTCGCCGAGCATGCGCTGCAGCTCCCTCGCGGAGATGAGCTGCGCCTCCAACCGATCCCGCACGGAGGCCCAGTTCTCCACCAGCGGCGTGAGCCTGGCGTGAATGCCATCAGCGTCCACATACTTCTCGCGAGTCTCGTTGATGCCCTTGTCGATGAGTGGCCCGGTCATCTTCTCCCGGATGTCAGCCTCGATCTGCTCCCACGAGGGCCATTGCGCGACGACGTCGTCGATATCCAAGCGCCCGAGATCACGCTGCAGGAACTTCTCGTAGAAGGCCGTCATGGCCAGGGTCCCGATAGAGACCTTGAAGCCGTGGCTGAGCGGAGGATCCAGCTCCGCTCCGAGGTGGTCGAGCTCCCACAGGTGGCTGAAGTAGTGGTCGGCGCCGGAGGCCGGGCGGGTGCTGTTTGCAACCTGCATGGCCAGCCCGGACATCACCAGTCCGGTGCACAGGCCTTCATACGCTTCGGGGATCCCGGCGGCGAGCTCTTTCGGGCGGGAAAGGGCCTCTTTCACTCCGCCCTGCACGAGCTCCCAGGCCAGCGGATGGATGGGGTCCACCCCGGTGGCGTCGGCGAGGATCCAATCCGCGCCGGCCGGAATCTTCGCGGAGAGGTCCCCGTAGCCCGAGGCCGCCATGGGCGGCGGAGCGTCTGCTGCCACATCCAGATCGAAAATCACGGCTCGGGGTGCCGGGCAGGGCATGGTGATCTTCAATCCGTCGCGGGTCATGGGCGCGCCGAAGCCCGTGTATCCGTCCATGGATGCGGCGGTGGCAACCACCGCGTATGGCTGATCGAGCTCCCCGGAGGCCAGTTTGACCAGGTCGTTGATCGTGCCGGAGCCGATGGCCACACCGCGTGTCCCGGTTCCCGCCAGTCGCTCCTTGATCTCGAGAGCGTGATCGTAAGAGGCGTAGAGGGTGGGATGGCCGGGGTAGATCATGGGTTCGACGAGCGTGGCGCCGGCCTCCCGCAGACTTCGCTCCACGGTCTCGCCCGCGGCCGCCCACGTCCGTTCGTCGGCAACCAGGAGATACGGTCCGTTTCCGAGATTTTCGACGACGACGGCGCCCGTCTTGCCGATGACACCTCGTCCCACCTCCATGGCCTTTGTGTATTCAGCCTGTTCGAGGGCTGTGGCAACGATATTCTCACTCATTCGTGTGGATCCTTCGTTCTACTCGTGGTCGTGGTCCTGCTGGGACAGGTGGTCCGCAACGGCATGTTGGATGTCTCGCATGGCCGGGTGGATCTTGATGTACTGATCCACCCAGAACTTGTACTCCTCGTGCCGTTCGGCATTCGGGGCGATGGTCTCCTTGTCGTGGACCATGGCCTTCGCCGCTTCGTGCAGGTCCTTATACCTGCCCGACGTTACGGCGCCCATCATGGCGGAGCCGAGTGCGGGAGCATCCTGCACCTCGGTGATGTTGACGCCCATGCCGGTGATGTCGGCGTGCATCTGTATCCAGGCGGGGCTGCGGGTCGCACCGCCACTGAGCGTGATGGACTCGGGGGTGTAGCCCAATGCCCGCATGGTGCGCAGGTTGTTCTCCAAACCGAAGCAGGTGGCCTCCTGAATGGCGTGGTAGACGTGCTCGCGGCCGTGATGGAGACTCAGTCCCGTGATCGTTCCGCGGGCCTTGGCGTCCGTATAGGGGCTCCTGTTGCCCTGGAAGTACTCGGTGACGATGACGCCGTCGGACCCGGGATGGATATCCCGCGAGATCTTGTTGAGCATGTCGAACGCTGAGGGGCCGCCCGCCTTCTCCTTCTCGACGAGGTCGATGGCGTGCGTGGCGAGGAACCACCGCAGCACAGAGCCGGCGGAGACCTGTGAGGCCTCGAGGGTGTACTGACCGGGCAGAATCGTGTCAGTGTGCGAGCCGAACATTCCGGGGCCGAAGATCGGCTTGTCGCTCTGGGCCAACAGGCAGTTGCTCGAACCTGTGATGAGGGCCATCTGGCCGGGATTGAGAACACCCATGCCGATCATGCCGGCTTCGGCGTCGACGCCGCCCTGGGCCACGGGCGTTCCGGGGACGAGCCCGAGCTCGGCCGCGGCGCCGTCGCTCAACACACCCAGCCTCTCACCGAATCCCTGGACCGTGGTTGGCATCTTGCTCATGATGTCCTCACCGCCGAGTGCGGCGAAGAAGTCCTCGGGGAAACCGCCATGATCGTTGTTGTGGTACATCTTGAGCGAAGCGGAGGAGAGGTTGACGGTCACCTCGCCCGTGAGCTTGCGGCCGATCCAATCCGGCGCATCCAGGAGCAGGTCCGCCTGCGCCCAGGTCTCCGGTTCGTTCTCCTTGATCCAGAGGGCCTTGAATGGGAACCATTCGGCTGAGGCGCCATCTTTGCCCCCGCCGTTGTAGAGACGAGCCCAATGATCGATTTCCCGCGCCCGATCGGCCTGCTCCGAGGAACGGACATCGGACCAGAAGATCGCCCGGCGCAACGGTTTGTTGTTGGCGTCCACGGGCACCACGGTGGCCGACGTGGCGTCGTAGCCGATGCCCCTGATCTGCTCCGGTTTGACGCCCGTGGCGGAGACGACGGCCCGAACGGAGTTGACGAGCGCGGTCCACCAATCGTCGGCGCTCTGCTCCACCCAGCCGGGCCGTGGATAGTGGGAGACGACGGGAGAATCATTGAAGGCGAGGGCGCGGCCCTCGTCGGTGAAAAGGCCGGCGCGGCAGCCACCGGTTCCCAGGTCTATTCCGAGAAAAACATCGTTCACGGGATTGCCTCCTTGCAATCGACGGTTTCCCACATCCTACGCGATACACCCGCCGGGTTGAGGGGTAACTGACTTCCTAGCGGGATGGTTGCGAGGGGCCTGGGGCTCGGTACTGAGTGTCCGCGTGGAGGCCTGGTCCTGGGCTCTTGTGGAGAGGTCACGGTTCTGGCGAGAGGCCACACCTACGGGCATGTCGGATGTGTGGCCTCTCGCGCGATGTGTGGCCTCTTTGCGCTGCCGGCGTTACTGCTCGTCGATGGGGAAGCACACGTCCGTCACCCAGGTGCTGGGGTCCGGGTTCTGTGCCGGGCTCACCCGATAGATATTGAACATCGGACCGGTGCGGAGTCGACGCTCGGCAATGTAGGCGCCGATGGCACCCGTGACGTCGGGCATCTGCGAGTAGTCGCCGCGCAGGGTCGCCATCACTACCCGCCGCTCGGGTTCTATGCGGCAAGACAGCGGAGCGGCAGGATCGAACGGTTCGCTGACCTGTATCCAGGCGTCGACGTCGACGTCGTTCTCACGGTAGTCGGGATCGTGGAACGACGCTCCCGATATCCCACCCGCCGGAAACGACACCTTCGACCGCTCCAGCAGGGGCATCATCTCCTGCCACAAGATCCCCTCGTCTCCATAGGTAGGGATGACTCGGCGCAGACTCGCCAACGTCATCTCCGGCAGGGTCACAACTCTTACATCTGTCATTTCAGGGCGTCCTCTCAGAATGGAACTCACGCGACCCAAGGCGGCGAGCTGACCGTGGAGTTCCTCCCGGCGGCGGGACAATTCCCGGCGCTGGTCCTCCACGGCCGCCTCAACCTTGGCAGGATCAGTGATGGAGCTCAGGACAGAGGTAATCGCATCGATCGAGAAGCCCGCGTCGCGCAGCTGCACGATCAACCGGGCGCGCTCGAGCTGTTCCGGCTGGTAGAAACGGTGCCCGCTGTGCGGGTCGATATACGCGGGCGCCAACACCCCGTGCTCCTGATAGTGACGCAGCATGCGCACGCTGATCCGCGAGAGCGTCGAGAACAATCCGATGCGCAGCAATTCCTGTTGCTCGTGATCCATACCCATAGCCAACAGCCTGACACAGTGGCAGATGCAAGATGTGATCTCCCGGGGTTTCGGGCTCCTGTGGGTCGGGAAATGCGCACTGGTGTCAACCCGCTCAACTGGCAAAAGCTGTAACCCCACTCAACCGGCAAGAGCCGTAACCCCGCTCAACCGGAAAGGCAGGCCGGGGACGCTTCATTCGTCAATCGGTGGCCGCCCCACCTAGCCCCTAGCCCCGGCTCAGGCCAACGCGTAGCGCAGCTGAGCCAGGAAACGCCCGTTCCAGATCTCCGCGTCGATCTCCTCGTCGCGAACGGCGTAGACGTCCCCGTTGGCGCGCAGGACCCCGACCGCTAGCTGGGAGAGGAGGTCGTCGCCCTCCTCACCTTCTTCGCTCACGGAGATCTCGCCGGTCGTCTCGTCGAAACTGCCGCGAATGTCCGTTGCCAGATCGTAGTAGAGGGCCTGGACGGCGCCCGCCGTCGTCGCCTTTGCGATAACCGAAAGGTCCGTCACGGCCAAGCCGGCCGAGTACCCGTCGCCGATCTCCCCGAGACGCTGGCTGAGCAACGCCGAGGTCACGCCTCCGATGCGCTCGCGAATCGCGCCATCGATCTGATCGGGCTTCAGATCGTCGACCGCCCCGGGCACCACGACCTGATGCCACGGCAGGTCCTGGTCCTGAATCATCGAAATCAGGGGCTCGTTTCCGAAGAGGAAAAGCGGTTGGCGAGCGTTGGGATCGAGGCGGTTGAGCTCGGCGCGCACGGCATCGGCCACGATCTTTGCATACTGTTCGAGCAGCACCTTCTGGCCCTCGTCGCCGACGAGCTTGCGCCGATGCTGGCGGCCGCCGATGCTGTCCCGGTTGGTGGCCTCGGCGGCGTCCTCGGCGTAGTCCCCTGCCAGTGGGAGCTCGCTGGCGCGGCTGGTCTCCGTGGCATGCCAGAGGCGCCAGCTGGAGCTCGAGATCGTCAGGGCATAGGCGTGCTGTGGCGTGGTGACCGCGCGCACCAACTGGCTGATGTCGAAATGGGTGCCGAGTGTTGTGCGCGACTCGAGGTCATTGGGCAGCACGTATTCCTCAGCCACGGTGGGCGAGAGAAAGATGACGAGGGAGTTCTTGAGTTGCCCCCAGAGGTCGCGGTCGTCCGCGATACTCGCCCACTGGTCGCGCAGCTGCTTCTGGACATCTTCTGGATGCCCCTGCTCTTTGAGAGTGCGGATCGCGGAGTCGACGGCGCTCTTGGCGCTCGTAGTCGCAAGGGCGCGGCCCTCGACGGTTGGTGAGGTGGAAATGTAGATGGTCAGTGCTGGGAACTGTGGATCTCCCAGACGAATGAGATCGTCCACCGTGGGAAGTTCATAGTTGATCATTGTCTTCACCTACTTGATCGATGTGATGGCGTTGTGATTGCCGCCACCGATTTCACCCTATCGAAGATCGGGAAAACGGTCAGGCCCGCCAAAGGGACTTCAGCCTCTGGCGAAGGCTTTGGGTGTCGCCGTCGTTCCAGAGTGAAAATAGGACGGTACACGGCTGGTTCATCGCCGGCGGTTTGTTGTTGAAATGGAGAAATAATGCCTCGACTCATGATCATTGTCGGTAGCGTCCGCGAAGGCCGAATCGGCCTTCCAATCGCCGAATGGGTGCGTAAGGCCGCTGAGGCCGATGGTCGCTTCGACGTCGATTTCGTCGACCTGGCCGAGCTTGATCTGCCGCTGATGGACGAACCGAATCATCCTCGTCTGAGGAAGTACACCAAGCAGCACACGATCGAGTGGAGCGAACGCGTCGAGGCCGCGGACGGTTTCATCCTGGCATTCCCCGAGTACAACTACAGCTACGCACCCGCCATCAAGAATGCGCTCGACTACTTGAACGCGGAATGGAACCGGAAGCCGGTGGGCTTCGTCAACTGGGGTGGCAATTCCGGCGGAACCCGTGCGCAGGCCGCGCTGCGTCCTGTCGTGGGCGCCCTTGGTCTGGTCATGACCAAGGGAAGCGTCGAGATCAACTTCCCACAGAAGCAGTTGTCCGACGACGCCGAGTTCGAGCCTAACGAGCAGCAGCGCGATGTCCTCAAACTGCAGCTCGACGAGATCGTCAAGCTCGGAGAGGCTCTGAAGCCGCTGCGCTGAGTACGCGGCCGGAGCTTTTGCTTTCTAGCCGGGGCTGGTCGCGCCCCGGCTAGAGCTTGCCGTCCAACGCGTCCTCCAAGAAGCCCGCCACGGAATCCTCACTGTGGTGGCCGATTGTATGGGCCGCAATGGCGTGGACATCCTCTGCCGCGTTCTCCACTGCCACGGGGAGCCCGATGGCGGAGAGCCACTCGACGTCGGTGTCGCCGTCGCCGAAACCCAGTACGTTGGCGGGGTCCACCCCTAGACGTCCCAAGACGGCCTTCAACGCGGCCCACTTGCTGAACCCCGCCGCACTGGCCTCCATGAAGTTGGGCAGGCAGCGCTGAAGCTGCGGAAAGTCCTCGAGTCCGGTCTGCACGGAATCGAGATGTTCCGGTTCGGCGGAGACCATTATCTTCACGACCTCGCCCCACGAGGAAGGCGGCTCGCTCACTATGAGCTTCTGGGAGTTGCGGTGCTCCAGTTCCTGTGTGGCCTCGGTGTAACGGTCGGTCCAGATCCCGTCGACATCCCAGACGAAGGGCTGTAAGTCCAGGGCTTTGGTTCGCTCCAGCATGCGGCCGACCTCCTCGGGATCCATCGGATGCACGTCGAGGCGTTCCCTGGTGACAGGGTCGGTTGTCATCGAACCGTTGCACGAGATGACAGGCGCGGTGATGCCGGCTTCATCCGCGATGGACAGCGCGGCGGATTCGGACCGGCCGGTGATGACGATGACGGGGATTCCCGCTTCCGTCAGACGCTTCAACACCGCGAAGCCCTGTCGGCTGACGTCGAGGGTTGCGGCCATTGTTCCGTCGATGTCGATGGCCACAGCCGAGATTTCATGTCCTAAGACCTGCACTTGATTCTCCGATCATCGTTTGCATACCAGTCTAGCTGCGAAAACACAGGGTTTGGGCGGCCGATCGCCCCCGGTGCCTCTTCCAACCGACGGTGATCGAGGGATGCTCCGCTTCCCGGCTACTTCCGATCATCTCCTCCTGGGCCATTGACAGGCCACCCTATCTCTGTAATAGTACAGAATCAGAGTACTCCAAAAACGGAGTACTGGAAAAGTTCGCTGAAGAACAGAAGAGCAAGAGGAGACCCCTTTGAGTGCCAATCTTGACGTCGTGGATGAGCTGACCGAGGTTCTCGGAGCGGATGCGGTGAGCACCCGTGAAGAGGACTTGGATGCAACGAGCCACGACACCTGGCCCCTGTCCACCAAGCAGGCGCGCATCGGCCAGCACGCGAATAGGGGGGACATCCTCGTTCGGCCGACCACGATGGACGCGGTACCCGAGGTGCTTCGCATCGCAACGGAACATGGAACACCGGTGACGGTCCGTGCCCTGGGCTCCTCGGTGACGGGCCAGCCTCTACCAACCCGGGGAGGGATCGTCCTCGATCTCTCCGGGGTCCCAGCCAGCTACAGCGTCAATACCACGAACCTCACCGTGACCGCGACCGCCAGCTACAACGGCGGCAAGCTCGAAGACGAACTCCAGAAGCAGGGCTACACGACGGGGCACTCCCCGCAGTCGTTGTACCGCTCGTCCGTCGGCGGATGGCTGGCCACGCTGGCCACCGGCCAGTTCTCCTCCATGTACGGCGGGATCGAGGACCTCGCGGTGGGATACAAGGCCATCCTGGCCACGGGCGAGACCGTCGAACTCAAGGCCTCGCCCCGAGCCGCCATGGGCCCGGACCTGCGCAAGGTCTTCATCGGCTCGGAGGGCACCCTGGGCGTCATCACGGAGGTGACCCTCAAGATCTTCCCGCTGCCCCAGGAACAGCTCCTCGAGACATTCACCGTGCCCACGGTGAGCGACGGCCTCGCGATCATGCGAGACATCACGGCAGCCGGTGTTCGCCCATTCCTCCTGCGCTTCTACGACACGGACGAGGCCCGCCACGCGATGCAGGATCCCACGGTGTCCACGCCCATCCTCTTCCTCGGAAGCCGCGGCGTGAGCCCGCTGGCCAAGGCCGAATTCGACTACGTCAGCTCCGTGGCCGAGGCCAGGGGAGCGCACGCGATCGGGCCGGCTGGCGCCGAGGGATGGATGGGACGCAGATTCGACTTCTCCTCGGTGGAGAATCAACTGGATATCGACGGCGGTTTCGCCGAGACCATCGAGGTAGCCCACAACTGGGACAGCATCGAGGATCTCTACGAGGCCCTCAAAGCCGCGCTCACGCCCCTGACCGACGAGGTGCTCGTACACTTCTCACACGTATACCCGCAGGGCACCTCTATGTACGTCATCCTGTTCGGGAAGGTCGACGACGACGTCAAGGCAGTCACCCGGCTCCAGGACATCTGGGCGACGGCGATGGACATCTGCCTTGAACACGGCGCAGAGCTCTCGCATCACCACGGCGGTGGACTGGCACGTTCCCCGTACTCTCGGCGCTCGCTGGGATCGGCCCACCTCGTGCTCGAGAAGCTCAAGGCGGCACTGGATCCGGAGGGAATCCTCAATCCCGGAAAACTCGGACTCTGATCTGTACGCCGTCGTCGTTCGGGTGAAGCCAAATGGCTGCCGCGGCGAGAAGACGGCATCGAAGAAGGCAAAGATGCTTAGAGCAAATCCACAGACGGTAAGCAATACTCTTTTCGACCTGATCGTCATCGGCGGAGGCGTCACAGGAAGCGCGACCGCCCGCGATGCGGCACTGCGCGGACTCAGCGTTCTCCTGTTGGAGAAGGATGACTTCGCTTCCGGCACCTCAAGCCGTTCCTCGAAGCTGATCCATGGAGGACTGCGGTACCTGGAGACCTACCAGTTCAAGTTGGTTGCGGAGTCACTGCGCGAGCGGGAGCGAGCGATCAAGCTGGCACCGCACCTCACGGAGGTCCGGCCCTTCCTCTATCTCCTCTACAACGGCTACCCCGAGCCCAAGTGGCTCCTCAATCTGGGGTTGACGTTCTATGACGTCGCCTCCGGTGAGTGGTTGAAGCGACGCCACAAGATGCTCAATCCACGTCAGGTGCTGGAGCGCGAACCGCACCTGAATGCGCAGGGGCTCAAGGGTGCCGGAATGTACTACGACGTCTTCACTGACGACGCCCGCTTCACGCTCGACAACGCCAAGGGCGCGGCGGAAGCAGGAGCCGTTCTGATGAATCACGCGGAGGTGACCGGCCTGATCCTGGAGAACGGCAAGGCGCGAGGAGTCACGGTGCGCGACAGTCTCACCGGCGAGGAGTTTGAGGCGCACGGCCACCAGATTCTCAATGCCACCGGGCCGTGGACGGACCGCACGCGCGCGTTCGAGCATACGAAGACCACGCACGAGCTGCGCCCCACCAAGGGCGTGCACATCGTCGTGAAGAAGAGGGACTTCCCGTTGAACACGGCTGTTTTCCTGCGTTCTCCGGATGACAACCGCGTGGTGTGGCCGACGCCGTCGTTGGAGGAGGACGTCGTCTACATCGGAACCACGGACACCGACTACACCGGCGATCCGGACGATGTCCGACCGGACGAGAGCGACATCAGATACCTGCTCAACGTCGCGAACCATACGATTCCCGAGGCGAAGCTCGACGAGTCCCATATCGTCGGTTCGTGGGCGGGGTTGCGCCCGCTTGTTGCTCCGGCCCCGGGAACGACGACGAGCAACACCTCGCGCGAGCACGAGATCTCAGTCGGGCCCACGGGCCTGCTGACCATCTCTGGCGGGAAGCTGACCAGTAGCCGCCTGATGGCCAAGCAGTTCGTGAATGCCGCGGAAGAGGCCCTGGGCCGCAAGAGAACGAAGGGACGTGCATCCACGACCGCCCTGCCCGGCTCCCGGATGAACCAGCTTCCCCACATCTCCTGGGCCTGTGCCAAAGTAGGCGTTCCCGACGACGTCGCCAAAGCCTGGATCAGGCGCTACGGATCAAACGCCGCCAAACTGCTGGAGAACTGGAAGGCGAATGCGGCCAGCCGCCGCGAATTCGGGGTGCGCGGCCTGACCGTCGCCGAGATCGAATACCTGGTGGCCGAGGAGATGGTCGGCAGGCTGGACGACCTGATGGTGCGGCGCACCGGAATCTTCTTCTGGGACGGCGACGGCGGGCTGGAGCAGATCGACGACATCGCCCGGGTGCTGGGCGGACTACTCGGCTGGACGGACGAATTCCGCACGCAAGAGATTGCCGCGTATCGCCAGCTCGTGGAAGATCATCGGCCCGGGCGCGGCTGAGAGCAAGCCCGAAGAAGGAAAGAGAGCAGAATGAAGCGTCTCAATGACGAGCAGCGCAGCCCTCGCGAGCCCCACGAGTCCATCGCTTTGAACCCCGGCGACCTCGCGACCTTCTACGCGCGGGTGAGCGAGATGAGCGGGCGCGACAGAACCCTGGACCTTTCGACCATCCGGATCGGGGAGCGGTTGCTGGACGATCCGGTTGCGGCGATCAGTCCCGGGGGTGCCGCCCCCGGCGAGCTCATCCTCGTGTGCGACGGCACGGAGATCCTTCGCGACCAAGAGGCGGTGAAACCCATGGTCGTCGCCGCCCTCCAAGCGGCGGGGACCGACTGCACGGTGATCATGCTCGCCGCGAGCGAGGGCCACGAGCTGCACACGACGCCCGACCAGATCGTGACCGTCCGCGAGCACCTTCGGGCGGATGCGCCTGTGGTGGTGCTGGGATCGGGTACGGCCACCGACGTCACCAAGCACGCCGTGTACGAATTCGAGCGGGAAACGGGCAATAGGCTCAGCCTGACTGTTATTCAGACCGCGAACTCCGTCTGCGCCTTCACCTCCGGCCTGGCCGTTGTGACGACCGGCGGGGTCAAACGAACCGTGCCGTCGCGCCTGCCGGATCGGCTCGTCTTGGACACGACCTTGCTCTCGCAGGCCCCGCGCGAGTACACGCTCGGCGGTATCGGCGATGCCTCGGTCGCCGCCTCCTCGATCGCGGACTATCGGCTGGCGAACATGCTGGACGTGGGCTCGTGGGAACCGGTCGCAGCGCTCGTCGTCGCCGAAAGCAAGGAGAGGCTGTTGCGGCATGACCCCGCATTGGCCGATCCGGGCGTGGCAGGGGCCGAGGTCCTCTCCCTCGATCTGTCCGCATGCGGGCTGGCCATGACGTTCGCGGGAGAATCGGCACCGCTGTCCGGGCTCGAGCACGTCACCAGCCACATGCTCGATCTGGGCGCCGAGCATTTCGGCCGGGCCATCGGTAACCATGGGTCCCAGTGCGGTCTGGCAACCGCCCTGGTGCTCATAGCCTTCGAGCACCTCATCGAGACCGTTGACGTGGAGGCGCTCCATTTCCGCTCGCTTTCGGACGGCCTGGACCTGGAGGCGGAGAAGGCTACCGTGAGGCGCACCTTCGGGCCGATCGACTCGACGGGCGCTGCATGGCGCGAATGCTGGTCCGACTATCGCCAGAAACTCGAGGCCTGGACGGCCCACGCGGAGGCCGTCTCTCGATTCCAGAGGCTGTGGCCGAGCCATCGCGCCGAACTCGCGGGCTACCTCGCGAAACCCGAGGAGTTCATGGCCGCGCTCGCGGCGGCCGGTCATCCGCTCTCCTTCGAGGAGGTGACCCCCGGAATCCCGGAGGAGCAGGCGCGATGGGCATTCGCCAACGCACGATTGATGCGCAAACGAATCTCCGTGGCCGACGTGCTCTACTTCGCCGGCATCTGGAACGACGAGTTCGTCGCCCAGATCTTCGAACGTTTTCACGCCATACGGCAATCCATCAACACCAAATAGGGCCATCAACACCAAATAGGGCAAGAATCAGGGCAAAGGAGCTCCACATGAAATATGTCATCGGAATCGACACCGGAACCACCGGGGTCAAGGCGAAGATCTACGATCTGACTGGACGTATCATCGCCGAAGCGTACAGCGAATACGAATGCAGCTACCCGCGCCCGGGCTGGGTGGATCAGGACGTCACGATGCTCTCGCGGGCGAATGACGAGGTGTTGCAACGCCTGATGCAGACCTCCGGGGTGGACCCGGAGGATATCCTCTCGCTCGGGATGTCGACCCAGCGGGCGCTGCACCTGTATGTGGACACGCAGGGCAAGGTCCTGCGCAACGGCATGGGCATCTCGTGGCAGGACGTGCGCTGCGAGGAACAGGTCGATTGGATCAAGGAGACGATCGGCTGGGACCGCTACTACTCGACGACGGGTATGCCGCCGAGCACGGTGTGGGCCGCACCCGCCATACGCTGGGTGCAGGAGAACGAGCCCGAGGTATACGCGGCCACCGATGTCATCGTCACCACCCAGGAGTATTTCCTGCGTGAGCTGGGCGCCCACGATGGCTGGTTCCAGGATTTCTCCAACGGCTCCGTCTTCGGCCTGATGAACATCGAGACCTTCGACTGGGACGACGATCTGCTGGAGGCCTTCGATATCTCGCGGGATAAGCTCCCCACACTGGTCCCCTCGGGAGTCCAGGTCGGCACCATCGATGCCAACGCCGCACACCGCACGGGCCTGCGGGAGGGAACGCCCCTGTGCACCGGGGGCGGCGACCAGCAGTGCGCGGCCATCGGTGCCGGTGTGATCAGGGAAGGCCTCGCGGAGGTGACGTTGGGGACCGCGGGCGTCAGCATCGCCCACCTGGATGCTCCCCGTTACGATCCCAACCAGCGCATCTCCTGTTCCGCGTCTGCCGCGGCCGGCGAGCGCAAATGGATCTCCGAGGGATTGCAGGCCGCCGCGGCCAGCTCGTATCGCTGGTTCCGCGACACCATCGGATATGTGGGGAAGGAAGTGGAAAGCCTCGGGGGATCGAATGCCTATTAGGTGCTGGACTCCATGGTGTCCTCGACGCCGGCCGGTGCCGGTGGCCTCCTGTACCTGCCATACCTGGCGGGCTCGGTGGCGCCCAACTTCGACAGCTATGCGCGGGGCACTTTCATCGGGCTGACCTTCGCACACGACACGGCCGCCATGGCACGCTCGGTGATGGAGGGGGTCTCCCTGGAGACCCGCGACATCCTCAGCAAGTTCACCGAGATGGGCGTGGACCTCGAGGAGGTTCGGCTCTCGGGTGGGGCGACCAAGAGCGCCCTGTGGTGTCAGATCCAGACGGACATCTACGGCCGGCCCACCGTCTCCCTCGAGGAGGGGGAGTGCGCGGTGCTCGGCGCCGCCATGCTGGGTGCCGTGGGGGCCGGGGTCTTCGCGACCATGGACGAGGCCATCGACGCGATGGTCCGCGTGAAGAGCACGTTCGAGCCGGACACCTCCAAGGGTGCGCTGTACGACGATGCTTTCGAGATCTTCCAGGAGAGCTACAAGGCACTCTCCGCGGCCGGTGTCTATTCGAAGCTCAGCGCCTTTCAATCGACATATGTGAGTTAAGGAGGGCCAGGGCCCATGTGAGTTAGGAGCCCATGGCCTCGTACGGCCCGCGTCTTGGATAAGATCACTGGAGCCAGACTTTGCGCACCGGTTGAAAGTGATTGTTCATGAACTCAGCACGCTCGTCCCGTACATCGGCAGGAATCGCCGGATTGGGGCGGGGCCTCCATGGGGCAGTGCGCGCGATCGTTCGCGACGCGCTGTCCCAGGGCGTGGGCCGCACCCTCCCGACGAACGCCACCTATCACGAGACGATGGGCCTGGGAGCGGGGACGCTGCAACGTGCCCTCGACGTGCTGCGCGATCGTGGTGCCCTGGAGGTCACCTCGAGGGGGCATCTCGGGCGCGTGATCGACAGTATCGACGTCGGTCAGTGCTGGCAGGCTGCCGGGCTCGAAACCGTCAAATTGCTGCTCCCGCCCAGCGGGCCCATTGAGATCGAGGTCCTCGACAACCGGTTGGCCGTGGAACTGAGCCGATTGGGCATCCCGCACACGGTCCAGCACCTGCGTGGTGGAGCCTTGCGGTTCGAGTCTGTCTGCCGAGGAGACCACGATCTCGTCGTGGTCTCCTCGGGCACCTTCGATTCCCTCCTCGAACGATTGGGGGAGGAGAAGGAAGCGGAGGACGTGCCCGCGCAGGTGGCGGGGTCGGCCGCGGGTTCGGCGCTGGGGTCGGCCGTGGGGCAAGCAGCGGCGTCGGTGGGGTCCGGCGAGGGAAACGCCGCCGGGACTGATGAGGCCTACGAGGCCGACCGCGCCGATCAGCGGCTTTCCCTTGCGACGAGGCGCCTGGAGCCCGGCACGTACTACGGGCCGGGCCGCCTGGTCGTGGTGAGTCGGACTGGCAGCGAACCCGCCCTGCCCCTGCGCGTGGCGATCGACCGAGATTCTCCTGACCACATGGCACTGACACTGGGTGAATTCGGGGATGGACCGGACATCGAACTCATCGACGTGCCCTTCCCATCCGTCCCCGCTTCGGTACTGCGTGACCTCGTGGATGTCGGCGTCTGGCACACCACACGCTCCGTAATCCCCCTAGACCTGGCGGGCCTCACGACGCGTCCGATCACCTCCAAGGCGCGCGATGCGGTGGCCGGTGCGGTTCTCGCTGCTTCGCCAAGTCGACCGGAGATGCGAAGTGTCCTGGCGGAGCTGGATTTCACCGATCTGGCCGCAGAACAGCAGCAAGCCATAGAGGCCGAGTAGTTCTGGCTCTGTGCCGCGCCGCCCGACTACCGCGCTGTGCTCATCGGCAGGTGCGTGCACATATTTCCCCATGTGGGCCGATGAGGCCGAAAATGCGCGGAAACGGCCGATTTACCGGTTTTGTGCACAGGTTATGGAAGTTGCGCCGCTGCCGACTGCGTTCACTCCGCATCTGGGCGCAGATCGAGCCGACGCAGCAGCTGGGCGTTGAGCGCCACTACGACAGTGGAAGCTGACATCAGGATGGCGCCGATACTCATAGGCAGGACGAAGCCGATGGGTGCCAGTACTCCCGCCGCCAAGGGTACAGAGATGAGGTTATATCCGGCTGCCCACCACAGGTTCTGCTTCATCTTGCGGAACGTGGCCTCAGACAGCTTGATGACGGATAGCACCGCACGCGGATCCGAGGAAGCCAGAATGACCCCGGCCGAGCCGATCGCCACGTCGGTGCCTGCACCGATGGCGATGCCGACGTCCGCCTGGGCCAAAGCCGGCGCGTCGTTGACTCCATCGCCCACCATGGCCACCTTCTTGCCCTCGTGCTGAAGCTCGGCGACCTTGGCAGCCTTGTCCTCAGGGCGGACACCGGCGAAGACGCGATCGATGCCCAACTGTTCGGCAACGGTGTCCGCGACCGCCTGGGCATCCCCGGTGATCATGACGACCTCGATGCCCTTCGCATGAAGGGAATCGACGGCTTTCTGGGACTCGGGCCGGATTTCGTCAGCCAGGCGGAGCGCGCCGATTGTTTCGCCGTCGCGGAAGACGTGGAGAATGATGGCCCCCTGCTTCTTCCATTCGGTGGTGATATCGAGTTCCTGAGCGTCGTGTTCGGACACCAGGCTCGGACCGCCCACTTCGATGACGGCACCTTCCGCGGTTGCCTTGACACCAACCGCGGGGGAGGAGGAGAAATCGGAGGCGCTTGGAACGTCAAGTCCTCGCTCGTTCGCCGCACCGACGATCGCCCGGGCCAAGGGATGCTCGCTATCGGACTCCGCGGCGGCGGCGAGTGCGAGGACCTCGTCCTCGCCAAGATTCGCGACGGGCTCGATGGCGGTGACGGTCGGCTCGCCCTTGGTCAGCGTGCCGGTCTTGTCGAAGAGGATAGACGTAACCGTGCGCATGGATTCCAGGGCGAGGCGGTCTTTGATGAGGACGCCGGCCTTCGCGGCCCGTTCAGTGGCGATCGAGACCACCAGCGGAATGGCCAGACCCAGAGCGTGCGGGCAGGCGATGACCAAGACGGTGATGGCGCGAGTCACGGCGTCATCGGGCCTGCCGGCCAGGGACCACACGATGGCGGTGATGACCGCCGCTCCGAGTGCGAACCAGAAGAGCCAGCCGGCGGCCGTATCGGCGATGCGTTGCGCGCGAGAGGAGGAGGATTGGGCGTCGGAGACGAGTTTCTGGATACCGGCCAACGCCGTTCCCTCGCCGGTGGCCGTGACCTCCACACGCAGGCCCGAATCGGTGGCGATGGTACCGGCGACCACCTGTTCGCCGGTCTCGCGAGAGACAGTCTTCGACTCCCCGGTGATCATGGATTCGTCCATGCTCGCCGCTCCGTCAACGATCTTGCCGTCGGCGGGCACGGAGGCTCCGGGGCGGACGATGACGATGTCGCCGACCTCCAGGTTGGTAGGGGAGACGGTGGTGACGTTGCCGTCGGCATCGACCTTCTCGGCCTCATCTGGCAGAAGGGCGGCGAGTGAGTCCAGGGCGGAGCTGGTCTGCGCCAGCGAACGCATCTCCAGCCAGTGGCCGAGAAGCATGATCACCACAAGGAGCGCCAGCTCCCACCAGAAATCGAGCTCGTGGCCGAGCAGGTGCAGGCTGGACCCCCACGAGGCCAGGAAGGCCACCGTGATCGCCAGCGCGATCAGCAGCATCATGCCGGGTTGGCGCTGTTTGAGTTCGTCCACGGCTCCGCTGAGGAAGGGGCGGCCACCCCACACGTACATGACGGTACCGAGAATCGGGGAGACCCAGGCGACCCAGGCGGCGTCCGGCAGCTGGTAGCCGATGAGGTCCGCGAACATGGTGTTGAAAGCGACCACCGGTATCGCCAGTACCAGCATGATCCAGAACAGTCTGCGGAACTGGGCCACGTGATCGCCGTGCCCGCCGTGACCGGAATGGCTCATGCCACCGTGGCCGGAATGTGCTGCGTGTGCTGCGTCTTCGCCGTGGCCCGAGTGCTCCGTGTGGTGAGAGTGCTTTGTGTGAGCTGCGTCTTCGCCGCGCGGCGTGTGGCTGCTCCCGGCGTGAGCCCCGTGCTCGGGGTTGTGTTCAGAGGCGTCTGTGTGATCCATGTGCTGATGATCTCTGCTCATAGTCATGCTCCTACCCTATACCCCGTTTGGGTACTACACCAGGGGTGGGTCTCATGTGAAGATCGTGTGAGTTGCAGGTGCGCATATTGTTCCCTATATGGGAAGACACGGTCAAAATCCTTGCAAAGTGGCCGATTTACCGGTTATATGCACACGTTACCAGCGGTGCACGGCTGTGGGTGAGGATGCGGAGGGGATGCCCGGTTATCGCCGTCAGAGAAACCCGTCACCGCATCAAGAAAATGGCACCGAGGGCGGTTGCCGTCACGATGATCCAGAGCAGACCGCCGAGCAGTAGCGGTCGGATTCCAGCCTTGCGGAATCCTGCCACGTCGGTGGATAGCCCGATGGCCGCCATTGCTGTCGCAATGAAAAACATGGCGACCGAGGCCAGGGGAGCCTGCGCGGCATCGGGAACGACGCCGACCGAGCGGAGCACCGATGCCAGCAGGAACCCGATGAGGAACCAGGGGATGAGCTTCAGGGCGCCGGCCACAGAGATACCCGCCCGGCCTCCTGCTGAATCTGCAGTCTCACCTTCGCGGTCGGCCTCTTTCCTCGCCTCCATCACCGCGAGGCCGAGCGAGATGGGGATGATCATGAGCGTGCGCACCAATTTGACGACTACTGCGAAACCCAGCGCCGCCGATCCGTAGATCCCGGCTGTCGCCACCACGGAAGAGGTGTCATTGACGGCCGTGCCGGCGAAGAGGCCGAACTCATGCTGCGTCAGTCCAAGGAGACGCCCCAGCGGCGGGAAGATGACGACGGCCATCACGTTGAACAGGAAGATGGTCGAGACGGCATAGGCGATGGCCTCGTTGCGCGCCTTGACCACCGGCGAAACCGCGGCGATGGCCGAGGCACCGCAGATCGCGGTACCAACGCCGATCAGGACATTGAGATCGCTGTCGATTCTCATGGCCTTCCCCAGCAGCCATGCGGCTAGCAGGCAGACCGTCAGTGTCGAGATCATGATGGGGAATGATTCGGCACCGACCTCGGCCACCTGCCGCAACGAGAGTTGCGTGCCCAGAATGACGACGGCGATCTGCAGCACCATCTTGCTGGCGAACCTCAGCCCTGGGGTCAGCGACTCGGGTTTCCTACCAAGGATCGCGAAGGCCACACCGATGACGATCGCCGGCATCGCCGAACCCAGAATGGGAAACTGGTGCCCGATCAGGGTTGCGACAGCCGCGATAGCTGCGGCAACACTGAGTCCGGGCAGGGCTTCCAGGATTCTCGATGAGGAGTTCTTCATGAGCTCAGTCTGCTCCCTGCGTCTGGTGCGCAGCGAATGGGTCCATAGGTACTTCCTACCTAAGCACCTTCGCGGGTACGCTATTTCGACGCGGGTGCTCGACACCGCCCCACAGGAGCCCCCGTGCTGACCCGCCACGTCGGCAAGCGGAGAGGAGAAGACCGCCCCATCAGCCCCTCCGCTTTCGCAGCAGCCGCATGGCATTGAGAACCACTACCAATACGGAAGCCTCGTGTACCAGCATGCCGATCGCCATCGTCACACCTCCGGCTAGTACGCCGATCAGCAGAAAGATGACGGTCAGCACCGCGAGCATGATGTTCTGGTGAAGATTTCTCACCGTGCGTTTGGCCAGATGTATGGCCTCGGGAAGCCGCGAGAGGCGATCGCCCATGAGCGCGATGTCTGCCGTCTCCACCGCCACGGCCGACCCTTGCGCACCCATGGCTACCCCGATATCAGCCGTGGCGAGAGCTGGTGCGTCGTTGACGCCGTCGCCCACCATGGCCACCGTGTGGTTGGCTTCCTGCAGGCGAGTGATCCCCTCAAGTTTGCCCTCGGGCAGCAGTCCCGCATGCACTTCGTCGATACCCGTCTGCCTGGCCACAGCGTGCGCCACCGGCTCGGCATCGCCGGTGAGCATGACGACCCTGCTCACTCCGGTATCGTGCAATACCCGCACCATCTCTGCCGCTCCCGGCCGAACACGGTCCGCCACCGCCACGATCCCGATGATGTTACCGTCCAGGGCCACGAATATGCCGGTTTGTCCCTCTTCGCTTACTTTCTGCATCGCCGTTTCGGCGCCTCCAAGCGTTTTGTCCTCAAGCGAGACGCCGAAGTCCCGCATCATTCCGGAATTTCCCACGAGAATCCGACGGCCACTTTCGGTAGCTGCTATGCCTTTGCCGGGGATGGACGAGGTGTGCTCGGCAATACGACGCGGCGAGACGCCTTCCCGTTCGGCAGCCTCGAGAATCGGCCGAGCGAGCGGGTGCTCGGAACCAATTTCCGCCAGAGCAGCCCACCGCACGATATCGCGTTCCGTCACATCCTCCCGCAGCGGGAGAACTCGGGTCAGTTCCGGCCTCCCCGCCGTCAACGTGCCCGTCTTGTCCAGGGCCACGGTGTCGATCCGCGCGGTGGTCTCCAGAAATTCCCCACCCTTGATGAGGATGCCGTCGCGTGCCGCACGTCCAACGCCCGCCACGATGGAAACCGGTATGGAGATGACCAAGGCGCCCGGGCAACCGATGACGAGCAGTGTCAGCGCCAGCTCTACATCGCTTGTGAGCAGGCCCGCCACGAGGGCTCCCAAGATGATCGCGGGTGTATACCAGGCCGCGAAACGGTCCATGAATCGCGCGGTGGGAGCTTTCGCATCCTGCGCCTCTTCAACCCGGCGTATCACCCTCGCGAGAGTTGTGTCGGATCCTGCGCCGGTGGTGCGCACCTGGATCAGCCCTCCGAGCGATATTGTGCCCGCGTACACCTGATCGGATTCCGTCTTTTCCACCGGTATGGATTCGCCCGTGATCGAGGATTCATCCATGCTTGCTGTCCCTGCGACGACGACGCCGTCGACGGGAACCTTGGCACCGTTCTTGACCACGACGACGTCGTCGACCCGAACCTCGTGGACCGGAACCTCGGTGTGGCGGCCATCGCGGACAATGACCGCGGTGTCTGGTGCCACCGAGATGAGATCGGAGAGGGCGGCGCGAGTGCGTGCCAGTGTTGCGGTTTCCAGGGCGTGCCCAACCGAGAAGAGGAAGGTGACGGCGGCGGCCTCCCAGTATTCGGCGATCACGATCGCACCGATTACGGCAACGCTGACGAGCAGATCGATCCCGACGGCGCCCGCTCGCAGCGCGCGTACGGCTTTTATTATCACTGGGGTGCCGGCAACGGCGGCTGCGGTGATCATCAGCAGGTTGCTTACCGTTGGTAGCGGGGTCAGCCACGAGGAGATGATAAGCCCGCCGGAGAGGGCTGGAACCGTCCAGCTGCTGCGGAGCCAGCGGCGCAGGGCTGCTACGTGGCGAGCGGTGTTATTCTTCGGGCCGGTGCCTTGCGTGGTGATGGAGGCGACCATGAGATCTGCTTTCTCGTCTCCCGGCGGCTCAGTATGCCGAGGGGGCGGCCTTGTAGCCGGCCTTCTCCACGGCAGAGACGAGGGCCTCCACTGGAATCACCGCCGGATCGTGTGTGATCTCGATACGCGCCGAGGCAAAATGCACCGTCACCGATGAGACGCCGTCCAGCTTCCCCAGCTGCTTTTCGATTTTCGAGACGCACGAGGGGCAGGAAAAGCCCTCGGCGCGCAGCAGGGTATGGCGGGTGGTTGTTGCTGTGGACATTGTGAGTTCCTTTCGTTTCCGTCTTGTGTTGACGGAAACGAATCTAGGCTTCACGACGACGGCGAACCATGATCCAGATCAGTTAACCGCATTTTGCCCGGTGGAGGGGGTGGAGGCGAGGCGAGTAAGTGTCTCGGGGTTGGAGACGGCGATCCAACGTCTGCCGGATTCGATGATGCCGTCCTTGCGCCATAGGCTGAGGAGTCGGCTGACCGATTCGGGTGCTGCCCCGATCATTGCTGCGAGGTCTTCCCGCGAAAGGGGAATGCTGATGAGCGTGCTGCCATGCCAGGGCTGTCCGAGCCGGGTGGATAGTAGGTGCAGTGTTGATGCGAGCCGTTGTTCGAGCGTGGCGCCGGCGAGCAGGTGGAGCGTTGAACGGGTGTCACGTAGTTGACGCGAAACGTGTTTGAGAGTGGCCATGGCAATCGAGGGGAACTCGTTGATGATCTCTGTGAAATGCTCGGAATCCAAAGAGAGGGTGCAGGAGGGGATGAGTGCCCAAGTGCTTTCGGAATAGGTTTGTTCTCCCAAGGCCGGTACCGCTCCCATGAGATCGCCGGGAATACAGATGTCCAGGGTGGTTTCCCGCCCGCCGTCGCCGTGGCTGACTGCCTTGGCGGCTCCTTGGACCACCACGTATATACGAGTTGCCGGGTCACCCGCATGGTAGATCGCTTCGTTGGCTCCGAAGCCCTGGGCTCGGCAACGGGTGTTCACCTCGTCGAGTTCACCGGGCTCGAGGTCGCGGAAAAGTGACGTGCGGGCCAGCATCTTTACGCGCAGTTCTGGTGTGCAGGCCGCGGGATCGGCGGCTGGAATAGTGAGCGGTGACCTTCTGCGCTGCGACAAGCCAACTTTGTTTTCCAAGCCTGCCCCTCACCTCCGCTTCCTATCGCTGGAGCTATATGGGCCCTCGTATCTGACGCCAAGGATCTGCGTGTCAGATACGAGGGCCCCTCTAGCATAGGTTGCGGGTGAGACCTGTGAATAGTCTCGAGGCGGGCTGGGATCTCCACGCCGTGTGTGCCGGATCTGCTGGCGGGACCAGACGTGCCAAGAACGCTAGACGTGCCAGAGGCCGAGCGCGAATTCCGCGATGACGGCGGCGATGAGGAAGGAGGCCGTGATGGCCACGATCCCCACCGGGATGATCTTCCAGCCGATGCCCTTGAGCATGGGCAGGTCCTTGCCGAGCGAGAGTCCTGCAATCGCCAGCAGCATGGTGATGACGGCCATCGTGTTGACGTTGCCCGCGTATGCCACGATGGTATCGGCCCACGGGAATGCCGGCGACGTGAAGTATGCGCCGAGTGTCATGACAACAGCGATACCGGGCAGCTTGCCCTTCGTCCACTTCGAGCAGTAGATGCCCAGGACCGTCAAGGCGATCATGACCGCCCATCCGAGGATCATGCCGCCGATATTGATCGGCGTTCCGGCGGTGGCCTCGTTGGTGACATGGTCCACGAGGGAGACTGCGACCCCCGTGACCAGAAGGATGAGCAGAATCGTCCACAGCGGGATCTTGACAGCCGAACTCAACAGCTTTGTGGCCTTGGCGGCAGCCTCGTCGTCGCCCGACTCTTTGGCCTGTTTCTTCAGATCGTCCTTCGTCAGAGCAAGGTTCTTGTTTCCGGTGAGGCGGCGATACAGCCAATCTGCTGCTGGAAGGGCAATCCAGATGCCCACATACAGGCCCAACACGGTGGTGATGAGGTTGGAGGTGGCCGCCAGAGCCAATACCTGGTCGGCAACCTCGGGATGGCCGTTGGAGATCACAGCTGCGGCCGCCGCCATCATCGACCCGGATCCAACGCCAGAGCCCATGGCCAGCGCCAATGGGTCAAGCCAGTTCAAAGACATCGTCAGAGAGGTGATCAGGCTGATGATGACGGCGCCGAAGACGGTACCGAACACGTACATCGAGAGAACGCCCTGATACTGGGGTGATTTGGCCCCGTAGCGCTCTGAGACCATGGCGAATGAGGCTTCGCGATCGATGGAGAAGGTGGCGCCGATCGTCGCCGGTCCCATTCTCAGAGCGACGGCGAGCGGCAGCGCCAGAAGCAGAGTCCCGAAGAGATGGCCGACCTCTTGCAGTAACAGAGCTGGACCGGCGTCGAGCAGGGTGGGGATATTGGGGCCGATGTTGAAGGAGAGCCGGGCGCCCAGGAGCAGGACGGCTACGCCCATGATGACCCCGGCGGCCTCCTGCATAGGCAATGGCAGTGGCTTCCATGGGTTGCCCGAGATCAGGCCGCCACCCAGGATCGCCCATATCATCGGAAGGAGAGTGAGGGAGAGGGTCGAGCCCAGAGGGATCTCGACTTCGCCGATCAGCTGGGCGGCCGTGGCCAGGAGAAGAAGGATGCCGATGAGCGCCCAAAGGCGCTTGTCGGCGAACGTCATGCTCAAACCAGAAGCGGGGGTAGCGGAGGCCGGCTGGGCCTCCCCTACAGGGGGATTAACGGTCATGATGCGTCTCTTGTCGTGAGGGGGCGGAGCCCAAAATTGAAAGAGTCTAGGCCTCGAGGCTTATCTGCGTGGCGCCTGCCGGGCGTGCCGCCTTGAGAGTCTGATAGTGCATGCGCAGCTCCTGGTTGAGGGCTACGTCAAGCGTGGTGAAGGCGAGAGCGGTGGCGCCGTCGATCGTCGCTTTATCGGCCGCCGGGGTGATGGCGGCAGCGGTGAAGTCCCGGGTGTGGGGAACAGCGTCTTCGCCGAGGAAGGCGATCATCGGGTGGATTGCCGGAAGAACCTGGGTCACGTTGCCCATGTCGGTGGAGCCTCCCCCGAGCCCGGAGAATTCGATCGGTTCACGGCCGAGAGCCCGCAGGTTGTCATCCCACAGGCCTGCGAGCATCTTGTCCGGATCCACCGGCGCATAGGCATTCTCGGTGGCTTCCCATTCCCAGGTGCATCCGGTGGCGATGGCCGCGCCCTCGAAGCACTTGAGAACGCGCTTCTTGACGTCGCGCCAGGTATCGACTTCCAGGGCGCGCACCTCGACCTGCACCACCGCCCGCTCCGCGATGATGTTCGTGGCGTGGCCGGACTCCTCGATGTAGGCATTCATGTTGACCCCGGGCACCATGTGCTGACGCAGGAAGGCGATGGCATTGAGGGACAGCGCCGCGGCGGAGGTGGCGCTGAGCCCGTTCCAGGGTGCCGCGGCGGCATGGGCGCCGAGTCCGTGCAGGGTGACCTTGAAGCGATCCACAGCGGTGTAGATCTTCATGGCTGCAGAGGTGTCCTGCCCCGTCATGCCGTGCACCATCATGGAGAAATCCGAATCCTCCCAGGCGCCCTCGCGCAGCATGGTGCACTTGCCGCCGCCGTGTTCCTCGGCCGGGGTGCCGAGCAGCTTGAGGCGCAGGCCGGCTTCTTTCACGAGCGGAGCGAGGGCAACGGCAGCCCCGACTCCCACTGTGGCGATGACATTGTGCCCGCAACCGTGGCCGATTGCGGGCAGAGCGTCGTATTCCGAACACAGGGTGACGGTTAAATCTCCGTCGCCGATGCTCGCCTCGAAAGCGGTGTCACAGCCATATACGCCCAGCTCTACGTCGAACCCGGCCCTCCGCAGGTAATCGGAGATCCTGGCGGCTGCGCGATGCTCCTCCCAGGAGATCTCCGGGTCTGCGTGGATCGCGTGATTGAGTTCGAGGATCTCGTCCCTGCGCTTGTCGAGTTCGTCGCGAACAGCTTGCTTTGCTTCAGCGAGGGTCATACCGGACATTGGCTGCTTCTTTCTGCATGGCGCTGTAGATTGGCGCCAGAATATGCCTCCTCTTGTTTCCACAATGCTTCAGTATCAGACAGTGGTCACCTTCTTAAGGGAATTCTCTTGTGGTGCTGTGTTTTCTAGGACTTCGGTACTATGTTGAGCTCACTCCTGGTGCCGGCTCGAGGATTCGCTTCCGGCCCTGCGGAGGTAGTTCCCTGTACGGCACCCCTCACCGCCGCCGAGACCGCTCTTCTCCGCACACGCGGAGGTAATTCCGGTGACGATCTTTGGATCCGGGCCATGTTCTTCTCCGCTCACGGGAGCACACGGCGGGCACATATGAAGCTGGGGAGCATCTCGCAAGATGCTCCCCAGCTTCACGTCCGGCTAGAACCAGCTCGACTGAGCTGGTCGCCCCCCTAGTCAGTTGCCTTTACCGGCTTCAGTTGCCCTTATCGGCCGCGTGCTTCGCCTTGTTGGCCGCGTCGGCTGCCGCTTCCTCGGCCTCTTTCGCGGTTGCCTCGGTCTTGGCGGCAGCGTCTTCGGCCTTGTCTTCGGCCTTCTCCTTGACCTCTTCGGCCTTGTCGGCAGCGGAGTCAACCTTGCTTTCCGCCTTAGCCTTGAGCTCGTCTGCCTTGCCTGCGGCGGCGTCTGCCTTATCGGCTACCTTCTCCGCAACGTCCTCGGCCTTCTCGGCGACGGGCGCGGGCGCGGACTCCTTGACGTCCTCCCAGTAGGCCTCGGCCCACGGGTCCTCGACAGGTTGGCTGCGCTTCCAGAAGAAGAACACCGTGCCGCCGATGGCACCGATAGCACCGATGAAGGCCAGGGCCTTGCGACCGCGCTTCTTCTTCGGTGCCGGCTCCGACAGCGCCTTCGAGGCCGACTCCTGGATTGCCAACGCCCGGGTCTTGAGATCGCCGTCGGTTTCGCGCGCCGCGTCGCTAGCCGCCTTGGCGATGCGCTTGGCCTTGGGAATGTACTCGGTGACCACCTTGTCCTTGGCTTCGGCGGCCTTGGACTTCGCATCCTCCACGCGAGGCGCGGCCCAGACCACTCCCTGCTGTGCCAAGCCCTGCGCCTGACCTGCGAGCTGACCCGCCTTCACCTTGGCGTCGTCGACGACTGGACGAAGCTTGTCCGCGGCGTCCTCGACGCGCGGCGTTGCCCATTCGATGCCCTGGTGGGCGAGATCCTGCGCCTGATCGGCGAGGACACCGGCCTTCTTCTTCGCGTCCTTGAGCACCGGGCGGAGCTTGTCCGCGGCGTCTTCCACGCGGGGTCCTGCCCAGTCGATACCCTGTGAAGCCAGATCCTGTGCCTGGGCTGCCATTTGGGTGGCGAGGGCAGCAGCCTGCTTTCCAGCGGCCGAAGCTTGTTTGCTGGCCTTCTTTGCGGCCCTCTTCTTTCGGCAGAACATACCGACCTCCTTAATCTTCTTCCCAATGCGGCAGTCTGTTTGACTGCGCAAGCACCGGGAAAGCGCTTTGATACCTACTATTTTGCCGAGAGGACGGGTAAATGTCAGCCTTATCGACAAAGTTTCGCCAACTTACGCGCTGAGCCAACATCCATGATGGTTACAGAACGCCATGTGGTCCACGGCGGCGCTAGCAGGTGAATCGTTGCCTTGGCGGGAATTCGGGCCGGTTCCGGAGCGCAATAGATGGATCCGCAGGTTGATCTCGTGAGAGAGCGCCGTGGAGTCCCATATGGGAGTATTGACTCTATGGAAGCAACCTTGCATACGAATCACGGCGACATCGTCGTCGAACTGTACCCGAACCATGCCCCCAAGACCGTTGCGAACTTCGTTGAGTTGGCAACCGGCAAGCGCGAATGGCTCAATCCCGAGACCGGCGAGAAGACCACCGATCCACTCTACGACGGCGTCATCTTCCATCGCGTTATCTCCAACTTCATGATTCAGGGCGGCGATCCCCTCGGAACTGGCACGGGCGGGCCCGGCTATGCGTTCGACGACGAAATCCACCCCGAACTCAACTTCAACGATCCTTACATCCTCGCCATGGCGAACGCAGGCAAGCGTTTCGGCCGGGGCACGAACGGCTCACAGTTCTTCATCACCGTGGCGCCCACACCGTGGCTCATGGGCAACCACACCATCTTCGGAAAGGTCGTCGATGATGCCTCCAAGGCCGTCGTCGACGAAATCGGCCTGGTTCCTACCGGCCGCAACGACCGTCCGGTCGACGACGTTGTCATCGAGTCGATCTCGGTTTCGGAGTAAGGAACCGCACATGATCCCACCTCAAGCCTCTGGGGCTGGATCTCCCGACGAGAACTCCGGTCCAGCGGGACGGTCCAGTGGCTTTAGGCGACTCGGCGCATGGTTAGGGGTCCGACCGGGCAAACAGCCCGTCGTCACGTTGAGCCTCATAGCCATTTGCGTTCTGGTGGCGTTCGCGGAGCTCATCAGTCAACAGGTCGGTGCCGCACTGGTATTCGCACCGACTCTCGGTGAAATCCAGCCATACCGTTTCCTGGGCTCCACCTTCCTGCACGCGGGTTTCTGGCATCTGCTTTTCAACATGTATGCGCTGTGGCTCGTCGGCTCCGCTTTGGAGCCGATCATCGGGCGGCTGCGATTCTTCGCGATCTACCTGCTTTCGGCGGTTGCCGGGAATATCGCCGTCCTGCTGACGGCCGATCCATCGGGACAGAGCTGGATCACGCCCACGGTGGGCGCCTCTGGAGCGGTCTTCGGCGTCTTCGGGGCGTTCTTCCTGTTGGTGCGGCATCTCGGTTCGGATGCGACGAGCCTGTTGGTCGTCATCGTCGCGAACCTGGCGTTGGGATTCGTCCCCGGCATGAATATCTCGTGGCAATCCCACGTCGGTGGGTTGGTCATGGGTGCGGCCCTCATGGGCCTCATGATGGTCGGCAGGGCTCAGATGTCCCCGCCGCGAAGGCGATGGCGCGACACCGCAGTGATCGTGGTGGCAGCCGCAGTCCTCGTGGGGCTCTTCTTCTGGGGATACCGGTAACGCCTTCCGGGATACCGGTAGAGATAGATCGAAAGGGGGCCTGGCATTCACGTGCCGGGCCCCCTTTTCCCTGCCCACAGACTTATGCACAGAGTGTGGAATACCTTTCCCACAGAATGGTGCCGGCTGTGGACATCTGGGCGGAGCTGAGGCTCGTGCCCGAGTGACGCTTTCGGTGACTTCTCGAGGAATTGGCGCGTTTTCGGGGTGGGGGAGGGAATGACACTCGTGTAACTATCCACAGACATACCCACAGCTGTGGACGAGAAAAACTGTGGAGAATTTCGGAACGGCTGTGGATTGCGGTGGATTCTTCTTCCTGCCCTAGAAAAAACACGGAAAAGCGAGCGGCGGGGCAAGCTCGGTGGATACCAAAAACCAGCCCTCGCTAGTTTCGGCCGCTCGTCTGGAAAGCCGGTCTGGTGTGCACTGCTGGTGCTGGTTGGCCGTAGCGGGCTGGGGGTGGTGTTGGCTAGGGCGCCGACACTGGCCTTCCCGCTGGGAGGGCTGGTGCTGGCCGTAGCCGGGGTGTTGGCTGTAGCCGGGGTGTTGGCTGTAGCCGGGGTGCTGGCCGTAGCCAGGGTGCTGGCTGTAGCCGGGGTGCTGGTGCTGGTTGGGGTGCCAATTGTTGATAGGGAGCTGGCTGGAGATCTGGGGATGACCGTAGTTGGGGTTGCGGCTGGTGCTCGGTGCCCGGGGTGGAACTTGAGGAGACTTGGAACCGGGAGGAGACCTGGAACCGGTTTGCGTCCTCCGGTGGCCGTGTGGCTGATTCCCGGCGCGGAAGCTTAGTTACCGCGCCGGGCCGGGGGACAGGTGGGTCGCTACCCGCTTTGATTTGCCCGCTCCGTCCTCACCAGCGAGGTTCATGAGACGGTCGGATCGGTCGCGGCTGTTCTGGCCGGGATTCAGGTCCTCTACGCGGTGGCTACTGGGCGGGTAGCAGCGCCTATATAGGCGCCGCGAACGCTGTGATAGCCACCAAGGAGAACCAATGGGACTCCTCGGCTCAGTGTCCAATCTGAAACTGCTCGGCCGCTCGGTAAGAGAGCTTCTCAGCGCCAGCCCATCGTCATCAAGAATCCGACGAGCATCACGCCGAACCCAAGGAAGAGATTCCCGTTGCCCAAACCGGGAATAGGTGCGTTGCCGTTGAAGACGTAGGCCAGAACGACCACGATCAGCCCCACCAGCATGAGGGTCACCATGAGCGGAGCCCACCATTTCGGGGAGTGCTTCTCGAAGGGCTTTGCCTTGGCAGGTTTGGCCCGCTTCGCGCGCTCCTGCTCTTCGATGCTGCGCTGCGTGCCCTTTGCAGGGGTCGCGGACTTGCTGACCGGACGCTTCTCAGATTCGGGCATGTCGCTCCTTCCAGGAAATAACTGGTTCAAGACTATCTTTTTCCATGCTTACAAGCGATTCCGGCCGCGTTGATGTGTGCCGTCCTGCATGTGTACAGAGGTAGGACCAGGGCATTCGGACGACTATCCTTGAATAGTCACTCTAGGAGGTTCCATATGGCTGGACGCCACGCAAAGGGGTCCCCGACTCGTTCAGCCGACGATGCTTCGCGCCTCCCGGAGACTCGCTCGCGCCGCTCCGGGAACGAGCAGCCGAAGCGTAAGAAGCCTCCGCTCATCTGGCGTTTTGTTGGTTTGATCGGCGAACTCTTGATCACCGCCGGCCTTCTCATCGGTCTCTTCGTGGTGTGGCAGCTGTGGTGGACGGATATCGAGGCCAACCGGGCCCAGTCCGTTGCAATCGCCGAGATCACCGACGAATGGGTGGACCCCGGGCCTGCCATTGGAACCCCTCGTACGGATCCGCCTCCTGAGTTTCCCCATCTGACAGATGAGGGTGCCTACCTCGGAATCATGAGGATCCCACGCTTCGGTGAGGACTACGCCTACACCATCGCCGAGGGGACCGGCCTGGAGCGGGTATTGGACACCGGAGCGTTCGGCCACTACGAGGACACCGCTTATCCGGGAGAGATCGGGAACTTCGCGACCGCCGCGCATCGGCAGACCTACGGCGCTCCGATGCGCGAGGTGGCGGATCTCCAGATCGGCGATCCGATCATCGTGGAGACTGCCGACGCATATCTGGTCTACAAGGTCACCGAGTCCTACATCGTTGCGCCCAGCGAATCCGAGGTGGTGCTTCCCGTGCCACGGCACCCGGAAAGCGAGCCGACCTCGCGCCTGCTCACGATCACCACGTGCCACCCACCTTTCGTCTCCAATCAACGGTGGATCATCCATGCAGAGATGGACCACTGGATAGATCGGGACGAGGGCGTCCCCGCAGAACTGGCACACTAGAAATCAGCGGATAGACGGAAACGAGAGAACACGAGGAAGGGGTGTCATGTACGCGGCAATCTGGCGGCACCTACCCGGCCCGGGGTGGCTGAAGTTCATGGAGGCATTGCTTCTGCTGGCCATCGTGGTTGGCGTCCTCTTCGAATTCGTCTTCCCCTGGTTGGCCAATACTCTTCCGGCTTTCGACAATACGGTGGGCTAATGACTCGGATTCTGGTAATCGACAATTATGACAGTTTCGTCTACACGATCGTTGACTATCTGCGGCTTCTCGGAGCGGCGACAACGGTGGTGCGCAACGATGTCGTCCCCCTTTCCTCCATTGCGGAATACGACGGCATCCTCGTCTCGCCCGGTCCTGGAACACCTGCGGCGGCGGGTCAGTCCATCGCCGCGATCGAGGAATGCGCGCGTACCGGCGTACCGATGCTGGGGGTCTGCCTCGGGCATCAGGCGCTCGCGGAGTGCTATGGCGCCACGGTGAGTCATGCTCCGGAGCTGATGCATGGGCGAACCTCGATCATCACGCACAGCGGGAGCGGCGTATTCGAGGGAGTGGAGAGCCCACAGCAGATCACGCGCTACCACTCTCTGGCGGTGGAGCCGGAGACGATGCCGAACGAGCTGCGGGTAACGGCCCGGACGGATTCGGGGATCATCATGGCGCTGGAACATGTGGACAAGCCGCTGTGGGGAGTGCAGTTCCATCCCGAGTCGGTTATGACCAAGGGAGGGCATCGCATGCTCGCCAACTGGCTGTCACTCTGCGGCAACGAGGATGCGCTAGCGCAGGCCGAGGGCAAAGCGCCGCTCGTGCGCGGCTAAGTGCTTTCGCCAACGTGCATAAAACCGGGGATTTGGCCCGGTAGGGAGTATTTGGCTGCCTGAGCGCTGATTCGCCGGTTTTATGCACGGAGGTTGGACGGCAAACAGAAAAAGGGGGGAATGCGCTTACGCATTCCCCCCTTTGCACACGCTCAGCGCGCCGCACCCCTCCTGCAAATCGGCGGGGCGCAGTCTCTGAGCTTCCTAACCTTCACTACTGCCCTCTTCACTCGGTGTCGGCGAGGGCTCCGGTGGCTCGGTCTCCGTCGGCGTGGGAGTCGGGCTCGGGCTTGGACTCCCGGAAGAGACGATCAAGGTGATCTCGGTTCCAACCGGTCGTGTCTCGCCTGCGCCCGGGCTGGTGCCTATGACGGTTCCCGGCTCGTCGTTGCTCTCCTGCTCGGTGACATTGGAGCTGACCGTGAAGCCGGCGGCCACGAGTAGGCTCGTAGCCTCGGTCTGGCTCCTACCGGCCACGTTCGGGATCTCCATCTGGCCCGTCGAAACGCTAACGTTCACGGTGGATCCCGGCGCGACCGTCTGACCCGCCTCGGGCGAGGATGAGATGATCTGATCCTTGGGAACCGTTGGGTTGTTCTCGGTGGGGGTATCTCCGATACGCAAGCCTCTCTGGGAGAGAGCATCGGAGGCGTCCCCGACGGTCATGCCCCTGAGATCGGGGACCTCGACCTCTCCCGGCCCCTTGGAGAAGGTCACCTGGACGGTACTGCCCACCTCGGCGGGTGAGCCGGGTGCGGGCGTGGAGCGAAGGAACTCTCCTTCCGGCACGGTGTCATCGTTCTCCGGGACGAGCGCCTGCATCTCGAGGCCTTCATTGGCGAGCGCACTGTGGACCTGGTCCTGGTTCATCCCGTCCAGGCTCGGCACCTCCACCATCTGCGCCTGAGTCGTGGAAGGAGTCGGATCGGGATCGTCCTGGCCGCCCGCGAACATCGTGGCGTAGATGATGCCCGCAGCCGCGAGCAGCAGGAAGATGACGCCGATCCAGATCATGGCCTTGTTGCGGCGCTTGGTCTTCTCATCGACCGCCGGCTGTACGCCTGTCTGGGTGCCCGTTGGATACCCGTTCTGGCCGTCTCCGTTGGCTTCCGCCGCGGCGTCCTGGACCGTTGTGGCCACCTGGGTCGGAGCATAGGCAGCTGCGACGGGCTTGAGGTTCCACGAGGTCACCGAGGGCGCGTCAACGCCTTCGCCGCGCGCTGCCGCAAGTAGATCCTCGTGGAACTCGGAGGCGCTCTGATAGCGCTCGTCGCGGCGCTTGGCCAGCGATTTCATGACCACGCGGTCGATGGAGTCCGGGATGTCCGGAGCGATGAGGGAAGCCGGGCGCGGGGTCTCCGAGACGTGCTGGTAAGCCACCGAGACCGCGGATTCACCAGTGAACGGGGGCTGGCCCGTCAGCAGCTCGTAGAGCAGGCAGCCGGCGGAGTACAGATCCGAACGCGCATCGACCACCTCGCCGCGTGCCTGTTCCGGGGACAGGTACTGGGCGGTGCCCACGACCGAGTTGGTCTGGGTCATGGTGGCGGCCGAATCGGCGATGGCGCGGGCAATGCCGAAGTCCATGACCTTGACTTTGCCGTCCGGCGTCAGCATCACGTTCCCGGGCTTGATGTCCCGATGGATGATGCCTTCGTGATGCGAGTACTGGAGGGCGGAGAGCACTCCCACGGTGATCTGAATCGCCTCGCCGATGGGAACGGGGTTTCCGTCCGCCAGCAGGGACGCCACGGTGCGCCCCTTGACGAATTCCATCACGATGTAGGGCAGGGAGATCTCCTTGCCGATGGCTGTGGTGACCTGCTCCTCGCCCGTGTCGTAGACCGAGACGATCGAGGGGTGATTGAGTGCGGCCGCGGACTGCGCCTCGCGGCGGAACCGAGCCAGGAACATCGGGTCCTGCGCCAAATCGGTGCGCAGAATCTTGATGGCTACAGTGCGGGAGAGCCGGGTGTCATAGCCCAGATGCACCTGGGCCATTCCGCCGCGACCGATGAGGTCACCGACTTCGTAGCGTTGACCCAAAACGCGGGGGGTATCACTCACGTCTCGTCACCTTTCATCATTCTTACAATCATTGTGCCGCATCTTGCCTAACGGTGAAGTTTACAGGCCCAGCTTGGAGCGGATGATCTCGCGAGCCACCGGTGCCGCCGATGATCCGCCGTCTCCCGGATCGTTCTCCAGAAGGACGACGACGGCGATCTGCGGATCGTCTGCGGGTGCAAAAGCCGCGAACCAAGCGTGCCTGTCCGAACCTGTCAGCTGGGCGGTGCCTGTCTTTCCCGCTACCTCCACGCCGTCGATGGCGGCGCGCCAGCCGGTGCCGGAGGCGACGTCGTCGATCATCATCTCCTGCATGTAGCTGGCTGTCTGCTCGCTCATGGGCTGGGAGTATTCCGAGGGTTTGGTGGTGGAGACACTCTCCAGATCCGAGTTGAGAGTCTGCTTGACGATGTAGGGCTCCATGAGGACGCCGTCGTTCGCGATGGCGGCGGTGACCATGGCCATCTGCATCGGGGTCACCATGACGTCCTGCTGGCCGAAGGAGTCCATGGCCAGCGCGGCCTGGCTCTCCGGCTCGGGGAACCGGGAGGCGAAAACCGTGAGCGGCGTGTAGAAGTTCTCTCCGAAACCGAATGCCTCGGCCTGGGCGATCATCTTGTCCGCGCCCACCTCGACACCGCCGATGGCATAGGCGGTGTTACAGGACTGAATGAAGGTCTGGCGCAGGCTGGTCTGGCCGGAGCCGTCCCCGCAGGCCGCGCGGCCGGGGTTCCAGATCTCGTGCGTGGTGCCCGGTGGACTCCAGCTGGTGGGGGCGTCCACGAGGGTGTCGGGTGTGAGGCCAGAGGTGTTCTCCAGCATCGCAACAGCCGTCACCATCTTGAATATGGAGCCGGGAGGGTACTGATCGCCGCCAGAGGTGCGGTCGACCAGAGGCTTGTTGGGATCGTTGTTGAGGGCCTCCCAAGCCGAGCCCGCCGCGGCGCTGTCCTGGGTGGCGATCGAGTTGGCGTCGTACGTGGGCAGCGAGACCTGGGCCAGGATCGCCCCGGTTGTGGGATCGAGGGCGACGACGGCGCCCTTCCGGCCGGCCATGGCGTCGATGGCGGCCTGCTGCACGTTGGCTTCGAGGGTGAGCTCCACGCCGCCGCCCTGTGGCTGGCGGCCCGTGATGAGATCCTGCAGGCGCTGGCCGGCCAGCGAGGAATCCGATCCGCCCAGCACCGAGTTCTCGGCCTTCTCGATTCCTGTCATGGAGTTGAACACGGTCGAGAAATAGCCGGTGATGTGCGAATACGCACCGTCACCACGGTACTCGCGCTGGTATTGGAACGGCCCGTCGTTGGGAGTGGAGACGGCAACGGATTCGCCGCTGACGATGATTGGGCCGCGGTCTGTGCCGAATTCCCGGTATAGGGTTCGCACATTGCGCGAATCCGCGTTGAGCGAGGGCGCCTGGACGAATTGGATTGCCGTGGCCGCGACCATGAGCGCGATGAACATGATCGTGGCGAGTGTGGCCAGCTGTCTGATAGGGCGATTCACTTGATCCTCACCACCTGAGTGAGTTGTGAGTCTTCTTCATTGGATTCGTGTGGTTCTGTGGTGTCGTCCATCTCGGGGATGGTGGCGAGGATGTCGCGCGGCGGCAATGGATCGGAGGTGGCCGGGCGGCGCGAGGCATCGGACATGCGCAGGAGGATGCCGATGATGATCCAGTTGGTCAACAGCGCGGAGCCTCCATGGGCGAGGAATGGCATCGCGAGGCCTGTCAGCGGAATCAGCCGGGTGACGCCTCCCACCACGACGAAGCACTGCAAGGCGATTGTGAAGGAGAGGCCCGTTGCCAGTAGCTTCCCGAAGCCGTCTCGTAGATGCACAGCCGTGCGCATGCCGCGCATGACGATCACGACGTAGACGCTCAGCAGCGCGAGCAGGCCCGTCAATCCGATCTCCTCACCGAATGAGGCGATGATGAAATCGGAGTTCGCGGCGAAGGCCATGGTGGGGTAGCCCTCGCCGAGTCCGGTGCCCATCAGGCCTCCGGACGCCATCCCGAACAGCCCCTGGACCAGCTGATAGGAGCCGTACTGGGCGTCGTAGACCTCCGGATCGAGGGCGTGCAGCCACACGGTGAAACGGGCTTGGATATGTGGAACCGCCTGCACGATGGCGAAGATGCCGATGGCGGTGAGCACCCCGGCGATGACGAGCCACGAGACCCGCTCCGTGGCCACGTAGAGGAGTGCGACGAAGAGCCCGAAGAACAGCAGGGCGGTGCCGAAGTCCTTCTCGACCGCGAGAACGCTCATGCTGATGCCCCATGCCAGCAGGATGGGGAGGAAGTGGCGTGCCTTGGGGAAGCGGATGCCCAGGATCTTGGGGCCGGCCAGCGAGAGGTTGTCCCGCTCTTGGGCGAGATAGGCGGCGAAGAAGATGGCGAAGAAGATCTTCGCCAATTCGGCGGGCTGGAAGGAGAATCCGGCGAGGTTGATCCAGATGCGCGCGCCATAGTTCGCGCGGCCCAGGCCGGGAACCATCGGCAGCAGCAGAAGCACGATGCCCGCTATCAAGGATAGCCACATGTAGCCGCGCAGCAGCCGGTGGTTCTTGATGAGTGCCACCGTTGCCACCATGAAGACGAGGCTGACCCCGGTGAGCAGCAGCTGGCTCTTGATGGCATTCGTGCCGTCCGCCAGATCGATTCTGTAGATCATCGCCAGCCCGAGGCCATTGAGGAACAGGGCCGCGGGGAACAGGACGGGATCTGCGTATGGTGCCAGCCATCTGATGATGAGGTGAGCCGCGCCGACGATGACGACGGAGGCCGCCACGATCATCGGCAACCCGCCCGGCATTCCTTCGCCGCCGGTCCCGAGGTGGACGAGGTAGTAGGCCAGGAAACCAGCGCTGAGAGCCAAGAGCAGCAAGAAGAACTCGGGCCAGCGGCCCTTTCTGGCCGCTCTCTGCGTTACAACACTCATAGGGCGCTCCTCATCGCGAGCTCGTGGACGGGCTCGGCGTGGGTGAAGCTGTGGAAGGCGAAGGCGTGGGCTCCGAGGGTGAGGGCGAAGGAGTGGGCCGCGGTGCCAACTCGGTGATGCGCAGGTTCTCCACATATTCGCGCGCCTCTTCGAGAGACGGGCGAGTGATGGGGATCTCGAGGCGTTCCTGGGTGACCGGGCGCAGCTCATCCACCGCGATCGGCGACTTCTCCTCCATATGCGAGAGGGAAATGGGTCCGATGCTCTGCGGGATGCCCTGGTAGATCGCCACATATCCGTCGTCGGAGGTGAAGACGTAGTACTGCGACTGAGTCCAGCGGTAGCCCGCGAAGAGGCCTCCCGCCGCCAGCAGCAGAACGGCGAAAAGCACGGCGAGGCGCGCAAGGACGCGCGAACGGGGAGCATCCGCATCGTCGTCGTCACTCTCCGCATCGGGATCGGATACCCGAGAAGGAAACTTCAGTGCCGCTGCCCTGCCTGCGGCAGACTTGCCGCCGCGCGATGGCTGGTGATTGTTGACCGCTGCGGAACCGACCACGACCGGCTGCTGGCTTTGCGGACGGTCGCCGGCTTCGGCGTCGTCGATCACATCGGCGAGAACCACCGTGACGTTATCCGGTGCGCCGGCGGCAAGCGCCAGTTCGATAAGGTACTCGCCGCACTCGTTGAGGTCTTTGTAGGTGTTGAGGGCGTGCTCGATCGTGTCGTGGGCGACGACGCCGAACAGGCCGTCCGAACTCAGCAGCCACCGGTCTCCGGGAACCGCCTCGCGGATGGACTCGTCCAGTTCCACCTCGCCGGCCATGTCGCCGAGAGCGCGCATGATGACGTTGCGCTTGGGGTGGTTCTCCGCTTCCTCGGGAGTGAGCTGACCGTGGTCCACGAGAAACTGCACGAGCGTGTGATCGTGGGTGACCTGCACCAGCTTGGAGTCGCGCAGCAGGTAGGCGCGGGAATCCCCGATGTGTACCATCGCCAGCTTGTTCCCTGACCGGAGGACGGCGATGCAGGTGGTCCCCAGGCCGCGCAGCTCGGGGTCTTTCTCAGACCGGGCCTCAAGATCCTCATGCGCTTCCTCGATCGTCCGGCGCAGGATGGGCAGGAGATCGTCCGCACCGTAGACGTCGTCGTCTATCGAGGCCAGGTGCCCTACCGTGACGCTCGAGGCGATGTCGCCCGCGGCCGCCCCGCCCATTCCGTCCGCAAGAACGAGGAGGTTGGGTGAGGCGTAACCGCTGTCCTGATTCGTAGACCGGATGAGTCCTACATCCGAGAATGCGGCAAATCGCAGCTGAGTGCTCATGGACGCAGCTCCATAGTGGTTTTCCCAATGACGATGGGTGTACCGGGTTGTAGCAAAGTGGGCGTGGAGATTCGCCGACCACTGACGTAGGTGCCGTTGGTCGAATCGAGATCTTCGATCCACCACTGGTTCTCGCTCGGGAAGAGTCTGGCGTGGCGTGAAGAGCTATAGGTGTCGTCCAGGACCAAGGCGCTGTCTGGCGAACGGCCGATCACAAGTGGAGACTGGCTGAGAGGAATCGTGGTTCCCGTCAGCGGACCGGCTGTCACCGCGAGGACCGGCGCGCGGGGCGGCGGAGCGGGCAGGTTCGGGGCGCCGGCCGTGCCCGAGACCGGGGCCCCAGCGGCGACCTTGCCCTTCTTCTTGGCTTTGAGCTGTCGGTTGGTGGAGAGACGGTCACGCACCTGCGTGCCGTACACGTCCTTGCGCACGGTGAGAACCAATGCGATAACGAATACCCACAGCAACGCCAGGAAGCCCAAGCGCAACAGGGTCAGTACAAGAGTTGTCATGCGAGCTCCGGTGAGTTCCAAAACATGATGTGAGTGCGTCCGATGGTCAGGGTGTTGCCGTCGACCAGCGTAGCGGCTGTGATGTGATGCCCTTCGACGAAGGAGCCGTTGGTGGAATTGAGATCCGTGGCGATGACCCCGGCGGGGGTCACCCGCAGTTCGAGATGGCGGCGCGAAACGCCGGTGTCGTCCACGGTGATGTCGCATTCCGATCCGCGCCCGATCACTGTGACGGCACCGGTGAGAAGATAGCGGTCGGGCCCGATCTCCACGATGGGGTGTTGTGCGGAGGCGGACCGAGAGGTGGCGGGCGCGACGGCACCGCGTCGTGTCGAGGCCTCGACCTTGACGGTACCGGTCTTGACGTCGTCGGAGCGCTGGAAGCGGATACGGATCGGGCCGAGGAAAGCGTAGTCCTGCTCGGTGGCGTATTCGGTCACCGATTTAGTCAGTTCTTCGACGAGCGCCTCTTCTCCCCATTGAACGACCTTCTGGTAGTCGTTCTGGTCGAGTGAGACGAGGAAGACGTTCGGGCTGATCGTGCGGTCGCGGCTCATCGAGGCAGCGTGCTCGTCCAGTGCCTTCTTGAGGGCCGAGGAGATCTCGATTGGCTTGAGATCGGAACGGAATCGTGAGAAAGCGCTGGCGACGGCGTTCCCCACACCCTTCTCGATCTTGTCGAACGCGCTCATGGCACCTCTCTTTGCGACTGAATGCTCGTCCTGACAGTGGAAAAGCTGTCACGACAACTAAACTTCCTACTTCCGGCATCCGCCATGACGCACCCCATAGGACGGCGGTGTGATGACACCCGTTTCCATGAATGCGGCACCGCGGAAGATACCCGAACAAACGCGGACGGCGTTTATTGCTTCACCTTACGGGGTCAATACTCATCATGGCATCCTTCTGTGGTCGCTTGTGGGGAAATTCTGCTCTCATCATAAAGCTCCGGACCGAACCGCTCGCATGGCCGAGCCGGGGGCATTACCTGCATCGATACGGCGTCCCCTGTGGCTAAGAACACAAGGCTATTTCGGGAAGGGTGGCCTTACCTGGGCACTTTGTCGGTTGGCAGTTCGGGGGAGGGGGTGTATGGAAAATGGATTAACTCAAAAGTACATTGCATTTTGGTGAGAGAAATGGTTGCGCTTTGAATTAGGCTCACATCAGAAGCTTGAAAAAGCCGGGGTGCGGACACGAAACCGCAGCCAGTGGCCGAGAAGCGCGGAGAACCAATCCGCGTTTAATCGCTTCACTCACGGCCTTCAGCCCAGCTGGAATCCGGAAAACTCAATACCACCGAACCCGTTGTCAGAGCGGGTAAGGATTCCATCCACGACTTCATTTGGAGAAAAAATGCAGAAGATTGTCTACGGAGCGATGTCGCGTGTGTTCGCCGTTGTCCTGCTCCTGGTCGGCATTGGCGCCATCATCGGTGGCAATTTCGCTCACGGCTTTGTGACGGACCAGTTGTCGCAGGAAAAGATCGACATGCCTACCGAAGATGGCATCAACGCCCTCGAGTCTACGGAGTCGCAGGACAAGCTCCGTCCCTACATCGGCGAGCAGCTGACCACCGGTACGCAGGCCGAGGCATTCGCCAACGACTACATCTGGTCCCACATGATGTCTTCATCCGGTGGCAAGACGTACGAAGAGATCTCGGGAGAGTACACCGGCGCTCAGCGCTCGATGGATCCCGAGGAGTTCGCGGCCTCTGAGGAAATGCAGGAGCTCGGCGCGCTGCGTCAGAGCCTCTTCATGGGAGACACCCTGCGTGGTATGTTGCTCAACGCCTACGGTTGGTGGCTGGTTGGCACCATCGCCATCTGGGTTGGCGTCGGCGCCATCGCCGTCGCCGTGATCCTGGGTATCCTCGGCTTCGGTCCGCTCCGTGCCAAGAAGACTGCCGCGGCAGCCACTGCTTCCAAGGGAAGCACCGCTGCCAGCAAGGAATAGTTACGCAACGAAACCGGGAGGCGGTGCCGGCGCAGCTGCCAAGGCGACGCTGACCGGCGTAGCTGAGGAAACGTAACCGACCGCACCTACCCGTTGAAACCAACACAATGTCTATATGACCCGCGGGAAGCCGTGCGGTTGCCGAACGCGGAATCCGAAGGAAATCCTCCGCGGCGGCACCCGGACGAGAGTGTCCGACAACGATCCCGAATCGTCATGTCACGCAAAGGCATTGTCGAGGAGAAAACTGAATAACGGAGAGCCCTCTCCGAGTTCTTTGGTGCGCCGTGGTGCGCACGCCGGGACTCTGGAGGGGGCTCTTGTGTTGTGGTCCGGGCGGGGCACGAAGAGTTGGTGCCGGTGCATCCTGCCCTAAATGGACCTGTGAGCGTTCTGTGTGCCGTACACGGCACACAGAACGCTGGTGTGCCCACCAAGGGAACCTGAGGTCAGATTCCACAGCTTCTGAGTCGGCGGTATCGAGTCGGTATTCAATTTGTTGAAAGGGTAAGGCGGGCTCGAACCTCAAAGTCCTTCAGGTTCCTAAAGCATTCGCGGTACGGACACTGCGCCGACTCCTCCCGTTGGCTACCGCAATCTGGCCCAGCCACACTGCCGGCCAGCTGATATCGCGATAACCGATCGCGTACGATCTCCGACTCCCAGGAAATCAATCATCCAGCGGTAAATACTCTCTGCGAGCCGGCGGCAAACGAGACACGGAACACGTGCCTCCGACTTTGAAAATCCGTGGCGGCCCCTATAAGCTCGTACTTGCTGCAACTGGCGGTTACATTCTTGTACAGCTGTCGGTTGAGGTCACTGCTCAAGTGGCGGAATAGGCAGACGCGCACGGTTCAGGTCCGTGTGCCCGAAAGGGCGTGGGGGTTCAACTCCCCCCTTGAGCACCAACAGAACGGCGGGAAACCGCCGTTTTCTCATATGTAGCAAAACGCAGTGCTACAACCTGCGCTGCTCTTTGGCGGCCTCGTGCCCCTCTTTCCTGTTTTGTCGAGGATTCCAACATCGTGCGTCGCCTTCAGGCTGGGAGTGCAACCCTGTTCTGTCGCCCTGTCCAATCCCCAGCACTTCATGTGCCTGATGTGACGGCTCAGATACTCTCGGGGTGGGTGGCAGTCCGGAGAGTCCGGGTGCGTCCTGCTCGGATTCGGGGCACATCATGATTTCCCACAGTCCCCAACACCTTCCCTCGGTCGCCCCGGCGGCTTCTGCACTAGTCAGGTATGCCGTGCTGTACCTTCGTGTCTCCACAACCTGACAAGCGCAAAGGAGGCACAGTAGAGGGCTTCTCAATTCCGGCGAAACGAGATGTCGCATCGAAGATAGCGCACCGGATGGGGACGTTCGTCGTCAAGGAGTTCGCGGTAGATTCGGTGGCAGCACTCCTCCTGACCCCCACGAGGTCAGACGAGGCAGGCTGAACAACGTGCTGTTTTTGAACGCCAACAGCGACAGATCCTCGACGCCTACTACCAGGATACGATCTCCCTCGAGACGCTCAAGCTGGAGCAACAGCGTTTGTGGAGCGAACACCGTGGAGTAGCGCATCCAGGGGAACGACTGCTGACAGGCGCCGACAACCGGCGTGATGAACGCCTTGCTCGCATCAGTGCGAGGGAGAACGCCTATGCGAACTATCGCGTGGCTGATGTTGACCAGAAGCACGGCATGCATCGGTTGCTTTTCAAACGGATTGAGCTTCGTCGCGATGAAGACGGCAATGTACTTGTTGTTCCACTGAGTTCACCTGCAGGCCGCTCTGGATATGAAGTCTTGAGCCGCTAAGTGCTTACAGGTACCCTGTATGTGTGGAGGTTTAGGAGGTGCCTATGTCGATAGGCGGACTTGCGCCAGCTTTCACTCTCGAAGACGCCCGTAAAGCAGGTCTCAGTAAAGATCACGTGTACTCCTTGCTTGCGCAGGGGGAAATCGAGCGGGTGGGGCGAGGCGTGTACGTGCATCCTGACACGATCAGCCCGGCCTTCACGGCGCTCGCGGCAGCGACCGCGCTCCGTGACGATGCGACACTGTGTCTCACGAGCGCACTGGTGCATCACGATCTGAGCGACGCGATCCCCTTCGCGTCCAATATCGCTCTGCCGCGTGGTATCCGCCACCCTGCCGGGCTCGCGAACGTGAGCTGGCACAGCTTCGATCCAACAACCTTTCAGATCGGCCGCGAGCAGGCAGATATCGGAAGTGGGGTCAGCGCCGCGATCTACTCCGCGGAACGGAGCATCGTCGACTGTTTCCGGCTCATGCATCAGGAGGGCAGCGATGTTGCGCACGAGGCGCTGAGGCGATGGCTTCGTCAGCGAGGGAACACGCCAGCGGCGTTGTTGAAGGTTGCGCGGTCATTCCCGAAGGCTCTACCGCGCATCCGCCAGGCACTGGAGGTGCTGCTGTGACCCCACCAACACCGAGTAGAGATACTGCGGCAGGGCGTGCGTACAACGACCTGCGAAACCTCGCTCGAAAGCAGCACCGCGACCCCGCCGAGTACATCATCCTCTACGCTCTGGAAGGCTTTCTGGCCCGGCTTGCCACATCCGAGTCCGCAGCAGATTTCGTACTCAAGGGTGGCGTGCTCATGGTGGCCTTTGCCGAGCGTCGACCGACCAGAGACATCGACTTTGCTGCACGCGGATTCGCGAACGATTTGTGCGAAGACTTTGAAAGCTGGGTCTTTTCCGTCGTTCTTCAAGACGAGTCTTGTCCCGTCCTTATCTGATCGAAATGAGACTAGCCGCAAGTCTGGGTCGTTTATCTTTCGGGCAGCCAGGCTTTCAACTTCTGCTCTTCTCACTTCTGTTTCAAGCCTGGCTTGTTCATCCGCTTGCTTCTTTGCTTCGCGTCGAACTCTGCCTCGCTCAATCAAGACAGAAACAACAGCGCTGAGAGCGGCCGTAACGATCGGCGCGATCTATGAAGACATGAACTCTTTCCTCCTGGTAGGTGTCAGCACTCGCTGTGTCGATTGTTATGTTTGCGGTGATTCGTAGCCTACCGAGAGGGCCCATTGTCCCGGGTGAGGAAGGAGTTCTCATAGCGAGTGAGCTCTAAGAGAGATGAATCTGGGAAATGAACCAACGTGTTTGTCCCGCGGCTATAGACTCCTTTGTGGACCAGAAGTCTATAACCAGATAACGCAACACTTTGGGGAGCCGGGAAGCACAGTGAAGAGAATCAGATTTCAGTCATCAATCCTCACACTTTCGGGATTCTTTCTCCTTGGCGTTGGTGGGTGTTCGCTACAGCTAGGACAGGGTAGTAGTTCTCCTGTCGGGCAGCCCGTTAAACTCCCGGACCAATCTGTGCAAGAAGCCTGTTCAATCTACGATTCATACGTGATGACTCACTGGGAGGAAGTGACCGACGCTTCCAATCAAGTGGAGGACGGTCTCGAGTCAGGGGTGGTCTACCATCGCAAGACCGCAGAGGTGATGCTGAATAGCTTGGATAACATCACAAACACTCGGGTTAGAGATGCCGTGACGAGGGCCGCAGAAGCAGAAAACGTTGCGGCGGGCTACATGGAAGAAGTCTTCGTAAACGACGATTCCAGCTTCCAAGACGAGTTCGACAAGAGCAACGAAGAAGTGAATGCGAGTATGGAAGACCTTTGGAATCTCTGCGGCGGTGACGGAACTGAAGGTTGACGTGCGCCGTTCAACCGACTCAATGCTTTCGCCAGACTAAACTCATTCACTCACTCTGGTCCGTATTTTCTCGATGATCACCGGCAGTTTGCCACGCAGGACCCGCTCAAGAGCCAATAGGCGTGTAGCCGTTGCTACAGTTCTTGCGCAGACTGGTCCCCTTTCGTGCATGGTTGAGGTAGGCTCCAACCATACTTTTCTCCTGTGATTCTGCGGTTTTTTGGCTCGTTGCCAACTCTCTCCCAGAATCATCAGAGAGGGGTTCAGCTACTCCTTGAGCACCGACAGAAAGGCGGGTAACCGCCGTTTTTCCGATGTGGAGAAACGCAGCCCTACATGACGCGACAGCCGGCAAGACGCAATGTGCCGCAGCTTCGCGACCCATACTGCGAGGCTCGATACTGGGAGATCTGTACATCCCACGTGGAATGGTCCACCCCGCTCGGCACGATGACTAGGATGGAATAGTGGCTTGAACTGGGATCCTGTGCAGGACCATGTATCGGTCCCGAAAAGCCAGCTTCAAGCCGATATCTCGATCTAGCGCCCGTGGCCCTGCCCGGTCGGTGTCCGGGGCCGGACCGAGGTCGGATTCACGATATCCGTTGGGGCACCAGCGGAAAGATCACTGGACGAGCACTGGAAAGGTACGGTCGAGCATGACGAGCTACCACGTGACGGGCGCCCTGCGGGGCACGGACCTGACCGAGCTGTGGGTCGTCGATGGCCGTATCTCGTACCAGGACCCCGTCCGCGGCGCACGGCTCGATTCCGCCCGGGAGGCTGGGTACGCACGGACTGGCGAGGTGGACGACGACGTCGTCGAACTATCCGGTTGGATCTACCCCGGCCTTCTCGATGCGCACACCCATCCGGGCCTTTCCCATTCCGCCGAGGAGGTGGGCGACGCCGAGGTGCTGCGCCGCCTCGAGGCCTGCCGTGCGCAGGGGGTGACGCATATTCGCGAGATGGGTGCTCAGCGCGATGTGGCCCCATTGCTCCGCAACGGACTGCCGAAAGTGATCCGGGCTGGCCGCCATATCGCCCGGCCGATGCGTTACCTGCGCCATCTCGCCGTTGAGATCGAGCCGCGCGACCTTCCGGCTGAGTCTTTGCGCCAGCTTGCTCGATCGGACGGTTGGATCAAACTGGTGGGAGATTGGATCGATCGGTCCGAGGGGACGCAGGCGGATCTGCGTCCCCTGTGGCCGCGCGAGATCCTGATCGACGCCGTCGCTGCCGTGCACGATGCCGGAGGGAAGGTTGCCGTTCACACCTTCGCCACCGAGACGGTCGACGATCTTCTGGCGGCCGGTGTGGACTCGATAGAGCACGGCTCCGGCATGACCCGAGACCAGCTCGTACAGGCTCGCGATCAGGGTGTACTCATCGACCCCACGGTGCGGCAGATGGCCACGTTCCCCGAGATCGCCTCCCATGCTTCAAAATACCCGGTCTATCGGGACCACATGCTCGCCATGGATTCCCAGCGCCCCGAGCATATTCGCCTCATGACCGAGCTGGGTTCCCACTTTCTCATGGGCTCCGACACCGGCGGGGATGTGGCCGAACATGGAATGATCGCCGAGCTTGCCCGCGCCGTTGCCGATGGAATGCCGGCCTCCGTGGCCATGTCCGCGGCGTCGTATGAAGGCCGCCGCCGTCTGGAGCTGCCCACCTGGGAGGAAGGGGCACCGGCCGATTTCGTCATCTACGATGCCGACCCGGAGCGAGACATCTCGGTGACGGCACAGCCCGCCGCGGTGCTGATCGACGGGATTCTCACCCCCGGCTGAGGTGCGCTCCGCGACTGAGGTACGGCCCGCGGCTGAAGTACACCGCTCGGCTGCCAAGTGGCCGCCGACATGGCATATGACCAGCATTTTTACCACTCAGAGTTGAAGTTCTCGTAATCGCGGTGTTACCCTCTTCAGCATGCTAGCAGTCATTTTCTTCCATTAGAACGGTTCGCAGGCCCGTAGTGGACCGAGGGATTCCTGCGCCTTGGCGGCGCAGAGGACACGTTGCGCCCCCTTGCGAGCTCCGCCGCCACCCGCGTAACCCGTTCATCTGAAACATCGCACATGGACACCGCCCGTCAGGACGCTTCGCGCGCCCTAGCTCCATCGGGCCCGAGTCCCGACTTCGCACCCGATCTTCGCGGTGCCGATGCTTTCGAAAGTGGAGAGAATGCCTTCCCAAGATTCGCGCGGCGATGCCGTGCACCCCTCGCAGCAGCACGAGGTGCCCCTCGCATCGAGTGCCGCGACGACGCCCTCTCATATCTCGAATCCATCCCCGGTGGAAGCCGAACCATCACCCGGCGAGCACCTGGCCGCCCTCAACCTGGGCGCCATGACCCGTGATCAGGAGGCTTCAGTGCGCCGAAATCAGTCGCAAGAGCGCACCCCGCGACCGGTTCGCATCGGTCCCACACCCGAGCGATGGCCCGCTTTCCTGCGGGAGCCCGAAGGCGAGCCGGCCGATATACCGACCGATCCCAACAGGTTGATGCGGCATATCTTCAGGTCCAACTGGAAGACGCTGCTCCTGTGCATAGCGATGACCTCGCTGTTCTTCGTCTCCATGGCGATGCTCCCGTGGGCAGTGGGAGAGCTGCTGGACTCCGGCATCGAGAACGGACTGAGCACCCGGGTGATCCCCTGGATGCTGGTCTCGCTCGGCCTCATCGTGCTTGCGGGCGCCGCGAGCCTGAACGAACCCGCGGCCATCGGGCTGTGGCTGCACGGTACGTGGGATCCGATTCGCCGGCTGCTGCGCAACCTTTTCCCGCGCCGCTCCGATGTCTCCCAGAAGATGGCCTCGGGCGACATCGTCGCGGCCGTGACCACTGACGGCGACAAGCTCGGCGCCGTCCTGGCCTTCATGCCCGATGCCATCGGCTCGGCCATCGCCTTCGTGGTGGTTGCCGTACTGATGTTGCAGGTCTCGGTCCCGCTAGGACTCTTCGTGCTCATCGGCATGCCGCTGCTGCTCTTCGGCATCTCGCGGATCATCAAGCCCCTGCAGGAGAAGATCGCTGCGCAGCGTGAGGAACAGGGTCGGCTGACAAGCCTGGCGTCTGACGCCGTCGTCGGCCTCCGGGTGTTGCGCGGGGTCGGAGGCGAGGATGTCTACAACGAGAAGTACATCGCCCAGTCCGAGACCGTTCAGAGCGCGGGGATCAGAGCGGCGAAGCCACGTGCGCTGCTCAACGCCATTCAGACGGCGGGCCCGGCCCTTTTCACCGCGATTGTGGTGGGCGGCGGCCTGTACCTGACGTATCAGGGCATTATGACGCCCGGCCAGCTCTTCGCCTTCTATGGGTACACCGTGTTCCTGGGGATGCCGATCGGCGCAATCTCGCAGACGATTCAGATGGGGACCCGTGCCTGGGTGGGTGCGAAGAAGATCAGTCGGGTGATGAAGGCAAAGCCCATCGTGGACGACGCGGCTGTGGATCCGGCTCGCCCCGAACTGGACTGGAGCCGGGTCTCCTTGACCGACGGCGCCACCGGCCTGCGGATCGATCCCGGCAAGATCACCGCGCTCGTCGCCGCATCGCCCTTGGAGACCTCCGGTATCGCCGCGCGTTTGACGAGGGTCGACGACGCCGACACGACGTACGCCGACGGCGTGGACCTGCGTTCGTACCCTCTCGACGAGGTGCGCGAGCACATCCTGCTCTCGGGGGCGGTTGCGGAGCTGTTCACCGGCACACTGCGCTCGGGGTTGCTCGGTTCGGACGCGCCGGAGATCGCTCCGCGTACCGTCTACGAACAGATGGCGGATGTGCAGTCCCCCGGCGGGGAGAATCGCGCGCTCTTCGATGAGGGCGCCCAGGCGGACAGCTCGCAGGACGACGCTTTGATCGACGCATTGGCCACGGCCGATGCGCATGACGTCCTGACCTCTGTCGACGGAGGCTTGGCGGGACAGATCGCGGAAAGGGGCCGTTCGCTCTCCGGAGGTCAGCGCCAGCGCGTGGCCCTGGCGCGGGCTCTCGTCCAACAGCCGGACATCGCGGTGTTCATCGAGCCGACGAGCGCGGTGGACTCCCACACCGAATCGCGCATCGCTCGGCGGTTGGCGGAGGCCCGCAGGCAGAAGACGACGGTCCTGGTCACGGCATCCCCGCTCGTGCTCGATAAGAGCGACGAGGTGATACTGGTCGCCCACGGTAGGGAAGTGGCGCGGGGGAATCACCGTGATCTCTTGAAGAATCCGCATTATTACGACGTCGTTCATCGGGGTGTCGAGTCGCCTGTCCGCGACGATGCCGGGACATCCGACGATGCCGGGGCATCCGACGATGCAGAAGACCATGACGTAGAGATTCACGAAGGAGGTGAGGCGAAATGAAGCTCCCTGTTGCCAGCGGACCGAGTATAGTTCGCAAACTCTTGGGGATTCTGCGTCGCTTCAAGGGCCAGTTCGCTCTCGTCTTGGTACTGCAGTTGGCTGTTGCACTCGTCGCCGTCGTGACGCCGCAGATCATCGGCCGAGCGATTGACGCCGTGGCAGCGGGGACCGCAGCCAGTCACATCCGCAACCTTGTGATCGCCCTCTTCGTGGTGGTCGTGGTGCAGGCGGTCCTCGCCTACTTCGGAGAGTTCCGGGCCATGGTGCTGGGCGAGCGGGTCTTCACCACGCTGCGCAATGGCGTTGTGCATGGCGTGACCCACCTGCCGCTCTCGATCGTCGAGGCGGCGGGAACGGGCGATCTGCTGGGCCGCACCACGCACGACGTCGACCGCGTGGCAGGCTTCGTGCAGCGCGGCATTTCCCGCATCATCATCACCGTCTTCACGATCGTGGTGACCATGGTTGCGGCTTTCGTCGTGGATCCGAGGGTCGGGTTCATCGTGCTGCTGCCGTTGGTTCCCATGTTCTTCATCATCCGGTGGATGATCCGGTGCACCATTCCCGCCTATCTGGCCGGTTCGGCGCTGTTCGCCGGAGGGTCGGGCGTGGTCTCCGAGACCGTCGAACAGTTGCGCACCGTCGATTCCCTGAGCTTGGGCGATAACCGGGTCGCGCGTATGGACACCATCATCCGGGAGCTATGGCGCAACGAGCGTTACACGGCGTGGATTCGAGCGCTGTTCATGATGATGATGGTGGCCGTCGTCTATTCTCCCATTCTCCTCTCCGTGCTGTGGGGCGGGTGGCTGATGGGACAGGGGCTCACGACGCTCGGAGCGGTGACCACGGTTGCCCTGTATGCGCAGCAGCTGCGCGGACCCCTCAACGAGCTCGGCTGGTGGATCGATGAGATCCAGTTCGCCTCGGCGTCCTTCTCGCGCATCTTCGGCGTGGAGGAACTGACGGAGGAGCTCGCGGCCCGGGAGGGCCACGTGGAGGAGGAGCACCCCGGCGGTGAAGCTCTGGAGATCCGGGATGCGCGTTTTGCATACCGCGATGGCTTGGAGGTGCTGCACGGGGTCGACCTGCTGGTTCGCCCCGGGGAGACCTTGGCGATCGTGGGGCCCTCCGGAGCCGGGAAATCCACGTTGGGCAGGTTGGTCGCGGGCATCAACGCTCCTAGCGCGGGTACCGTGGCCATCGGCGGCGCTCAGGTGACGCGAATTCCCGAGAAGGAGCGTCATGCCGTGGTCTCGCTGGTGACGCAGGAGCATCACGTGTTCGTGGGATCTGTCCTGGACAATCTCCGGCTCGCCCGTGAGGATGCCACGGTGGAGCAGATGCGCGAGGCTCTTGAATCAGTGGAGGCCGGCTGGGTCTTCGATCTTCCGGAAGGACTGGAGACGAAGGTCGGTTCGGGTGGTAAGCTGCTCAGCCCGGCCGAGGCACAGCAGATTGCCCTGGCGCGGATCGTACTGTTGGATCCCGGCATGCTGGTGCTCGACGAGGCGACCTCTCTGCTCGACCCGAATGCGGCGCGTTCTCTGGAGCGCGCCCTGGCCCGGGTTCTCGAGGGCCGCACGGTGATCTCCATTGCGCACAGGCTCTATACGGCCCATGATGCTGATCGCGTCGCCGTCATGATCGACGGCGACCTCGTGGAACTGGGTACGCACGACGAGCTCGTCGCCCGCGGTGGGGAATACGCCAAACTCTGGGAGACTTGGCAGCAGGACTAGCCCGCCACCCCTGGAGAAAGGGCGCCCACCGCACGAGAAAACCAGAGAGAGGGCCGGAACGTCATTGTTCCGGCCCTCCCACCTAAGGTGAGCGGATAGGTCCGCTGAAATATGGAGATGGCCCCGTATTTCCTTCTCTCATCGTAGGAAGGGAAGTCCGGGTGGATATAGGCCTAAAGGTCCTATATTGCAACGTTGATCGCGTTGAACAGCGCTTATGAGATGTATTTCAGTGCTTTTGTAAGCTCGGTCACGAAGAGTCGATCGATCGTGCTGCTACGCTCCGGCTCAGTCGGCGGCCAGATCTGCCTGTATCTCAATCGTGTTGAGGATGACGTCCAGGGGATACGCGCCGGCCATGTACGAAGAGTTGATGAACATGGCCGGGGTGCCCGTCAGCCCCAGGGTTTCGCTCGCGAGCGTCCCCTCTTCGTCGATCGTGGTCTGGGTATCCGCGGCCGCGAAATCTGCCGTGAATTGTTCGACGTCGGTGATACCCGCTTCCTGTGCGATATCCAGGACGGAGTCGTCCGTGTAGGTGGGGTGCCCGCCTGGCTCCGCCGTATTGAAGGCCGCGTCCACGAATTCCCAGAGCTTTCCCTGGTTCGCCGCGGCAATGGCGCCGCGGGCCGCCTTGTCCGAGCCGTATTCCGGGAAGATGACGAAGTTGTGCCACTGGATCTGGATCTCGCCATTGCGGGCTAGTTCCTCCAGTTCCGGCATGGATTCCAGGTGCAAAGTGGTGCACACAGGGCAGGAGAAGTCTGCGAACAGGTGGACGAGGACGGGAGCGTCGTCGGGCCCGAGTGTCATACCGGAATCGCTTGAGGCGTGTGGGATGCTCGCGATGAGATCGCGGCCGGCCTCCGGCTGGGAGGGAATGTAGTCCTGGCCGGCGATCCAGTTCCTCTGCTGGGCCAGATCCGTTTCGCGTTGTTGGAACTCGTCGGTGGAAGTGGGCGAGACGGAGGCGTCGTCGCCGGCCTCGGATGTTTCGCCGGCGGAGGGCTCGTTGCCAGCGGCCTCGCTCGCCTGGCTCGAAGCTGCCGGGGCCGGAGTGGCCTGCGAGCCATCGTCCCATGGGCGGATGAGCGCGAGTATCAGTGCGACCACGAGGATCACGATGATGGCCACCAACGATACGACAAGCTTGTTATTTGACTTCGTGGGCGCCGGTGCGGGCGGCGGAAGAGCGACTCCTGGAAGCTCGCCACCGGCGGGTGGCTGCATGCCGCCGGAGGTATGAGGTGCCGGGTAAGCCGGCTGTCCCTGCCAACCGGAGTCCAGTGGCGAGTTTCCTTGAGTCATCGTTTCCTCAGTTTGTCGCTATGGCCGGGTCTCTTTGCTGCTACGGCCGGATCTCTCGTGAGTTCAGTCTTCGACCCAGTTCTTCAAGGCGTCGATGTAACGATTGGCATCCTCGTCTTCGAAGATATTGAAGATGACGAGTTTGATCTTGTCCGTGCCATGCGTGCTCAGCCACTCGTTGACCGTGGTCAACGCGATCCTGGTCGCCTCCTCGAAGGGGAAGCCGTTTTCGCCGGTTGAAAGGGCGCAGAAGGAGATGGTGTGGATATCGCCCTTCTCCACGGCCAGGTCCAGGCAGGAGGTGTAGCAGGAGGCGAGGGCGGCGCGATCCTCATCCGTCACCACAGAGCCGTGCAGCTTCGGGCTGACGGTGTGCAGCACGTAGTTGGCCGGCAGACGGTAGGCGCGGGTGAGCTTGGCGCCACCCACGGAATCGTTGCGGCGCTGCATATCGCGGATCTTCTTGCAGTCCGAACGCAGCGCGGGCCCGGCCTGCGCGTGGATGTAGTTGTCGATGCAGGGATGGCTGGGATCGGTGCAGCCTTGCAGATTGGGGAGAGCCGCGTTGATGACGGCGTCGGCCACGAGCTCACGGACATCTCCACGCCACAGTGCGACGTGACGAGCCGAACCGTAATCCGACTCCGGCATGGCCTCGGAGACTCGCATGAGATTGTCTCCGGTGGTCCTGCCCAGCTCCGCGGAGTTGCGGTACAGCAGGATGTCGATGGCTTCGAGGGCCTGATCGGAGATCTGTTCCGCCCGTAGCCCCATGAGCACGAGCCGCAGGTGCTCCTGGATCTCGGATGGGGCGTACATGGCACCGTAGTCGGGGCCGTCCTCGGGAAGATGGTTCTCGGGCAGACCCGAAAGAACGATCTGGAAAAGCTGTTGATCCGAGCGGCTGTCCGCCTTGGGGCGGGGGTACGGCTCGTCAAGATTGATTGCCTCGCGATATGCGGACAAGGGCAGCATGGGTATCTCCTTCACCTAGTACGAGTCAAATGTACCGGGCGAGGCCACTGACTGCATTGACGGGGCTCACCAATTGGCTGTGATCAGGCCATATGCGGGCTGCGATGTGAGGCATCTTTCGCCTTTCCCGGATGGAGCGCCGCTGGCGGGCATCGTGCCATCGGCTCTGGCCTCGTCCGGGGTGGGTATCGCGTCCGTTTATGCGTCGGAGGCTCCCGGTAGGCTGGTTGCATGACTGACTGGCTCCCCACGAACGAACTCGCATCGCGCTTCGGGCTCGATTCCTTCGACCTGCTCGATGCCCTGGCAAAGCTGGGTCTGGCCGCTGGCCCGCGCCCCACCCCTCTGGCCGAGGCACACGGTTTTTCCAGCAGCGGTCTCAACGATGCCGGGCGCCTGGAAGCTCTCTGGCACCCGGATGTCTGCCGTCTCCTCCAGGGAGTGGGTTTGATGCTGCTCCCTGTGAGTTCGCGTTTCGATCAGGAGTCTCTGTTCGGGAACGACGACGCCGCCGGGTTCAGTGGTCCGGAGCCCGCGTTCTTCGCCGCTTCCTCGGATGCGGAGGTACTCGCAGATGAGGAAGGTGTCACTGCGAGCGAAGGTGAGCCTGCGCGGGCTTCGATCCAGGCTGCCAGCGATCCCGTGGGGAAGATCCGGCCGGGCTTCGAGCGGATCGTCGCCACGGACGGCGCCTGTTCGGGAAATCCCGGCCCCGGTGGCTGGGCGTGGGTGGAGCAGAGAAGCGGCGCTCGCGGTTCCGGTGGCGCGGCCCGCACCACCAACAACATCATGGAGCTGACCGCGCTTATCGAGGCTTTGGAATTCGTGGGCCCCGGGCCTTCCCTGCTGATTCGTTGCGATTCCCAGTACGTCATCAACACGGTGACGAAGTGGGCGCCGAACTGGCGACGCAAGGGTTGGAAGAAAGCCGATGGGCAGCCTGTCAAGAATCGTGAACTGGTGGAGCGGCTGCTGAATCTCTATGAGGGACGGGAAGGCCGAACGGAGGTCGAATGGGTGAAGGGCCATGCGGGGGACGCGGCCAACGAACTGTGCGACAGGCTCGCGGTGGCCGAAGCCAGGAAATTCTCGCGATGAACCGTGACGGGGACTTCGTCCTACGTCCGCCACGAAGGTGAGCTTTCACTCCCATGTGTGAATAAATATTCATGCGAAGAGCTTCCCTATACCCCATGTAAGTGGCATGCTCGGAAAAATGACTACTATCGACAAAACGAACGATGCGCCTCGAGTGCCACACCCGCGTGCCTTCTTCGGCCATCCGGCTGGACTCGCCAATCTGGCCGGCGTGGAGATGTGGGAGCGATTCAGTTTTTATGGAATGCAGGCGATCCTTGCGTTCTATCTCTACTACAGCGTCACCGAGGGCGGCCTCGGCATGGAGCAGTCCGCAGCCGTCTCCATCGTGGGAGCATACGGCGGGCTGGTGTACCTCTCCGCGATCCTCGGCGCTTGGGTCGCCGATCGTCTCTTCGGAGCCGAGCGCACCCTGACTGGCGGCGCGGTCCTCATCATGTTCGGCCATATTGCACTGGCCGTCTTGCCCGGTTTCATCGGCGTGGGAATCGGCTTGGTCTGCGTGGCGCTCGGTTCGGGAACCTTGAAGGCGACGTCGTCGTCGGTCCTCGGGGATATGTACGACGAAACGGACGAACGGCGCGACGGCGGCTTCTCAATCTACTACATGGGCGTGAATCTGGGCGCGTTGCTCGGGCCGCTCGTCACCGGCGCCCTATGGGGCTGGCGTGGATTCCACTGGGGATTCGGCGCTGCCGCCGTCGTCATGGCGGTCGGGCTTCTGCAATACCTTCTGCTGCGCCGCGCGACGATCGGCGACATCGGCAAGGTGCCCTCCAACCCGTTGCCTCCCGAGCAACGGCTGCGCTACTTCGGTTCCGCGGGCCTCGTCGTCGTGCTGATCGCGGTTCTGGCTGTCACGGGTGTACTCCACGCGGAGAACCTCTCGACCGTGGTCGCCCTGGTGACCGTGGCTGCCGCTGTCATCCTGTTCGGCGTCATCCTCAGCTCCAAGCGGATCACGGACCAGGAGCGTTCGCGGGTCATCTCCTTCATTCCCATGTTCATCGCGAGCGCTACGTTCTGGTCGCTCTTCCAGCAGCAGTTCACCGTTATCGCCGTGTACTCCGATCAGCGACTCAACCGAAACATCTTCGGTTTCGAGATGAGCCCGGCGTGGGTCAACTCCATCAATCCGATCTTCATCATCATCTTCGCCGGGGTCTTCGCGGCCATCTGGACGCGACTGGGAGCACGCCAGCCCTCGACCCCACTGAAATTCGCGGCGGGGACGTTCATCATGGGCATAGCGTTCCTGCTGTTCATCCCCTATGCCGGAGGTGGGCCCAACTCGACCCCGCTGTTGTGGATCGTGCTCATCCTGTTCTTCTTCACGATGGCCGAACTGTTTCTGTCCCCGGTGGGGCAGTCCCTCGCCACGAAGCTGGCGCCGCGTGCCTTCCACACGCAGATGATCGCGTTGTTCTTCCTGTCGGTCGCTATCGGATCATCGGTGGCCGGCGCCGTCAGCACTCGCTATGACCCGCAGAATGAAGTGCCCTACTTCCTCATCCTCGGTGGGATATCCGTGGCCGTGGCGGTTGTCATGGTGGTCCTCAACCCTTGGATCAAGAAGAAGATGGCCGGGGTGCGCTGAGGCTCGCGTTCGACAGCCGGGGTGCTGAGTCCCGGCCATCGGGTCGCATGCTGAGCAGTGCGCAGTGCGCCCGTCACTGGTTACCCTGTTCCGCTGCCCAGACTGCGACCCGGCGTGCGCTTTCCTCCTCCGAGAGGTCCTCCACCCGTGACATGAGGCTCCAGCGCACCCCGAACGGGTCGCGAATCGAGGCGAAGCGGTCTCCCGAGACGAACGTGCTCACCGGCTCCCGGATGGTTGCACCGGCTCGTTCCGCACGTGCGACGACGGCGTCGACATCCTCGCAGTACAGGCCGATGGAGTAGCAATCGTCGTCCCCGGCCGGGGGAGGAACCATCCCGTAGTCGGCCGAGGGCTCACCCAGTTGGAGATGCCCGTGCTCGAAGGCAAGATCCGCGTGCACGACCACTCCGCCGAACTCGGTGACGTCGATCAGGCGAGCGCCGAGAACGTCCCGATAGAACTGGATTGCCTCAGCTGCCCCCGAGATGGCGAGGAACGGGGTGAGGCTGCTTGCGCCGTGGGGGATGCCATTGGTGGTGTATTTTCCTGTGACCCCGCGCCGGGGGCTGTTCTGTGTATCCATGGTCTGAGAATATGGCTGTTCAGGAGCGGCGGGCTTGAAGATTTGCGACAGCTTGGGGCGGGAGAGGACCATGGGACATATCGACGGCGAACGCGCCGCCCGGCGCGAGCAGGATAGCGGGGGCATCGTCGGCGACAATGCTGCTGGCATGGCTGGCACCGCTGGCACCGCTGGCGGATTGGCCGGGGGCGACGGTCGCGGGGTCCTCTTCCCGCTCCGCCTGCCCACGTTCCATCGTCAGCCACCGCCGCCGGAGATGGAGGGGCTCATTCGATGGTTCTGGATTCCCCAGTGGAGCATCGCACCGGGCCGGGTCTCCCGGCAGAACATCTTGCCCTTTCCGGCGTCGAATCTCGTGGTGGAGGAGCAGGGGATAGGATTGTCCGGACCGACCACCGGAGCCTCGCACCGTGATCTGACCGGCTCGGGATGGGCTGTTGGGGCACTGTTGCGCCCGGCTGGCATTGCCTCGATCCATCCAGAACCCAGCAGCATAAGGGACATGGAGTCGGTTTTCGAGGCCCCGGCCTTGCACCGCTCTGTCACTTCGGCGATGACTTCTCCGGGTATGGACGAGGAGGAGCGAAGGAATGCGGCGCTCGCGGCCTACCTGGCGTGGGCGGAACAGAACATCGCCCCACCGGATGAAGCGGGGCTGGTGGCCAATTCCATGGAGGACCTCATCGCGACGGACCGCTCCATCGTGCGGGTGGAGCAGATCGCTCGGCACCTGGACATCTCGGTCCGGGCGGTGCAGCGGCTGGCCCACCGCTACGTGGGGCTGCCCCCGCTGGTGATTATCCGCCGCTACCGGTTGCAGGAGGCGGCGCAGAGGCTGCGTGAGGATCCCTCGTTGCCCATAACCCGGGTCGCGGCGGATCTGGGTTATTCCGATCACGCCCACCTCAGCGCCGATTTCCGTCGCGTCCTGGGCTTCACCCCACGCAGTTACCGAAGCGATCCGGGAAGCCTGCCGTAGTTCCGTGGTCGTCGCGCCGCGGGAGATACGGTGTGCAGCGGCCTGACGGCACGACCCACCTGGCAGGTCAGTAGACTGAAGCTCATGAGTATCACGCGCGCTCCCATCGCCCGGAAGGTTCCTGCCGAACGGCATGTCCACGGCGATGTCTATGTGGACAATTACGAGTGGCTCCGGGACAAGGAGAACCCGGAGCTGATCGCCCATCTGGAGGCGGAGAATGCCTGGACGCGCGAACGGACGAAGCATCTCGACACGCTCCAGGAGCGCCTGGTCACGGAGATCGCTTCGCTGACGAAGCAGAGCGATACCACGATTCCCTGGCGGGAGGGCGACTGGTGGTACTACCAGCGCACATGGGAGGGCAAGCAGTATCCGGCCATGTTCCGAGTTCCCGCCCAGGGTGAGGACCGCCCCGATCTGTCGAGCCCGGTCGCCGAACAGTGCGTGTGGGACGGCAACGTCCTCTCGGACGGCGAGGAATTCTTCAGCTCCTCCGGTTTCTCTCCGTCGCCCGACGGCTCACTCGGTGCACTGGGCGTGGACTATTCCGGGGATGAGCATTTCCGGTTGCGAATCTTCGAGATCGAGACCGGTTACGTGGTCGACGAGGTCGTGGACGGCCTCGCCTATGGCATGGCATGGACGGCGGATTCGGAGAATATCGCCTATGCGCGGGTCGACGATTCGTGGCGTTCGTGGCAGATATGGCTGCACGCCGTCGGAACGCCGGCTTCGGACGATGTGCTCCTCTTCCAGGAGGATGACGATCGCTTCGATGTATGGCCGACGGCGTCGCGAGACGGCAAGTGGATCGTGGTGACATCCGCGTCGCGGAGCACCACGGAGGTGCGGCTCTTCGCAACGGCGCAGCCCCACGCGGAACCCATCGTGGTCTGCTGGCGCCAGCAAGGCCTCGACTATCTCGTCGAGCCGGCGGACGATCAGCTTCTCATTCTCCACAACCGCGAGAACCCGGACTTTGCAGTGGCGACGGCTCCGATCCGCACCGCCACCCCCGAGGAATGGGTGCCGCTGGTGGTTCCGGGGCCTGGCGAACGGATATATGACATCGACGCCTTCCAGGATTTCGCGGTCATCTCCATGCGCTCGGGAGGTGAGACCCAGCTGCGCTTGATCTCGCGCACCAACAGGCCGCCGGTGGAGCTGCGCAAGGAGACCAACGGCTACCAGGAGCCGCACGAGCGGGCGATCTGGGGAGAGCCGCAGGCGATTCCGAGCGAGCCGCTGTCCACTATCGAGCTCTATCCCTCGCCGTACTGGAACGCTCAGGAGGTCGTCTTCACGACCGAGTCGCTTCTGACCCCGCCCACCCAGACGATGTACGGCGTCGCCAGCGGGCAGAGCACGGTCCTCAAGACACTCGAGGTCCCCGGATACGACAGGTCGCAGTTCGTGCAAGAGGGAGTGTGGGTCGAGGCCGAGGATGGCACCAGCGTGCCGCTGACCATCGCCTACAAGGCAGGTACCGCCCCGGACGGCACGAACCCGGGATGGATCTACGGCTACGGCTCTTACGAGGTTCCCAATGATCCCTACTTCGCCGCCCGGCACATCGTGCTGTTGGAACGCGGCGTCGTCATCGCCTGGACCCATGTGCGAGGCGGCGGCGAGATGGGCCGGTCCTGGTACGAGGAAGGGCGGCTGCTCTCCAAGAAGAACACGTTCAGCGACTTCGTCGATTGCGCGAGGTGGCTTCATTCCAGCGGGTGGGTGGCGCCGGACCGGCTCGCTGCCGAGGGGCGCTCGGCGGGAGGTCTTCTCATGGGCGCCGTGGTGAACATGGCCCCGGAGCTCTTCCGCGCGGTTCACGCCGGTGTCCCCTTCGTCGATGCGCTCACCACGATCCTCAATCCGGATCTGCCGTTGACGGCGGGAGAGTGGGAGGAGTGGGGCAACCCCATCGAGTCCCCGGAGGTCTATGAGTACATGAAGTCATACTCCCCGGCGGAGAACATTCGGGAGGTCGAATATCCTGCCATTCTGGCGACGACGTCGTTGAACGACATCCGGGTGCTGTACGTCGAGCCCACCAAATGGGTGCAGCTCTTGCGCGAGAAGGCCCTCAACGATCCGCTCGAACGCCCGATTCTGGAGCGGATCGAGATGGTGGCGGGGCATGCCGGCAAGACCGGCCGCTATGACAAGTGGCGTACGCAGGCCTTCGTGCTGGCGTGGTTGCTCGAACAGATCGGCGTGGAATAGGACGCTCGGCATGTAGCGGGGCGAGCCGGGAGCAGCAGGATAGGAAACGGAACAGCGAGGATGCCGGGGAGGCATCGAACGCGTCCGTGTTCAGCCGCGTCCGTGTTCAGCCGTATAGATGCGTGGCCGTTTGGCCGCGCGTCCGTGCAGCCACGCGTCGACTCTAGATCTGCGCTTCCTGGGCGGCGGCACGCCAGGAGCCGAAACGCTGCCGAATCGCGGCTCCGGACGGGACGATGCCTTGGCGTTCGGTGTCCTTGATCCACTGCTGGTAGGCCTTGTAGCTCGGTGCCATTCCCCGCTTCGCTGACCAGGTGGAGAAGGTGCGCAGGGCCTGGATGTAGTCCTGATCGGAGAACTTCAACCCACCGCGCTTGCGCCCGGACTGCACTCTCAGGCCGACCTTGGAAAGGGCGTCGTTCCAGTAGCCGTTGAATCTCTTGATGATGGTCTGCGAGGTGGGAGGCCATGCCAGCTGTCCGCGCCCGGTGTTGAGGCCCATCCTGCTCGTGAGCTTCGCGCGCTCGGAGTCGTACTGTTTGGCTGTGAGTGTGAGGCTCGGGTCGGCCTCGATCGCGGCGCGTGCGGCGGCGATCAGCTCCAGGGTGGGGGTGGCGAGGTATTCGTGTTCGGCTGCGATGTGGTCCCGCAGCGCATCGCGCAGGCTGGCCGGGACAGTGGTGGGATCCCCTTCGGGGAGTTTGTTCACCGAGGCGAAGATGAGCAGGAGTGCGGCCGTCAGCGAGTCCTCGGAGAAACGTTGCGTAGGGCCGGTGGGGCCCGGTTCTGCGAGATAGGTCAGGACGTCGATGGCGGCTGCGGCGGACGCCGTCGCGGCGCGGTCCAACTCCATGTGATAGTCCTCGTCCGCGGAGGGGCCGCACAGATCCGAGACGCAGCGGATGGAGATGAACGGTATGTCCCATGCCGTGCACACCTGGGCGGCCGCGGTGGACTCCATGTCCGTTGTGAGAGCCGCCGGGAAATCCTCGCGCATCGCGCCGATATTCTTGGCGGTCACGAAGGAGTCGCTCGCGAGCATGAGCCCCATGCGCAGGTCCAGCGTACAGTGCTCCAGAAGCTCGGTCGCCCCTGTGAAAACTGCCGGTTGGCCGGGGACCTGGCCGCGTTCGTATTCGAACGCGGTGGCATCGGCGGTTCCGTATGCGTAAGAGGTGCCGACGACGACGTCGCCCACCTTGATATCCGGTGCCAAACCACCGGCCGAACCGGTGGAGAGGACAACCTTGGGCGTGAAGCGCGCCATGGCCCAGCCGAGGGCGTTGGCGGTGGCGACCAGCCCGATACCGGTACGCATGATGAGGATGTTGCCATGGGTGGAGGCCGCGACCCACGCCGAGGCGATGGGGCAGGCCAGTTTGGCAGGCTTTGTGGCCATGGCTGTCAAGGCATCCAGGACCGGGCGGATCTCCTCATCCTGCGCGGCGATAACGATCGCACGGATGCGAGTCATTTCGCCATCACCTGCTCCCAAGAGTCTTTCGCTGCGAGCATGGCACCCACGGCTTGCTGCGCCGCCTCAAGCGAGTGGTTGGCGCCCCAGCCGCACTGGACTTCGTTGGCCGCAGGAACCTCGGTGGCTTCCATGATGTCCTGGAAGGTCTGAGCCACGAGTTCGATCGTACCGGGCACATCCGGTTCGGCGGCGAGGAGCAGATAGAAGCCTGTTTGGCAGCCCATCGGCGAGAAGTCGACGACGACGTCGCTGTGGTTGCGTGCGTATTCGGCGAAGGAGTGTTCGATCGAGTGGACGGCGGGCATTTCAAGGTGCTCGCTGTTGGGTTGGCAGAATCGGATGTCGTACTTGGTCAGCACGTCCCCGTGGGGCAGATGTTTGACGTCAGCAACCCGGATGAAAGGAGCCGCGACGGCTCGATGATCAAGATTGAACGACTCAACGTTCATGTGCGGCATCTGGGACTCCTGAGATCTGATCAGTGGTGACCTGTTTATTCTGTCGTGACTTGGCGTGCGTGATCGCGTGTTAAGTGCAAAGAACCAAGGTGGCTTGTGCCCCCATTATGTCCTATTCGAACTGTGTTTGCACCATGCTATAGCGAGACGTCGGAGACGGCAATGATTTGGCTGGTCAGAAAGGTAAAAAGGCCCCTGTCGGCTATGTCTCAGTGATATTTACTGCGTGAAGCCTATGTCACATTGGCTATTTTCCCCAGATATTCCCAGCTTTCCCTCACGGCATATTGAGTTTGGCTTGTTTACATAATGGTGTCGCCGACGCACCGGCACCCGAAAAAGATTCAGTCCTGAGTCTCCTGAATGTGTGGATTGAGTGCCTGTGGGTCGGAGACGTGAGGCAGGAGGTGGCCTGGTGGTGCCGCCGAATGCATCAACTGAATAGATCCATCAGAACATATCGATGGGCGGATCTGAGAAGCCGCTGCGGCCCCTTCCCGTGGTTGGCGACGCTGCTCATCGGTGATGTCAGGGATAGATGGAACGGCGGGTGACGATGGGTGGATCGTCACCCGCCGTTTGCTGTCTTCGGGCGAGAGAATGGCCCATCCGCAACCCGTGGACCGGACGAGGGGTTCCATACGCGGGGTTTCGCCTGGGACAAATGGTCTGTGCGAAATCGGCGCGACGCTCAGAGCGAGGAGCCTTCTCGGCACTGCGGGCAGATGCCCCAGAAGTGAACCTCGGCCTCGTCGATGACGAAGCCGTGATTGTCCGAGGGCTGCAAGCAGGGAGCAAAGCCCACGGCGCACGGGACATCCTCGATCCGTCCGCAGGTGCGGCAGATGAGGTGATGATGATTGTCATTGCGGCTCAGCTCGAAGAGCGAGACGTGGCCGGCCGGCTTGACCTCCCGCAGCAGCCCTTTGTCGGTCAAGGCGTGGACTATGTCGTAGATCGCCTGCGTGGAGACTGACCCGAGCTTCTTGGCGACGCCGGTTCGCAGCTCATCGGCGCTCACATGCCCGCCTTCTTCGATCTGCTGAAGCGTCGCTAGGCGGGGTTCGGTGACTCGAAGGCCTACCTCTCGCAGTTGATCGGCAAAATTGGTGGTCATGCGTGTAAAGCTCCATCCCATATCTGGCAGCAATCAAGTTTTGTAAGCACTCTAATGTATGCGGGAAGCCAGAATCTGGGTACCTAGGCCCGACTTTTCTGTACTTGTTCCGGCTTTATCCCCGTAGGCCGGTGGGCGGTAGCCGGTGCCTTTCTCTCCGCTCCTTCCGGGGCTATGACGGTTGGGTCTAGTCTTGAATCATGCTGTTAGCTTTCTCTGTCGCCCCACAAACCACTGACCAGCAAGATGGCTCCGTTTCAGAGGCTGTTGCCGCTGCAATCAAGGTCGTGCGTGAGTCCGGGCTCTCGCACGAGACCACGTCTATGTTCACCACGTTGGAGGGTGAATGGGACGAGGTCATGGCGGTCGTCAAGCAGTGTGTGGACGTCGTCGCCACGTACTCCGCTCGGGTCTCCCTGGTCATGAAGGCGGACCTTCGTCCCGGTTATACGGATCAGCTCACCGCCAAGGTTGAGCGGGTCAACGCCATCATCGGTGAGGAAACGGACGGGGAGTAGAGGGGTGTGGATCCGCATCCCCTCTCGATTCTAGAACGCGTTTGTCCGAAGACTTCCGAAAGAATCTCATGAGTCCCTCGCCCCTCTCATCGCAGCCGACTTCCGCAGGCCGGAAGGATTCGGCCTCTCTCGATGCGCGGCCGCTCCAGGACTCCGAATCGGCGAGGCCGGATACGACGTCGTCGGCGCACAAGCAGACTCTGGAAGAGACGAAGAGGGCTGCCAGCGAGATCCGCCCGCTGTCCGTGTGCGAGATGTTCCGGGTGGGGATCGGGCCATCCTCGTCCCACACAGTGGGACCGATGCGGGCCGGGCTGCATTTCGCCGGGCAGCTGGCCGAGGTGTGCCGCCGCAATTCCGCTGCGCTGAAGGCGGGTGCACCGGGAAGCGGGGCCGGGCCGGTTTCGGGGGCGGATCTTTGCACGGTTCCGAGCAGGATCGTCATCGACCTCATGGGTTCTCTCGGCGCGACCGGGCGCGGCCATTCGACCGACCGTGCCATTCTGCTCGGTCTCTCGGGCTTCAAGCCCGAATCGGTGCCGGTGAACGTCGTCGATACCCTCATGGAGCGGGCGATGGCGTCGGGTTCGCTCGACCTGATGGAGGTGGGCGAGGTTACGTTCGACTACGCGAACGATGTGCGCTTCCTTCCGGGGAATATCCTTCCCTTCCACGTCAACGCCCTGACGATTACCGCCTTCGCGGCCGGCGGCGAGGCGCTCCTGGAGGGCACCTACTACTCCATCGGGGGCGGGTTCGTGATGCGGGAGGTGGGCGACGCCGCGAGCCATCCGCACGTCCTTCCCCTGGAAAGCGCTGCCGCGAGCGTGGCGTCGAAGCCGGCGCCCTTCCCGTACACCACGGCTCGGGGCCTGCTGGAGCAGTGCGCGTCGTCAGGGCTGAGCGTGTCGAGCCTCGTCATGGCCAACGAGGAAGCGCTGCGCCCGCGGGACGAGGTCGTCGCGTATGTGGACAACATCTGGCAGGTGATGGAGGAGTGCATCAAGGAGGGCTGCGAAGCCTCGGGCACCCTGCCGGGAGTACTGCGTGTGAAGCGTCGTGCCAGCGAGCTCAACGCTGAGCTTGAGCGGCGCGGTCCCTCCTCCGATCCGTTGGGTGGAATGGATTGGGTGAACCTCTACGCGCTCGCCGTCAACGAGGAGAACGCCGCCGGCCACCGAGTGGTAACCGCTCCCACCAATGGTGCTGCGGGTGTGGTTCCCGCGGTGCTGTCCTATTACCTGAGGTTTGTTCCGGGTGCGGATGTCGATGGCCAACGGCGTTTCCTGCTGGCCGCCGCTGCCATCGGAGGTCTCATCAAGTCCAATGCCTCTATCGCAGGTGCCGAGGTGGGATGCCAGGGGGAGGTTGGCGCCGCCAGTGCCATGGCCGCCGCCGGTTTGGCCGAGGCCATGGGAGGCACGCCGCAGCAGGTGGAGAACGCCGCGGAGATCGCCATGGAGCATTCGCTGGGGTTGACCTGCGATCCCGTTGGCGGTCTGGTTCAGATTCCCTGCATCGAACGCAATGCAATCGCCGCGGTCAAGGCCATCAACGCCGCCCGCATGGCGCTGTGGGGCGATGGGCGCCACGCCGTCTCCTTCGACACCGTCATCGAGACGATGCGCCAGACCGGCATGGACATGCTGTCCAAGTACAAGGAGACCTCTCGCGGCGGCTTGGCCGTGAACGTCGTGGAGTGCTGAGCAGCGCGGGCCTCGGCGCTGTGGGTGCCCGTGTGCGCATGCACAAGCTCGCAGTAGGTGGCTCCGATCGGAGAGTGCCCGCGCAGCCGTCGGCGTGGGACGTGGCGGCAGTGATGACCGGTGCCCGCGTGGTTGCGACACGCGCCTGTGCGACACGCCGCGGTCCTAAAAGTCGCCGCACGGGACAACACCGGCGTCGTCGCAGGTTGTCCACACTTGTGGATAAACTTGGGGAGAAGATCCACACGTGTGGGAAAAAGTTATCCACAGTTGTGGATTTTGGTGGGGAAAGCGCGGCCCTTCGTGCGGGATGCGACTGTTGCCCAGGGGAGAGCGAGCCCGAGGAGCACCCCCGCGAAAATGGCTTCAGAACATGTCGGAGGCTTGCGAGAAGATGGGAGCAGTCACCCGCGGGGTGACCGGGGCAGGCTGGGATGCGAGCGGTCGGCGTGCCGTCACGGTGTGGACGCTACGGGAGATACCGAGTCGTAGGTAGCTCGAAGCGTACACAGTGCTTTCCACTGGGAAACGGGGTGGTTCCACAGCGGCGAATTACAAGGGTGTGACTTATCACGTCGAAACACGCCAACACAATCCCTTGTGGTTCATGACGTTCTCGACCACAAGGTGTAGTGTCTATGCAGTGCCGTTGATTGCGGCGCATCGCACGGAATGTTTCGACGACTGGCGTGTTATCTCTAGTGGAGACGCAAATCTGAAGGCCGCGCAACGGGAAGTTGAGCGACTGGTTTCCACGGATGCAGCACCAGAAGGGAGAGCTCATATGAGTATCACTGTTTTCACCAAGCCCTCCTGCGTCCAGTGCAATGCAACCAAGCGGGCTTTGAACAAGGCTGGTCTCGCGTATGAGGAAGTTGACCTCACTCTGGATGCAGAAGCTCTGGATGCGGTTAAGGCCCTCGGCTACCAGCAGGCCCCCGTTGTCTTTGCAGGCGGCGATCACTGGTCGGGATTCCGTCCGGACAAGATCAAGGCTTTGACTGTGGCCGCGGAACAGGGCGCAGTCGTCTCTGCCTGAGACATTGTTTCGCAGAGCTGGATAGTGACGGCCCGGGGCAGTGGCTTCGGGCCGTCACTGCACGCTTGAGAATGCGCGGCGCCCTGCTGGGCGTGCAGCCGCGCCGAGGAAGAATTCAAATAAGAGCATTCGTGCTACGGGAGTGTTCGGCTACGCAAGCCCGATCCGTCGTCGTACGAAAGGCGATCGGTGGGGCGGATGCACCCTCCACCGCTCGCACGAGTCATCCATCAACCGTTTGGCAGTCTGGAAGTGTCCTAACAGGGAGGGACAGATGCCGCAGATCGTTTACTTCTCGTCGACAACCAACAACACGAAGCGATTCGTGGAGAAGCTGGGGTTCCCGGCGCGGCGCATCCCCTTGCGTCCGAAGGAAGAGCCCTTGCACGTCGAGGAGGAGTACGTGCTGGTCGTGCCGACCTATGGGGGCGGCAACTCCAAGGGAGCCGTTCCCAAGCAGGTCATCAAGTTCCTTAACGATGAACACAACCGCTCGCTCATACGTGGGGTCATCACGGGAGGGAACACAAACTTCGGTAAGGCATACTGCATAGCCGGGGACATCATCTCCGCGAAATGCCATGTGCCGCATATGTACAAGTTCGAGTTACTCGGAACCCCGCAGGATGCGGATCGAGTACGTGAAGGGTTGGAGAAGTTTTGGCAGCAACCACGTTGACGGATACCGGCGAGGAACAGTACACGGATCCCCGATTGGACTACCATGCGCTTAATGCGCAGTTGAATCTCTATGATGCCGAGGGCCAGATTCAGTTCGAAGCCGACCGCGAGGCCGCCCGGCAGTATTTCTTGCAGCATGTCAACAAGAACACGGTGTACTTCCATGATCTGGAAGAGAAGATCGAGTACCTGGTCGAGGAGGGCTACTACGAGAAGCCGGTGCTGGACCAGTATTCCTTCGCTTTCGTCAAGTCCCTGTTCAAAGCGGCCTACGCCCACAAGTTCCGCTTCCCCACGTTCCTGGGCGCCTTCAAGTACTACACCTCGTACACGTTGAAGACCTTCGATGGCTCGCGCTATCTGGAACGCTACGAGGATCGTGTGTGCATGGTGGCCCTCTACCTCGCCCGCGGGGACGAGGAATTGGCGTTGAGCCTGGTGGACGAGATCATCTCCGGTCGTTTCCAGCCGGCGACGCCGACCTTCCTCAATGCGGGCAAGGCTGCTCGTGGCGAGCTGGTGTCCTGTTTCCTGCTGCGCATCGAGGACAATATGGAGTCCATCGCGCGCGGCATCAACTCGGCGTTGCAGCTGTCCAAGCGCGGCGGTGGTGTGGCTCTGAATCTGTCCAACCTGCGCGAACTCGGCGCGCCCATCAAGAAGATCCAGAACCAGTCCTCTGGTGTGAACCCGGTGATGAAGCTGTTGGAGGACTCGTTCTCCTACGCCAACCAGTTGGGTGCGCGTCAGGGAGCCGGCGCGGTCTACCTGCATGCCCATCACCCGGATATCATGCGCTTCCTGGACACCAAGCGGGAGAACGCGGACGAGAAGATCCGCATCAAAACCCTCTCCCTGGGTGTGGTGATCCCGGACATCACCTTCGATCTGGCGAAGCGGAACGAGGATATGTACCTCTTCTCTCCCTACGATGTCGAGCGCGTGTACGGAGTCCCGTTCACCGAGATCAGTGTCAGTGAGAAGTACTACGAGATGGTCGGGGACAAGCGCATCCGCAAGACCAAGATCAATGCTCGTAACTTCTTCCAGACCCTGGCCGAGATCCAGTTCGAGTCGGGCTATCCGTATATCGTGTTCGAGGACACGGTCAATCGGGCCAACCCCATCAAGGGCAAGATCACGATGTCCAATCTCTGCTCGGAGATCCTGCAGGTCTCCGAAGCCTCCGAACTGTCCGATGATCTCTCCTATGAGCACGTGGGCAAGGACATCTCCTGCAATCTCGGCTCGATGAATATCGCCAAGGCCATGGAGTCGCGGGATCTGGGCAAGACGGTCGAAGCTGCCGTGCGCGCCCTGTCCGCTGTCTCCGATCTGACGGATATTCGTTCCGTCCCGTCGATCGAGCGTGGAAACGCCATGTCTCATGCCATCGGCCTGGGCCAGATGAACCTGCACGGTTACCTGGGACGCGAACGCATCCACTACGGTTCCCAGGAGGGCCTCGATTTCACCAACATGTACTTCTACGCGGTGGTCTATCACGCGATCCGGGCCTCGATGACGATTGCGAAGGAACGAGGCCAGCGTTTCGAGGGCTTCGAGGAGTCCAAGTACGCTACGGGAGAGTTCTTCGACAAGTACATCGACCAGGTGTGGGAGCCGGCCACGCAGCGTGTGCGCGAGCTCTTCGAGGGCATTGATCTGCCCACCCAGGACGATTGGCGCGAGCTCAAGGCCCAGGTCCGCGAGCATGGTATGTACAACCAGAACCTGCAGGCCGTGCCGCCCACGGGTTCGATCAGCTACATCAACCACTCCACCTCCTCGATCCACCCGATCGTCTCCAAGATCGAGATCCGCAAGGAAGGCAAGATCGGTCGTGTCTACTACCCGGCGCCCTACATGACCAATGACAACCTGGAGTATTACCAGGACGCCTACGAGATCGGTCCTGAGAAGATCATCGACACCTATGCGATGGCAACCCAGCACGTCGATCAGGGGCTCTCGCTCACACTGTTCTACCCGGACACCGTGACCACCCGCGACGTGAATCGCAACTACATCTACGCCTGGCGCAAGGGCATCAAAACCCTCTACTACATGCGCATCCGCCAACAGGCCCTCCAAGGCACCGAAGTAGAAGGATGCGTCTCCTGCATGCTGTAGCGGCAGGCAACTGAATCCGCGTTCGGTTTCCAGGAAACCGTCTGGAAATCGGATCGAGAACGACGGCGAATCGGGCCCGCACTCTTTTGCAGTGCGGGCCCGATGTGCGTTGTACACGGGCTTCAGGTCGGGGTCGGAGCTGGTGCCCCCGTTACTGGGTGTTGGGGTGTTCTTTCGCGCTCTCGACCCGGAGTGAGGCTCATGGAACCGTCGGAACGGCGTTGCGCGACCCTCGGAAGGCGCCCAGGTTTACAGTGTTAGCGTGTTTCGCTGCGGTTAGGACAAACCATCCTGTATCGTGGAGTTGTTAGGCATGTGTGCAGTTCAGCGTCGTCAGACGCCGCGTTGCGGATGGGTGCGGAATGGGCCGTGCCGAGACCGCGCCGCGTATGAGAAAGCCGCGGCGAGAGAGAATTCTTGTGTTCGGTGACTCACTGGCAATGAGAGCACAATACGCAAACCCGCAGGGGAAGAAGAGATATGGCGAACACTCGAGGGTGCGCCAAGACGCGGACGGCCCGAAAAGTGCCCGTCCGCCTACCGAGTGCCGTGGTTCGTGCGCTCCAGACCGTCTGGCGGGCTGTCGTTAGGCGATCTGCCATTAGACGGCTCGCGATAGGCGCTGCATTGCTGGCCATTGCCGCGGGTTGCGCTTCTGGCGCGGTGTCCTCCCCGGAATCGGCTTCTCCTTCGGTTAGCACTACTCCGCTTGTCCCTGCTACGCCGGTCCCGAGTACCTCCGAAACGGTGGATGTCACCATTGAGACGGATGTCAAAGGTGTTCCCGAGGAGGTCTCGAAGCTCGCGGACGAAGCTTTCGCTTTGTTCGACCACCCGTTCCCTGCGAGCTGGGATGCTCCGGAGACGATCGTCGAGCTCGAGCCGCTGGTTGCCGACACGGTGATCGTGCAGGACTGGATAAGGACGGGTGCGGAGCCGGGAAGCGTGATGCTGGAAAGCACGCAAGAAGGATATTGGGCGGAGATCTCGGCCAATACCTTCTTCGTCGACCTGGCTTTGAACTGGCATTGCGCCTGGCTCAATGAGTTCGTTCTGGCCACGGAGGCCGGGAAGGATATTCGGGTGGATGCGGCCCTCGACCAACTTCTGAAGTTTCCTGATCTTCCCCATGTGAGAGAAGAGTTCCCCGCTGTGGACGAGTTGCACAGCAAGGTCGTCGATCCCCTCGTGGAGGGGGACCTGGTGCCGGCAAAGGCGCAACTTGAGCATTGCCGGGATCTGACGGAGGGGTAGTGCCGCGGGCTTGTCCTGTCTGGCGTGGCGTGAGTAAGTTTCAGATATGGCACCGCGCGAAGATCAACCCGTTGGCATGGCAGATATTGCTGCCGCTGCTTCCGTTGCGGTTTCCACGGTGTCGCGGGCACTCAGCGGTTCTCCAGGTGTCTCACCCTCCAAGAGGCGGCAAATCATCGCGATAGCTCGAAAGCTTGGCTATCTGAGTAACGAGCTGAGTAACGAATCGGCCGTTCCCGCTCCCGCGCGGGCAACCGCCGGAACCGCATCCCTCGAATCCGGTGTCCAGCACATGGTTACCGATCAAGGAGGCTCCCACGCCTCGAAGGATGTCAGAATCACCGCTGTCGTCCCGGAGGCAGACCGCTGGATCTTTGGCTCGATCCTCACGGGAATCCACGACGGTTTGGCTCCCCGGGGGATATCCCTCCAGGTCCGGCAGGGCCTGTCTGCCTCGCAGCGTGCCCAATTCCTCTCGAGCCCGCGGCTTTCGGAGCAAACCGACCTGGTCATCCTGGTTCCCGCCCCGCGTGATATGGCTGTGGACGATCTCGTCGACCTTCCGATTCCGGCGGTCATCGCGGGAAGTTTGGTGGAGGGAGTTCCGAGTGTGGGCATCGACGACGTCGCTGTCGGGCAGAAGGCTGCGAACTACCTGCGTAACTTGGGCTTGGAGAATATCGCCTACGTGGGTTACATGGATCATGAGGGCACGTCCGGTGTGGCCACCCATCGGCGGGGTATCGGGTACGAGGACGTCATGAACAGGGACGGTCTTCCGATTCGCCATCTGAGGGTACCGTTCACGCCCAGCCCTGGACGGGCGGCTGCCGAGGTGGTGCTGGCCGGCGAGAACCTGCCGCAGGGCATCATCTGTTCCTCGGATGAGATTGCGGCGGACATGATGGCTGTGTTCCGTAAGGCGGGAGTGAGCATCCCCGATGACATCTCGATCGTCGGCGTTGATGATCACCCGTTGGCGGAGATACTGGGGCTCACCACCATCGGTCAGCCCGCCCGCGAGCAGGGAAGGGAAGCTGCCCGCTTGGCACTGCGGATTCTGGAACCGCCCATCGTTTCGCAAGCTGGCAACGCGGAACGCGGAAGTACAGTAGCCGTTCCGGAGTCCATCGCGCTGCCCACTCGCCTCATCGTGCGTCAGACCACTCGACGCATGGAGCGATAGGAGCTAGATCGGCGGCACAGATCGGTAACGCTCGGCCACGTAGATGCCGTGCGCGTTCTCTCGTGGCCGTGCATATTCTCCCCCGCGATAGCCCGCGTGAAGCTGGCGCGCAAAAGCGCAAGGAAACCGGCATTCACGCAACAGCTACGCAAAACCCGCCTACCCGGCATAGTTCGCTCATATCTTGAATCTTGCGGGGCATCGGCCCGACGGTAGAACGTGATGCCCCGCGCCCCTACATGCCGGTGACCGTGCAACGTCTCAGCACCTCCGTGGATTGTTCCGCCGGAGCTCACGAGATGAGGGCCACCGGCTCCGCCAGCCATTGAAGACGATGGATTTCGAGGACGAGCATTGAGGATGAGTTATGAGCTTTCATGACAAGACGGTCTATCAGATCTACCCAAGATCGTTCCGTGACTCCACAGGCAGTGGCGTTGGAGATCTGCGTGGGGTTATCGAGAAGGTTCCCTACATCGCCTCACTCGGGGTGGACATGGTGTGGTTCAATCCGTTCTTCGTTTCCCCGCAGCGCGATAACGGGTACGACATCGCGGACTACCGCGCCATCAATCCCGCCCTCGGCACGATGCGGGACTTCGACGATCTGGTCGCCGCCCTCGAGGAGCACGGAATCGGAGTCATGCTCGACATGGTTTTGAACCACACCTCCACCCAGCACGAATGGTTCCAGCGCGCTCTCGCGGGCGAGGAGGAGTACCGGGACTTCTACTACCTGCGCCCCGCGGGGCCGAATGGCGAACTCCCCAACAACTGGACCTCCAAGTTCGGCGGCGATGCGTGGGCGCCGTTCACTGCAGCAGCGGCCGCCACCGGGATCACGGAGGAGACCGCCCGAGTAAATGGGTTCACGTTGAATCCTGCCGGTCCCGACGCCGGAGACGCCGGCCTTTACTATCTCCGCCTATTCGACACCACACAGGCGGACCTCAACTGGCATAACCCCCGGGTGCGCGAGGAGATGGCGGCGGTCGTGAAGTTCTGGAAAGGGAAGGGAGTGCGTGCATTCCGCTTCGATGTCATTAACTTGATCGGGAAACCCGAGGAACTTCCAGCGGCCCCCGAGGGAACCGACGATCGTGCCATGTACACGGACGGAGCCCTCGTGGAACCTTATCTGCGTGAGCTTGCCGCGGCGAGCTTCGGCGACGACCCGGAAGTGGTCACCGTGGGAGAGATGTCCTCCACCTCCATCGAGAAGTGCATCGTGTACACCCGTCCCGAGAACAAGGCCCTCTCTATGGCCTTCAACTTTCACCACCTCAAAGTCGACTACGTCGACGGCAGGAAATGGACACGAATGCCCTTCGATTTCGCTGCGCTCAAGGGGTTGCTCACCGAGTGGTGTGTGGGTATGCAGGCGGGCGGAGGATGGAATGCGCTCTTCTGGAACAACCACGACCAGCCGCGTGCCGTCGACCGATTCGGCGATACGGTGAACTATCGTGTCGAGTCCGCAACCATGTTGGCTACCGCACTCCATCTGCTGCGCGGTACCCCCTACGTCTACCAGGGGGAAGAGATCGGTATGACCGATCCGGACTACACCACCATCGCGGATTACCGGGACGTCGAGGCAATCAATGCGTTTGACGAACTCGTCGCCTCCGGCGTTGGCGACGACGACGCCTTTGCCATCGTCCATTCCAAGGCACGGGACAACGCCCGTACCCCGATGCAATGGGATGCCAGTGAGAATGCGGGCTTCACCAGTGGGAAACCGTGGTTGCGGCCCACCAATCAGAACGTCATCAACGTGGCCGCGGAAGAGGCAGGCGGCAAGATCCTTCCCTATTATCGCAAGCTCATTGCGCTGCGTAAGACGCATCCGATCATTGCTGAGGGAGCCTTTATTCCCCACGAATCGGCCCATCCCGATGTCTTCGCCTATCGGCGCACGTTCGAAGAACAGCAATTGCTGGTCCTCAACAATTTCTATGGCGTGAGAACCCGGATCGGTATTCCCGCGGAATTTGTTGGTGGAACGGTCCTCGTCTCCAATTACGAGGCGGCACCCGTGGACTCCACGACCGTGGAACTCCTGCCATACCAATCCCTCGCCATTTTGATCTGACGCGCTGCCGGGTCCGACGTCCTGCCGGGTCCGACCAGTCCTTTCCCCGAACCATCCCTGCCCACCACGATTCATATGAAGGATGCAAAGATGCAACAAGAGCACGATGAGATTCTGACACCACTGCGGGGTGAAGTCATTCCACTTGAGACGGTCCCTGACCCCGTGTTCGCCGCCAAGGCGATGGGTGATGGATTCGGAGTGATTCCTAGCTCCGAAACCGTGGTCGCGCCAGCCTCCGGAACCATATCGATGGTTGCCAAAACGGGTCACGCCTTCGGGATGAAGACGGACTCCGGCATAGAGATTCTCGTCCACATGGGCATCGACACAGTCGAGCTGAACGGTGAACCTTTTGCTCTCACGATCTCCAAGGGCGACGTGGTGGAGGCTGGCTCACAGGTTGGAACGATGAACCTGGCCGCCATTGAAGAGGCTGGTAAGTCGACGACGACCATGGTCATCTTCACCAACTTGAAGAAGCGTGGCGGCGATCTGAAACTGGTTCATGGGAAGGTTGAGCCGGATATTCCCGTGGCAACGGTGGGGCCGCCGACTCCCAAGGAGGCCGACAAGAAGCCAGAGCTCGCACCGGCGCAGGCTTCAGCCGTACCGGTGGACGAGGCGACCGAAGAGACGCCGTCGTCGGCAATGGATCCGGCGCGATCGGCCTTGTCCGGTTTCGATCTTCTCGCCTACGACATCATCAATGGGGTGGGTGGCCCGACCAACGTCAAGAATGTCATCCATTGCATCACGCGAGTGCGGTTCTATCTGAAGGACGAATCACTCGCGAATGACGATTTCGTGGCAAATCTGGATGGTGTCATCGACGTTGCGAAAGCCGGTGGCCAGTATCAAGTCGTCATCGGGCCCGCGGTCGGTGACGTTTTCGAGGCGGTGGTGAAGCAGCTCGGAACTACCGGCAGCGAAGTAGCCGAAGAGGAAGTCGTGGAACGTCCCACGACGATAGTGGGTTGGGTGAAATTCGGCTTCAGCAACCTGATCGGTGTCATCACCGGTTCGATGATCCCCGTGGTGGGACTGCTCGCGGCGTCTGGGATCCTCAAAGGAATTCTTGCTCTGCTCACCCAGTTCGATGTCGTGCAGTCTGGGACGAGCACATACGCGATCATCGATGCGATGTCATCCTCGATGTTCTACTTCCTTCCCATCATCATCGGGTTCACCGCTGCGAAGCGCCTTGGCTCCGACCCCATCATCGTGGCGATCATCGGCGGTGTTCTCGTCTTTCCTTCGATCGTATCCATGTCGGATCCCAGTGACCCTGGATATCACGTGGTGGCGCGAGTGGGTAACACCGTCTTCAACGGCGACTTCTTTGGGATCCCCATCTCCCTGCCCACAGGCAATGCATACGCCTACTCCATTTTTCCGATCATCGTGGCGGCATGGTTGGCGGCTCGGATCGAACCCTGGCTCAAGAAGCACATTCCACTGGTACTGCGCTCCATCTTCGCTCCGCTCATTGAAGTGTTCGTTGTGTCCGCGTTGGTCCTCGTCGTCTTCGGGCCGATCATCATGTTCATCTCGGGTGGTATCGCCAATGGCATCAATGCCATCCTCAGTTTCAGCTATCCACTTGCGGGATTGCTTATCGGGGGCTTCTACCAGTGCCTGGTGATCTTCGGTCTGCACTGGGCTGTGATTCCGCTTATCGCGGCGCAGATCGCGGTCGATGGCTTCTCTCCCCTCAATGCGATAGTCTCGGCCACGATGATCGCTCAGGGAGCCGGCGCGCTCGCGATCTGGGTGAAGGTGAAGAACCCCAGGATCAAGACGTTGGCCGGGCCAGCTACCATATCTGCTTTCTGCGGTATCACCGAACCGGCGATGTATGGCTTGAACCTCAAGTACGGCCGCGTTTTCATCATGTCTTCGCTCGGTGGCGCCGTGGGTGGCCTGCTGACCGGCATATTCAATGTCAACATGTACGGTTTCACCGGCGCTTTCGTCGGTTTCCCCTCCTTCGTCAACCCGGCTGGATTGGACTCCAGCTTCACGGGCTATTGGATTGCGTCGCTCGCAGCTCTGGCCGTGGCCTTCACTATGACGTACTTGTTCGGTTTCAAAGAATCAGATTTCGATGGTGGACGCGAGGTCAAGAAGGTGCGGTTGGGCCGACGCGAACCTGCTGGTGCGTAGTCGGCTCCGTCATGCCGGGTATGCGCGCAACAGGATAGGGGCACTTCCTGCTCCTTTCATGAATCAGAGCTGTTCGACGATGTGCGCCGTGAGCAGCCACATGGAGATTGCGATGACCATTCCCGCCCAGGGGTAGGCGACGGGGAACCGTTTGCCCGCCGCGAGATCGTGGTGTTCCAGCCACAGCACAATCGTGCAACTGGCCAGCTGCACGATCATCGACATCGCGATGAACGCCCACACCTCGCCTCCGCCCGCCTTCACGGGAACGGAGGCGAGAACCATTGTGAGAGCCAGGACCCCAACCAGGACGAATCCGAAGAGCGCATTGCCGAAGCTGAGAGCGGCGGGATCGTGGCCGGGCCTGAAACCGTTGGAGATGGCCGAGGTTTCGGCACCGTGTGCGCGGCGGGCAGGCACGGGAATGACTCCGCGCGCTTGGCGGGCGGACAACCATTCCCAGGGCCCACGAGAACGCCTTGTGCGCCACCGCGTCTTCTCGGTCCCGACGCCCTCGGACTCTTCGAGCCAGTCGCAGGGCGCGGCGTCATCGTGAAGGGCACTGTCCGACGGGACGTCGTCGGCCATCCAATCATCTGAGCTCATGGTGCTACCACCTCCCAGCATGGGTTGCGTCTATTCTGCACGCTTCGTGGCGGTGGCGGCGAGCGTTTTGACGGCTTTCCCGTGGCGGCTCGCTCAGCTCCCGTGACGTCCTGTTTGGCAATGTGAAAGATGCTGCCTGCGGGACGAGACCGAATGCATAGGTGTGGTCCATCCACGGCTCTGCATATCCACCTGTTGAGAATGTTTGTATACCAAAATAAAGCCCAGCCGTCCTGAATATTTCTTGGTGCCCGCGCTTCCAACTCTTTTAGGGACTGCCAGATATCTTGGACGTTTCACGTGTTTATAGGCAAGTTCATGGTGTTTCTTGTGGTGAGTGTTCCCAACATCCGCTCGCCTTGAGTGTATTCGCTGGCAACAAGGGTGATATTCGCATCGTCGCCCACTTGTTGCTGAGTATTATTTGGTATACATTGCGAACAGAGTTTTCAATGGCGATGTCTCAGGAGAATTCGGTGAACGGAAAACGTGTGCCTCTGATGCCCTTCGCCGGGAGCTGGATGAATGGCACCTCGGCGGTGGCGATCTTTCCTCACCGCGGCCTACCTCGAAAGGATGACGGAAGCGGCCGAGCCGAGGTTTATTCGAGCATCCTCGATTGCATCCCGAACAGGCTGGATCCGGCAGAGGGAGCCGATGTGACGCACTGAGGATGTGCCTGCCTGGAAAAGGTGGCCGCGAGCAGAGAACCACCACCCATAGGACACAGAGAACTACTAGCTCAAAGACTAAGGAAAAGTTATGAAAACGATTCTGACAAACGCCAGGATCCAAGGGGCGGACGAGACCAGCACCCTGGTGATCACCGATGGCATTATCTCGGACATCATCGATGGTACGAACCCCGCTCCCACCGGTGACAACGTGGAGGACCTGGGCGGCGAGATCGTCATCCCAGGATTCATCGATGGCCACGCTCACGTGGACAAGAGCTTGCTGGGAGAGCCGTGGGTGCGCCGCACCTCCTCGGCCGTCAACATGAACCAGATGTTCCACGATCAGTTGAAGCAGTGGGAGATGCCGACCGCCCCGGTCAAGGTGCGCGCCCGTCGTTTCATCGAGGAGTGCATCAAGGCCGGCACCACCACTCTCCAGACCTGTGCGGATGTCGCTCCTCAGATCGGCCTCGAGGGGGTCGAGGCGCTGCTCGAGCTGCGTGAGGAGATGAAGGACTCTCTGGACATCAAGATCATCGCCTTTGCCCAGATGGGCCTGCAGGTCTATCCCGGCACCGAGGAGCTCATCGAGGAGGCGGCCAAGCTCGGAGTGGATGGCGTTGCCGCCGTCGACCCGGCCGATGTCGATCACGATGCCATCAAGACGCTGGACGCGATCTTCCGGATCGCTGAAACCCATGGAACCAAGGTCGATTTCCACGCCCACGAGGCCGGACACCTGGGCGAATGGCTTGTGGATCGCATCGCCGAACGCACCAAGGCCCTTGGGATGGAGGGCAAGGTGACCCTCTGCGACCTCTTCTGCCTCTCGGGAGCTTCCCCGCAGAGCTTGGATCATCTCTCTCACACCCTCTCCGACGCCGGAATCGGCGTTGCCATCGGCGTTCACGGCCTCCTTCCGGTACCCGATGTGCGCAGGCTCCACGACGACGGCGTCGCCCTTTGCCTGGGATCGGACTCCTCCCGTTGGCTCTGGGCTCCCTGGGGCGACGGCGATATCCTCATGCGCGCCATGATGATGGCATACAAGCAGTACTGGCGTACCGACGACGATCTGGAATTTGCACTGCGGATGGCGACGGAGTACGGGCGCCGCTTCGTAGGCCTGCCTGAGGCCGGAATAGAGGTCGGTGCGCCGGCTGATCTCGTGGTGCTGCCCGGTCAGGCCCTGGCTGAAACAGTCGTCTTCCCGCCCAAGCGTTCTCTGGTTATGAAGAACGGCAAAATCGTTGCCCGCAACGGCGACTTGACGGTTTAAAGGAGCCTACATTGTCCCCCACCACCAACAATGTACCCGCCGAAGAAACCTCCGAGGTTTTCTGGTCGGATAATCAGTCGAGAGGCCGTATCGCCACACTCGTCGGAGCATTGATCTTCGTCATCCTTAGCTACCAGTTCGGTTCCACGCTGCTAGCGCCGGCACTGCCCACCATCGCCACCGATCTCGGTGAATCGACCGAGGCCGTCGCACGCCTCCAATCCCTGTTCTTCATGTCTGGAGCGGTGCTCGGAGTCGCGCTTTCGCGCTGGAGCGATTACATTGGCAGGCGGCGTAGCCTCATTATCATTCTCACCGTGTGCACGGTCGGAACGGTGATCTGCCTGTTTGCCAGCAACCTCCCGATGCTGATCGTTGGGCGTATCCTGCAGGGCTCGTCCAACGCCGCCTACACCATTTGCTACCTGGTGCTGGCCGAGCGTCTCGACAAGAGACTCTTCGGCATCTGTCTCGGAATCGTCGCGTCGATCAACGGCGGAGTCGGCGGCATCGACAGCCTGATCGGCGGGGTCGTCACAGACACCATCGGTTGGCGCTTCCTCTTCGTGATCATCCTGGTCGCCAGCGTTCTTGGGTACATCGGCCTGTTGACACTGGTGCCTCGAGACGAGAAGACGGAGCGCAGCGGCAAGATGGACTGGTGGGGTGCGGCCACCATGGCCGTGTTCCTCGCCTGTCTGAGCAGCTTCATTGAGAATGCATCCAGCTTTGGGCTCTCGGACAGCCTCACATTGATCTATCTCGCGGGAATGGTCGTGGCGGCGTTCGGCTTCGTAATCGCCGAACTGAAGGTCCCCTACCCCTTGATCGCGGTTTCCGCACTGCGCTCGCGCCGTGTTTGGCCCGTCTTCATGACAACGCTGCTCACCCTGTGTGGAACATTCTCCTTCGTCAACTACACCATGGTGCTCTTCACCCAGGGAACCGGGGGCTATGCCATGAGCGCTTCCCGTTCCTCAATGCTGTACCTGACGCCGCAGTCGCTGGCGGGAGTCGTGGCCGCCATCTTTGCAGGCTACCTGGCCCAGCGATTCGGCTGGTATCTGTCGCTGCGAGTAAGTGCGGGGCTGACGGTCCTCCTCATGGCGGCCATCAACTTCTTCCTTGCGGAAAAGGCGATCGTCTTCGTGCTGCTCATCGCCCTGGGCGCGGTGTACATGGGCCAGCTCTTCACAACGGTCAACGGAATCAGCGTGATCAATTCGCCCAAGGATTCTCCGGGAGCCTTGCCGGGTATCAATGGCGCAGCGTTCGGGATCGGTGCCTCGGCCGGGATCGCCGTGGTAGCTCCAGTCGCCGCCGGCGGCACGTTCACCGATTACCAGAATGCCTTCTGGATCTCCGTGGGATTCGTGTTCGCTGCCTTCATCATGACCTTGCTTCTCCAGCCGGCGGAGCAGGAGAGCGAGGCTGCCGTCTAGATAGCGACCGTCTTGCCGGGGCACGCCTGGTTCGATTTGCATATCGTGTCGAACCAGGCGTGCCCCGGCCTTTGCGCATGCAAGGAGTGCGCTCGTGGTGGGGCCGAGCGATTGCGGGCTCCGATTCGTTACCGGAGGCAGACGCTCAGCGGCTCGGATCGGGATCCGCAACCTCATAGCTGCGTCCGCGAGTGTCCTCAACGTGCTGGGCGAGCAAACTTTGGGCGACCTCGGGTTTCCGATCGCGGATCGCCTCGAATATGGTGCGGTGCGCTCGCGAGAGCTCGTGTTCATGGCCGAATATAGTGCGGCGAAAGAGCCGTTGAATCTGCAGGTTAAGAGGCGAAAAGAGCGAGATGAGCAGCTGATTGTGCGACGCGATCAGCAGGTGCTGGTGGAACTGCGCATTTGCGATGGAGCCTGCTCTGAGATCGCCTATCTCCGCGGCCCGAGACTCTTCTGCGAGGTCGTCGTCGAGCGCCTTGATATCGTCAGGACGGCAGCGGATCGCCGCCAAGCGTCCGATAAGTGGCTCGAGGGCGGAGCGGATCTCGAAGAGTTCATGTACGTCTGATATGGTCAAAGCCGTCACAAACGCTCCCCGGCGCGGTTCGAACCGGATGAGACGTTGGTTTTCCAGAACGAATAGCGCTTCGCGCACCGGTACACGTGAAACATTGAATTCCTCCGAGATTGTTCGTTCTCGCAGGCGGTCACCGGGTCTGAGCTCGCCGCTGATAATGCGTTCTCTGAGGGCCTCGATAATTTCGTCGCGTGCACCTCCGCGTGCATCGGTTGAGCTTGCCCCGCCGGTTGATCTCATCTTTCAGATCTTAAACCATGTCCAAACACAACTCGAATGTTCTCTATCGGGTCTGCAGAGAAAACGTTGGTATATAGCTGGTTTTTGAAGAGTTATTTGGTATACAAAATATCCGCTGTCTGCCCGCTGCGACATCGGAGGAAAAGGGCGTGGGAGAGGATTGGGCAGTTCTTCCACCCTGGGGCGGAGCGATTCCTGGGCCGTGACCAGTAGAATCATCGCAGTACAAGGAGGGTTCCATGATGAACGAGGCAGCGAATACAGCCACGGAATCGCGTAATGGCACCCCCGCTTCTGCAACTTCTGCAACGCCTGAGCGGGGAGGGCGGCGCCTGCTGACCAGGGGGAGCGTGGCGGGCGCCGTCGTCCTTGCTGCAGGACTCGCGCTGAGTGGTTGCGGGGACTCCACGTCGTCGTCCCCCTCTGGAAGTCCCAGCGTCGTCGTCTCCCAGACGCCCACCCCTTCCCTTCCCGTCGGTCAGGTAGTGGCTCCGGAGGGAACTCCTGAAATCGACGGCTTCGATCTGATCTTCGCGACCCAGTACCCTGGCACGACGGACGGGGCCGCGGTGAACGGAGAGGGTTCCGGCACGGGAAGCGGTTCTGAGACGCTAGGCGTCGACGGCGTCTTCACGGCCGACAACGCCGTCGTCGCCTACCGCAACGATCCCAACGAGTTGAAATATCAGATCACCGGCTACGAGATCGCCACCGGAGAGCAGGATTGGAGCCGCGCGGGAGATGGCTGGATCGAGTGCCACGAGGATTCCCTTATCGTCTGCGAGACTCTGAGCTACTCGCAGGGCATCTGGAGTCGCGAGAATCCGAGCGTCCTCGATGTGGTCGGCGGAGGCTTCCGATCCCTGGATGTGGGTGAACTCGGAACGTTCGTGTTCGTCGGTTCCCATGACGCCGTCGCCTACTTCCTGACCTGGGATGGAACCCGCTCGATTCATATGACGGGATTCGACGATTCCGGCGCCCCGGTCGTCGATAAGAATCTCAAGCTCGATGTTCCTTCAGAGAATGCCGTCGCAGACATCGAGACATGGATGTCCGGTGGCATGGCATGGGTTGGGGTTCCCGGGGAGGACCCGGGTGTCTACGCTGCCGCCACGAATCTGTATGGTTCCGCGGAGGTCACACCTCCGTGTATCTCGGCCAGCGATGGCGCTCTATGCACTGGCCTCAATGCTCCGACCACCGTGGTCGCGATAGATGATCGCGGCAAGGAATCGTGGCGTCGTGCGACCGATGGGGAGATTCTGGGTTCGGGAACCACGCAGGCTACGCTGTCCGACATCGAGAAGGTCTTCCTGCAGCCGAGCCCCACGATATCGCATGTGCCGGATCCTGGAATCGTGCCAGGCCCCGGCGATCCGACGAAACCCGCCACCGCCGGTTCGAAGGATCAGGATGCACTGAGCCCCTCCGGTGCTGGCGAGCCCGTGAGCAAGGCTGCGGCCAAGACTGCACTCAAAGGGTCCACAGACGACGCGGATGATTCGGTGAAGGTCGACGAGGTGTACCTGGTGTCCGCCGGCGAGGAGATCGCCTTCGCCTACCAGCGAGGCTCGACGCTTCGGTTGCCGGACCGGGGGAGCCTCGAGCTCGAGCAAAGCAACGTCGAATCGATCGACCTGTCCCACGCGGTCTCGATCGTCAACGTCTCGCAGGTATCCGACAGCGCCGGCGAGACCGGCGCCGCGCGGGTCTTTTCCTCGATCCTTGTGGACGACGAAGGCAACGTGCTCTCCCAGCTTTCCCCGGACCAAGCCGCCGAACTCCTCGATGGCGGCGAACCGGGAGAGCAGATAGCCGCGCACTCCTTGGCCTGGCAGGGCAGCAACCTGGTGTTCTCCGACGGGAAGTCGGGACTCGTGGCGGTATACCGCCAGAAGTGAGTCCAGGGTGCCGACCTCCTAGAATGAACCCATGGATTCGGTGCGGGTGGATGTATGGCTGTGGAGTGTTCGGCAGTGCAAGACGCGTTCGCTGGCGACCTCGGAATGCAAAGCGGGCCATGTCCGAGTGAATGGCGAGGCGGCAAAACCCGCCACCGCGCTCAAAATCGGCGATGAAGTGCGCTATCGCGTGCAGGGCTTCGACAGAATCCTCATCGTCAAGAATCTGATCAAGAAGAGGGTGGGAGCTCCCCAGGCACAGGTGTGTTACGAAGATTTGACCCCGGAGCGCCCGCGCGTCAACCTCCCGGTCATGCGCCGCGAGCGCGGGGCGGGCCGGCCCACCAAGAAGGAGCGCCGCGAATTGGATCGCCTCTTCGGCCGGGACTCGAACTTCGGGCATCTTGAATAGAGCATCCGAATAGGGCGCTCTCGCGTAAGGCGTCGGCTTGTCAAGCATGCTGCGCGGCCCTCATTACTGCCCATTGGTTTCCTTAGTGGGCATGACAGCGTTCTGTGTGCCGTCCACGGCACACAGAACGCTGTCATGCCCATGTAGGGATAGACCAGGGTAGTGAGCGAAGGGTCGACCAGATCAGCAGCTCAGGTAGGGCCGCTCAGATAGGGCAGATCAGGGAGGACGGCGGCCTCTCGGCCTCTCCGGTGGATGCCTCGCCTCCTTAGACCTCAGTCCGCCCGCCCGCGGGCGCGAAGCATTTCCAGTGCCCTCGCCTGGTCCAGTACCGCCATATGCGGAAGCGGATTGATTCCGCGGGCCTCGACGAAGTCCGTGAGCTGCTCCGTCACGATCTCCAACAACTCGTCCCGATCCCACGGCTTGGCGATGTAGTGATCGAGGTTCGCATCGTTGACGGCCCGAACGGTGTCGGCTAGATCGGCCTGCCCGGTCACGAGCACCTTGCGGGTGTCGATCGTCTCCTCGTCCTGCGCCAGCTCCACGAGGAAGTCCACCCCCGTGGTGCCCGGCAACCGATGGTCGCACAGAGCAAGGGCGAGCACGTCGCCGTCGTCGTCGATCTCGGCAATGATCTCCCTGGCGTCCTCGACATCCTCGGCCGGTTCCAGGCGAACCGTGGGCAGTAGGTCCACGAGATCGCGTTCGAGGGCGGCCCGGACCTCCGGTTCGTCTTCCAGGATCAGTAGTGCGAGTTTCATTCTTCCTCCTTGGGAATTCTGACGGGGAGATCGACGATGATCGTGGTGCCGGCCGGGCCGGTCTCGATGCGCATGGTGCCATGATGCTTGCCGACGATCGAGCGCGCCACGCCCATCCCTATGCCCATCCCGAATCGCACCTGGCCGGATTTGGTTGTGAATCGAGGTTCGAAGATGCGCGGCAGGATGGATTCGGGAATGCCGGGGCCGTCGTCGGCGATCTCCACGCGAAGCCAGCCGGGAGTCGGTTCGCCGGTGCGGATCTCGATGGTGCCGACCGGCTCCCCCTCACTGTGGGATCCGCGGCCGCGTCCCTCCTGCACACCACCGGGGCCATCCTCCGCATCCTCGGCCGCCTCCATGATCGCCTCCGCCGCGTTGGTGAGAAGGTTCGTCCACACCTGCGCGAGCTGACCGGGATGGCATTCGATCGGCGGGATATCGGAGTAATGCCGGACGACGGTGATTCCGTCCAGCTTATGGGAGAGCAGCCGGAGGGCGTCGTCGAGATTCTCGTGAACGTCGACGTCGGTCACTGGGTCGCCATCTGGACGGGCATAGGAGCGCAGCGAAGAGACCAGTTCGGCGATGCGAACGGACGCTGAGCGCAGGTTGCGGAGCTGGGTGCCGATGGAGGCCGCTCTCTCGGCGTTCTCGAGGGAGAAGCGGGAGCGTCGTTTGAGCTGGCCGGCTAGATCCGGGTCGCGGATGCCGGCGAGCACCAGACGCTGGGCCGCGGCTTCATCCCCGGTGATCCTGGCGAGCTCGCGGCGTAAGGCGCGCTCGGCCCGAGTCGAGAGCGCCTGGGCGTTCAGCCCGTTTTCCAAGGAATTCAACGCCAGATTGGCCCACTGCGTGTCTGGAGCTCCGCTGAGCAGGCGCGAGACGTCTTCGCCGAGGTACTCGCTGATCCGTTGGATGGCCGCCATGGGATTGTTGAGTTCGTGCGCTACTCCGGCCGAGAGCGCGCCGAGGGAAGCGAGCCGTTCGTGGGCCATCAACTCCGTGCGGGCCTCCTCAAGGTTGGCGAGGGCGGTGGTGAGTTGAGCGCGCTCCTCCGCCAGCTGGGACCGTTCCACTGCGAGTTGTTCGGAGAGCTCGGCATTCTCGATGTGCAGCTCCTCGGCTCGCCGAAGGCGGCGATCGAGGAAGCGGATGAAGAGCGTGGCGACCAGGAGGGTGATGTCGGGGCGGCCCTGGATGGCGGAGTTGAACTGCTCGGTGGTCAGCCGGACGCCGGTGACTTCGCTGGTGGTCACCGCGGTGAGAAAGGCGCGGCGCCCCTCGCTCACCGCCAGCAGCCCGATGATCCTCCCCGTCGACTCCTCGTGCATGATGAGATCGCCGCGTGGGCTCTCGTGGATGAGCGCGACCGATCCGCGCAGGATGATCGTCACCTCCTCCACCCATTTGTCCTTGATCGTCAGCCGAGTGCCTTCCGGGACCGTGATGCGGGGCTGCTTGCCCAGCGCCTGCTCGATGCGCCGCAGGATTCGTTCGATGATCTCGGCATCGGAATCCGGTTGGTCGAAGACGGAGGAGACTCGGTTGGCGGGAACCCGGGTGTGGCGCTCGCGAAAGCGGACCAGTTGGGCGTCGATGTTCTCGAGGAAGGCCTCGGTCTGTAGTTCGGGTACATAACCCACCCAGTCCAGCCGGCCGGAATCGGTCAGCCACTGCACCCCGGATATCTCCAATGACGTGCACAGCAGCATGATGCGCGTGGAACGGAAGGAGGGGAGTTCGGCAATCGGGAGCAGCAGCGAGTCCCCGGAGGGAGTGTCGTCTCCGAGCACGACCGTCATGAAGGCGACGGCTGTCTGGTCCTGCGCGCGAGTGGATTGCGTGGGACGGGCGGGTTGCGTGGGACGGGCGGGTTGTGAGTGCCGTGTTGCCCGTGGGGATTGGACATCCCCGCCGGGCAATTCGCCGTCGCTGGGGAAAGCAGGCGTACCGCTGGGGAAAGCAGCTATTGCCTCGTCGACGGAGGCGAAGGTGAGGATGTCGCACCGCGCCGCCATGTGTTCGCGCAGCAACGCTGCCACGCGAGCGGAATACTCGTCCTGCCCGATGACGATTCCGACGGGCAGGCCCGGTGTGCGTGCGCCGGAGGGAATGGACGAACTCGCGGTGTACGCGGCGTCGTCGCCGATGTTCTGGGGGTGTGCTTGAGACATCTAGACCAACCCCATGAGCTCCCACAAAGGCGGCATGGCCAGGGCGAGCAGCAACGTCGATGCCAGGCCGATGATGATTCCCAGAATCGCCATATCCTTCACCGTACACGTTCCGGTGGAGTAGGCGATGGCGTTCGGCGGGGTGGAGATCGGCAATGACATGCCCAGCGAGCAGGCGATTGCCACGGCGACAGCGATGATCGTGGTGTTGATGCCGTCGAGCGAGATCGCCAGCGAGATAGCGACCGGCACCAGAAGATTGGCCGCCGCCGAATGCGACATGACGTTGGCGAAACCGAGACCGACCATGCACAGGACCACGGTGACGCCAACGGCACCGAGCGTTTGCCAGCCGATGGACCCCACGAGCCACGCATCCAACCCCGTGGCGCCGATGCCGGTGCCGAGCGCGATACCGCCGGAAACCAGCCACAGCACCGGCCAGTCCAGTTTCTTGATGTCCGAGCCGTCCATCACCCGCAGGCACAGCAATAGCGCGACGGGAATGAACCCGACGGTGTTGGAGGAGACGCCGTGCAGCGGCTCCGTCATCCACAGGGCGATGGTGAGGGCCGCGATCCCGTAGAAGATCTTGGCCTTGGGGCTCATGTTCCAGTTGGCGTCCATCTCCAGCTCGATGCGCTCGCCGCGAGGTATGAACAGTGCGCACAGCAGCACCCACGACGCGATGAGTATGACCGCCGCGAACGGCCCCGCCATGATCATCCAATCGATGAACGAGAGATGTATGCCGTTGCTTTCCAGCGCGCCCACCGCGATGGCGTTGGGTGGGGTGCCGACCGGGGTTGCGATGCCGCCGACGTTGGCCGCCAGGGGGATGGACAGGGCGACGCCGGAGCGCGCTTTGCGATCCTTTATCGAGCTCAGAATGGGAATGACGACGGCGAACATGGTGGCGGTGGTCGCCGTGTTCGACATGAAGGCGGAGAGGATGCCGGTGATGAGCATGAGTCCCAGCACCGTGGAGCGAGCCGAGCCGGAGAAGGGTTTGAGCATGACTGCGGCGATGTTCTTGTCCAAACCGTACTTCTCCGCGCCGTCGGCGATCATGAAGCCGCCGAGGAACAGGATGATGACGGGATTGGCGAGGGCGGCGAAATATGAGGAGGCGGGCAGGGACGCCTCGGCGAGAGCGGGATCGGCCGCCGCCGGATCCCAGAGTGCACCCTGCGCCACGAGCAGGACTTCCAGCAGGATCACCAGCACCGCCGTTGCCGTGAGCGGGACGGCTTCCGTGACCCAGAAGACGATCGCCAGCAGGAAGATGGACAGCATGCGTTCGCCCGGCTCGTCGAGGTTCGGAATATCTATGAAGAAGGGAACGATGAAAGCGAGTGCGCCGAGGATGAGCCCGACCTTTTGAAGCGGTTTCAGCCCGGAGCTTTGTTCGGGGGTCTGCGTGCGCGTCCCGCGTGGACGGCGGCGAACCGTCGATCTGGAACGCGTGGGGCGCTGTTGCGATGGGCTCGACGGCGAGTGCGCTGGAGTGGTGGAGGCGGCCTGCGATTCGCGCCCCGAAGGCGCGGGCGTGGAAGCGGGGGGCGTTGCGGGGGTGGTTGCCGACGAACCAGAGCTCATGGCGTCGTTGTCAGAGGGACTCATGGGCTTAGCATACGGAGCTGAGAACGCCGAGATCTGGGCCCTTCGACAGGGCGTTTTGGTTTGTTGGCCGGTCGCGTATGGATTCGGAAGGGTGGAACCGAAAGCGGCGTGGCTTGTCTTGTTCATATAACCGGTAGAACGGCTCATTTTGCCAGTTTGAGCGCCTAGCGTGCCATATGCGCGGTTTTGTGAGCGCCGTCTGAGACAATCGACCATGGTGGATTCACACGTGGTCTTCATTGGAGGACGTTCTGGGGTAGGCAAATCAACTGTGGCTTTTGCTCTGCACGACCTTCTCACCGAGCGGGAGGTTCAGCACGCCGTCATCGAAGGGGACTGTCTCGATCTGGCGTATCCCGCTCCGTGGAAGCACCGCCTTGCGGAGCGAAATCTCGCGGCCATGTGGGCTAACTACCGCGACCTCGGATATCACCGGCTCGTGTACACGAATACGGTCTCGGTATTGGAAGTTCCGGCACTCACCGAAGCGATGGGAAGCGTGGACGGAGTCACGTCAGTGCTGCTGCGTGCGAGCGACTCGACGGTCGCATCGCGGCATGTGTTGTGCATATAAACGGGGAAAGGGCACTTTTCGCTAGTTTGAGCGCCTAGCGTTCCATATGCGCGGTTTTGTGGCTGACCTTCCACATGATCCATTCAAGTGGGCCGCGGGTGAAGAACAGTTTCCATGCTGTACACAGCACGAGTGCTCCACCGACGAGCCACAGGGTCGGTGCCCAGCTCTCGGTGCCAACCCACTCGAGGTTGAAACCGATCACCACGATATGGATGCTGTAAGCGGTCAGTGCCATGGAGCCGACGGCCGCCAAGGGGAAGAGCACCGTGCGAGCGAGCCTTCCGATGAGCAGGCACAGGCCCAGAGCCGTGATGGCAAAGCCGCCGGATCCGACTGCCTCGAAGATCGTGTTGGTATGGGGAACGGCTCCGATCCAGGTGGTGGCATCCGGGAAGGGGATGCTCTGCCAGGACCATGGTTCCGGATACTCCCAGTCCTCCGGTTCGGCCCATGAACTTGAGCCGCTTCCCGAACCCAGCCCGGGATCGGTGGGCTCCTTGATCCAGGAAGTGGAGTTCGGGTCTGTGCCCTTGTCTCCCTTGATGACCGACGAATCCGGATCGGCGGGAGCCACCGTTGGATCGATGCCCGGAACTGCGGAGGTGGCGAATTCGCCGTCGACCGAAGAACTCTCGATAACGAACCCGCTGGACGAGGAACTGGAAGAATACGATCCGAACTCTTCGTACATTTCCGTCTCGGAGCCGAACGCCTGTGTCAGGAGCCAGCTGGAGCCATAGCCGAGGATCATGAGACCGCAGCCCACGAGGACGAGGGCGCCCTGGATGGTTCGCCGGGTGATGTCCAGACGCCCAATGGCCATGCCCGCGAAGACGTAGGCCATGTAGACGGCGCCCGGGTACATGCCGGTGAGGAAGACGTCGATGACGAATGAATTGGCGTCGCCGCTGGGCCAGATGTTGAGGTTCATGGTGACCCAGCCGAAGAGCGCGGTCACGATTGGACCGACGACGGCCAGTCCGCCCGCCAGGGCGAAGAGTTTCCGTGAGCCCCAACTCGCGAAGGGGAGGGCTGTGACGAACCAGGCGGCATAGAAGGCAAGGATGATCGCGACGGGGGTGCCCATCAGGGAAAGGAAGCCTGCGATCAGGAGAAGCATTGCGGAGCGGCCGAAGATACGGAGGCGGGCCCCACGCATCTGCTCTCCGGCGTAGGCGACGTTGCGTCCGGTCAAGATCGACAGCGAGATGCCAGCGAGAACGGCGAAGAGGATCGAGGAGCGGCCGTCGGGGATCGCGTCGAGGAAGGCTGGGAATCCCTCATAGAAAGTAACGGGAGCGACGTGCGCATAGAACATCCCGAAGATCGCCAATGCGCGCGCGATATCCAATCCGCCGATGCGGCCATGGTAGCGGGCGGGCTGACGTGGGTTCGAGGTGCCCGGCGGTGTGGCCAGTGCTGCTGGGGTCGGTGCGGGAAGTGTGGGTGACGCCGGCGGCACTGCTCCGGTTGGCGGCACTGCTCCAGGAGAGGAGGGCGCAGGAGAGGGCGGTGCCCCGGCGGGAGAGATTCCCATTGCGGAAGCGCCGGCTGCGGAAACGCCGTCGGCCGCCGAGGGATTTTCAGCTGCGTGGGCACCTTCGGTGGCCCTATTCTCTCGGTGAGCAGTCATAGCTAAAGGGTAAGGGAGGATCCCACGGCCGGTTCTCATTCCGCGGTATGGCGAGATGAGTTGCGCTCGTGCGATTTCTCTGCGGGTAGGTGGCGTTGAGCTCTGCCTTTATTGGCGGTGCCCAATGCCCTGTAGCCACCAATAAACGAGACGTGTGGCGAGCGCGAGTTGCCGGCGAGGAACTCGGCTGGGCGCTGAATGAGACGAACAACGGAGCGCCTGCCCTACACCGCCGGTGCAAGAGGTGAGATGATGGGAAGGTCCGCGCTCGCGGCTTCCTGTCCGGGCGCCAAACCTGCTGGAGGAGAGACATGACGCCACCCAAGCTCAAGCTCGTTGACCGAGTCCAGGCCATCAACTGGAATCGCCTGGCCGACGACAAGGACCTCGAGGTCTGGGACCGGCTCACCGGTAATTTCTGGCTTCCCGAGAAGATCCCGCTGTCCAATGACATCCAGTCGTGGAACACGCTCAAGCCGCACGAGCAGCAGATGACGACGCGCGTCTTCACCGGTCTGACCCTGCTGGATACCGTGCAGGGAACGGTGGGAGCTGTCTCGCTGATCCCCGATGCGATTACGCCGCACGAGGAGGCCGTCTACACGAACATCGCGTTCATGGAGTCGGTGCATGCGAAATCGTATTCCTCGATTTTCTCCACCTTGATCTCCACGGAGGAGATAGATGAGACCTTCCGCTGGTCCGAGGAGAACGAGTACCTGCAGACCAAGGCGAGGATCATCCTCGACTACTATCGCGGTGACGATCCGGAGAAGCGCAAGGTCGCCTCGACGATGCTGGAGTCGTTCCTGTTCTACTCGGGCTTCTATGCCCCGATGTACTGGTCGGCTCACGCCAAGCTGACCAATACCGCCGATCTGATCCGTCTGATCATCCGCGACGAGGCCGTACACGGCTACTACATCGGATACAAGTACCAGCTGGCCGTCGCGAAGTCCTCGCCGGAGCGTCGCGCAGAGCTGCAGGACTACACATACTCGCTGCTCATGGATCTGTACGACAACGAGGAGAACTACACCGAGTCGCTGTACGACGAGATGGGTTTGACCGAGGACGTCAAGATGTTCCTGCGCTACAACGCCAACAAGGCCCTCATGAACCTGGGCTACGAGTCGTTGTTCGGGCCGGACCAGACGGCTGTGAACCCGGCGATCCTCGCCGCGCTCTCTCCGAACGCGGATGAGAATCACGATTTCTTCTCCGGCTCCGGTTCGTCCTACGTGATCGGCACGGCTGAGGCGACGACGGATGACGACTGGGACTTCTAAGGTTCAGGGAAATCTAGCGCCCACGAAAACAACCTAGCCCAATCGGGCTTGGGAGGGCTCGGGCCCGCGGTCTGCGCGGGTCCGAGCTTTTTTCGTGCCCTGCCGGACAAGTTGCTCCGGACAAGTCGTTCCGCACGAGACGCTCCGCACAAGGCGCCGCTTCGACACCAGACATTGTCCTCGATAAGGAGATGCTGCCTTCACAGGCCCCCGCGCTGTGCCCGGTGCTGTGCCCGGTGCCGTACCTGAGGACACTGACCCCCAGCTCCGTGGGCGCGTCAGTGCTTCGAGGAGCTCCACATCTCTAGTCCGTCGAGGAGCCCCACACGCCTAGTCCTTCGTTTCTGACCTAGAGGTTTCGGCTTGCGATTTCTTCCCGCCCCGCTTCTTGGCGATCCATTTCTTGAAACGCTTCCACGGATTCTTCGTTTCTTTGCTGTCGTCACCCTCATCTTCGAGGTCGTCCCATTCAGCGCCCTTCATGACAACGCGGTAGAGCTTGATCGTTGTCACGATGAGGATCATGATCACCGGTCCGAAGACGATCCCGAGGAATCCGAACATTGCCAGGCCCGAGAACACCGCGAGCAACATGAGGGCCGGCGGTAGGTAGGCGTTGCGCGGCACCAGCATCGGGCGCAGGACGTTGTCTACGTTCGTCGTGATCAGAACGTGGAAGAGTGCGACGAGAAGTCCGCCGGGGACGTTTCCCGTCAGCGCCATGATGACTCCCAAGGGTATGGTCACGATGCCGCTGCCGAGCGGGATGATCGAGAGTACCGTCAGGAAGATGACGAACATGAAGAAGCCTTGCTGGATTCCTGCGATGTAGATCGAAATCGCTCCGAGTACGCCCTGGATGAGAGCGATGACGAACTGGCCGCCAACGGTTGCCTTGGCCATCGCACCGATCTTGGAGAGGTAGATGTCTGTGACTTCGGGATCCAGAGGGCTCAGGTCCTTGACCAGATTGACGAGCTTCGGGCCGCTGCCGAGGAATGAGATGAAGACATACAGGAAAATGACTGCCGCGGTTACCGCCCCTGCGACGCCTCCGACTGAGTCTTTGGCGAAGTTGAGCGCGAAGTCGCCCATGCTCGCCGCGAGGTTTGAGATTCCGGACTGCAGTTTTTCCGGGGTCAGTTCGATATCGACGAGTGGGATTTGGTTCAGGATGCTGTTGGCGGTTTCCAGAATACGATCGCCGAGTTGGTTCAGGTCCGTCTCTGCGGCCCAGTCGCTGACGGTGTCGATCATCTGCCTGATCTGGTTTACGGCCAGCGTGAGAATTCCACCCAAAGGTATGATGACGATGGCCAGTGCCGAAAACAGAGTCAATGTCGAAGCGACTCCGCCCCTCCACCGACGTTTGAATCGTAGATACAGGGGGCGGAAGAGGTAGGCGAGAACTCCAGCGAAAGCGATCAGTTCGAGATAGCCGCGCAGGAAGTAGGCACCGAAAACAAGCGCAATCACCGTCATCACTGCTAGCGCGCGCTTCTCGTTCTGAGAGAAATGCCCGATCGATCCTGACTTCCGTTTGCTCGGTGAATTCTGTGTGTTGTCGTCTACGCTCTCGGGGCCGCGTGGCGCCCTATCTCGGTTCTCCACGGGCTTCATCCTACCCATGGCACTGCCAGCATGCCCGAGGCTTGGTATCTCCTTGTTGTTAAGGGTGCCCATCAGTGCGCAGGAGGGTCTTGGTGCCGCTATGAACGCCATGAAGGTGAGATGTTCTTCGTCGAGCGTGGTACGTACACTGGGGAGATGTAGCGGAATCGCACATCCGTTCTCGGTAGGTTCTCGGTAGGTGGTTAGACTGTCCGGGAAGGCAGCGGCCCGACGGGTTCGGCGTCGGTGTAAGCCCTCATAACGGGGCACTTTGAGAGCATTGTTGGGGTATCAGAACTTCTAAGGTTGTGAGTACCATGGCATCGATCCGGATGCAGCCAGTGGGCCAAACGCCTCGCTTCGTTGCGGATGCGGTGGCCCTCATGCGCGAGCAGCTCGGCTCCGAACTGACGGTAATCGATCTAGCCGACCACGTCGGATACAGCCGCTATCATTTCTCGCGAATGTTCGCCGAGGTCACAGGCCTCGCCCCGACGGAGTATTTGGCGGCGCTTCGTTTCGCAGAGGCGAAGCGCCTTCTGCTGATCACCGATGAACCGGTGGTGGATGTGTGCGCGGAGGTGGGGTTCACCTCCCTGTCTACCTTCAGCCGTCGATTTCGTCGCGTGGTGGGGACGGCACCGGCGGGTCTGCGCCGATTGGCTGACGATGTCTCGGAGCGGCCGGTGGTTCCTTTTGCGGTGAGTGAGCCCGGCCAGCCAAGTATCGTTGTTCGTCTGGATCTGGATGGCGCTGCCGGTGGTGCCCTTCAGTGGCAAGGCGAGGTAACGAGGCCGCCCCGTCCGGCGGAGCAATCGCGGGCCGAGATTGCCGTGGAAGAAAATAGGGCAGCGAGGCGGGCGCTATACGAAGCGTTGCGCATGCCGCGCCTAACCTGGATCGGTTGGTATTCCCGGCCGGTTCCGGTTGGGTTGCCCGAGGCGGGGGTCCTGCTGAGCGGGGAGGGCCCGGTAAAGCTGCCGCTTTGCGCCGGTCACCCCTGGCTCCTGGCGGTCTCCATGCGAGCCGATGCCGACCCCCTCGAACAGCTTGCCCCCATCGTTCCGCTGGTTGCCGCCCACCCTGCTCCGATAACCCCGACAACACTGGTGGCGGGCACGACCCTGGAAATCCTCCTAAGATTTGCTCCAGCCGGTCCCCACAACGTTCCTTTGCTGTCCGCTCTGGCAAGTCTTCGCAGCTAGATCCTTCTTAGATCCCTCCGCGCGCGGATCCTTTCTTGGAACGCGCTCGGATCCTTTGTTGGTACACGCGGACGGAAGGTAGGCCGTCAAAGCCAACGCTCCTCGGGCAGCCAACGCGATCCGGGCCCTCGTCCATGGGCCTGTTTCCCAATCTGGCCTCCGGAACTGTTCTGGCTCCGTGTCGGAGGTTTTCTATCCGTGGATTCTTGGGAGTCTGTCCGTAGAGGGTGGCGGGGCGGGCTGTGACGCTATAAGTAACGAGTCTCGGGCCACCAGGGACCTGCGAGTGCGGATAGGAACGGAGGGTAGAGACTGTAACGAGTCTCGGGCAACCGGGGACCTGACCTTGGGCTTCCGGAAATGGATGATGGCGAAAGAGTTATCGGGAAATGGGAGTGAGACTGCAGAATATGCGCACGCCTATGCCGAATACGGATTGTTATTCAGGGAACGCCGTGGCCTGAGCCGCCTTTTGGCCATCCCGCGAGAGCTTCAGAGGCCTTAGCCTCGGCGAATGAGGGTGGCTCCGCAGCCCAAGACCGCACAATTGGACAATTCCAGATTCGCTCGGTGGGATACATTCGAGTCACTACCAGCTGACGGCCTTGACGACCGAGGTGGATGCAAAGGCCATGGCTGGCCTGAGAGAGGAGCGCAGTATGCCGCAACCAACTGGAACTCCAACCTGGATCGACCTCGGCTCGAACCGAGCCGACGCAAGCCGCACGTTCTACCGCGAACTCTTCGGGTGGGCCTTCGAGGACCAGGGCGAAGAATTCGGTCACTACGAGATGGTCTCGAAGGACGGCAACATCATTGCCGGTTTCATGAATGTGGCCGGGATCCTGGGGCCGGACGGAAATCCGTTGCAGGATCGGTGGGATATCTTCCTGGCTGTCGATGATATCGCCGCCCGAGTGGAGCTCGCCAAGGAGCACGGCGCCACAGTGATCTCCGAGCCGATGGCAATGCCCGATACCGGTTCTTTTGCATTGATCGAAGACCCGACCGGCGCCGTCATCGGCATGTGGGAATCACTCGGCTTCGATGGCTACACATTCATGGGAACCCCGGGGACCCCCGTGTGGTTCGAGCTGATGACCAAAGATTTCGACGCCGCCATCGAGTTCTACCGCGATGTCTTCGAATTCGACATCACTTTCATGGGTTCCGAGAATGGCGACGACGGCTTCCGTTACGTCACCAACGGAGCGGGGGAGAAGGCGTGCGCCGGAATCTGCGACGCCAGCCCCTTCATGCCCGCGGAGGTAACCTCGTTCTGGCGGCTCTACATCGAGATCGAAGCAACCGAGCCGGCACTGGAGCGGGTGCGTGAGCTCGGAGGCCACGTGGTCGACGGCCCGATGGATTCCCCGTTCGGACGCTGCACCACCGTTGCCGACCCCGCAGGAGCCACGTTCCAGCTCAACGCAGGCTCTGAGGCCCAGCCCATGGCGTGACGAGTGTGGTCGGGACTTTGCCGCTGGTTGAGCGAGGCGCAGTGTACTTGCCCGCGTGGCCAAAGGCGGGGCCCGGGGCCAAACGTGGGTGTGGGAGGAGTCTTGCGTTGGGTGCTAAAGCGAGGTATCGGTTTCTGTATGGGATAGCCGGCTAAAAGAAGCTGTCATGCAAGTCCTCATTTTTAAACTGATATCTCGTCATAGCCGAGGGAGACGAGCAGGCTTCCACGCCAGGATCGGAGAGCAAGACTGCCGGATGGCTGGCTGAGAGACCGGAGAGCGTCCGAGCGAGTCCAGAATCGAGCGGAGATCCAGCGAGCCGAAAGCGAAAGCGGCAGCTGCGGAGGCATTTCAAGGAACCGCCTCCGCGCGAATAGAGCCAGCGGGTGGACTCGAGTGATGAACGGGTCCACCCGCTTCCCGGACCGCACCGCCACGCGAATCGCCGGCCGCTGTAGCCTCGTCCGTGTGTGTCCGCCTCTCGCACCATTCGGATCGGGCAGAATCGCCAGCATGAGTACTGCAGAAGCTCGACGTCGTATCTCCCAACTTCGCATGGTCGCCCAACGGCTTGTCGGAGAACCCTGGGACAGCCCGGCCGAGGCTACCCGAGCGATGATGTGCCTGCAGGGCCAGGATTGGCCCGGCGTTCTCGTCTCGCTGGCGCTGCGGACGCGCTCGCGTTCCCTTGGAGACGTGCACGCGGCATTCAACTCGGGAGAAATAGTCCGATCATGGCCTCAGCGGGGAACTTTGCATGTCCTTCCCGCCGAGGACGTTGGCTGGTATCTGGGTCTCACGGCTCTCCCTCGATTGCTTGGGCAGGAAAAACGACGCAGCAATCACGGGATCGAGTCGAAGCATATCGACGATGTTCGTGACCTCACTGTAGACATTTTGCGCTCAGGTGAGTTGGACTATCAGCCGGATACCGGAGGCCACGAAGAGGTCGTTGAGGTCGCGGCAGGTTCCTCCGAGGAGCCGGGAGCTGCACCTGCCCGAGAGGAAACAAAAGCCTCACGCTCCTCGTCCGCTTCCAGGGCAGCTTTGATTCAGGCCTGGCAGGAGCGCGGTGTTCTGACGACGAAGGACTGGGCTTACTACTTGCTTCATCACCTGTGCGTGGAAGGAGTACTTGTGCAGGGTCCGGTTGGTGCGGATGGAAACCAGATGTTCGTCCTTGCCGAGGATTGGATTGCCAACCCGCGGCATCTTGAACGGCAGGAGGCTGTCGATGAGGTCGTCCGCCGCTACCTGACCTCCCATGGCCCGGCTTCGCGCAAAGACATCAACTGGTGGAGCCAGTTGCCTTTGCGTGAAATCGACATCGCAATCGAGAGCATTCGCCCTGAGTTGACGGGAATCGTGGTCGACGGCCAGACGTATTGGGTTCACAACAGCGTGCTCGAACGAGCGGAGGGTGTAGTGGTCTCGCGTTCTCTGCTCATGCTACCCGGCTTCGACGAGCTCATTCTGGGCTATGGCAGCCGTTGGATGACCATTCCCGAACAGCATGCTGACGCGCTCGTTCCGGGTAACAATGGAATGTTCCGCAAGTCGATAATACTGGGCGGAACAGCGGTGGGATTCTGGCGACAAGGTCGGAAGAGTCCCATCGTCGAGCTCTTCGCCGAACCTACCCCGGCGTTCGAGAAAAGGTTGGAAAAGGCCTTCGGCGCACTGCCTGGTGCGTAGAACTTCACGGAAGCGCCCGGCGTCTAGAAGGTCGGTACGCCGCCCAGCATCTAGAAGGCGGTCACGGCTCGATCGCGCCTATCTGGGCCGTCTTCGATTGGGGCACAGCGCTTACAGTGGTTCTATGACGTCCAGACCTCTCTTTCCACACAAGCCGACGATCGCCGGTGAACTCCTCATCCTGCGGCCTTTCATGGAGCTGGACATCGAGTGCATGGGCCCAATCTTGGCGGATCCCGACGTCATTCGGCTAACCGGCTCTGCCAATTCGACGCGGGAGATCGAGGCCGCGAATCCTCTTCTCGATGAGAGGACTCTCGACTGGTATCGAACCCGTGCTGAAAAGCCAGATCGCCTCGATCTGGCTGTCATCGACCGTGCGAACGGCCGTTGCGTAGGGGAGGTTGTCCTCAACGAGTGGAGCCCTGACGATCGCTGCTGCAACTTCCGGATTCTGATCGGGCCTGCCGGACGGAACCGTGGCATCGGATCCGAGGCCACTCGACTGACGATCGACTATGCCTTCGCGAATTCGCCGCTGCACCGGATCGGCTTGAGCGTCTTCGCTTTCAATCCGCGCGCTCGGCGCGTCTACGAAAAGGCGGGTTTCATCTATGAGGGCACACGACGTGAGGCTTTCCGTTTCGATGGCACATACGTTGACGATGACATCATGGCGATTCTGCGTTCGGACTGGGAGAACATGAGGCTTCCGCGCCACTCAGCCGGTTAGCTCGGCCCGCGGTCGTTTGCCCTCCGAAACGATGATGCGATCACGTGTTTGCGGTTCTGCCGCCCATCGGCCCGTAGCATGGAGGCTATGACTAAGACATCGCAGCCTTTTGATCAGAATGGACGTGCAGGAGAGGCTATCCGCGCTGATTTGGCGGAGAATCCTCGGATCCTCGTGGTGTGCACCGGCAACATCTGCCGTTCGCCGATGGGGGAAGTTGTTCTCCGCGCTCGTCTGGAGGAACAGGGGATCGACTATGAGGTTTCGAGCTGCGGCGTCTCCTCGGAAGAGAGTGGAAACCCGATTTATCCCCCTGCCGCGAGTGTGCTGAGGGAGAACGGTTATCCGGTTCCTCAGCGCCGGGCCCGGCGCGCCTCTGTGCAGGATCTGAGAGGGTCGGGTTTGATTTTGGCGATGACAGTGGGCCATGCCAGGTCGCTTCGCCACATGTGTGATCAGGCGGGCGTTCCATTGGAGCGAGTTCACCTGTGGCGCGAGTTCGATGGGACGGCCGCTGTGGCTCCCGAGGGGTGCTTCGGCAAGGGCGGCGTACTTTACAACCAGGATGGGGGAAGTGGTTCCCAGCGAGGGTACTCAGACTTCTACTCGTCAGGCGGGAAGAACGATGTGCCCGACCCCTGGTACACGGGCGATTTCGAGCAGACCTTCGAGACCGTGGAGGCCGGCGCAGACGGCATCGTCCAAATGCTGCGCTGACCTCCGGCTTCTTGGTGGACACTTGAGCGGTCGCAGCGCCTATATAGGCGCTGCGACCCGCCAGATAGCCACGGAGTGGAGCTTATAGCCGAGGGGTTTGTGGAGCTTATGGCCGAGGGGTTTGCGCAGGCTCCTCAGGTTGGGCGGAGGTAGCGGTGCCTGCGGGTGGCGAGAATGCCCAATAGCCGCGCCTTTGTGGAATCCCAATTGAGGAAGACATCCTCCCAGGTCAAACGGATGGGGGTGTATCCCAGTGCGATGAGCGCACTGTCGCGGCGGCGGTCCTCGTAGTAGCGTGTCCGGGCCCCGTGGTAGGAGAAGGAATCGCACTCGATGGCCAAGCTGGCCCCGACGACCAGATCTACGCGGCCCACTTCGGGAATGGGGACCTGGCTTCGGACGGAGTACCTCCGCCCCTCAAGAAACCACCGCACTTTCGTCTCCGTGCCCGACTGCGCATCGCTCCTCAACCTGGAAAGAGCCACCCGTCGGTGCTGAGGCAATTCCTGGACGATTGCCCGAACGTCCGCCGGAGACATCATCCGAAGATTCAACGCCGACTCGAAGAGAATCGCAGCAGACGGTACGGAGAGGCATCTTCCGGCATGAAGCAGAGTGAGGTGAAGCGAGGCGATCGCTTTGTAATCCGGCCATTTCGTCAGATGCGGGTAGGGGTGAGGGATGACGGATTTGTCGATGAAGCCCCCTGAAGCTCCTGAACCCCCTGAACGGCAGTGGACCGCGTAGACGTGGAGTTTCCTGTGCGGCGGAGTCCAGAGCCCGTAATGCTTCGCCGCGCTGAGGCAGGTGAGACGCAGTCCTTTGCTTATCGCCAAGGAGATATCGGCGGGGGCGTTCACGTCGGCATACCAACTCCGCCGTAGCCGCCTCAGGGTCCCGGCCTTCACGGCCTTGTACAGTTCCTCCCGTCGAAGCTCGCCGGGCAACTCGCTGAGGTGAAATATGCTCGTCTTAGACATGTGAAATTACAGCACGAGAGCCCGGCGGAGCTGTGTGCACCGGATCTCTGTGTGGATATGTGGGACGGGCGGCGAGCCTGGGGAGAAAACGCCCGACCCCGTCAGTCAGCCCGCCCGTCAACCAGTCAGCCAGCCCGCCCGTCAACCAGTCAGCCAGCCCGCCCGCACGTCAGCCAGCTGGTGGCTACCTCAGCGGGGGGTGGGGCGAGTTAAGGGGTTCCTACCCCGCGGGTGGCCGGGTGGCAAGCCCGGATGGCGGCATCGGGTATATAATCCTACCGAGGGGCG
>JAZDRN010000006.1:0-22348 GCA_047501485.1 Actinomycetaceae bacterium L2_0104 | reverse complement strand
ATATGGTCGCGGCCCCCGAGGCGCTCAGTCCCGCCAGGACTCAGAACCTAGTTGCGATGCGCCTCGCTACTCCATTGCCTCATTACCGGCATCCTGTGCCTTGGTAATGGCGTCGGCAACGTCGCCGGTGCCTAGGAAGGCGTCGGCCAGCAACGGCGTGTACGCGTTGGTTCCCTCGTTCACTGTCGGACCGACCGGAGGACGCGCGGTGTCGCCCTGGGCGGCATCGATGAACGGCGTGACGTCAACGTCCTGCTCGGCCCAGTAATCGACGAAAGCATCCTGGGCGTCGACGGCTGCCGGGAACGAGACACCTTGCTCTGCCAATGGACGCTGCCCCTCGGCGGAGCCCAGCCATTCCATGACGCGAACGGTCTCTTCCTTGTTCTCAGTCGCAGAGTTGCCCACGGCAACTACGCCATGCACGGTGCCCTTGCGGCCTTCCGGCCCCTCGACGAGCGGGGCGATGCCCCATTCGAAGCCCTCAGCGCTGTCGGCAATGGTCTTCAGGTTGTACGGGCCGGACTGGAAGAGTGCCAGCTTGCCCTGGACGAACAGATCGCGGGTGATGTCGCCGTTGGTATTGGTGTCAGCGGCGGAGGGGGCAACGTGGTACTCGTTGATGAGGTCGATCAGGTAGGTGAAGGACTCGATCCCCTTTTCGGAGGCGAAGTCGAACTGGTCGTTCTCATCCTGGAACTGTGCGCCGTTTTCGAAGAGCCAGGGCAGGTAGATCGCCTGCATGTCAGCCTGCGCGTTGAAGCCGTAGGTCTCGATGGTGGAGCTGTCGAATGCGGAGTTGTCGGCTGTGTTGCCGGCGGCGTCGACGGTCAGTGACTGTGCCGCTGCCACGAGGGTATCGTCGTCACCCACGCCCGGTGCCCACTTGAGGGTCTCGACGTCGACGCCCGCGGCGTCGGTCAGATCCTTGTTGTAGTACAGAGCGATGGAATCCCAGATCTGCGGAACTCCCCATAGCGTTCCGTCGCGCGTGTAGAGGTCGACGACGGCCTGCTCCCACGCATCGTGGTCGTCGCCGATCTCGGCGGTGACGTCGATGAGGTTGCCGTTGTCGGCGAACTGCGCCACGTTGGAGGAGTTGACCCAGAAGATGTCGGCCATGTCGCCGGAGTTGATGTCCAGTGGGAGACGCTCCCAATACTGGCCCCACGGCACAACCTCGACCTTGACGTCGATGTCCTCGTTCTGCTTCTCGAACTCTTCGAATGATTCCTCGTAAGCCGGGGCGGCGACATCGTCCCAGAGGCGGAAGGTGACGGTGGTCTTGTCGCCGGATGAGTTGTCGTCGTCAGAGGAATTGCTGGCGGGCGAGCACGCTGCCAGCACCAGCGCGAGGCTGGCAGCTCCCGCCGCGGTCAGCTTAGCCGACCGAAGATGTGACTTCATGAAGTCTCCTTGAAATTTCAATTAAAGCGGCTGTGTGGATGAATTCGCCGCAAAGGCTTAGTGCCACGAGATGTTTCTGCGGGGGTTCAGCCAGATGCTGGCGGCATCTGGCTGCGCTCAGGCACGTATGAACAACTGTAGTCCACAGAGTTACCACTCAAGAGTATCCCGAATGTGCATGTGTCACTACCTTATACCGGGCACCGAGCTAGGTTGGTGGGAAATTCGGCGAGAACTCGTGGGCGGCTATTTCAGCCCGGAGATTCCGAGGGATCGCACGATCTGTTTATTGAAGATCAGGAACAGGATGACGAGTGGAGTGAGGGCGATTGTCGTGGCCGCCATGACCAGCGTCCAATTCCCGCTGTGTTCGGACTGTAGGGCGGAGGTGGCCACCGTCAGCACGTTCCACTCGGATGAGGGGGCGATGATCGAGGGCCATAGGAAGTTGTTCCACTGTGTCACTACCGTGATGAGCAGCAGCGTGGCCAGGATGGGCCGGTTCATCGGCAGCATGATGGACCAGAGCGTCCGCCACTGCCCGGCCCCGTCCAGTTTCGCGGCGTCCAGGATTTCCTGGGGAACCGCCTGGAAGTTCTGGCGGAGCAGGAAGATGGCGTAGGGCGAGCCGAGCAGGAATGGCACGACGAGGCCGACGAACGTGTTTCGCCATCCGAGCGGAGCCGTCATCGAATACAGCGGGATCATGGTGACGATCGGCGGGACCATGAGCGTTGCGACGTACATCCAGAAGATGATCTCGCGGCCGGGGAAGCGCAACCGCGCGAAGGCGTAGGCGGCCAGTACTGAGAACGTCATTTGCCCGATCGTCAGCACGATCACGACCTGCACGGTCACCACGATCGGTACGACGAAGTTGTACTGATCGCCGAAAAGCGCGGTGTAGTTGTCGAATGTGAGCGGATCGGGCAGCGTCAGCGGGGTGGTGGTGTTGAACTGCTTCGGAGTTTTCAAGCTGGTCATCAGCGAGAACAGGAAAGGTACCACCATGATGATCGCGCCGGCAGCGAGCAGCAGGTAGGTCAGGACGACTGAGAGCCACCACGCGGGGCTGTGGCGCTTCTTGCGATGCACAGCCGCCAGGGTGTTGCTGGTGCGATCCGCGACTTCGAGCTCGGTGGTCTCCGCATCCTTAACCACGACGTCGGCGCCGGGAAGGCCTCCGCCGGCCGCCGCACGAGGCCCCATTGGCATTTCACCCATCGTCACCACCATCCATTCTGATCAGATCGGACCAGGCCTGTGAAACCGCGACCCCGATTGTCCTCATTGAAATCACAGCTCTGCCCCGCATTATTGAGCCTGTAGTGCCGGTCCATCGAGTCGGATCGCAGGTTTCGGCCCGCGGCGTTGGATCCTTGCGGGAGGTGGAAGATGCCGGGACTGCCGGCGCCGGTTTCTTTTCCTGTGCTTCGATTCATTGCCCGCTCCTCAGTCCAACTCGTAGACGGTCCGCTTGGCGAAATACCGCTGTTGCAGGAAGGTGATGAGCAGGACGATGGCCAGAAGGACCACAGCCATTGCCGAGGCCCGTCCGAGCCGGTTTCCGCCCGCGAAGGCGGTCTGATAGATGTGAGCTGCTATGAGGTCCGTTGTGCCGCCGGGGTAGCCCGGCTTCTGCTCGGTCAGTCCGTACACGAGGTCGAATGCCTGGAATGAGGAGATGAAGGTGGTCACGAGCACGAAGAAGGTGGTGGGACGCAGCATGGGCAGATACATCTTGGTCACCAGGCGTAGTGGACCGGCGCCGTCGAGTTTCGCGGCCTCGATGACGGTGTTCGGTATCGACTGCAGACCGGCCAGGAAGAACAGCGAAATGTAGCCGACGTTCTGCCACACGTATACGAACGCGACGGTGGGCAGTGCCAGAGACGTATTGCTCATCCATTCCACGCGGTGCCCGATGAGGGCGTTGATGAGGCCATTCGAGGGGTCGAGCAACCACCGCCACACCACGCCGAGCGTCAACGGAGCACAGACCCATGGCAGCACGTACAGCAGTTGCAGGAAACCGGAGCCGGGCAGGCGGCGATTCAGCCCCAGTGCGATGAGCAGTCCCAATACGATCGCGGTCGGCAACGCCATTGCGGTGAATAGGGCTGTGACCACGAGAGAGTTCGTGAAGGAGTCTCCCGAGAAGAGGTACTGGTAATTCGCCAGTCCCACGAAGCTCGGCGAGTTGATCAGGTTCCAGTTCGTCAGCGAGATGATGAAGACGAGGAAGAAGGGCACGATCAGGAAGAGTCCCACGCCGATGAGCGAGGGCAGCAGCATGAGATATCCGGTTCGGGCCTCTTGCCTTTGGCGACGCCGAAGTACAGCTCGCGTCTTTCCTTCGGCCACAGCTCCTGACGCTTTCCTGTTTCCGGAGGCGTGCCTCTCCTCACCCTCGGCCTCACCTACCTGCGGAAGCTGCGCTGGTGTGGGAGGTTGGGCTGATCCCGATGATGCAGTCACAACTGGGCACCCCTCTCGTTACGGTCGCCTGAAGCAAAGTACGGCACCTTGTCGGCGCATCGCACGTTACCTCACATGTTGGTATGCGGGATATTCATCGACGCAGGCCTCGCCACGGACCCGATATCGTCCGTGGCGGATCAACGTTCAGATGGTATAGAAAGAGCATTCGATTGAATACTGGAGCTGATCGTCTATGATTCTACGCGTATTCGCTCGTGCAGCCTCTTCTGTCTTTCCCGTGCGGCGCCCGTCCTTCCCGTGCGATCGCTCGTGCCTTCGGCAGGTGGGGAGGTGGTGCCACGCGCTGTGAGAAAGAGGCGTCCTCGCTGGTACATGGGACCGCTCGCCTGCTTTGCGACTGCTTGACTCACGGCTTGACTCATGGAACGTGATCTATGGGACGTGAGTCCCGAAAAGGGCGTGATCACGCTCTTCCATAGTGATTTCATAGCCTCCGCATATACCTCGGGGGTATTCTATTGGGCATCGGCGAACTTTATACTAGCTTGGTCAGTCATGGTATCCACGGCCGCATAGTGAGCGGGAAGGAAAATGAAGATCTTGATTACATACTTGATCGCCACGCTCATCTGCATGTCGGTCGGAATAATCCGCCTGCGTCAGCGCTCGGATCTCGCGGCGCGTCAGGGCGGCTGGTTGGTTGTGACCTGCTACCTGTGGCCCTTCTGGGCTGTTTTCTACGCGATCGATCTCTCCCGTGCGGTGCTGGGAAATCGCCACAAGAAGCAGGGCGATGCTCCCCTTTCTACCGACCTGGGCCACATGCTCCTGAATACCGAGGATTCGCTCGCCGAAGCGAAGTAGCAGCGAAGTATCCTTCATACGTTCGTGGTGCGGTACCACGTCAGCAGATAGCGGCTATCGAATGTCTTCGAACACGTGGCGCAGGAGCGTGCGCCACGAGGCAAGCGGAATCTCTCGACTTCATGGCCGTTGGAACAGCGACCGACGTAGGGTGCGGGCGCTCGTGGCCCTTCGCTGATAGAGGCACGGGCGGGTGTTCCAAGCCTGCGAGCCTCCTTCTTCCATGTGGCGTCGTGACCGTGCCCGGTTCCGACCCGCGCGTGGGCGATCTCGTGGAGCACGACGTCGCGTACCTGCGTCTCGTCGTAGAGCTGCATGAGGGGCTGGGACAGGCTGATCACCCGATCGTTGTAGCGAGTCATGCCCGCCCGCCGCCGTGCCCTGTCGAAAACAAGATCCCATTGTTCCAACCCGTGGCTATCCATGAGGCCACGGGCGAGCTGCTGAACAATCTGAAGATCCATGCCTCGAGTCTAGGCTCCGCCAGCGACTCCTCGCGCCTGGTGAATCGCCGTTGTGGATGCGGATCACGCGAACGACGGCTGTGGAGAATTCGACTTCGAGGCACCCGGGTTCGGCTAGGAGATTCCGCTGTTCACCCCGTAGAGATAACGGCCATCTTTCGCCATGTTCGTTCAGATTTCCGGTAGTTTTGGGCCATGAGGATTCAGGAACCGGCGCGGGGTTCGCAGAGACGCAGTTTCTCCCGCATCCCGACCGGTGCATGGATCCCAGCCGTCAATACGGCAGGAAATGCCCCCGCCTGGCACTCCGAACACGGCCCGCAAGAACCCGTCTCCTCCTCGCCTCGCGATGTCGACGTTCTGATCATCGGCGCGGGGCAAGCCGGCCTCGCGATGGCCCACGAGTTGAAACGCCGGGGGTTCGTCGGCTACGTAGAGGACGGGCTCGATCTCTCGTCGTCCGCTTCGGCCCCTTCCGACGATAAGGTCCCCCACACCTTCCTGGTCCTCGATGCGGAGAACCGCCCCGGTGGAGCCTGGCAGCATCGCTGGCCTAGCCTGACGATGGCCACGGTGAACCACATCGCGGACCTCCCCGGCTTTCCCGCCGGCCACATCGATCCAAGCGCCGAGTCCGCGGATTGGGTGCCGAGTTACTTCGCGGACTTCGAGGATGAATTCGATTTGCCGATCCTCCGTCCGGTACTCGTCACCTCCGTCACGAACGACGAGGCTTCCGCAACGCCTGACCCGAATACCAGGCTCCTCGCCGAGACGACGGCGGGAACGTTCCGTGCTCGGATGATCGTCAACTGCACCGGAACCTGGACCCGTCCGTTCATTCCCTACTACCCCGGAGCGGCAAGTTTCCGTGGGATGCAATGCCATACTCAGGATTACCCGGGCATACGAGCCTTCGAGGGCCGCCGCGTCGTCGTCGTTGGCGGTGGTGTCTCGGCGCTCTCGCACCTGGACGATCTGGGAGGCACGGCCAAGAAGTTATTGTGGGTGACGCGCACGCCGCCGCGCTGGCACGATTCCTTCACCGGCTCCACAGGATCGGATTCCACTCCTAACAGTGCCACTATCGCTGCGGACGGCCGTAGCCTGACGGCGGAATTCGGCCGTGAGGTGGAGGAACGGGTACGCGAACGGGTGGAGGCGGGACTGAAGCCGCTCGCCGTCGTCGCTGTTACCGGCCTTCCCATCAACGATTTCACACGGAGCCTGCACGAGCGCGGTTTGCTGAAACGCAAGCCGATGTTCGATGCCATCGAGGCCGACGGCGTGCGCTGGGCAGACGGCAAGTTCTGGCAGGCCGACGCCATTATCTGGGCCACCGGCTTTCGTGCGGAGCTCCGTCACCTCATGCCGCTTGGATTGCGGGTGCACGGGGGCGGTATTGTCATGGATGGAACGCGCGTCGCGGCGGATCCGCGTATTCATCTGCTCGGGTATGGTCCCAGTGCTTCGACGATCGGAGCACGGTGGGCTTCGCGGCTCGCGGCAAAGGAAATCATCGACCACTTCAGGAGTTGAAGGTGCCGAGTACACGTCTGGTTCAACAGATCTCCATGGCGGCAGCCGTGCCGGCCAACCGTCCCATCGACCATCTGCGCCGTATCGGCACCGGGTTGTTCATGGGAACATGTTTCGGCACCGTGGTGACGGTGCTTTTCGGGGGAGTGGACCTGCGCGGCGGTAAGTTCTGGCTCCTCCTGGGAATCATGATCGCGATGGCACTGCTGTTCCTCGTCCCGTGGCTCATCAAGCCGAAGCAGGCCAAGGGGATTCCGGTGGTGGCACGTACTCTCGGCACCGATGAGTCCGCCTTCCAGCGCTATATCCAGCGAGGCGGGAAAAGCCAGGGGCTGTTGGTGCCCGTCATCGTGCACCCTCTGGACGGCAATCCGAATTTCCGCTCGGTCATCCTGCTCAAAGGCGTGGATGCCAAGGACCCTAAGGATCCGCCCGTGGGTACCCTGCTCGCCTTGCAGCAATCCGAGCCGGGGATGGGCGAGCTTTCGAACGTCGATGAGGTGACGCCCGAGCAGAGCAAACTCATCGAGCGATTCCGCAAACACCCCAAGCAGCTCTCGAACGAGGGGACGATCCTGCCGATGCGGCGTGGCACGATGGAGCGGACGCCCTGGTGGGCGGCCCTTCAGTGGTGGGGCGCCTGCCTGTTTGGATTCATTGTGGCCGGAGGAATCGTCCTGTTGATTGCGCGTTAGCCGCGACGCCGTCTGACGCACGCCAGCGCCGCTAGCTGCCCGTATATCATCTCCCCCTCACGGTGAAGTGCCCGTCCAGGATACGCTTGGCCCAAGCTTCAGCCCAGGAACCAAGGAGAACGGCCGTGAACGATCAGTACCCACCGAGTCGTGTGCCGGGTCAGCCAGACCCGAATGAGGGAAACCCGTGGCCGCAGAACAATCCGTGGCAGAACCAGGCTCCCGGGTACACGGCGAGCTATGGCCCGAACGGCAATTATGGCCAGAACGGCAATTACGGCCAGAACGGTGCCCAGGCCCCTGGGAACCCACAGGGTAATGGTCAGTTTGCCGCGCGCGGCGACGCGTTCGGTTCCAGGCCATCCAACCCCTTCAGTGGTGACGCGGGCGGCGGCCCGTTCAGTGGTGGTGGGGCGACGTCGCCCTTCGGTTCTCCGGATCAGACGCAAGCGTCCGCGTGGGGGCCGCAGGGAGGTGCTAATCCGGCATACTCCGGCGGAGGTTACGTACCGCCCGGCGGGGGCTCCAACGGAGGCTACTACAACCCCGGGAATCGCAACCGGCGATCGCCGTTGATTGCCGTGCTCGTGACGATCGTGGTTGTCGCCGTCGTTGCCGTCGGAGTATTTTTCGGAGTCCGGGCGCAGAACGACGACGCAGAGCCGACGCCGGCACCATCGACCTCCACCGTCCCCTCCTCCGCTCCTGCGAGCAATACGCCGACGCCGACCCCTGAAACGTCCCCTGGAACTGAAGAGTCACCGGATGTCACTCCGGGTACCGGCAGTGGGCAGAACCCGGACGGCTCGGTGACCGTCGGCAGCTGGAAGGTGGAGAAGCTCGAATTCCTGCCCGATGCCTCGGAACGCCTGGCGGGCCTCGAGAATCCGGTGGAAGTCGAGCCAGGTTTCCAGATGTCCGGCATCAAGATGCGTTTCACGAATGAGGGCGACGCGGCGAGCACTCCGGCTTCCAATGTCGGCATCACCGTGTATTTCGGCGACGGCGATAGGGCCTGGGAAGAGATGGGCATCTATGAAGCAGAGTCGGTGCAGAGCCTGGAGGAGATAGAACCTGGCGAGAGCGTCGAAGGGTGGTTCTACGCCGAACTGCCCGAGGATTACACTGGCGGCGAGGTTGGATTCTTCGATTACGAGGGCGGAGAGAACGTCGAGAGCGACATGACGTTGCCGTAGTGCCCTGCTTCATGGGTTGATGGGGCGGTTCGCTGTGGCCGCGCCGCCGATGGTCCGCATGGCGAGCGTTTGGCCGATTTCCGTCGGAGGGACGGGTGTTTATCCTATCCTCGATTAGTATTTGAAACGCCGGGAATTCAAGGTTTTCCGGCATGCTCTACGAAGGTGACAGAGGTGAAGCAGATGGGAGAAGAGTTCCGGGTGTTGGACGCCTCCGTTCCGTCAGAGCGCGAGGAATGGGTCACCGTGTGGAACCGATGGCCGGAACGGGAAGTTCAGGCCCACCCGGAGTTCGCCCTTCTCTTCTCCCACGATTCCGAGCGGGCGCTCGCGGCCGACTACCGCACCGGGGCGGGTACTCACATCCTCTATCCTTTCGTGCTGCGCGAGATCGATTCCATGCCGGGCTTCTCCGGATATCGAGACATCACCATCCCTTTCGGTTACGGTGGCCCGGCCACCTGGGGGCCACCGGCTTCGGAGGCTGAGACCAGCAGTTTCTGGGCTCATGTCGATGAGTGGGCGGCGGCCAATGGTGTGGTTTCCGAGTTCATCGGCTTTGGACTCTCGAAATCCTTCGATGTGCGATATCCAGGGGAGAAGATCCTGCGCAAGCCACACATCGTCGTCGATCTAGAGCGTTCCTACGAGGACCTGTGGTCCAGCTTCGATCGGAAGGTGCGAAAGAACGTCAACAAGGCCGTACGGGATGGCATCACCATCTCTGTGGATGAGGACGGCCGCGACTTCGAGGCGTTCCACGACATCTACTTCGCAACGATGGAACGGCACTCGGCCGCTGAGGACTTCTTCTTCCCGCGGGAGTTCTTCGAGTCCATCCATGAGAAGCTTCCCGGACAATTCGCTTACTTCCACGCCTATTTCGAGGGCGTGCCGGTGTCCACCGAGCTGGCCTTGGTCTCGGAGAGATCGGTCTATTCGTTCCTGGGAGGAACGCTGCCTGCCTACTTCCCGCACCGGCCGAACGATCTGCTGAAGGTGGAGATCATGAAGTGGGGCCAGGCCCACGGCAAGCAACATTTCGTGCTTGGGGGCGGGGTCACGGCCGGCGATGGCATAGAGCGTTATAAGCGGGCTTTCGCGCCACAGGGCGATCGTGACTTCTACACCGGGCAGCGGGTGCTGGACCGGAAGGCTTACGAATTCCTGGTTGCCGCACAGGGAACCGAGAATACACTGGAAGAGGGCGGCCCCACGTCCTTCTTCCCGGCTTATCGAGCCCGCACCTGACGGGTCAGCTGCCCTCCCGCTTCTCCCGTCCCGATCTGGCCTCAGATGCAACATCCGAAGGAGAGATTCCCGTGAAAGTTCTGGTCACAGGGGGTGCCGGCTTCATCGGCACGCACACGGTCATCGAGCTTATCGCCGCCGGGTATGAACCGGTTGTCATCGACGACTTCTCTAACAGCTCGCCCGAGGCGTTGCGCCGCGTTGCAATCATCGCCGGAGTGGAGTCGCCGTTCTACCAGGCCGATGTTCGCGACCGCGCGGTGCTCGACGAGATCTTTGCGAAACACGACGTCGGCGCCGTGATCCATTTCGCGGGGCTGAAGGCCGTGGGCGAGTCCGTCGCGCAGCCGCTGCGCTACTACCGGACGAACATCGATTCCACGCTCGCACTGCTCGAGGCGATGCAGGACCATTCCGTGCGGAATCTGGTGTTCAGCTCCTCGGCCACCGTCTACGGCGAAGCCCTGGATCCTCCCTTCACCGAGGACCTGCCACTCCATGCCACGAACCCCTATGGCTGGACGAAGGTGATGATCGAGCAGATCCTGCAGGACGTGGTGGCCACCGGGGCGGGATGGGCGATCACCGCACTGCGCTATTTCAATCCGGTCGGTGCCCACCCCTCTGGCCTGATCGGCGAGGATCCGAATGAGGTCCCCAATAACCTGATGCCGTACCTCACCCAGGTGGCGGTGGGTAGGCGTGAGCGCCTAGCCGTGTTCGGCAATGACTACGACACCCCGGATGGCACGGGCGTGCGCGATTACATCCACGTGGTCGATCTGGCGAAGGCGCATGTGGCGGCCCTATCGCACATCGATCACCCCGATGTCTACAAGGCCTACAACATCGGAACGGGCCGCGGGGTCTCGGTGCTGGAAGTGATCGCCGCTTTCAAGGAGGCAGCGAGACGCGAGATCCCATTTGAGATCGTGGAGCGTCGGCCCGGGGACATCGCTTCGTCCTATGCGTCGCCCGATCTCGCCAGGCGGGAGCTGGAATGGGAGGCGAAGCGGTCCGTCGTCCAGGCGTGCAAGGACAGCTGGAACTGGCAATCGCGCAATCCGCTCGGATTCGGCTAGGAGCGAGCCGCGGGGCACGCGTTTGGCGAGATCCGCAGATATGTTTGGAAAGATCAGCCGGAGCGCCACTGGGTGATCCCGCTGCGGTGATACGACGAGTCGGAACGTCAGTCCCTGCGGAACAGGTCCCTCGTGTAGACCTTCTTCTCCACGTCTGCCAGCTCCTCGGCCCACCGATTCGCCACGATCACGGTGCAGCGTTCCTTGAACGACTCGAGATCGTGGGTCACCTCGCTGCCGAAGAACTCGGCGTCTTCCAGGGACGGCTCGTAGACGATGACGGGAATTCCCTTGGCCTTGATGCGCTTCATGACGCCCTGAATAGAGGACGCCCGGAAGTTGTCTGAGCCAGTTTTCATCGCCAGACGATGGATGCCCACAACAGGTTTCGAGGTCGCGACCACCGCGTCGATGCTTTGCGCCATCGAACCGCGCGACTCGGAATCCAGGGAGACGATCCGGGAGAGGATCTCATCCGCGATGAAGTCCTTGCGCGTCCGGTTGGCTTCTACGATCGCGGCGATCAGGTTCTGCGGGACATCCTGATAGTTGGCCAGGAGCTGCTTCGTGTCCTTGGGAAGGCAGTAGCCGCCATAGCCGAAGGAGGGATTGTTGTAGTGGCTGCCGATCCTCGGGTCGAAGCCGACTCCCCGGATGATCTGGGAGGAGTCGAGGCCGCGCACGGCCGCGTAGGTGTCGAGCTCATTGAAGTAGGCGACGCGAAGTGCCAGGTAGGTGTTGGCGAAGAGCTTGACGGCCTCGGCCTCGGTGGACGCCATGATGAGCGTCGGGACGTCGGTGTCGATCGCCCCCTGCTGAAGAAGTCGGGCGAATTCCTCTGCCGCCGCGGTCAGTTCCTCGGTGAATGCCGACCCCTGCGGGAACCCCACGATGATTCGGCTGGGGTGCAGGTTGTCGTACAGTGCATGACCCTCGCGCAGGAACTCGGGGCTGAAGAGGAACTTCCCGCGTGGGTAGCGCTCGCAGAGCCCCTCCGCATAGCCCACGGGAACCGTTGACTTCACGACGATCACGGCGTCCGGATTGGTGGCCAGGACGAGTTCGATGACTTCTTCGACGTACCGAGTGTCGAAGAAGTTCTTATCCGGATCGTAATTGGTAGGGGTGGCGACGACGACGTATTCCGCCCCCTTGTACGAATCCTCGTCACTGAGTATCGCGGTGAAATCGAGATCGCGGTTGGCTAGGTACTCTTCGATCTCTGCGTCTTTGATGGGTGAACGACGGCGCTTGAGAAGTTCCACCTTCTCGGGGACGACATCGACTGCGGTTACACGGTTGTGCTGAGCGAGCAGGACTGCCAAGGAGAGGCCGACGTAACCTGTTCCAGCGACGACGATCGATCTTTTCTGAGATGCCAATGTGTTTTCCTTTGTCCTGCGCGCGTATGGAAGCGGTGATAGGGATGAGTCTATCCAGTTGAACAATCTACATAGACGACGAAGCCCGTGGGAAGTCGCGCCGGTCAGTGACGTGAGTTCGGTCTCGGAGCCGAATTATCCTGCCAGGTGGCGGATATTCGGGAACGGCAGGGGGTATGGCTGAAGCTGGGTACTCTCTGTTAGCTTGCTGAGTATTCATTTCGATACACGTCGGTGCTATTAAACCGACACTGAAGGAGTTGGCTTTGAGGACTTCTCAGTACTTTACGCTTGGCTAAGCCCGCAATGCTTAATGGGCCTATTGAACGCGATCCGGCTGGGGGACTCCCGGTGCTGACGGGAGCCGAACAGGCGGATGCCATTGATGTTCTCTCGACGACGGAGCCGATGAAACCCTCGGTTCGCCAGAAGGCTCCCCGAGCCGAGAAGCCATGGAGAACCCGTTACCGGAATTACCTCCGTGTCTCAGATCTCTTGATCGTCTCCCTGGCGGTTTTCGGTGCTCAGTTCCTGCGGTTCGGCACGGAGGCTGACGAGTACTCGGTTTCGTGGATACCTGGAATCGATGTCCGGGTGACATATACAGCATTGTCCAGCCTGCTGATTTTCGGGTGGATGCTCAGCCTCTCACTCCGGGGTACCCGTGATCATAAGATCACGGGTACCGGGGTATCGGAATACAAACGGATCGTGGAAGCCACGATCCGTCTTTTCGGGGTACTGGCTATCGTCGACCTTCTGTTCAGGCTGAGCATCTCTCGCGGATACCTGTTGATCTCGTTTCCCGCCGGCCTCTTGCTTCTTCTGGTTTCCCGCTGGCTGTGGCGCAAATGGCTCTACCGGATGCGGAGCGAGGGCAATTGCCTGGATCGAGCGGTCGTCGTCGGGGAGCTAGCCCAGGCCAGTCATGTTGCGAAGCAGGTGTCGCGGGGACCAGGAGCGGGTATCACGATCGCGGGTATCATCGCGGGTCCCCACGGTCCCGGAGATATGTGGAGTGAACCGGTGTTCTCCACCGACTTCTCGGCGCCTTCTATCATCGCGGCTGTGGATGAGGTCGACGTCGATACGATCATCATCACCGGGGAAGATCGGCTTGTTCCTCGGGCCATGCGGGAGCTGGGCTGGGCAGCAGAGGAACGTGGCATTGATCTAGTCGTGGCTCCCGCTTTGACGGACATCGCAGGCCCGAGGATTCACACCCGCCCGGTTGCAGGACTTCCACTCATCCATATCGATTATGCGGAGTTCTCAGGATTCAAATACTGGAATAAGCGGATAAGCGATGTCTTCCTGTCGTTGTTGCTTCTTCTCCTGCTCTCGCCGCTGTTGGCGATCATCGCCCTGCTCGTGAAGAGAGATGGTGGCCCTGTCATTTTCCGACAGGAACGGGTGGGCAGGAATGGAGAGCGCTTCGAGATGCTGAAGTTCCGTTCCATGGTGGTGGATGCCGAGGTGAAACTCGCCGCATTGCAGTCCAGCTCCGACGGCAATGGCATTCTCTTCAAAATGAAGGATGACCCGCGGGTTACCAGGATAGGACGTTTCCTGCGGAAGTATTCGCTGGACGAGCTGCCCCAGCTCTTCAACGTCATCGGTGGCTCGATGTCGCTTGTCGGCCCTCGTCCGGCACTCCCGAAAGAAGTCGCAAGATACGACGATTGGGCTACTCGGCGGTTGCTTGTGAAGCCTGGAATCACGGGCCTGTGGCAGGTAAGCGGTCGGTCGAATCTGTCGTGGGAGGATAGCGTGCGACTCGATCAATATTATGTGGAGAACTGGTCGCTGACTGGAGACATGATGATTTTGCTCAGGACTATCAGAGCGGTTCTTACGAGCAAAGGAGCCTATTGATGAACGAGTTTTTCAACTCGTGTACTGCGCTAAGCGTGGATCTGGATTCAGGGACCGTCCGCGTGTCATACCGGGCCGACAAGAGAGTGCACACCTAATGCCAGTTGTCAGTGTGATCATTCCTCTTTTCAACTCTGAGGATTATCTGGGGGAAACGTTGGATTCGCTGTTGGCCCAGACGTTCCTCGATTGGGAAGCGATTCTGGTGGACGATGCCAGCAGCGACGATTCCTTCGAGGTTGCTTCCCGTTACAGCGCCTCTGATTCCAGGTTCAGAGTGCTGCGCCAGTCCACCAACATGGGCGCGGCCAAAGCGCGAAATCGAGCTCTCGGGCAGGCTCGGGGACGCTACATCGCCTACTTAGATTCGGACGACTACTGGTTCCCGGACAAGCTCGAGGCGCAGATCGACTACATGACCCGCAACAGCATCGGCGCCTGCTTCACCTCGTACGAGACGGTTAATGAAGATGGAAGCCACAGAAACTATGTCCATGTAGACAAGCTGGTTTCCTATAGGCGGTTTCTCAAAAAACCACCCACGTGCTCCCACACCATCATGTTCGATACACAACTCGTCTCACGCGTGTTGTTGGAAATGCCCGACATCCGCAAGCGTCAGGATGCAGCGACATGGCTGAGAGTCATTCGTTCCGTCGGCCCCCTGCACGGCTATGACGAAGTCCTCGCGGCGAACAGAAAACGTGCGGGATCGTTGTCGGCCAACAAGGTTGATGCTGTCAGGAACACTTGGCGGCTATACACGGAGGTCGAGCAGTTGAAGAAGCCTTACGCAGCATACTGCCTGTTCTGGCAAATGTTCCATGCGACGACGAAGAGACTGGGCAAGATCTGATGTTTGAGAAGCTTTATGACCGCCTGATTGCTGGCGAGGAGAAACTATCCGTCGTCGGTCTCGGTTACGTTGGAATGCCGTTGGCCATTGCCTTTGCGGAGAAGATCAAGGTCATAGGTCTTGACATCGATGAGCGTCGCATTGAGGCGTATCGGTCGGGCGTTGACCTGACCAACGAGGTGGGAGACAGTGCAGTGAGCAATACCAGCGTGCAGTTCACCTCTGACCCTTCCCGTCTTCGTGAGGCCCGGTTCCACGTTGTCGCCGTGCCAACTCCTGTAGATGCGAATAAGGCGCCTGATTTGACACCGGTTAAAAGCGCTTCTCGTATCGTGGGACATAATTTGGTTCCGGGTTCTATCGTCATTTTTGAATCGACCGTCTATCCGGGAGTTACGGAGGACGTGTGTGTCCCAATTCTTGAAGCCGAGTCCGGTTTGCGATGTGGAGAGGACTTCAAGGTTGGCTATAGTCCCGAACGGATCAATCCCGGAGATAGGGTTCATACACTTCGTACAATTCCCAAGGTGGTGTCGGGAACCGACGAAGTGACCGTTGAGGTAGCGCGGCACATCTATGACCTCGTCGTTGAAGCGGGGACTCACCCCGTCTCCTCGATCCGGACGGCCGAGGCCATCAAGGTTGCGGAGAACTCCCAGCGAGATATCAACATTGCGTTCATGAACGAGCTGGCGATGGTATTCGATCGGATGGGTATTGATACCAACGAGGTGGTTGACGGTATGAACACCAAGTGGAATGCGCTGGGTTTTCGTCCAGGCCTTGTGGGTGGGCATTGCATAAGTGTGGACCCCTACTACTTCACGTATGAGGCTGAACGGCTGGGATATCACAGTCAGATCGTTGCTTCAGGACGCAAAGTCAACGACGGTATGGGTGAATTTGTGGCGGATGCCGCGATCCGCCAGATAATTCTCTCCGGTAAGGCACCGAAGGGGACGCGTGTTGCTGTTCTGGGGATCACTTTCAAAGAAGATTGTCCCGACACGAGGAATACCAAAGTAGTAGACGTGATACGTCGACTGGAAGAGTACGGGGTGGACATTTGCGTGGTGGATCCGTGGGCGAGCGAAGATTCCGTACGTGCCGAGTACGGCATTGAACTCCTCCCACTGGAGCGGGTTCGCGATGCCGAATGCGTAATCATCGCTGTTGCCCATACCGACTTTCGGGAACTCGGCCGCCCTGAACTCAACGCCCTGTTCGCTGAAGATTCCCACGAGCAGAAGATTCTGCTTGATGTCAAGGGAGTTGTCTCCCCTGAGGTCATCAGTGGGTCAGGTTATCGTTACTGGAGGCTTTAGTGCCCGCTGAAGTGCTTGCCCAGGTGGTGAGCCGGAGAAAGCAGTGCGGCAGGATTGCACTGGGTGGCATCACCGTGTTTCTTTTCCAACTGCTTTTTATCACCAGTTTGCAATGGCAACTCCTATTTGCATCAACAGGTTTGCTCCTCCTCGTAGTCGCTGCCCTTCCGATGTGGTTCGAGCGGCCGCGTGTGACTCTTGTCGAGGGTTGTCTTGCTTTCAGGATACCCTGGTTGGCGTTGCTCGGACTTCTCGGTGTGCGTGGCGCAGACGGGGAGTGGCTCAATTCTGCTTTCTTTTCGGCGATTGTCGCACTTGTGGGCTACTCCTCCGTCCGACTGTTGGCATCTGACAGCCGGTTCCGTGAATGCTTGCAACGCCTCTTCGCTCTCACTTTCGTCGTTCTCTTCCTGCAGGCGACGTGGCTGTTCTTCGCAAACTCGGGAGCGGGGGGCGTGGCGGTCAGGAAGTACTTGATCGAACTGCCCGCGGGGAATTCGAATTCTATTGCGATGCTCTTGTCGATGCTCGGCCTGTTTCTAGCTTTTGGCACAGAATCGAGACGTGCGAGGAGCTCCTGGTTGGTGTTGGTTGCCCTGGCAGCACTCATGCTGTCGTCAACCGGCAACTACTTGGTTCTTGTATGTCTGATGGTCTTCTGGCTCCTCAGGCAAAGTTCCCGGATCAGACTTCGGAGAAGTTCCGTGGTCCTGGTGGCTCTCCTGGTCGCATTCCTGCTTGCCGCAGCTGTATTCGCCTTCGACAGCTTCGCCGGTTCCCTCGAAGGAATTTTTGCTCGTGTGGTCAAGGCCGGAGGTGATCTGCTGGCCGGTGATGTCACATCGGCCACAACGCAGCGCACGATCATCTATCAGCACTACCTTGGGGAGGTAGGGCAGAATTTCTGGTTGGGAAACGGCACCCTTCCCTACGAGGGAGGGTTTGAGAACTATGCTGGGATGCGGCCGCACAACCTCGTGCTGGAGGCACTCTACCAAGGCGGCCTGTTCAATCTCGTGGCATACGGCCTCGCGATATTCATTGCGTACCGGAACATACCGGCGGGCTCCGAGACGAATGGAGTTCGGCTGGCAGTTCTTTTTATGATCCTCGACAGCATGCTCGAACCTGGTTTGTTTGTCATGAACAAAGATTTCTTGTTCTGGGTGATCATGGCCAGTGTGGGCGAACGAAGAGAATACGAGGAGAGACATGCCATCGTCTGAAGTTGCCGCTGTTGTCCTCAATTACAACAGCGCAGAACTGACTGTTCAACTTTGTGAGGATTTGCTTGGATTTGAGCTGCGTCCTCGCGTGCTGGTGGTGGACAACTGCTCCGAGAAACCGGACTTCGATGTCTTAAGGAGGTACAGCGACTCTCACCCACAGATCGAGTTGCTCCGTGCCGAGGAGAACCTCGGTTATTCAGCGGGAAACAACCTCGGGATCAGCAGGGCCCTAGAGGAGGGGTGCCACTACGTGCTGGTGGTGAACCCCGATGCCTCGATATCAGAACGATCCCTGGGCAACATGCTGAAACGGATGCCGGACGAACCGGATGTACTTTTCTGCGGTCCCAGGATTCTCGACGCCAGCGGAGAAACGGATCGCTATGCGCAGCGTTTCCTGCCCCATGGTCTGAAGGCGTTGTACTTCACCAAATATCCGGTGGCGCGGCTCAAGTGGAACTTCTGTGCCAGAAGATACTTCGGCCTGGATTCCGATCGCAGTCGGGACAGCTATTGCGCCACCGTGTCGGGCTGCTGCGTGCTCTTCGACCGGAAGTATTTCGAAATTTTCGGTTTGTTCGACGAGGATTTCTTTCTCTACTCGGAGGAGGTTGTCTGGGGGCACAATGCGGCTGCTGCGGGCTTTCGCTGCCTGTATGTAGCCGACGCCATCGCGACTCACGATCACTCCCTCGCACAGCGGCAGACATCATTCACCACGTTCTCCAATAGACTCAGAAGTGACCTCGTGTACTGTCGCAAGTATCTTGGAGTTTCGAGGATGAGAATTCTGCCTTTGCTTGCTTACTATTACGCCGCCTTCCTGTTTCTGAAGCTGACTCGCAGAGGCTCCCTGGGAGGGGACCTGAGCGACGTGAATTCTATGGTTCGCAGCCAATTGGCCCGGTTCGAGGGATCTGAATCATGAGCGGAATTGTGCGGCGAGTTTTCAGAAGAGGGGCGATGCCCTTGACCCGTGCCAAGTGGCGAATGCGCAATCGCCACAACAGCACCTCAATGGGACGATATTTCGACGTCTCACGGGTCACCGTTGGTCGTTTCAGCTACGGCCGGATAAATGCCTCATTCTTCGGCGCAACGGACGAGGGACTTCGAATAGGTAGCTTCTGTTCTATCGCGGCCAATGTTCACTTCGTGTGTGGCGGCAATCATGACGTCAACTCATTTTCGACATTCCCGTTCAGGAAACGCTTCACGGGCAGGGTCGAGGCCTCGTCCCGCGGACGCATCGTCGTCGACGATGATGTGTGGATCGGTACCGATGCACTCATTCTGTCCGGCGTGAGGCTAGGTCAGGGAGCCGTCGTCGCCGCCGGTAGTGTGGTCGTCAAGGACGTGCCCGCCTATGCCATCGTAGGCGGCGTTCCCGCGCGAGTCATCCGGTACCGTTTCGACGAGGAAACTCGTGAAGCATTGCGTCAGGTGGATTTCGACCGAATCGATGAGGATTTCATCATGGAACACATTGCGGAGCTGAGTTTCTCCCTGAGCCCCGAGCTGCTTGCCGTGCTTCCCAAACACTCTGCAGGTGTCGGGAATTCGGATTCGGCACGGTAGATCCATGGACCTCCGTAGGCTGTTCAGCAACTTCTCCGTCGCGTTGCTCGCCCAACTTGCCTCCTTGCTGATGAGTGTGTTCATCACGTTTCTGGTCCCCAAGTTTTTGAACATCAGCGAATTCGGATATTGGCAGCTTTTCATTTTCTATTCAAGCTACGCGGGGCTTCTTACCCTTGGTTTGAACGATGGGGTTTACCTTTGGGCCGGAGGCATGAGTCGTCTCTCGATCGACAAGAGAAGGGTGGGTGCCCAATTCTACTTCTGCTGTGCAATGCAGCTGTTCTTCTCGCTCGCAATCCTCGGCGGTGCATGGTTTGCGGTGGCCGATCCCAGCCGCAGAGAGGTTTGCCTCGCGCTTGGCTTATACACGATCGTTTTCAACCTTTCCGGATTCCTGGGATATCTGTTCCAAGCGCTCAACGAAACGAAGCTCTATTCGTACGCCACGATAATCAGCCGTTTGTCCTTCTTGCCGCCCCTCATTGTTCTTCTCCTCTCGAGGAGCTCCTCATCGCTCTGGTACATTGGGTTCTATGTCTTTGCCCAGCTGCTCGCGCTGCTGTTCTGCATCAGCAAGGCGCAGGACTTCCTGAAGGCGAAGCCTCTTCCGGTGCGCGAGACCCTGCGTCTGTCGTTCTCCAGCATGCGTATCGGAATCAAGCTGGTTCTGGCCAATATCGCCAGCATGCTCATCTTGGGTGTCATGAGGTTTGCGATTGATGACAAATGGGGTATCAATACATTCGGCGAGGTTTCCTTTGCTCTGTCGTTGGTGACTTTCTTCCTGGCATTCGTCATGCAATTGTCGATGGTGCTCTTTCCGGCGCTCAGACAGACGGCGCCGGAGACACTCGGTCGCACTTTCGCGAGCCTGCAAAAGGTCCTCGGCCTGACCTTGCCCCTGATCTACCTGGGCTACTTCCCGCTGACCTTCCTCGTGAACAAATGGCTTCCGCAGTATGGAGAGACTGTCTTGTACCTTGGCGTGCTGCTACCAGTCTGTTTGTTCGACAGCAAGATGAGCCTCCTGGGAGGCACCTTCCTCAAGGTGATGCGCAAGGAGGGCGTGCTGCTGGCCATCAATGCGGTGAGCACGCTCTTCTCACTCGTGGGCGTCGTCGTTGCGGTCTATGTCGTGGAGAGTGTGTTCCTTTCGCTGGTTGCCACACTCTTGGCAATCCTTTTGAGAAGTATCATGGCCGAGAGAATTGTGAGCGGGTTTTTCCAGGTCCCCTGGAGGCGAGGGATAATCTCGGACTTGTTGCTGACCGGCTTGTTCCTCTTGGCGACGCTGCAGCTGCAGCCCATGTTCGCCGCTGCGGCCTATTGTTGCGCGTTGGGTGTCCATTATGGGTTGTCGTGGAAGGAACTGGGCAGGATACTTCATCTTTGGAGGACTTTCAGAGCAAGTACTTCCGATCCGAGCGCAGGTGGCTCCCGAGAGGTGATGTGATGTTTGTTCAATGTGTTGCGCGAGGGATTACGAACTGGAAACTCCGTCCTCAGGCTACCGCGAATGCTTGTAGTAGATTCTTGACTGGAAATGACAATTCAAATACGTGGGGCTGTGGATCTTTCGTGCAGGCCAACACACTTACGAGGAGCACTAGCCTTGGACTTGCGTGATTTTCTCACCGTTCTTCGCAAGAACGGGACATTGATACTGGCCACGATCCTGATCACTCTCGGTGGTACGGCGGCCTGGACCCTGACGCGGACGCCAATGTACGAAGCCTCGACGCAGCTCTTCGTGTCGGTTCGAACCGGAGAAACCTCGGCTGTGGACTTGACCCAAGGATCGACTTTCGCCAGGCAGGCTGTCACCTCGTACGTTTCGGTGGTGAACAGCACTGTGGTGATGGATCGTGTGATCTCCGATCTGGGGCTACCCGAGACGTCGGATGAGTTGGGTGAACGTGTGACAGCGAGTTCGCCCAAGGACACCGTTTTGATTGACATCAACGTGACCGATGAGGACCCGGCGACTGCGGCGGTGATTGCGAACAAGACAAGTGAAGTGTTCGCCGACGTCATTTCCAACCAACTCGAGCGAGCCTCGGACGGTTCTCCCACCCGGGTGCAGATCGATACCATTCGGCCTGCTGGCGAGCCCGAGGCACCCGCGAGCCCCAACGTCCCGAGGAGCTTGGTATTGAGTCTGTTCCTCGGTTTGGTGCTGGGCGTCGCCATCGCATTCCTACGAACTCTTCTCGACACCCGCGTCCGCTCGAAGGACGATATCGCGGCGATCACCGATCTCCCGATCCTCGGAACCATTGCCAAGGATAAGGACGCTGAGAAGCGCCCCCTCATCGCTCTGAAAGACCCCCGCAACCCCCTCGTGGAATCGTATCGGGCGTTGCGTACCAATCTCCGTTACCTCAACGTGGAGGACGACTCGAAGAGCATCGTCATCACCTCGGCCGGACCGGGCGAGGGAAAATCCACCACTGCCGCCAACCTCGCCATTGTCATGGCGGATGCCGGAGCACGCGTGGTCCTCATCGACTCCGATCTCCGCAAGCCGAGAATCTCCAAATTGCTCGGCATCGAAGGCGGTATCGGACTCTCCGACCTTCTGATCGGCCGCACCACCCTCGAAGACGCCCTGCAGCAGTGGGGACGCAAGCAGCTCTTCGTCCTGCCGTCCGGCCGCATCCCCCCGAATCCCTCAGAGCTGCTGGGCTCCTCGGCGATGGCTCGGGTGTTGGAGACCCTCACGGCCCACTTCGATTACATCATCATCGACGCACCCCCGGTGCTGGTGGTGACGGATGCGGCGATCCTCTCCACCCGGACCGGGGGAGCCGTTCTGGTGTCCGCTGCGGGCAAGTGCCGCAAGGACGAGCTTGCCAGTGCGCTCGAAGCCCTGGAGACCGTCGATGGAAAGGTTCTCGGGATCATCCCCACGATGGTGCCGACCAAGGGGCCCGATTCTTACAGCTACGGCGCCTATGCTTACCAGGCCTATGGCGACGTGTCGGCACCGATCGAGGATGCTGCCGAGTTCGATATGGGTGCCATCAAGTAGGTTCTTCTCTCCCGGGGTGGGGGGGGGGGGGGGGGGGGGCCCCCCCCCCCCCCCCCCCCCCGCGCGGGGTTTTTTTGTTTGTTTAGAGGCCGCGCCCCCGCGCCCCCCCCCACCGCCCCCCCCCCCGGC
>JAZDRN010000005.1:73288-192742 GCA_047501485.1 Actinomycetaceae bacterium L2_0104 | reverse complement strand
GATGGGCGGGTGCTGCTCCCGCCGCGCGAGCGCCTGCGCGATCCGGTGGAACGAGTCGAGCGCGAGGCCTTGGAGGTCTACCTGCAGCTACCGGGGTATGCCGCGCAGGCGGGGATGGACAATCTGCCTTCCCAGACCTTCACCGTGCCCGTTCACCGCAGGGTCCACGACGCTATCCGGGCGGTCGGCGGAACGCAGTGCTTCACACGGAGGCTGGATCTCCTGCGGGCCCAGGGTGTGGCTGAGGAGCGTGCGGCAGCCGATGCGGCGGCCTGGTACGTGGATCAGATCGCCGAGCAGGCGGACGGCGTGGTGGCGGGAGCCGTTACCCAGCTGGCAGTGGAAGGTCTCTCGGAATCGAGGCCCGAACGGTTGAGCCACTACGTGTGGAGCATCTCGGTCTCGCTGATCAAGCAGGGGATCACCCGCCAGATCGCGGATCTGCGCTCCGAGTTGCAGCGCACCTCGCCGCAGGATGAACGCTACGGCCAGTTGTTCGCGCGGCTCATCGAGCTCGAATCCCAGCGGCGCATGTGTGAAGAGCAGACCACCTAGGCTTCCAATTGGAAATCGGTGCCGGGTATGCCGATATACTAGAACGGTCCGATTTCGCGGATCTCGGATGCGCCCCCATAGCTCAGCTGGTTAGAGCAGGGAACTCATAATTCTTTGGTCGCGGGTTCAAGTCCTGCTGGGGGCACTCTGTGATGTCTTGCCGCATCACAGTGTCCTGCACCGGGACACTGCTGGAGGCACGTTTCCGGCAAGAGGCTACACTTCTGGCGAGAGGCCACCTATTTGACACTGGTGTAACCGTGGCCTCTCGCGCAAACCGTGACCTCTTCGAATCTGCGCGGCCCCACCCGTTCACCAGCACTCATGCGTCTGCGCCAAGCTTTTACCCCCGCGAAACCGTCCCGAAATATGGGATGAATTATGTTGGTTTCGTAAGACTGACGTCCCAGCCTGAGGCCTACACCGGGCTGTAAGCGTCACCCGTATCGCGATGAACGTGCGCCAAAGGGTGAGACGCCCTTTGGAATTCGCACGGAGAAGCACAATATGAGGGGCATCACCATTCGCATCGTGGTGTTCTCCGCGAATCTTCCAGGTTTCCGCGGAGTTTTATGAAGGGAATCTCATGTCACGCAGATTTATTCGAAGCGTAGCGGCAACAGGTGCCGTGCTGGCGCTCGCCGCTGGTTGTGCTTCAACAGATGATGGCGGGGAGGGCACCAATGGCGGTGCTTCCTCGGAGGGCGGGCTCACCGTGGGCACGACCGACAAGGTGGTCAGTCTCGACCCTGCCGGCTCATACGACAACGGCTCTTTCTTTATCATGAATCAGGTCTACCCGTTCCTGCTCAACACCGCGCCCGGTGCCGAGGACATGACGCCTGAACCTGACATCGCCGAATCCGCTGAATTCACTGCTCCAACGGAATACACCGTAACGCTCAAGCCCGATCTCACTTTCGCCAACGGAAACGAACTGACCTCGTCGGATGTCAAGTTCACTTTCGAGCGTCAGCTGGCGATCGCGGATCCCAACGGCCCCTCCAGCCTGCTCGGCCAGCTGGATTCCATCGAGGCGCCGGATGATACGACCGTCGTCTTCCACCTGAAGAGTGAGAACGACCAGACCTGGCCCCAGATTCTCACGAGCCCCGCCGGCCCGATCGTCGACGAGGACGTCTTCCCCGCCGAAGAGCTGCTGTCCGACGCGGATATCGTCAAGGAGAAGCCATTTGCGGGCCAGTACAGCATCGCCAGCTACCGTGCCAACGAACTGACATCTTTCGAGCCGTTCGCCGATTACCAGGGCTCCCTCGGTGACGTCGCGAACGACGGCGTCACGCTGCGCTATTATGCCGATGCCTCCAATATGAGGCTCGACATCGAGAAGAACGCCATCGATGTGGCCTATCGTTCGCTTTCGGCAACCGACATCGAGTCGCTTTCTGGGCTCGACAACGTGGCACTCGTCGAAGGCCCCGGTGGAGAAATCCGCTACACCGTCTTCAACTTCAACACGAATCCCTATGGGGCCTCCACCGCGGAGCCCGATGAGGCGAAGGCGCAGGCGGTTCGCCAGGCCATTGCCGATCTCGTCGACCGCGAAGCAATCGCCGACGAGGTCTACAAGGGCACGTACACCCCGCTCTACTCCTATATTCCCGAGGGCGTCAACGGCGCCACGGAGGACTTCAAGACGAAGTACGGCGACGGAGAGGGTGGGCCTTCCGTCGAGAAGGCCACGCAGCGCCTTGCCGACGCCGGCGTGGAGACTCCCGTTCAGCTCTCCTTGCAGTACAGCCCCGATCACTACGGGCCGTCCTCGGGCGACGAGTATGCGATGGTCAAGAACCAATTGGAGGCCTCCGGCCTGTTCACCGTGGATCTCCAGTCGACTGAGTGGGTGCAGTACTCCAAGGACCGCGTTGCCGATGTCTACCCTGCTTATCAGCTGGGATGGTTCCCGGATTACTCCGATCCGGACAACTATCTGACGCCGTTCTTCACCAAGGACAACTTCCTCGCCAACCACTACGACAATGCCGAGGTTCAGGCTCTCATCAGCGAACAGGTCTCCACCTCGGATGCAGATGAGCGAGTGGCCAAGCTCGAGCAGATCCAGGATCTGGTATCGGACGACATCTCCACGCTGCCCCTGCTGCAAGGCAAGCAGATCGCCGTGACCGGGACGGACGTCTCCGGCGTACAGCTCGACGCATCCTTCAAGCTCCGCCTCGCGCCGCTGACCAAGTAAGACGAACTCGTCCACCCACGTGGGCAATGCAGGAGGAAGCCCGTTGACGCAGCGGGCTTCCTCCCGCCCTCATTATGGCCTCGTTTCACTCACGCCCGACGAGGCCGTTGCAAAGGGGAGAACATGAGTGAATCACCAGTGGAGCCGACGGTCCCCACTACGACATCCATGGTGGTCACGCCACCGGTGTCCTCACGTAAGAAGAAGCGTTCGGGTGGAGGACTCGGACGCTATCTCTTCATCCGCTTCCTCCTTATCTTCCCGACGGTGTTCATCCTCGTAACCGTCGTCTTCTTCGCCATGCGCGCCACCGGTGATCCGATCACCGCCGCCATGAGCGGACGCCTGCCTCCCGATCAGCTTGCTGAACGCATCAGCGCAGCCGGATACGATCGGCCGCTGATCGTGCAGTACTTCGAATACCTGTGGAACATCCTGCACCTGGACTTCGGGACGACCTTCTCCGATAACCGGCCGGTTACGGAGATACTCTCGACATACGGTGCCGCTACTTTCGAGCTGGTGATGTACTCGCTTGTGGTTGCCCTTATCGTGGGCGTCCCCCTGGGCATGGTGGCAGCACGTTTCCGCGATCGCTGGCCGGACGCGCTGCTGCGAGTCATGGCGATACTCGGCTACGCAACTCCCGTGTTCTTCATGGGGCTCATCCTCAAGCTCGTCTTCTCGGTCAATCTCGGCATCTTCCCGATCGCGGGGCGTGCCTCGAGCCAGGGGGAGCTGGAGATGGCGCGCATCTCGAACCCCACCGGTATCTATCTGCTCGACGCGATTCGTCTGGGCGACACCGAACTCATCGGCGACGTGCTGCTGCACGCAGTCCTTCCGGCCATCGCCTTGGGCATGCTGACCGGAGGTATCTTCCTCCGCCTGGTACGCACCAACCTCATCGGGACGCTCGAGCAGCCCTACATCGATTCGGCGCGCTCGCGGGGTGTGGGCGAGTCCAGGCTTGTCCGCAAGCATGGTCTGCGTCCGGCTCTCATCCCCGTCATCACGGTGATGGGAATGCAGATCGCCATGAGCCTTGGCGGCGCGGTGCTGACCGAGACCACGTTCGAGTGGAAGGGTCTTGGCTTCATGATGGCGCAGTACATGGCCTCGCGCGACTACGTCGCCGTACAGGGCATCGTCATGATGATCGCGGTGGTCGTGGCCGTCATCAACTTCATCGTCGACGTCATCGCGGCGCTCGTCGACCCGAGAGTGAGGTACTGATGAGTATCGAAGTATCCGACGAGATCACCACGGCTCCCAAACGAGACCCCTGGTACCTGCGTCTGCCGGTCATCGCCGATCTTCGCCGTTCCCACGGCCTGCAGCGGGGGATGCTCATCGCGGGAATCGTGCTCACTGCCGTTCTCCTCATCACGGCCATATTCGCTCCGCTGATCGCCCCGTACGGATGGGCGGCTCAGGCAGACGCCTCCGGCGCCTTCGGCACCCAGCAACCTCCGAACTCGCGGAACATCTGGGGCACGACGGTGTCCGGATTCGATGTGTTCTCCAGGGTCATATGGGGGACGCGGACCGCTGTCGCCGTCATTCTGTGCGCGGTGCTTGCCTCCGCTATCATCGGCATCATCCTCGGCGTGATCTCCGGTTATATCGGTGGCTGGCTGGATCGGACGATGGTGATGATCGCCGACGCCATCTATGCCTTCCCGTCACTGCTCCTGGCGATCGTTCTCTCGATCGTGATCGCGGGCGGACGGTCCAGCGCGTGGGGTGGGATCCTCTCTGCGGCGCTCTCCATCACCGTGGTGTTCATCCCGCAGTATTTCCGAGTGATCCGAGCGGAAGCCGTGCGCCTGAAAGCGGAGCCCTTCGTCGAAGCATCCAAGGTGATCGGGGCTCCGCGCCGCAAGATCATGTTCGGCCATGTGCTCCGCAACTCCACGCGTACGCTTCCGCTGATCTTCACCCTCAACTGCTCCGAGGCGATCCTGACCCTCGCGGGCCTGGGATTCCTCGGCTTCGGAATCGAACAGACTGCGGCGGCCGAATGGGGATACGACCTCAACCGCGCCGTCGCCGATGTGACCTCGGGGATCTGGTGGACCGCCATCTTCCCCGGCTTGGCCATCGTTCTGTCCGTTCTCGGGATCACGCTCGTGGGCGAGTCCATGAACGACCTCAACGATCCGCGCCTGCGGACCCGTAAGGGCGTCAAGAGAGGCCATCGTCGCGCCAGGTCCCAGGCGCCGGCGGCTCCCGAGGTGGGAACTGCCACGACGGCACGGGCTCCGTCAACGCCGCCGGCTAAGGAGGAGACAGATGAGTGAGCAGCAGTGGCAGGAGCCTCAGCGAGGCTTCGACGGAAAGCCATACACGCGCGAGGAGTTCGAAGCGGAGATGGCGACGGAACGGCGTCTCAAGATCGTCGATCTGGGCATCACCTTCGCCACTGATCACGGCGACGTCCGTGCCGTCGACGGCGTGTCCCTCTTCTTGGACCCGGGTGAGATCCTCGCTCTCGTGGGCGAGTCCGGGTCCGGAAAGTCGGTGACCTCTCGTTCGATTCTGGGCCTGCTCCCGGAGACGGCGACGGCGACCGGCGCGATACTGGTGGAAGGCACCGACGTCGTCGGCCTGCACGGGGCGAAGCTCCGTAGGCTGCGAGGCGAACAGGTGTCGATGGTCTTCCAGGAGCCCTCCGGGTCCCTCAACCCTGTCTATCCGATCTGGTGGCAGATAGGGGAGGGCCTTCGCGCCCACAATCCCAAGCTGACGAAGAAACAGATCCGGCAAGAGGCGATCCGATCTCTGAAGACGGTCGGGATCCCCGATCCGGACAAGCGGATCGACTACTACCCGCATGAGTTCTCGGGTGGGCAGAAGCAACGCATCGTCATCGCTATGGCACTGGCCATGGGCGCGGACCTGATCATCGCGGACGAACCGACGACGGCGCTCGACGTCACCGTCCAGGCTGAGATCCTGGCGCTGCTGCGCAATATCCGCGACGAATACAACACCTCGATTCTGCTCATCACTCACAACATGGGTGTGGTGGCGGATCTCGCGGATTCGGTCGCGGTGATGTACAAGGGCCAGATCATCGAGCGAGCCCCCGCCACAGAGCTCTTCTACGCGCCCGTGCAGGACTACACCAAGCAGCTCTTGGCCGCTGTGCCCCACCTGGGGCGCCATTCGGCCTCGGCGAAGCTGACGGAAGGCGACCTCCTGGACATCGATGCGCGCCCGGCGGTCGTGGAGGCCATCGGCATGGAAGTCACGTATCCGGGTCGCCTTGGAAGCCCGGCTTTCAAGGCCGTGCGCGGTGTGGACCTGACGATCCACGAGGGAGAGGTATTCGGCCTGGTGGGGGAGTCGGGCTCCGGCAAGACCACCATCGGGCGGGCGATGGCCGGATTGGAGGAGGTCACCGGCGGTTCCCTGCGGGTGCTGGGCATGGAGATGCGGGGGTTCAAGGAGAAGAAGTTTCGCCGCCTCCGTAAGGACATCGGCTTCGTCTTCCAGGATCCGGCGACCAGTTTCGATCCGCAGCAGACGATCGGCGAGGCCATCAGTGAGCCGCTGGACATCCATCGGCCGGAGATGAACGCGGCGGCGCGGCGCGCCCGTGTCAGCGAGCTTCTGGAGGCGGTCCAGCTGCCGGCCTCCTATGCCGGGCGTTTTCCGCATGAGCTCTCGGGTGGCCAACGCCAACGCATCTCCTTCGCCCGCGCCCTGGCGCTCAATCCCAGACTCTTGATAGCCGATGAGCCGACGTCGGCCCTCGATGTCTCGGTCCAGGCCAAGGTGCTGGAACTCTTCAAAGATCTGCAGCGGGAGTTCGGGTTCGCCTGTCTCTTCATCACGCACGATCTGGCCGTTGTGGACATGCTGGCCCACCGCGTCGGCGTGCTCTACCAGGGCGAGATGCTGGAGCACGGGCGGGGCTGGGATGTGCTGCAGCACCCCGCGCGCTCCTACACCAAACGCCTGATCGCTTCGCTGCCCGTTCCGGATCCGCTGGTGCAGGCCGAGCGACGCGAGGCTCTCATCAAGATCCTGGAAGAAGAGAGGACCAACATCCACGGGTAACGCGATCTGTGGGTACGCTCAGGCAACGCGATCGTCGGACATGTTGCCGCTACTTCACAAAGCCGGCATGGTGGTGGGACGGGTGGATAACGCGGTCCGCCCGCCCCACGTCGCTGGCTCCAATGGTCGCTGTAGTGGCACAACTCAATGTGAACCGAAGCGCGCCAGCCCAAAACGCCGCCCACAACGCGTTACGATCGGACCATGCCTTTTCGTCCAAAACGACCTCGGGGCCGTCACTTCAACGACGGTTCTGGTTGGGGACCTCGCTACGATAAGTGGGAAGCAGCCCGCGTCCTCGCCCCGACACTCCAGGATGTAGCGACCACGTCCATGGACGTGGACACGCAAACGATTCCCGCCATCGGGCATTCTTCGGCGACTCCGAGGCGGCGGAGTGAACAGCCCCGCGCGAAGCGTCGGGTGGAGCGGACGATGCCCGAGGTGCAGGATGCGCCACCTCGGCGGGGCGCGCACCGGGCGAAGGACTCCGGCCGGCACGCCTCGCCGCGCGAAGGCGCCAATGCGCAACGCCAGGAAGACGTCCAAGAGCAGAGCACGGCTGCGGCGCCGAAGAAGAGCGTGGCCCAATCCTCGTTCGTCATGTTCCTGGGCACATTCTTCTCCCGCTTCCTCGGGCTGGTGCGTTCGCCGATCCTGTTGGGTGCCGTGGTGGGCATGACCTCGCCCGCCGCCAACGCGTTCGACGTGGCGAACAAGCTTCCGAACCTGATCTACATGGTGGTGGTCGGAGGCCTGGTCAACGCGGTCCTCGTTCCGGCGATCGTGCGGGCCACGAAGACCTCCGACGATGACGGCGCGGCATTCATCAACAAGCTGCTCACCCTCGCCGTCGTCTTCCTTGGGGCCGCGACGCTGATCATCACGCTGGCCGCACCTCTCATCGTCAAACTGTTCGCCGCGACGATGTCGCCGGAGTGGTACTCGCTGACGGTCGCCTTCGCCTACTGGTGTCTGCCACAGATCTTCTTCTACGGTATGTACACGGTGCTGGGGCAGATCCTCAACGCGCGCGAGAACTTCGGACCCTACATGTGGGCTCCCGCCCTCAACAATGTGGTCGCCATCGCGGGCATGATGGCGATCCTGTGGATCTATGGTCGTTTCGACGATGCCACGGCGGGCGATCCCTCGGTCTGGACGGGGGAGCGCATCGCGATGCTGGGCGGTTTCTCCACTCTGGGTATCGCGGCGCAGGCTCTCATCCTGGTGTGGCCTATGCGCAGGCTCGGCATCAAGTTCCGTTTCGATTTCAAGTGGCGCAACTCCGGCCTGGGATCTGCCGGGCGTGCCTCCTGGTGGGTGTTGCTGTCCATGATCGGCGGCATGATCCCGACTATGGTGCTTTCGAACGCCGCCGCCGGAGCGACGGCCCGTGCGGAGAGGCTCGGCATCCCACTGAGCGAGGTGGCCGGAAACTTCGTCTATACCACCTCTTACACGATCTATTCGATCCCCACCTCTCTCATCGTGGTCTCGATCGCCACCGCCATGTTCACCCGCCTGTCCACCCACGCGGCGGACAAGAACATGGATGCCATGCGCCGCGACACTTCCAAGACCCTGCGCATGGTCTCGACCTTGATGGCCTTGTGCTCGGTTCTGATGATCGCGCTGGCGGTCCCGATCTCGCGTGTTCTGGCTACGACGGTCAGGCCGGAGGAGGTCGTGACGCTCTCGCGTGTTCTCATCGCGATGTCCATCGGCCTTGTTGGCATCGGGGCCGTCAACGTACTCGATCGCGCCTATTACGCTTTTGAGGACACCCGGCGCGCTTTCCTGCTGAACCTTCCCTTCCAGATGGCGGGGCTCGTCGGATTCGCGCTGTGCGGCTTCCTGCCGCCGCGCTGGACGGTCATCGGCATCGGACTGGTCATGTCTCTCACGAACACGGGCGCGGCCTTCCTGCTCGCGCATTTCCTGCGCGCGCGCATGGGTGGAATCGACGGCAGACGCATCCTGAAGGTGCATCTCAAGCTGTTGGCCATCAGCCTGGTCACGGTACTCATCGGCATGCTCATCAGCACGCCGCTCACCTCCGCCTTGAACTTGGATTCCAACGTGCTCCGCTCCTTGGTCTCCATCCTGGTACTCGCCCCTGTCCTCAGCCTCATCTACTTCGGTCTGATGAAGTTGCTGCGGATGGAGGAAGTCGCATCGTTGGAGGCACCGGTGCGAGGAATTCTACGAAAGGTCGGCGTGAAGAAGTGAGCTCGATGAACACCCCAGATCCGGCGACGACGTCGAACCGCCCCGGCTCGCGACCGATCCTTCCGGTCGTCTTCGGTTTCGATATCGCCGATTACGCTTTCGCGCGTATCTTCCACGAGGCCGTGGGTGTGCGTTCCCTGGTGATCTCCGAGATCCTGCGCGGCCCCATCAACAATTCGAAGATCTTCGACTTAGAGATGGTCGCCAAAGGAACATTGGGCAATGAGGAGAAGTTCATCGCCCTGCTCCATCGCATAGCCGCCGAGCACCCCGATGAGCAGCTCATCCTCTGCGTGAACTCGGACGAGGGTGTGGACTATGCCGCTCGCCACCGAGCCGAGCTGGAGGACAGGTGGTTCCTTCCCTACGCTCCCGCTGAAGCGGTGGAGACGGCGAACTCCAAGCGGGCGATGGCGGAGTTTCTCTCCTCGCTCGGCTTCGCCGTGCCGGAGCGGGTCACCGTGGATCTCGCGGATCCCGAGTCATGGAGGGAGAGGCTGGAGAAGATGACCTTCCCCGTCGTCGTCAAGCCGGAGGATGGGACCGACGTGACGCGTTACCACCGCCAGGGGCTGCAAAAGGCGATGCCGGTGGAGAGCATGGACGAGGCGCTCGCGACCTTCGGCACGTGGAGCGAGCGTGGAGTGCATATACGCCTGATCGTGCAGGAACTGATCCCGGGGGACGACACCACCCAGTGGGTCGTCAATGGATACGTGGACTCGCGTGGCGAGGTCACGGCGACGGGTTCGGGGCGGGTGTTGCTGGGCCTGCACCAGCCGCAACTGGTGGGAAACGCCGCGATGATCCTGGTCCAGTCCAACGAGGAACTGATAGCCGACGCGCAGCGGATCGTGCTTGCGGCGGGCATGCGCGGCTTCTTCTCGATGGACGTCAAGATCGATCCCAGGACGGGAACGGCCTACTGGCTGGATCTCAATCCCCGCATCGGGCGGGGCCACTATTATCTCAAGGTGGGGGGAATCGACCTGGCGAGCGCGATGCTCGCCGATATGGAGGGACGCGTGCCCTCCTACCAGACGAATGAGCGCGACGGCATCTACACCGTCATTCCGATGTGCCTGGCCAATCGCACGTACCTGCGCGATGAAACGCTGTACACGGAGGTCAAGCGCGTGCGCAGAGCCAGGCGCGCCATCAACCCGCTGACCTACTCCAAGGACCGCAACCCCAAACGCACGCTCTACAGGGTGATCAACCTCGTCAATCAATGGCGGCAGATGCGCGCGTGCTATCCCAAGCCGACGGAATCGGGGTTCTGAGGATCGCCTGAGAACTCTATGGATTTTCGCTGGCTCGACGGGGCCCCGCCTGTGCCGCGCCGCCCGATGACTTTTCTTTCGCTTTCAAATACTGGAGGATTGTGAGCCATGGAATTCAAGCAGCTCTCGGACCATGACTATCGGACGTTCGTCTCGGGGCAGGAGCGCTGCTTCTACACGCAGTTGCCCGAATACGGAGACGTGAGGGAGTCCGAGGGCTTCTCCGTCGAGAGGGTCGGCCTCCTGCAGGAGGGCACGATCCGTGGGGTAGCCACTATCGTGTACCAACCGTGGAAGAAGTTCTTTCGCCGTGCCGTGGTGCCCTACGGGCCGGTTCTCGATTGGCAGGACGAGGATCTCGTCCTCTCCTTCTTCGAGGAGCTGCGTGGCTGGGTGGCCAAGGACAAAAGGGTACTGGCTTTGCGCGTCAACCCCCTGGTGGAACGCCGCAGCTACAGCGACATCACCCCGGGTTCGACGAACGACGAAGCCCGAACCTTCGAACGGGCCATGGAGATGCTCGAGGCCGAGCGGCTGGAGAAGGAATTCTACGATTCCTCGGACGTCCAGGTGCGCTTCGCCTACGTGAAAGACTTGGACGGAATGGATTACCAGGCCGCCGTCGCCTCGTGCCATCAGATGGTCCGCACGGCTTTCCGCAAGGCGGGTACCAACGGCGTGGAGATCAAGTTTCTCGGACCGGAGGATTTCGACGTGCTCGAAAAGGTGCTCGCGCATACGGCCGACCGGACGGACATGGAGGAGGTATCGCAGGCGGCCGCCTCTTACTACCGCGAATTGATGAACCGTATGGGGCCGGAGGGCATGTTGATGCCCGTGGCGATCCTCAATTGCCCACAGGCGTTGCAGCTTATCGCCGACGAGCGTCAGGAGGTCGAATCCAAGACCGCCACGTTGGAGACAGCGGAGCGTAGCGCGCAGGCCGAGGGGCGCCAGCTGGGTAAGAAGCAGCGCAACCAGCTCAAGGAGGCGCGTTCACGCCTGGAGGTCCTGGACCGGCGGGAAAAGGAGACATTGCAGATCCGCGGCGAGCACGGTGACGAGATCGTGCTGGCGGCGAGCCTTTTCGTCCACTCTCCCCACGAACTCGTCTATCTTCTGTCCGGTTCGTACGCCCAGTTCCAGAGCTACAACGGCATTTACCTCATCCATCGGGCGATGTTCGAGTGGGCTTTTGAGCACGACGTGCGCTGGTACAACATGTTCGGCATCACCGGAGACTTCAGCAACGAGGCCTCGGACGCCGGGGTGCTCCATTTCAAGCGGCAGTTCAATGGAAACGTCGAGGAATACGTCGGGACCTATGATGTGCCGCTGAGGAAGCGTCTCGCTCCGGCACTCAACGCGGTGGGTTAGACGCATGCCGAACGCGGTGAATTGACCGGGCGATCCGGGAATCGGACGACGGCGACTCCGGTCATCTTCCGCGGTCGCCGTCGTCTCGAAAGCCGTCGCCTCGAGAAAGCCGCTGGCTTCCGAAAGGAGGAGCGCCTGCTAGGAGATGGCTCCCAGCCGTGACGCCACGTGCGGGTGCATCGGGAGCACATAGGTGCCGATGAATTCCTCCACGTTGCCATTGAGCCAGCGTTTGAAGGCCAGGACGGGTGCGTCCACCGCCGTCTCGTCGAAGACCCCGGAGATACCGAAGGTGTTGTAGACTTCCAGGCCCATATCGCAGGCCAGTTTGAACATCGCCCGTTCCACCGGGTAGTCGCGAGCATAAGACGAGAAACGCTTGTCCATACCGCCCAGCAGGAGGATGATCTCCTCTTGCCTGCGACGAAGGACAGGGCGCTGTTGAACGGGATGTCGTCACCGTACTCCTCGAGCGTCTCCTGTGCGGTGACCTCCTGAGAGTCGAGCAGCTCCACTCGTTTGCTCACTTGCTCGATCTCTCGGTCGCGTGCCTTGGTGGGTCTGCGAGCGGCAAGAGCACTCAGACGCTCGTTCAACTCGGCACGTTCGGTGCGGATCTGCTCCAGGTAGCGTACGGGGGAGAGGTAGGCGACGCACAGAAAGGCCCGTTCGGGCCCCAGCTCCTTCATGAGGTTGCGGTACAGGTTCTCAGACGAATTGGTGATACAGGACATCGTCGTGCGTGCCGCCGTCGACTCGTGGAGCTCGTCGAAGACATCGAACCGCTCGGGCGGTAGGAAGCGAACCTCGACCCCGTATCGTCCCTCGTTGTGGAACCGGCGCCGCAGCCCCTTGCTCAGCGTCGCCGTAGCCTCCTCGAAGCTCATGCCGGCTATGTCCTTGGTGTAGACGTAGCGGATCTGGATGTCCGGCTGGTCGTAGAACTCCTTGTCGATGCGGGTCATGCCCAGGGACCGGAGCTGAATGTCCACCTCCTTGCCCAGGGCGGCTTCCTCGATGAGTGCGATGTCCTCGTAGTGATTCTTGTGCACCAGCGGGCAGATGCGAACAGACAGCACCCGTGGATGGTTGCGCCGGAGGAACCGCTTGAGTTCGGCGAAGAAGAACGCGACGAGCTCGGAGTCCTCCCACTCCAACGTGGGGCCGTAGTTCATCAGGCCGCGCTGGAAGAACTTCTTCCACGGTTGGAAGAGAAGAAGCCCGGCACCGATGACCTTCTCCGACTCGCGCGTGGGGCCCTCGACCACGCCGACGAACTCGACTCTATGCCCTCCAGCCCGGCGGGCGATGCCGTACTCCGGCATCTGGGGAACGAACTGGCGCTCGGCGGAGCGCATGAATGCTGCGTAAGCATCGGCGGTGAGACGTACAAATCGCATAGCTCAACCCTAGGCCGCTTCTTGCGCGGTTTGGCGCCGTTTTGTCCCCCGGGAGACGTATATTTTCAAGTGCCCCGGGTGGCCTTGGCCAAGCCATCGTATTGACGAGGCTTTTCGCTGCACGCAGGTGCGAGTATCACTTCTATGACGCCCTGCCGGTACGCTGGAGACAGACACCGAACGGAGGGCCAGATGGCACAGGGGGAGCTTCCCATGGAACCGGCACAAGACGCGGGTGCTGAATCGGATCGGGTGGCGGAATCGGCAGCACCGGCGGAATCGGCGCCAGAGAACTCCTCTGGGTTGAGCCCGGAGGACATCGCTTATATGCAGGCGGTTCAAAAGAAGCGTCTGATCGTCATGGTGGTGGCGGGGATCGTGCTCATGGTGCTGGGCTTCCTCGCGGGCAGGCACATCGCTGGCGGAGGATCGGATTCGGCCCCGGCGGCGCAGAACGCCGTCGTCCTGCACATGCCTTCGGCAGGTACCGATGGGGAAACCGATATCGATGAGGTGAGTGCGTGATGTTTGGAAGAAGAAAAGCCCCGGAGGCCGTCGCGGCACTCGAAGGCCATCGAATAGACTTCGCTCCGCTGCAGGAAGGCGGCTGGATAGTCGCCTTTCCGGACCGAGTCGTGCTGGTCGGCGAATCGGCAGCCGATGAGCAGAATGCCCCCGAGCCGATCAGCCATCCGTGGTCCGATTTCGAGGGCGCCAGCTGGAACGAGGGCACCCGAAAGATCGAATTCACTTTCGTGGACGGATCCGCACCGCTCGTCGTGACCCTCGTGGAAGGCGACAAGCAGAAGATCGCCTTCGTCATACGCGAGCGGGTCGATCGCTCCATCGTCTACCAGGAGCACGCGGCACTGCCGTCGGGAGCTCGCGCTCGCGGGCTGGTGAGGCGCACGGACGATGAGAGTCTCTTCACACAGGTCATCATCGACGGGATGACGGGTCCCGCAGACGAGGAGCGAGTCGAGGAACTTGAGGCTTCTTTGCGCGACGTGACGGGGATTTCAGAGTAGCGGAGACGGGCCCGAGGCCTGGCTTTGCGCGCGGAGGATCGGCCTCCCGGCCCGAATTTGCGCCGCCGTCAAACTCTGCTATTGTTTTATCCGTTGCCATTCCCGCGTAGCTCAATGGCAGAGCATCCGACTGTTAATCGGACGGTTACTGGTTCGAGTCCAGTCGCGGGAGCCACGAAGGCCCGGGATTCATCCCGGGCCTTTTCCATATCCGAGTCCTCATGCTCCGCAGAGGATACACCAAGGCTGACGCGAGACCGATATCGCCGGGGTGAGGGACACGTGTGGTCCCAGTCGTCTCGCTACTCGGCACCCTTTCGGTGTGAGACAATCTCTTCATGGCTTTTCGCGAGATTCGTATTGTGGGAGATCCGGTTCTCCGCACCCCCTGTGCACCCATCAAGGAGATCACTCCCGGCGTCCGTAGTTTGGTCGAGGATCTGTTGGAGAACGTCGACGACGAGGGGCGCGCCGGACTTGCAGCCAACCAGATCGGCGTCTCCCTCCGTGCTTTCTCGTGGAATATCGATGGTGACATCGACTACATCCTGAACCCCGTTATCGTGGAGCTGTCCGAGGACAGATTCCAAGATGGTGACGAGGGGTGTCTGTCAGTGCCCGAGCTGTGGTTCCCGACGAAGCGTGCCTGGTATGCGCGCGCCGAGGGGATCGATCTGGACGGCAAGAAGAAGGTCGTGGAAGGTGAGGCCTTGCTGGGCCGCTGCATTCAGCATGAAGTCGATCACCTCGACGGGCATCTGTACATCGATCGTCTCGAGCGCTCGGTGCGTAAAGAGGCGATGCGCGCTATCCGCGATCTGTGAGCGAGCGATGACCGCACGCGAACTACGGTTGATCGGCGATCCGATCCTGAGCATCCGTTGCGAGGAGATCCGAGAGGTCACCGCACAGGTGCGTCAGCTGGTCGAGGACCTGTTGGAGAATGTGAACGATCCCGGCCGTACCGGCCTGGCGGCCAACCAGATAGGTGTGTCACTGCGAGCCTTCTCGTGGCACATCGGCGACGCGGTTGATTACATCCTCAACCCGGTGATCGTCGAGGTGTCAGAAGAGCTGCAACGGGTTCCGGAGGGCTGCCTCTCGGTTCCCGGTTTCAGTTTCGCCGCGCCGCGCGCGCAATACGCTCGTGCGGAGGGCATCGACCTGGAGGGAAACCCCAAGGTGGTGGAGGGGACCGGGCGTCTGGCTCGCTGCATTCAGCACGAGGTCGGTCACCTCGAGGGCCAGCTGTACCTCAACGTGTTGGAGGGCGAGGAACGAGCTGCTGCCGTCGAGGCTTTCGCCTCCTAGGCGGTTACCACTGGCAATCCGAGTAAACCTATGGCAAAGTAATAGTGTCCTGCGACACGGGGTGACAAGGGGAAAGTTACCCACCCGCAGGAGACCGCAATGAGCACTAAATACGCCACCCGTGGTGTCATCTTCATTCACTCTGTGACGCCGCCTGTTCAGACTCATGTCGAATGGGCGGTCTCAAGTGTGCTCGGATATCAAGTCCATTTCGAGTGGACGGGCCAGCCGGCTCAGGCAGGTATGAATCGCGCAGAGTTCTCCTGGACGGGTGAGAGCGGCATGGGAGCGATGCTCGCCTCGGCCATCAAGGGCTGGGAGCACCTGCGTTACGAGATAACCGAGGATCCGACCCCGGTCAGCGAGGGAGGGCGTTGGTCCTTCACGCCCGGGCTCGGGGTCTTCTACGCGCAAACGGATCTGGCGGGCAACGTCGTCGTCCCTGAGAACCGGATCCGCTCTGCCATCGAACGTTCGCAGGGAGACCCCGGAGAACTGCAGGCGCTGCTCGACGTGGCACTGGGCCAGGCTTGGGACGACGAGCTGGAGCCCTTCCGCTACGCCGGTGCTGGAGCTCCGGTTCGCTGGCTCCACAGGGTGGGTTAGCGAACCCTTCATGTTCGGTGGTGAACCCCGTACGGGTAGGTCAAGGATCTCCGTAGCAGGCGGATGCCGCTACTAGCGGGATGCGGGGATCAGAGCAGATCTGCCAGCGTGCCAGCTTCCTGGATGCGCTCGTCGGTGAATTTCTGCCCGAGTGCTTTCTCCATGGCCACGGCGGCTACCCAGCGCGTAACGGCGTCAACTCGGGCAAGATCGAAGTCGGCTGACACGTTTTCGTAGCCCTCGAAGGCCAGAGCCTCCTGTGCCGCTTGAATAGGATCCTTTGTCTCCATAACATCTCCGTTCACAATTGGATAGGCTCAGGGTATGGCCTTCCTCGACATCATGCACCGACTACTTAGACAATCGGACGTTTCCCTCGATTCGCGCTTCACGCGCGCCGAGGTGTTGCGCCAACGCCTCGCGGAGGACCCGAACGATATCGCCTCTTTCGAGGAGCTCGCTCAGATCGTGCGTGACGTGTACGAGCAGAGCGAACCGTCGGACCCGCTGCGAGCGGATACCACCGGTTCCATCGAGTTTACTGCGGATCTGGCACTGTGGGCACTCTCTGAGGAGATCGGCGCTTCGCCGGATGCCTGGTACCCGCTGGTGGCGCTGGCCCGCCTCTCCGTGGATTCAGACCGCGAGACGGCCCTGCGGCGGCTGTCGGTGGCCGCCGATCGCGATTCCTCCGGTCAGGCCCTGGCCGCCGGGATCAGGGTGTTGCGCGAGGCCGGACTGCCCAGTGCCGGGATCGGCCTCGGATTGGGGCGCTGGCGCCCCGAGGATCAGGTCTTCGACGTCGGCGAACAGTTGGTGCGCGCCGCTCTCGAAGCGGGCCGGGTCGCCGAGGCGAAAGAGTTTCTGTCCAAGTTGCCAACCCGCGGGCACAGCGACGAGATCGAGTCGTTGCGCTCCACCATCAGCTATTTCGAGGAGTGACAATGGCAAGCTATGTCGAGATCCATCCCGTAGATCCTCAGGCCCGGCTGGTTGACAAGGTGGTGGACCGACTCAGGCAGGGCGATGTGGCTGCCATACCCACCGATTCTGGTTATGCGCTCGTCTGCTGCCTGGACAACAAAGAGGGGTTGGACCGTATCCGCACCCTCCGGCAGGTGGGGGACAAGCACCACTTCACGATGCTGTGCCACAACTTCGCGCAGCTGGGGCAGTTCGTCATCGTCGATAACTCCGATTTCCGGCTCATCAAATCGCTCACCCCTGGCCCCTACACCTTCATTCTCAAGGGGACGAAGGAGGTACCTCGGCGCACGATGAACCCGAAGAAGCACACCGTCGGCGTGCGCATCCCCGACCACAGGATCACCCAGGCGCTTGTGGGGGCGATGGGAGAGCCGTTGCTGGCTTCCTCGCTCATCCTTCCCGGCCAGGACGAGCCCCTCACCGAGGGCTGGGAGGTCAATGATGAACTGGGCGGCGTCGTCGATATCGTCGTCGAAGGACCGTGCGGCGAAGACGGGCCGACCTCCGTGGTCAACCTCGTCAAGCGCAAGATATCTCGGGAGGGTGCGGGCGACGTCTCGGGAATCGCCCTGTGAAGCCAGTCCTTTTCGATTTCGACGGCACCCTGTCCGATTCCGGCCCCATCATCACCGATTGCTTCATGCTCACCTTGAAGGAGGAGCAGGGCCGCGACTACCCGCCGGAGTTCTTCAAACCCTTCATCGGGCCGCCCTTGGAAGAGACCTTCGCCCATCTCGGCGCGGAGGACCCGCAGCGCTACATCGACACCTATCGGCGTCACTACTTCGAGCGCATGTACGGCACCATGCTGTTTCCCGGCGTGGCAGAGATGCTCGAACGGCTCGACACGGCGGGTGTGCCGATGGCCGTGGCGACGTCGAAGCGCCGGGACGCCGCGTTGCTGCTCATTCGGCACCTGGGGATCGAGGAGCGTTTCAAGGTCATCTGCGGTAGCCAGGAGGCCGATCCGCGGGGCAAGAAGAAGCACAGGGTGGAAGATGCCTTGAGCGGCCTCAGAGAGCTAGGAATCGACACCGAGGATGCCATCATGGTGGGCGACCGCATTCACGATATCGAGGGTGCCGCCGCCAATGGCCTGGAAACGGTCCTCGTCCTGTGGGGCGAAGCGCCGCAGCACGAGTATGCGCGGGCTTGGAGGACGGTGGAGACGCCAGGGGAGTTGGAACGGGTGCTTCTCTCGCGTTAGCTTTCCGCGTTGGCCTTGTCCGTTCGGAATCGGAGGAAAACCGGGTCGACGACGACGGGACAACGAGCCGGCGTCGCCCATGAACTGACGCCGTCAATGAGCTGATGCTGTCGAAGAACCCGGTCGAGTGCCGACGTCGTCGCGGATCGGCAGGAAAAAGGAGACGGGCTCCGCTTCAAAGCCGATGCCCGTCTCCTGTCAGTAGCGATCGATCAGTACTGGATCTTCGTCACTCCGCATCCACAACCGGCTCGGCGGCGCGGACGTTGAACAGATCGTACTTGTCGATGGCCTGCTTGATGACAGCCCTATCGATCTTGTTCTCGTCGGCAAGAGCCTGCAGCGCACGAACCACCATCGAGGCGGCGTCGATCTTGAACTCGCGGCGGGCAGCGGGACGGGTATCCGAGAAACCGAAACCGTCCGCACCGAGGGTGTAGTAGGAACCCGGGATCCACTGACGGATCGAGTCCGGAACCTGGTGCTCGTAGTCGGAGGTCGCGATGAACGGGCCCTCGACCCCCTGCAGCTTCTGCGTCAGGTACGGGACGTGAGCGGTCTGATCGGGATGGAGGAAGTTGTGGTCGTCGGCTTTGATCGCATCGCGGCGAAGCTCGTACCACGAGGTCACCGACCACACATCGGACTGGACGCCCCAATCCTGAGCCAGCAGACGCTTGGCTTCCTCGGCCCACGGCAGGCCCACGCCGGAGGCGAGGAGCTGAACGCGCGGTCCGTCTCCCTCTCCGGTATCGATTCGGTGGATGCCTTTGATGATTCCCTCGACGTCCACGTCCTCCGGCTCCGCGGGCTGATGGATCGGCTCGTTGTAGACGGTCAGGTAGTACATGACGTCCTGATCGCGCCCGTCGGAGCCATCGCCGTACATGCGCTTGATGCCGTCCTGGACGATGTGGGATACCTCGTAGGCGTAGCCGGGATCGTAGATGACCGTGGCCGGGTTGGTCGAGGCGATCACGGGGGAGTGGCCGTCGAGATGCTGGAGGCCCTCGCCGGTCAGCGTGGTGCGTCCGGCGGTGGCTCCGATGATGAAGCCGCGCGCGAGTTGATCGGCGGCGGCCCAGAACTGATCGCCTGTGCGCTGGAAACCGAACATCGAGTAGAAGATGTAGAAGGGAACCATGGGTACGCCGTGCGTCGCGTAGGAGGTGCCCACGGCCTGGAAGGCCGCGACCGAACCGGACTCGGTGATACCCGTGTGCAGCAGCTGACCCTTCTCCGACTCCTTGTAGGACAGCAGCATCTCGTGATCGACCGCGGTGTAGTGCTGGCCGAGCGTGTTGAAGATCTTCGCCGAGGGGAAGAGCGCGTCGAGTCCGAATGTGCGGGCCTCGTCGGGGATGATCGGGACAACCCGGAAACCGAAGTCCTTGTCCTTGATCATGTCCTTGATCATGCGCACCAGCGCCATCGTGGTGGCGACCTTCTGCTTGCCGGAACCTGGCTTGAGCGAATCGAAGTGCTTCTGCGCCGGAAGGGTGACCCCCTGCGTGTGGCTGCGCCGCTCGGGGAGGTAACCGCCGAGGGCGGCCCGCTTGTCCAGCATGTACTCCATGGCCGGATCCTTCTCGTCCGGCTTGAAGTAGGGAGCCGCGTAGGGATCTTCGAGCTGGGAATCGTCGATCGGGAGCTGGAGAGTGTCGCGCAGCAGCTTGAGATCCGCTGCCGTCAGCTTCTTCATCTGGTGCGTGGAGTTCTTGCCAGCGAAGTTGCGGCCGAGCATGTAGCCCTTGACCGTGTGGGCGAGGATCACGGTGGGCTGTCCCTTGTGATCCATGGCCGCCTTGTAGGCCGCGTACACCTTGCGGTAATCGTGGCCGCCGCGCTTGAGGGACCAGATCTGCTCGTCGGTCCAGTTGGCCACCATCGCCTTGGTGCGCGGATCGCGGCCGAAGAACTCGTCGCGCACGTAGGCGCCGTCGTTGGCCTTGTATCCCTGGTAGTCGCCGTCCAGCGTGGTGTTCATCAGGTTGATGAGGGCGCGGTCCTTGTCCGCCTCCAGGAGCGGATCCCACTCGCGTCCCCAGATGACCTTGATGACGTTCCAGCCGGCACCCTTGAAGAAGGCCTCCAGCTCCTGAATGATCTTGCCGTTGCCGCGGACGGGGCCGTCAAGACGCTGCAGGTTGCAGTTGATGACGAAGGTCAGGTTGTCGAGGTTCTGGGAAGCGGCCTGCTGCAGGAGTCCGCGGGATTCGGCCTCGTCCATCTCGCCGTCGCCCATGAAGGCCCAGACGTGCTGGTTCGTGGTGTCCTTGACGCCGCGCTCGCTGAGGTAGCGGTTGTACCAGGCCTGGTAGATGGCTGCGGCCGGTCCCAACCCGAGGGACACGGTGGGGAACTCCCAGAAATCAGCCATCTGGCGCGGGTGCGGGTAGGACGGCAGGCCGCGCCCGCCCGAGGGACGGGAGGCCTGCTGACGGAAGGTATCCATGTCCTCTTCGGACAGGCGGCCCTCCAGGAAGGCGCGGGAGTAGTTGCCGGGGGAGGAGTGACCCTGGAAGTAGACCTGGTCTCCGCCGCCGGGATGGTTCTTTCCGCGGAAGAAGTGGTTGTAGCCGACCTCGTACAGGGTGGCCTGCGCCGCGAAGGACGAAATATGGCCGCCCACGCCGACGGTGGGGCGCTGCGCGCGCGTGACCTGGACGGCGGCATTCCAGCGCACCCAACGGCGGAACTGGCGCTCCAGCTTTTCGTCACCGGGATAGAACGGCTCATCCTCAACGGGAATGGTGTTGATGTAGGGGGTCACGAGATTGGTCGGCACGTAGATCTGCTTGCGCCGAGCATGGCGCTCCATGCTCATGAGAATGTAACGTGCCCTCGGGCCACCGCTGTGCTCGATCAGGTCATCGAGTGAATCGACCCACTCCTGGGTCTCTTCGGGGTCAATATCTGGCACCAGACCAAGCTGTCCATTGATCAGCGGTGACAATTCATTCGGCGAGCTCACTGAATCTCCCTCGTTTCGAAGCTTGGCGTACTTGCCTTATCTGCCGGGACTACGAAGTAGTTGGACGAAAGTCCCGTATGCATCCAGTCTATCGCTCTCGCGTGGATGCTGGAGTGTCAGTTAACACGGATGTTTGTGAGCAATGCTGCGTTTTCCAGGTCCAATAGCGCTTGAGGAAGCCCGCCAAGCCCTCTAGTGGCGCTGGAAACGGTATGAATTTCGGTTCATTAGGCGGGGCTTACTTGCGAAATTCTCGCGAATGCGGTGGGCTTGTCCTCATGGGATCGTTCGGTTTCACAAAGGGAAGTGTTGTCCAAGAATTCGGCTACGACGACGACGTCGACAACGTCGTTCGGGAAACTATTGAGACGGCGATAGGCCGGGAACTAGTCGATGAGGATTACCCCGACATCGCTGATGCCGCCGTTGGCTGGTGGCGTGACGAAGACGGGGACGCGGACGATCTGGCTGATCTGCTGTTGGATATGAAGGCCAATATGGATTCCGAGGAGGCAATCCTGTGGCTTCTGGTTCCGGGACCGCGCCAGAACGGCCATGTCTCCGCCGATATCATCGAAGAGGCCGCTGAGACGGCAGGCCTGCTCGCAACCACCACCGCGGCTGCCAGTGACGCGTGGACCGGAGTGCGGCTCACGGCACAGGGCCCGAGGCGGTAAACGCTTTTTTCAGCTGGTAGACTTCCTGAGTCCGCCTAGCTGATTGGGAGACTGATCGGCACTGAGACACAGTGCGACCCCACGCCGGGGCGTCAGGCGGAACCCCGCGCCGGGGATCGGCGCATGGGCCTATAGCTCAGTTGGCTAGAGCGCCACGTTTACACCGTGGATGTCGGGGGTTCGAGTCCCTCTGGGCCCACAAGCTGCGGAGCACCCCATTTTTGGGGTGCTCCGCAGCTTTGTTTGTTCTGAACTGGGGGACTCGAACCCCGTGAGGGCTGACCCGGGGAGAGAAACGCCCGGTGGGTGTTTCGGTCCGGGCCAGTGCGAGGGAAGCCGGGACGGCTGAGTGAGCGGTGTGGACGCGGTCAGCAAGAACACGCTCGATGCCGCACTCCAGAGTCGCCTACGCGCCGCGGTACATGCGCAGTTGCATCTTCTTCGGTGGCTCCGGTGCTCTCGCAATAACTGCGCGAGTTGCCTCGAGCTTCTCATCGTAGGCGCCCGGCTGGATATTGAAGGTTTTCTTCTCCCACGGTTCCAGTACGTGCTCGAGCAGCATCATCGCGCGCTCCGCCCAGAATCGCAGCGCCGGATGGATCCATCCAGAGATCTTGAACTGTCCGCATGCCGCAGCGATGTATGCATCGATCTCACCGTGCAGGAAGCGGACATGGTTCTCGTCGGCATCGAGCCAGGCGGTGATTTCTTCGGCAGAGTTCTCCCAGATCTGCTCGGGGACTAACTCCCAGTCGGCGATGAGGCCCGCGACGCAGCCGGGTACGTGCTCGTCACCGCCGCCCTGAGTGAAGTGCTCCTGCAGGGTGCTGAGCGCGTCGTGCCCGTCGTCGCTGCCGAACGGCGCGCGTGGATCGTCCTCGCTCCAGAACCACTCTGGAGCCGCAGCCACATAGTCCGGATGGCTTGTGTCGGGTGACAGGCCATCCTGGGGATCGTCCAGGTAAGGGGTGTACTTCGGGCGAGCCATGAGCGCTTCCTTCTTTTCGGGTGCCGACCGCCCCGCGAAGATCGCTACTGGGAGACGGCTCGGCGGCGGACGATGCATGTGGATATATTCTGCCAGCTCCGCTCCTCCTGCCTCCGCATCCGGAACGGAGGTACACACCTGCTTCCATAACCGGCCCTCACCACGGTCCGCCGAGTCGCGTCAAGCCAGGCTTTGGGAACTGTAAGGTGAGAGGCGCCAAACCGCTTCGATGTAGTGATCGTGGATCGCCGGTGGCGGAGCGTGGCGCTCGCGGGCCCATGCTGGCGTCGTCGGTATTCTCGTCGAAGGCTTACATGCGAAGCCTGTTTCGAGTCATTGGGAGTGAAGAACATGAGCGTCGTCCCCGCGATCGATGTCAGCCTGGTAAAGCGGCTGATAACAGAGCAGTTCCAGCGGTGGTCCGGCTTGGAGAATTCAAGCTGATGGATGCGCCTCGATCCGGATCAGCCGAGTTGGTCCGCGGGTCGCAAGAGGACCTCGTTGATGGCGAGGTGGCGGGGCCGGGCAAGAACGAATGCGATGATCTCGGCGACCTCTTCGGGCTTGACCGTGGCGGCATCGTAGCCCTTTTGAACCGCCTCGCGGGTCGCGTCATCGGTGATATGGGTGGGTAGCTCGGTGTCCACGATCCCCGGCTCGATCAATGTGACGCGAATGTCCGGCAGCAGTTCCTGCCGTAAGGATTCAGACCAGCCGTTGATGCCCCATTTGGTGGCCGCATAGACGCCGTTGGTGGCGCGGGCAGTGCGGCCGGCCACGGACGAGATGTTCACCAGGTCGCCGCCGCCGTCTTTCAGTTGGTCGAGGAACACCTCCGTGGCGGTAATCGCGCCGAGCAGGTTGGCTTCGACCATGGTGTGGTAGTCCTCGCGCCGCGCGGAGGAGAAGGGACCGAGCAGCATGACGCCAGCATTGTTGATGAGCACGTCCGCCCCTCCGAGCTCGTCTTGGACGCGCTGAGCGGCAGCCACCAGCTGATCTCGGTCGGTGACGTCGGCTTGGATTGCGATAGAGCCGCCGTCGATCTTGGAGGCGAGAGCTTTGACTCGATCAAGACGCCGGGCGAGGAGCGCGACGCGGTAACCTTCAGCGGCCAGGGCGCGTGCGGTGGCCGCGCCGATGCCGGAAGATGCGCCGGTGATGACCGCGACGCGGCCAGTATTCTGGGTCCCACTCATGATGATCTCCTTCTTTACGTGGCTTGTGGTGGCTATGTGTGGCTCGTGCTGTACCTCCACGTATGGCTCGTGGCGTACCACTACATATAGTTCGCGGCGCACCGGGGCGCCGAGTGCGAAAAGCGTGCGTCGGTGCGTCGATAGGGGTGCTACCTCACATAAGCACATCACTGCACTGCCGCACCAGGAAGTGACCGGTGATCGGTGTACTGGCAGTTCCTCCCAACTCTCCGTCGGCGGCGTTACAGTTACAGATATGGATCATCGAGCCGAGGTGGCCGAGTTCTTGCGCACGCGGAGAGCCCGGATCACACCACAGCAGGTTGGCATCGTCGGCGGTGGGCGACGTCGAGTTCCTGGACTGCGGCGTGAAGAGGTCGCGATGCTCACGGGCGTCAGCGTCGATTATTACGCTCGTATGGAACGTGGTGACCTCGCGGGAGTATCTTCTGAGGTCCTGGACGCGCTTGCTCACACGCTGCAGCTTGACGAGGCGGAGTACGACCATCTGAACGATCTAGCCCGTGCTGCCGGGCCACCAGCGCCTCGACGTCGCAATTCCAAACCGGTGACGACGAAGGCGAAGCGGGAACTGCAACGGTTCCTGGACGCGGTGACCGGCGCTCCAATGTGGGTGAGAGACCGCAAGATGGATTTCGTCGCTGCCAACGTCCTCGGCCGCGCCTTGTATGCCCCGATTCTCGATGACCCAGCCAACCAGGACAACACGGCCCGGTTCATGTTCCTCAACCCCGCCGCTCAGAACTTCTTCCCCGATTGGGAGCAGAACGCCGACGATATCGTCGCGACGCTGCGCACCTATGCCGGCCAGAACCCTCTCGACAAGGGACTCTCGGCTCTCATCGGCGAGCTCGTGACCCGCAGCGACACGTTCCGGTGCCGCTGGTCCAAGCACAACGTGCGCCATCACCGTGCCGGAATCAAGCGCATCCATCACCCCGTCGTCGGCGATCTGGAATTCTCATATCAGGCGATGGATCTTCCAGCCAACCCGGAGTGGTTCATGTTCGCGTACACGGCCGAGGCAGGTAGCTTCACCGAGGAACGTATGAAGATCTTGGCCAGCCTCGCCGTCGCCGAACAGGATATTGGCACTCCTTCAAGCAGTTGACGCTGAATACCTGGCTGAAAAGTATGTCTCCCCGCAAGGGTGTACTGACAGTTCCTTCCTCACTCTGAGTGGCGCGCCTAGCGTGGAATGCATGAGTACGAACATCACTCTGAACAATGGCGTGGAGATGCCTGCCCTGGGCTTCGGCGTCTTCCAGACCCCTCCAGAGGAGACCGTTTCCTCTGTGACTGAGGCACTGAAGGTCGGCTATAGGCTGATCGACACGGCTGCTTCGTATTTCAATGAGCGCGAGGTCGGCGACGGCGTCCGCGCCTCGGGTCTTGATCGGTCTGAGGTCTTCATCGAGACGAAGTTGTGGATCAGCGATTACGGCTACGAGGAGGCCCTGCACGCCTTCGACAAGTCCGCCGGCAAGCTCGGCGTCGGGCAGATCGATCTGCTGCTGTTGCATCAGCCTCTGACCACCGCGTTCGAGAAGACGGTCGGCGCCTACAAGGCCCTCGAGAAGCTCTTGGCCGATGGGAAGGTCCGCGCGATCGGCGTCAGTAACTTCATGCCCGCAATGCTGGCTGATCTGCTGTCGCAGACGGACATCGTGCCGGCGGTGAACCAGATCGAGGTGCACCCCTACTTCACCCAGCCGGACGTGCAGAAGGCGAATGCCGAGCACGGCATCCTCACCCAGGCGTGGTCGCCGATGGGCGGGATCACCAGCTACCGCGGCGATTCCAGCCGCTCCACATTCAACGACCCCGTCATTGGTGAGATCGCGACCGCGCACGGCAAGACCCCGGCGCAGGTGATGCTGCGCTGGCACCTGCAGGAGGGCCGCTTCGCCATCCCGAAGTCGGTGAACCCCGCGCGGATTGCAGCGAACTTCGACGTGTTCGGCTTCGAGCTCACCGGCGATGAGCTGGCGAAGATCGATGCGCTGGACACCGGGGTGCGCGGCGGGCCGGATCCGGCGTCGGTGACGCTGGAATCCTTCCATCGCGATATCCCCGAGGCATGAGGGCTCCTGACGCGCCTCACCGCGGGCACGGGTAGGTACACCTGATCTTGAGGTAGGCATCTAGCCGAAGCCTCGGCTCCGAAGTAGTCTGAGACTCAAGGCAACAAGGAGAGTTCCATGCCTCTTGGCTATGTTTTCTCAGTTCTGTTGATCGCGGCGACCGCTGCATGCGCGTTGTGGCCGCGCCCCACGCGTGGGCCGCACGCTACCCCGACCTTCGTGCTTGGGACCATCGCGAGCGAGATACCGTTCATGCTCATGTGGTATCTGCTCCTCATCACATGGGCCGCGTTCGATAACGGCGAGTTGGCCTCTGCTTTAGGTATAGTTGCGGCGGTCGTGGCCGCCGTGGTGCTGTTGGCGCTCGTGCGCATTATCGCGCAGTCCCTCCATGCGCTGCCCACCCTAGAGTCTGCCCTCAACTCTGAACTTGGCGAGGATCGCCCGCGCGCGAGCCGGGCAGGCCATTGGCGGCGTAGTCTCTGGTCTCTGGTAGCACCGCTGCGCATTCCCAACCCGTGGGTCCGCCGCTACCGGAACGTCAGCTATGGGCCGGGAGGCAAAGCCAATCTTCTCGATGTCTACCGTCGGCGAGGTGTGGCCTCAGGCCCCGTTTTCATATACCTGCATCCGGGTGGATTCCACAGCGGCTCCAAGAACCGCCAAGCGAAGCTCCTATTGGAGACTCTCGCCAGCCACGGCTGGGTCTGCGTGAGTGCCAATTACCACCTGCGGGTTCCCTTCCTCGTCGCATTGGCTGACGTCAAGAGGGTAATCGCGTGGGTGCGGAACGAAGGAACTCGTTACGGCGCGGATGGCGGAATCCCGGTTATCGGTGGTGGGTCCGCTGGCGCTCAACTCGCCTCTCACTGTGGAGTATCGGCGAATCATCCTGAACTGCAGCCGGGTTTAGAGGATGCCGATACCGGGGTTGCCGCCGTTGTGGGGTTGTATGGCTACTATGGGTCTGCCTTCGGGCAAGAGTTCTCCGATCCTGCGGAGTTCACCGATCGTCCCGTGCCGCCGCTGTTGGTGATCCACGGTGCGGAGGATCCGATGGCTCCACTCACCGGCGCCGAGAAATTCGCCGTCGCCATGCGTACCCGCCATGAAGGAGCGATCGTTTACGCCGAACTTCCCGGTGCCGTCCACAACTTCGACCTTTTCGCCTCCCTGCGCCACGCGGCGGTAGTCATGGCCGTGCTTGAGTTCCTCGCCTGGGTCAGAGGAACCGAAACCAAAGTCTCTCCCGCAAACCACGAATGATAATCTTTACGCGAGATACCCACACCAAGAAAATCTCAACCGTGGATTACGCGATCACCGGGATGCGAGGAGCACGACGATGGCAGCGAACAAGCCTGCGCCCGTGAAGCGGTCGCGAGTGCGGCTCTGGGCGGCGATCGTCATACTGTTCTGCCTTCCTCCTGTGGTGTTTGCCGTGCTACTCGCGCTCCTTGCGACGGGCGTCAATGAGATGACTCCGGTGAATCTGCTGCCGGTGCTCTTCTTCGGCGGATACTGCATCATCGAGATCGGGTTCCTGCCTGCCGTCGTCGCAACGGTTCGAGGTCGGGAGGCAACCCCGCCCGAACGCACCCTCACGATGTGGCTGCTTCTGGTGTTGGGACTTCTGGTGTGGAGTTCCATGCCCGTCATACTGCTACTGGATGGCAGTGGGATCCTCGAGCTCTTCAAAGAGCCGGTCTCTACTCGCGTCAATAAGTACCGATTCTCTCCCGCCTGGCTCGCCTTCATCACATGGTCGCTTACGGTACTTGGCACCTACGGTTTGATCAGGCATGTCCGACGACGGCGCGCCCCGGCAACGAAATACGCTCGTACAGAAAAACGGCGAAAATGTGAGTAAGGGGCTCTGTTGTACAGGCGAGAGGCCACACATCGGGCGAGAGGCCACACATAAGACACTGTCAGATCCGTTACCTCTCGACAGATCCGTGGCCTCTTCGAGTGGGGAGCGGAGAAGCCACCAGCAGGAGAAGCTGAAACCGAACTCCCCGCTCGTGGGAGACGCAGGCATCGGTGCGAGCTCGGCGTGTCATGCCTTGGTTGGTGTTTCCCTCGAGTCTAGACATCTCCGCTCTTTCGTTGCATGGCTACGCTTCGTAGCTGGTGATGCTTCAGACTGGGATGCAAGTTCAGGCGAACGCCAGTGTCTCAACCGAAGTAGGTGGAAACTAACCCCGCGATGACTGGCTGGCTGGCTGGGACGAAGGTCAGCATTCTTCACGAACGTGCTGCTAAGCCGTCTCTTTCGTTCATTGACAACGGGCTAGTGACGGCATGCTCCTGGGTAATTAACTTGCTTTCTACACACGATTTTACAGTTCTGCTCAAAATCTGAGACTTACAGTGTTAAAGTCAAAACAACCAGCGGCAGGAGCTCAAACAACTACAAAGAAGCGATTGTCGAGGCCACCGAACGAAGAATTCCTCTTCTGTCTTAGAGTGCATATCGGCCGCTCAAGCAACCGTCTATATCAAATCTGAGGGGTTAACGGTGAAAGCAACATGCTTTTATAGTTGCCCCGGAACGGCGCCTGCATGATCGTTGGGGAGAGGCGTGGATGTGATGACTGATGAGTGAAGAAGACCCACCAAGCCGATCTGAGATATTGCGCCGATTGACCTTCTCCTTCGGTGTAATGGTAGTAGGGTTCCTGGTCTTGCTTTTCTTCTTTCCCGAGAGCTCTAGCCGTATCATGTTCGCGGGCAGCTTTACATTCTTCTCGACGGTCGTTCTTTGCCGCCTGTTGGATAAGTCGGCTCGTCAAGGTACCTTTCCTTCCTGGGTGGTCGCGCCGGCCCTCGTGTTCAATTTTGGTGCTTCTGCGTTCCTCGCATACATGGCTGGTACAGCACTCATACGGCTACTGACGTGAACGGTGCTGGGAAGGTCGGGTGCCGATAGAGCTTGATGAATCGAAATAGCATCATAACCGCAGAACATGCTGCGGCCGCTGTAAGCCGGATACGGCATGCTCCTCTAGATCGATGGTGAGTGTCTCATGAAAGAAGAACGTCTTTTCCTGGTTCCCCGGTGGGTCTCGATCCTTGTTGTCGTTGTGTTGAGCATCGGACTGGTTGTACTGATTTCTACCTCCTTCTCCCTTACTTCGTCCGACCTCGTTCTGCGGATTTCCACTTGTGTTGTTGTAGCGATACCCCTTACCCTCTACTCGATAGATTTGGTCAAGGCCAATCGCATCCGTGCTCGGGAGCGCGCCCGTCAAGCAACCACTGATCAGCGCGAGCGGGAGCATTCGGTTGAGGAAGAACCACCTCACATACGGTCTACGGCTAAGGAGCATGGTGCCGGCCCTTCGAAAAGAAGGCGTATCACCAAGCTTTCTCGCTTGGGCCTGATCTTGCTTCTCATGGTGGTCACCTTCGTCTGGGTGGCGATGACGTGGATGGATTTCGTGCCGATGCCACTGCGTATCGGGGTCGGAGTTGTTGGAATCATCGCCCAGATCGTGCTGACGATAGATCTTGTGCTGGCGATTCGTAACGGCGATTGAGGAACAACCGGCGAGTGCAGGTTTGGATGCTTCAGTCGTGAATGTGGTGCGGTTCAGGAGACAACGGCGCGGGGCTGTCTCTCTATTCGGCCTAGGGCATGCTGGCCTATGGTTCTGGGTGGTCAGCACCGTATCCGCGGATGGCTGATGAACAATTCTTGGAGCTGGATATGTGTTCTTTCGATGGACGGTTCAACAAGCCGGATGTGATGACTGATGGGTGATAACAATCGGTCGAGTTTGACCAATGGGGTGAGAGGTTTGGCTGCCGATATGGGTAGCTTGGCTGTGCTGTCGCTTGTCCTTCTGGTTTTGTCTCCCACCTCTCCGGGCGCGGATGCTGCGCATGTCGTGCTGACGGGTTCTTTAGCGATTCTCTCGACGATCGTTCTTTACCGTCTGTTGGATAAGTCGGCCCGTCAAGGCACGCTTCCGCGATGGGTGGTCGCGCCGGCCCTCGTATTTGATTTTGGTGCTTCTGTGTTCCTCGCATACATGGCTGGTACAGCACTCATACGGCTACTGACGTGAAGGGCGCTGGGAAGGTCGGGTGTCGATAGAGCTTGATGAATCGAAATAGCACTATGAGTTCGGTTGCGAACAGTATGCGGTTAGTTAAGGCAGAGACGGTTCTGTTTCATACCGATACAAATCGGCGTTGATGTTTCGGGCTGTATGGGTCCCGCGGCTTATAGCCGCGGGACCTGGCTTTGATCGCGATAACCCGGATGCGGCTTGCCCCTCTAGATGGATGGTGAGTGACTCGTGAAAGACGAACGCCTTTCCGCTCTTCCCCGGTGGGGTGTGATATCGCTTGTCGTTGTGTTGAGCATCGCGCTGGGCGGGGCGATCCTCCAAGGAGAACCTGGAAAATTCCTTTGCGATGCAGTGCTGTTCCGTCGCGTATGTGCGAAACAGCTTTATTCTCCGCGTGATATGTAGCATCATCGGAGGAAATTCAGCGAACGATTGCGGGAGTGACAATGGCCAAGAAGCAGGACAAAAAGAAGCAGGACAAGCAGAAGTCGATCGGAAAGAAAGCCCTCGCGAAGGAACTGAAGGCGCTCAGCGAGGAAATGGAAACGGCCTCCACCGTACTGGCCGAGAACAGAGCTGTCATTGAGGAGCTGCGGATCCAGGGCGAGGAACTGCGGGACCAGGGCGATAAGAACAAGAAGAAGTTGCGCAAGGCCGAGGCTCGCATCGGCGCATTGGAAGAGGAGGTACGGACGCTACAGGCACGTACGAATCTCGAGGCGCCGTCGGCAACTCCGGATGAGAGCTGGACGGTCGCACAGCTGCGAGCCGAAGCACGCAGGCGCGAAGTTCCCGGCTACTCCAACAAGAACAAGGCCGCTTTGCTCGTCGCGCTGAGCTGAAACAGGCTGAGCTGAAACAACCCGAAGTCGCCATTCTCCAGGCTCAGCCCCAGGAGATTCGTATATCATCGGCGCCATGGTCGGTTTCTGGGGAAAACGAAAGAGTGAGGATCGGGACCAGCGGCAATCCGTTGATCATGACCTCGCGATCCGGGCGCGCTCCGCGATCGTGGCGACGGACGAGAGAGTCCGCACCACCGAGGACGAACTAGGCTTCGTCGTCGCCGAAATCGGCACCGACGCGACGCGAAAGCTGCGTGAGGCACTCGTCGGCGTCAAAGAGGGCCTCGCCGAGGCATTCCAGCTTCACCAGCTCAATCATGACGAGATACCGGACACTGTCGAGGAGCTGCGCATCCGCAACTCTCGCATCGTCCAGCTCTGCGACTGGGTCAACCAGGTGCTCGACGAGCAGACGGCGGCACTGCAGGAGCAGGTCAGCCGTGCGCGCGAAGCTCCCCGGGTGTTGGAGCAGTTGCGCGAGGACATCGAACGGCTACGTGCCCGCCTTCCCGAGATCAACGACGTCGTCGCGCGGCTCTCCGAGCAGTACAGCCCGGCGGCGTTGGCACGGTTGCGCTTCACCTCCGGGGAGACCGAACGCCTCCTCGACTTCGCGCTTCGTTCGGCGGAACTCTCGCAAAGGCGGCGCGAGGCCGGAAAGGCAGAGGATGCCACTCTCGCTCTCGAGGCCGCAACCGAGACCTTACGACGTGCGGAATCGATGATCGACGGCGTCGACCAATTCGAGTTCGAGGCAATTCGCGCGCAGGCGACTCTGGCAGATGTGATCGCCGATTCCCGCAATGATCTGGTAGTCGCCTCCGGGGTGCCGGCCACGCCCGAAGTGGCCGAAGCCGCCAGCCGGCTGGAAGCGGAACTCGCCAGGAGTGCGGCATCGGCTGCGGCTGCACCGGACCCTTTCGGCGAGCTCGCCGCTCTGTCTGCCGCGAATACGGCCCTGGACGACGCCGTCGCCCGAGCCCGGGAACGTGCCGCACGGCCCGTGGTTTCGCTTGAACACGTTCGTCACGACGTCCAGGCGGCCGATCACGCCTTGAGTGTCGCAGATGGGCTCATCAACGGCCATCGCGGATGGATCGGCGCGGACGCGCGCACCCGCTATGCCGAAGCCACCCGTTACCGCGCCCAGATCGATGGTCTCATCGCTTCCGAGAGCACCCGCCTTCAGGCGCAACAGTTGGCGCGTCGAACCGAGCAGCTCGCAAACGAGGCGGTTCGTCTCGCCCAGCGCGACATCGATTCTTCGCGACCTGATGGCAACGACTGGGGATGGAGCGGTGGAAGAGGCGGCACGAGCGTTCTCGGCCCTGTGCTCGGTGGCATGTTGCTGGGCGGAATCATCGATGAGATCTTCGATTGAGTAGGCTGACCAGTAAACACGAAAACATATCTCAATGGAGAGAAGAAGGTAGTGGCAATGCTTGTAGCAGGAATCGATTCATCCACCCAGTCGTGCAAGGTTCTCATCCGCGATGCACATACCGGCGAACTCGTTCGCTCGGGATCCGCTAAGCATCCGGATGGCACAGAGGTCCACCCCGACCACTGGTGGACAGCGCTCCTCGAGGCGATCGAGGATGCAGGGGGTCTCGACGGCGTCGTCGCGATGTCCGTGGGTGGGCAGCAACACGGCATGGTGGTGCTCGACGCGGATGGAGAGATCATTCGCGAGGCGCTGCTGTGGAACGATACCCGCAGCGCCGACGCTGCCGTACATCTCATCGCGGAGCTGGGGGAGGAGCGCGGTTCAGGTGCCGACGACGGCGCCCGCGTCTGGGCAGAGCAGATCGGCACCGTTCCCGTTGCCTCGATCACGGCAACCAAGCTGCGTTGGCTCGCCGATGCCGAGCCGGAGAACGCCGCCAGGGTGGCCGCGGTCGCACTCCCACACGACTGGCTCACCTGGAAGCTCGCCGGAGGCCATTCGATCGGCCTCACCGGTTTGACGACGGACCGCTCAGACGCCTCGGGAACCGGATACTTCTCTACGCCGCGCGGTGAATACGACCGTGACATCCTGAATCGGGCATTGCGGCGCGACGCCTCCAACGTCATCCTTCCCCGCGTCCTGCCTGCCGATGGACAGGCAGGCGTCACCGTGGAGAATGGTCCTGTCCCCGCCGGGATCGCATTGGGCGCGGGATGCGGAGACAACGCGGGCGCCGCCCTCGGGCTGGAGATGGGCGTGGGCGACGTCTCGATCTCGATCGGTACATCGGGCGTTGTCGCCGCCGTCACCGATGTGCCCGCTGAGGATCCGAGTGGGGCGATCGCCGGATTCGCCTCCGCCACGGACAGCTACCTGCCGCTCGCGGTCACCCTGAACGGTTCGCAGACCCTGGACAAGATGCGCGAACTCCTGGCCGTCGATTACGACGAGTTCGACAGGCTAGCGCTCGCGGGAGAACCAGCCTCGGGTGGTATGACCCTTGTTCCCTACTATCAGGGTGAGCGGACGCCGAACGTTCCGCGGGCGACGGCGTCGCTCCTCGGAATGACGCTTGCCGGGACTACACGCGAGAATCTTGCTCGCGCCGCGGTCGAGGGGCTCCTCAGCGCGCTCGCGGACGGTTTGGACGCATTCGTGGAACAGGGTCTCGCCGTGGAACGCATACTACTCATCGGGGGAGGAGCCGGTTCGGCCGCCGTACAGGCGATTGCCCCGCAGATATTCGGTCAGAACGTGTGGATTCCCGAGCCCGGAGAATATGTGGCCAACGGTGCGGCGCGCCAGGCAGCCTGGCTTGCGCTCGGCGAGCTTCCGGCGTGGGACGTCTCGAACCTGCGCCGGGTGACGGGGGATTCCCAGCCACTCATCCGTGAGGCCTACGCGCAACGACGCCATCTCTACACGGAGAGGTGACGCGGCTCCTCATCCCGTGAAGCGGCTCCTCATGTTCGTCTCTGCTTCTGCGCCGGCATCTGAGTAAGCCGGTGCAGCCGTCCGAGCCTGGAGTTGTGAGACTGGCCGGCCGCCAGGCGAGGTTTACGGGGCTCGTGTGGACATGCGCGTGGATTCCCGCGCATGTCCACAGGCTGAAATCTTATTGAGAACCCTTGTCATAGTTTTCTCGCTCCTCTATTCTGAATAGCGTTCATAAATGAGTTAGGCGAACCTTACCTAGAATGCCTGGTGCGGTTCGATAGCCGAGGAGAGCTATGACGACGACAGCAGTGGAGCCAGCGGCGGACACGCCATCGAACCACACTGAAACAGAGGCCGCGGCTGCTGCCAAGGCGCAGCAGAAGGCGGATGCGCAGGCACTGAAGGAGCTGATGCGGCCCGTTGCCCCAAGCTTGGCGATCGGCAGGGTTCTCGCGGTGATCTCCGCGGTTCTTGCCGTGGTCCCATACGTTGCCCTGGTGCAGATCGGCGGCATCCTCCTTGCGACCGCGAGTGGCGGCGACGTCGACTCGGACGAGGTCAACCGGTGGATCATGATTCTGATCGCCACATTCACGCTTCGCCTGTTCCTCTACTACATCGCTCTTCTGACGACTCATTTGGCAGATATCAAGCTCGGTCACCTCATCCGGCAGCGGATGGTGCGGCGGTTTTCGCGCGTTCCGCTCGTCTGGTTCACATCCACCAACTCCGGGCGCGTTCGCAAGGCGCTGCAAGACGACATCGGCACCGTTCACCATCTCATCGCGCATCAACCGGTCGACGGCACCAATGCCATGGTGATGCCGCTGGCCCTGATGGTCTACGCCTTTCTCATCGATTGGCGGCTCGGCCTCCTCGCGATCGCCACGCTGCCGCTCTACGCGGGCGCCATGGGCCTGAGCATGAGGGGGATGGGGGAGAAGACCGTTCAGATGGACCAGAAGCTGGGCGTCGTCTCCGCGCGCATGGTCGAGTTCGTCACCGGTATCACCGTGGTCAAGGCCTTCGGCCGTGTCGGCCATGCCCATCGTGCCTACCAGGAATCCGCCGAGCAGTTCCAGGATTTCTACTACGAGTGGGTTCGCCCGCTCATCCGGGTGAGTTCGGTCGGAACCTCGCTGCTCGCAGTTCCGCTCATCCTGCTCATCAACCTCGGAGGGGGAGCGTGGTTGGTCCATAGCGGCCTTGTGACCGCGGCGGATGTCCTGGCGACGTCGCTCATCGCATTGCTGATCCCTTACGGGTTGGAGGTCATGATGAACTCCATGTGGTCGGCTCAGCTGGCGGGCGCTGCAGCCAGTCGCCTTACCGACCTTCTCGAGACTCCGGTGCTCGACGACGGCGCGGAACGGACGGAGCCGAAGGGGCACGACGTCGTCTTCGACAATGTCAGTTACACCTATGGTTCCGGCGATAGTGACGGGTTTGCCGTAACCGATGTATCGTTCACGCTTGCCGAGGGGAGCATCACCGCGCTGATCGGACCCTCCGGTTCGGGCAAATCCACCCTTGCGACCCTGCTGGCTCGTTTCGACGACCCGCAATCGGGGCAGATCCGGCTGGGAGGCGCCCCGCTGGATCAGATCGAGAACCTGTATTCCCACGTCGGCTTCGTGTTGCAGGACCCGCAGTTGCCCTCCATCAGCATCCGCGACAATATTGCGCTTGGGCGCCCCACCGCCACGGACGAGCAGATTCGGAACGCCGCGCGAGCCGCGCGCGTACTCGACGAGATCGAGGACCTTCCCAACGGCTTCGATACCGTCTACGGCGCGGATACCGGCCTATCCGGAGGCCAAGCCCAGCGCATTGCGATCGCCCGCGCGATTCTGGTGGACGCCCCGGTCCTCATTCTCGATGAGGCCACGGCCCTCACTGACCCGGAGTCCCAGCACCAGATCCAACAGGCGCTCTCGGATCTGGTACGCGGCAAGACTGTGCTTCTCATCGCGCACCGCCCCGAGGTGATCAGAGGAGTCGACCAGATCGTTCTCGTGGAGAACGGCAGAGTCAAGGCGAGCGGCACCCACGAAGACCTTTTGAACGAGCCCGGATACGCCCATCTCTGGAACGCCACGACGGCGACCTTGGACCGAGGAGCACACGCATGAATCTCCCATTGATCGATATCGTGCCGCGCCTGAAGCGCATGATCTCCAAGCCCGCGGCATTGCGTCCGGCACTGGGCATCGCCGCGTTGAGCGGCGTGGTCGAGGGTTTGGCTCTTGCCGCGTTGTTACCGGCGATCAGCTCGCTGGCCTCCGGAGCTGCCGTATGGGGCATGACCGTCGGCGGATGGCTCTGGGCCTTTGCGCTGTTGGCAGTCACCTCGTTCGTGCTGAACTATGTGCAGGCCACTGGCACCTATGCCATCGCTCTGGACTTCCTATACAGCATTCATCGGCTGATCGGCGATCAGGTGTCCAAGCAGCCGCTGGGATGGTTTGCACGCCCGCTGTCCGGCCGGCTCTCGCGGATGGTCTCGACGGAGCTGATGATGGCGGGCGAGATCTTCGCCCATATGATCGGACCGCTGGTCTCGCGATTGACATCCGCGGCGGTGCTTGTCATTGCGGCCTGGTTCTGGAATCCTGTCCTTGGCCTGGTCCTGACGATAGCCGCACCGGTTTTCGTTCTCATTACCCTGGCCTCCACCTATTTCATGCGCCGTGGCGGTGCCATTCACGAACCCGAAGAGGTGAATCTGGCGAACCGGATCGTGGAATACGCCCAGTGCCAGGGGGCATTGCGCTCTTGTGGTCGCAGCGACGACTTCCAGCCGTTGAGCGACGCGCTTGAAAACACGCGGGCGGCCAAACTCCGCGCGCATTGGTCGGAGACGGTGGGGCAGTTGCTCAGCGGGGCGGTCACCCAGGGCGTCGTCGTCGCGCTGATCGCCGTCACCGGGTCGTTGGCTGTTTCCGGCTCGCTCCAGCCCATCCCCGCGTTGGCTTTCATCGGCCTCGCGCTGCGTTTCACGTCGACGCTGTCCTCCATCACCGAGGCCGCGATGGCGGCGGAGTCACGGCGCCCGCTCCTGGACGCGATCGACGAGGTCCTTACCGCCGAGCCGTTGCCCGAACCGTCATCGCCGGCCCACCTTCCCACGCCGGGCACCGTCGAGTTCGACGACGTCACCTTCGCCTACGCGGCGGACACCGGCCCGGTGTTGAAAAACGTCTCACTCTCGGTACCTGCCGGGAACATGGTCGCTCTGGTGGGCCCCTCGGGTGCCGGAAAGACGACCGTGGCCCGCCTGGTCAGCCGTTTCTACGACGCAGACTCGGGAATCGTGAAGGTCGGAGGCGTCCCCGTCACGGACCAGACCACGGAGCAGCTGATGGGGCAGCTATCAATGGTCTTCCAGGATGTTTACCTGTTCGACGACACGTTGGAGGCGAACGTCGCCGTCGGCCGTGAAGATGCCAGCCGCGAGGAGATCAGAGAGGCGGCCGATCTCGCGGGAGTCACCGAGATAGCAGAGAGACTTCCGGATGGATGGGGATCTTGTGTCGGCGAGGGAGGCCGGGCGCTGTCGGGTGGTGAGCGTCAGAGGGTGGCCATCGCGCGTGCCCTGCTCAAGCAGTCCCCGATCGTTCTCTTGGATGAGGCCACCTCGGCGCTCGACGTCGAAAACGAGGCGAACGTGGTCGCGGCTATCGAGAAGCTGCGCACGCACTCGACCGTCATGATCATCGCGCACCGCCTGGACACCATCGCGGCCGCCGATCAGATCGTCTCGCTCACAGAGGATGGTGGTGTGGAGGCACAGGGTACGCACGACGAGCTGATTGCCGACGGCGGCACCTACGCCCGGTTCTGGGAACGCCTGCACAGCGCGCAGGGTTGGCAGCTCACCGGAGCGTGATGCGATATCCTCGATCGATGGAGGATTCGTTGGAGATACGGGGCGAGCGTGAGGGGGCCAGCGGGCCTTCTCGCGCTCGCCCCTCTCGTTCTCCGTCCGGTGGGCCGAAGTTGGGCCGAAAGCCAGTCTTCACCGCTCAAGATGTCGTGGCGGCGGCCGTCGCGGAGGGTGTCGACCGCTTCACCCTTTCGGCGGTTGCACGCAGGCTCGGAGTTGTTACGGCGGCGATCTATCGGATTTTCCCCTCCCGAGACGATCTCGTGATCGCCTGTCTGGACTCGGCGGCAGCGAGCATCGCGCTGCCCGAGCCCGGTATGCACTGGCGCGACTCGTTGAGGCTGTGGGCGGACGAGTGCTGGCGGCTGTGCGAGGAATTTCCGGGATTGAGTCGTCTGGTGTTCGCCTATCCAGCCGCGCCGACACACATCACGAGCGTTGTGGCGGTGTACGCCGATAATCTGGCGGTTCAGGGTAAGTCCCGGCGGCAGTCCATGTTCGCGCTCGATTTTCTAGGCGATACCGTCTTCTCCTGCCATCTCGGCGTGGAGTCCATGCGGTCGGTCGATGAGAAGGGGCGAAGCGGGCTAGATGTGTTACGCGAAGCCGCCGGTGAATCGAACGTGTTCTTCCAGCCTCAGGACACTTGGACAGGGCGGACGATCATGGATCTGAAGGTCGAGTTCATCCTCGCGGGCCTGGAGCAGCATTGGCCCGAATTCTGATCCGGTCTTCCATAGTTGCGCGGGTCCACAGTTTCGCAGAGGGACCGTGTTGCGATCCGACGCGGACGGCATAGGGTGGCGGAGGGACCTTACCGCGCGGAATCGGCCGTTTAGCATCTCGTGAGAAAGCACAACCCGTTGTCTCTTCTTCAGGCGGTTGGCAGGCCCAACCTCTCCAACAGCCTCTCCACCTCGGCTCTTGCGGAGACATCCGTGGAGGGCTGCGTCGCCACCAAACCGTAGGCTGCGCGCAACGCCATGAACATGGCGCCTAGTGTCATCTCTTGTGATGCCGTCCCGTTTTTCTGCGCATCCTCCAGCAGCGGGTTGAGAAAAGCATTCAATTGCTCATGCAGGGCCTCGACCCGCGGATCGCGCGCAGATTCCACGACGGTCTCGATAAAGGCAACATCGCTGACCGTTAGGTCGACCAGCTCGCGCCATGCCACCGCGAAGCGCAACTCTCGAGCGGGCACCCGCTCGACGGCGGTCTTGACGCGTTTCAAGTTCTCGTCGAAGACGGCCAGTGCCAAGTCGATCCGGGACGGGAAATGGCGGTACAGCACGGCTTGTCCGACGCCGGCATCCTGGGCGATGGCGGTGAGCGGCACATGGAAGCCCTGTGCCGCGAACAGTTTCCGCGCGGAGGCGATGAGGGCGGCATGGTTCTCTGCGGCTGCCGCGGGCCCCCGATTCCCAACCCGTGTACGCCCGGTTCCTCCTCTGCCCTCGACCCGTTGAGGAGCGCTGACTGTAACTTCCGGATGCGTAGGGTTCATGTGACTCAGTATACTAAACCGGACAGCACTGTCCGGTTTAAGTGTCTCGAAGAGACAAGGGGATGCACAATGTCAGCAACAGAGAACGAAACGTACGACGTCGTCGTCGTAGGCAGCGGTGCGGCGGCGTTCGCGACAGCTTTGGGCGCCGTCGACGAAGGTCTCAGCGCCATCATGGTGGAAAGCACCGATCAATGGGGTGGCAATACATCGATGTCCGGCGGCGGGCTGTGGATGCCGAACAATCCATTGATGAAGCGCGAAGGCGCAGGGGATTCACGGGAAGAAGCCCTTCAGTACATGCTCACCACCATCGGAGAACCGGGGCCCGCATCCTCGCGCGAGCGTATCGAGGCGTTCATCGACAGCGTCAAGGATTTCGTGAGCACTGCCGAGCGCCATGGTATGGAGTTCATGCGAGACACCGATTACCCGGATTACTACCCGGAGCTTCCAGGCGGGAAGATCGGCCGAGCAATCGAGGGACAGAACTTCGACGTGAAGAAACTGGGCGTATGGGCGAATACTCAGCGTGGCGTGGTGCCATTGCCTGTCCGAACGAACGATGTATGGCTTCTCGGGAGGGCGTGGTCCACACCTGCAGGATTCATGCGAGGCGCCGAGTTCGTCTTCCGAACCATCGGTGGCTTTGCCAGGGGCAAGAAGCTCGTCGGGTTGGGCGGGGCCTTGGCGGCACAGTTCGCATACGCCGTCCTGGTGAAAGGGAAGGTTCCGTTGCTGCTGGAGGCGCCCGCCGTCGGCTTGGTGACCGAGAACGACCGCGTCGTGGGTGTGCGAATCACAACTGAAAGCGGCGAGCGTATCCTGAGGGCGCGCCGTGGGGTGATGCTGGGCGCAGGAGGTTTCGAATCCAACCAAGAGTGGCGCAAGAAGTACCAGAACGTCACCGGCTACACCTCAGGAAATCCCGGCAACCTCGGCCGTCCCATCGAGTTCGCGCAAGAGATAGGCGCGGCGGTCGACTACATGGACGACGCCTGGTGGGGTGCATCTCTCGCACCGTTCCAAGAGGGGCCGGTGCCGGCTTTCCTCGTCGGCGAGCGATCGTTGCCCTACATGATGATCGTCGATTCGCAGGGCAAACGATTTGCCAACGAGGCCGAATCGTATATCGATCTCGGCCACCACATGATCGAGCACGATCGCGGCGGTGACTACTGGATGATCACCGCTGGCCCATACAACAAGCGCTACTTCCGCACCTTCTCGATCCAGCCCGGCCTGAGCAAGGGGATGGAAGAGAAGGGGCTGAAGTTCAAGGCGAAGACCTTGGACGAGCTTGCCGCCAAGATCGGCGTGGATCGCGACAACCTGCGCTCAACGGTCGCCCGGTTCAACGGCTTCGCTCGCACGGGCATCGATCAGGATTTCCACAAGGGTGATTCGGCGTATGACCGCTACTACGGCGATCCGACCGTACGCCCGAACCCGTGCCTGGCCCCGTTGGAGAAGGGTCCCTTCGCGGCATACAAGGTGGTGGCTGGCGACCTCGGCACCAAGGGTGGACTCCTCACTGACAAGGATGCACGGGTCCTGCGCGAGGATGGCTCCGTCATCGCGGGCCTGTACGCCGCAGGCAACACCACCGCCAGCGTCATGGGACACACCTATCCAGGGCCCGGGTCCACCATCGCCCCCGCTTCGGTCTTCGGGCTGCGCGGTGCACGAAGGATGGCGGCGGAACGGGTGGAGTAACGGCGAGCTGTATGAGAAGCGCGGAGCGTGGGGCCTTGTGCCGCGCTCCGCGCTTCTCCTCTACGCGTTGCCTCGTGCCTTGTGGCTTGTGGCTCGTGCCTCGGCTCGCGCTGTGCCTCGGCTCGCGCTGCGGCGATTCCGTTTGGATCCCTGCTCAAATATCGGCGTCCCCTACACTTGTCAGAGCGGGTGAAATGCAGCGTTGCCATGATGCAGGGCAATGACGCCCGCGACAACCGATCCGCTGTGACGTTGTCCGGTCTCGAACGAGGAAGCCGCAGGAATCTATGGGCGAATGGCTCGATCTCACAAAGCCCCTCGATCAATCCATCGAGATCTATGGGGAAGAGGGCTACCGGGATCCGGATTTCCACACTGCACCCTGGGTTGGACACGCAGCTCAAGGATTCGAGGTGTGGCAGCTGAGCCTGGGAACCCAGACCGGCACACACATCGACGCTCCGCGTCACTTCGATCCCGCCGGTGCCACGATCGACGCGCTGAGCCCGGACGACTGCGTGGGAGCATACCGTTTGCTGCGCTCCGGCGAACTTGGCAGGTGTGCGGAATACGAGTGGACGGCGACGACCGCCGTCGTCGTCGATACCCGATCCGAGGCACCGATGGCTCCCGAGGCGATCGAGATTCTGGTGGAGTGCTCGCCGAGTTTGGTCGTGCTGATCGGAGAAGTGCTGGTGGCCCATCGAGACCCTCTGCTCTTCCACCGAAAACTGGCGCAGGCGGGGAAATTCTTGCTCGAGGACACCCGTTGCGACATCGGAACGATTCCTCGTGAAGGACGGATCGTCGCCTTGCCGTTGCGGTTGGTCGGGCTCAGCGGATCGCCCGCTCGCCTTCTGTTGGGCAAAACGGTCCCAGACAATTAGTGAAGGGCCCGCTCACACCCACTCGCGTGCTATCTCCAGTGCCTCGGCGGTGTTGGCGGCATAGCCGCGGCGCTGCCCCCGCGCGGGGGTTGGCAGCATGTCTTCCGCCAACGGAGCCACGCCGATCGCCTGGCCCGCTCTGGAGAGCATGCCGATGTCGTTCTGGCCGTCACCGATCGCCAGAACGTCCTCCCAACCGATGCCCAGATGCTCGGTGAGGAGATCTCCGCCCTTGGTATGCGTCGCGACCTCCGGTACCAGATCTGCGTATGTCTTCCCGGACATCACGACGCCCACACCCTCCCATTCGTCGATCTGTCCGAGCACAGAGGAGTGGGCCTGGCCTTCGACGAGGAAGAGGAACTTCCCGATGTCCTCACGCCCGACGATGGGGTCGATGTGGGGTGTATCTCCGATGAACGTCCATTCATCCCGAACCCTTGCGCTTATCTCACGCACCAGCCAATCGCGTGCGGTGTAGGCCCACGTCTCGATGCCGGCGCGATCGGCGAGTTTCATAGCCTGCGCGACCAGTACGGGATCCAATGTGCGATGGTCCAGCATCCGCCACGAGGCGTCGACATCCTCAGATTCGCGTGCCAGAGCAGTGGTACCGCTACTGCTGACGACCAGCGAGACAGCGGGCATCTCCCGTGCGAGCGAGATCAGGCCGCCGGTCGGCCGGCCAGAGCATAGCGCCACATGAAGGCCCTTCTCCGCGAGATGGGTGATCAGTTCATGTGCGCCGGGGTTCCAGTCTCCGCGGTGCATGAGAGTGCCATCGACGTCGATCATCGCGAGGGAGCTGGGCATGGATTTCCTAACCTTCCAGGAGATATCTGCCGTTCGATTCTCCCACATCCCGGCAGAGCGGCCTCGGGTGCGTGCATAAAACCGGCGAAATGGACTTTTTCGGGCTCGTGAGCTTCTATCTTCCCGAATACGGAAAGATATGCACGGCACCACGGCGCCACGGTGGCAGGGATGTTCAGTCGATAGAGGCAGCCTCCTGAACCGCCCTTTTTGCCACCGCCCTCTTGCGCAGCACGCTGATGACCACAGGAAGAACCGAAATCGCCACGATGACGATCGCGAGCAGTTCGATGTTCTTGGCGATGCCAGGGATGCCACCGAGAAGGGTGCTCACCAGCACCATGGAGGTCACCCAGGTGAGAGCTCCCAGGGTGTTCCACACGACGAAGTGCTTGAAGGGCATTCGTGCGGTGCCCGCAGCCAGCGGAACGTAGGTGCGCACGATCGGCACGAAGCGCCCGAGCACCAGTGCCAGCGCCCCGTACTTCTCGAAGAACGCGGTGGCCTCTTCGAGGCGGTCGGTTCGCAGGACGCGCGCGTCCGGTTTGAAGAAGCGCGGCCCGAAGGAGTGCCCCAGATGGTAGCCGACCTGATCGCCGGCTACGGCGGCGATGGCCGCTACCATCCACAGCTCCCAGTGGGTGATTCCCAGGCTCGATGCGAGAATCGCCGCGGTGACCAGAAGCGAATCGCCAGGCAGGAAGGGGAACAGCACGCCGGACTCGATGAAGATGACGATCGCGATGCCTGCAAGCGCCCAGGGTCCGAAGGATTGGAGAAGGGCCTCGGCATTGAGGAGGTTGTGTAACGCGTCCACGTCGCTCTCTTTCGTCGGTGTCAGTGCGCGGCGGCCCGCGTGGCGCGCAACCTCGTCATGCTCGCACTGTGTGGTGCTCCAAAACCCAAATGTACGCCTGCTTCGGGCCGAAGATCAGGGCCGGGGAAGTGACCTCGCACATGTCCTCGCACATGTCCTACGCAACCCCATCCCCGAGAGTCCCCGGTACTTCGCGGATATCATGTGGCAGGCACGCACCAGTGTTCGAGTGGGACATTCGGCCCGCGGGCCCGCGGTGGGAAACAGATAATCTAGCGGAGTCGCGCGAGTAGTAGACGAGCGTCACACAATTGCGTCTGACATGGCATTGCGTCGCCGAAGGTCCACCTTTAAAGTTAGGGACGCCTAACCTGACCAAGGATGAGGCCGGGCGTGGTGTTACCCGCCTGTGTACCCCACGAAGCGGAGATAGTAGACATGCGCATTCGTCGTGCTTTTACGGCCACATTGGCCGGCGCACTCACACTGGCCATGGCGGCCTGCTCGTCCGACACGAATAACGACGACGCCGAGGCCTCCTCCTCTCAGAGCAAGACATCCGAGTCCGGAGCGTTCCCCGTCGAGATCGAGCATGCTCTCGGCACCACCACGATTTCCGAGAAGCCAGAGCGTGTGGCGACGGTCGCCTGGGGAAACCAGGATGTGGCCTTGGCGCTCGGAGTGGCTCCCGTCGGCACCGATACGCAGGTCTGGAACTGGACCGGAGATGCCGATCTCGGGCTCTACCCCTGGACCACGGATGCACTCGAGGAACTCGGAGCAGAGGACCCCGTCATCTTCTCCAGCTCCGACGGCGTCGATTTCGAGGCGATCTCGGATACCAATCCGGATGTCATCCTCGCCGCCCAGTCTGGGCTGACCCAGGAGGATTACGACACGCTCAGCGAGATCGCGCCCGTTGTCGCCTACCCAGAGATTCCCTGGTACACGCCGTGGCGTGACCAGATCCTGATGAACGCCAAGGCCCTCGGACTCGAATCCGAGGGCGAGCAACTGGTCTCAGACATCGACCAGCAGATCGAGGACGCCACCGCCGACGCCACCGCGATCGAGGGCAAGAGCGCCGCGTTCTTCTACATCAACTCCGCCGACCTCTCGACGGTCTCGCTCTACACCGGCGGAGATCCGCGCACCGCCTTCCTCGGCGATCTGGGCTTCGAGATGCCGCAGGTGGCAGCCGATGCCGCCGAGAAGGGTTCCTTCTACCTGGATATCACCTCTGAGAACGCTGATCAGCTGGCAGACGTGGACGTCATCGTCTCCTACGGCGGCGAAGATCTCGTGACCGCTCTGCAGGCTGACCCGATGTGGAACACCATTCCGGCCGTGAAGAACGGCGCGGTTGTGGCTCTCGGCGAAGGCGACGCCTACAGTGCGGCCGCCACCCCGACGGCGCTGTCCATTCCCTGGATCCTCGAGGACTACGTGGCGCAGCTGAATGACGCCGCCGCCAAGGTTCAGTGACTGTCTCAGCGTTAGAGCAACACCGCGCGCCTGCCTCCCGGGCGGGCGCGCGGCGCCATCTGGTACTCGTCGTTATCGCCGTCGCCGCGATAGCTGGCGCGGTGATCCTTTCGTTGTCCTTCGGTTCGCGGCCCGTCACCCTGTCGGAGATCGCGGAGGGGTTGTCCACCTGGTTCCGGGGTGAGGCCCCCACGGAACTCGGACCGCTTGCGGTACAGAGTCGCATTCCGCGCACGATCCTCGCCCTCATGGGCGGCGCCGCGCTGGCTCTCTCTGGTGCTCTCATGCAGGCGATCACCCGCAATCCCATCGCCGATCCGGGCATCCTCGGGGTGAACACGGGCGCTTCGCTCTTCGTCGTGTGCGGTATCGCCTTCTTCGGCATTTCCTCGGCCTACCAGTACCTCGGGCTCGCTCTCGTGGGCGCCATCGTCTCCGCGTTGTTCGTCTACGTGGTCGGCTCGATAGGCGCCGGGGGAGCGACCCCGATCAAACTGGCTTTGGCCGGTGCGGCGACGACCGCCGCCCTCTCCTCGATCGTCAGCGCGATCCTGCTGCCCAGGGCCAACGCCATGAATGAATTCCGCTTCTGGCAGGTCGGAGGTGTGGCGGGAGCGAACTGGGGCACGATGTCCACGGTCGCACCGCTGCTGGCGGTCGCTGCCGTGGTCGCTTTCGCTAGCGGCCCGGCCCTCAACGCACTCGCGTTGGGCGACGACGTCGCCACCGGCCTCGGAATTCGCGTCGGCAGGACGCGCGCCATCGCGGCACTCGCCGGCGTCGTGCTGTGCGCAGCGGTCACGGCTGCCGCGGGGCCCATCGGATTCGTCGGGCTCATGGTGCCCCACGTGGTGCGGCTTGTTGCCGGGCCCGATCAGCGATGGCTCCTACCGTTGTCCGCCTTGGGCGGTGCCGTGTTGCTGACGCTAGCGGACACGATAGGCAGAGTCATCGGGTATCCGGGCGAGGTGGAGGCAGGCATTGTGACCGCTTTCGTGGGCGCACCCGTCCTCGTGCTCATCGCGCGGCGCACAAGAATGAGGGCACTATGATGGCTACGGCAACCTCTCCCTCGACGTTCGACGAACACGTGGTGCAGGTGCGAGCGGGCAGGCTCCGCCGGAGTCGGCGAGCCAGGTTCGCGATCATCGCCCTCCTCCTCGTCCTTTTTGCGTTGATCTCCGCCATGCTCATGCTCGGCAACACCATCTATCCAGTTTCGGACGTGCTGGCCGTCATCGGCGGCAAGGAGGTACCGGGCGCATCCTTCGCGGTGGGCACCCTCCGTATTCCCCGCGCCATCACGGGCGCCCTGGCGGGTATCGCGTTCGGGATCGCCGGCACCACCTTCCAGACCATGCTGCGCAATCCGCTCGCGAGCCCCGACGTCATCGGCATCACCTCCGGTGCCAGTGCCGCCGCGATGTTCGCCCTCGTCGGACTGCATTGGACCACCACGGCAACGATGTTCATCGCCCTGGTGGCAGGAGTCGCCACCGCGGCCGTCATCTATCTCATGGCGCGCAGCGGCGAGTCCACCGGCGGGCGCCTCATCCTCATCGGCATCGGCGTCGGAGCAATGCTCGATTCGGTGGTGGCCTTCCTCGTACAACGGGCCGCGGAGTGGGATGTCGCCGTTGCCATGCGCTGGCTCACGGGTAGCCTCAACGGATCGCGGATGGAGGCGATCGGCCCGCTCGCCATCGCCATCGTCATCCTGCTGCCGGTGGTCATCGCCCTCTCCCGCGACCTCAATGCCCTAGAACTCGGCGACGCGTCCGCCACCGCACTCGGTGTGCGGGTGGACAGATCCCGAATTCTGCTTATCCTGGCCGCAGTTGCCCTGGCCTGTTTCGCGACGGCCACCACCGGCCCGATCGCATTCGTGGCCTTCCTCGCCGGCCCGATCGCCTCCAGGTTCGTGGGGCCCGGGGTCTCGCTCGTCGTCCCTGCCGCGCTCACCGGCGCCTGTCTTGTGCTGGCCGCCGACCTTCTCGGGCAGTTCGCCTTCGACACCAAGTTCCCGGTCGGCGTGATCACGGGTATCCTCGGCGCCCCCTATCTGCTCTATCTTCTTGTCCGTAACAGCCGCCGCGGAGGTTCCTCATGACCGCACAGCATCTTCTCCAAGCAGACTCGCTCGTCTCCGGATACGGAGGAAAAGCCGTCGTCGACGGAATCGACCTCGAGGTGCCCACGGGAAAGGTCAGCGTCATCGTCGGCGCGAACGCCTGCGGTAAGTCGACCCTTCTCAAGACCCTCTCGCGCCTCCTTCCTCCCCAGGCAGGCAGCGTGCTCCTCGACGGCAAGAGGATCGACCAGATTCCCACGAAGGAACTCGCTCGGACACTGGGATTGCTTCCCCAGCAGCCGATAGCCCCGGAAGGCATCGCGGTTGCGGATCTCGTCGGTCGAGGGCGCCATCCGCATCAGAAGATGTTTCGCTCCTGGACGGCGCAGGACGATCGCGCTGTCACCCGGGCTCTGATGGCCACGGGCGTCGTCGAGCTCGCCGACAGGTCCGTTGACGAACTCTCCGGCGGCCAGCGCCAACGGGTGTGGATTGCGATGGCGCTGGCGCAGGAGACTGATGTGCTCCTGCTGGATGAGCCAACCACCTTCCTCGATGTCACGCACCAGATCGAGGTGCTCGATCTGCTGACGGATCTCAACGAAAGCCGCGGCACCACGATCGTCATGGTGCTGCACGACATCAATCTCGCCGCCCGCTACGCCGATCATCTCTTCGCGGTGCGCGAGGGCAAGCTGATCGCCTCCGGCGCCCCCGGCGACATCATGACCGGCGAACTGGTCCGCGAGGTGTTCGACCTGGACGCGGTCATCATTTCCGACCCGGTATCGGGATCCCCGCTGGTGCTGCCGCGCGGGCGGCACCACGTCAAGAACCATAACTCCTGAGGTGTTCCATGGATATCTTCCCTGTAAGAGTGCGAGAGATCGCCGACCTGACCCCGCACATGCGCCGCTTCACGGTGACCGGCGATTCGCTGGACCGCTACGGCGATACCGGCTACGACCAAAGGATCAAGGTGGTCTTCCCGTCCGAGATCACGGGCTTGGAGACCATGCCCACCGGGGCAGACTGGTATCCGAAGTGGCGTGAACTGGATCCCGAGACCAGGCCTCCGTTTCGCACATACACGACCCGTGCGGTACGCCGGGAAGTCCTGGAGGTCGACGTCGACATGGTGGCCCACGATGTCCAGGGGCCGGCTTCGCGCTGGATCCGCGATGCGGCCGTCGGAGACGAGCTGATGATCGTGGCCCCTTCGATCGACGACGAGCCGCCCCACCTCGGCATCGACTTCGTGCCGCCGGCTGAGGTGGGCCGTTACCTGCTTGTGGGCGATGAGACCGCAGCTCCGGCGATCGCCGTCATCCTGGAGCAGCTGCCCCGCGATGCGCAGGGTGTGGTGGTTGTGGAGTTCCCGAATGAGAGCGATGCGTCGTATATCCCCGAGCACCCCGGCTTTGTGCGGTACATCGGTGGCAGGGAAACGGGGCAGCGTCATGCCTACCTCGAGCGCGTCGTGCGTGATATCTTGCCGGACCTGTGCCCGGTGGGCCGGGGCGGCGAGGTGGAGGAGGTCGACATCGACGAGGACCTGCTGTGGGAGGTGCCGCGCACCAAGAAGGGCGGCGCCGCCCTCAAATCGGCTCCCCTCTATGCCTGGTTGGCGGGCGAGGCCGGCGTGATCAAGTCGCTGCGCCGTTTCCTCGTCTCCGAGCACGGCGTGGACCGGCGGGCCGTGGCTTTCATGGGGTACTGGCGTCTGGGGCGCGCCGAAGGGAACTGACAAGAAAGAGCGGAGAGGAACCGACGGGCATCGCGGCGCATGCGGAGGGATTCGACCGCTGCCGCGAAAGCCTTTCCTTCCCACGGTGAAGCGGCTAAGCTACATGCAATCGACGCCCGTGGTAGAGAGGAAAGTCACATGCAAGCGCCGTCCCATCCCCTTATCGCCGCACTCTCCACCGCTCTTGCGGACGCGGGCGTCCTGCTTCGAATCCCGGCTGAGGACGTCGTCGTCGAACGAATCGAGGGGGTGGACTGGCCCGATTCCTGCCTGGGAGTGCCGGATGTTGACGAGGCGTGCGCCGAGGTGGTGACGCCGGGGTACCGGATACGCCTGGGCGACGGCCTCGTCTATCACGCTGATCAACGAGGAAACGTTCGGCTGGCCCGAGGCGGCGATCCGCAGGTGGACACCGAGATCCGACTCTCCTATACAGTTCTTGGAGGTATCGGAGGGTGGTCCTCGACCTTCGAGACCGACAGCACACAGCTCACGGACGCGCAGGAGCAGGAGCTTCGCCGCTTGATCAATGAAGCGGACTTCTTCAACGTCCCGAACGTCGAGGCCACCACCATCGTCATGGATGGTTTCACCAGGAGGCTTTGGATCGCGGTCGGGCGGCGCAATCACGAGGTCGTACGCGGGGATGGCATCGAAGCCGATGACACGGAGGCTTTCCGCGCACTCGTCGCGTGGGCTGAGGCGCGCACACCACCGATTTTCCCGCGTGCGGGGGACTCTTGGGCGGAGGGAACGGAGAGCGGTCCCGCCTGATCCGCTGCCTTGGTGCTATTTGGTGCTATGCCGCCGCGATGTTACTCGGCTACTCGGCTTGCGGAGGTAGCGCCGCGATGAGCGGATGATCGAAATCGTACGGGCCGACGGCGGCCGCTCCTCCTGGTGAGCCGATCTCATCGAAGAAATCGACATTTGCCTGGTAGTAATCTGACCACTCCTCGGGGACGTCGTCCTCGTAGTAGATTGCCTCGACCGGGCATACGGGCTCGCAGGCGCCACAATCCACGCATTCGTCGGGGTGGATGTAGAGGCTGCGAATGCCCTCGTAGATGCAATCAACCGGGCACTCGTCCACGCAGGCACGATCCTTCACATCCACGCACGGCAGCGCGATCACGTAGGTCATCGGATTCCTCTCTCATCGGGCAACGATCCAAGTGTAGAATCTCAAGTGTACTTGAGGTCAAGCGGCCGAGTGAAGACCCGGTGGATGAGGAGGTGTACCCGCCATGACGACGAACCATGCTCCCGAGGAATTGCTGACCATCGGTGAGATGAGCCGCCGCACGGGTGTGGCCGTCTCCGCGTTGCGATACTACGAGGAACTGGGGCTCATCGCCTCCGTGCGCACAACCGGCAATCAACGTCGTTTTGCCCGTCATATGCTGCGTCGTGTCTCGCTCATCACCGTGGGGAAGAACCTGGGCATCCCGCTCTCGGACGTGCAGGAAGCGTTCGTGGACGTCCCTTTGGAGAGTACACCGAGTCATGAGGATTGGCAGCGCGCCTCCCGGCAGTGGAAGCTGCAACTCGAGGAGCGCAGGCGGGGAATCGAACGCCTGGAGCGAGAGCTCACCGGATGTATCGGGTGTGGATGCCTCTCCATGAAGGCTTGTGCACTGCTCAACCCGGACGACGCGCTGGCGGAGGCCGGGCCTGGCCCCAGGCGCTTGGACGGTGATTCCAACGAGTAGCGGTGCAATGGTGCGGGAGAGGCGAGGAGCAGTGGTTGGGGGCGAATAACGCTTCCTGCTCCGTTCCGGTCCGGCAAGGCGTTGAACATGCAGAATACGTTTTCGAGATCGAGTTGACCTCAAGTTAACTTGAGGTTCTAGCGTTGGCGATACACGTTCGACGAAAGGACCTCCGCATGGCCGTCTACACTCTTCCAGATCTGCCCTACGACTACTCGGCACTGGAGCCGCACATCTCGGGCAAGATCATGGAATTGCATCATTCCAAGCACCACCAGGCTTATGTCACCGGTGCGAACACCGCCCTGGAGCAGTTGGCCGAAGCTCGTGAGAAGCGTGACTTCGCGAATATCAACAAGCTGGAAAAGGATCTCGCCTTCAACCTCGGCGGCCATCTGAACCACAGTGTGTTCTGGCAGAACCTCTCGCCCCGGGGAGGCGGCGCCCCGCAGGGCGAGCTTGCCGTGGCCATCGACGAGCACTTCGGATCCTTCGAGGCGTTTCGGGCTCACTTCACCGCGACCGCGCTCGGCGTTCAGGGTTCCGGGTGGGCGGTGCTCGGCTGGGACGCGACCGGTGCGAGGCCCGTCATCTTCCAGCTGTTCGACCAGCAGGCCAACGCCCCGCTCGGCGTGACGCCATTGCTGCAGCTGGACGTGTGGGAACACGCCTACTACCTGGATTACCTCAACGTGCGCGCCGATTACGTCAAGGCGTTCTGGGAGATCGTGAACTGGGAGGATGTGGCCAAGCGGCACGCCTCCGCCGCCGTGTGATCCTGAAGCTGGGGCCGGGGGCGGGCGCGGTCGGGTGCCGCCCCCGGTGTGGTATTCCCGGCTGTTCCAGGCATGACGAATCAACATAGGAGAGCACATCAATGGATCAGACGGCTCCGTCCCTCTACGACAGCTTCTCGCTCTATGGCAGTGGCGTCACCCTCGTGACGGTCGCCGATGGGGACGGCGATCGTTTCTTCATCGCGGCCTCTGTCATGACCGCTTCGGTGGAACCCTTCAGCCTCGCGGTATCGGTTAGCCGCCATCGCGCGGCTTTGCCCGCCATAGTGCGGGGGCGCCCCTGGGCAGTATCGATGCTCGCCGAGGGCCATCTTCCGCTTGTCCGGGCGCTCACGGGCCCCACCACCCATGATGAACGGCTGGAGGCGCTCCGGCAGGCTGGAGCCGAACGATCACCGGAAGGCCCGCTCTGGCTACCGGACGCGCTCGTGACGCTGTGGTGCACGAGTGTGTCGACGACGAGCGTGTACGACCAGGTGCTCCTCGTCGGCCGGGTCGGCCGGGGCAGCGAGCATCACCGGGGTACGCCGTTGCTGCGTTGGAACCGGGATTTTCGCACGACCGTGCGCCTACACGAAAGGCCGGCCCAGGTGTGAGGTCTGGGCGAGGGGAGAGCAACTCCGCGACGATAGGGCCTGACCTCCGGCGGGTTGAAGCACTAGCGACTACTGCGGGAGACGGTTCCGAGGTCGAAAACGCCGGCGAACTTGTTCGGAGCCACCCGGGTCATGGTGGACCGCAGTGGTTCGATGAGCCGGGTGTTCGATCCGAAGGACATGGCACGGGTTGTACCCGCCAGAGGGAACGAAGACATGACGAAAACGGGATACCGTTCCTCCCAGCCCTCCTGGTGACCCGTGAAGAGGACACGTACTCGGGGCTCCGAGACCTTCAGCATCTTCGACCGGTTGGTTTCAGGTATCCGCGCTACCTCGATGCCGATCCAGGCGATATCCTCCCAGGCCAGGGCGAAAGCGTAGATGGAGCCTGTCTCCTCGTAACGCAGGCCCTCGGGCCCTAGAACGAAGTAGCTCTTCTTCGCCTTGACCAGCATGGCGACGAGGAGAGCTGCCGCGATGAGGAAGGCGATGGCGCTGTAGATGAATGCCTCGGTGCGCGAGCCGCTTGCGGCGTTCTCATCTTCCCACACCCCGAATCCTCCGAGGAGGGTCAGGATGCCCATCACGACGAGGATGATGAATGCGGGAAGCAGCCACCGCAGGTTGGTCGGAATACGAATGCGTTCTGTCATGGTGACCTCGTATATGCCTCGGGTTCCAACGATCCTATCGGGTTTGCCGCCGTCCGTCCTTCTAGAGTGCCAACCCGTCCCTATAGACTCGGCTGAAAGAGGAGGAGCACATGTCCGAGCCTATGCGGCTCGTGGGCAGGTTGGTTGGGATTTCAGACGCCCGCAGGTTGCCCAGGCGCTTATCGGTAAGGCTGGAGAATCCATGACGACGACATCGCTGGTGATCGTGCTAGCGGCGGCTCTCTTCCATGCGCTGTGGAATCTTGCGGCGAAGCGGGCACAGGGAGACTCCACGATCTTCGTCTGGATGTATTTCTCCGGCTCGGCCCTGCTCTGCCTGCCGCCGGGAATCTGGCAGCTCTCTCAGAGTGATAGCTCGTTCGGATTCCAGCTGCTGGTGGCCCCCGTCGTATCGGCGTTGCTGCACATTGCCTACTCCATGACGCTGCAGACGGGCTACAAGCAGGCGGATCTCGGCATTGTCTATCCGGTGGCTCGTGGCACCGGGCCCCTGCTCTCCGTTCTAGCGGCGGTCGCGATCTTCGGGGAGCGCCCGGCTCCGCTGGCACTCGTGGGCGGCCTGATAATCATTGCGGGTATCGTGGTGGTCACGGGAAAGGACCTCTTGCGCGGCGGTTCCGGTCGAGGGGCCGGTTTGGCCTACGGAGTGGCTACCGGCGTGGCGATCGCGGCCTATACCCTGTGGGACAACCACTCGGTGACGGACCTGGGCATGCCGCCGATCATCTATTTCGGCCTGTCCTGCCTGGCGCAGTCGCTGCTCATGCTGCCGTGGGTGATTCATAGACGAAACCTGTTCATCCCCACCTGGCGTAGCGACCGGCGGGAGGTCATCATCGTTGCCGTGCTGTCCCCGCTGGCCTACATCATGGTGCTCTTCGCGATGACGACCACGTCGGTGGCCCTTGTTGCTCCGGTAAGAGAATCGTCCATCGTCATCGGATCGCTCCTGGCCTGGTGGCTTTTCAAAGAGCCGGATCCATTACGTCGTATTCTTGGATCCGTCGTCGTCGCCATCGGCATCGCGCTGGTGGCAGTCGGCTAGAGCGGTGTTCAGTTCACCGCGGCACCGGGTGCGAGCACCTCACGGACAACATCGAGAGCTCTTGCCGCCGACTTCTGGTTGACGATGCCCTCGAGTGCGTGAGCGGTGATGTGGACGCGGTCCGCATACCAGATCGTCTGCACGAGGCCGGGATTCATCGAGAGCCACCCGGTGCCGAGTACTCCGATGAGGAAGCGCTCGGGATGAGGGGCTCCGCAGGGCTGGGGAGCCGGGATCGGTATGACTCGCGATAACGCGTTCATCAAGGCGCAATAGGCGGCGTCGGAGTAGGGGATCGGCAGGACAGCTCCCTGCCCGGTGACCCGAGTGAACATGCGTGCCCCCAACTTCCCACCGCTTCGACCTCCGGAGGCGACGGCTCCGGAGAGATTGCCGGGCCCGACGAACGATCCGCCGAGCGCTCCGGCCTCGCCCACGCCCTCGATCAGGATCTCTTTGACTTCCGATTCGGGAAGGAGTGGGGAGGGCACATTGGGACTCCGTGTTGCGCTCATGTCTGATCTTCCCCAATCCTCTAGTCGCTGCTGGCCGTGTGCGGGATGATTCGCCGCGGCGCCAGCCTAGCAGTTGTGTGCGTGTTGTCCAGTTCCGCTGCCTGGAGAACGCTCTCGCCCTGCTCATACCCGTGAAAGATGGACCCGATGCAGGGTTGCATCTCAATTTTTCGCGGGCGACATGATACCTTCGTCACATGCGTGTGTCAGAAATCATAAATAGAAAGGGTGGCGAAGTCGTGACTTTGCCACCGAGTGCAGCAGTAACCGAACTGGTTCAGTTACTCGCGGACCGCAGGATCGGTGCCGTCGTCGTGCTGGAGGAACAGCGCCTGGCAGGCATCGTCTCCGAACGCGACATCGTGCATTTCGTCAGGAAGGCGGGTGATCCGGCCGCCACGGTAGCGAGCATCATGACGACGGAGGTGATCACCTGTCATCCGAGCGACGATATCGCCGAACTCGCGCAGGTCATGACCGCCAAGCGAATCCGGCATCTGCCCGTGGTGGACGGTGACGCCCTCGTGGCGATCGTCTCGATCGGCGACGTCGTCAAGGGGCGGCTGGATGAGCTCGAGACCGAGCGCGAGCACCTGGAGAACTACATCCGCAGCTGATGCTGGCACGGATGGGGTTCTCCGAGCACTCCTAGGAGCCGGTTACTCGTCCTGAGAGGATCTGGCTGGCTGGGGCGACTGTAGGCGTCGAACCTGAAGGTTCGCGCCACCCCGGACGTGTCGATGGCGCCCATCGACTGGACGGTCGATTCGCGGACTCCCAGCTTTCTTCGCGACAATGGTCTGCATGAATTGGAGTGACGCCTGGAGTGCACTGTTGAGCCATCTGCGCGCCAGTTTCGGTGCGCAAGCGGTAGCGGAACAGAGCTGGATGGTGTGGGCGGTGCTTGCCGCGGTCCTCGTTCTCGTGGCGACGCCGGTGTGGACTCACGTTCGGCAGATCGTCACCGTAGTGCACGAGCTGGGGCACGCCGTCGTGGGAATCCTATGCGGGCGGAAATTCACCGGCTTCGTCATCAACCGGGATATGTCCGGTCACACCGTGACGAGCGGCCGTCCCCGAGGTCCGGGGATCGTCCTGACGACGCTCGCCGGATATCCGATGCCCTCCATCGTGGGTGCGGCGATGGTCGCCGCGGCGATGGCGGGCCGGGCCCAGCTGGTCCTCCTCATCGCGATGGTGCTCATCGTTGTGGCCTTGATCCGTTCGCGTTCCCTTTACACCGTCTTGGCCCTGCTCGCCCTGCTGGTGGCCGGCGGTCTGCTCTGGTGGTCTGAGAACTTCACGCTGGCCGCGCTGGTCGTCCTCGCCGTGGGCGTTCTACTGCTCATCGGGGGATGGCGCCAATTCGGCTCCGTGCTCAGGCGTGGTGGCAACAACGACGATCCGAGAGCGCTCGCCTCGTTGACGATCCTTCCCACATGGATGTGGAACGCGATAATCTTCGTTCTCATGGCCGCTCCCACCTGGTGGGCGGCGTCCTCGTTTCTCCCCATTGCGTTCGGCTAGTCTCCCCATTGCGTTCGGCTAGTCTCCCCATCGCGTTCGGCTAGTGCCTCGCTACCGTTCGGAGCGCCGAACGAGGACGACGCCGTCGAGCAGCGTTCCCTGCTCTCCGTTCGGGCCGATCGCCTCGCGTTCGCGCATCTCGCACGCCAGGGTCTCCCATTCGTCGCCGAGTCCGAGATTGTCCAGATCGCCACGGGGCGTCGGGAGTTCATGGTGATGATCGTGGGGCACGTCGCTCCAGGAGGGCGCCTGCGCGTGGGAAACGATCAACAGGTAGCCACCCGGGGCCACGAAACCGGCCGCCCCGCGCAGGATCTCCTCCCTGGGGATCTCCACCTCCCAGGAATGGAGGAATGAGGAGGTGACCAGGTCATATGCCCCCTCCGGGCGCCAGTGCGCCAGATCGGCCGCAATGAATTCGTAGCCGCCCTCGTCAAGCCCCCGTTCGCGAGCATGCCGCACCGCCCGAGAGATCGCCGTGGGGGAGACGTCCACGCCGGTGACGTTCCAGCCCTGTTCCGCGAGCCAGATGGCGTCCCCGCCCTCGCCGCATCCCAGGTCCAGCGCGCGGCCGGGCTCCAGGCCTGTGGCGATATCCGCAAGCACCTTGTTGACTCGCCCGGACCAGATGGATTCCGCCTCGGCGTATTTCTCCTCCCAGACGGACTCGATGGTCGCCGCCTCGTTCGCGGAGGGCCTTCGCCCGGCCGAGGCATCGGCCAGATCGAAGTCCTCCGCGGTGAGCAGCCAGTTCACGGACCCTCCCGCCATGGCTCCGGCGCCGAGGGACATCGGGACGTTCGCTGCCGCTCCCGCCGCGTTACCGGCGGCGAAGATGCGCGGCGAACTCGTCTGGCCGCGCGGATCGACCGCCAGGAAACTGCCGTGGGGTGTTTCGGTCCGCTCCAGGCCGAGGTGGTCGAGGAAGGAGTCGTTCGCGACTGCGAGCGGAGCGGCGAAGAGGGCGTCGATCTCGACGACGGCGCCGTCGCGCGTGCGCACCCCCGAGATGGAAGAGCCTTCTCCGAATACCTCCTCAATGGGAGAGGAGACGATCTCGATTCCTCGTGAACGCAGCCTGCTCCGCTGCTCCTCGGCTATCTCTAGTCCATCGCCTGCAAACACCACCACGTTTTCGCTCCACTGGCGAATGAGCTGCGCGTGCATCAGGGAATCCGGTGAGCTCGCCAGTACCCCGAGACGCTGATCGCGGACCTCCCAGCCGTGGCAATAGGGGCAATGCAACACGCTAGTGCCCCAGCGCTGTGCCAGACCGGGAATGTCCGGCAGCCGATCCGTCAATCCGCTTGCCACGATCAGGGACCGCGCGAACAGATCGTGCGCAGCGGCCGTCGCCATCGCCTTCGGAACTCTCGAATCGCGCGACTGGGAAACCTCGCCGGCTAATGGAGGCGTCTCCCGTCCGGTGAGAGGTGCCTCCCGTATCTCCCGCCCGGTGTCCGGGCTCGCGGTGGCGCCATCGCCTTCCAGGGTGACGCGGAGGCCGCCGTCGACCTCATCGACGCGTTCCACCCGGGCCTGCCGGATCTCGATCTCATACTCGGCCAACTCACCACGTGCCTCGGCCAGGAAGTCTCCCGGTGCCCGACCTTCCTGGCCGAGTACGCCGTGCATATGCGCGGCGAACCGGTTGCGCGGCTGGCCCGCATCGAGGACCAGCACGTGGCGGCGCGCCCTTCCCAGCATGAGCGCGGATTGGAGGCCGGCGGGGCCGCCTCCGATGACGATGGCATCCCAAGTTTCAGACATAGTCCCACTGTGCCGTCCACTTGTCATAAGAGCAAGCTTTCTTGCAGAATTGGCAAGAAAGGGAATGTGTCAAGGCGTCGCAGACCGACGGTACGGTGGAAGCGCGGCGAAGAAGTGGGGAACAATGACGGACGAGCTACACCAGATCGGCCCCAGGTTGCGGGCAATGCGCCACTCGCGCGGCTGGACCCTTGACGAACTCGCCGCCAGGGCCGGGATATCCGCCAGCACTCTCTCGCGTCTGGAATCGGGGAAGAGACAGGCCAGCCTGGAGCTACTGCTGCCGCTGACACGCCGGCTCGGTATCCATATCGAGGATCTGTTGCCGGTGGAAAACCGGGATCCACGTATCAGGCGCTCTGCCGTACGACGCGATGGGATGGTGATCGTGCCCCTGAGTCCGGAAGGATCACCCGTTCATACCTACCAGATCACGTATCCGCCGGTCGAGGAGCTGCCGCGCATGCGCGTTCACGATGGATACGAATGGCTCTACGTCCTCGGCGGCCAGCTCCGGCTCCGCCTGGGAGAGCAGGATCTCACCCTGGTGCCGGGGGAGGCCGCGGAATTCGACACCCGCACCCCGCACGCCATGAACGCGGCCGGGAACAAGCCCGCCCAGGTCATCAGCATCTTCAACGACGCCGGAGCCCGGATTCACACCCATGGCGGTGACGATCCAGGTGCGAGCGCTGGAAATGCCTGAGGACGAGCTAGCGGTATTCGCCGATATCGAGATCTTCGGGAGGTGTGGTCTCCATAGCCTGGATGAAACCCCACGAGTCGGGGAGAGAGCCGTCCACGTCGGTCACCCCGTAGTACTCACCCAGTTCGAACGAACTGGTGGATCGGGTGTTCCAGCGGCCGCGGTCCGGATCGGCGGCCAGTGCGCAGATACCCCGGGCGAGCAGCGTGGGAGTCTCGGAGATCACGAACTCGTAGGGAGGTAGCGCCCCGGCCAGCCCCTTGTTGGCCTCGGCGGCTTGCCGCCACGTCTCCTCCGTGACCCCGAACGTGTCCAGCATCATCTCCGAGCGCAGCCAGCCCGGAGAAACGGACACGGCCATTGCGTCATGCGCGGCCAGCTCGTGTCCTTCGGCGAACGCGAGGCGATCCACACCCGTCTTCGTCAGGTCGAGAAAGACGGTGGAACGGAAATGAGTCGCGTTATAGGAGCGCGTTCCGTCGGTTATCTCGACGACGGTGCCGCCCGGATGCCGGGTGAGGAGTTCCAGGGCACAGTGGCTGGTGAGCAGGTGCGTCATCAGGCCGGTCTCGAGAAGGCGATGGCCTTGGGCCCAGTCGTAGTCCCACAGCGGTGTGTCGAACTCGACGTAGGCCTCGCCGCCGATGTCGTTGACGAGGATGTCCAGGTGGCCATGTTCGGAGTCGATTCTTTCCACCAGCGCGCGCACCTGCGCGATGTCGGTGTGATCGACGACGACGGCATGTGCCAGCCCGCCTTCCGCGGCGATGAGCTCGGCGGTCTCCTCGATGGTCTCGCGCCGCCGATAGTCTGAGGGGGCCGTGCGCGTGGACCGGCCGGTGCAGTAGACCTGAGCCCCATGGCGCGCCAGCTCCCTGGCGATCGCCCTGCCAGCACCCCGGGTGGCCCCGGTGACCAGTGCGATCTTTCCTGTCAGGTCCGGTGCCATGGGGCCCTCTCGTAGTGCGGACGCTGAACGCCCGGGATGGATCTAGTGGAGATTGGTGCAGGCGCCCGCCGTGTTGCCCGCCGAATTCTGGGATCCGTGCGCGTTGGAGACCTGGCAGTCGAGGTTGCCGCCGATCGTGTTCTTGACGAGGGTCAGATTCTGGGCGCCTTCAACGGTCATGTCGCCGCCCACAGTGGAGTTCTTCACCACGGCGCCGCCGTTCGACGACAGTGCGAGATCGCCGGAGATGGAGGCGTTGGTGACCACGATCTCGTGGGCTGCCTCGGCGAAGAGATCGCCCTCGATCGAGGTGTCGATCAGCTTGACGACCTTGAAAGACTCGAAGCGGACGTCCTCTCCGATCGTCTGACCGGTCAACACGCAGACTCCCGAATCCGAGGACTCGTTCTGGGTGGCGCACAGCTGGGACGCCACGTCCGTTGCCGATCCTTGATCGGGCTCGGCTGACTCTGACGACGCCTTGGTGCTCGGCTGCTGCGATGGCGTGCTCGTCTGCTGCGAGGTGGTTTCGGTGCTCGGCGCCGATGTCGTCGCCTCGGGTTCCTCCGGCGAGCCGGATGAACATGCCGCCAGGGACAAGCCGACTAGGACGGCCATTGCGGATGTGCGCAGAGCGCGACGCACGATTTTCCTCCCGGGTGTAGCTGAAAGTTGCTCCAGCCACCGTACTAGAGAGTGCCGCGGGTGGTAAACGCGGATGGTGGGCGGGATATCCCGCCCACCATCACTCTCAGATCTCCTTGGCTCTCACCTCCAGCAGTCTGCCGCGGAACGCCACGTAGCCGGTGGCGGACTGCTCCACGGAGGCGAACCTGCGGGCATTGGTAACCACCACCGGCGTTATCGCGGAGTATCCGGCCTCCTCGATAACCGCGATCGAAGGTCACCAGTGGAGTTCCCCTCGTCACCCGCTCGCCCTTCGTGACATGGACATGGAATCCTCTGCCTTCCAGCTGCACCGTATCGATTCCGATGTGAATCAACAGCTCGATGCCGCTCTCCAGCCGGATGCCCACGGCGTGCCCGGTCGGGAATGTGAGGATGACCTCGCCGTCGCCGGGAGCGACGACGCTGCCCTCGGAGGGATCGATGCCGACGCCCGGGCCCACTGCACCGCTGGCGAAACCAGGGTCGGGGACTTCGGAAAGTGGAATCACCCGGCCTTGCAGCGGCGAATAGACCTCGGTCACGCTGCCCGCCACCAGCGCCGGTGCCGTGCGCGTGGCCGCCGGTGCCGTTGCGTCCTGTGGCGGTGGCGCGACCGGCGTGGCCGTCACCGGCGGAGCATCCGCCTGGCCGGTCATGATCTGTTCCATGGCATCCTTGACGAACTGGACGTTGAGACCGTAGATGACCTGGTAGGACTTGCCTCCAGGCTTGATCGTCCCCGCTGCGCCGGCGCGTTTGAGCGCCGCCTCGTCTGCCTTGCCCACGTCCGCGAGTTCCATGCGGAGGCGGGTGGCGCAGTTCTCCAGTTCGATGATGTTCTCCTTGCCGCCCAGCGCGTCTATGAACCGAGCGGCGGTGCCCAGATAGCCGGTGTCCGTGACGTCGTTGTCGGCTTCAGCCTGGGGGTCGTCGTCCTCCCGGCCCGGAGTCTTGTACTTGAACTTCAGGATCATGAATCGGAATATGAAGAAGTAGACGGCGAACCAGAAGATTCCCATCAGCGGGATGATCCATGGATTCTGCGCCATGGGATTGACCCACCCCAGTACGAGATCGATGAATCCGCCGGAGAACCCGAAGCCCATCCGCACCGGGAGGATGGCGCTCACGAACATGGAGACGCCCATGAAGAGCGCATGCACGAGGTAGAGCACCGGGGCCAGGAACATGAAGGAGAATTCGAGCGGTTCGGTCACTCCCACGAAGAACGCGGATACCGAGGCCGATAGCAGCAGGCCGTAGGCGAGCTTCTTCCGTGAGGTCTTGGCCGTGACGTACATGGCCAGCGCCGCGCCGGGCAGACCGAACATCATGATCGGGAAGAATCCCGTCATGTACTGTCCGGTGACGCCGTAGGTTCCCTGGCCCGCGAGGAAGTTATTGAGGTCGTTGATTCCGGCCACGTCGAACCAGAACACCGAGTTCAGCGCGTGGTGCAGGCCCAGTGGGATCAGTAGGCGGTTGAAGAAGCCGTAGAGTCCTGCTCCGAATGCTCCCAGGCCCAGAATCCATTCGCCGAAACCGACGAGACCGGTGTAGACCACGGGCCAGATGAAGAAGAGGATGGCGGCGGTGACAAGCGAGGCCCCGGCGGAGACGATGGCCACGGAGCGCTTTCCGGAGAAGAAGGACAGCGCGTCAGGCAGCTTCGTGTCCTTGAAGCGATTGTAGGAGGTAGCGCCGATCAGTCCCGCGATGATGCCGATGAAGACGTTGTTGACCACCCCGAAGGCGGGATTCACCTCCGCCTCGTCGATATGCAGGAAGAGCGCCACCGTCTTGGGCGCGAGAAGCTCCTGGATCGTGAGCCAGGAGACGAGCCCCGATAGGGCCGAGGTTCCATCGGTCTTCGTGGCCATGCCCAGGGAGACGCCGATCGCGAAGAGGATCGGGATGTTGTCGATTAGCGCGCCACCGGCCGCGTTCAGGAACGTTGCGACAACGTTCTCTCCGGCCACGTTCTGAATCCAGTAACCGATACCTCTCAAGATCGCGGCGACGGGAAGCACCGCCACGGGCAGCATGAACGATCTGCCGAGTCGTTGCATAAATTTCATATGCGGCTCCTAATACTCAAAACAAGTTAGCTGAGTATTACACGCGAGCCGGGCAAAAATGGAGGGATTCAAGGTCGAATATGGGAGCTGACATCGGATAACAGTAAAAGTACTGGTCAGAGCTGCGAAGTTCTTTTCACGCGCTCCGCGACGTTCGCGACGACGCTCCTGACGGCTGGGATCACATGCCTGGGAGTCATCCGGGCCATGCGGGCCGTGCGCCTTGGATACCGCCGACGCCGGGCGGTGCCCGATCCAGCCGGGCGGGAGGAGCCTCGCCTCAGTGGTTGCGAAGCATCGAAATGAGCTTCGCCTTGCGTTTGCCGGAATAGCCGGTGATACCGAGTTCCTTGGCGCGTCCGCGGAGATCCTTGACGGTCCAGTCCTCGTAGCTTCCGGCCTCTCCACCGCGTTTGCCGACGGCGGACCTTCCCTCCTTGGCTGCGGCGTTGGATATCCGGGCGGCTTTCTCCTCGGAAGCCCCCTGATCGCGCAGCTCCTGGTAGAACTCGGGGTCCTTGATGCTATTGGATTCGCGTTCCCTGGCCATGATTCCTCCTTCATCGGTTAGCCCGACGATAGGAGAGTGCCGCGGCGAATACAAGGGTCGATACCCTTGCCGATTGCGGCTGAGACATGTGCGTCAACTGTTCTTTCGTGCCAGACCCCGCATACACGGCCAGCGGTTAGGATAGGGCTTGGGAATTTATTGGACTACACGTGGGCTCCTGCGCGAAGGCTGGTTGAGATGAACATTGACGAACGCCAACGGGACATCGTGGAGTTTGTGCGCGAGCACAAGACGGCCAAGGTGGCCACCTTGAGCAAGCAGTTCAGAGTCTCCGCCGAGACGATACGCAAGGACCTCGTGGAGCTTGACGATATGGGCCTGCTGCTCCGTGTTCACGGTGGCGCGAGGCTGAGGCAGACCGACAGGGAAAGCGCCTATTCCCTGCGCCAATCGGTGCACATGGAGGCCAAGGAGGCCATCGCCCACGCGGCCGTTGCGCTCGTGGAGGACGGGTCGACCATATACCTCGATTACGGCACGACGACGAAGTGCGTCGTCGAAGCCCTCGTGGCAGAACAACGTCGGGTCACCGTCGTGACGAACTCGCTGCCCATCGCCGATCTGGTGGCCTCGTCCGAGACGATGGAGGGCGTCGTCCTTGGCGGCATCCTGCGACGCAACGAGGGGGCACTCTACGGCCCGATCGCGGAGAAGACCCTGGAAGCGCTGCACTTCGATGTCGGTATCTTCGGATGCGGCGGAATCGAGGCGGGTGCCGAGATAACCAACCACTTTCCACTGGAAGTGGCCCTGTCGCAGAAAGCGATGGGGCGTTCGGCGCGCGTCGTGGTGGTGGCCGACTCCTCCAAACTCGATGCGATCGCGGTCCATCGGCTGGCTCGTTTCGCCGACGTCGACGTCGTGATCACCTCCGACGAGCCGGATCCGGAACTGCGTCTGGCGATAGACGAGGCGGGCGTTTCGCTCGAGATCGTGGACCCGAAGCCGGGGCTCTGAACGAGCGGCGCGGTCGCGCCGGTTTAGCGAAGTCACGGGTTTGCACGTGAGATACACCCTTGAAAAGCCGACTTCGCGCACAAAGGGTTGATCTCGGTGCTATCGGTATCGCCTCAGGCATAGCGCCCGGCTGCGCCCGGAAAGCCTTCCTCTCGTCAACTGATACCTGAATCTGGGGAGCAGCGTGAAGGAAGCGCTCGATATTCTTGCGAATTAGCTCCACACAAGTAATTACCCAACCTAATCACAATCCAATTTGTGGGAAAAGCTTGTGAAACAGTTGGGGTCTTGTTACGCTTGAGGTACTCCACCAACACGGACGTGTTGGCAACCCGGTGAGGGCATCGATGCCCCAGCCTGATCCGTCCCCATCCCCACATCCAGGTCCAATCCACATTTTGCACAGGAGCATAAATGGGTAAATACCTTGGCTTTTGCATACCTTCTTCGATCGTTCGGATAAGAGGTTGATGCGATGCAGACCATGAAAAGCGTTGCTGTGACAGGCAAACAGCAACTGTCTCAATTCACGACCCCACTGCCCGACCTCGCGCCGGACGAAGCCCTCGTCAGAGTCGCCTACACGGGAATCTGCGGAAGCGATGTCCCGCGGTACTTCGATGGCGCCGTCCATGGGTTTCCCCAGATCCTCGGGCACGAGTTCTCTGGAATCGTGGCCGCCACCGGCTCGGCCGCCACTCGCGTTCCAATCGGCACAAGAGTCGCGGTGGCTCCTCTCGTGCCGTGCCACAGCTGCGAAAGATGCAGGGCGGGCCTGCTGGCCCAGTGCCCCAACTACTCGTTCATCGGTTCACGGCGGCCCGGTGCCATGGCCGAGTACGTGGTCGCGCCCGAACAGAACCTCGTTCCCGTTCCAGACTCCCTATCGTTGAAATCGGCGGCCCTGATCGAACCACTGACCGTGGCGATTCACGGCTTGAACCAGGCGCCTTTCCCACGCGGCGGCTCGGTTGCGATTCTCGGTGGGGGCGTCATCGGCCTTATGGCTCTGCTGGCCGCGCTGGACCGGGGCGCGAGCTCGGTCACGGTCGTCGACATCGCCCTATGGAACCTCGAGATGGCCAGAAGGCTCGGAGCTCATCACACGATCAACAGCCTGGAAGGCGATCTCGCCGCCGAGTTCGCCGCCATCGGAAAGCCCGAACTCGTGATCGAGACAGCCGGGGCCGCTCCCACCAGGAGGCAGGCCCTGGAAGTCGCCGCTCGGGGAGGTCAGGTGGTCTATATAGGCACTCCGAGCGCGGATCTCGTTCTGGACCCGCACACCTTCGAGCTGATCCTGCGTGGTGAGCTGACCATTCACGGCTCGTGGATGTCCTATTCGGCACCGTTCCCCGGTACGGAATGGACGGACGCAGCCCGCATCCTCTCCCAGGTGCCCTTCGACCCGGAGATGCTCGTGACCCATGAGTTCTCACTCGACGAGGTCGCGACCGGCATGGATGCGATGCGCAGGAGCGGAGACAGAAGGCTCAAGGTGATGTTCCGCGTAGCGGGGGAGGTGACGGAGCTATGACCATCCACGCACTGACTCCGCATCCCGCCCTCGACGTCACCTACACGCTCGCGAGCCCCGTGGTGGTGCACGGCGTCAACCGGGTCGCTCAGGTGACCTCGCGACCCGGAGGCAAGGGCGTCAACGTTGCGCGTCTCGCCGCGGACGTCGGCGAAGAGGTGGCCGTCTACGGATTCATCGGTGGGCGCACGGGTGAGCAGGTTCGTGAGAACCTGCGGGAACTCGCACCCGCCATCGACCAGCGCTGGACTGACGTCGAAGCCGAGACCCGCCGTACCGTCGCGGTGGTGGACGGTGTTGATACCACGATGTTCAACGAACCCGGAGCCAACGAGGCCGAGTCCTCGTGGCGCAGGCTCGGAGAGTCACTCCTGCGCAGCGTGCGCCGGGGCGACGTCGTCACCATCTCGGGCTCGCTTCCGCATGCGGAGGAGCCCGGGTACCTGTCTCGGTTGGTGCGCGAACTACGGGAGCAGGGCGCCGTCGTCGTCGCCGACACGTCTGGACCCGCTCTACTGGCCGCCGCCGAAGCGGGCGCGGACCTCGTCAAACCGAACCGGGATGAACTTATGGGCGCTCTCGGATGTGCCGATATCGGGGAGGGCGCCGCCGCCCTCCTGGAACGGGGTGTGGGAGCCGTTCTCGTCTCCCTGGGCGCCGAGGGTATGCGGTTGGAGACTCGCGAGGATTCGTGCGTGGCGAAGCTTTCGGTCCCCGTGGCGGGCAATCCCACCGGCGCGGGAGATGCCGTCGTCGCCGCGCTCGCGGTGGCACTGGCGAACGCTCCGGCTCAGGAGCAACGCTCCCGGGTGCTGCTGTCCGCCCTCAATCGAGCCGTGGCGTGGTCCGCCGCCGCCGTGCTCTCACCGGTTGCGGGGGAGATCGACCGCGAGGTCGCCGCGCAACTTCACTCTGGAGTCCACATCGCAAAGGAAGATGTCTGATGCTTGCCCCACTCAACACACTCGCACAAGAATGCCGGACCGCCTCGCGGGGACTCGGCGCCTTCAATGTGATCCACCTCGAGAACGCCGAATCCATCGTCAAGGCGGCAGAGCGAACCGGGCAACCGGTCATTCTGCAGATCTCGCAGAACGCCGTGAAATTCCACGGCGGCGATCTGGAACCGATCGCAATGGCCACGCTGGCCATCGCGAGGAAGAGCCCCGCACGGGTTGGCGTTCACCTCGATCACGCGGACGACCTCGACCTCATTCGCCAGGCGATCGGACTCGGATTCACCTCGATAATGTACGACGGCTCTCATCTGCCGGATGAGCAGAACCGAGCGGTGACCGCACAGGTGGCGCACTGGTGCCATGACGCGGGCATCGCCATCGAAGCCGAACTGGGCGAGGTCGGTGGTAAAGATGGGGTGCACGCCCCGGGTGCGCGCACCGATCCGGACGATGCGGCCGTCTTCGTGGCCGACACCGGAGTGGATCTGCTCGCCGTCGCGGTCGGGAGTTCGCATGCCATGACCTCCCGCAACGCTGAACTGGATCTCGATCTCATCACCAGGATCGCCGCCACGGTCCCCGTGCCCCTGGTGCTGCACGGTTCGTCCGGTGTCAGCGATGAGAACATGTCCCGTGCCATCGAACATGGCATGACGAAAATCAATGTATCTACCCACCTCAACCACGTGTTCACCTCCACCGTTCGTGAGGTGCTGGCAGAGAAGCCGGAACTGGTGGACACCCGCAAATGGACCAAGCCCGCCGCAACTGCAATGGAGCAAGAAGTTGCGCGCCTCCTCGATCTCTACAGGGGCGGGGCGGCACAGAACGAAAGGTATGGACAATGAAACTCGTCGCGGGAGTAGATTCGTCGACGCAAAGCTGCAAGGTAACCATTCGAGACGTTTCAACCGGCAAGATCGTGCGGATGGGACGGTCATCGCACCCGGTCAGTACCCAGATCAACCCCGAACGGTGGTGGAATGCCTTGCTGGAGGCATTCATCGGGGCAGGCGGTCTCAATGACGTGGACGCCATCTCGATCGGTGCCCAGATGCAGGGCATGATCTGCCTGGATGAGCAGGGCCGAGTCATTCGCGATGCGATGCTGTGGAATGACACCAGCTGCGCCCCCTCGATCGATGCGCTGAACGAGGAATTCGGCGCCCAGCACTGGATTCGCAGAACCGGATCGCCGCTGGTCGTGGCATCCACCGTGGCCAAGGCGCGCTGGTTGCGAGACAACGAACCCCAGAACGCGGCTCGCACCGCTGCGATCTGCCTTCCGCACGATTACCTGACATGGCGACTGCGAGGATTTGGGCCTGACAACCCGGACCTGTCCGAGCTGACCACGGATCGTTCCGATGCCTCGGGTACCGGGTACTGGTCGGCCGAGAAGGACGAATGGGATGAGGAGCTGCTGGAAATAGGGCTCGGAAAGCGCGCGATTCTCCCCACCATTCTCGGCCCTCGCGATTGCGCCGGTGTCACGGCCTCCGGTCTGCCGGGAATTCCTCCGGGGATTCCGCTGGGAGTCGGCGGCGGCGACAACGCGCTGGGAGCGCTGGCGCTCGGTCTGGAAGTCGGCGATGGCATCCTGTCCATCGGAACATCGGGTACTGCCTTCGCCCGGGCAAGCAGCGTCATCAACGACCCCTCGGGATTGGTCTCGTCATACGCCGATTGCACCGGCGACCTTCTCCCGATGGCGGCGACTCTGAACGCTGCGCGCGATCTCGACGCGGCGACCCGTATCCTGGGGCGCGATCATGACGAGATCTCCTCGTTGGCTCGTCAGGCCGCTCCCGGGGCCGAGGGCGTCACCCTGCTTCCGTACTTCGAAGGGGAGCGCACTCCGTACCTGCCAACGGCGCGAGGCAGCGTCCATGGTCTCTCCCTGGATAACGCAAATCCACGCAACTTGGCCAGGGCCTTCGTCGAAGGAATGGTGTGCGGGCTGATCGTGGGCTTGAACGCGGTCATCGATCTGGGAATCCCGATCAACCGCCTCCTCGTCATCGGAGGTGCGGCGCGCAACCGAGCCGTCCAGCAAGTCCTCACCCAGGTCACTCCCATCCCGATCGTGATCCCCAAACCCAGCGAATACGTGACCGTGGGAGCGGCCATGCAGGCTGTGGCGGCTGTGACCGGGGAGTTCCCGGTGTGGGAGCACAAGGAACGCGTGGTCAAGTCCCGTGGCCTGCAACCGCAGATCATGAAGCAGCATGTCGCGGCGAAGGAAGCTCTGGGCTATCCTGTTTAGGCTTCTGCAGCGGCGTCCGGTGGGTAGCGTGCGGCGCCGCCCACCGGACGCCGCATTAGCCGAGCAATGGGCCGTCAGGTTCAATCGAACCATTCGCTGAGGCCATCTGAGGTGCCGGCCCAATGCAAGGACAGCTCCTGTTCGGCAGGGGAGAGCAGGCAGTCGGCGAATGCCGCTTCGATCTCGCCCCTGCGATCCTCCTCGCCCCTGCGATCCGAAGTACCGGTGACGACGAGGTGCGTCCTGGGTTCGTCGGGCCAGTCTCCGGCACTGCCGAAGGTGATCAGGCCGCCGTGCGCATTGAGGGCGCAGATGGTGTCGGGGCGGGTTGGCAGCCAGAAGCATCCCCTCACACAGACCTCTCCCTGGCACAGCTGACTCAGGGCATCGATGAAACGGTCGGGATGGAATGCGCGCTGCGATGTCAGGTCCAGTGTCCACACCCCTCGCTCGCTCGGCCCGCCCCAGGCGGCTGTCGTGGCCGGATGAATGCGCCGGATGCCGGCCTCGACGTCGTGCTGCCCACCCAAAATCATCCCGGCCTCCACCTCGCTGAGGGAGGGTACGAGGAGCGAGTCGTGTGGACGGAAATGTTCCACCAGGTCCATCGCCCGTTCGTCGCTTCCCGTGGTGATGACGATGTCGCTGTAGCCGATGTTCATCAGCTGTATCTTACCCACGCAGCGCTCGTCGTCCTCGAAGAGCTCCATTCCGCGCTCGGCCAGGGTGACGTGGGAGAGCAGTTCTTCGGCGATACGGCTGAGCTCGCACACGTGCATCACGGAGGTGACGTACCACCCCAGATCCTCCACCTGGTCGCTGAAGAGCGGGACGATGGTGGCTGATTCGACCGCCGGCGGTAGGGCGAGGATCACATTCTCGGGACCGGCCTCCAGAAGGAACGGGATGATCGCCTCGCGCAGGGAGCAGGCGATGCACGAATGGGCCAGCGGAACCTCGGTGGACGTCTGATCGAAACCGGTGGAATAGGCGAGTGTCGTGCCGTCGTCGTTCAAATCGATGGCCAGCACGGGGCAGATATCGGACAGCGACAGGGCGGCGATACTGCGGACAAGCGGATCCGCCGCGGTGAGAACCGAGATGTGCAATGAAACCTCCGAGAGATGTAGCCCTCTTGTTGAAAACGATAATCATTACTAATATGGTCGCGTGAGCAATTACTGTCAAGTCACTGGGGCAAAGCCCTCATTCGGAAAATCCGTGTCCCACTCCCACCGGCGCACCAGCCGCCGATGGAAGGTCAACGTGCAGACCAAGCGCTACTGGGTGCCGTCGCTGGGAAGAAACGTCAAGCTACAGGTTTCGCCGCGCGGCATCAGAACAATCGACAAGCTGGGAATCGACCGAGTCTGCCAGGACATCCTGGCGAGGGGAGAGAAGATCTGATGGCACAGAGCAAGGACGTGCGCCCGATCATCACCATGGAGTCGACGGCTGGAACCGGGTTCCGTTACGTCACCACCAAGAACCGCCGAAATACTCCGGAACGCCTACGGATCCGCAAGTACGATCCCAAGGCCGGCCGGCACGTCGAGTTCGTTGAGACGCGCTGATGGCCAAGAAGTCGAAGATCGCGCGCAACATGCAGCGGGCCGCCGTGGTGGGGAAGTACCGCGAGCGGCGAATCGAGCTGCTGCGGACTCTCGCCAACCCCGCCACGCCGGAGGAGGAGAAGGCGGATGCTCGCAGGCGCCTGCAGGCGCTTCCCCGCGACGCCTCGCCCACCCGTCTGCGTAACCGAGGCTTCTCCGACGGCCGTCCGCGCGGTTACCTGCGCAAGTTCGGGCTGTCCCGGGTCCAGTTCCGCCAGGCGGCCCTATCCGGCCAACTACCCGGCGTCACCAAATCATCCTGGTAGGAGGAAATACATATGAAGCAAGGGATTCATCCCGATTACCATCGCGTCGTCTTCCGTGACAAGGGAGCCGACTACGCCTTCCTCACCCGCTCCACCGCCACATCGGCGAACACGATCGAGTGGGAGGACGGCAACACCTATCCCGTCATCGATATCGAGATCTCCTCGGCCTCGCACCCCGCGTGGACGGGAAAGCGCCGTCTCGTCGATACCGCGGGACGCGTGGAGAAGTTCTGGCAGCGCTATGGAAAGGAGAAGACCCGATGAAGGTACGTTCGTCGTTGCGATCGTTGGCGCGTCAACCCGGTTCCAAAGTGGTGCGCCGCAAGGGCCGCATCTACGTCATCAACAAGACCAACCCCCGCTTCAAGGGCAGGCAGGGTTAGGCCGGTCAAAGCTGGCGTGTTCGAGGGGCCCACGACTATCCCGAGCCCCGAGAACGTCCGCCAAGGCGGGGTGTCCGCCCACCTCCTGGGGTGGGCACCCCGCCCGTTCGCGGCTATTCTCCAAGGAGAAGCATCCACGAAGGAGAATGGTCATGGAACAGCGAATTCCCGATCCTGACGCCCTCAATCCCACGACGCGCCCCGACCTCACCAACGTCATCTTCCTGAAGAACCAGATCACCTCGCCCTTCATCGAAGTCGGCGATTTCAGCTATTACGACGACGAGGGCACCCGCCCGCCTTTCGAGCAGGCCAACGTCCTCTACCTCTACGGCCCGCAGCGCCTGCGCATCGGCAGGTTCACCACGATCGGGCCGGGAGCGAGTTTCCTCATGCCGGGTGGCGATCACCCCCTCGTGGGCGTCTCCAGTTATCCCTTCACGATGTTCGGCGGCGAATGGACCGACAATACCCTGGACGAGTTCACCGCCCTCGAACAGCGAGGCGACACCGTTGTAGGCAACGACGTATGGATCGGCCGCGAGGCGGTGATCCTGCCGGGCGTCACAATAGGGGACGGGGCGGTGGTCGGAGCGCACGCCGTCGTCGCCAAAGACGTGAAGCCATACGAGATCGTGGTGGGCAACCCGGCCCGCCCGATCAGAACCCGGTTCGATGAAGCCCAGATCGCGCTACTCGAGCAACTGCGATGGTGGGATTGGCCGGTGGAGGCAATCACTCGCCACGCGGCGCTCATCATGACGGGAACCCCCGAGGATCTACGCGTCGCCTACGAGCGCGAATACCTCGAGGGCCGCTGACTTCGACGGTGCTCGATCAATCGAGCTCGGCATCGGCCGGGTTTCGGCTGAGGCCACCGGCGAACTAGCGTTCAACCGGTGGCCTCAGCCTCTCAGGTCAGTGAAGCCTCGTAGATCGAAGCGATCGAATCGGCCAGAGCCTGATCGAATTCCTCGTCCGACATCGAACCCGTGAGCCCCTCGGTCAGTGCACGCGAGAAGCTCGCGATCAAACCGTGGTTGCGGGCCAGGTGCTCGTTGGCCTCCTCGCGCGAATAACCGCCCGATAGGGCAACCACGCGGAGCACCGACGGATGGTCGATGATCGAGGCGTAGAGATCGTCCCGGGTCGGAATCGTCAGCTTGAACATGATCGGAAGATCGAAGCTCTCTGTGGCCAGCCGCTTCGAGATCTCATCGAGGAGTATGTCCTCGCAGGCTTCCTTGTCCGCCGCCTTGATGTCCACCTCGGGCTCGAGGATGGGCACCAGGCCCGCGGAGGCGATCCTATGGCCCAGCTCGAACTGCTGGTCCACGTTGGCGGCGATACCCGCGCGGTCGGCGGACTGGATGACCGAACGCATCTTGGTCCCGAAGATGTGTGCCGCCTTGGCTCGCTCCAGGAGAGCATCGAGATCCGGAATGGGCTTCATGAGGCGGACGCCATCGGAGGCTTCGGCCAAGCCTTTGTCCACCTTGAGGATCGGCAGGATGTTCTTGCGTTCCCACAGGTAATCGGCGGCGGGTTGGCCATCGAATGTGCGATCCATCGTCTTCTCGAAAAGGATGGCCGCGAGAATGTGATCGCCGCTGAAGGATGGGCTGGTGACGATGCGCTCGCGCATCGCGTGCACCAGATCGAACATCTCATCATCGGTGGAGTAGCGGTCTTCGTCGATTCCGTACAGTTTGAGAGCGCGTGGAGTGGATCCGCCACTTTGATCCAGAGCGGCGATAAAGCCACGGCCCTCTCTCATTCGTTCAAGTTGCGTGCCAAGCATCTCGTCCTCCCAACGATAAGGCTATCGGTGTCACAACTCACAATACGCTGGTGAGTTTGAAAGACAAGGGGGCGAAGGGCCTCGCGAAGCTGGGCTATGAAATCTCGGAAAGCTAGGCCACGAAACAAGGCAAGCGCACGCGTTCGAGTGCGAAGTACAGAATGACGGAGCGTTTCACGAAGTGGGCGACTTTAGTGGGTAGTTATCGGCCAATCATCATCCAGTCTCTCGTGGTCGTGGCGTTGGTGGCATTCCTGGTTGCGGTTTTCGCAGGGATGGTCTCGTCGGACTCATCAGTGGCCGTGCGCTGGCCAGTAGGTGTCGCGGCGGGCGCGATGGTGACAGTACCCTTCGTGCTTTTGCGTACCAGGCAACTTAAGCAGGCAGCCGCGACCTGCTTTCTTGAGGTTGACGCGCAGGGCTTGGTCGCCCGTTACGGTGGTACTACTCGTACCTTGACATGGCAGCGTCAGCGCTTCGCAGTGCGACCCAGTTCACGTTTATGAACGCATTATCCATCGACCGCACGCCTAGAAACCGACCCGGAAACATGATCCAAAACCGAGAGAGCGTGAGTGCGCTATCTATTTTCCGTATATGGCTCGGCCTGTACAAAACAGGCCTACTTTCGTCGATTTTAGGAACATTATTCTTCATAGCTGCCGGCTGACGTGTGTTCTACCTGCTGCCAGCATCCCCGTGAGTGAATCGCCAGACCGTGAGCCCTCCGATGGGAATGAAAAGGGCCGCGACAATGTAGAGAACGGTCGCTGAGCCGTCCGTGGCGTTCGCCCAGGCGATGAAGGCGACCATTGCTACAACTTCAGCGACGATCGCAAGTGAGAATATCAAAAGGCGACGCATCTGTTCCTTTCGGGGACAAAGGGATAGATCCTAGCTCGATCATTTGGACGCAGGCACTTGCCATTGCGCGAAACGGGGAAAGCAAAACGGAAGGCGTTGACGCCTTCCGCGGAGTGGCTCCCGCGACTGGACTCGAACCAGTAACCGTCCGATTAACAGTCGGATGCTCTGCCATTGAGCTACGCGGGACTACATGCTGCCCCGCGATACTACACCAGGGCGATTGTAGCCTTCAAACGAGGAGGCGCGGGTTCGGCGGGGATTGCGTGGTGCGGGGCAATGCTCGTCAAGGTTTGCCCAGCTGGGCGCGCTCGACGAGGACCGCGAGCTGACCGCTGTCTTGAGCCCCCGTCTTTCGGGCGGCCTTGCTCAGGTCGCTCTTCACGGTGCTGGGGGAGATGTAGAGCTTAGCGGCGATGTCGATGTACCGATTGCCCATGCCGTAGAGGCGCGCGACCTCGATCTCACGGTCGGTGAGGAGAGCGATCAGCGCCCGAGCGCGATCGCGCTCGGGATCGTCTTGTGGAGCGACATAGCTTCGGATGAGAACGTCGGTGACGTCCGGAGAGGTGATCTTGCGTCCCTCGTGTACGGCGTGTATCGCTGGGCACAGCATCTCATAGGTGTCGGACTTGAGGATGTACCCGAAGGCACCCGCAGCGAGGGTCTCCTTGATGTACTCCTCGCTGCCGTAGGCGGTGAGAGCCAGTATCCGGGGAGGCCTCAGTGAATTGCGGATGGTGCGAATAGCCTCGGGGCCCGTCATGGGGGCGGGCAGGTGGAGGTCCATGACGACGACGTCGGGACGAGTCTCACGAACCGTTTCTACCGCCTCCTCGCCGTCGGCGGCCTGGCCGACGAGGGCGATGGAAGAATCTCTGGCAATTATCGATTGGAGCAGACCGAGGACGAGGGGGTCGTCATCGACAGTCATCACTTTGATCGTGTCCTTCACAGCATGAATCCTACGCCGAGAGCCCGTTTCATCTCTGTTCGGCCGTGAATTCCCACGGCAATTCGACGTTCAAGATGAACTGTTCGGGTGTCCGTTCCGTGGCAAGTGTGCCGTGCAGCAGCCGCACACGCTCCTTCACGCCGATCAGTCCCTTTGCCGCTCCCGAGGTGAACCCCGATTCAGGATCGCAGGAGTTCCGCATCGTCAAGCGGATGCCGTGTTCGGGTGAGCCTTCGATCTGCAGCGAGACGCGTTGGTCGGAACTATGGCGCAGGGCGTTCGTCAATCCTTCCTGCGTGATACGGAAAACCGTTTTCTTCAGCCGGTCCGATGCGTTGGAGTATGAGTCGACGAAAAGAAGGCAGGGATGGACGCGAAGTCCCGCCGCCTCGGCGTCTTGGATCAGATCGAGAAGGTCGCGCTGATCGCTGCGGGAGGATGCGGAAACCGTTGGCTCCGGTTCCTCATTCTCTCGTCGGAGAGACTGGAGTAGATCGCGCAGATCGGTCATAGCGCGGCTCGCGTTGCTGCGAATGCTGTGAGCCATGGATTCGGCGTCGGGCGAGCCGGCATCCTCAAGCAACCCGGATTGCATGGCGATGGTGGACAGCCTGCTGGCAAGAGTGTCGTGTACCTCGCGTGCGAGATCCTCGCGCTCCGCCTGTCGAGTCAGCTCATCGGAGAGCCTAGCCGTCTGTCGCTGTGAGCGCTGGACTTGAGTGGCGGTGTAGCGATTCTGGCGCCGCAATCGCACCACGGTGGCGGTGATGCAGGGAATCGCCATGGCGGCGAGTGAGAGCAATGCCTGTAGGAGCGTGCCGACCTGCACATACTCGGCGTCGTTCCATTGTTGGATCTTCCACAGATGGATGACTCCGTTGGCGAGAATGGCTGCAAGGCCCACGCCTGCGATCACCCACTGCCAGCGTTGTCGGGCTCTCACCATCCATACGGTCAGCCCGACAGACAGGACGTAGGGATCCTGCTGAACGATGAGAGCGCCCACGGCGCCCGCGCCCATCAGGACCAGGGGACGCCTGCGATACCACGGAATGGTGGCGAGAATCAGCAGGCCCAGGAAGATCCGAAGTGCGCCCAGGTCGCTGAGTTCCCCCGGAGCGGTGAAGTTGCTTCGGCTTGAGAGAGGCGCGAGAAAGAGGATGATGAATCCGACCACGAGCATGAGCGCTACCGCTCCGCTTTGGGCAAGGAGGGGTCCGATTCCCTTTTCTCTGCTCATATCGAGAAGTCTAATGATCGTTCCGCATATTCCGTGCGCTGAAACTTCATCGCGAATGCCCGATCGGGCACGGAGTCCACCCGATCGGCAGGGCAGATCTGGGCGTAGCCTCAATAAGGTGTGGATGTTCGGTGTGTATCCCCCTCCCGCTGACGGGACGTCGGGGGTCCGATCCATCCAAGGAGAAACCATGACGTATCCACCCTCTCCCGCACCATCGAGCGCCATGTCGGGAGCGCCAACGCCCGGACCCACGCAGGGTGCGTCCTACCCCGGCGCTCCGATGCCGCCAGCCAAGAAGCCTTTCTACAAGCGCCGGTGGTTCATCGCCGTCGTCGTACTCCTCGTATTTGGCGGAGTTGGCAGTGCAATCGATGGATCAGACTCGAAACCCACCGGCGCCCCCGCGGCGGATTCGACACCTGCTCCGCGGTCGGCGCAGAGCGACGATGAAGCTCCCGTGGCTGAGCAGGCCGCGGAACAGGGGACGCGCACCAATCCGTTCCCCGTTGGAACCGTGATAACCGACGGCGACTGGCAGCTGACTGTCAACGGCGTCAACCTGGACGCGGATGAACTGGTCTCCGCCGAGAACATGTTCAACGAGCCCGCTCCCGAAGGCCAGAAATACATCCTCGTCAATATCACTCTCACCTACAACGGAGACAACCCCGAGGGAGAGATTCCCATGGATACCATCGAGTATGTGACCGCGGAGGGAAACACCATCAACAGTTTCGACACCTTGGCGGTGGCGCCGGAAGCCTTCGACAGCCTCACCACCCTGTATCAGGGCGCCTCGACCACCGGGAACGTCGTTTTTGCCGTTCCGGCCGATTCGGCGGATTTCGGAACGTTGGCTATTCGCGTATCCATGTTCGGCGACAAGGTATTCAACGCTGTGAGCTGATAGGAGGACAGCTGACACGAGGACCACCGTTAGAAACCGCCCCTCGGTATGAGGAACCTTCTCAATCGTTTTCCCTCGCGGCCCGGCCATATGCCCGATGGCTGCATATTGACCCCATCTGGGTCTCGTTTTTCGGAATGATTCCGCCTATTCTTTGCCTTAATCTTTGCATCGGATCCAGAGAAGAAGCAGGTGGCCCTCATGCAGAAGATCGTTCCCAATATATGGTTCAACAGGAATGCGGTAGAGGCCGCGGAGTTCTACGCGCGCGTCTTCCCGAGCGCCAGCTACGAGATCCAGAGTTACTACCCGAGGGAGGGACTTCCTGATTTTCAGAAGGACTTCGCTGGCCTTCCCCTCACCGTCAGGTTGCAGATCGAGGATCTGGAGTTCACCCTCATCAACGCCGGGGATGAGTTCCGTCCGAACATCTCGATCTCTTTCATGGTCAACTTCGATCCTCTTCGTTTCGCTGCCGCCTCCGGGGCCACGCCGGACTCGCAGGAAGCCGCCGAGGCTGCCCATGCGGCCCTCGACAGCGTCTGGAGCGCTCTGATTGAGAACGGCAAGGCACTCATGGATCTGGGCGCTTACGATTTCAGCCCGCACTACGGTTGGGTCGAGGACCGCTACGGAGTCTCTTGGCAGCTCATCCTCACCGACCCCGCGGGTGAGCCGCGCCCCTTCATCACCCCTTCCTTCATGTTCGGAGCGGATGCCCAGAACAAGTGCCGGGAGACCGTCGAGCGTTACCTGGCGGTGTTTCCCGACGCGGCCTGGGGCAACGTGTTCACCTATCCCGCTCCCACCGGGCCGGCTTCTAGGGACAGCATCATGTATAGCGACTTCAGCCTCGCGGGGCAGTGGTTCGTGGCGATGGACTCGGGAGCCGAGCAGGTGGATACGTTCACCTGCGGCGTCTCATTCGAGGTCAAATGTGCCGACCAGGCGGAGATCGATCATTTCTGGAATGCGCTGTCCGCCGTTCCGGAAGCCGAGATATGCGGCTGGCTCGCAGACAGTGCGGGCGTCAGCTGGCAGATCGTACCGGAGAACATGGACGAGTTGATGGACAGGCCGAATGCCTACCAGAAGCTCATGAAGATGTCGAAGATTCAGATCGCAGAGTTCTGAGCCGGGCTTCTTTCAGCCGAGGAGCTCTCAGCGTCTCTCGGATTCGACGACGTCGCCGTCCGCCTGTATGGCGGGCTTCCTCAGCTAGGCCAGCGAATCGAGATCCTCTCCAGCCACGCGAGCCAGCTCCTCCACCAGCCGATCGGTGTCCTCGGGTGTCCAACCCGGGGGCGGCAGGATGTGCGTCCATGCTCGGGCCGGGGCGTCCCCGAATGAGTGGCCCTGCCCCTCTGGGACGTCACCGGCGAAGAGATCGACGCCCACCTGCAACATCGTCACGATGGGAACCCAGTGCATCTGGGAGGGCACGCCCGGCCCACGCTGCCCGCTGTCGAGCCAATCGGGTCTGTTGAGCGCCAGTCCGATTGAGAACGCCTTGACCGGGTCGTTGGCATGCTGGACGTAACCCACGCGCGGGCCGTCCCAATCGCCCGAACCCGTCCACGATTCGCCGTCGGCGCTGAAACGAACGTCGGTCCCGCCATCCACGGTGGGAAGATACATGGGGGTCCCGGCGTCGCGATGGGTGACGATGTCGTTCCACAGGTGGTTCATCGCGGTCGGCCCCACGAACAAGGCACCGGATGTGCGCACGGTCAGATCTTGCATGCTGACGAATGCCCCCTCGGCGCCGTAGCTGCCCAGGCTCTCCCCGGAGACCACCAGGCGCGGGCGGCTGTCCTCCGGCAGCTCGCTCCAGCGGGCATAGACGGCCTCGAAGAGATAGCGCCCGGCCGCTTCGGCGCGGTCGGTATCCACAAGGAACGACATCCAGGAGGGCAGGTAGGAGTACTGCATGGAGACCGTTGCGGTATTGCCGTTCCACATGTACTCGAGGGCCTGCGCCTGATTCTCGTTGATCCAGCCCCGGCCGGTGCTGGTGACCACGTTGATGACCTCGCGATCGAAGGCGCCGGTGCGCTCGAGTTCGGCGATGGCAAGATCGGCCTGGGCGGACATGTCCAGTTCGTCCGTGGCTCCCGCTCCCTCGGCGTCATTCTTGCCCACGTAGACCCGGATGGGTTGCATCGCCTCCGTGCCGGTGAAAGCGGCGATGTCCGCGGGGTCGGCGGCATCCGATACGAAGACGCGGCCGTAGCGCCCGAGGGAGCCCCAGCCCTGTAGCGAGTCGGCACTGCCGGAGAGTTCCGGTTGCATCGGAGCCGGCACATCCGTCGAGAACTCGTCGTTGATCGTCAGATAGGTGGCGTCCATCAGGCGTGCGAACCGCGTGAGGAAGAGGTTGTCCACCACGTTGAGGGTGATCGCCGCGACCACGATGACGCTGATGGCAGCCGCGAGCCTGCGCGGTAGGACCCGACCGATATGCCTGCCGAGGAACCGGCCCAACCCCCGCAGGCAGCGGCTGAGGACGAGCAGCACGGCGAAGAGCAGAACCCCGATGAGAGCCCCGGCGAGGACGTGCCAGAAGGGAGCGGCCTCCATGCCGACGAAGTCGCGCTGGGCGGACTGCCAGCGGTGGGAGAGCCACAGCATGATGAGCGTGATCAGACCGCCTCCGACCAAGAGAACTCTTCGGATCCACTGCCGGGCGGACTGCGAGATCGGAAGCTTCATACCGTCCAACAGCCATCCGGCGAGGGCGCCGAATCCGTAGCCGAGTAGCGCCACCAGCGCCGTGAGCAGGCCCTGGAAATAGAAGGCTCGTGGAAGCAGCGATGGCATCAGTGACAACCAGGAGAATGCGAGCGCGGTCAATCCGGGAAGGAAGGGCAGCACGTATGGTTTCAATATCGCAGGGGGTTTCATATCTCTCCGGTTGGCGCGGGGTCAGCAGGGCGGTGGCAACACTTAGATGGTATCGATGGTCCCGCTCGACCGGCCCCGTTCCCGGCTATGGTCTCGGCCACCGGGGTGTTGCCGATCCGCCCGTCGATCTACGAGGCCAGCTGCAGCAATCGCTCGTGCAGCGCGGTTTCCCCGGTGATCTCGGGATGGCACGTTGCCGCGACCAGCTTCTTGCTTTCGACGACGACGGCTTCTCCCTGGTGGCTTGCCAGCACCCGTACGTTCGGTGCGACTGCTGTGATGCGTGGGGCGCGGATGAAAGCGGCCCTGAACGGTTGGCCTCCGATCATGAGGGTGGCCTCGAACGAGGCAAGCTGCCCACCGTAGCCGTTACGGGTGACGGTTATCGCCAGCCCGCCGATCGTGGAGGGAAGCGATCCCTCGGGCTCTACCCTGTCACTGAGGAGGATGAGGCCCGCGCAGGTTCCGAGCACGGCGAGCGTCCCCGCCTCGATACGCCGTCTGATGGTGGGAAAGAGCCCGCTTCCCGCGGCCAGCCGCGCCATGGCGGTGCTCTCTCCTCCGGGGATCACCAGCCCGGACACGTCTGCCAGATCCTCGACTCTGCGCACCTCGCGGGCCTGGGCTCCGAGAGCCTCGAGAACCCGGACGTGTTCTGCCACCGCCCCCTGAAGGGCCAGCACCCCGATGGTGGTTGCCATGGGCCGGTTACCAGCCGCGCTCCGCCAGGCGATGAGGAGCGGGAAGATCGGCGACGTTGATACCGACCATGGCCTCACCCAGGCCGCGCGAGGCACGGGCGATGGCGGCGGCGTCAGCGAAGTGCGTGGTGGCCTCGACAATGGCGCGAGCTCGGGCCGCGGGATTCCCGGACTTGAAGATGCCGGAACCGACGAAGACGCCGTCGGCGCCGAGCTGGCGGACGAGGGCGGCATCGGCGGGGGTCGCGATGCCGCCCGCCACGAACAGGACCACCGGAAGCCGGCCGTTCGTGGCCACGTCCTTGACCAGCTCGTAGGGAGCCTGGAGCCTCTTGGCCTCGACGTAGAGCTCGTCCTCGGAGAGCGCGGATAGCTTGGCGATCTCGCCCCGGATGGTGCGGATGTGCGTGATGGCCTCGGAGACGTCCCCCGTTCCGGCCTCTCCCTTGGAGCGGATCATCGCGGCTCCCTCGGTGATGCGGCGCAGGGCCTCGCCAAGGTTCGTCGCGCCGCATACGAAGGGGACGGTGAACTTTCTCTTGTCGATGTGATGGACATAGTCGGCGGGGGAGAGGACCTCGGACTCGTCGATGTAATCCACCCCGAGAGCTTCGAGCACCTGTGCCTCGACGAAGTGGCCGATGCGCGCCTTGGCCATGACCGGGATGGAGACGGCCTCGATGATCTCCTCGATCAAGTCAGGGTCGCTCATCCGCGCCACGCCGCCCTGGGCGCGGATATCCGCCGGAACGCGTTCGAGTGCCATGACGGCAACGGCGCCCGCTTCCTCGGCGATGCGGGCCTGCTCGGCCGTCACGACGTCCATGATGACGCCGCCCTTGAGCATGTGGGCCAGTCCGGTGTTGACGCGGGTTGCGGAGATGGTCATGGCGATCCTTTGCTGGGCAGTGAACTGTCGCTGACAAGAATCTCGCAAATACTGGACCATTGACAGAGCCAGTGATGAGTACTTTCATTGGTCCAGTTGCTACTCTTGGCCCATGTTCGGACTCGATCGGGAATCAGGCGTCCCGCTTCCCGCCCAAATCGCGGCACATATCCGCTCCCTGATAGCGGATGGGACTATGCGAGCGGGGGATGCCGTCCCCTCCTCGCGGCAGCTTGCGGGAGACCTCCAGGTTTCGCGAGGTACTGCAGTGGCCGCCTACGATCAACTTGTTGCCGAGGGCTATCTCGTGACACGGCCCGGCGGTGCGACCCGCGTCCATCCTGACGCCGTGGACACCCGCGCCCGCGCCGCATCCGCGGCACACGCGGAGGATCCGTCCGGCCCGTGGGCCACGCCTCGGGGACAGGCCGCTGGCATTGGAGGGAGCCCGGCTCCTTCTTCGGGCCATCCCCGGGTCGCGGGTGATGGGCGGCCTGCTATCGATTTGCGTCCGGGATTCTCGCGCGAGGAGGTCGCCGCCGACTCGATGTGGCGCGAGGCCTGGCGAAGTGCCGCGGGGTCGGTTGGCGAGGATGACGATGGTCGCGGGTTGGAGGCGACCAGGAAGGCTATTGCGGAGCATCTGCGCCTGACGCGGGCCATGAACGTGGATCCGGGGGATATCGTGGTGACCGGCGGGGCACGCGAGGGGCTGTTCTCGCTTTTGTCATCGCTGCAAGAGTTAGGCTTTCGCAGCTCTGTGGCGATCGAGAACCCCGGATATCCGGGATTGCGAGGAGCGATACGCCGCTCGGGCATCGAGGTGCTCAGCATGGCGGAGGAAATCCCTGCTGCGGCCGGTGCCGCTGTGGTGACGCCCAACAGGCTCTATCCGTTGGGAGGAAGCATGCCCGCCCCGCGGCGCATGGAGTTGTTGCGCACCGCGGAACGGTACGGGACGCTGATCATCGAGGACGACTTGGACTCCCAGTACCGGCATATCGGCCCCCTCATGCCGACCCTGTGGGAGCTGGCACCCGGGGCGGTTGCCCATCTCGGGACATTCAACCAGGTACTCAGTGCACAGGCGCGATTGGGGTACCTCATCATCGCCAGGCAGTTCCAGGAGCCGCTCTTGGGATTCCGGCGTGATCTTGGGTTGACACCCTCGGCCATAGCCCAACGAGCCCTGGCCACCTACCTCGATCACGGTGGGTTGCGGCGTTACCTGGCCCGCCGTCGCCGCGAGGTTGCGCGACGCCGGGAACTGGCGCTGGAACTGCTCGGCGCGGTGGATCTGCGGATGCACGCGGAGGCGACGGCCATCGTGCGGTTGCCGCGGGAGGAGGTGTGGGCTGTCGTCGCTGAATGCCGGAGCGGGGGAGTTCTCATCGAATCTCTCGCCAGCTATTGGAGCGGCGGGGAGGAAGCCGGGATCGTCTTCACCTACGGCCGCGGGACGGTCGAGGAGCTGCGGCGGGCGATGATGCTCATTTCCATGGCGATCAGGCGTTGCGCAACGCCAATAGAGGCGCGGTCCGCGCTGTGATTCCCAGGTGGCGATTTCCAATAGACTGACAGACATCGAAAGGGGAAGAAATGCCGTCACCTAGTGCCGTGATCCTCGGTTTGGGATTGCTCATGCTCGCCGTCGGGATCATAGGGTTCATACGTGAGCGTCGTCGAATCTCCAACATCATCTTCGTGGTCTTCGGGGCGGGTTTCACCCTTCTCGGCGTGATTCTGGTGACCGACGACGGGACCGGCGCGAGCCTCTGGGTGACGCTCGTCCTATCGGCCCTCGTCTTCACCCCGATCCTGGGCTATCCGCTGTTGACTCTGTTTCTCCTGGCCAACGGGCTGACCATGGTCCGCAAGGAGAGGCGCACACTGGGCAACCTGCTGTCCCTGGTGGTGGGGATCGGCCTGGTGCTGCTGCCGATCGTCCTGATACTGATCGGTGCCTTCGAGCGGCGCGGTTACATCGACGGGTCCCTGGGCACGGGCCTGGGTCTCTTCCTCTTCGGCGTGGCGCTGTACTTCGCCTTCTGCTTCCTCGTCTTCCTATTGGCCTCCGTGGCGTATCGCAAGGTCCCCTCGGAACTGCGCGCGGATTACGTCATCGTGCTGGGGGCCGGCCTGATTGGCACGCGAGTGCCACCGCTGTTGGCGTCGCGTCTGGACAAGGGCATCGAGATGGCCAACGCTCAGAACCCGCCAGCAAAGATCATCCCCAGCGGAGGTCGGGGACCGGGAGAGCAGATCAGTGAAGGCGAGGGAATGGCCCGATACCTGGAAGCGCACGGGGTGCCTCGATCGCGTGTCCTCATTGAGGACCGGGCGCGCAACACACGCGAGAATCTCATCTTCAGCCAGGAGTTGCTCCCCACCCCGAACACGCGCGTACTTGTGGTCACCAACAGCTATCACGTGTTCCGATCGGCACTGTTGACCAGGGATCTGGATCTCAACGCGCGGGTCGTGGGCTCGCGTACTGCTCGCTACTACATTCCCAGCGCATTCCTGCGCGAGTTTGCCGCGGTCATGAAGGAATACCTGCGTCTCAACAGCACCATGCTGGGGCTGTGGACACTGATGATCATCGCTCTGCTCGTCGTGAGTCACATGCCGTTCTGACACGACTCGGGAAAAGCTGCTGTCGCTGAGCACAAGGTGCTGGCGATATCGTGGGGCCATGACTATTCACGTACGCGATGTCGTCGCAGCCATGGAGCGCCTCTTCCCTCCAGATACCGCCGAGTCGTGGGACCGCGTGGGCCTTTCCGTGGGTGATCCGGGTGCGCGGGTGCGTTCCATCGGGTTCGCCGTGGATCCCTGCGAAGCCAGCGTCAGCGAAGCCATCGAGAGTGGTGTGGACATGCTCATAACGCACCATCCGCTCTACTTGCGAGGCACGCACAGTGTGGCAACAACGACTGCGAAGGGCTCGTGGACCAGCAGGCTCATCAAATCGGACGTGGCACTTTACAGCGCGCATACGAATGCCGACGTCGCCGTCTCCACGCTTGCGCTCGCGAATCTGCTTGGTGTGAGCCTGGAGCGCCCCCTCGACATGGAGACGGGAATTGGAGGAGTCGGGTCAATCGCGCGGACCACGGTGGAGAACTTTGCGAAGCAAGTCGCAGAGGTGTTGCCCCGGGTTCCCGCGGGCGTACTGGTGGGTGGGGAGCCGGGCACTCGGGTTGAGCGGGTGGCAATCTGCTCAGGATCAGGTGATTCGCTGCTCGCCGCAGCAAATGCCGCCGGTGCCGATGTGTACCTGACTGCGGATCTGCGCCACCATCCCGCCACGGATCACCTGTGGAACGGAGGATGCGCGCTGGTCAGCGCAACACATTGGGCGACCGAATGGCCGCTGCTCTCCCACATGAGGGACCGCCTTCTGGCCGATTTGGGGGAACACGGTGCGGATCTGCCGGACACGTTCATCTCCGACATTCCCACCGACGCCTGGTTTGCGCGGATCCAAGTGCGTTGATGCCGCTCCGAGGCGTGGGGCGGCATGTGCTCACGTCCACCGACATGGTGATTCGTGCGTGAACTGTGGCACAGATTCGGTAGGCTCGGAACATGGCTACAGCACCCGCAGCAGATCAGCTCAAACTTCTCGACGTGGCTGAACTCGATTCTCAGATTGCCAGGCTTGAACGCGACAACGTCAAGCACCCTCTTCGTGAGACCCTGGGGGCCATGATGAACGCGGCCGCTGCCAGGGCGCGAGACAAGGAAGCCGCCGTGGCCGCGGTGACACGGGCGGAAGAACAGCTGGCTGCGGCGGAGACGAGGTGTCAGGGGCTCCAAGAGCAGATCACTGACAAGGACGAGAGGCTCAACGCGGGCACAGGCATGACCTCGCGCGATCTACTCGTTTTGCAGCAGGAGATCGCGGGGTTGCGTGAGCTGCTGTCCACGGCCTCGGATGTCGAGTTCCAGGCTTTGGAGAGCTTGGAAGAGGCTCAGGAAAAGGTGACCTCGCTGGACGTGGCGCTCACGGCCCTCAAGGAGGACATGCTCACCAAGCGGGTGGAGCTCGAGGACGCGGTTTCCGAGATCCAGTCGCGCCAGGCCGTGCTGTCCGAGCAGCGCGATGCAATCTATGAACCGCTAGCTGAGGATCTCAAGAGGATCTATCGGCACTCTCGCGAATCCGGAGGCTATGCCGTCATGGCCTTGCGCCCCGACGGGACGACGGGAGCGGGAATCCATCTCTCACCCGTGGAAGTGGCGCAAATTCGCTCACTCGCTGAGGATGAGATCTACCTGTCGGAGGATTACGACGCCATCATTGTGCGTCCACCGGCCTGATCGCGCCGTCACAATCTCCGGAGAGTTTCTCGAACTCTATGGTTGGCACGCGAACTCTACCGTTGGAACCGCGACTTCGGCCGCCAAGTGTAGATCTCGGCGCGATCCTCCATGGGACCGTCGAACTGAGGGCACACATGTCCCGGCAGGCAAACGTGTGCCCTCAGTTCGAGCGGCTCAGTCAATGCGCGCAAGTGCAGTCATGCATCACAGGTGCAGCGTTCCTCGGCGGAGAATCCGGCGAGGGCTTCCTCAATGTGTTCGCCGCAGCCGGTCCAGGTGATCTTGCCGCAGGAATTGCAACGGATTGGTGAGCACATGGTGCTTCCTTTCGTGTGGAGTTGTGTGGATTGATGAACCAAAGTACTGGTCTTCACCGTACTCCGGATGTGCTGAATGTCAGATTCGTGTCTTGTTCGCCGTACTCGAGAACATCCGTTCCGAGCATGGCCCGCACCGTCAACATGCCCCCGGAGAGGGAGGCGGTATCGAAGCCGGCGTTGGCAAGAATCCGGTTGGCGATGTGGGAACGCACGCCGGACTGGCACAGGACGCGCACCGGACGCCCGTTGGAGGCGATGCGCACCTCCTCCATGCGCTCGCGCAACTGCGTGTGCGGAATGTTCAACGCCCCGGGCAGATGCCCGGTGGAGAACTCTGTCATGGATCTCACGTCGAGGACAAGTGCTCGCTCGCGCCAATCCTTCCATTCTTCGGCATACCAGAGGGGCAGTAGCCCATCCATCACGTTCGAGCCGACCATCCCCACCATGTTGATCGGATCCTTCGCGCTGCCGTAGGGCGGGGCATAGGCGAGGTCAAGATCGATGAGGTCGCTGACACCCATGTGGTTGCGGATCGCCGTGGCCAGAACATCGATCCGCTTGTCCACGCCGTCCTTGCCCACCGCCTGGGCACCGAGCACCATGCCGTCGCTTCGGCGGATGTGAACGATGAGGTGAATCTGTTCGGCACCGGGGAAGTAACCCGCGTGCTGTCCCGGGTGCAGGTGCAGCGTGTGGAAGCGGATGCCCGCCTGCCGCAAGGAGGCCCGGTTGGCGCCGGTCATCGCCGCAGTGAGGCCCCCGACTCGCACGATGGCCGTGCCCATCGGCGCCGGAATGGGACGTGCTGAATCGGGACGCACAATGGCGTCCGCGATCTGGCGCCCGGCCCGGTTGGCAGGTCCAGCCAGGGCGACCGGGCGGCGAATGCCCGTGACGGCATCAGTGGAAACGGTCGCATCCCCGGCGGCATAGACATCCGGAAGGCTTGTTCGCCCGTATTCGTCCACGACGATTGCTCCCCGCTCGCATTCCACCCCGGAGTCCTCGAATGCCGCGGTGTCGGGACGCACTCCCGTGGACAGAACGATGATGTCCGCTTGTAGTTGCGTCCCGTCCGACAGGATGACGGTATCGCTCAACTCTTCCGGCACGATCCGCCGCGCAGCAAGGCGCTCGTGGACCACGACACCGAGTCGGCCCAGTTCTTCCGTCACGAGCGAGGCCATTTCCTGCTCCAGTGGCGGAAGGACGTGCTCCGCATACTCGACGATGCTCGTGTTGAGCCCTTGCAGGGCAAGAGCCTCGGCGGCTTCAATACCGATGAAGCCGGCACCGAGAACGACGGCGTGGCGCGAACCGTTCTCCGCAGACTCCCGTAGGGCGAGGGCGTCGTCGACCGTGCGCAGGGTTCGTACTCGGACGGAGTCTTCCATTCCCGCAATCGGGGGACGCGCCGCCACCGCGCCGGGCGCCAGGATGAGAGCGTCATATCCAATGTCCTCGTGTGTGCCGTCGGACTCAACGTGAACCGTTTTTGCCCGGGCATCAATGGCGGTGACGTTGTGTCGGACCCGTACGTCGAGATTGAGTGAGGCAGCCAGTGACTTCGGTGTCTGCACCAGCAGGCTGGCAGGATCGTTGATCTCGCCTCCCACGTAGTAGGGCAGGCCGCAGTTGGCGAACGAGACGTGCTCGCCTCGTTCAAGCACAACGATGTGTGCTCCCTCGGTCAGGCGCCGCGCCCGCGCCGCCGCGCTCATGCCTGCGGCGACACCACCCACGATCACTATACGCATGGGCTACTTTCCTTTCCCGAAGAGGCGGGCGAAGAAACTGCCGCGTTCTTCCTTCGGATGCTTGCCGGGGCACCATTGGCTGGCGGGAACCGTGCGTTTGACCTGCGCGATGTGTTGGCCGCATCCGGCCCATGTGGTCTTTCCGCACGTCTTGCACATGACTGCTCGACACATTGAGAGCTCCTCTGTTGGCTGAGAAATACTACCGGGAGCATCCTAACAGATATGCTGGGGGTAGTATTCAATCTGTAGGTTCAACGACGTGAGGGAAGTGGGAAAACGATGGAGACATCCAAGCAGCCGGATGAATCAACCGACCAGAAGACAATCGGGTTGGATCACGATCCCGTCGCAATGCGGCAGATCGTCAACCGGCTCAAACGGGCCCACGGCCAGCTGGGCGGCACAATCAACCTGATCGAGAACGGCGGCAACTGCCTCGAAGTGGTACAACAGATGGCGGCGGTCTCCAAGGCCATCGATCGGGCCGGGTTCCTTGTCATCGCCACGGCAATGCGCGAATGCATCGGCCAGGATGGGGAAGACTTCAAGGAGAACCAGCACGATCTGGAGAGGATGTTTCTCTCGCTGGCGTAGTGCGGGAGCGTCCATGTGCTGCGAGTTGCCGACCCGGAGAGTCACCTGCCGAACCCGCTCGGCACTGGCGGTTGCAGCTGTGTCCGGGACGGGTGATCACACACGGCGTGGCCTCTCTTTCACATGCCTCGTGGGGTGAGCGTCAGGTGGTGACGGTTGCCATCCGATTCCACCGCGACCGCACCCAACTCGGCCGCCACGGTGAGGACATCATCGCTCCCCGTATCCAGAAGAGCGCGCGTGAGCAGGCCGCGATAGTGCTTGGCCATGTGGGTGATGGCCTTTCCGGAGGAATCGCGCACCCGCACGTCCCACCAGGGACCCGGAGGATTCCACACCAGATAGGCCCCCGAGCGCATGTCGACGGTGACCTCGGTGGGATCGGACTCCCTCGGTGCGGGGAGGAAGCCCCGCACGAGCTGCTTGCGCCAGAAGCTCTTGAGCGCACCAGCCCGGGGGAGTTTCACGTTCATGGACAGCCGGTAGGCGGGGATCAGATCCGCGCCGCTGGTGACCCCGAACAGACCGGAGAAGATGACGACGTCGTCGTCCTCGCGCAACTGCGCCGCGTCGTAGAGGACTCCGGTGTAGATCTCGCGTGCCGGCGCGCAGGGCGCCTGCCAGAGGGAGCGCTGCGCCTCGACCTCGGGGCGGATACGTTCTCCCGCCTTGAGAACGTCGAGTGCATCGTGCCTGTGCGACACCTCGACGAGTTCCGCGGCGATGGCCTTGCGTGCGGAGCTCAGTCCGGGATGGCTCAGTGAGTCCAGGTCGAGGGCGGGCCCCGATGGCGGGGACGTCTTGCCTTCGGATGGCGGGAGGAGAATACGCACGGTTTGTAGTCTATGATGACAGAGCGAATGAGTCGGCCAGGCGGCCGCGTGACATGTTCGACAGAACATGCCCCGAGGAACGTCCGGGCTCCACAGGGAACGGTGGTGGGTAACGCCCACCCGGGGTGACCCGCGGGAAAGCGCCACAGAAAACAGACCGCCGCGAGCTCCGGCACGCGGTAAGGGTGAAAAGGCGGTGTAAGAGACCACCGCGCTCCAGGTGACTGGAGCGGCATGGCAAGCCCCACCGGGAGCAAGGTCATACAGCGCGCGTAGGCGTCCCGTTCAGCGCGCGGGTGGACTGCTGGAGCCGTGCGGCAACGCACGGCGTAGATGGATGGTCGCCGCCGGTCCGCGCTCGCGGACCGGAACAGAACCCGGCGTATCGGCCGGCTCATTCGCCCCTTGCGGGCATGTGCATAAAACCGGGGAAATGAGCTTTTTTGAGTTCGTGAGGCTCTATCTTCCCGAATAGGGAAAGATATGTACGGCACCAACCTCATGGCTCAGCACACTTAGCCGGCAGCCACCGTCTGTTTCAAAGCCGGCTTCTCCGCGTTCTTCTTCGCCATCTTGCGGATCTCATTGCGCGCGGCTCTGATCCGGGATTTCACCGACTTCTTGAGGGTGAAGGTTCCAGCCTTCTCCGCGGCCAGCAGCGCCGATCCCACGATTCCGGCGGTGTTGAGGAGCTCGGCAGGGATGATCGGGGCGCGTGTCTCGATGAGCGGAACGAACTTCTTGGCCTTCTTCGAGATGCCGCCGCCCACGATGAAGACGTCGGGGGAGAACAGCATCTCGAGGTGGGAGAAGTAGCGCTGCAACCGCTCGGCCCACTCCTCGAAGCTCAGTTCCTCGCGTTCGAAGACGGAGGCGGCCGCGCGCTTCTCGGCGTCGTAGCCATCGATCTCCAGATGTCCGAGCTCGGTGTTGGGGACAAGCACGCCGTTCATCACGAGGACCGAGCCGATCCCGGTTCCCAGGGTGAGGACCATGACAAGGCCGTCGATCCTGTTGGCGGCACCGTAGTGGACCTCGGCGTAGCCGGCGGCGTCGGCGTCGTTGAGGACCGTGACCGGGCGGCCCAGCCGATCGGACATCAGCTTGAGGACGTTCTCGCCCTCCCATGACTGATCGAGGTTGGCGATCATCGGGGCGACGCCGTGGATGATGGGCGCGGGGAAGTCGATTCCGATCGGAATCGACTCGTCCACGTCGAAATACGCGACGAGCTCGGCGACGGTATCGGCCACCGCTCGCGGGGTTGCGGGGTGCGGGGTGGGGATCCTGTGACGGGGCCCGTGGAACTCGCCCGTCTCGAGATCGACGAGGGCGCCCTTGACGCCCGATCCGCCGATATCGATCCCGAAGGCAACGTGTGCTGGGTAGGTGGCCATAGGGTCTCCTTACAAATGAGGCGCGAGATCGACCTGTGACGGCAATGTCAGAATTTCCGCGCCATCCTCGGTGACAACAAGAGTGTGCTCCCATTGTGCAGTGCGCGAGCGGTCCTTCGTCACCACTGTCCACCCATCGTCCCACTGCTCCCAGGCGATATCGCCGAGGGTCAGCATGGGCTCGATCGTGAAGACCATCCCGGGTTCCATGATGGTGTCGTAGCGTGGGGCGGTGTCGTAATGAGGAACGATCAACCCCGAGTGGAAGGCCTCGCCGACCCCGTGACCGGTGAAATCCTCGACGACGCCGTACTGGAAACGCTTGGCGTAGGATTCGATGACCCGCCCGATCACATTGATCTGGCGCCCGGGCTTGACGGCCTTGATCCCGCGCATCATCGCGTTCTTCGTGCGGTCGATGAGCAGCAGCGATTCCTCATCGACGTCTCCCACGGTGAACATGGCGTTCGTATCGCCGTGCACCCCGTGGATGTAGGCGGTGACGTCCAGGTTGACGATGTCGCCGTCCTGGAGAAGCGTGGAATCGGGGATACCGTGGCAGATGACCTCGTTGATGGAGGTGCAGATGGACTTCGGGAAGCCCATGTAGTCCAGGCAGGAGGGATAGGCGCCGTGATCGCACATGTACTCGTGCGCGATGCGGTCCAGCTCGTCGGTCCTCACGCCCGGGGCCACGGCCTGGCCGGCCTCGTACATGGCGTCGGCCGCGATGCGGCTGGCGATCCGGATCCTCTCGATCGTCTCGGCGTTCTTCACATCGGAGGCGGTGACGACTTCCGGACCATCGTGGAACAGGTATTCCGGCCTCTCGATCGAGGAGGGAACCTGCCGCTTGGGGGAGAGTCTTCCGGGAATGAGAGTGCCAAGGGGCGCGCGATCTGCCAACATGAGAACAAGTCTAGGTCGTCGCCGCCAGGGGCGACATCGCAGAATCTGTGGAAGGGATCATGATGGAGGACGAGTACTATCTCAACACCCGCACCGGGAAGGTTGAGAGGGGCAAGCGCTCTGGCTGGCAGGACCGGATGGGTCCCTATCCCACGCGCGAGGCGGCCGAGCACGCCTACGAGATCGCCGAGGTGCGCAACCAGTCCTCTGACGAAAATGAGAAAGAGTGGAAAGAGGAATGGGAGGACGAGGAGTCGTAGGGGGCCGCGGTGGGCCGCGCCGTCAACAGGAGACGTCGCGGCATGCGATGGCGGGCAGCTTCAGAAGGAGTGGGATTCCTCTGGGAACTGGCCGCCCTTGACCGCCGAACAGTAGTCCGAGGCCGCCTCCTGCAAGGCCTGCCCCACCTGCCCGAACTGCTTGGAGAACTTCGGCGACCAGTTCGTCATCCCGGCCATGTCCGTCCACACCAGCACCTGTCCGTCGCAATGATCTCCCGCGCCGATCCCGATGGTGGGAATCGTGAGGATCTTGGTGATCTTGGCGGCCACGCGGGCCGGTACCATTTCCAGGACGACGGCGAGCGCACCGGCTTCCTGGACGGCGACGGCGTCGTCGATCAACTGGTTCTCGGAATCGTCGGTACGCCCCTGGACCCGGGGGCCTCCCAGGCGGTGCTCGGACTGGGGCGTGAAGCCGATGTGGCCCACAACCGGAATGCCGGCATTGGAGATACGGGTGATCGTGTCCGCCTGGCGTTCGCCGCCCTCCAGCTTCACGGCCTGGGCACCCGCTTTGAGCAGCCGGACGGAGGAGCGCACTCCCTGGGCCGGAGACTCCTCATAGGAGCCGAAGGGTAGATCCGCCACCACGAAGGCTCGCTGGGCGGAACGGGCGACGGCTCCGGTCGCCACCACCATCTCCTCCAAGGAGACCGGGATGGTGGAGTTGTAGCCCAGCAACGTGTTCCCGTAGGAATCCCCCACGAGAAGGCTGTCCACACCCGCCGCGTCGAAGATACGCGCGGTGATGGCGTCGTAGCAGGTCAACATGGTGATCGGCTCGCGACGTTCCTTCATCTCCGCCAGGTGATGGACTCTCACTCTGCGAGGCGCGGGGGTGTTCGAGGTGGTCATGCTTCTCCTTTGCTAGGACAGTGCCGCCGTTGCCGGGACAGTGCCACCATCCTAGTTCGCGCGGGCGGCGTCCTCTATCCCTGGGACATTCCGGGTGGAGCACGGACCGATCCGGCTGGAGCACGGACCGATAGAGGTACCGGATTGGCTCCAGACGTGCCGGCGCCGCCCGTGAGCGCGCCGAGGTTGCCCGCGAGAGGTTCGTCGTTCTCTGTTCCTCTCGGCACGTGGGTTCCCCGGCAGCCGGTTCCCCGCCAAGAGAAAAGAAGGAGAATCTCGGAAGAGCGCATTCCACTATCGTGGCGTGGAGCCGCGATCTGTCCTCTGAGCAGTTACTATGGAGCAGGTCGGCCGCGTGAGGAGATGGAATGAGAGACATCATCGCCTATTTCGCCGTCACCGACGCCGAATTCTGGACCGGCATCCTCCTCCTCGGTGTCGCGACGTTGATCCTGCTCATCGCGATACGGCCGGAACGTGAGTATTCGCAGCTGCCGCGCGGAGTGTTTCCCGAGGGGAGCCAGGCGGTGCCCACCCGCCACGTGAGCAGCGCCGAGCCCCCGTTGCGTGAGAACCTGCCGCAGATGCGGCCCGCCGAGGCGGCCTTCGTGGTCCGAGAGGCGGGGCATCGCGACATCACCCTGTGCTACCTGCTCGATCTGGCGGCGCGCGGGTTCATCGAGCTGGTCGAATATCGCTACCTCAGCAAGGGGCTGCCGAACGCCGTCGTCGTCTATCTTAGGGGCCCCGACAGCACCTGCAGTCCCGAGGAACGCCTCTTCCTGGAGCAGCTCGCGGTTCCGGGCAAAGTGGAGAATCAGCCCTACGCCCGCTCCTATCCGTTCGACACGCGCCGGTTCCGCAGCGTGCTCGAGGGCATGGGCGTGCCTCCGGTGGGAAACCCCTCGGCGCGACTATCGGGCCTGCGCAGATCGATCGGCGATAAGTTCGCCGGCGCGGTGGCCCACCGGATACACGAGGACTATCGCTGGTTCCGCTCGGCGCGCGAAAGGCTGAGTTCCGCCGGCGCACTGGAGTTCCTGGGCGGCCTCGCCGGAGCGGTCCTCACCATCTTCTTGATATTCACCAGCTCCCTGCGGCCCTTCTGGTTGATCATCTGCGCGCTCGTCATGCTGGCGGGCATCGCCACGATCTGGGGAGCCGCCGTGCGGACCACCAATGGAAGCGTGGCACGCGACCAGGGCAGAGGGTTCAGGCGCTACCTGATCTCGCCCCCACCGGGGACGGAGCTGGCCCAGTTCGCCCAGTACGGGGCGTGGGCCGTGGCCCTGGATTGTGTGCACGAATGGGGTCAGAGCCTGGAGCGGCTCAGCGTGACCGACGAGCGGACCATCGGCGAATTGCTGCCGAATCTCATCCGGACCTCGGGGCCGATGACCCATTGGAACGAGGTCGCGGACTTCATCGCGCTGATGCGGGTGCGGTTGCACTCGGCTCCGGAGTCCGACGATACGAAACCCGCCCAGTTCACCGATTTCGTCGGGTGGCAGGATATGGCGAACGGCGAGACGAGGTAGGCGGCCGCGTCCTCCTAGCCGAAGACGGCGGCTGGCGGTGGCACAATGGAGATAGTTCGACCTAAGGAGTGCCGTGGACCGCCAGCAGGAATATGTACTTCGCACCATCGAGGAGAAGGGCGTGCGATTCGTGCGCCTCTGGTTCACCGACGTGGTGGGAAAGCTCAAATCGGTGGCGATAGCTCCCGCCGAACTGGAGGAGGCCTTCGCGGACGGCATCGGTTTCGACGGATCGTCCATCCAGGGCCTGACACGGGTCTACGAATCGGACATGCTGGCGCGTCCCGATGCCTCCACCTTCCAGCTCTTGCCGTGGCGTGGCACCGACCACCCCGTGGCCCGAATGTTCTGCGACATCACCACGCGTGACGACGAACCCGCCCGCACCGATCCCCGCAACATTCTCAAACGGGCACTCGACAAGGCCGCGGAGATGGGATTCACCTGCTACGTGCATCCCGAGGTCGAGTTCTTCCTCTTCCAGCAGGAGACGGATCCGGAGAAGGTACCCGTCCCGATCGATTCCGCCTCCTACTTCGATCACGTTACGCGTTCGACCGCGCACGATTTCCGCCGCGAGGCCATCTTGAACCTCGAGGAGATGGGCATCTCCGTCGAGTTCTCCCATCACGAGGCCGGCCCCGGGCAGAACGAGATCGACCTGCATTATTCCGATGCGCTCTCCATGGCCGACAACCTCATGACATTCAAGGCGGTCATCGAGGAGGTCGCCGTGCGCCAGGGGGTGCAGGCCTCCTTCATGCCCAAGCCGCTCATAGACGCCCCCGGATCGGGCATGCACACGCATATCTCGCTCTTCGAGGGCGAGCGCAACGCCTTCTCCGATCCCGCGGGCGAATTCGGGCTCTCCACCACGGGCCGCCAGTTCATGGCCGGGTTGCTGCGCCACGCTCGCGAGATCACGGCGGTGACCAACCAGCACGTCAATTCCTACAAGCGCCTGTGGGGCGGGGGAGAGGCCCCGTCCTACGTCTGCTGGGGCCCCAACAACCGTTCGGCCCTCGTCCGCCTGCCGCACTACCGGCCCGATAGGCCGCAGTCCGCGCGGATGGAGTACCGTGCCATCGACTCGGCCGCCAATCCCTACCTCGCCTTCGCGGCCATGCTCCGAGCGGGCCTGGCCGGCATCGCCGGCAACTACGAGTTGCCCGAGCAGGCTGACACGGATGTGTTCCTCCTGAGCGATCTCGAACGGCGCATCCTCGGCATCCAATCGCTTCCCTCCTCCCTCAGTCACGCGCTGGGGTTGATGGAGAGCTCGGAGTTGGTGGCCGAGACCCTCGGCGAGGATTGCTTTGACTATTTCCTGCGGGACAAGCGGCACGAGTGGGAGCAATACCGCCTTCAGATCACACCGGCCGAACGGCGCCGTTTCCTCGCCACCTACTGAGCATCGTCGCGCGGGGCCGCAGAGGCGATCTGCCGGCGAGGGCGAATGCGAACGGCGATTGCGAACGGCGAGGGCGATTGACGAATGGTGAAGGAGAATGGGCGGGGCGGCATACCACCGCAGGCGTGAGAGGGCTGTCCGGACCCTTATAACCCCGGATCTACACGAAGAGCAGGGAGAAGAGAATGCGTGAGCAGAGCCTGACAAGCCAACTGCGCAAGGCGGGCTTCGCCGACCCTGCTCGGGCGGAACAACTTCTCGGCGACCCGGCGCTCGCGGGCATCCGCTACCAGGATTACCTGGAGGAGTTCCACGACGTGGCCGATCCGGACCAGTGCCTCCTGGCCCTCATCCGGTTGTGCGAATCGTGCGGACAGGCCGGATTGAGCCCGCGCCTCGCCGAGTTGGCGCGACAGCCGGTATCCCGGGCTCGCCTTCTCGGACTCCTGGGAATGTCGAGTTCCCTGGGGGACTTCCTCGTATCCCATCCGGGGCTGCTTGAGGCGGTCATCGGATCTCCGGAGGGTCCACAGCGATCCGGTATACCGACGACGACCCTGCGTCGCGAACGCGAGGTGGCGCTGCGTGCGGTGGGCGCCGACCCGGACCAGCTGTTTCCGGCGGCGATGATCGCCGACGGCGTCAATCGGTTGAGAATCAACTATTTCACCCGTATCGGGGCACTCGCGGCTTCGGACCTGACGGCTCCCGACCCCTTGCAGGCCATGCCGGAGGTAGCCTCGCAGATCGCGGACATCGTCGGCGGCGCCCTGGAGGCCGCGCTCGCGGTGGCCCGCGCGGACGTCCCGGAGGCCGAAAAGGTCGGTCTCACGATCATCGCGATGGGCAAGACAGGAGCCAGGGAACTCAACTACATTTCCGACGTCGACGTCGTGTACGTGGCTCGGGCCCTGGACGACTCTCTGGACGAGGACGATGTCATCCGCATTGCCACCCGGCTGGCGACCTTGGCGGGCAAGGCGGTATCGGCCCCGGCCGGAGAGCCGGCCCTGTGGATGCTGGACGCGAATCTGCGCCCCGAGGGCAAGGATGGCCCGCTGGTGCGCACGCTCGAATCCCACGTCGCCTACTACCGCCGCTGGGCCAAGGGATGGGAGTTCCAGGCGCTTCTCAAGGCGCGTCCGGTGGCCGGGGACATGGAGCTGGGTGAACGCTACATCGAGGAACTCTCGCCCAACGTGTGGTCTGCGGCCAGCCGCGACAACTTCGTGGAGGATTCCCGGGCGATGCGGCGCCGGGTCGAGGACCATGTCCCGGCCCGTGAGCAGGAGCGCCAGCTCAAGCTCGGCAAGGGAGGGCTGCGCGACGTCGAGTTCACGGTGCAGCTCCTGCAGCTGGTTCACGGCCGGACCGATGAGACGTTGCGCAAGCGTTCCACGCTGGAGGCGATAGGGGCGCTTCGCGACGGCGGGTACGTGGCACGCAAGGACGCCGAGCTCCTGGACAGGGACTACCGGCTGCTGCGAACCCTGGAGCACCGCATCCAGCTGCAGCGCCTGCGCCGCTCCCATCTGGTGCCCAGCGGCCAGGCCGAACTGCGCCGGGTGGCGCGCTCCATGCACTGCGCGGGAATCGCCACCGCCGCGGACCTCGAGCGCGTATGGCATGAGACCAGGCGCGAGGTGCGTCAGCTGCATCAGGCCATCTACTATCGCCCGCTCCTGCCGGAGGCGGCAAAGCTCTCCCCGGACGATGTCTCGTTGGATTCGGCCGCGGCGAAGGCGCGCCTGGCCTCGATGGGCTACAGGGACCCCGCCGGGGCACTCAACCACATCGCGGCACTCACCTCGGGGGTTTCCCGCACCGCGGCCATCCAGAGGCAGCTTCTTCCGGTCATGCTCGGCTGGTTCGCGCAGGGGCCCGAACCCGACGCGGGACTGCTCGCATTCCGCGTGCTGTCCGAGAAGATGGGGCGGACCTCCTGGTACATGCGCACCTTGCGCGACGGCGGGACCGCGGCCGAGCGTCTCTGCCTCATTCTGTCCTCCTCCCGCTATCTGGCGGGCCAGATCCCGGGGCTCGCGGAGTCCATCGGCTGGCTGGTGGAGAAGGAGGAGCTCCTGCCGCGGAGCCGGGAGGAACTCGACACGGAGTTGGAGTCCCTGCTCAGGCGCCGCAGCGAGCCGGCGGAGATCGCCGGCGCCGGGCGCTATCTTCGCCGGCGGGAGCTGATGCGCACGGCGATGGGGCAGGTGCTGCGGGTCGTCGATCCCGCCGCGTCGCGTGCGGCCGTCTCCCGAGCCGCGGAGATCGCCGTGGACGCCGGACTGCGGGCCGCGATCATCGCCGCCTGCAGAAAGCTGGAGGTGGCGCAACCGCTCTCGCGCTATGCCGTCTTCGCCCTCGGGCGCCTCGGCGGCAAGGAGATGGGCTACGCTTCCGACGCCGATATCCTGTTCGTCCACGACCCGCTTCCCGATGCGGATGAGGTGGAGGCCCAGCGCCTGGCGAACGAGGTGGCCTCGCAGCTGGCGCGGCTCCTCAAGGAGACCAGCTCGGAGCCCTCCATGCCGGTGGACTACGATCTTCGCCCAGAAGGCCGCAACGGGCCCCTGGCACGCAGCATCGCGTCCTTCGCCGAGTACTACGAGCGCTGGGCCGAGGCATGGGAATATCAGTCTCTCCTGCGTGCGCGCCCGATCACCGGGGATGGCGAGCTCGCGGAGGAGTTCGTGACCCTCATCGATCCCTACAGGTATCCGGCGCGGGGGCTGCCGGAGGCCTCGCTTCGTGAGATTCGCCGCATCAAGGCGCGAGTCGAGACCGAGCGCATGCCGCGTGGAATTCTGCCGCAGCACCACCTGAAGCTCGGCCGTGGCGGCCTGGCCGACGTGGAGTGGACGGCCCAGCTGCTTCAACTCCAATACGCGGGAACCCACCCGGATATGCGCACCAACGCCACTCTTCCGGCGCTGCGCGCCGCGCTGGAGGCGGGGCTCATCTCCCACGAGGACTCCGAGAGACTGTGCGAATCGTGGAGCCTCGCTTCGCTGCTGCGCGATCTCAATTTCCTCGGCACCGGCCGCGCTCAAGCCTCGAAGATTGATGTTCTACCCCATGAGCTGGGAGAATTGGCAGTTGTAGCCTCGCTCATGGGGAAGGACACCTCGGAACGTCACGACGTCGAGGAGGAGTATCTGCGTGCGGCGAGGCGTTCGCGCGTCATTGTTGAACGAGTTTTCTACGCTCATCCTGATAACGCCTAAACCTCATAGCCCCGATCATCGACACACAGGAGACTCATGCGTATCCAACTCATCCGGCATGGCCAGACGCCTATGAACGTCGCCCAGGTCATCGACACGGCCGCTCCGGGAGCGCCGCTGACCGAACTGGGGCGCGAACAGGCCGCGAGCCTTCCCGGGCGCCTCGAGGGTGTGCCGCTCGAGTCGATCTACGTCTCCAACCTCATCCGCACCCATCAGACGGCGGCGCCGCTGGCCGCGGATCGTGGCATCGATCCCGTCGTCCGCGAAGGTATCCGGGAGATCCAGGCCGGGAGCCTGGAGATGGGCGACACCAAGCAGGATTACGATTCCTACTTCCGGACGATCGTCTCCTGGTTCGACGGCGACCTGACCAAACGCATGGGAGGCGCCGAGAGCGGGCACGAGGTGCTGGAGCGTTTCGACGAGGTCATCCAGGAGATCGAGGGAACCGGCGCGAACGAGATCGCCGTCGTCTCCCACGGCGGGATGATCGTCATGTGGGCGGGCATGCGCGCCAAGGGGCTGAGCATGGACCTCGTCATCGGCCACCATCCGGAGAACACGGGGATCTGCGTGGTCGAGGGAAGCTTCGCGGAGGGGTTCCGTGCGCTCTCCTGGATGGGTCAGGGCGTCTAGTTCCTGCCGAAGCAACGCGGCGGTACCGTTCGGCGAGGATGCCGAGGGTGCCGCCGCGGGCGTTTCGTGGCCGTCAGAGCACCTTGGCCAGGAAGTCGCGGGTGCGCGGGCTGCGGGGATTGTCGAATACCTCCGCCGGTGCACCCTGCTCCACGATCATGCCCTCGTCCATGAACACGACGTGGTCGGCCACCTCGCGGGCGAAGCCCATCTCATGGGTCACCACCATCATGGTGATTCCCGATCTGGCGAGATCCTGCATCACGGCGAGCACCTCGCCGACGAGTTCGGGATCGAGTGCGGAAGTCGGCTCGTCGAAGAGCATCAGATCGGGATCCATGGCCAGTGCCCGGGCGATGGCCACCCGCTGCTGTTGCCCGCCGGAGAGCTGGGCGGGGTAGTGGTCCATGCGGTCAGCGAGCCCCACGCGGTCCAGCAGATCGTGGGCCTTCGTCTTCGCCGTCTCCTTCGAGAAGCCCTTGACCTGGATCGGGGCCTCCATGACATTCTCCAACGCCGTCATGTGCGGAAAGAGATTGAACCGCTGGAAGACCATCCCGATATTGGTGCGGCTGGCGGCGAGTTCCTTGGAGGTGAGCTCGTGGAGCTTGCCGGAATCGTCCTGCCGGTAGCCCATGAGCCTGCCGTCGACGGTGATGGACCCGGCCTGAATCTCCTCCAGCACATTCACGCACCGCAGCAGAGTGGATTTCCCGGACCCGGAGGGGCCGAGGATCGCGCAGACCTCACCGACCTGTACCTGAAGGGAGACCCCCTGCAGCACGTGCAGGTCTCCGAAGAACTTATGGACGTTCTCAATTTCTACCATTGCCATGGGAGCTCCTCAGGGGGTCCATTCTGCTCTGTTGGCGTCGGGGGTGGTGCCCGCCAGGTTGATGGCGTCCTGCCGTGAGGCGCGCTGCTTGGCCTTGGCTCTGCGGGTGAGACGCCGCTGCGACTCGTTGCCCTTGCCGTAGTAGCGCTCCAGGTGGGACTGGCCGTACATGAGGATCGAGGTGATGATCAGGTACCAGATGGCGGCAACGACCAGGTAGGGGATCTGCAGGAGCGAGGAGCTGCCCAGATCGTTGGTGACCCGCGTCAGCTCGAGTGTGAACGGCACGGCCGTTACCAGCGAGGTGGTCTTGAGCATCGATATCGTCTCGTTGCCGGTGGGCGGGACGATCACGCGCATGGCCTGCGGAATGATGATGCGGCCGAGGATCTTACGTGGGCTCATGCCGAGTGCCCGGGCCGCCTCCTCCTGGCCGGAATCGACCGAGTTCAGCCCGCTTCGCACGATCTCGGAGAGGTAGGCGGCCTCGTTGAGTCCCAGGCCGAGGATGGCCGCGACCGCCGCCGTGAAGACGTCGTACGTCTTGAAGTCGAAGAACTCCGGTCCGAAGGGTATGCCCAGGGAGAGCCGCGGGTAGAGGACGCCGATGAGACCCCAGAAGATCAGCTGCGTGTAGATCGGGGTTCCGCGGAAGAACCAGATGTAGACCATCGAGACCCAGCGCAGCACCGGATTGTCCGAACGCCGCATGATGGCCAGGGTGATGGCCAGGGTGATACCGATGAACATGGCGGCCACGGTCAGGATCAACGTCCATCCGATCGCCTGGAAGATCTGCGGCTTGAAAAGGGTGTCGAAGACGATATCCCAGTGGAAGTTCATATTCGTGACGAGGCCGCGAACCATCATGGCCGCCAGAATGACGACCACCCCGACGGATACCCATCTGCCCCAGTGACGCACGGGAACGGCGCGGATGAGGTTGATCGCCTCCGGGTCGTCCCCGCGCGTCGCGGGGTTCGAGTCTGCGTGAGCGGACATCTACTTCACCGGGTTCACGAGTGCTTCGGTGGAGACGTTGTCCTCGATGCCCCACGCGGAGAAGATGTCGGCGAGGTAGCCCTCATCCATGAGGTACTGGAGGGCGGCGACGGTGACCTCGGTGAACTCGGCGTCGTCCGCGGAGACGACGATGCCGATCGGAACCACGCCGGTGGGCTCGCCGATGGTCTCGAGCTGGCCGGAGGTCTGTGCGACTGCGTAGTCGGCAACCGAGGAGTCGGCGTACATGGCGTCGAGCTTGCTGCCCACGACAGCCGTCGTCACCGCGGACTGCTCGTTGTAGCGCTGGATGTCGGGTGCCTGATCACAGCTGGAGAAATCCATGGCCGCGAGCTCGTCGTCCTGCACCGTTCCGATCTGGACGCCCACGGTGGTGCCGCAGATATCCGAGGGATCGAAGTCGCTTGGATTGTCCTTGACCACGGCCCAGGACGAGCCGGTGGCGAAGTAGGGGATCATGTTGAAGTTCTCCTGGCGTTCGGTCGTGACGGAGATATTCGCGATGCCCATGTCGAACTTGCCGGGGATGCCGGGCATGATCGCGGCGAATTCGGCCTGCTGGATGTCCGCCTCCAGCCCCATGACCGCGGCGAGAGCCTTCATCATGTCGATGTCATAGCCGATGGGCGTCTTGCCGTCGGTGTCGTAGAACTCTGCGGGGGCGTAGTAGATGTTGGTGCCGATGGTGAGCTTGCCGTCGGCGGCGACGGAGTCGGGGACCATGTCCGCGATCTCGTCTACCTTCTCGATGCCCGAGGTGTCGAAACCTGTGAGGTTGGGGCCGTCGCCCGCGGAATCCGAGTCGGAGTCGCTACCGCAGGCGGAAAGGGTGAGTGCGAGTGCTGCGCCGAGGGCGGCAATGGTGGAAAGGCGACGCATGGGTCCTCCTGAAGTGGTCGGCCTGAGCCTAGTGGTGATGCTGTAAATAACTTTACGCTTAGACGTATAACTATGCATAGTGGTGAATGGGGGATAAATGTGAGTTTGACGACGACGTCGTCGTCACCGTTGACTCTTCTTCGGCTTGAAAACGAGAGAGGCCGCGGACCGGAGATGACGATCTCCAGCCCACGGCCTCCCGGTGCTCGGCGCGGCTGAGGGAACGGGGCCAGACCCGCACCCGAGCGAATCGCGCGAGTTTAGATGTCGTAGTACAGAGCGAACTCATAGGGATGGGGGCGCTGGCGCAACGGGGCGATCTCGCGCTCCATCTTGTAGTCGATCCAGGTCCTGATGAGATCCTCGGTGAAGACATCGCCCTCGGTGAGGTAATCGTGGTCCTCATCCAGCGCGCCCAGGGCATCCTCGAAGGATTCGGGCAACTGCGCGATCTGGGCGTGCTCCTCCGGGGGCAGCTCGTAAAGATCCTTGTCGATCGGATCGGCGGGTTCGATACGGTTGCGGATGCCGTCCAGGCCGGCCATGAGCTGGGCTGCGAAAGCGAGATACGGGTTGGCCGAGGGGTCCGGCACGCGGAACTCGAGGCGCTTGGCCTTCGGAGAGGAGCCGGAGGTGGGGATGCGGATACAGGCCGAACGGTTACGGGCCGAGTAGACGAGGTTCACGGGAGCCTCGAATCCGGGAACCAGACGGTGGAAGGAGTTGATCGAGGGATTGGTGAAGGCCAGCAGCGAGGGTGCATGCTTCAGCAGTCCGCCGATGTACCAACGTGCGAGATCGGAGAGCCCGCCGTAGCCCTTCTCGTCCGCGAACAGAGGTTGCCCGTCCTTCCACAGGGACTGGTGGCAGTGCATGCCTGAGCCGTTGTCGCCGAAGAGGGGCTTGGGCATGAAGGTGACGGTCTTACCCGTCTCCCACGCGGTGTTCTTGATGACGTACTTGAACTTCATCATGTCGTCCGCCGCGGCCTTGAGCGTGGAGAAGGTGTAGTTGATCTCCTGCTGACCGCCAGTGCCGACCTCGTGGTGTGCGCGCTCGACCTCGAGGCCCACCTCCGCGAGCTTCTTGCACATGAGATCGCGGAGATCGCTGTAGTGATCGTTGGGGGCCACGGGGAAGTAGCCGCCCTTCACACGTGTCTTGTAGCCCAGGTTGCCGCCCTCTTCCTCGCGGCCGGTGTTCCACCAGCCCTCTTCGGAGTCGAGCTTGTAGAAGGAGGATCGCACGTCTTCGCTGAAGCGGACGTCGTCGAAGATATAGAACTCGGCCTCCGCACCGAAGAAGACGGTGTCCGCAATGCCGGTGGACTTGAGGTACTCCTCGGCCTTCTGGGCGATGTTGCGCGGATCGCGGCCGTAGGTCTCCTCCGTGAACGGATCGACCACCGAGAAGTTCATGATCAGTGTCTTATGAGGCCGGAAGGGGTCGATGAACGCCGATGAGACGTCCGGGACCAGCTTCATGTCGGACTCGTGGATCGCCTGGAAGCCACGAATCGACGAACCGTCGAACATGAGGCCCTCGGTGAAGATGTCGTCCTTGAAAGCATTGACCGGGATAGTGAAATGCTGCATCACTCCAGGAAGGTCACAGAAACGAACATCGATGAACTCGACGTCCTGTTCCTTCGTGTAAGCAATCGCCTCTTCGGCGCTTGAGAACATAGCGTCTCCTTCGTTGGCCGCGCGGCCTGATGCCCGCGGTGCTGTTGTCCAGCCTAATAGCAAGCAGTTACCTCGTGGTCACTGAAATGTTTCGGGCATGTTACAGAGTTTGTGAGATACCTCGCGGGTATAGACATGACGAGGTGTGCGCCGTGAGGGGATTCGTCCTGCTTCGCGGAGCCGGTGTGAGTGTAGGAAAAGTGCCGGAATGGTGCCGGAACAGGAGCGGGATAGTGGCGGGAGCGAATACGGATGAGGGAGCACCGCTCACGGTGCTCCCTCATCCATATGTCTATATTCGTTTGTCGGGCTTCACTGTTCGATCGTGAAGGTTTCGGCCGAGAATGTTCCACACGCGGCTCGGCGATGTCGGCGCCTGGCGAGTTCTACCGACTTCGGCGGCAACGCGAGAGGCGGTCTGGCATGCGAGAGGCGGTCAGCGCCCCCGCATCGCCCGGCGGTTGGGCCTCGCGTTGTACGGATCGATACCTTTGGGGATCGGAAGGCTGTTCGGCCGAATGGCCTCAAGACGGTAGGAGAGCGCCGCCACCTCTTGAGCGGTGATCTGCTTCTTCAGCTTGCGCATCTTCTTTTCGAGCACGTCCAGGCTGACCTGGCCCTCGTCTTCTCCGACCATGATGACGTGTACCGGGGCCGACGGCGCAACCCGCTTGATGGCCTTGCGTTCCTCGTCGATGAGACCGCGCACCCGGTTCTTGGGCCCCTCGGATACGAGAAGCACCCCCGGACGGCCGAGAGCGCGGAAAACCATGTCCTGTGTGCGTGCATTGAAGCGAACCGGTTCGCTGTTAACGTTCCATCCGCGACGCACGGAATCGAGCACGGCGGAGACGGCTCCGGGCTTTCCGGCGATCTGGGAGAAGCTCGCCTTGCGTACCAGGCGCATGAGGAGGAAGAGGGGGAAGGTGATGCCGAACAGGATGCCCAGGATCATCCACTGGATCCACTTGCCGGTCAGGACCGCCGGAATGACGCCAATGGCCAATCCCAGTACGAAAGCCCCGATGAGGGCCCACGGCAACCATGAGTACGTTCTCTTGGTCACCTTGTATGCGTCTGCAAGATAACTCCACCAGCGCTTCTTCTTTTGGCTTGGCTTTTTGTCGTCCTTGGCCATATCCATCCTTTCGGCATAGCAACTGCCCCGAGTCTAGTGGATTCACAGACTTTGTCCCAACGAAGCGGTTGTGGTTTCACCGCTGATTTACGTGATCTTGCGCTCGACCAGCCTGCGCGCTGTGGAAACAATCGACGCGAAGAGCGCCCGCCATGTTTTGCTATCGGAAACGGCGGCAGGGAAGAGGCGGAGATGCGGAACTCGGTGGCAATAGGCTCGGGCTTCGGGCTGGGATGCGGGCTTGTCATCGCCTTGAGCGGGTCGCTGAGCCCACTCGACAGCGGCGACGATGCAGGCAGAGGTTATGAGCCGTTGAGTGCGCAAGCCAGCGCCGGTGTCACCGCGCTGGACGAGGAACAGGACGGTCCGGCCGGGGAGCTTGTCGAACGGTCGGGCAATGGGGAGCCGTCGAATGCAAGCACTCATGGAAGCAAGGGCGCTTCGACTGCGGTGGAAGAGGAGACCCGACGTGTTCCCGCCGAACGGGAGGCAGGCCGCCCTTCCGGCTCCCCGCCCGCCGCATCCCCTCTCCAGATTCTGGATGATTCGCAGGCACGTGCCATTGCCGAGGACTTGGTCCAGCGCCGCGACGCGGCGCTGCTGCGCAAGAACTCTGCTGATCTAGAGTTGTTGAGCGCGGAAGGCAGTCCTGTGCGCGCCGCTGATGTAGCTCTTCTGGGACAGTTGGCCGATGTTCCGATCGTGGACCTGCATACCTCGTTAGTCGATGCGAAGGTGGTGGAGAGCATCGGCGAAGATTCGCGGCCGGGTTCGGCGGGTGAGGAGACGGTTTCACCCGGGGATGCCCTGCTCATCGAGGTGCACACGGTGCAGGAGATATTGACCGTCGAGGGCGAAGCGCCCGTGGGTCCGCTCCCGGAACGCTGCGTGCGGTGGCAGCTGCAGCCGGATCCCTGGCGGATCTATGAGGTGTTCGAATGCGATTAGAGTGCCGGTGCGATCTGGGTGGGGAACCGGCTGGAGCGTTCGGCGCATGCAGAATTCGGCGCATGCAGAAGGGGCTAGCGGTCGCAGACCGCTAGCCCCTTCTGATTCGAACTTCACGACGAATCGACCGAGCCGACCCGCAGGAAGCGCTGGGCGTCAGATCCCGAGATCCCCCTCGAATTCGCCTGCTTCGAGACGACGCTTGAGATCGGAGAGGTAACGGCCGGCATCGGCACCGTCAACCAAGCGGTGATCGTAGCTCAGAGCCAGGTAGACCATGGAACGCAGGCCGATGACCTCGTTTCCGTCGGCGTCCTTGATGACCGCCGGACGCTTGACAATGGTGCCCACGCCAAGGATGGCGACGGCGGGCTGGTTGATGACCGGGGTGTCGAACAAAGCCCCAGCGGAACCGGTGTTCGTGATCGTGAACGTGGAGCCGGAAAGCTCATCGGGGGCGATGGTGCTGTTGCGCACCCGCGCGGCCTTGTCGTTGATCGCCTTGGCGATGCCCGCGATGTTCAGATCGCCGGCATCCTTGATCACCGGCACCATGAGGCCCTTGGGCGAGTCAACGGCGATGCCGATGTGCTCGTGATCCCAGTAGGTCACGTTGTTGCCGTCGATCACTGCGTTGATCTTCGGATGCGACTTCAGGGTATCCGTTGCGGCCTTGACGAAGAAGGGCAGGAAGGTCAGCTTGGTGCCGGTCTTGTCCTGGAACTCGTTCTTCTTGGCGCCGCGCAGGGACACGATCTTGGTGACATCGGCCTCGACGACGGTGGTCAGCTGAGCGGACCCCTGCAGAGACTCCATCATGCGCTTGGCGATGACCTGACGCATACGGGACATCTTCTGAGTGGTGCCGCGCAGCTTGGCCGCCTCTTCCGAAGGCTGCGACTTGGCAGGTGCCGGAGCGGGTGCAGCAGCCGGAGCGGGGGCGGCCGGAGCCGCCTTCTTGGCTTCCTCCGCGGCCTTGGCCTCCTCGGCGGCCTTGATGGCGTCCTCGACGTCCTGACGGCGAATACGGCCTCCCACTCCGGTGCCCTTGACCTGAGCCAGGTCAATGCCGTTCTCACGAGCGAGCTTGCGCACGATCGGGGTCACGTATCCACCCGGCTCCGAGCCGGTGGAAACGGGAGCGGGAGCAGCCGGAGCCGGTGCTTCGGACTTGGGCGCCGGCTCAGGAGCCGGTGGAGCGCTCTCGGCCTTGGGTGCGGGCTCGGGGGGAGCCGCGGGTGCCGGGGCCGGCTTCTCTGGAGCCGGGGGAGGCGTCGGAGCGGATGGAGCGCTCTCTGCTTTAGGCGCCGGCTCCTGGGCGGGAGCGGAGCCATCGCCGATATAGGCCAGCACAGTGCCGACCGAGACGGTTTCGTCCTCGCCGACGGCGATCTTCTGAAGGATGCCGGAGGCGGGTGCAGGGACTTCTGTGTCCACCTTGTCGGTGGATACCTCCAGGAGCGGCTCATCCTGCTCGACGCTGTCGCCCTCGGCCTTCAGCCAGGTGGTGACGGTGCCTTCGGTCACCGATTCGCCGAGGGCGGGCATGGTGACTTCGACGCCGTCGCCGGAGCCGGCATCGGAGGCGGGTGCGCTCTGCTGTGCGGCAGGCTCGGCAGGTTCGGCGGGAGCCTCTTCGGCGGGGGCGGGCTCTTCCGAGTCCTGGCTGGACTCGGCGGCAGGCTCTGAATCGGAGGAACCGGAGCCGTCGCCCACGGTGCCGAGGACGGTTCCGACGGATACTTCCTCGTCCTCCTGAACCAGGATCTGCTCAAGGACGCCCGCGGCGGGAGAGGGGACTTCGGTGTCGACCTTGTCAGTCGACACCTCGAGGATTGGCTCGTCCAGTTCGACGGTGTCGCCGACGCTCTTCAGCCACGTGGTGACGGTGCCTTCGGTGACTGATTCACCAAGGGCTGGCATCTTGATTTCTACGGACATGATCTACTCAATCCCTCGTCTCAGTTGTGAGTGTGGAGCGGCTTACCAGCAAGAGCCAGAACGGCCTCACCGATGGATTCGTTCTGGGTCGGATGGGCGTGGATGAGGCCTTCGAAGTCTTCCGGCTGGGCCTCCCACGCGACCATCAGCTCGCCTTCGCCAACCTGTTCGCCCATGCGGGCGCCGATTGCGTGGAAACCGACGATGGGACCATCCTTCTGACGCACCAGCTTAACGAAGCCCGCGGTGTTAAGCATCTGGGACTTACCGTTGCCGGCCAAGTTGAACTCGACGGCCTCGATGTTCTCCTTGCCGTAGACCTCCTCAGCCTTGTTCTGGTTGAGGCCCACGGAGGAGATCTCGGGGTTGCAGAAGGTGACACGAGGGATGTTGGTCTCGACGATCGGCTTCGGGTCCAGTCCGGCGATCTCCTCGGCCACGAAGATGCCCTGGAGGAAACCACGGTGAGCCAGCTGCAGACCGGGAACGATGTCGCCGACGGCGTAGACGCCCTCGACGTTGGTCTGGAGACGCTCGTCGGTGAGAACGAAGCCGCGATCCATCTCGATGCCGACCTTCTCGTAGCCGAGGTTGGCGGTGGCCGGGCCACGGCCAATGGCCACCAGGAGGTAATCGGCCTCGAAGGACTTGCCGTTCTGGGTGTGGACGGTCACGCCGTCGTCGCGCTGCTCCACGCGGTCGAACATGGTCTTGGTGTTGAACTTGATGCCGCGCTTGCGGAACGCCCGCTCCAAGGTCTTGGACACGGACTCGTCCTCGTTGGGCACCAGGTGCGGCAGGCCCTCGATGATGGTCACCTCGGATCCGAAGGAGCGCCACACGGAGGCGAACTCGACGCCGATGACGCCGCCGCCGAGAATGATGGCCGAGCCGGGGACCTCGTCCATGTTGAGAGCCTGATCGGAGGTGATCACGCGGCCGGTGATGTCCAGACCGATGGTCTTGGAGTAGGAGCCCGAGGCGAGGATGACGTTCTTGCCCTTGTATAGGGTGCCATCGACATCCACGGTGTTCTTGTCGACGAGCTGGCCCCATCCCTTGACGGTGTCCACGCCGCGCGAGTCCACCAAGCCCGTCAAACCCTTGTACATCCGCTCGATGACGGTGTTCTTGTAGGTGTTGAGGGCGCCCATGTCGATACCCTCGAACGAGCCGCGAACGCCGATCGATGAGCTTTCGCGCATCTCATCCGCCACCTCTGCGGCGTGCAGAAGAGCCTTGGTCGGAATGCAGCCACGGTGCAGGCAGGTTCCTCCCACCTTGTCGCCCTCGATGAGTGCGACCTTCAGACCGAGCTGTGAAGCGCGCATCGCGGCAGCGTAACCACCACTGCCCGCTCCGAGCACCACAATGTCGTATTCCTGCGTGTCAGCCACGTACCTCTCCCTCGAGCTCGGAATGGTCTAGCCCATGCGACTAGTACCTTCGTCCCAATTATCCATCTTTGGGCCGCGAGAATCACAGTTCTTCCATTGTGCCACGAACTACAAAACGGGGTGCGCAATGTGGCTTAAAGAAAACAGGGTCGTGTTCCCTCGATGAGGAGGTGCCGCTCTGCCCGGCTGGCGGATAACCTTGGCACATGGGACTTTTTTCTCGCCGAGGGTCAGGTGCGAAGGACTCTGCGCACTCATCGCGACGTGATCAGCACGCCGCGCGCTCTTCAACGCTCAAACACTTCAAGGATTTCGTCACGACCCGCGAGGGCGTTGAGTCCTATTTCGAACCCGAGACACCACGCGAGCAGTCGGCTCTGCTCCTAGTCGCGCGAGATGGCGAATGGACGCGCAGGCGAGTGCCCGATGCGAAGACCGGCGCCTCAATAGCCCAGGACCTGGGTATCCCGTTCTACGAGGTTGTCAAGACGGGATACCCGGACTCCATGCGGCAGTGGAATCTGCGTCAGCGTCGGCGTTGACGCAGATTCCCAGTGGCTGAGGATTCCGCGTGGCCGCCGGACTCTCCGGCGACTCCAGGATTCCGGCTCCTATGCTCCGAGGTGCTTCAGCAGCGTACGCACTGCGAAGCCGGTGGCGCCCTTGGCCGTGTAACCCCAGGGCTCCTCGGTGTTATAGGAAGGCCCTGCGATATCGATGTGGGCCCACGGCGTCTCGCCCACGAACTCCTTGAGGAAGAGGCCCGCCACGAGCATCCCTCCAAAACGACTTCCGGAGTTCTTCATATCCGCGATATTGGAATCCAGCGACTTGCGCAGATAGGAGGGGAGCGGCATCGGCCACATCAGCTCGCCGGCCACGGAGGCATCGGCCGTGAGCCTCGCGGTCAGATCTTCGGTACCCATAAGGCCCGCGTAGCGGCCGCCCAATGCGACGATCTGCGCTCCCGTGAGGGTGGCGACGTCGATGACCTCGTCCGGGTTCTCCCGGACAGCGTGCGTGAGGCCGTCCGCCAGTACGAGACGTCCCTCCGCGTCCGTGTTGGTGACCTCCACGGTGGTGCCGTCCGCGATGGTGAGAACGTCGCCGAGGCGTGTGGCCGTACCCGAGAGCATGTTCTCCGCGATGCACATCCAGGCAGTGACCTTGACGGGTAGTTGCAGCTTCGCGGCAGCCACCACGACGGCCGCCACGGTCGCAGCACCGGTCATATCCGTCTTCATGTCGAGCAGGCCCGCGTGCGTCTTCAGACTCATGCCGCCCGAATCGAAGGTGATTCCCTTGCCCACCAGTGCGACAGACCGTTCGGCCGCTTCCGGCTCCCATGCCAGGCGGACCATGCGGCTCGGGGAGTCCGATCCCGCGCCGACCCCCAGTAGCCCACCGCAACCGGCCTCTTTCAACCGGTCCTCGTCCCACACCTGGACGCTGACGCCCGTTCCCGTGGCCATCTGCGCCGCCGCATCCGCCAGCTCGACCGTTCGCAGGTCTCCCGCGGGGGTGTTGACGAGATCGCGCACCGCATTCTGGGCCTCGGCCAGAACCCGTGCCTTCTCCAGCAGGGCGGAGGCCCCCTCCACAGCTGTGAGAATGGTCAAGTTGCTGGCCTCGCTTTTGGCCGAGGAACGGTACCTCGTGAAGCGATACGAACCGAGCAGCGCACCCTCGGCGATGGCGAGGAATTCCTCGGCATCACCATGGGGAATATCGACGACGACGTCCTCGGGCAGCTTCGACGAACGCAACGCAGCGCCGACGCATTCGCGGAGCTGGTGGAGCGAAGGATTCTCGCCCAGTGAAACAGCGAGGATTTGCCGCTGCGGGTGGCCAGGGGAGACAATTCGGGTTACAGCCTCACGAGTGGAAGGCGCTTGCAGCGTATCCAACGCCGCCAGCACCTCGTTGCGCTCGTCCTCACCGAGGATCTGCGATTCGACCGCGCGTTCGGATGCGCCGAGAACGCCGATGATAACTGCGCCCCTTTCTGGGACGCGGGCTGTGGGAGCTGCAATGATAGTCATAGGTTCATGGTACGGCACCCCCGACGGCGGGTATGAAGCGGAGGAATCAGTCGGTGAGCGAAGAGATTCAGCCGATACGTGACGACCGGTCTTCGACGCATGGCTGGCCGCGTATTCTGCTGTGGGCGCTTGCCCTCGGCGCCGCGATCTTCACGTGGCGGGGAATAGTGGCTTCCACGCAGGCCTTCGTGGATGGAGACGTCTCCGCCGCGGTGATCACCCTCATTTCCGATCTGTGTTGGATCGCCGGATCCGTCGGAATCATCCACAACGGACGCAAGATGCGCCGTCTGGCTGGCGTCACCTGGACCATCAACGCCGTCGTACCCCTCATCGCGCTTTTCGTGCACGCTGAGTCGCTGGTGCCCGTGAGCCCCTGGTATCAGGCGGGTTCCACCTACTTCTTCCTCCCGACCCTGGGCGCCGTAGCCGCATTGGTGTGGCTTGTATGGTCGGCGCCCTCCCAGATCGCTACCCGTAACGGAGGCTGACATGCTCTACCGCTGGCTCTACAAGCACGTGTTGGTGCGAACCGATCCCGAGGTCGCCCACGACGCGGCCATGCGGGCCATCTCCGTTTTCGGGAACACCCCGCTCGCGCGCCTCAGCCAGGCCACGGTGGGATGGCGCGGCGGTGGCTCCTTCGGCGGGCTGCTCGCCCGGCCGCTGCCGGGACGAGTGGGAATGGCGGCGGGACAGGACAAGGACGCCACGGCGATCCTTGGAACGCTGGCCCTCGGCTTCGCCTTCACCGAGATCGGTACCGTCACACCAGAGCCTCAGCCGGGAAACGAGCGGCCGCGGCTATGGAGGATCACCGAGAAAAAGGCCTTTCGCAACCGTATGGGATTCAACAACGATGGTGCGGACGCCGTCGCTGAGCGGCTCAAGACGCTGCGTGCGAACACTCGGGGCCGCGCCGCCGTCGTCGGCGTGAATATCGGGAAGAACAAATGGACGAGCGCCCAGAACGCGCCGCGAGACTACGCCGTCTGCGCTTCGAAGCTCGCACGGTGGGCCGACTACCTCGTCATCAACGTATCCTCGCCGAATACGCCCGGCCTGCGCGATCTACAGGCTGTCGAATCGCTGCGCGCGATCGCACGGGCTACGAAGGCTGCGGCGCAGGAGGGCGCGGGACGCCGGGTGCCGGTTCTCGTCAAGATCGCTCCGGATCTGGCTGACACCGATATCGCGGACGTCGCCCGGATGGTGCTGGACGAGGATCTCGACGGCGTCGTCGCTACGAACACCACCATCAACCACAACGAGGGTGAGGGAGGGGTCTCCGGAGCACCGGTGCGAGATCGCGCAACCGACGTTGTTGCCCAACTGCGTGAGCTCCTCGGGCCGGATCGAATCATCATCGGGGTCGGCGGAATCTTCACCGTGGACGACGCCAATCGTATGATCAACGCCGGAGCCGACCTGCTGGAGATTCTCACCTCCTTCGTCTACGAAGGCCCACTGCTGCCGGGCAGGCTGAACCGCGCGCTGTCGAAGACCGCGGGCTGAAGCGCCTCATCCTGGGGCGGTCGGCATGTGGCGACCTGGCTGACTCCAGCGATACGTGACGCCCCTGGGGATGTGTGACACTGTGGGCGATACGTGACGGCCCGGTCGGTGTCCACGGTGTCACAGAACGCCGGGACCGTCACAGAACGCCGGGACCGTCACAGAACGCGGAGACCGTCACAGAACGCGGAGACCGTCACATATCCGGCGTCTGAGCGGGCTTCGCCCGCCACAGCACCGTTCAACGGGTGACCGCTACTGCCGGTCGATACTTCGGCCGCTACTTCGCCTTCTTGCGTGCCTTGCGCGCGGCGCGCGCCGCCTTCAGATCTTCCTTGGTACCGCCAGCTGGGAACTCGCCACGCTTGACCTGCGGGGACGGCAGGCGCCAGCGGCGGATGTAGAAAGTACGCGTGAACATCTGCCAGGTGAAACGCCGGGGGATTCTGTCTTCCCCGAACTTGTATTCGGCCAACGTGCGCGCATTGCGGACGGCCCAGGCCGAATCCGCGATCATCAGGATGAAGAAGGCGTAGACCACGGCGGTCATGTAGATGAACAGCTGCGGATTGAAACCCTGGATGAGGATCGATATCAGTAGAACAGCCGCCATCGGCATGAAACCGACGCCGATATTGGTCCGCGCATCCAGATAATCGCGGGCGAACTTTCGCACCGGGCCGGCGTGGGCCGCGGGCATGTTGCGCTCGTCGCCCGTCTTCATGGCCTGCTGTTCCTTTTGCCACAGAGCATCCGACTTCGCGCGATCCTCGGCACGCAAGGCGCGCTTCTCCGAACGCGAGAGAGCGCGGCGGTCGGCGATGATGGGCCGGCGATGAGCCGCCTCCACATGCTTGCGCTTGGGAGTCGGGGTGCCCTTTCGTGGGCTTTGCCCCTTAGGAAGGGCAGGAGTGATCTCCTCGGGGGTCACTTCCGCCTCAGTTTCCTTTTTGCTTCCGAACACGCTGACTCCATCTTCGTCGTTGGCCCAGAGTCTTTCTGGACAAGCCACTGTCTCCAGTGTACGTGCCATGAGCCGGGGGCTCCATTTTCGTGAGGCAACCGAAAGTCGCGGCGTACGGAGCTCTTCCGCAGCGGTCATCGGCAACCATTACCGGCGCCGGGACTAACTCGCTAGGCTAAAGGGATGACTAGCTTTGAGGATCTCGCGTCCGCGGTCGACGCCCAGCTGCCCACTCACCGTGCCGAGCTTGAGACGCTCGTTCGTATCCCGTCGGTCTCCGCCGACTCCTTCGATCAAGCCCAGATGGTCCGCAGCGCACAGGCCGTGGCTGAGCTCGCGCGCAGTCGCGGGCTGGAGACGGAGATCATCTCGCTGCACACCGAGTCCGGTCTGATCGGGCGACCGGCCATTCTGGCCCATCGTGAGGCCAAGCCGGGGATGCCCACGGTGCTGTTGTACGCCCATCACGATGTGCAGCCGCAGGGGGCATCCGAGGGGTGGCTCTCCGATCCCTTCGAACCGGTGGAGCGGGACGGCCGCCTGTACGGCAGAGGCAGCGCGGATGACAAGGCCGGCATCATGGTCCACATGGGTGCCCTATCGGCCCTTGGCGACGAGCTGGGAGTGGGCGTGACGCTCTTCATCGAGGGCGAGGAAGAAATCGGTTCTCCCACCTTCCACGACTTCCTCGAGACGTACCGGGATCGCCTGGCTGCCGACGTCATCGTGGTGGCCGACTCGAACAACTGGAAAGTTGGGACCCCGTCTCTGACGACTTCTCTTCGAGGCGTCACCGGTGTGAGCGTCACGGTCGATGTCCTCGACCATGCCCTGCATTCGGGCATGTACGGCGGGCCCGTCCTCGACGCCGTCACCGTCATGTCCCGTCTCATCGCCACGCTGCACGACGCCGACGGCTCCGTCGCCGTCGACGGGCTGGACGCCTACGACGACGCGACCGCGGACTACAGCGAGGAGGCGTTGCGCTCCGATACCGGCATCCTCGACGGGGTGTCTCTGGCGGGGCGCGGTTCGATCGCCTCCCGGTTATGGACCCAGCCGGCTCTCTCGGTTATCGGAATGGACGTCACGAGTTGCGACAAGGCCTCGAATACCCTCATCCCGTCCTGCACGGCGCGCCTCTCGCTGCGAGTGGCTCCCGGCCAGGACCCACTCGCAGCAGCGCGGGCGTTGGGAGCCCATCTGGAGGAGAACGCGCCATTCGGTGCGCGCGTCAGCGTTGACATCGAAGAGGCCGGGCCCTCCTTCAAAGCGGGGGAGGACACACCCGCGACGATCGCCGCGCGATGGGCATTGGAACAGGCCTGGGGCAGCGAGTCCGTAGATATCGGCGTTGGCGGATCGATCCCCTTCATCGCCGATCTGGCCGAGGTCTTCCCCGCGGCGGAGATCCTTGTGACCGGCATCGAGGACCCGGACACCCGTGCCCACTCGCAGAACGAGTCATTGCACCTGGGCGACTGGCGCAACGCCATCCTGGCCGAGGCGGCGCTGCTCGCTCGCCTCGGCGGTCAACTGTGAAAGTAGTGATCACGTGCTCTCCTCTGCCCGGATTGCGGGCGCAGGAGAGCACGGCTGCCGCCCAGCGGGCGTGGACGGACCGCCGGCCTCAGGACGAGGTCCTCGCGGTTGCCGTGACCGACGGCATCGCGATGCCCTTCGTGGGCTCGGGGGCCGACGAAGTGCTTGCGGGCACTGACTCCGCACAGGTGCAGCTGGGGCAGGCGGGCGAACGGCACTTCGCCCATGTCGATGCGGATGGCGTGCTGCTGGACTACACCTCGGTTCTCGCGGGAATCCCCGGACCGGGGACGGTGGACTCCTCTCGCATGGTCGGGGAGGATCTCGCGTGGGCGGCGGCAGCGGGCCACTCCCGAGCGACGGTGCTGCTGCCCGTTCCCGGCTCTGTGAGCGATATGGGGACCGGTCTGCTCGACGCTCTGGCGCGGGCGGACGATTCGGGCGCGCCAGAGGGGAGGGAATCCGCGGCATCCGATGTCGAACGCCTCGCCGCCGCGCGAAGGGTCCTGGACCCGTTGCACGTCAGCGTTCTGGTATCGCGCGAGCAGCGTCTGCTCGGCCTGTCCGGTGTGGCGCGGGCATGGATGCTGGAGGGGCTCGACAGCGGGCAGGCCCAGAATTACGAACGTTCGTTCGCCGACGTCGTCGCCGGTCTCAGCGAGTCCTACGCCCAGCTGCCGAGGCGCTCGTTGCTAGCCCAACAGTCGGATGCCGCTGCCGATCCCAGCCGTAATATCTATGCGGGAGCCGGGGGAGGCAGCGCCTTCGTTCTCAATCTGCTGGGATGTCCGATCTTTCCGGTGGGCGACGCGGTGGTGCGAGATTCCCTGGCCGATGCGATACGCGGGGCGGACCTGCTCGTCAGCGTGTCCGGCCAGATAGCCGAGGACCTGCCCTCGTGCCTGCTCGCCGGAGCCTCGCTCGCGCAGGAGGTGGGTATTCCCGTCGTCGTCGTCTATGACTCCGGTGGTATCCGAAAGGGCGAGCTGGCCAACCTCGGACTGAATGGAGCCTACGAATTGCGGCCCGAACGATCCTATGGGCAAGAGGAGGAGACCGCGGCGGAACTGGCCGAGCTTCCCTCCCGGCTGGAGGATCTGATTCGACGGGTCGCACGTACATGGGGATGGGACTGAGTCGGCTGAACGGGAATGCGTGTCTAGGCGCCACGTTCGTCCACATGTGCGGCGACCCGGAGGTGAATTCCGTTACTCCGCGGAGCTGCGAACCACGTCCTCCATTCGCTTACGCCAAGAGCGCACCCGACACGGCGTGGCCGATCTCGCTGGCAGAGCGGGGCCTTGCGCACTACTCTGATACAAGAACCTATTGAGAAAGGTGGAGATCTCCATGTCTGAGACTCTCGATACCCAAACGCATGACGTGATCCTGACTGATGAGGCTGCAGCCAAGGTCAAGGCTCTCTTGGAGCAGGAGGGACGTGACGACCTCCGCCTTCGTATCGCTGTCCAGCCGGGCGGATGCTCGGGCCTCATGTACCAGCTCTACTTCGACGAGCGCTTCCTCGACGGCGATTTCGTTCGCGACTTCGACGGCGTCGAGGTCATCGTCGACAAGATGTCCAAGCCGTACCTCGATGGTGCCTCGATCGGTTTCGCTGACAGCATCGAGCGTCAGGGATTCACGATCGACAACCCGAACGCGCAGGGTTCGTGCGCCTGCGGTGAGTCGTTCCACTAAAATCCACCCGGAAAGTACTATGCGTCAGCGTTTAATCGCGGTACTTGTCGGGGTGGGCCTGGCTCTAACTTTGACCGCCTGCGGCGGCGAAGGCGACGAACCCGGCGGCAGCGCGTCAGCCAGCACGGGTGCGAGCAGTTCGAGTGAACCGCGGCCCTCTGGTTCGTCATCTCCGGAGGTGACTGTTTCCTCCGAAGGCATGCCGACAGTGCAGGCCGACGACGACGGCATCCCGGAATTCACTTTCCCCGAGGGGAAGCCGCCCGCGGATATGCAGGTGAGCGTCCTCGAAGAGGGCAAGGGCCGTGAGATCGAGCCGGAGGATTTCCTCATCGTGAACTACGTGGGGCAGGTGTGGGACGCCGATGAGCCGTTCGACATGTCCTACAACACCGGCGAGCCCGCGAGCTTTCCACTGCCCAATCTCGTGCCAGGCTGGGCCTACACCTTGACGGGGCGTCACGTCGGCGACAAGGTGATCATCTCACTTCCACCCGAATACGGTTACCAGGAAGCCGGTAACCAGCGAGCGGGTATCGGCGGAGAAGACACCATCGTCTTCTACATCGAGGTCGTCGACGGATGGTCCGCGGACAGTGCCGGACAGGAAGACGCGACCGTGGAGACGGACGACTCCGAGCTTCCGGTCCAGATAGATGGGGACATCGGCCATCCGGTCACCTCCCTAGATGTCAAGGATCAACAGGACGAACCCACGGAACAGACGAGCAAGATCATCGCCAAGGGGTCGGGGCCGGAGGTTACCGGACAAGGTTCCCGAGTGTTCATCGCATACGCGGCCACGTCCTGGGACGGCGAGGTCGTGGAGAACTCGTGGACAGGGATTCCGGCCAGTGTGAGCGGTCCGCAGACCATCACCCTCGGCGGGGGTACCGTTTTCGATGCCCTGGACGGAGCCACTGTCGGCTCTCGTATGCTGCTCCTGCTGCCCAAATCGGATGGGTCGGAGACTCAGGTGTCCTCACCCTCCATGGCCGTGGTCGTCGACGTACTAGGTTTCCAACCCGCCGCCTCCGCGCCAGAGGAGCCATCCGAGGCGGAAACCGACTAGGATCGCTTTGATTCGAAACGCTCTGTCGGAGAGGTCTCGTCGATCAAAAATGCCCAGATAACAAGAATTTTAAGCACATGATGCCTGAACCCAGCTGGGTTCAGGCATCATGTGCTTATCGCAGTCCTACACACAGAGGTTTCGTCATGCCCCACGACCAGCATCCCACCGAACCGGATGAGGACAATTCCCTCAAACGCGGGCTGCACAGCCGACACCTGACGATGATCTCCATCGGTGGAGCGATCGGCACCGGTCTCTTCGTTGCATCGGGAGAGACGATCTCCACAGCCGGGCCCGGGGGCGCTCTGCTCGCATACGGGATCATCGGACTCATGGTCTACCTGCTCATGCAGTCCCTCGGAGAGATGGCCACCTATCTGCCCGTCGCCGGCTCTTTCGGCGAGTACGGTTCACGCTTCATCAGTCCGAGTTTCGGCTTCGCCATCGGCTGGAATTACTGGTTCAACTGGGCGATCACCGTGGCGGCGGAGCTGGCGGCCGCCGCGCTGGTCATGAAATTCTGGTTCCCGGACACTCCGGGCTGGATATGGTCAGCTATTTTCCTCGCCGTTCTCGTGGCATTCAACGCCCTCTCGGCCCGTGCCTACGGAGAGAGCGAATTCTGGTTCGCTCTCATCAAGGTGGTCACCGTCGTGGCGTTCCTCATCCTGGGGATGCTGATGATTCTCGGTGTGATGGGCGGCACCAGTCCCGGTTTCGAGAACTGGACGACAGGCGAGGCACCTTTCGTCGGCGGTGGCATGGGTGTCCTGGCCATCTTCATGGTGGCGGGCTTCAGCTTCCAGGGGACCGAGATCGTGGGCGTGACCGCAGGGGAGGCCCGCGATCCGCAGAAGACGGTACCTCGAGCGATTCGTACCATCTTCTGGAGAATCCTGCTCTTCTACATCGGGGCGATCGCTGTCATCGGTTTCCTGATCCCCTACACCGACCCCAACCTCCTTCAAGCCGATGTCTCCGACATCTCGGTCTCACCATTCACGCTTGTATTCCATCGGGCAGGAATCGCGGCGGCCGCGGCCGTCATGAATGCAGTTATCCTCACCTCCGTGCTATCGGCCGGCAACTCCGGTCTGTACGCCTCCACGCGAATGCTCTATGCGCTGGCATGGCGGGGTAGTGCCCCGAGATTCCTGCGCATCACGAACGCCCGCGGCGTACCCGTGTACGCACTGTTGGCGACGACGGCGGTGGGCGCGGCCTGTTTCATCTCCTCGCTGATCGGAGACGGGAAGGCGTATGTGTGGCTCGTCAACGCCTCCGGATTGGCGGGTTTCATCACCTGGGTGGGCGTTGCCTGGTCGCATCTGCGCTTCCGCAGGGCCTTCGTAGCTCAGGGGCACGATCCCTCAGAGCTGCCCTACCGTGCGAAGTTCTATCCGTTCGGACCGCTACTGGCGCTGGGCATGTGCCTGGTGGTTATCGTGGGACAGAACTATGAGGCGCTTCTTGGCGGAGGAAACATCGTTGAACTGCTCTCCAGCTACATCGGATTGCCGCTCTTCTTCGCGTTGTGGGCGGGGCACAAGATCTACACCGGGTCTCACGGAGTCAAACCTCATGAGGCGGACCTCTCCCGGCATATCAGTTGAGGGATGCGTCCGGTCTCCCGCTGGCGCTGTCGTTTTCGGCATGGCGCACAAGCAGCACCCGGCCCGGTACAGCAGCACCCGATCCGGTAGGGATGCGTCCGGTGCCCGACCGGACGTGACGAAGGCCTGCTCGACCGGAGGTGACGAAGGTATGACAGAGGGAGGGGGCCGCCCAAAAGCGGGGGCCCCCCACACTCAAATGGGTCACATAATCCCGGACAAAAACCCCCCCCGCAAACCGCCGGGTCAGG
>JAZDRN010000005.1:0-73278 GCA_047501485.1 Actinomycetaceae bacterium L2_0104 | reverse complement strand
TGGGTGGCCGCACGGATGTTAACTAGGGCCGCCTCGACGTTTGTTTAGGTTTTTTTTAATTGGGGTGGGCCCCCCAAAAGGGGGGCCCCCTCCCTGACTCTCTGGGGTCACATCAGCGCGGAGTCATCCGCAGCCGGATCAGCGCAGGATCAGGCCGTCGGTCTTGGCCACGGCTGCGTCGAGACGGGCTGCGACGTCCTGCCAGTTGGCGATGTTCCAGATGGCCTTGACGTAATCCGCCTTGACGTTGAGGTAGTCGAGGTAGAAGGCGTGCTCCCACATGTCGAGCATGAAGAGCGGGATCTGGCCCACCGGCACGTTGGACTGCTGATCGAACAGCTGGAAGATGTTCAGCTTGCCTGAGATGGAGTCGTAGGACAGCACGGCCCAGCCAGAGCCCTGAATGCCGGTGGCGGCCGCGGTGAAGTGCGCCTGGAACTTCTCGAAGGAGCCGAAGGCGTCGTTGATGGCTGCCTCTAGTTCGCCCTGTGGCCGGTCGCCGCCCTCGGGGGAGAGGTTGTTCCAGAAGACCGTGTGATTGGTGTGGCCACCTACGTTGAAGGCGAGGTCCTTCGAGAACTGGTTGACCTTGGAGAGGTCGCCGGCTTCACGGGCCGCTGCCAGGTTCTCCAGCGCGGTGTTCGCACCCGACACGTACGTGGCGTGATGCTTATCGTGGTGAAGCTCCATGATCTTGCCGGAGATGTGCGGCTCGAGAGCGGAGTAATCGTAGGGAAGCTCGGGAAGGGTATATGTTGCCATCAGTTCCTCCATGATTTCGTGGGCAAATAGCCCGGCGGTGCCTCGCTGGAGATGCGATCTCGCGTGTCGCGTCCGGTGGAGCTTTCCTAAGAGCCCGGCGGACGAGGGCTGAGCGATGAGTGGACATCCCATCAGCGAAGTCTTCACTCCAGTATAAAGACCAATGTCCTAAGGTGGCAGGGGTAACAGGGTTTTAAGCCATTAGCCAACCTCCCGCGGATACTTTCGAGCAGCTTTCGGAGCACCGACGGGAGGTCGATGCGGCTCATCGGCGGCCCCCGGCATCATTCGGTGCGTTAAGTCGGTAGTATGGTCCTGGTATATCGTCGTGAATCTCCGGCGGTCTACCGCTCACAACGTATAACCGCACCCAATAGTGGAACCCATGGAGGTTGAGATGGCCGAGGAGCTCGCGTCCCAGACAACGGTCAAGGACACCGTAAACATCCTCATCTACTCGGATGATGCGACAACCCGACGGGAAATCCTCACCGCGGTGGGGGCGCGTGCGGCCAAGGGGCTGCCGCAGATCTCTTGGACGGAGACGGCTACCCAGGCGGTGGCGCTCTCGACTGTCAAGGAGGGCGATTTCGATCTTCTGATCCTCGACGCCGAGACTCCGAAGCTCGGAGGCATGGGCCTGGGCAAGATGATCCACGATGAGATCGATCCCGATATCCCCTTCGTGGTGCTCATCGGACGCCCGCAGGACGAATGGCTCTCCCGTTGGTCGGGTGCCGCCGTGACGGTCCCCTACCCGATCGATCCCCGTGTGCTGTCGGAGGCAGTAGCTTCGGTGCTGCGAACCAGGGTGAGCGCATGACGAAGCAGGATCAGTGGCCGGAGCTGATCTCGCGTCTGATCAACCAGGAGAACCTCACGTCCGAGGAGACCTCTTGGGCCATGGACCAGGTGATGTCGGGCGAAACCTCGCCCGTCGTTCTGGCAGGATTCCTGACTGCCCTGGCAACCAAGGGCGAGACCCCCGATGAGCTGCGGGGCCTTGCCGACGCCATGCTGGAGCACGCTCGTCCGATCCGGGTCGAAGGCCCTGTCCTGGACATCGTGGGGACAGGTGGCGACAGACTCCACACGGTCAACATCTCCACGATGGCCGCGCTCGTCATCGCTGCGGGTGGAGTGGCTCTCGTCAAGCACGGTAACCGCGCGTCCTCCTCTTCCTCGGGTTCAGCCGACTGCCTGGAAGCTCTCGGCGTCAATCTCAATATGTCCCTGGAGGCGGTGACCCGCTGTTTCGAGGACCTGGGCGTCACCTTCATCTTCGCGAACGTGTTCCACCCCTCCATGAAGTACGCGGCGCAGGCCCGGCGTGAGCTGGGAGTGCGAACCGCTTTCAATCTCCTGGGTCCGCTCACGAACCCCGCGCGGCCCTCAAGTTCCGTCATCGGCGTCGCCAGCGAGGCTCACGCGCCGATCGTGGCGGGAGTGCTCGCCGAACGTGACACGTCCTCCATCGTCTTCCGCGGATTCAATGGCATGGATGAGCTCTCTGCCGTCGCTCGCAACCAGGTCTGGGAGATCCGTGGCGGAACAGTCGACTACCACGAGATCGATGTGGTCTCCCAGCTCGGAGTCGCACCGGCCACGGTGGATGATCTGCGTGGTGCGGATGCGGCCTATAACGCCGAGGTTGCGCGCCGCGTGCTCTCCGGCGAGCGCGGTGCCGTACGCGACGCCGTAACGCTCAACGCGGCGGCGGGCTTCGTCGCCGACAGCCGCCTGACCGGTGTGCGCGCCCAGGATGGATCGCTCGTCGAGCGCCTCGCGAACGGGCTGGAGATCGCCCGGAACGTAATCGACTCCGGTGCCGCGGATTCTCTCCTCAAGCGGTGGGTGGAGTTCTCGAAGGGAACGATGGCCCCCTGAGGCCGCTTGTTAGGCCGTTTGGCAACGACCATAACGACCCATAAGGGGCGCCTTCGCGCTTTCCCTTCCTTCATGATCACCCAGCCGCGCACGATGCCGTATACGGCGCGGATGTCGCTGTGGTGACCATTTGGGGACAGTCGGAACAGAGACGACGGCTGGAACTCAGTCGGGTGAAGCTCAGTCCAGCCCGATGTGGAACGCCTCGTCCAGCATCTCCTCTGAGAATGTCTGGAAGGCCAGGTAAGTGGTGATCCCCGTGACTCCGGGAACCTTGCCGATGTGCCCGGGGATGACGCTCGCCAGTTCGTCGTGTTCGTTCACGCGAACCATGGCGATGACATCGTGATCTCCGGTGACGGAGAAGACCTCGGTGACGCCGTCGATCGCGGCAATGGCCCGTGCTGCTTCAGGGATGAGGGCAACATCGACATCGATGTGAACAATCGCGGTGAGCATGGGAGTTCTCCTTCTGGGATGGACGGTAGTCCAAAGACCGTTTTTCGCCGCGAGGACGTCGGTTCGTCGAGGGGGCCTGCGAACTGATACGGCCGGGGCGAGATTTTCTCCCTCTCAGTCTAGATCACTTGGCTGCTCTGCCTGGGGCACACGGTGGCGCGCCGCCGAACGCCGAGGCAGGGCCAGCGGCAGCGGGCCCTGGAAATCGAGGAGACGGGTGTTCTCCCGCCACAGCCAATCGAGGAGGATCTCCGTCTCCTCGATCGAGGCCGCCTGCCCCGCGATGCCGGGAGCTGCCACCCGTTCGCATTGGGCTATCAGGGCCTGCGCTACCTCGGGAGGATTTTCTCCCGCCTCGCTACGGGCCGTGCCGGCGAGCCTGCCGTGACGGATGACGGCGATCTCCCAGTGCTCCTCCTCGCGCGCGGCTGCAACCACCTCTGTGGCGCGGATGAGGGGAAGTGTCCTTTCCTTGCGGCGCTGGACCGACATGAGGGAGGCCAGTCTGTCGCGTTCCGCGGCGGCCTGCTCGAAGCGCTCCTGACGGGCGAGCTCCCCGAAGCGGGCGATCTGGTTCTCCCAGATCGCGTCATTCTCCCCGCCGAGGATGGCGCGGGCACGGGACACCTGCTCGGCGTCCACCGCCTGGCCGGACTTAACCGGGGCGACCACGCATGGCGCGGAGCAGCGGCCCATGGACCACAGGTGACACGCCGAGGCTGATTCTTTCGGCACAAGTGGCAACCGCGGGGTGCAGGTACGCAGGCCTGCCTCCTGTGAGATGATCTCGGATACCCGTCGCGCCTGGGCTACCGAGGAGAACGGCCCCAGTGCCTCGTCCACGGCGTCGATCGGCAGCTGCCGGGTGGTTTTCAGACGAGGGTGGGGTTCATCGGTGAGGATGAGCCAAGGCCGCTTTTCGGGCCTGCGCGAGCGCCGATTGTAGGGCGGATCGAATTCGGAGATCTGACGCAGTTCCAGGATGGAGGCCTCCAGTACCGTGGCCGTCGTGGTGGCCTCCACGGCGATCGCCAGATCGACCATCTCCGCCATCCGTTTACGGGTCTCCGCGGCGGTGAAATATGAACGTACCCGTTTGTAGACGTTGACGGACGTTCCCACGTACATCACCTCGTGCCCCGGCCCGATGAAACGGTAGACGCCGGGGGAGCGAGGGAGCCCATCCGCCAGGCTGGCCTTGCGCCTCCGCTTCGCGGGAACCGGATCGGAGGCCGTGGCCAGATCCTCCAGATGGGAGACACCCAACGGACCCATGCGGCTGAGAATGGTGTGGAGGACATCCACGGTGGCCCGCGCATCGTCCAGCGCGCGGTGCGTGGGCGTGACCGTGGCCCGGCACAGCCTCGCCAGAGTGGCCAGCTTGTAGTTGGGAGTCTCGTCCCGCGTGAAGACGCGCCGTGCCAGTTTGACGGTGTCCGCTACGCGCACTTTCGGCCAGGCCAGCTCCAGCCTGGATGCCGCCGCCTTGAGATGGCTGACGTCGAAACGGGCATTGTGGGCCACGAGAACGGTATCGGGACTGTCTCCGAGGAACTCAAGAAATGCAGGCATGACGGCCGAGATATCGGGAGCACCATACACCATGGCCGTCGTGATTCCGGTGAGTACCGTGATGAAAGGGGGAATGGGCATCCCGGGATCCACCAGCGTGGCAAATTCGCCCAGTACTTCCCCTCCGCGTACCTTGACGGCTCCGAACTCGGTGATGGAATGAAGAGAGGGGGCTCCTCCCGTGGTCTCCAGATCGACGACGACGAAGGTCACCTCCTCCAGTGGCGTGCCCAGTTCCTCGAAGGACATTTGACCTGGCGCCAGACCGTGACGGTCGAGGTCGAGGCGACGGCCCACGGTGGGTGTGCGCAGCGATTCCTTCATGGCATCCAGCCTAGAACAGGCCTCCGACATCTTTTGCCACAGCCGCACGGACCGCCGCTGACGGTGCGGACTCTGCTGGCGCCATAGCCGGAGGTTGCCCGGGTTCTAGAGGCGAGCGCCGTCGTCGAACGGATCGATATCCTCCTGGTGCGGAGCCGATGCGAAAGCCGCGAAGGCGCCGCATCCGAAACCCACGAGTCCCAGTGCGCCGGCGAAGACGCCGCCACCGGGCAGCACGGAGAAGGCCATGAGGAGGCTCACGAGGATCGCGCCGCCTGCGATCATCCACAACATGCCCGAATGGGATGACCCTATTGAGGACGGACCCTCGGAGGGGTTGAGGATATCGAGGGCGTCCTCGAAGTCGAGGTCCGCTCCCTCCTCGAACTCTTCCTCGGAAGGTGTCCAATCCCTGGGACCGGAAGCCCGAGATGAGACGGTCCCGGCGTCGTCGTCGGGCACGGTATCGGCAAGAGACTCGCTGTCCGGAGAGAGCAGACTCGAATGGGACGAACGACCGGTGGTCGGGGCGTCTGGTCTGGGAGAATGCGGATTGTCCGTATTCGAGACACTCGAATCGAGCTCGTCCAAGTCGGACAGGTTCGCGGTGATCTCCGCCCAGCGGGCCGCGAACTCGTCCTCGGGTATCTCGGGATCTGTCCTGTCTGGCATGGATACCAGCGTACCGCCCGGTAGAATGAGCTCGGGCACATCTGTGTCCTATAGCGCTCGGTGGGCCTCGTGTTCACCAGAGTGCGCCATGATTGTCAATTGGGAAGGTAAACGATGACTGTCCGTCGCGTCGCACTACTAACTGCCGGTGGCTTCGCCCCTTGTCTGTCCTCCGCCGTCGGCGGCCTCATTGAGCGCTACACCGAGATTGCTCCCGATGTGGAGATCATCGCCTACCAGTATGGCTACCACGGCCTGCTCACGGGCAACTACGTCGTCATCGACGAGGAGGGCCGCAAGAATGCCGCCATCCTGCATCGCTTCGGCGGATCCCCGATCGGGAACTCCCGCGTCAAGCTGACCAACGCCAAGAACCTCGTGGAGCGCGGCCTCGTCAAGGAAGGCGAGAACCCCCTGGAGGTGGCAGCCGAGCAGCTGCGCAAGGACGGTGTGGACGTCCTGCACACCATCGGCGGCGATGACACCAACACCACCGCCGCGGATCTCGCCGCCTACCTGCACGAGAACGATTACGAGCTCACCGTAGTGGGCCTGCCCAAGACGATCGACAACGACATCGTCCCGATTCGCCAGTCCCTCGGCGCCATGACCGCGGCCGAGGAGGCCTCGGACTTCGCCCAGCACATCATCGGCGAGCACCGCTCCAATCCGCGTATGCTCATCGTGCACGAGGTCATGGGCCGTAACTGCGGCTACCTGACCGCTCAGGCCGCCAACTACTACCACAACTGGGTGAAGAAGCAGGAGTGGGCCCCGTCGCTCGGACTGTCCCAGGAGCGCTGGGACGTCCACGCGGTGTACCTGCCCGAGATGGCGCTGGACCTCGATGGTGAGGCCACCCGCCTGCGCGCTGTGATGGATGAGATCGGCAACGTCAATATCTTCCTCTCCGAGGGTGCGGGCGTCGAGGAGATCATTGCGGAGAAGGAAGCCGCGGGCGAGGAGGTCGAGCGCGACCCCTTCGGCCACGTCAAACTCGACACGATCAATCCCGGCCAGTGGTTCGCCAAGCGGTTCGCCGAGAAGATCGGCGCAGAGAAGGTCATGGTCCAGAAGTCGGGTTACTTCTCCCGTGCATGGCACGCCAACGCGGACGATCTGCGCCTCATCAAGGGAATGGTCGACCTCGCGGTAGAGTGCTCGCTCGCAGGAAAGCCCGGTGTGATCGGCCACGACGAGGAGAACGGCGGCATCCTGACCAACGTCGCCTTCCCGCGTATCAAGGGAGCCAAGGCCTTCGACATCACCCAGGACTGGTTCGTCGAGACCATGGGCGAGCTGGGTCAGGAAGTCCGTCCTCACTGAGATATCCGTCCGCGGGCGTGACCTCGGGAGAACGTCCCGGCGGAATCGTTCCCGGGCACACAATTCGATATGACGGGCTCTGCCGGTTCCCGTTTCGTCCATTGGATGAGAACGGGAACCGGCAGAGCCTGCGTCAAGGGATAAACTCTTCCTCATGTTCGAGGACGCAGATGAGGCGACATTGGCCGCAATCAAGGCCTGGCGCGAGAAGTCAGCAAAACACCAGCCTGCTTGGCCCGATGCGGCCGAACTCGATCGGGTTGTCTCGTATCTGCGATCCCTGCCCCCGCTGATCTTTGCGGGCGAGGCGGACAAACTCACCGGGCAGATGGCCGCGGCGGCGCGCGGTGAGGCTTTCGTGCTTATGGGCGGGGACTGCGCCGAGTTGTTCGCCGATTCTGGTGCGCAGCGAATTCGCCTGCGCATCCGCACATTGCTGCAGATGGCGGTGATACTCACGTACGGCGCGTCGGTCCCGGTTGTGAAGATCGGGCGCATGGCCGGTCAATACGCCAAGCCGCGCTCCAACCCGATGGAGACCTTCGGGGGGCAGACCTTGCCCTCGTACATGGGCGACGCCGTCAACGGCTACGAGTTCAGCGAGGAGGCGCGGGTGCCCGATCCCCAGCGCCTCATCGAGGCCTACGAGCGTTCGGTTTCCACACTGAACCTCATGCGCGCCTTCACCACGGGTGGCTTCGCGGATCTCTCGAAGGTCCACGAGTGGAACAAGGGCTTCATGACCAACCCGGCATACGCCAGGTACGAGCAGTTCGCCGCCGAGATCGATCGGGCCATGCGTTTCATGCGCGCTGCGGGCGTGGACATGGACAATCTGCGCACCGTGGACATGTTCTCCTCTCACGAGGCACTGCTCCTGCCCTACGAGGATGCCCTGACGCGAATCGATTCGCGCACCGGCCTTCCCTACGGCACCTCGGCGCACTTCCTGTGGATCGGGGAGCGGACGCGGGAGCTGGACGGCGCACACGTCGAGATGCTCTCGCACGTCCGCAATCCGATCGGAGTGAAGCTGGGGCCGACCACCACGGCGCAGGATGCGCTCAATCTCATCGACAAACTCAATCCCGATGCCGAGCCGGGCCGTCTGACGTTCATCACCCGGATGGGCGCGGAGTCGGTTCGCGATCTGCTTCCCCCGTTGGTCGAAGCGGTGCGGGAGGACGGCCGCCCTGTCACCTGGGTCACCGATCCCATGCACGGGAACACGATCTCGGCATCGAACGGGTTGAAGACGCGCAGGCTCGACGCGATCATGGACGAGATCCGCGGTTTCTTCGCGGTGCACCAGGATCTGGGGACCCATCCTGGAGGAATCCATGTGGAGCTCACCGGCGACGACGTCACCGAGGTCCTTGGAGGCTCCGAGGAGATCGTCGAGGACACCCTCGGCGAGCGCTACGAGACGCTCGTGGATCCGCGGCTGAACCATCAGCAGTCGCTGGAGATGGCGTTCCTGGTGGCCGAGCAGCTGAGCGCGGTCACGAAGAGCTGAGGATAGCTGCACTACGCGGGTACTGAGCGTTGCGGACTGCCAATAGAGGCGGCGCCCAACGCTCAGTACTCGTTTCTCAATTCGATTCCGATGCAGCGCCTTCACCGGCATCGGATCGGTCCGCCCGGGCGCTTCAGACGACCGAGATGACGATCTCGCTGCCGACCCGGGCGGTCTGCCCTCCGGCCGGAGTCTGGTCGCGCACCAGCCCGAAGAATCCTCCCAGCACGTTGTCGGTTCTCACTGTGAATCCGGCGTCCTCCAACGTCTTGACGGCGTCGTCACGCGACATGGAGATGACGTTGGGGACCTCGATGTACTCCGGGCCCTTCGACACTGTCAGGCTCACCGGGTCTCCGCGGAAAAGCGTGCCCTCGGCGGGCGACTGCTCGATGACGGCGCCCTTGGCGATGGTGTCGGAGAAGACGTACTCGGTGGAGACGGTGAGTTCCGCGTCCTCGATGGCGGCGAGGGCGTCGGCCTCCGTCTGGCCCTCCACGTTGGGCACCTCGATGGGCTCGCGCCCCTTGGACACCGTGAGGGTGATGGCGGTCGAGTGATTGACCCGCTCGCCGGCCTGGAGGCTCTGCGAGATGACGACCCCCTCCGGGATGTCCTCGGAGTAGGACTCTTCCTCGACGATGTCCAAGCGGTTCTGATTGACGATGTTGCGCGCCTCGTCGATGGGTGTGTTCACTACGTCGGGTACTTCGACTTGCTCGATGCCCAGAGACACGATGATGGTCACCGGCTGGTCCGGGTGGACTCGTCCTTCGGCGTCGGGGTCGGTCGAGATCACCTGGTCCGGCGGGACGTCGTCCGAGTATTGGTCCACGCGCTCGCTGTCCAGGCCCTGGGCGGCGAGCGTCTCCTCGGCCTGCGTGTAGGTCTGTCCGACGACGTCCGGTACCGGCACTCGTTTTCCCGGTCCCAGGAAGTAGTACCAGCCGGCCACCAGAAGGGCGATGACGGCGAGGAGCGCGACGATGGCGGCGCTCACCCGTCTGCGTCTCGTGGATGCCCGAGCAGGTGGCTTCGGAGGTGCGGGCTGAGCGAGCGACGCCTCGAGGTTGACGTCGGTGACCGTCGTGAGAGGGGTGGTGGGGTTGACGCTACCCGCCGGCGAACCCGGCGCGCCCGGCGCGCCCGGTTCGGCGGCCGATGAGGCGGAGGCCTGCGAATGCTGCGGCTGCCCTTCCGCGGATGCGGGCGGGGGTCCATCGGCCTCGGATTCCTCGTGCTCCGGCGAGTGCGCGGAGGCCCCGGAATCCTCGTGCTGGGGTGCTGCCCAGGAACCGTCCTCGGGTGCTTTCGCCTCCGGTACCGGAGGGACGGCGAGGACGGGAAGACGGCGGATGACGTCCTCCTCGGGTATGCCCGGCAAGATGGTTCGCAACGCAGCCAGGGCCTGGGCACCGTCGGTCGGACGGTCCTCGGGATCCTTGGCGGTCAGCAACGCGATGAAGGAGTCGATAGCGGGTGGCAGCCAATCGGCCTTGTCCGCCACGCGCGGCATGGGGTTGTTGACGTGCTTGTATGCGGTGGCGATCGGAGTATCTGCCCGGAAGGGAAGCTCCCCGGTCAGAAACTCGTAGAGCATGATGCCGGTCGCGTACACGTCCGAGGCGGCCACGGCGCTACCGGTGGTGATGATCTCCGGTGCCACGTAGTTGATGGTTCCCATGACGGTGGAGGAGGCCGTCGTCGTCGATGAGACGACCCGTGCCAAACCGAAATCGGTCATCTTGGCGTGGATCTCGGGCCTCTCGAAGAGACTGACGGGAGGCAGGGGAGCGGCGAGTAGGACGTTCTCAGGTTTGACGTCGCGATGGATGAGACCCGCACGGTGGGAGGCCGCAAGAGCTCGCAGCGCCTGCTCTGTGAGCGTCAGGGCGGTGCCGAGGTTGAAGCTGCCCAGGCGCATGAGTTCGGAGCGCAGATCCGGTCCGGCCATGTATTCCATGATGAGGTAGGCGTGGGAGCCCTCTGGGGTGTGCCACACCCCGCGATCGTGCACGGAGACGACGTAGGGGCTGGACAAGCTCGCAGCGGCGCGCGCCTCCTTGTTGAAGCGCTCTGTGAAGTTCGGCTGTTCGGCTAGATGCGGGTGCATCAGTTTGACGGCGACGTCACGCTCCAGGCGCTTGTCCCGGGCACGGTAGACCGTTGCCATCCCGCCCCGAGCGACCCGTTCGGCGATGACATACCGTCCGTCGACGACGGAACCTTTGAGAGAGTCTGCTTGCACCACAAACCAAGATTACCGGCGGCGCGGCCCCACTGACTGCAGTGAGGCCGCGCGTTGGACACAATGGGGAGACTTCACCTCATGAGAAGAGGCGATCTGGCACTAGTAATTGGCCATGGCCGCGTGAACCTTGTTCACATAATCGACCGTGTCCGAGTACATGCCGTACTTGCGGACACCGCCCAGCCCCTGGTAATAGCCGGCGATGCCCTGGTCCATCGAGCTGGCGTTGTTCTGGAGCCAACGGATGATGGCCACTCCGGCGACGGCGTTGTCATGGGGATCGAGCAGGTTCAGCGGACGGCCGACCATCTGCGAGGCCCACTCGCCCGAAGAAGGGATGACCTGCATTGCGCCCACCGCGTTCGCGGGGGAGACGGCCGACTGGTCGAAGTGCGATTCGACCTGTGCGTGGGCCAGGGCCAGGCGTGGGTCCACGCCCATCTGGATGGCCGTGTCGCGGATGATGGACTGCATCTGTGCCGTCGAGGGGACCGCGCCCGAATCCAGCGAGGACTTGTTGGCATTGGCGGCCGCGTTGGTCTCATCCGAGTAGGTGTAGTGCAGGAAGGTGTTGCCGACCTTCGAGGTGTCGGCTGACTGCTGCGACTGGGCGGGAGCGGAGCCGCTGACGCTGAGGACCTGGCCGACGTAGATGCGGTTGGCGTCCGACAGGCCGTTCAATGCCGCGAGCTGGCTGGAGCTCGTGCCGTAGCGGCTGGCGATGCCGGAAAGCGTTTCGCCGGGGGAGACGACATGCTGTGCCGTCACGCTCGACTCGGCACTCGGCGCGGCCGGCGCGGCCTGGGTGGCCGCCGCTCCCTGGGACCCCGGAATGACGAGTTTCTGGCCGATCCGCAGGTAGGAGGGGTCACCGATCCCGTTGGCGGATGCAATGGCATCCACGGTGGTCGAATACTGGCGGGAGATCCCCCATAGGGTCTCGCCGGAGCGCACGACGTGGGTCGTCTGGGTCGGGGCGGTCTTGACCACGGTGGTCGCCGCGAATGCCGTAGCCGGTGCAGACTTCACGACCTTGAGATGTGCCTGCGGGTTCTTCTGACCGATGTTATGGGTGGGACGGTTCGATGCTGGAGCGCTCGCATTCGCTGCCGGGGCGAAGAAGCCCAGCGTCGTGGTAGCGGCGAGGACGGCACCTGAGGCGCGCAGTGCGCGGGAGTGCTTGGTCAATGGAGAACCTCCGGTGATTCTGGTGGTAGTGCCGGGCACTCTTACCGTTAATCCTGATCAAGGTGTGACATGTGATCATTCTGTTATAAATGATGCACTTGTGACAATAGCGCTTCTCAGCGAATGTTTCCACATGTAATTGAGGAAATTTGAGATTTCGTTACCCTTGGGCGGTCCGGTAGCCTGATTTCGTGCAGAATCACGATGAGAACAATTGGCTGTCCGTGCCCGAGGTCGCCGACATGCTGGAGGTCCGGTTGCGCGATGTGCGCGCCATGCTGGGAGACAACGAACTCGTGGCGGAGCGCCGAGGGGAGTCCCAGGCGCTATCCATCCATCGTGACCAGCTGGTTCGCGCGGAAGATCGGTGGGAAGCCCTTCCTTCGCTGCGCGGCACCGTCACCGCGCTGAAGGACGCCGGGCTGAGCGACGACGAAGCCTCCCGGTGGCTTCTGGCACCCAACGAGGATCTCGGCGAGACCCCGTTGCATGCACTGCGGCAGGGGCGCATTCACGTGGTGCGCCGGATCTGCCAGACCCTGGCTTTCTAAGTTCCGTTATCTCTCTGTGAGATCGCGCGCAGGTGCTTCTTCTCTAGGTGTGTCTAAGCGTGTTTAAGCGTGGCGTCCCTCTAGTTCGTGCACGAGGGTATCCAGCAGATCGACGCCTTCCGCGCGAGAGTCCAGCGCCGAGAGATTGCGACGCGCTTCATCCTCGCGTGCGGCGATCATCTCCTCATGGCGTGCGCGGGCCCCGCTCTCCTCGACGATGCGGCGTATACCGACGACGTCGTCGTCCGAGACCTTCTGCCCCAGCCTGGCATCCAGCCACTGCCGGTCCGCCGGAGCGGAGAGCTCACGGGTGAGGGCGAGAAGCACCGTGCGCTTGCCCTCTGCTATATCGCCGCAGGCCGGCTTTCCGGTGAGCTCTGGATCGCCGAAGACGCCCAACTCGTCGTCGCGCATCTGGAACGCCTCTCCCAGAGGCTGCCCGACCTGGCGCAGCTGCGCGGCGAGCTCCAAGCTACCGCCGCCGAGCAGGGCGCCGATAGCCAACGGGAACTCGACGGAATAGCTCGCGCTTTTATGGCGCAGCACGCCGAGCGCGGATTCGATGGCCTCGCTGGTGTCTACGAGCGGCTGATGCTCGGCGCGGATATCCAGGTATTGGCCGAATGCGACCTCGACCGTCATCTTCAGGAACTGTTCCAGGGCAAGAGATCCAGCCTCTGGCTCGACGATGCGGGTGGCGTCATGGAATTCGACGCTCGCCTGCGAGAGCAGAAGATCGCCAAGAACGATGGCGCCGGCATGGCCGAATTCGGCGGCGGACCCGAGCCAGCGGCGGGAGCTGTGGCGCGCGCTGAACGCGGTGTGCGCCGCGGGAAGGCCACGACGGGTCTCCGAGTCGTCGACGACGTCGTCGTGCACCAACGCGGAGGCGTGGTAGAGCTCGAGGGCGGCGCCAGCGCGGACAGCAGGGGCTCCGTCGCTATCCGTTGCGCAGCGATATCCGGCCCAGAGCAGGCTGGCGCGAGTCCTCTTGCCTCCCGAGAGCAGCGCGCGGGCCGGCTCGAGCATCTCCGCGGCCACGGAGTCCTCGTGAGCCGATCGAATGAGCCAGACGATCGAATCGATGCTGGCCAGAGCGTGTTCGGAGACTGCTGATCGGTATGCGGACAGGTCGAGAGTCATGGGGTTCAGTCTAGCTGTGCGCATTGCGGCTTTCCCAAGTCCCGTGAGTTTCCCCAGACCCCGTTCGTGCATGGCCGATCCACAGCACCTTGCGCCCGAGCACACGAGGGCGCCGTCTCGAATTGGATGGAGCAATGGACACAATCACATTGCAGGGGCCAGAAGACGCCCTCATCCTCATTCCCCATCTCCTCGGCTACCGTCCCAGCCACCATCTGGTGTTCCTGGCACTCGAAAGCAGGGGTGAGGACGCATCTGGGACGCGAAGCTGCTTGGGCCCGATCATGAGCCTGGACGTGGAGGAACAGAATCTCGATCTGACGGTGGGCCTGGCCCTTGCGCGGGCGCTCAGGGGAAGCGACATCGCCCAGGCGGTCCTCGTGCTCTACTGTCCGCGTCTTGCCGATCTAGATCCGGAAGGATTACGTACACTCGGCATGATCGCAGAGGTGGTGGACGAAGCCCTCGACGAACCCGAGGGAAAGCTGTTCGCCGTCTACGCAGCCGACGCCACCCAGTGGGCGATGGTGGTGGATGCAACCCTCGCCCCGCAGCCCTGGAGCGTCCTCGAGTCGCGGCCGGTGGCGGCCGCGATGGTCTACGCGGGGAGTGCTCCCGCCATCAGCGCGCCGCCATCCAAGGTCTCGCGCCGCACGTCCTCCGAACGTCAGGAGGCTGTCGCGTGCGGGGAGGCATGGATACGTGATCGCGTGATGGGAGAGGTGATGGGCGAACGTCTTGGATGCCTGGAATGGGACTCCTTGATCACGCTCTGGAAAGACCCCGCGAAGCGAGCGCGTATCCGTGACAAACCCTCGCTCTTCGGGAGGGCGAACCTGGCCCTGTCCATGGTTGGAGTGCGCGATCGTCTCCTGCATTACGGGGTCAATCCCGGCGGGGGTTGGCCGTTATCGGAGATAGGCGGTGTGGAGCTTACGCGTGGGCTTGCGCAATCGATGGGCGCCCGCCCCGATGTCAGCCATCTTGAAGAGCTCGTCGAATTGCTTGAGAACTGCGCCTCGTTTGCGGGCGAGGACGATCCATGCGCGTTGAGCGCGGCGGCCTATCTCCTGTGGTGGCACGGCCAGAATTCCTCCGCCGCGCGCTACGTGAAGGAGGCGCTCGCGGCGGATGCGGATTATCCCTTGGCGCAGCTGCTCGCCGATTCCCTCAGCGGGATGGTCCAGCCTGGCTGGCTGCTGGCTGACCGTCAAGGCGAAACCTGAGAGGCTATGGATTCTTGAGAACCACGGAAAGGTGTGGCCGTAAGGGTATGCCGATACGTCGGTGGTGCGGTGCGGGCCGATGCTGCGCTGCGAACGCGTCGAGGCGCCGGGCTGGCTCGAAAGTCCCGCTCCGGGGGCGGGGAAAGAGGTAGATTCGTACCGGAAAGTGTGATTCAGAGCATGTTCGGGGGTCTCGAAACCCGGCACATTCGAGGTCCTCGTCGAAGAGATTTCTTAGGAGCACGGAGAATGGTCGAATCGCTGCAGACGCCTCTTCACGGTGTCCATATCGAGCTGGGGGCAACGCTCACCGATTTTGCGGGCTGGCAGATGCCGTTGCGGTACAGCTCCGACCGAGCGGAACACGAGGCGGTTCGCACACGTGCCGGCATCTTCGATCTGTCGCACATGGCCCAGATCGAGGTGGAAGGGCCACTGGCTGGCGAATGCCTGGATGCGGCACTGGTCAATACCCCCTCGGCGATGCCGGTCGGACGGGCGCGATACTCGCTGCTGCTCAACGCCGAGGGCGGGATACTGGACGATCTCATCGTCTACCGGCTGGCCGAACTCTCCTTCCTCGTCGTAGCCAACGCGGCGAACAGGCTCCTGGTCCGGGACGAACTGACCGCCCGCTCGCTCGCATACTGCGAGGCTCGGGCGGTGGAGTGCAGAGTCAGCGTCACGGACACGACGTTGCACCGCTCGATGATCGCGATTCAGGGACCGCGCTCGGTCGAGATCGTCGAGGAACTGCTGGGAGGAGGCGCGAGCGGCATCGGTGGGCTGGGCTACTACCGCATCACCCAGCTCCATGTCGACACCGTACCCGTGCGCGTTGCCAGGACGGGCTACACGGGAGAAGTGGGGTACGAGTTGATGATCCCGGCCTCGGCGGCGGTGGCGCTGTGGAAGCGGGCCCTTGACGTCGGCGAACGCCATGGGCTCCGACCATGCGGACTCGCGGCGAGGGACTCCTTGCGGCTGGAGGCCGGCATGCCTTTGTACGGGCATGAATTGACGCCGGAGACGGCCCCCGCCGACGTCGGCCTCGCGCGAGTCGTCAAAGATCATCGCTTCGTGGGTGAGCAGGCTTTGGCGGGGCGTCCCCAGCAATGGCAGCTGTACGGCCTGACCGGCCAAGGCAGGCGCGCCGCTCGCGCGGGGTGCGTGGTTCACATCGACGGCCAGGAGGCAGGGGCGGTCACGTCCGGAATTCTTTCCCCCACCTTGGGCTATCCGATTGCGCTCGCACGGATGCGCCCCGGAATCACCAAGGGAACCGATGTCTCCGTGGACGTGCGGGGCAAGTTCCTGCCCATGAAGGTCGTGGAGCTGCCCTTCTATACTCGCGACACCTAGACTGAATGTGACCACAAACTCACCGACCGAGGAGGAGTCATGAACTACCCCGATGACCGCCGCTACTCCGCAGATCACGAATGGATGACGCTCGCCAACCCCGCACGAGTGGGAATCACCGCGTTCGCGGCCCAAGCCCTGGATGAAGCGGTCTACGTCGACCTGCCCGAGATCGGGGCCGAGGTCACCGCCGGAGAGGCCTGTGGAGAGATCGAATCGGTCAAATCGGTGTCCGATCTCGTCGCGCCCGCCACCGGAACAGTCAAGGCGATCAACGACGCCGCCGTCGACGATCCGAAACTCGCGACGGATGACCCTCACGGCAACTGGCTCTACGAGATCGAGGTCGTCTCGCCGGGCGATCTGATGGATGCGGAATCGTACCGCAGGCTCACCGAGGAATCCTGATGTCGGACTTCGTGAAGAGGCATCTCGGGGCATGGGGAGCGGACCGGGAGGCGATGCTGACGTTCGTCGGAGTGGACAGTCCAGAGGACCTGATGCGCCGTGCCATGCCCGCCACGATCGCCAGCCAGGATGCGGGCAGCGGCCTGCCCGCCGCGCGCGATGAGGCGTGGGTGAGCGCGGAGCTGGCCGCGCTGGCGTCCCGCAACGCTGTGCGGATCTCGATGATCGGGCAAGGCTATTACGACACAGTCACACCGGCGGTCATTCGCCGCGGCATTCTGGAGAATCCCTCGTGGTATACCGCCTACACCCCATACCAGCCTGAAATCTCGCAGGGCAGGCTCGAGGCGCTTTTGAATTTCCAGACCGTGGTCAGCGAGGTGACCGGCATGGACATCGCCGGAGCCTCTCTTCTCGATGAGGCCACCGCTGCGGCGGAGGCCGTCGCGCTCGCTGTCAGGGCGAATCGCCGGTGCAATCGCGTGGCCGTGGATGAGGACATATTCCGGCAGACGGAGGCTGTGGTGCGCGGTCGCTGCGACGGACTCGGGATCGAACTCGTTCCCGTGGATGTCACCGGCGATTTCGATACCGAGGATCTCGCTGGCCTGCTGGTGCAATATCCCGCAGCCTCCGGGCGAATTCTGCCGGCGGCTCGCTATCGGGAATTGGCACGGCGCATCCACAGCGGCGGGGGTTCCCTCATCGTGATCGCCGACCTCCTGGCCTGCACGATCCTCACTCCTCCCGGAGAACTCGGTGCGGATGTCGTAGCTGGTACCACCCAGAGGTTCGGTGTCCCGATGAACGGTGGAGGTCCGCATGCGGGCTATATCGCCACCACCAAGGAGAAAGAGCGTCAGCTGCCCGGTCGCCTTGTGGGCGTATCCCGCGACGTCCACGGGATGCCGGCCCTACGGCTGGCCCTGCAGACGCGCGAGCAACATATTCGCCGCGAGAAGGCGACGAGCAACATCTGCACGGCGCAGTCGCTGTTGGCGATCATGGCCTCGATGTACGCGGTGTATCACGGCCCGGAAGGCCTGCGAGCCATCGCGGAGACCGTGCATTCCCAGGCTCGGGAGCTCGCGCGGGAACTGTCCGGACGCGGAGCTGAAGTCCTGCACGAATCCTTCTTCGACACCATCTCCCTGCGCTTTCCCTCCCGCGCGGTCCGCGCGGCGGAGCTTCTGCTGGAGCGCAACGTGACGATCTTCGTGGCCGACGAGGATACGGTGCGCATCTCATGCGACGAGCTGACGACCGATGAGATCCGCGCACGCGTCGTCGCCGGGCTCGCACCTCTGCTGGACGACGGCGACGAAGACCCACCGGTGCGGCTCGTGGAAACCGACGGCGCGGACGAGCCGGATCGCAGCTGGAATAACCGGAATCACTTTGGAATCGCCCCGGGGCAACGGCGCGCGGATGAATTCCTCACGCAGCGTTCCTTCCACGAATACCACAGCGAAACCCGCATGATGCGCTACATGCGCAGGCTCGCCGCCGAGGATTACGCGCTTGATCGCGGCATGATTCCGCTTGGTTCGTGCACGATGAAGCTCAATTCGGCAGTGGAGCTCACGCCCATCACGTACGAGGGCTTTGCCCGAATACATCCCTTCGCCCCGCTCCAGGATCTCGCGGGATACCAGCAGGTGGTTTCAGACCTGGAGGAATGGCTTGCCGACATCACGGGCTACGAAGCGGTGAGCCTGCAGCCGAATGCCGGGAGTCAGGGCGAGTTCGCCGGGCTCCTCGCCATCCGGGGCTACCACCGGTCGCGGGGAGAGGCACATCGCGACATCTGCTTGATCCCGGCCTCGGCGCACGGAACCAATGCGGCCTCCGCGGTCATGGCGGGCTTCAAGGTCGTCGTCGTCAAGACGGGGCAGGACGGCGCGATCGACGGCGAGGACCTTGACCGCGCCCTGGCGGCCCACGGGGAGCGCATCGGTGCCATCATGATCACCTATCCCTCGACGCATGGAACCTTCGAACCGGGAGTGAGTGAGGTTGCGGCCAAGGTGCACGCTGTGGGCGGCCAGGTCTACATCGATGGTGCGAACCTGAATGCACTGGTGGGATTCGCCCAGCCTGGCCGCTTCGGAGGCGACGTATCCCATCTCAACCTGCACAAGACCTTCGCGATTCCCCACGGCGGGGGCGGTCCCGGGGTGGGGCCCGTGGCGGTCAAATCGCACCTGGCCCCGTTCCTTCCCGGGTTTCCCGGGCTGTGGGAGCGTGGGTGCCCTGGCGACGGCGCCGTCTCGGGCGCGCCCTGGGGCTCGGCGGCGATTCTCCCCGTCACCTGGGCGTACATCCGTCTCATGGGGCGCGAGGGGTTGCGGCAGGCGACGGCGGGCGCGGTGCTGGCCGCGAATTACGTGGCCAAGAGATTGGAACACCGGGTGCCCGTGCTCTACCGAGGGCCAGGGGGCTTCGTCGGCCACGAGTGCATTCTGGATGTGCGTCCGCTCAAGACCTCGTACGGAATCACGGTCGACGACGTCGCCAAGAGGCTGATCGATTACGGCTTCCATGCCCCGACTATGAGTTTTCCCGTTCCGGGCACCCTCATGGTGGAGCCGACCGAGTCCGAGGACCTGCGGGAGATGGACCGCTTCTGCGACGCCATGGAGGCGATAGTCGACGAGGCCGAACGGGTGGGCAACGGTGAATGGAGCGCGGAGGATAATCCATTGCGGGGCGCTCCCCACACCGCGGAATCACTGCTGACGGACGCATGGGAGCACCCCTACTCGAGGGAGGTCGCTGCCTACCCGGCCGCTGCGGTGGCGCGGAGCAAGGGGCGCGATCCAGAGTTCATCAGGCAACTCATCGAGGACAAGTACTGGCCTCCGGTGGGGCGCATCGATGGGCCGTGGGGAGACCGCAATCTGCAATGCACCTGCCCCGCACCGGAGGCGTATGCCGTTTGACGGGCTGCGTTGGCCTACCTGAGGTCGGCCGCTGGTGTGGTCCCCGGGCGTGGCTGCAGAACTCCGAAGGCTCTTGCTCTCCCACGATGAGGGTCCGTGCTCTCTAATGAGGGTCCGCGAGAGATGAGGAGGATAGAGCGGGACGCCACGGGGGAATCGGCTGGTGACGAGGCTGAGACGGAGGAAACCGGGCGCTCTGAAATTGCCGGAAAATTCTGGGAACAAGTTGCCCCCTCTTGACGTTTAAGCCAATGTGCCGGACTATGCCCGGCGCCGGTATGATGGGCCGTCCATCATGTTCATGCCCCTCGTCGAAAGGTGTCACGTGGCTACAAAGTCTGCCACTCGCGAACGTACCCAGAGTGCTCCGGAGGAGGATTCCAAGGACGTCAAGGCAACGCCGAAGAAGCGCACCGCTTCGCGCACCAAGTCTTCCAAGGAAGGCTCGGCAGCGAAGAAGACCGCTCGTTCTCGCGCCAAGGCAGCGGAAGAGGAGACTTCGCAGGACTCGGTGGACGAAACCACGGAGACCGCAGGCACGCCGGAAGAGCCGGAGACTCTGGAGGAGGACGTCGAGGTCGACATCGAGGATGTCGACAGCGACGAGGATGCCGACGACGCCAAGGACTCCGAAGACGGTGACGAGGACGATGATTCCGAGCCGGAGAAGGCCGGTCCCTCAGGGGTGAAGCTGCCGAAGCTCCGCACCGATGAACCGCCGCTTTCGCGCAAGGGTGCCTTCACGATGAAGGATTCGGACGAATCGGATGAGCCCGCCGTGCGTGTGCACGTAGCCGGCGCCACCGCCGATCCGGTCAAGGACTACCTCAAGCAGATCGGTAAGGTCCCCCTCCTGAACGCGGAGGAGGAAGTGGAGCTGGCCAAGCGCATCGAGGCCGGCCTCTACGCCGAGCACATCCTGAAGTCGGGCGAATTGGACCCTTCCTCGGATCGCCTCTACATCCGCGAACTGCGCGCCATCTCTCGCGATGGTGCGCAGGCCAAGAACCATCTCCTTGAAGCCAACCTTCGTCTGGTCGTCTCCCTCGCCAAGCGTTACACCGGCCGCGGCATGCTCTTCCTCGATCTCATTCAGGAAGGCAACCTCGGACTTGTGCGTGCGGTCGAGAAGTTCGACTACACCAAGGGCTACAAGTTCTCCACCTACGCGACGTGGTGGATTCGCCAGGCGATCACCCGAGCCATGGCCGATCAGGCGCGCACCATCCGTATCCCGGTGCACATGGTCGAGGTCATCAACAAGCTTGCCCGCGTTCAGCGTCAGATGCTGCAAGATCTGGGCCGCGAGCCCACCACCGAGGAACTGTCCAAGGAATTGGATATGCCCGAGGAAAAGGTCATCGAAGTTCAGAAGTACGGCCGCGAGCCGATCTCGCTGCACACGCCGCTTGGTGAGGATGGAGATTCCGAGTTCGGCGACCTCATCGAGGACTCGGAGGCTGTCGTGCCCGCCGACGCCGTGGGCTTCACCCTGCTCCAGGAACAGCTGCACCAGGTGCTCGACACCCTGTCCGAGCGCGAGGCCGGCGTGGTCTCCATGCGCTTCGGCCTGACGGACGGCCAGCCCAAGACCCTCGACGAGATCGGCAAGGTCTACGGGGTCACGCGCGAGCGTATCCGCCAAATAGAGTCGAAGACGATGTCGAAGCTGCGCCATCCGAGCCGCTCGCAGGTGCTGCGCGACTACCTCGACTAGGAGCGGTGGCACCTGGGCCGCAGTCCGGGGCCAAATAACTCCGTGCGAAGGCGGGAACATCTCATGGTGTTCCCGCCTTTCCCGTTCGCGGCGGCGCCTCCCTCAGAGGGGAGTGAGCCTCCCTAGAACAGTACGACCGGCCATATGAAAATAAGCGTGTTACATAAGGTGAGACGTTGATTGCGTGAAGCCGTGCGGTCTCCGCCTACGGCATAGTCGTAACTTCTCACGCGGCGTGGCAACCGAGCGATATCCGCGGTCGTCGGTAGCGTAAATCATGTTCTGAGAACACTACTTGAGACGCGCCCTAGGTGTGCAACTGAAAGAGGCCTTTGACAGTGGGTCTCGTGTTTTCTGTTTGAGTCGTTCGTAGGGGGTTTGGCCTCCGAGTGCTCCGTGGGGTCGATCATAGTTGTCGTGGTCTTCCCATTGTTGGAGTCGTTCGGCGAACAGATTTGCCTCGTCGATGACTTCGCTTTCGAGGAGTCGGTAGAACTCCTCGGAATCGATCCGGTGGGACCTCTCAACTTTTCCGTTCAACCGGGGTGTGCGGGGTCGGATCTTGACGTGATTGATGCCCTTGTCCAGCAGGTGCCAGTGGAACGACTGCCCGAACTCCTGCCCGTTGTCGGTGTGCACCTGGTCGACCTGGAACGGCAGCTTCGAGAGTACGTGGTCGATGAACTGGATCGCGGTCTTCTGGTTGTTGCACGGAGAAGCGCCCAGGACCGCGGGTGCAGTCATCGATCGCGGTGTACTGGTCGTAGCGCTTCTTGCGGCCGGTCTGGCCGAGTGGTTCGATGAATGTCACGTCGACCTGCAGCTGGTGGCCTGGACGTTGCTTGTCATAGCGCTTCCACCGGGTGTGCGTGCGCTTGTATCGCTGCGAGGCCGGTAGTCGGCTCAACCGGCCTTGTGCAGAATGCGCCAGACCCCTGAGGGGCTGATCGTGATGTCGTGGTAACGGGCGAGATACATCGCGATCTTGTGCGGGCCGACATGGTACTGCTGTCCCAGCCAGCAGATCTTCTCGATCACCTCCGGGTCCGTCTTGTTTGGTTGATGGTGCGGGACGCTGGAGCGGTCCTTGAGGCCTTCGAAGCCCTCTTCCTCATAGCGGTGACGCCACGTGTAGAAACAGGTCCTAGTGATCCCGTCGTAGCGGCAGGTAGCAGCGACGTTGCCGGAGACTTCCTCTGCGTGTCGCAGCACGGCGAGTTTGTGCTTGGCTCGACGCTCGAGCTCGCGTTCTGACAATGACATGTGATCTTCCTTCCATCAGGAAGACCCGACTGTCAACAACCCCCATCAGTTTTAGAGCTAGCGTTCCGAATCCCCGTCCCGCTCCTCGCTGTGCAGCGGGAAATCGTGCGAGTGTTGGATCGGTTTACCCAGCTGGAGGCAGAGTTGGAGGCCCGTCGCCGCCAGTATGAGTACTATAGGGATCAGCTGTTGACCTTCCCTGAAACGGCCGGGGGGGGGGTAACCCATCTAGAGATGTGTGAGTTCGGGAAGTTCATCCGTGGGCGTCGTTTCACGAAGAAAGACATGGTCTCAGTTGGTATCCCGAGTATTCACTACGGCGAGATCTATACCCACTACGGAACATCTGCGACCGAAACCTTGTCCTTTGTCCGCGATGATCTTGCTGACCAGCTCCGCTACGCCAAGAAGGGAGATGTTGTGATCGCAGGCGTTGGTGAAACCGTCAAGGACGTTGCGAAGGCAGTTGCATGGTTAGGAGAATCTGAAGTCGCGGTTCATGACGACAGCTTCGCTTTCCGGTCTGATGAGGACCCCGTCTACATTTCCTACGTCATGCAGACGGCGGCGTTCCATGCGCAAAAGGATAAGTACGTCTCTCGAGCCAAAGTGAAGCGTGTAGGAGGTGAGGGCCTAGGTAAGATCACAGTTCCCATTCCACCAATCGAGGAGCAACATCGCATCGTGTCGATTCTCGACAAGTTCGATGCTCTCGTGAATGACCTCAGCATCGGCCTTCCTGCCGAGCTCGCCGCGCGTCGTAAGCAGTACGAGTACTACCGCGATCGGTTGCTGACGTTCAAAGCGCTTGCCCCGGAGCTCGCGTGAGCAAGTCGTTCGAACCTGCATTCACGATCTCAGTCCAGGCGGCCGACAGCCTGGCGAAGATCGTGGAGAGTGTCACGCGCCTCGATCTTGGCACTGATTACCGGCTGGACGTTCGATTGCATCGAGAGAATCGAGTGCGATCGATCTACTCGTCACTTGCGATCGAGGGGAACATGCTGTCGCTTCCCGAGGTGGCCGATGTGCTGCAAGGTAAAGCTGTATGGGGGCGGCCCCGTGATATTCAGGAAGTGAAGAATGCTCACGAGGCGTATGAACAACTTCGTTCATTCGACCCCTATCAGGCGCGCGATTTTCTTGCGGCGCATCGCCTCATCACGCAAGGCTTGATAGGTGAGGCTGGAACGTTCCGCAGCGGCGATGTCGCGGTGTACTCCGACGATGTGCCTGTGCATATCGGCGCGCGTCCACAGTTCGTTCCAGATCTGGTCGATGAACTGTTTGGCTGGGCACGTGACTCAGAGCTGCATCCCGTGCTGCTCAGCGCGATCGTGCACTGCGAGATCGAGACGATTCATCCGTTCGCAGATGGGAACGGGCGCATCGGCAGACTCTGGCAAACACTGATCCTCTCGAGATGGAACGAGGCCTTCGCGTCGCTGCCAATGGAGTCGGTGGTCTTCGAGAATCGCCCACGGTACTACGAAGCACTCCGAGCGTCTCAGCGCACGAGCGATGCCACATCGTTCATCGAGTTCAGTCTTGGTGCCATCCTCGACACCATCGAGAGCGTTCTCGTTCAGTACGAGAAGTCGACCGAAAGCAGTGCGAGAACGAGTAGTGGCCGGATAAATGGCCGGATAAGTGGCCGGATAAATGAAGACGTACTAGCGCTGCTGCGACGCGACCCGAGCCTCACCACGCCGCAGCTTGCGGTGCAGCTGGGCAAGGGGGAGCGTACCGTGAGGCGGGCGCTCGCAACGTTACAGGCCGCTGGCCGCCTGCGCCGCGAAGGTTCTAAGAAGACCGGTCGCTGGATCGTAAACGAGGAGACGCTATGAGTGAAGCAAGTGCGCGAAGGTACGACCTGATCGCGGTTTCGTCCGAGAGTACGGTCGTCGCCGCGTACGCGCCCGATGCGAAGGCGGACGCTGCGTATCAGTCGGAGGCCGCGCTGGAACGTGAGCTGATCCGCCTCCTTGAATCGTAGGCGTATGAGTACCTGCCGATCGCCTCAGAGGAGCATCTCATCGCGAACCTCCGCACGCAGCTGGAAGCGTTGAACCACATCACTTTCTCCGACGCCGAGTGGCGAGACTTCTTCGAGAAGTCGAAGCCTTCGTCGAAGCTGTCTCGGTGGACGGCGCCATCGACGAGGAATGGCGGGCGTTCATCGCCGCCAAGCGCGAAGCGGAACTGGCAGCGATCATCGAGGAAGAGAACCTCCGCGCCGACGCTGCCCGTGCATTCGTCGGGATTGCTTTCCGGGATGGTGTGCTCCGCACTACCGGTACCTCCATCACAAAAGTACTCCCTCCCGCATCCCGCTTTGCGGTAGGTGGAGGTCACGGCGAGAAAAAGCAGCGCGTCATCCAGAAACTCGGAGCGTTCTTCGAACGCTTCTTTGGTCTGAGTTCTTCGGGGGAGACCGACTGACGCTGAGACGGCTCGATCGGACCAAGAGGATCCCTAGAACAGTGCGACCGGCCAGGTGAGGCTGCGGGCGCATAGCTGCGCCTCGATCCAGGAGGCGGGGGAGGTGACCCTGCCGGTGCGCGATGTCGCCCGCTCCAGGTAACGCCGTCCCTGTTCCTCCGCCCGCAGGTAGACACGCAGCAGTTGCGCGGCAGTCCAGGCATCGGCGAGAGCCCGATGATGCTGGGATAGCGTGATCCCGGCTCGCTCGCTCGCGCTCACGAGGCCGTGGCGTCCCTCCGGAAGATAGATCTTCGACAGTTCCATCGTGCACACCGTGGCGTCCAGCGGCACTTCCATCGGGAAGCGTGCTCGTTTGAACGAGGCGTTGAGGAACCCGACGTCGAAAGCGGCATTGTGAGCGGCGATGGCGCGGCCCTCGAGTCTGGTCGCAATATGGGGCAGGAGCTCGGTGAACGTGGGGGCTCCTGCAACGTCGTCGTCGCTGATGCCGTGCACGAACTGGGCGGCGACGGGTCTGAGGGGATTGACGAGACTGGTCCATTCATCCTCGAATTCCCCCTCGGCGTCAAGCGCGACGACGTCGATCTCGATGATGCGGTCGCTCGACGGATTGAGTCCCGTCGTCTCCACATCGACTACCGCGAATCCGGCCATGGCCCTCCTTCGTACCGTGTCACTCTAGTTACCCTCGCGAGTGAAAGACAGCGAAGGCGCTGCGCGTGTACAAGGCGAATGGCTACGTGCCTGTCCCGCCGGAATATTCTGCCGCGGGTGAACTCGCATCCCATGTCGGGAATGTTTTCGGGGTTAAATGCTTTGATGTTGATGTGAACGCAACAATGACTGACGAGAAGACTCTGACAACTGCAGATCGTTGTGATGCCTGTGGCGCACAAGCCTACGTGCGAGTGGTCATGCCTTATGGCGAGCTTCTTTTCTGTGGGCACCACGCAAACCAGCACTTGGACAAACTACAGGAGGCGGCCGTCCGAGTTCAGGACGAGCGCGAGCGGATCAAGTAGGTCCGACGGCGCCTCCAGGCGATGCCATCCGATCCGACTCCTTGAACCGGTGGCTCTGACATGATGCAGGGCCGGGCCAAGGTGAGCGATGGCAAACCGAACCTCATGTGACGCACCGGGGGTGGGGGGCGGGGTATTTTCCCCACCCCCCCCCCCCGGGGGGGGGGGGGGGCCCGCGCCCCCCCCCCCCCCCCCCCCCCCCGCGGCCCCCCCCCCCCAACGCCCAGCTCCCACATGTCAACACTCACATCAACGGCGGCGCGAGAACACCATGGTCCGGCGTGCCAAAAGGACGGCGAGGAAGGCCCATACCGCCAGAACCGCGAGCGGGGTGAGCGCGGCACCCCACGAATCGACGAACGTCGCGGCGGACTCGCCGACCACCGCCTCGGCACCCGGTATCTGCATCGCACCGCCCGTCATACCCAGTGAGATCAACTCGCTGACGGCATAGAAGGGGGTCCACTCGAGCAGCCGGCTCACAGAATCGGGAAGTACGTCCAGCGGAAGAAGCGTACCGGAGGTCAGAATGAGAAGCATGAGCACCGGCATGGTGGAGAACTGCGCCCCCTCAACCGTGGTGGTGTAACGCGACGTCCAGGCCGCAAGCCCTCCGAGGAAGATCGAAGCGCCGACGATGGCCAGTAGCACGAGGATCGGGTTGACCGTCCCGGCTCCGTCGACCAGTATCAATGACCCAACCACCCCCAGGGCGACCTGCACCAGGGCGACGACCACCGACGGAATGCTGCCGGCCACCATGGCTTCCCATGGCGAGGCCTCACCCGTCGCCATACGCTGGAAGACTCCTTCCTCCCTGCGCGAGACGAAGATTGTTGTGAGATTGACGTAGACAATCAGCAGTAGCGCCCACACCGCGAGCGTCTGCACCAGGAAGGAGGAGAACGCCTCTCCTCCCATATTCGAACCGAGCGACGGCCCCAAAATGGCCACCATCGTTATCGGCAGAAGCAGGGCGGTGAGAAGAATGGTCGGATTGCGCAGGAAGAGAAGGGTCTCGGCGCGAGTGATGGCCCATACCCGCTTCGGTGGCGACGATGGGCTCGCCTTGCGGGCAGTATTCGCGCTCGCATAGCCGGATCGTCCTGTTTGTCCAGGTTGTCCGGTTCGTTCAGTATTCCCAGTCCGATAGGCGGGGTTCGCGGTCATATCAATGGTCCTTTCGCAATCGACGTGGTGCGGGAACGACGTGGAGTTTGATGCCCAAGCATCGGCGTGAAGCTCCTGCCAATGACTTGGGACTCCATGCGATGCCCTCAAGCTCGTGGCTACGGCCCAAATCAAGCGGCCTGCACTTCATGCGTGTTTGCCTTCTCGTTCACGGCAAGAAAGGCCTGCTCCAGGGAGGCGGAGCGAGCATCCAGATCGAGCAGTCGGATCCCGCGTTCCGTGGCCATCTTGAGAAGGCTGGCAAGCGTTACCTGGAGGTCCGTGGAATCGATACGTACCCTTCCCCGATGTATCTCCGCCGAGCCGATCGTGGCAGGTAGGAAGGAGAGGTCTTCGGGACGCTGAATCTCCCCCGCGCCGCTTCCGCCGGTGAAATCAGAAGCGTTGCCGGCACCCGCTCGGCCCGCCACTTCTACCCGCTGCAATGACGATCCCGTCTGGGGCAGGGAGAACGTGATCTGGGAGGGTTGGCTGGAGACGATCTCGGCGACGCTTCCGCGCATCACGATCTCCCCGCCAGACATGATCAGCACCCGGTCGGCGAGTTCCTCCGCCTCTTCCAGGTAGTGGGTGGTCAGCAGGACGGTGACGCCGTCGTCGAGCATGGATTGGACCATGCTCCAGGTGCGTCGGCGCGAGGCGGGATCAAGCCCCGTCGTCGGCTCATCGAGAAACAAAATATCTGGCCGTCCCAGGGTCGCCAACGCGAGATCCAAGCGGCGGCGCTCGCCACCCGAAAGCGACTTAACGCGCACTCGGCCACGCGATTCCAGCCCCACGAGTTCCAAAGCCTCGGCAACCGGGCGGGGAGCGCTGAGGGTTCCCGCCCACATCTTGAGCGTCTCCAGCACTGTTAGATCCTGAGCGAATCCGGCTTCCTGGAGCATGATCCCGGTGCGCGGGCTGATGATCCGGCGCTCGCGCACAGGATCTTCACCGAAAAGCCTCACCCGCCCGGTGCTCGGCGTGGCCAGGCCTTCGAGGATCTCCACCAGGGAGGTCTTACCCGCGCCGTTGGTTCCCAGAAGCGCCACCAGCTCGCCCTGCTCGACGCCGAAGGAAACTCCCTTGACCGCCGTGAATCGACTCTTGCCGGTGCCGTACGTGCGAGTGATGTTCTCAGCTTCGAGAATGCTCATGAGGTCCCCCATCGATAGCAGTTGTGGTTCTGCCTCAATTCTCCCGGCCTCTTTGCCGCGGGAGCACTGAGCGATATCACCGGCTCCGATGGGTTTTTCATGACCGGCACCTGACAAATGTCATAGCCGATTGCGGGAAGGGGCTACCCAACAACGGCTTCTGCGGGTACATTAATTGTGAGCTGGTTAACCAACCGGCGTAGGACGAGGAAAGGAGCGATCTATGGGTTTATTCAACAAGGCCAAAGACTTCCTGCAAAGCGATCAGGCTGAAAAGGTCGGATCGGGTTCTGGACAAAGCCGAAGGACTTGCCGAGAAAGCTCTTGGTGACGCGAAGGCAGACCAGTAACCATCGTCCGAAACGCCATCGATAAAAAGATTGGCAACGAGGGCAAGAAGTAAAACCTCGTATCACCCTGCGACGCAGCAGGACACAAGTTTTGGCCGGGAGGGCGCTCACTTCGAGAGAAGTTGGCGCCCTCTCCTTTTGTCTGAAGGCTTTCTGCCTTCAGCCCTCCACCGTTTCGGCACGAAGGCGAGCCCGCAGAGGTAAACCCGCACTGATGGCCTCGACCACGGCGAAAGAGAAAAAGCTCGTCTAGAGCACCATCATGAGAACGAGCGAGGCGATGGTCAGCAGCGCCACCGCGGACGCCACAATCTGCTTGCCGCGCTTTTTCGGCGCTGGAAAGTATTCCTCTCCGGGGATGTAACCACCGAAGTCGTAGCCTCCGGAGTTATGGCGCGCTTCCTCTTCCCCCATCCGTTGATGTTTTTCTTCGGACCATGAACTCATCGTTGCTCCTGACACAGCATTGCGTGATAACCCAGCATCAAAAGAGGTCCAGCGGCCAGGTGTTCCTCGTCGAGAGGTGCCGCGGATCCATCGGTACACCTGCAGTTATGTACCGGTTAGGCCAGCATAGCCAATCAAGCTCGGCGGCTTGGCCAATCTGCGTGAATCGCGTGGCACTACGGTATGGTCTCGGCCACCTTTTAGCGACCGTGTCGCAATACTCTCCCCGGACCCGCCGCCAGAACACCCGGATCGAGCAACCATGGGCCATGGCGCAGGGAATCGATCTCCAGAGCCGCAGCGAATTCCGACGCATTGCGCACGCCGCTCATCCCCAGGGAATCGCCCAACAGTTCCACCACATCTGCCGGTCCCCAACCGTATGCGGACAGTTCCCGCATGGTGACCGCGCCGTCGCGTTTTGCAAGCCTTATTCCTTCGGCGTTGAAAACCATGGGCACGTGATAGTAAACCGGAGGCGCAATGCCCAGCACGCGCTGGAGATAGACCTGCCGCGGTGTGGAAGGAAGCAGGTCATCTCCGCGCACCACCTGGGCGATCCCCTCCCTACCATCGTCGAATACGGCGACGAAGTTATAGCTGTAGACACCGTCACCGCGCTTGATGACGAGATCGTCCACGGCACCGGTGTACTCTCCTAGGATCTCGTCGACGACGGCGAGTTCGGTCACCTCCGTCTTCAACCGCAGGGCGGGACCGCGCTGCATTCCAGAGAGCTTGGCTCGGCCCGCCTCGCGTTCGGCCTCTGTGAGGTTGCGGCAGGTGCCCGGGTAGGAGCCGGGAGGCCGATGGGGTGCCGAAGCCACCTCCGCAAGATCCTTGCGGGTGCAGTAGCACTCGTAGAGCAATCCCTGCGCTTCGAGGCTGGCGAAGGCGCTATCGTAGGCATCCATCTGATCGGACTGGCGGATGATCGGGCCGTCCCAGTCGATGCCGAGGGCAGTCAAGTCGGCGAGTTGCCGCTCGCCGTATTCCACCCGCGAGCGTTCGTCCAGATCCTCCATCCGCATGAGGAAGGAAAGCCCTTCGTTGCGGGCCAGCGCCCACGCGAGCAAGGCGGTGCGAAGATTGCCCAGGTGGAAATCGCCGGTGGGCGACGGGGCGTAACGCCCCGCGGGTGCCGGCCGAACCGTGCCGGACCGCTCGGCCAACCCATCGCCTGCAACGGCACGCGGTGGCTGGCCCGCGGCGGCGCTATTCTCCGCGCCGCCGCGACCACACCAACCGGCACCCACCGGATCATTCGATTCAGCCACGCGCCAGTGAACCCATCGGATCCCAGGCGGGCAGCACGATCGGCTCGGTCTCGAGGACCGCGAGCAGCTCCGCCGGAAGGCGATCCTTACGAACCGCCACCTCGAAGACGTGCTGATCGAACCACGAATCGTTCATGGTGAAGAAGCCCTTGTCCGCAATCTCATCGCCCCACGAGTTCTCGATACGCCAGCGTCGCGTCTCGCCATCGACGACGTCCACCCCGGTGAACACCATCGCGTGCGTCATGAGCGCCTCGCCGTATTCGAGTTCCTCAGCCTTGCTCATCTCGAGGTCGATGCCGTAGGTGCCCTCGAAATCGAAGAGCTTGCCGTCCCAGATGCCCAGCTTGCGGTCGCACTGCTTGGAGGTGTCGCATCCCATCCACACGGCCTCGCCGGCTTCGAGCGTCGCCTGCGTGGCATCACGGATGACCTCGATCGGAACGTTCAGGTAGGTGACTGGCTTGGCGCCCACCACGTTTCCCAGCCGGTCAACGGTGAACAGGTGGTTGTACGGTGAGCTCTGGCGCGGGTCGTTCACCAGGCAGACGTATTCGTCCAGATCCGGAACATACTTTGCCGCGAATTCCAGCGGGGTGAATTCTCCCTCGCGGTGGAAGCTGCCATCCTTATCCTCCCACTGCCAGAGGAAGCTCGCGGGCGGTGTACCGAGGTGGATGCTCAATACCCGGTAGACCTGCTCGAGGATGGACCGCTTGGTGGCCGCCACATCGCCACCATCGTTGACGGCCCCGCGCAGATCCCTGGCACCGCGACGCAGCAGATTCTCCAGGGTCAGGTTCATCTCATGCGTGTTCGAGGAGGATTCGGTCTCCGGCATCGTGTACTTGGGCACCACTCCGTACTTCTGCACCAGCGATACGAACATGTTCCACTGCCCGCCGTCCTCGATCGGATCGGAGAGCAGGAAGTGCACCGTGCGATCGTCGACGTCGCGATCCGCGAGTTCGATCATGGAGGTGAGGAAGAAGTTCGCCTTCTCCAGCTTGTCCCAGAAATGCAGGTAATTCTGTGAGAACTCGAAGTTCTCCAGCTTGGTGTCCGCATAGACGCCCGACTTGAACGAGTTGAGCCCGGCGAACAGCCAGCAGCGCCCCGACTTCTTCTGGTTGGTGTTCGGCCAACGATCCACCTTGACCGACATCGACGGATCGATCGACGTCACGACCTGCCTATCCATCGCCACCTTCTTGATGGATGTCTCGGTCACCGCGTTCTGCACGATCCGCGCGGCCCTATCCCCCGCGAAGTTCCCCGCGAAGGACTCCAGCAGCTCGCTGTTCAGCGATTCGACAGTCATATCATCTTCCTTTCGTGACCACTTCATCGTACGCTCCGCCTCCGACACGTTTCCCGCACGACGACGTCGTCGGCTCGCTCACCCGTCTAGTACCCTGGTCCCATTCCCGCCATCGGAATCCCACGTCAGGACGACATCGCTCGCCGATAGCCGCTTATAGAATCGTGCGCATGCCCCGCAACCTCGAAAGGCTCCACTGACGCACGCTCGAAGCCACGACGGCGTACCTAACACAAGGTCCTGGGGATCGGTGGCGGTGTACTCGCCCTCGTCCTGGCCGGAGGCGCTTGGGCGATCTACACCTACGGTCCGGACAGGGGAATCTACCTCTTTCCGCCTTCTCCGCATAGTTTCGCCGGCATTGCTCTCGACCTCATGGACAACGACTACTACGCGTCGGGCCCCGAATGGCAGGCCGCACGCGCTGAAGCAGGACAGACCGCTGCCAATGCCGACACGCGGCTGGCAGCCGTTCCAACACAAGCGGGTTAACCCCTGTTGCCTTCGAATACGGTCGGGTACGGTGGATTGCATGGTGCAGATCGAGCGGGAGCATCCGTCAGCATCCTGTGGGTCTCTCACCCCCCAACACAACATGAACATCGATCGCGGTCTAGCAACCGAGGCCCCGCCATCCGCCGTGTCGATGGGTTCTTAGGATTGGTTACTTCATCATGTGGCTTCAGCAGAACCGGACCACTCGTATCCCCTTCCGGGAATCGGCATTGCCCGAGGGAATTTTCACCGGGTTGGCTATCCTCTGGTTCTCGCAGTTGTCGGCCGCCCCGTCCGAGACCGGACAGACCGTCTTCCTGTGGGTCTACGGGGTCTTAGCCGTAGCAGCATTCCTCTTCGCCATCGTCGCCACCGTCGCACAGCGCGATCGGTACCCGTGGCGATGGAAGCGGAGCCTGATCTACTGCCTGCTAATCGTTGCCGCATTGGCTCTTGCGAACACGAACCTCATGCGGTTGCTCGTATTTATCGCATTCCTCGTCTATGCGGTCGTCGTCGACAGGCGATTGGCGTCATCTCGTCGCGCGACTTCGTGACATCGTCCCCTCAACCGGCTCACAACACGAATGGGCCCGGAAAGATCGAATCTTTCCGGGCCCATTCTTCTCGTCGAGGCCGCCTACAAGGCGTCACCTACACGGGGCAACCCGTCAACGAGCTGGGGATTCTATGAATCAGGGTCGATAGGCAGCCGGGGTATCGGTACCGGTACCGAACCAGTCACCCACCACACGCACATCGCCCGCGCGACCGAAGTTCAGCCACACCTGAGCCGGACCCGCAGTCAACGAGTTACGCACGTGCACCTTGGTATCACGGACAACAGCGATGCTGTCCTTACCATCGCGATCAAAGTCACCGGCCAACACCTGATCGGTATCACGACCATAGGCGAAAGCCACGTCCGCGCCACCACCACTGAGCGAGTTACGCAGATGGAACACATTGCCACGGCGGATACCCAGCGTATCGCCACCCTTGCCATCCCAGTTACCAGCAACGGGGGTGTCACTCGCCCGGCCGTACAGCACCTGCTTGCCGGACTCAGACGAGATCACACCATCAGTGTTGTAGTAGATATCGAAACGGTTGGAACCGGCCTGGCGCACAGCCAGATCGTCGAGACCATCACCATCGAAATCACCAACCACGGTCAGACCGTCAGCCGCACCCAGCGTGACCCCCGTGGAAGCACTGCCCGGACGGTTCGTGTTAAGGAAGGTGTAACTATCGCCGGTGCGCACCACCAGGGTATCGACACCATCACCGTCGAAATCGCCGACGAGGAGCTCGTCGCCACCGGCAATGGTGGTCACGAAGTTCGTCAGGCTCGACTTCCAGGTCTCAGCGAAGAACACGTTACCTGAATCGCCTTCCACCGGACGGGCGTCGCCGTCGTCGAACATGAACGTCCACTCGGTCACCGCCCCATCGGAGAACACGAAACCATCGGCCGGCTCGGCCACAACCGTCACGCTCGCCATATCAGCCGAGAGCTCGATCGTGCCCTCCACGGGCTCGCCATCGACCGTGTACACAACACCCTCGACAACCGGGATCGTCACCACGTTGCCCTCGACAGAGGGAGCCTCCGGAGTGACCTCCACCGGCGCGGGAGCATCCGTCACGTTGAGACCGATCTTGACGGGATCATGATCGGAGGAACGGTACTGCGTCGCATCGTGGTAGATCGTCAGGTAGTTGTTGTAGCGCGAGTACTCCAGGGCAATCGCCTCGGGGGCGTTGATGGCGTACACCTCGGCGTCGTTCACCATGTCAAGGGCAAGGTCGTTACCGAGCGCCTGATCCAGCGAGCCATGAAGGCTGGAGTACTGGTAGGTGGTCAGATCGAGGTAGCTCTCGTCGCCGGTCTGCTCGGCCATGTAGTCCATGACCCGGGTGTAGCCGTGCTCGCCCAGCTTGAGGATCGGATCCTCTGCGGAGTACGCGTTGAGATCGCCGATCACGAAGATGGCGGTGTCGGGGTACTGCTCATTCGCCCACTTGCCCAGGGCATTGGCCTGATTCACGCGATCGGCGTTCGCATTGCCCTGCCACGGATCCGGAGCCGGAGTACCCGAACCCTTGGACTTGAAGTGGTTGACGATCGCCACGAAGGAATCGCCGTACTCCGCACCATTGGCGTCGATCGCCACGAATTCCTGAGCCAAGGGCTCACGGGCGTTGGAGAAGTTCGTCTGATCGTTGAGGATCTTGGACTCTCCCACCGGCTTGACCTGGTCCGCCTGGTAGATGAAGGCCGTGCGGATCACGTCCTGGTTGCTCAGGCTGGGAAGCCCGGTGCTCGGGCTCGGCACATACGCCCAGTTCTTGGAGGAATCGGCGGCATTGAGGGCCTTGGTCAGGGTCTCCAGAGCGGCGTCGCGGTTCTTGCCGTTCTTGGCCGAGTTCTCGATCTCCTCCAGCGACACGACCGTGGAGTCCAGCGTGTTGATGGCGGAGACGATCTTCTCCTGCTGGCGCGCGAGATTCTCCGCATTGGCGGCTCCTCGGACGGTGTCGCAGGAATTAGCCGTGATCGGGTTGCCCTGGCGATCCTTGTAGGTGCTGGTGCAGTTTATGTCCGCGGCGGTCGTGGTGAAGTAGTTGAGAACGTTGAAGCCCGAGAGGGAGACATCCCCGCCTACATCGGCGGGCTCGGCGGGCCGATCGTTCTCGAATGCGAAGAACTCCGAACCGCGATTGCCGTTCTCATCGGTGGCCGGCTCAACCGGCTGCAGGCGCCACTTCTCGAAGGAGAATTCGACGACGGCGGGCTGGACCAGATCGACCGCGGCACCGGTACGCACGGGTTCCGTATTGGAGATATAGGGAAGCGGCACGGAATTCTTGACCGAGGCGGTGTTCCAGTTCTGGGTACGTCCGTCGTCGATCGTGATGAGGCGAGCGGCATTGTCAGCATCGACAGCCTGCAGGGCGGCTGCTCCATCGCGAGTCGGGTTGAACAGGTCAGAGGGCTGACGCAGCGGCTGATCGCCGAAAGCAGCGCCGATCTCTCCGTAGTTGACGCCGTTCTGGTAGTTGTCCGTCACGGTCAACGGGCCGGAGAAGTCCACGAGCATACCCTCGAGTGCTTCCTTTCCGGCCTCATCCACCGGGAGGCGGTCCAGAACAACGGCCTGCGGGGCTACCCGCTCGCCTGCGTCCACCTTCTTCCAGCCGCTGGTGCCGGAGACGGTGATCTGGGTGGAACCGTTGAACTCCGATACCGCACCCGTGATCTCAACGAAATCGCCGATCTCAACGCCCTTGGGAAGAGCGGCGGAGCCATCGTAGACGAAGAGGGCGACGGAGGGGGCAGCGTGAGAGGTGGTGCCACCGGTGCCCTCAGTCTGAATGTAGATGCCGTTCTTACCACCCACAGGGTACTTGGCCGTCACGAAACCTTGGGTGGTGACGGTCTGACCCGCAAGCGGAGAACTCGCGCCCGAGCCCTGAATTTCGGCAATCGGCGTGATCGCACCGGGCTCGGTGGGTGGAGTGGTGGGATCGGTGGGCGGATCGGTCGGATCCGTTCCCCCACCCTCGGAGCCGGAGTTCTCGGGGCTGATATCCGCCACCGTGAAGTCCGCGCTGTTGTTATCGGTGTCCGCACCGTTCGTTCGGTTGACCGACTTCGAGGCCTCGCTGGAGCTGGCGGCGGTGGCGGTCTCGAAGTTGGCATGATTTCCAAGCCCCACGTAATCCACCACGTTGTTGCCGGCATGGTCGATATCGCCAAGGACCGGGAATACCTTGGGCGCACCCTCGCTTAGCGAGTATCCGCCGTTCCGGCCAATCGCGTTTCCACAGCCCCATACAGCGTCAGCGTCGGGCAGACCGGCAACCGGTTCCTTAGCCATATGGATTAGGTAGTAGCCACCGGGCTCAATCGAGCCGGATAGCGCTCCACTCGTGTTGCACTGTGGCGCACCAGCAGTTGAGTAGTAGGAAATGTACATACCCGAGAGATCAATCTCCGCATCGGTCGGGTTGTACAGCTCGACGAATTTAGCGCCGACACCCACCTCGTTGATGACAACATCGTCACCGGATGGCGTGGCGCCCGCCGGAAGCGTGATGAGAGGTGTGGCAAGTAGTCCTATTGCCGCGGCAACAGCTACTGACCTCCCCTTTTTCTTAGTGTTCACATCTTTCCCTTCTTTTTGCCCACGTTGGCCTAGGGCCATACTGTCGTGGACGAGCTGCCCATGCAGCACGACTATGAACGTACTAGATACCATACGTGACGCAGCACACGGGAGGGTAGCCCAAACCACACTTTGTTTCGAGCAATGAAAAGCGTTCTCGATACATCGTTTGGGCAGTACTCAGGCTGTGAAAAGCCTGCTCAGCATCCACCTCAAACTTATCCGACGACCATATATTCACTGGTTATCACGCTATTACTCATCTTTCCGACATCGAAGAATCACCCGTGGTTAACCAAAAGGGCTCGTCCGCTATCACCCCGCGAGGCCCGGCAGTCCTCCGCATCGGACCCGCACCCGCGGGGGTATCCTAGAGTCGATCGGCACCAATCGCACACATGCTTTAATGAATCGGCGCTCCCAGTGGACATCATCTGAGTCCTCACGTCTCCGTGCGTTCGGCTCGCATTCTTGGCTTCGGCTCGCACTCTTGGCTCGGGCTCGACCCGCACCCGCTAGATGATCGACTCCGAGTTCGTGGCACGGCAATGAGCTGCCCGCCCCGTCCCTTCATGGACCTGTGAGCGTTCTCCGTGCCGTCTACGGCACGGAGAACGCTGGTGTGCCCATTTAGGAGCGACCGGAAACGGCGAGTGTCCGATTTTGGGCGGTAGGTGACCTGGCAGGTGAAAAGGGGCAGGCAATAAGCAACGCCGTACGAGCGCGTCCGAATCCATACGTCTCCGCCAGCAAAGGAAGGCGTGTCCGGCCAGTCGGAGCTACCCAGTCACGGCCGGTCAGTCAGCACTCACCCAGTGACGGCCGATCAGTCGGGAGCCTGCTGCAGGCACGGCCAACTTCCCCCTGCGCACTCGTCAAACTAGGGAGCGCAGTGCGCACAACTTTCCCCATATGGCACGGCAGGCCCCAAAAACGTCTATTTTCATCGTTTTTGGGAAAGTTATGCTCGCACATCGAGTCTCAGAGTCCGGGAGACGCTTCAGAGACTCAGACCCGCCGGGCGGATCGGAAGCTCTTAGCCCGACCGCGACCCCGGAACGCAGATCCTGTACCACCATCTACGTGTTCTCGGCACCCAGGTGCCGTCGCCTTCCCACCACACACGAAAAGTATCCGCACGCATCCGCGCGTGCCTCGCGTACCCTTGAATACAAGAACTTCTTCAAAAAAGGCGTCAAAGGCCGCTCGCGAACGAAGCTGAGGCCGAGTGTTTCCGGCATCCGACGAGGGTGCCGCGATCCTCGACCACGACGCCGATCGGAGGCACCGTGTCACTTCTTCTTGACCATGCGATCTGGTGGCAGATCTTCCCCTTGGGCGCTCTCAACGCGCCGATCCGGGATCGCCACGGCGATGACGCCGCCCAGCGACTGCAGCACCCTGAACCCTGGCTCGATTACATCCAGCAGCTCGGCTGCAACGGCGTCCTACTCGGCCCCATCTTCACTTCGGTGTCGCACGGCTACGACACTCTCGATCACTTCAGTATCGATCCTCGGCTGGGCAATGACGCCGACTTCGATTACTTCGTCGAGATCTGCCACGAGCGCGGAATCCACATCATGCTCGATGGGGTCTTCAACCACGTGGCTGAAACCCATCCAAGGGCGGCGGAGTTCACCGAACGCGACGAGCACGGCAACCTGCAGACGTGGGAAGGCCACGGCGGGCTCGTGAATTTGGACCATTCCAATCCCGCCGTCGCGGACCTCGTCACGGAGGTCATGCTCTATTGGTTGCGCCGTGGAATCTCCGGTTGGCGTCTCGATGTCGCCTACGACGTTCCCCCCGAATTCTGGAGGGAGGTAACCGGCCGGGTACGCCAGGAATTCCCCGGCGCACTCTTTCTGGGCGAGATGATCCACGGCGAATATGAGAAGTTCGTCGAGGAGAGCACTCTGGACACGATCACCCAGTACCGCCTCTGGAAGGCGATCTGGAGCTCGATCAAGGAGGTCAACTGCTGGGAGCTCGACTGGGGCATCAAGGAGCATGCGGGGCTCTGCGAGCACTACGTTCCACAAACCTTCATCGGCAACCACGATGTCGAGCGCATCGCCACCCGCGTCGGTATCGATGGTGCCGCCGTGGCCGCCGGCGTTCTCCTGACGCTGCCCGGCATGCCATCCATCTATTACGGCGACGAGCAGGGATTTCAAGGCCGCAAGCTGGAGGGATTTGCCGCCGACGACGAATTGCGTCCGCCTCTGCCTCCCTCACCGGACGAGCTCTTCCCGGCTGGGAATTGGTTGTACAACCTCTACCAAGATCTCATCGGCGTGCGTCGACGCCATCCCTGGATCGGGCGCGGGCTGGTCGAGGTGACGGGGAAGGACAACCCGTGGATCGAGTACACCGTATCCAATCGCGGCGGTGACGAGAGCATCCACGTCAGGGCAACCCTCGAGCCGACCAAATCCTTGACCATCGCGGATGGCGACGGAAACCAGCTTCTCTTCTGGGAGGAGGCCGGTGAACAGGAGGGCACCGCTCAGGACGCTCAGGACGCTCAGAACGCGGAGCAGTAGTGCTCAGCGCACTTGCTCGAGCGCATGCAGACCCCAGCCCAGGGCATCCCGGGCAGGATGGCACGTGTCAGGAACTGGAACGGATCAGGACGACCGCGTAAGCCAGGCATGAGGCGCTGGCGAGAGCGTCGGCCAACGCCCAGTTGTCACCCAATGAGGCCAGGGCGCCCCCGGGTGACGGCCGCCGAGACAACAACCACCGGGAGCGCCAGATCCTCCACTCGCGTGACGGCGACTCCGCCGGGAATCTCTACTACGCCGTCGTCTGAAAGAGCAACTACCATGGTTTCACTTCCATGGCATAGCCGACCGGACGGTACCGTAGCGAGCCGCCGTCACACATGTCAGATATGCGACCCGATCTATAACGGCTCCCGAATCGATCGGGAAATTCCGCGGCACATTGAACATGCCGTTTCCCCCGCCGAGAGTAGGACCGTGCTCTCATCCAAAAGTACGAAAGCCTCGCGGTACCAACGTTTCAAAGCCAGGCGCACTCCACGTTCGACATCGCGACTTCGCCGGTTCTCTATGGAACCTGTTCAACCCCCATATCCGTCACTTCCACAGGACCGCCATTCAAACCATTCTGGTTGAGATATTCCTGAGACTCCTCGAACTCCGGGGTATCGAATACTTCGCCGGCCAGCGGGTCCTCTATCTCATCCACGGCAGCCGGTGCTCCTGTATCCGGATCGAAGGACACCGCGGCAGAACTGATCGAGCGGAACGAGACGATCTCCTGCTGGTCCCGATCCGGCTCCCCAGGCAGGACATCGGGAGGAAGGCCGACCAGTGTTGCCGAGGCCTCGCTCATGCCGCGCATTCCCTTTCGAGCGCGCCGTCTGAATCCCTTCTCCGAACCATCTCGCGAGCCGAGTTCCGAATCGGAATCTCCCGCCGTAGGGATCAACTGCACATACGAGGGCATGATCGCGACCTCGTGCCTGAAGGCCTTTCCCAGCGAGACGCAGGCCAAGACTAAAATCACCGAGAACGGTGCCGCCGTCGAAACCGAGAGCGTCTGCATGAAGGTCAGCGCAACTGCCCCGCCGGCAATCAATAGAATCGCCGCCACGGCACCCTCCAGAACTGACCAATAGACGCGTGTAACGACCGGCGTATTCGTCCTGCCGCCACACGCCAGCATGTCGATGACGAGCGATCCCGAATCGGACGATGTCACAAAGAAAAGGGCCACCACAATCATCGCGACAACGCTGAGGATCAGCGCGAGCAAGGGGGAGAAGGATTCGAAGAATTGGAAGAGCACGATATTCGAATCGACGATCAGCTCCCCCGTCACCGGGTCCGCCATGGCGAGTCCACCCTCATCGCGCTGCATGATGATGGAGGAATCTCCGAAGATGGTGAACCAGATGAGGCTCACGACGGTGGGAGCGAGAAGAACCCCGATCACGAATTCGCGGATCGTACGGCCTCGGGAAATTCGTGCGATGAACATTCCGACGAACGGCGCCCAGCTGGTCCACCACCCCCAGTAACCGATGGTCCAGACCGTCTCCCATCCGTCGCTGGCGAAGGGACCGGTGTGGAGCATGGTCTCGGGCAATAGGCTTATGTACTGCCCGGCGTTCTCCGGGATCGCCTTCAGCAAGAGGGTTGTCGGACCCAGGATGAAGACCGCGACGGCGAGCAACGCCGCCACTCCCATATTCACGTTGGACAGCCACTTCAGTCCCTTGTGCACGCCAGAGACCACGGACCACAGAGCGATCGCGGTCACCACCGTGATCACAACGATCACCAACGTATTCGAGCGCTCAGCCCAGCCAAGATACTCCAGGCCTCCCATGATCTGACTGACCCCGAATCCCAGAGAGGTCGCTACGCCAAAAAGGGTGCCGACGATGGCGACGGCGTCGATCGCATGACCGATCCAACCCTCAACCCGCTTACGGTCCAGTAGAGGCTCTAGAAGCCACCTGATTGCGAGCGGACGTCCGCGACGGAATGTCATATAGGCCAGGCCGAGCCCGACCACGGAGTAGATCGCCCAGGGGTGAAGCCCCCACTGCAACATCATGAGACCCACGGACTCGGCAGCCGCCGCATCGGAACTCGGGGCGTTGCCGAATGCCTCCGGGGGATTCACGTAGTGACTCAGCGGCTCAGCTACCCCGAAGAACACCAGCCCGATGCCCATACCGGCGCTGAACAGCATCAAAAACCACGGGACGATGCCGAACTCCGCCTTCTCTCCGTCGCGGCCCAACCGGATGTTCCCCACACGAGAGAAAGCACAGTAAAGAGCAAAGAACAAGAAGATGTTGACGGCGATGACATACCACCAACCGACACCGTCCGCGACGGCGTGGTTCAGGCTGCTCGCAGCCTCTGCTAACGTATCGCCGGAAGTACGACTGAAGATGACCGTGAAGACGACCAGTGCAATGATGATGACCGAAGCCGAAATGAAGACGGGCTTCAAGATCTTGGCGGGAGGTTCGGGGCGCTCGGCAGGCGGCGAATCAGGCGAGTCTCGCTCAGGTATCTCTGCACTCTGGGAGTTCTCATCGTGGGACAGTTCGTTCGAATTTGGGGAGGGGGTCATTGGAGGCTCCACTCTCGGGTCGTCGGAAACGGAATAGCCAATCATTGAATGCAGAGACGGAACAGCGGTCGCCCACTGTTCGACGTCACTTCGATGTCAGTATCCACCTCCCATGAACCAGACGACTCTTCTCACCGTCTGAGCCCTGGCGTGCCAAATCACCAGCAAAACAAATGGAATACTACTTGAATTTATGCACCGATATTGGTGATTTCAGGCAAGTAAAGGCTCGGTGGAGTGGATATATGCGGTATATATCCACTCCACCGAGCCTGGTTCCGGCGCATGGCCCCGAGCGCTGAGCCAGCGTCTCAGTGCGCGATGTCGTACTTCTTGAGCCGAGATCTCGCCTTCTTCGTTCCTGCATTCTGCAGCGCCAACAAGGTGGCATAGATGCCATCGGTCTCGGCCAGCTCGGCTGGCGTACCCACCTCATCCACACGGCCATCTTTCAACGTGATGATGCGATCCACGTTGGCGATCGTGGAGAGACGGTGCGCGATGATCAGGCTGGTGCGATTCTCCATCAAGGTCTCCAGGCCAGCCTGGACAAGGCGCTCGGACCGGGTGTCGAGCGCGGATGTTGCCTCATCCAGCACGAGGATCTCCGCGTCCTTCAGGATCGCTCGCGCTACCGAAATACGCTGCTTCTGGCCCCCGGAGAGCTTCAAACCGCGCTCGCCGATCAAAGTGTCATAGCCGTCATGGAAACCTCGAATGAATTGGTCCGCGTTCGCGTTCTTAGCGGCGTCGATGATCTGTTCCTCGGTGGCATCGGGCCGAGCGTAGGAGATGTTCTCCCGGATCGTGCCGGAGAAGAGCGCCGGGTCCTGGAACACGACGCCGATCGAGTCCCTCAGCTGGGAAATCGGCATCTGCGCGATGTCCTTGTCGAACACCCGGATTCGCCCTGATCGCGGCGCGTACAAACCCAACAGCAACGAGGTCATCGTGGTCTTGCCCCCTCCGGACTCCCCGACGAATGCCACCCGCTCACCGCGGCTGATATCGAAGCTGACATCGGACAGGACGTCGGGATCGTCGTCGTACCCAAACGTCACGTCCTCGAAGGAGACGGCAAAGCCCTCACGCTGCGACGAGGTCGAGTAATCGACGGGGAGAGCAGCGGGGGCGCCGGTGGAAACGGCCATCGATGCAGGCTTCTCGACCTCCCCCAGATCCTGCGACCCGGTCGATGCCGGACCCGAAGGCTCGTCCGTTCGTTCTTCGTCGTCGAGGGGTAAACCCACAGCCGACTTCCTCGAACTCAGAACCGAACCCGAAGGCTCGTCCGTTCGTTCGTCGTCGAGGGGTAAACCCACAGCCGACTTCCTCGAACTCAGAACCGAACCCGAAGGCTCGTCCGTTCGTTCTTCGTCGTCGAGGGGTAAACCCACAGCCGACTTCCTCGAACTCAGAACCGAACCCGAAGGCTCGTCCGTTCGTTCTTCGTCGTCGTGAATGAAAGCGGACATTTCTACCAGGGCCGCCGGCAACGAACCATCGGCGCGCGCCTGCTCGACCTCATCCGCGAGCGCCGGCCGGCGAGGCGGCTCAAGGGCCATAACGTCGAAGTAATCCTTCGAGCCAGCGATAGCGTGCTGCGCCGTGTCCACGATATAGCTCATCGAGCCGATGGGCTGGCGGGCGAGCGCCACGAGCTGGATGAGGAGCACCATATCGCCCACGCTAAAGCTGCCATTGACGGTACTCACGAAGATGATGGCGTAGATGCCGAAGAACACAAGGGACATGAAGGCGCGGCGCGCGAAGTCCATCCAATGCCAGTGATAGGACTGATCAGCAGTGTGGTCGATCGTCCTGTCGTAGCGGCTCGTGAAATGCTTGAGCTCACGCAGTTCCTGAACGAAGGACTTGACGACGCGAATCTGACCGATCACCTCCGTGAACCGGCCTCCCGCCAGATCGATCTGCTCGTTCTTCTTACCCTCGATACGCTGCCAACGGCGGGAGGTCAGAGCTGTCAGCCACATGTACACGGGGAACACGATCGCCAGCAACAACGTGAGCAGTGGGGAATACATCGCTGAGATGCTCAGGACTGCAACCACAGTCAGCAATGTCGTGAAGAAGTTGTTCGCGAAGAATTTGGCGAAGTTCGTGACCTCGGTAATGGAACGGTTCAGGCGGGAGGTGATCGTTCCGGTGAGCTCGTTGTCGAAGTACTTCTGCGGAAGGGTCAGCAGCTTCTCGTAGTAGCGCACCGAGAGTATCGAGCGCATCTTCTGGCTCATGACGTCGCCGTAGTATCCGCCGATCGATGAGATGACCGTGGAGAGCACGTCCACGGCAAGGAATGCGCCAGCGAGCCACAAGACCTTAGTGACCGCATCGCCTGAATCCAGCGAACCTGACACGGCAGCCACGGCGGTGTCCGTTGCCTGCCCGATGATGAAGGGCACCGCAATGCCCGCGGCGGTCACGAACAACGACGCCACCACAATGGCGATGTAATAAGGCGTCAGCTTCTTCGTGAACACCAGGATCCTGCCCAGCGACTTCATACGTCCCTCCCCGGATGTAGCTCCGACACAAGCGCGCACCAATCCACCGCGAGAACACGGTTCTCCCTGCCCTACCAGGCAGTTTTTCAGAGTCCCCCACGGAGCAAAATGCCACGCTAGCCTACTCCGGTCCTTTCCGCCCTGCCGCGTGACAGGTCACTATCAGGAGTTTCTCAGCTGTGGGCCGAAGAGCGAAGGTTGCCCTTGCCTGTTGCGCCGAGCTTGAGGGTTAGCACACGAGGTTGATAGCTAGAACGGCGACTTCGCATGCTAACCCTCAAGTTCGACGGGCGCGAGCAGGCAAAGAGTCACCTCAGCCGATCAAAATCGCCTTCGCGGGTCCAACAAGCCACGTGTCAATGGCTTCCAGAGCGCACCACTTGGGTAATGGGAGGGAACTCCACTGCTGCGCAACTCGCGCATGAGATAGCCGATGAGCGCGGTGGGATCGTTCAGCTGGCTTTGATCGACACGTATGATGACCCAGCCTGCAGCCAGTAAAGCGCGTTGCCGACTCAGGAAGTCTCGCTCGTTCTCCGTGATCTTGCCGAAGCCATCGAATTCAAAAAGAATCTTCCGTTCCGGCAAAGCAGCATCGGGAAAGTATTTCTTTCCGCCCAATATGATCGGCCACTGCGTGACCAGGCTCCGACGAATATCTCCGGGCAACATGCAATGCAGCAGCCACCAAAGGTACCCTTCACCCGGGGTCTGGAGCCCCGCATCAGCGATATCCAGGACTGCAACCGCTTGCCGGCATCCCCTCCGGCGCGAAACCGTCGCGATGTCAGTCTTGATGAGCGCCCTCGCTTTGGCTTCAACAGCTCGGCACATCGGGAGGCGCCGGACATCGAAATCGCTCGCATGCCGGAGGATCGAGCTGACGGCGACCACGGCCGCCAGAGGATGAAGGAAACGCGCGCAATCGAGCGCAACAACCCTGAGCGGAGCGGTATGAACCCCATTGACACGCACAACATCGCTTCGCGGCACCTCGCTCATGAGCTGTCGTTCGGTCACAGCACAGACCTCGACCCCACCGACAGTGATAGGTTCCAAAGTCCGAGGTCTGCACTGACTCAGATTCGACTCGACTCGAAACGAGACATCGACTGTGTTGGTCCAGGTCTGTAGGTCATGTACGGCCAACGCCGACTCCAGCGTGAGAACCGGTGGCCGCGCAGCTTGACGCGCGATGGACACAGAAAGCGCGCGTGCTTGCGTCATCAGACGCCGGATTCTCCATCGGGGCACATCAGCCGGCAACAACGCCTCGGGAAGGTAGATTCCTCGGCGAATGGGGATGAAGCCGCTCATACGAAGTTCATTCTTCGTCAACGGACCGATCTGCGCTCGTGTCAGCAGGCTGTCAACATGAAGTGTCATCGTTGAATTCAACCTGAAAGCACGCCACCGCGCGGAGAGCCTGGCAGGTTCTGTGGATGGGGAACACACGAGACATCCCTGTGGAGATATCTAGGATTGACGTCCGACGAAGCCGGAAGCCCCGCCCTACCTTGAGCCCCAGCCCCAGCCCCACCCCCAACTTGAGGGTTAGCATGCGAGGTTGGTAGTTAGAACGGCGACTTCGCATGCTAACCCTCAAGCTCGGCAACGAGCACCGGCAATCCAGCAAGTAACCTTGAAACATGCAATGCGATTATTTCGACGCGGGCGTGTGCCGGTCCTGCACGCTCATGGGCGTGCCGTACGCCGAGCAGATCGCGGAGAAAGAGAAGCGGGTACAGGAACTGCTCTCCGCCTGGCCCGAGTTGCTCTGGCACCCCTCGTTCGAGTCGAAGGAGTCCGGCTTTCGGAATAAGGCGAAGCTTGTGATCGGAGGCAGCGCCGCGCAGCCCACCCTCGGCATTCTCGGCGCGGGCGGCAGCGGCGTCGACCTGCGGGAATGTGGGCTATACGAACCCGCACTGGCAGAGACATTTCCAATTCTGGCGAAGTTCATCGGCCGCGCCCAGTTGACTCCATTCGACGTGGCGAGCGGCCGCGGCGAACTCAAGAACATCATCGCCACCATCGCTCCGGACGGGGCGCTCATGATCCGTTTCGTGCTGCGTTCCACCGAGTCCCTCGTCCGTATCCGTAAGCATCTGCCATGGCTGCGCACGGAGTTGCCTCAGATCGCCGTCGCCACGGCCAACCTACTGCCGGAGCGCAAAGCGATCCCCGAGGGCAGCGAAGAGATCATCCTGACCGAACGCGACGCGCTGACGATGGATCTCGGCGACGTCACGCTCTTCCTGCGCCCCCAGTCCTTCTTCCAGACGAACACCGCCGTGGCGCGCGGACTCTATACCCAGGCCCGCCGTTGGGTGGACAGTTTGGTTGACGACGGCGAAGCCCGGCCCGCGAGAATCCGTTCGCACCACCAGGGATCACCAAGTCGGTTGGCTCCCCCAGCCGGTGACGTGCTGCGACTGTGGGACCTGTACTGCGGAGTCGGTGGCTTCGCCCTTCATTCCGCCGGCCCGGGCCGAGAAATCCTCGGGGTGGAGATTTCCGAGCAGGCGATCGACAGTGCTCGTGCGGCAGCGCACAGGCTCATGCGATCAGAGCGGGCACGAATCCCCTCATCCAGCCGGCGAGCAGCAGTCTCAACCTCTGACGGTTCTCCGGCGGATGGCACGTCGGTTGGCCCGATCCGTTTTCTCGCGGGCGATGCCGACACAGCCGCGCGTGCGGAGAAGGGCACGCCGGACATCGTCGTCGTCAATCCACCGCGGCGGGGCATCGGCGAGCTTGCCGAATGGATCGAAACCTCCGGCGCACGCCATCTCATATATTCCAGCTGCAATCCGCTGACGCTCGCGCAAGATCTCGCGGCGATGCCCGGGTTCGTACCGCGCGAGGCGCGAGTATTCGACATGTTCCCGCAGACACGTCATACCGAGACCATGGTGCTCGCCTCGCGCCCATGAGCCCATGAAGCCGTCAGTCCAGAATCTATGAGTCAGTCGGCCCATGAACCCTCCAACCGGCGCGCTGAAACACTCCCTTGATCCGGCCCCTGAGCCAGCGCTAAGGCACCCTTCGGACGGGTGACGCGAGACCTCCGGGTTCGCATTGGGAGCGTGCCTTGGCCGTTGGCGTACGCAGCGCTCCCATTCCTAGATCCCTCCTCCAGATGCAAAAGAGGTTCTCTTGGCTATCGGCACATGGACTCCGGCTGTTGCCCCATGTCGACTGCCGGAAGAAACGCGGTCGATGGCAAGGTCCGGATAATAACGACGACGGCTTCGGATAACGGTATCCGTCACCGCGACAGCCGATCGTACCGGCAATCGCGCAGCCGGAGCGGCCCGGGACGTCAGTCCTCGGAGCGCGGGGGCGGGAGCAGTGGCCGCCAGACCACCAGCTCGGCACTGACGTCCGGGTACTGCGAGCGTCGCGGATACTGTCCTCGCTCGCGATACTGCCCCGAACCTGCGCCACCCATACGGCCGCGTTGTTCGCGCAGCTCCTGCGCGCGCTTGAAGACGACGACGTCGCCGTCCGCTCCCGCAGCGAAAACGCGATGATCGAGAAGCTGCCGCTGCTCCAAATGCTCCTGCAGTTCCGCAGCGCGCTTGCGCAGCCGATTGTTCTGGCGGCGCAACTGCTCATTCTCATTCTGTAGCGCGAAGATACGGGAGATCCCGGCGAGGTTGATTCCCTCTTTCTGGGAGAGCTCCTGGATCTCGAGCAGTTTGTCGACGTCGGCGAGCGAATAGCGCCGCCCACCGCCTCGGGTCCGCTTGGCGGGCACGAGGCCCAGACGGTCGTACTGGCGGACCGTCTGGGCGTGCATACCCGCCAACTCTGCGGCAACCGAGACCGTCAGAATTGGGGCGTCACGCCCAGCGATCCCTGCCATGGTCAGCTCCTTGCCAGATTCTTGAACTCAGCCCGCGGGTCGGCATCCCTGGTCGCCGCTGCGAACAGCGATGCGGCGCGCCGAGCCTCCTCGGACATCTTCTTGGGTACGGCGACTTTGAGCCGTACGTAGAGATCACCGTGGCTGAACTTGCCGTTCGGTAAGCCCTTGCCCTTGACACGCAACAGCTTATCCGAGGACGAGCCCTCCGGGATCTTGACCTGGACGTTCTTGCCGTCGAGGGTGGGAACCTCAACGGTTCCACCCAGAGCCGCTTCCCCGAAGGAAATCGGCAGGTCGACGTAAACGTCCTTGCCACGCACCTCGTATACGGGGTGCTTCTCCACGTGCACGGTCACGATGATGTCGCCGGGGGCTCCCCCATTGACGCCGAGACCGCCCTTGCCGCTGATGCGGATCTTCTGACCGTCGCTGACACCCGCGGGAATGCGAGCGGTCACGGAATTGCCACGCGCGGTCGTCAACTTCACCGTGGTGCCCGAGACCGCCTGCCGCAACGGGATGGAGACCTCGGTCTTGAGATCCTGACCGCGCTCGGACCTGCGGTTGGAGCCGAAGCCACCGAAACGCCCGCCGCTCGGCTGGCCGCCACCGCCGAACATCGAGAAGATGTCCTCGAAGCCGTTGGCGCCGCCACCGGTGCTTTGAAAACGGACGTTCGGGCCTGCGCCGCCGGCGTTGGCCGTCCCGCCGAATCCGGCACCGCCACCGAACATCTGCGAGAAGATATCCTCGAAACCGGCACCCGCGCCCGCCCCGCCGCTGCCTGCGGCAAAGCGGGGGCTGCCACCGGCCAACGCGCGAATAGCGTCATACTGCTTTCGGTCTTCCTCGTTGGAGAGGACCTGATAGGCCTCCCCAACTTCCTTGAAGCGGTTCTCGGCGGTGGTGTTCCCCGGATTCCGGTCCGGGTGGTACTGCTTGGCGAGTTTCCGATAGGCCTTCTTTATCTCATCCGCGGAGGCGTCCTTCGACACTCCGAGAGCTTTGTAGAAGTCCTTCTCCATCCAGTCCTGACTGGCACCTGCCATTACGCCTCACCTCCTTCTATAAAGGGTGCCACCCGCGTGGATGGCACCCCTTCTCGATCACTCAGGGGAAACCACTCCCACCCGCGCGGGGCGAAGGAGCTTATCCCCCTGGCGATAGCCGGGTTGGATGAGAGTGCCCACCGTTTCTCCGGTCGCATCAGGCGATGTCTGATGCATGAGCGCCTCGTGGATGGTGGGATCGAATTCGTCGCCTTCGGCTCCGAACCGTTCCACTTCGAAATTGGTCGTGAGGATCTGCTCGATCTTCTCGGCGATCTGGCCGGTCGGACCCTGCAGATCGCCGTGCTGACGAGCAAGCTCGACGTCGTCCAGCACCGGGAGGAGATTCTCGATGACCGAGGTGACCCCATCCTCGCGACGCTGCTTGCCCTCCTGCTTGGAGCGACGAACGAAGCCGTTGTACTCCTGTTGCAGGTTGTAGGCGTCAGCGCGCGAACGTGCCAGCTGATCCTCGAGCGAGGAAATGGTGTTCATGGCCTCGCTCAATGGATCCGTGAGCTCCTCTGCGGCATCGGCCGGATCGGTATTCTCAGCGTCCTGGGGCCCGGCATCCGGGTCCCCCTGCGCTTCTGCCTGGCCAGCCGCCTCGCGTGAGGTTGCGTCGTCGGAATTTACTTCCTCTTCCGCGCGCTCGTTGTTGCGGTTGTCTTCAGTCACTTCTTATCATCCTCGTCATCTACGATCTCGGCGTCGACGACGTCGTCGTCGGACTCGGTCTGTCCCTGTCCTGCGGCACCGGCCTCGGTGAATCCCTCAGTCTGGGCGCCCTCTTCCTGGGCGCTGGCGTACAGGGCCTGACCGATGGCCTGGGACTTCTCGTTCAGCTCGTCCAGCGCGGACTTGACCGCTTCGGTGTCCTCACCCTTCAGGGCTTCGCGAACCTTGTCGGCGGATTCCTTGACCTCGGTGGAAACGTTGTCCGGGAGCTTCTCCGCGTTGTCCTTGAGCAGCTGCTCGATGGAGTACACGGTCTGCTCGGCCTGGTTGCGAACCTCGGCCTCCTCCTTGCGGGCGGCGTCCTCAGCGGCGTGCGCCTCGGCTTCCTTCACCATACGGTCGATCTCGTCCTTGGGGAGAGCCGAGCCGCCGGTGATGGTCATGGACTGTTCCTTGCTGGTGCCCTTGTCCTTGGCGGACACGTGCACGATGCCGTTGGCGTCGATGTCGAAGGTGACCTCGATCTGCGGGATCCCTCGCGGAGCCGGGGCGATCCCGGTCAACTCGAAGGTGCCCAGCGGCTTGTTGTCGCGCGTGAACTCGCGCTCGCCCTGGAAGACCTGGATGGCCACGGAAGGCTGGTTGTCCTCAGCCGTGGAGAAGGTCTCGCTGCGCTTGGTCGGGATGGCCGTGTTGCGCTCGATGAGCTTGGTCATGATCCCGCCCTTGGTCTCGATGCCGAGGGAGAGCGGGGTGACGTCGATCAGGAGCACGTCCTTGCGGTCGCCGGTGATGACGCCGGACTGCAGGGCTGCGCCCACCGCCACGACCTCGTCGGGGTTGACGCCCTTGTTGGGCTCACGGCCACCGGTGAGGGTCTTGACCAGTTCGCTCACGGCGGGCATACGGGTGGAACCACCCACGAGCACGACGTGATCGATATCGGAGAGCTTGATGCCTGCATCGCGAATCACGTTGTTGAACGGAGCCTTGGTGCGCTCGAGCAGATCCTTGGTCATGTCCTCGAACTTGGCGCGCGAGAGCGACTCGTCCACGTGGAGCGGGCCGTTGTCCGACATCGAGATGTAGGGCAGCGAGATGTTCGTGGTGGTAGCCGAGGAGAGTTCCTTCTTGGCCTTCTCAGCCGCCTCACGCAGGCGCTGCAGAGCGATCTTGTCCTTGGACAGATCGACACCGGAGTTGGACTTCACCTGCTCGACGAGCCAATCGACGATGCGCTGATCCCAGTCGTCGCCGCCAAGGCGGTTATCGCCGGAGGTTGCACGCACCTGAATGGTGGAGAAGTCGTCCTCATCCTTGCCGACTTCCAGCAGGGAGACGTCGAAGGTGCCACCACCGAGGTCGAAGACGAGGATCTCCTCGTCCTCCTTGCCCTTCTCCAACCCGTAGGCGAGGGCTGCCGCGGTGGGCTCGTTGACGATGCGCTGCACGTTGAGGCCTGCGATCGCGCCGGCATCCTTGGTGGCCTGACGCTGGGCGTCATTGTAGTAGGCCGGGACGGTGATGACTGCGTCGGTGACGGGTTCGCCGAGGTAGGACTCCGCATCCTTCTTCAGCTTCTGCAGAATGAAGGCCGAGATCTGCTGCGGTGTGTAAGTCGTGTCGTCGATGGTGACGGTCCAGTCGGTGCCCATATGGCGCTTCACCGACGAGATGGTGCGATCCACGTTCGTGACCGCCTGGCGCTTCGCGACCTCACCCACCACGATTTCGCCGGTCTTCAGGAAGCCGACGACGGACGGGGTGGTGCGCGCACCTTCGGCGTTCGCGATCACCGTGGGCTCGCCGCCCTCCAGGACCGCAACGCAGGAATTGGTGGTACCAAGATCAATACCAACTGCACGTGCCATAAGTTCTCTCCTTCGTATTGAGCCCGGGTGCCGGGTTCAACTTTCCTCTTCAATTCTGTTTCGGATCGGGATGTGCCGATCCGAAGATCTTTCGGGTCTGGCCGCACAGTCACCTGCACGACGTCACCCCTCAAGTGTGACTGCTCGAGGAACCTATGTCCACCAAGCTCCGTCATTCTTGAGTCCATCTAACTCAACTTTGAAGAGGCTCTCTCTATTCCAGGAAGTTACGAGAAATTACTAGAATCCCCGGAATTGCAGCTAAAAGTCCCGGGAGCGATTTCGCCAGGAAGGTGCCTGCGTGAAGCTGGAGACTTCTTCTCCTAGAGTGAAAGATCTCAACCTTCCCACGTAAGTGTGACCTACAACTCACCCCGTACCCACTTTCATTTACGCAACATTTACGGCACGATATTCATAGAGGTTAGGGGTGCCTTACTTATCCCGCACATCTAGGAGTTTTTGTATGAGGTCAATCGCCAGCGTTCCCACGCAGCGGCCCACGCGATATGGGAAGCAGCTCGTTTCCCATATGGGCCGCAAGATCATTGGATCGTGGGACGGGGAGAGCGGCCATCTCGATTTCAATGGTGGGGGAGATGTCCGCCTGTCCTGTCAGGACGAATCCCTCACCCTTGAGCTGACCTGCGCCGAGGAGGACATCGATCGCCTCGAGCAGGTTGTTGGCAGCCATCTGGCTCGCTTCGGTTCCAAGGACGCCATGAAGGTGGCCTGGGAACGCGAAGACGGAACGGATGGCAGCGTGCAGGGCCCGTACAGCGAAGCTGACATGCAGGCCCATGCCGAGGCCAAGAAGGCGCGACTCGCCGCTCAGGCGGCATCCGGGAGCGCCACAAAGGAAGCTTGAGCAAGCTAGGTCCATTGCCGAGTTCCGCTTGGGCTTCACACCTATAACTGAATCACACAATTGAATATCGGCTGACATAGCCAGTGCCGGGAATCTCCCGGTCACAGACTGAGAAGCGCCGCTCGGATCCTTGCTGACACACCCCCGAGCGGCGCTTCTTTCTTTTTAGACAAAACTTTGGTTTTTGGCAAGTTGACGGGCAAACACCCCGTCTGCGGACCACCACGTCAGCATGTCGCTACGCCACCGCGTCGCGCAACGTCGGACATGACATACAGCGCGGTCCCCCACGTCCCCGCCCGAGCTGGCCTCCCGGAATCTCAAGGACGTCAATGCCATTCGATGCCAGGTAGTCATTGGCCAGCACGTTGTGACTGTAGGCGACGACCACGCCGGGTACAACCGCCAGCACATTGAACCCATCGTGCCACTGCTCGCGTTCGGCCTCAGCGTCCGAGAGCTCGGGGCGGAGCACCCGCACGGAGGTCTTCCCCATGGCAGCGGCGATGACCTGCCACATCTCCTCGGCCGCATGGGTGCGCACCCGAATGTTCCCCGACGCGGCGGGCGTGACAACCATCGACTCCAGCTGGCCGATCCCCGGGTAAATGAGGAAGGACTCGGGGTCGACCATGGTGAGCACTGTATCGAGATGCATGAAGGCCCGTTTCTTGGGCACATTGAGGGCAACCACGGTCCTCGCCTCGCCGGCCGCGAACAGATCCGCGGCCAGGCGTTCGATTCCCTGTGGCGTGGTTCGCTCGGACAACCCGACGAGTACCGCTCCGTTTCCGAGGACGACGACGTCGCCCCCTTCGATAGCCGCCGGAGCATCGTCCAGACCCTTGCTCCACCGTTTCACACCCGCGAACTCAGGATGCCATCCGTAGATCACCGACATGTTGACGGTCTCGCGCCTGCGAGCACGGCGATTGAGTGCGTGGACGGAGACCCCACCATAGATCCACGCCGACGAGTCCCGCGTGAACAGGTGGTTGGGCAGGCAGGCGAACGTCATGTCGCCCGAATCCTGTGCCGCCAAAAGAAGGGAGGAGGGAGCTTCGCCCCGCACAGACACCAGTTCCTCCTTGGTCAATCCCCCGATGAGCAGTTCGGCGAGGCTGGACGCGTCAAGGCTTTCGGCGTACTCGGAAAGAGCTGCAGCCAGCCCCACGCCATACGATCTGCGATCGAATGTGTGCCGCAGGCAGTACTCGCGCGCGTCCACGTTCTGGAGGGCCGTCGCGAGAAGCTCCTGCAGGTAGAGGACATCCGCGCCTTGACCGCGCAGCACGCTCACGAACTTGTCGTGCTCAGCCTGGGCTTTCTCCACCCACGGCACGTCGTCGTACAGCAGCGAGTCCATGGTGGAGGGGGTGACCCTGGAGAGTTCCAGGCCCGGACGATGTACGATCACCTGCCGCAAGCGCCCGGTCTCCGAGTCGATACGATGCGGCGAGGAGGCTTTGGCAGATCCCGGCATCCGGTCAGTTGGCACAGTGTTGTGTCTACTCATCTTTCACATCATGCCTGCTCGGAAGGAAAATGTCCCTCGCATCAGCCGAATTCGAAGAACTCGTGGAACTTGTGCAGTCGCATTCGAGAGAGGGCGGTACCCGCACGTCCACTCGCGGCGCCTCTGCCGCCCGGTCTCGGATGGTCAGGCTCAGGTGATCGTCGAAGAACCCCGCACCATCAATCGAGGCGTGAGCGTGACGACCGGCGGAGGAGCTTTCTCATTCTCGTTCGCCGCGATGATGGTCATAGCGGCGACTTCCCCCTGGTGGACGGCCTCCTGATCCACCGATGAGATATCCAACCGGCGAATCGTATCCGTATTGTCATAACCCACCAACGCTACGTCGCCCGGCACCCGCAGCCCGCGCTCGCGCAATGCGTCGAGCGCTCCCAAAGCCAGCTGGTCGGTGGCGCAGAAGATGGCCGTGGGGCGCCAGGAATCGAGCAACGCCTTAGCCGCTTGGTAACCGCTCTCCGTGGTGACTCCCCCCGTCGCCAATCGCGGGGTCAGCCCCCGATCGGTCATGGCGTCGACGTAGCCTTGGGCGCGGCGCTCATAGGGGATGTCACTCGGAAGCTGGATATGGGCAATCGCGGTGTGGCCCTGCTCCAATAGATGCTCGGTGGCCTGCATACCGCCCGCGTAGTCGTCGCCCAGCACACTGAACACGTTCTGTTCGGAGATCTTTCGCGTCACCGACACGAACGGAAGGGTGTTGCTGGCCGCCTTGAGTGCCGAGGTCGACCCGGCGTAGCCACCCAGCACCACGGCGTCCGGACGAAACGAGATGAGATCGCGCAGGTTACGATCTTCGTCTTCAGGATTGGGACTGCCCTCCATGATGAGGATGCGATGCCCTAACGGCTCGAATCTCTGCCGCATCCCCTGATAGACCTCGATGAACAATTCATTGCGGAGGTTCTGCGCGAGGTAGCCGACCAACAGGTTCGAACGGTTTCCCGCCAGGGACGTCGCGATTCCGGAACCGATATAGCCGAGTTTCGCGGCGGCCTTCAGCACGCGCTCGCGTTTCTCCTGCGACACCTTCGGCGAGTTGCGCAGCACGAGCGATACGAGCGGACGAGAAACCCCGGCCTCGCGCGCAATATCCGCCTGTGTCACGTACGGGCGCCGGTCATTCGAACTCATCCCAGACAGTCTAATACGAGCCCCGCTCACTCGGCCTCTCGGACATAACATCGGCTATTCGGCACGGCTGTGGTTATATAACCGCAGGGCAGCCAAATCGCCGAGACTATGCACGGTGACAGCGTGCATACGCCCACAATCTTTCGGCGTGGTGCCGCAGGTCTGCATCAGAGGCCGGAGCTCGCGCGGTTCGGTGGCCGGACCGCGCGAGCTCCGAGTTTGGAAGGCGAAATCGCCCCTGGAACGCCGATTTCGTAAGCGCGCGCTCAACTGTGGTACTCCGCCGTAGCCTTTGTGGTACTCCGCCATTGCCTCCCGATGCAGGCTTTGGCGGCCACGCGAGGCCAAGAGGCCTGAGCGCGGGCCAATCCGGCGTTAGACGATGGAAACAGGCTTCGCAGCGGCCGAGGATTCGAGCGCGGCGGCAATCACCCGCATCGTCGGCACGGCCTCGCGGAAGGGCGTTGTCACTGTGCCGTTCTTCGCGAGAGCGCGGACGAACTCCTGGATTTCGGCGGCAAAGGCCTCGCCGTAGCCCGTCCCCACACCACGGCCTGGCATCGCCGCGGTATCGCCGAAGTATGGGAAAGCAGGGCCTGCGACGATCGTGCGTGCGCCATCCATCCCGGGCTCGCTGACCCCGGTTTCGTAAACCACCAGTTGATCCCCCGTCGCGGACGAGAACCGCGCGTGGCCCTTGGAACCGAACACCTCGATACCAAGATCGTTGGGGACGCCTTCGGCGATGCGGCTGAGGGTCACACTGCCCACAGCCCCCGCCGCGGTCCTCAGCGTGAGGATGGCGTCATCATCGTTCTCCACCGGTCCCGATTCGGTCTCGGAAGCCTTCTGGGAGTGGCCGATTCCGCCAGCGGGAAGAGGGCGCTCCTTGATGACGGTGCTCAGCTGGGCCGCGCAGACCTCCGCGATATCGCCGACCACGTAGCGAACCGTGTCGATAGCATGCGCGCCGATATCCGCCACCGCACCGCCACCGGAATCCTTCATGATGTATCGCCACGTCAAAGGCTGTCTGGGATCGGCCGCGTAGTCGGCATAGTAGTGGGCGCGGAACGAATGGATCTCCCCGAGGACCCCCTCGGCCACGATCTTCGACAACTGCGCGAGGGCCGGGATACGACGGAAAGAGAACCCGACCGCGTTGATCAGGCCGGAAGCATCTGCCTGATCCGCCATGGCCGCCGCCTCGGCGGCGTCGAGCCCGAGCGGCTTCTCGCAGAAGACGTGTTTGCCTGCCGCCAGGACTTGCGGCACGACGGTGGAGTACAGCTTGTTCGGCAGAGCGAGGGAGACTGCGTCGATCTCCGGGTCGGCCAGCACCTCCCCCATATCAGTCGCATACTTCTCGAACCCGTACTTGCCTGCGACATCCTTGGCGAGTTCGATGTTCGGATCGACGACGGTGTCCAGGACGACCTTCACTCCGTGCAGATCGTCGGCCATGGACGCGTTGCGATAACCGAACGCGTGGGACTGCCCGGCATAGCCGGCGCCGACAAGGGCAACTCTTACGGTCAGACTCATGGTTCCTCCTCGTTGAAGATATGAAAATAGTGAGTGATCGCTCGCCGAGATCCAGACTTCATGAATTTTCGCGAAGCCTTGACAGCCTTCCTTTGGCTCCAGTACCGTCGAGCAATAACGAGATTATCACGTGATAATTCCGTGGTCAACGAACTCATCAAAGGAGATGACAACGTGGATTCATCCACCTCACCCCGCGATACACAGCAGTTATCCGGCTCGCCGGACGACGTCGACTACTCCAGCCCCGAACACACCCGGCAGGCGAAACGCCGCATCCGTATGGTTGCGACCGTGGCGACCTTCGGTGCTCTCGCCTTCGGGTATGACACCGGCGTCATCTCAGGGGCATTGCCCTTCATGGTTCGCCCATTCGACGAAGGCGGACTGGACCTCACGCCGATGACTGAGGGCCTCATCACTGCCTCGCTCCTTCTCGGAGCGGCATGCGGGGCTATCGGCGGCGGACGGCTCTCCGATCGCTTCGGCAGGCGCCATAACCTCAAATGGCTATCCATCGTCTTCTTCCTTGGGGCACTGGGCACGGCAATCGCTCCCAACGTTCCGTTGATGGTCATCGCTCGCGTTGTCCTCGGCTTCGGCGTGGGCGGAGCCAGCGCGACGGTCCCCTTGTATCTCGCGGAGATCGCTCCCGCCCACATCCGCGGGCCGCTGGTCTCGCGTAACGAGCTCATGATCGTGACCGGGCAGCTGATCGCCTACATATCGAATGCCGCACTGGCCGAGTGGGGCGACCCGCTCCACTCCTGGCGCTGGATGCTGGGGCTGGCAACCGTGCCAGCGGTCCTATTGTGGATCGGAGTCACCTTCATCCCGGAATCGCCACGCTGGCTTATTCAGAAGGGACGGCTTGCCGAGGCGCACAAGGTCTTGAGCAGTATGCGCACCGAAGACCCACAAGAGGAGATCGACGAGGTCGTCGAGGTGGTCAAGGAGACGTCGACGTCGACCTCCGACGCCCTGGCGATGATCCGCCAGACCCCGTGGATCAAGCGCATCGCCCTGATCGGAGTCGGTTTCGGCATCGTCATTCAGCTGACCGGCGTCAACGCGGTGATGTATTTCGCGCCGACGGTTCTCATCAGCACCGGACTGAGCACCCAGGCCGCGATCACGGCTACGATCGCCAACGGCATCATCTCCGTCGCCTCCGTGGCCCTGGGCCTGCAACTTCTCAAATTCGTTCGTCGCCGCACCATGATCATGACCGGCATGACCGGCATCGTCATCTCTCAGTTGGTTCTCGGCATCCTCTTCCGACTGCCGCAATCGACGGTCGTCAGCTTCGCGGTACTCGCCTGCATGCTTGTTTTCCTCTTCTTCATGCAAACCTTCTGCGCGGTGGTCTTCTGGCTCACGATGTCCGAGATCTTCCCGTTGCGGGTCCGGGGCCTGACGATGGGCTTCGCGATCTTCTGTCAGTGGATATCGAACATGCTGGTCACTTTCTTCTTCCCCATCCTGCTGGACGCCATCGGCGGGTACACATTCTTCATCTTCGCCGCGATCAACTTCCTGGTCCTCATCTTCGAGTACAAGTACCTGCCGGAGACGAAGGACAAGACCCTCGAGGCTCTCGAGATGGAGCTCGCCGCAGGCGGCGACGGCCGAGGACACCCGCTGTCCAGGTAGCGGGCAGCATCAAGAAACGTACACATCCCATCCGATTCACATCACAACAAGAAGTAAGGAGACATGTTATGTCTATTCGTTTGGCTATCGCACCCGATTCCTGGGGCGTCTGGTTCCCCGAACACGACAAGCAAACGCCCTGGACCCGCTGCATGGACGAGATGTCCCAGGCAGGCTACGAAGGCGTCGAACTCGGACCCTGGGGCTACTTCCCCACCACCTACCCCGAACTCAAAAACGCACTCGACGAACGCAACCTCGAACTCGTGGCCGGCACCATCGGCACCAACTTCCTTGACGACGACGCCGTCACCGACATGCTCACCGTCATCGACGACATCGCCGACGTTCTCACCAGATTCTCCCAAGCCAAATACATCGTGCTCCTGCCCGCCATGTACACCGACCTGGAAACCGGCGAACAAGTCATGGACAAGAACCTCACCGACCAGCAATGGGCCACCTACGCCGCCAACGTCCAAAGAGCCGCCGACCACTGCGCCAGCCACGGCCTGACCGGCGCCTTCCACCCCCACGTGGACTGCCACGTCCAAACCGAACAAGAAATCGAACGCGTTCTGGCAGACACCACCGTCGACCTGTGCCTGGACCTAGGCCACCACGTCTACGGCGGCGGAGAACCCATCTCCTTCTACCTCAAACACGCCGACCGCATCCCCTACATGCACATCAAAGACTGCGACAAGACCGTTCAGGCCAAGATGGACCTGGAAGGCTGGTCCTTCGCCCGCGCCGTCACCGAGGACATCATGACCGTCCCCGGAACCGGCACCATCGACCTGACCGAACTGCACCGGGCCCTCACCAGCAAGGACTACAACGGCTGGGTCACCGTCGAACAAGACCTCTTCCCCGTCACCTCCTTCGACATCCCCCTCCCCCTCGCCCAACAAGCACACAAGAACCTCAAAGAAGCAGGCTTCTAACCACCCACCACGTCCGGCCCCCTATCCCACCGATAGGGGGCCGGCCCCTTTCCATCATTAACAGCGCATCCAACCCCACTATCAACAGCAGCCGGTGGAGACGTTCTCCTCGTCGAAGTCCGCCCGCTGCCGCCAGAACTGCTTCTTGCCCATAGGCTCGTGATCGGGATGCTCGCGGCGATGGCGCTCGAGATAGCGATCGTACGCAGACTCCCCGGTGAAGTCTCTCCACAGGCACCGCAGTGCCCGAAGTCGCTCCTTCATTTCACACCTTTCCTTGTGGAATCCAATTCCGTCTTGGCGATTCCCTGTTGGATCGAATCCCGGCCCGGCGTTCGCTCAGTCGCCGGGCCGGAATCGGCCACCTCGACCCCTGGCGAACGCCAGGAAGTTTCAGTGGCCGCGCCCATCAATGGCCGTGGCCACTGTTTCTACCTGGAATCAGATCGGGGTCGCCGACGATCTCGTACTCCTGCACCAGTTTCTTGTCCAACTTCGAAGCCACGACGGTGGAGGGCGCGAAGAAATTCGATTCCTGGTGCGGATCCTCGGACGTCGTGGTATCTGCGGTGGAGATCGTCTTGCGAATCCTCAGGATGGCGGAGATGATCACGGCCGTCACGAGAAGCACGAAGACGATGGACAGTGTGCCCTGGATGAATGTGTTTCGAATGACGGCATTCTGGATCTCGATCACTTCGGGATCCGTTGCGGATGCCTTCGTCTCACGCGCGATGCGCCACTGCGTCCAATACCCGAGGGCGGGATCGGAGGAGAAGATCTTCTGCCACGATGCGGCGAAGGTGACGATGAGCATCCAGACGAATGGGATACCCGGAATCCACATGCGCTTGACATATCCCTTGCGCACTACGACCACCGTGCACAGCAGCAGTGCCATCGTGGCGATGAGCTGGTTTGCGATCCCGAAGAGCGGATAGAGCGTCTGGATTCCTCCACGCGGGTCCGTCACTCCCATGAGCAGCAGCGCTCCCCATGCGGCGACGACGATCCCGGTGGTCAGCCACGAGCCGACCCGCCAACTCGGATCCCGGAACTTCGGGACGATGTTTCCGATCGCATCTCCCAGTTGGAAGCGGGACACTCGGGTCACCGCATCCACGGCGGAGAGGATGAACAGCGCCTCGAACATGATCGCGAAGTGGTACCAGAATCCCATCATCGCCTTCCCACCCGCGAACTGATGCATGATATTCGCGATGGCCACCGCGAGAGTCGGGGCGCCGCCGGTGCGGGAGATGACGGATGGTTCGCCGACGTCGTCGGCCAGCGCTCTCATGGCCTGCCCGCCGGTCAGCATGACATCGTTGCCGTCGGCATCGGTGGTCTCCCACCTGATCTCCGGCTGATTTCCGTGCACATCTGAAACCCCGAGGTTCGAGATCGCTTCCTCGGCGGCAGCGGCCTGATTCTCGTAGAATTCCTCTGTTCCGGGCTCACCCTCGATCGCTTCGATACCGGCCGTTCCCACGATCGCCGCCTCGGACATGTTCATCGAGAAGTAGACGCCCTGATTCAGGGATACAGCGGCGGCCAGCGCCATGATCGCCACGAAGGACTCCATGAGCATTCCGCCGTAGCCGATCATGCGCGTCTGGCTTTCCTTCTGAATCATCTTCGGGGTGGTTCCCGAGGAGACCGTCGCGTGCATGCCGGAGATCGCGCCGCAGGCGATGGTGATGAAGAGGAAGGGGAAGAGCGTTCCGGCGAACACCGGGCCGGCGGTGTTCGTCGCGAATTCCGTCACCGCAGGCATCTGGGCAATCGGACGAACGATCACGATGCTGATGGCCAGAACCACGATGGTGCCGACCTTCATGAACGTGGAGAGGTAGTCACGCGGGGTGAGCAGCAGCCACACCGGAAGAACCGCGGCGAAGAAGCCGTAGATCACCATGGCCCACACGAGGGCCGTCGGGCTCAGATGGAAGAACTCGCTCAGCGTGGGGTTCTCGGACACCCAGCGTCCCCCGATGATCGCGGCGATCAGCAGGGCGAAGCCCACGACGGATACGCCCGTGATAGCACCCGGTTGCACGTAGCGCAGCCATAGCCCCATCCCCAGGGCAATCGGAATGGTCATCGAGATCGAGAAGACGCCCCATGGCGACTCCGCCAACGCGTTCACACAGATCATCGCCAGCACCGCGAGCACGATCATCAACATGACGAAGACGGCGATTGTCATGATGGTGCCGCCGACTTTGCCGATCTCGTCGATCGCCATCTGACCGAGCGAACGGCCACCGCGGCGCATCGAGAAGAAGAGGACCAGCATGTCCTGTACGGCGCCGGCGACGAGAACGCCGAAGATGATCCACAGGGTTCCCGGAAGATAGCCCATCTGGGCGGCGAGTACCGGGCCAACCAGCGGGCCGGCGCCGGCAATCGCGGCGAAGTGGTGACCGTAGAGCACTACCCGCTGCGTGGGATCGAAGTCCTTACCGTTGTTGACTCGTTCGGCGGGCGTGGCGTTCGTGTCGTCCGGTTTCATGATCTTGCGCTGGATGTATAGCGCGTAGAAACGGTAGGCGATCGCATATGTGCAGATCGCCGTGATGACGAACCAAATGGTGTTCACTTCTTCGCCCCGGAAGACAGCCAGGATCGCCCAGCCGGTAGTTCCCAGGATGACGACGATCGCCCACAGGACGACCTTCTTCAACGTCCATTTGTTTTCAGGTTTGACGCCAACGGGCACACCGGCCTTGTTGCGGATGATGCGCTTTTCTTCTTCGGGCGTGTAGGAGGGTGGCTCCACGGCCGATCTCTGTTCCATGACCTACTCAATCGCGTTAGACATTAGGAAAGTAGGCTCAGAAGCAGATAGTGACATTATCGTTTCGCGACCTACTTCTATAGAGGATAGAACGGTGTTCCATCCGTTCGTGGGCCTTTAAGTCCCCGTACTTCACGGCGAGATTCTCTCACCCTATGCCGACATTTGAGCACACATGTTCTGACCAGCGCAAATACCCCTATTCGCCGCATATCACGGAGCGTTCGAGCGCGACGAAGTGTCGCGCAAAAAAGCGGAAGGAACGCGGGGTCACCGGCAAGAATCGCGGTCGAGGCGAATTCTTGCGTAAATTCCTCAGAGCTCTCGAGAGCAAAATGTCAGGTACCCGGCTCAAACAGACGCGCTGCCCGGACGAATTCCAGCCTCGATGAACTCCAGCATGGGCGAACTCGATCCTTGCTACGATCCGGGTGAGAAAGAGGTCGGCTCGATCACAGGCCGCCTTTCCCACCACAACGGAATCCATGGACACCCAGCATCTTCTTCCCACCATCGTCGGTCTGTCGCTTTTCATCGCCGCCACGATGGGCCTGCAATATTGGGCCGGCGTGCGCCTGGGATGGCAGCCCCTCCTGGCCGGACTGCGAGCGGTGGTGCAGCTTGCCGCGATCGCCCTGGTGCTACGCGGCGTATTCACCGTTCCCTGGACGGCCGGCCTCTTCCTCATCCTGATGGTGAGCATCGCCAGCCTCACCTCGGCGCGGAGAATCTCCGAGCTCCCTCACAGCCGCAAGGCGGCCCCGGTGGCCATCGTCACCGGGGCAATCACCGTCATCACCCTCGTGTTCGCCGCACAGATGCTGCCGCTGACCACGGAGAACGTCATCGCGGTGGGAGGCATCGTCACCGGCAACGCCATGGGCGCGGCAACGCTAGCGGGGAGGAAATTCATGGCGGCCTCCCGCGCTCAGCGCGACCAGATCGAGGGATGGCTGGCTCTCGGTGCACGGCCTTCGCAGGCATTCGCAGATGTCGCCCGCACCTCGGTCAAGGAGATGCTGATCCCCAACATCGACCAGACGAAGAACACCGGACTCGTCACCTTGCCCGGTGCATTCGTGGGAGCCCTCATGGGTGGGGCATCCCCCATCGAAGCCGCCCATTTCCAGCTGGTCGTACTCATCTCCGTCATGCTCGCGCAAACGATCGTGGGAATCATCGAGACCCGGATACTCTCGCAGGCCACAACCATCGTCACGGGTTGAGGTGCACTTCCCCAGAGCGGTACAACATGGGCCTCCACCACGTGCGGCCACGCCCGGCTGGCTAGATCTTTCGGTCGGCTCCGGCGATCAATCCGAGCACAAGCAGCACACCGGAGAGCCCCAGCGCCATGATCAACACCGCGTTCCAGCCGAGCTCGGCGCCCAGCATTCCAGCCAGCGTCGGCCCGAACGACGCGATGACGTATCCGAAGGACTGCGACATTCCGGACAGCCGGGAGGCCTCCATGGAGTGGCGCGTTCTGGTGCTGATGAAGGAGAGCGCGAGCGCGAAGGAAGCACCCGAACCGGCTCCCATGACCAAAGCCCACACCACCGCGAGGTCGGGAACGAGCAGCGAACCGGTGAGGCCTGCCGCCCAGAACAGTGATGTTGCGACGGCTCCGAGCCGCTGGTCTGCGCGCTCACCTTGCACCGCCGTCAACCCCAACGTCGCAACCAGGCCGGCAATCTGGAACAGCGTCATATGCAGGCCGGCGGCCTCCTCCGTGACACCGTGCGAATGCTCGATCTTCGGAAGCCACTGAACGAAAAGATAGAAGAGCAGGCTCTGGATTCCCATGAATCCGGTGATGGTCCACGCCAGCCCACTGCGCCACACCGAGACCGGCTCTTGCGACGACGACGCCACATCGGTCACCAGGTCGGTTTCCATGAGTTCGGCCTCGGGATCCGTATTCGCACCGGGACTCGCCGACTGTGCGCCGCCGGGACGGTCCGCGAGCGCCGCATTCTTTCCGGGCATGCCAGGCCGCGTGCCGCGCACCCCCATCGACCAAGCCCACGCAGCCAGACCTATAACCACAAAGACGACCCAGATGCCGGTGGCGACCCGCCACGACGTGGCTCCCGCTAGCGGCACCGCGACACCGGAGGAGATACCCGCGCTCAGAGTGAGCGTCCCCGAGTAGAAGCCGGTGATCGTGGCCGATCGCGTCGGGAAATCACGTTTGATGATGGGAGGGAGCACAGTATTGAGCACGCCGATCGCCAACCCTATTCCCACGGTCCCGATCCAGAGCCATACGCCGGGCACGAAGGAACGCACGACGGTGAACACCCCGAGGGCCAGCAGACCGAGAACGACGACGCCGTCCATCCCGGTACGCCTGATCACCCGCGGCGTCACGAACGATCCCAGCCCCATGCACAGCACCGGCACCGAGGCCAGCAATCCCATCGCGGGAGTATCGAGGCCGGTGGCCTGCTGGATGAGGCCGGTGATAGGACCGACGGAGGTGAGGACGGGACGGAGGTTCAGGGCGACGACGATGACGACCGCGACCAATCCCGCTCCCAGCATGGAGTACTGACGCCCCAGCGATGAGTGTTCTTTCACTCTAGACTTCCTTTTACGAGAAATTCTTCGGTACGTGTTCACACGGCCGGCTCACCCGCCGTTATATACCGGAAAAGGCTCCTATTCTATGACGATTCCTCAGCCGTGAGAAACGCATTTCTGTTGAACGTGAGACACCGTCGTTTTTGAACGAAAATCGTTTAACCAGCGTGACAAGATTGGGTGCATGAGTATCACCATCGGTGTCGACGTGGGCGGCACAAAAATCGCAGCGGGAGCCGTGACCGAGGACGGCGAGCTTCTCGCCTCCGTCCGCAAACCGACCCCGGCCCAAAGCCCGGACGCCGTCGTCGGGGTCATCGCGGAATGCGTGAACGAGTTGGCGAAGTCCTACGACATCTCCGCCATCGGCATCGGTGCGGCCGGTTTCGTGGATGCCGCTCGCAGCTCCGTCATCTTCGCCCCGAACCTCGCCTGGCGTAACGAGCCTCTTGCCCGGCGTGTGGAGGAGAAGACGGGTCAACACGTCGTCGTCGAAAACGATGCCAATGCGGCCGCATGGGCCGAATTCCGCTTCGGTGCCGCAGCGGGCACAAACTCGGCCATCATCGTGACTGTCGGAACGGGGATCGGTGGCGGGATCATCATCAGCAACCAGCTGCTGAGGGGCACGAGCGGTTTCGGCGCCGAGATCGGCCATATCAATATGGTTCCCCATGGGCGCCCCTGTGGCTGTGGGCGCTTCGGCTGCTGGGAGGCCTATTCCTCCGGGAACGCGCTGGTGCGCGAAGCCCGCGACTTCGCGACGAATGCCCCAGGGGAATCGGCACGGCTGCTGGAACTGGCTGGTGGAGATCCCGAGAAGATCGTCGGCACGATGGTTTCGCAGGCGGCCGAGGAGGGCGATGCTACGGCACTTGCCTGTTTCCGATCGATCGGGTATTGGATGGGCTCGGGGCTCGCGGATCTAGCGGCAACTCTCGATCCTGAGATGTTCGTCCTGGCAGGCGGCGTGTGCGAAACGGGAGATCTTCTGCTGGCACCCACCCGGGATTCGTTCCGCAATCTGTTGACGGCAGCTTCCTACCGGCCGGAGATCCCGATCGGCGTAGCGATGCTGGGCAACGATGCAGGCATCATCGGGGCAGCGGATCTGGCCCGGCAATAACCGGCTCGCAGCCGGCCACGACTCCACTTCTCACCGCCGCAAGCCCGGTACAGGGCCCGCGGTAGTGAGCCGTACTTGCCTGAGGCGTTGCCGACACAGGACTGAGGGAGCCATTGATTTGGGCGCTCTTACCTTGCCACTAAGTACACCTTTTGCCTCTGAGACGACTAGGCTTGAGACATGCGTCATAGCCACACCTCGATACCGCCGCAGCTCACCAAGATGGCCGACGGCACCATCAAACAACTGAATCCCTTTTCCGACACGGAGGTGTGGACGGTTCCGGGGAGGGCCAATCGTCCGCTGGAAGTCGTGCCTGCGAACCCGCAACCCGTCGGGGATCTGGGCCGCCATTGCGCCTTCTGCTGGGATCGAATCCTGGAGACGCCCCCGGAGAAGGCCCGCATCGTCCGCGAGGGTGAGGGCGCCAAGATCCTTCGCGGTACGCGGGTCGACGATCTCGCGGAGCCCTGGGAGTTCCGCCGCATCCCCAACCTGTTCGAGATAGTCTCCTATGACTATTGGGTACAGAACTACGGTTACAAGATGCCGGTGGCAGCCCAGGAGCGCATGGAGCGTTACCTCTCCGATCCAGCCGGGCGTGCCCACGCCCTCGCTGTCATCGAGCAGAAGGCCCGCGCCTCGCATGTGAACACCGAGGAATGGGAACGTCTGCCGGAGTGGGAGAAGTTGGAGCTCGCCAAGCCGTTCTTCGGCGGCGGGCACGATGTGGTGGTGGCGCGACGTCATTTCGTCGACGGCGCCACGGACACCTCGCAGGTCGCCTCCTCCGGCGCCCTGACTCCGCTGGAACACTCGTGGTACATGCGCCTGACGGTCGATGCCATGCGCGACCTCTACGAACAGAACCGCTACGCCAAGTACGTGCAGGTCTTCCAGAACTGGCTGAAGCCGGCGGGAGCCTCCTTCGATCACCTGCACAAGCAGCTCGTGGCGATCGACGAACGCTCGGTCAACGCACGGGTTGAGGCACCGAAAGTTCGCAACAACCCGAACTATTACAACGAGGCCGCCGTCGACTATGCCGGCTACCAGAATCTCGTGATCGCGGAGAATCGCAACGCCGTGGCTATCGCTGGGTTCGGCCATCGCTACCCCACGTTGGAGGTATGGAGCCGCTCGGCATCCGTACAGCCGTGGCAGCATAGTCCCGAAGAACTGCGCGACATGTCCGACCTGGTGCACGCGATGCACGCGGCCACCGGCCCACTCATCCCCACCAATGAGGAATGGTACTGCCAACCGGTAGACCTCGACGTGCCGATGCCGTGGCGCATTCTCCTCAAGTGGCGCGTGTCCACCCTGGCGGGGTTCGAGGGCGGCACCAAGATCTACGTGAACACCATAGATCCGTGGACGCTGCGTGACAAGGTCGTACCGCAGTTGCTGGAGCTGCGGGCGGAGGGCAAGGTGTCCCAGAACATCAACATCGCCACCGAATGCTCCTGCAAGGTCAACTCGCTGAAATACAATCGCGCCCTGCAGTAGCGGCCGGGCGTGGTGTGCTCACCCTCCTGAACGGATGTGAGCACACCACAGCTCCGGTAGCAGGCCGGCGCACATTAGAATTCCGCCGAGATTGAGGGTTAGCACGCGAACTTGACGCGATAAAGGTCGAGTTCGCGTGCTAACCCTCAAGTTTGCGAAACATCAAGACGGTACGACGACGATCGCGGGGACCTTGCCAGACTTCCCGGCGGCAAGTTCGCGAAGAGGAAGGTCACCACCGTGTTGGAGAGCCACTGGCAGAACACGGTCGCTCCCATGGCGACGCCGAACACCCGCTGCCCGAGCCAACTCCGGCACTGCCAAACGCCTCACCTCCGTGTGCCGTAGTCATCCCACAGGAAAGGGACCACGAGGGAGCGCCACTGCACTGCCACATCTCTGTATTGGAAGCACTTCTCGTGACCGTATTTTCCGCCCATGATGAGCAACCGGCCGGGGCGCAGATAGAAGGCCAGCCCCTGCATAGACATGAGAAACTCTTGCATGCGGGGGCTGAGTAGGGCGGAGGCGAAGTGGGGATTGTCCGACCGCACGTCCCATTCCTTGTTGAACTCCATCCATTCGGTATTGATGTCGTTCATCGCGCGACCGAAGAATCCCTCTGGTTGGATCCGTGTGTTGGGGAACTGTGCGGGAATGGGAAAGATGAAGAACTCTTGGTAGTGGGTTGACTTGTTATCGCCGGATCCGGTGGTCCATTTCAGATTTCCGTATCGGAAACCATCCTGCCCGGCGCTCTCCAAAATATTGAGCGCCACATGACTGGAGCCCGATACTCCGACACTATCGCGAAGATATTTACCCAGGTCACGGTCCCTCTGCACATACCGCAAACTGTTGGCGGTCGCGTACTCCATGATGCGACGCCGTTGGCGATGCGAAAACCAAAAAGCGCCCACCAGCAGCGATACGACTATCGCAAGAATCACCAGCGGCATAACAACGGCAATACCATCGTCCACAACAGACCTTCCTTCCCTTTACCAACCCGGAGCTTCCGCAATCCTGTCACAAGCGCTACCCACTTCTCCCGTTCGCACACCTGACGGATTGTTCTCACCAATTAGACTGTATGGGTCGAAAGGAAAACCATGCCGTCACTGGAGAGCACTGCCCTCATCTTCGAAGGCGGAGGAATGCGGGCAAGCGGAACCTCACCTGTTGCCGTTGCGCTCATGAATGAGGGAATAACGTTCCCTCACGTCTCTGGGATCTCAGCGGGATCTTCCAACACCGTCAACTATCTGGGCGGCGATATCGAGCGCACAAGAAAATGCTGGGTGGACTTCCTCGCTGACCCCAACGTCGGCGGAGTCCGCACTTTCGTACGCGGGCAGGGATATTTCAACGCCGAGTATATCTATGAGAACACCACCGATGTAGGGCAGGCCCTGCCCTACGATTTCTCCGCCTTCACGAATCACCCGGCTCAGATGCGCATCGGGGCCTTCCGGGTCGGTGACGGCGAGACCGTCTACTGGAGCAAGGACTCCATACGCGATCGCCAGGACCTGATGAAGAAGGTCCGCGCCTCCTCCAGCATGCCTGGACTCATGCTGCCCACTATGATCGACGACGAATTGTACGTCGACGGCGCCATCGGAACCTCCGGGGGCATCCCACTCGACGCGGCGATGGCGGACGGGTACGAGAACTTCGTCGTCGTCATGACGCGGCCGCGTTCCTACCGCAAAGCGGCACCCTCGCGGCCCCAGTTCTACCATCGTTATTTCCGCGAGTACCCGACGGTGGCTCGGGCGCTGACGGAACGTTGGATGCACTACAACCGCACCCGCGATCAGCTCTTCGAACTGGAGCGTCAGGGCCGGGCGTGGCTGTATTTCCCCGAGAAGATGATGGTCTCCAACCATGAGAAGAAGGTGGCGAAGCTGCGGGCCAACTACCGTGCCGGAGAACTGCAGATAGAGCGCATGCTGCCCGACCTCAAGCGATTCCTGGAGCTCTAGACGGTTGAGCGGGCGCACTACGGCGGTTGAGCAAGGAGCCCGCCGGTTGCACGACGTCGAAACAGTGGTGATTGGTGTGGAGCCTGGAGAGAGAGGCCACACTTTCGGCGAGAGGCCACACTTCTGACAATGTCCTAACGGTGACCTCTCGCGCGAACCGTGACCTCTTTGGTGACGTTCGATTCCACCACATGTTCGGGCTTGAACTCCGTCACCGACAGCTTACTCAAGTCCTGCCGCTATCGCGCGGACAGCAAGCTGCGTTCGCGACTCGCACTTCGTCGCATCGAGGATACGCGTGACGTAGGTGCGAACAGTCGATGCCGTGAGGCCAAGTTCTTTCGCAATGACCTTGTTCGGCAAGGCGACGACGACGAGTGAGAAGACTCTTCTGATGACGGTCGGCAATGACTCCACGGCTTCGACGAACTCGCTATCCTCTTGCCGGCGAATCGCCTGGTTGCGGTAAGTATCAACAAGGATGCTGGCAGGGCGAGTACCCAGCACCGTGCCGCCGGCGTATGCCTCCTTCACGAGCGCAGGCAACACATCCAACGGGGTGTCTTTAGTCAAGAACCCAGCTGCTCCCGCCGCAAGCGCCCGCCCCAATGTGTCTTCTTTTTCGAACGCGGTCAGGATGATGACCGTGACATTCGGGAAAAAGCGCTTGATCTGCTCCGTTACCGCAATTCCATCGAGAACCGGCATGTCGATATCGACGAGGGCAACATCCACCACATTTTCTTCCAGTAACTGCAGAAGCTCTTGCCCGTTAGAGGCCTCGGAGACCACGTGGATATCCGGAGTCTCCTCCAAAGCCCAGGCAATGTACTTGAGAACAACTGGATCATCGTCTGCCGCAGCTACCCGGATCATATTCTTTCCTTCGCCGGTTCCACCAAATGGGCAACCATGATCCAGCGGGACTCCCTCCGGCTCACTTGTAGGAAGCCGCCACTGGATGCGATGCGTGCCTGGAGGCTCTCAAGCCCGAAACCACCTGAGAGTGCTCCACCATCCTCTGGAAGATCGTTGCCGCGCTCATTGACGAGCATCAGGTCGACATCACCACCAACGGACATTTGAACGGAGAGAGTTGCCTGCGAACCAGCCTTCGCATACTTCAGGATATTGACGGCGCCTTCTTGGATGACGAGTGAAAGATTCTTTCTCAGATCGATGGAGCACTTTTCGTCCAGGCCCTCCGGGATATCCACCTCGAACTCGATATTGCGCCCAGCAAGCATGTCCCGGCACGTCTGGGTAACCTCCCCGGTGCTTTGTATATGCTCATTGCGTTGTTGGGACCTAGCGGCTGCAATGACAGCTCGCAGATCTCGCAACGTTGAGCGAGAAGATTCCTCCAATTCGCGAGCAAGGGCAGCAACCTCCGAGTCTTTGCTACGCATCGCCAAGGAGTGGCTACTCATGGACATCCTAACGAGATCCGCTGCCAACGTATCGTGCAGCGTGCTGGCCACTTCCCGACGAATTTGCTCCTGTGCTCGCTCCGCCGCCTCGAGTGCTTCCTCAGCGGTGGTGCGCTCCTGTTCCAGAATCCTATTGCGATTCTCAAAATGGCGTACTGCCAGTCCCCCGATAATTGCGAAGAAACTACCCAGCACCACTCCAAAAATGTCAGCGGCGAAGTGTTGCGATGTTGACAGCTGCGTTATCTGAGGGACGCACAAAGCCAGTACCGCAGCCACCCACCACCCTCGCGCAATCCAGTCCAGAACAACCGCAAATACGCCAAGAAATAACAAACCCAAATCGACTGTACTCGAGGGAAACAATTGTGCGACCGTTACGAGGCCGATGACCGCGCTACCAGCAACAGCAGGAAACCAAGCTGCGGAAGCCAGGCAAGCCGCCACCGCTACAATCCACAAAAATTGTGTAGAAGAACTCTGCGGGTCTTCTACAACTATCCACAGCTCAAATGAACACAACAAAAACGCAAAGGCGAGGAAAGCAAAATGGCGCCAGGATGTACGCCTCGACGGCCCTGGACTTTCTGCTAATTTCCTATCGTACGGCATTTCCTACAACCTACGATTGGCAACCTGGCAAATTTGGAAAGATCCTACAAACCCATAGAATTTCCGTAGAAGTTGGCTTCTCTCCCTCAAAAAGGCCTGGGTATTTGTCCATTCCCCAATATTGAGAAGTCTCCAACGTCGGCGGGGCCAACGAACCAACGATCAGGGACATCACGGCCAACCCTAGGCTTGCCAACTTAGCTCCGAACACCATCTCTACAACCGCTCCCTTATCAGTTGTTCTCACCCTTACGCCGTCCTCGTCCCAAGACCACCGATCAAGTATCGCCATTGTTCTCAATGCGGTAATCCAAAGACCTTTCACATCTAACTGTAGACAAGTCTTGAGACACTTATTCATCGTTTCCTCAGGAGTCAACAAAGATCGATAGCGCGCATTCCAGGTTTCCACCTATTTTGGGATATAGGAGAAGCAGATACCGCAACTCCTCCGCTCCGGTCTCCATACTCACCAGTACATCGAGAACCGGTTTATCAGCTCTAGAGAGGTGACGACTTTGCTGAAAAAATCAATGAGGAAATTCTCTGCACTCGCTGCGGCGGGAATGATTGCTACAACAATCATAATTCCCAGTGGAGCGTGGGCTAGTGAGGAGGAGGCTCCAGCGCCCACCACGACCTTGGAAGAAACCGCATCAGCTCCAACCGTGGAACCACTCTGGTTGGCACCCGGGCCGATCACAAAGTATCCGCTCGTTGGCGGAACGTGGAAGTATGGCTTCTGGAATGCGAAGGTCCGTTCGCATTACATAGTCAACGGCTGCCATCGCAGCTCAGTCTCAATGGATAACCGTACAAGTCGAAGTCCCAACATTTGGTCAACGGACTGGTCGATTGCCGAACTCTGGGGCGTGAACTATCCCGGAGCGAATGATCGATATTACTACAACGTCTGCTAGTCCTCCGCTGGCTGGGAAAGGTCCTCATAACCTGCCCCAGCCAGCGGTCTGCATCTGAATCACTCCTCCAATTCGCGATCTCTAGTTTGTGAGGGGCGCAGCGGAGGTCATTCGATGTTTCGTTGGACGTACTGGATATGGAGCATTCCTAGGTCGAGAGAGTGAAGTAGATGAGAGTAGTCCGCTGGGGCATCCGCTTGGTCTCCGTTGTGCTGTCTGTAGTGGTGTCTCTCTTCGCGATGCGCTTAGTCGAAGTCGAGCAGAGTCGAACGCCCTTTGGAACAAGTCAAACATTTGACATAAGTGTTTCCACGGCGACGCTTTCCAAAGCCGAACTCATTGAGGGGTTGGTATCCCTTGCCGACCAATACGACGTCACTTTCATCAAAGTCGTTGCTGATTCCGATGATTTTGAAAGCAAGAAAGACATATTCTGGTTCGGTACGGATCTACCGCACTCACAAAACGTAGTCGTCAATGGACAAAGAATTGAGTGGTTCGATTCCACTCTGACCGGCCAGTTATTACCTGCAACCGCTCTCGGGGATCGTCCACTTAGCGGACTGTACCATGCTTCCCAATCAAACTCTTTTACAGAGGCTTTAACCGAGTGGGCTCGAGCAAACAATGTGGCGGTCTATCCACAAGAGGTTCCATCTACAGGCGGTCTCACTACTGCCACCGCCCTTTCAACAGGAATCGGCAACGCAACCGTTGCCATAGCAATGCTGCTGATTTCCTCCCTCATGGCTTGGTTCGTGGGGCAAGCCCGTTCCCGCAGCCTACGACTACTCGCAGGTTTTTCAACCGCCCGGATCCACCGTCAGGATGTGTCCGCAGCACTAGCAAATGTCGCTATACCTTCCCTCGTCGGTTTTGCAGGTATGACGGCATACATAGGAGCCAGCAGAGGCCTTCAACAGGTTTCTGAATTCCTTCAGACACTTTGGGGAGTAATTGTCAAGACCTGTGGATCGGCGTGTCACGCGACGTGTTGTTGACCTCCTGATTCTTCGGGTCGTTCGACGAGCTTGCCCTTCTCGAAGGTGGCGCCGGCACGGACCAGGGCGACGAGGT
>JAZDRN010000004.1:44985-215170 GCA_047501485.1 Actinomycetaceae bacterium L2_0104 | reverse complement strand
TCCGGGCCCTCCCCCTCCGCCCCCTGGGGAGCAAAGCCACCCTGGGGCAGAGGATGGCGCTGCGCTCCGGAGACTGCCGTGCGCACCGTCGTCTCATCCATGCCCAGCCACCCGGCGAGCTGCCGCGTGTACTCACCACGCAGCACGCGATCTCTGATGGAGGCCACCATGGGCGCGGCGGCACGCAGGCCAGCCGTGCGCCCCTCTGCCGTTTCCAGCGGCAGGCCGGTTAGAACCGAGGTGATGGCGAACTCGAAGAGAGGACGCCGGCTCTCCACGATCTGGCGCACACCCTCGTCTCCGTATTCCATCCGCACCTCGCACGGATCCATGCCCGCCTGGGCCACCGCCACGAACGTCTGCGCCGCAAAGGACTGATCCTCCTGGAAGGCGCGCAACGCGGCTTTCTGGCCGGCGGCGTCGCCGTCGAACGTGAAGATGATCTCGCCGCCGTAGGAGCGCCCGGAGGAGAGCATCACGCCCGCCGCCGGATTCGCGCCGTCCCCGATCAACCGGCGCACGATCTTGACGTGCTCCGAACCGAAGGCCGTGCCACAGGTGGCGACCGCGCATTCGATACCCGCCAACTGAGCCGCCATGACGTCCGTGTATCCCTCCACCACCACGATCCGCCGTTCGGCAGCGATGGCCTTGCGTGCCAGGTTGAGGCCGTAGAGAACCTGGGACTTCTTGTAGATGGCCGTCTCCGGGGTGTTCAGATACTTCGGGCCGTTGTCTTCCTCGGAGAGCTTGCGAGCGCCGAAGCCGATCGGATCGCCCGTGATGGAGAAGATGGGCCACATGAGCCGATTGCGGAATCTGTCGTACATCCCACGGTTGCCCTGCGTGGCCAGGCCCGAGGCCGCGATCTCCCGCTCGTTGAAACCGTGCCCCCGCAGCTCCTTGAGAAGGCTGTCCCAGGAGTCCGGCGAGTAGCCGATCGAGTAGTGCGCTATGGCCTCTTCGTCGAAGCCTCGCTCGGCGAGCATGCGCCGCCCGGCCTCGCCCTCCGGCGTATGCAGCCGCGCGATGTAGAAATCGACGGCGATGCGGTGCGCGTCGATGAGCCGGGCCCGGCTCGGCCCGGAGGGCTGATCCCGCCGCCCACCGCGACCCTCGTCCTCATAGTGCAGCTCCATGCCGGCCTTGCGGGCAAGCAGCTCCACGGCTTCGACGAAGGAGATGTGTTCGATCTTCTCCACGAAGGAGATGACATCTCCGCCCTCGCCGCATCCGAAGCAATGCCAGCGGCCGACGCTGGGACGCACATGGAAGGAAGGGGTCTTCTCATCGTGGAAGGGGCACAGTCCCTTCTGCGAATCAACGCCGGCGGGCCTGAGAGACACGTACCCCGAGACGATCTCCTCGATTCTGGCGCGAGTTCGGAGTTCGTCAATATCCTCGCGCTTGATCAGCCCTGCCATGTCTCCATTCTAGTGACCGTCTCCGACACTTTGTGCCCCGCCCTAATTCCTCAGCATGCCGCACAGCTCGGAGTGCAGCTTTCGCGCCGACTGATCGGTCAGGGAGGCCACCTGGTCCACGACCACGCGCAATCTCCCCGCTTCGTCGGAGTATCTCCACAGGTCGAGGAAATGAGGCTCCAGCTGATCCGGCCTCTCCATGAGCACGTCCACCAAGTCGAAGAGCATCGTGCGCTGTTCGAAATACAACGGCTCGCTCTCTCGGGGCAGCATCACGTAATTGACCGCAATCCCTTTGAGGATGGTGATCTCGTCGGCGGTCTCCTGCGGGACGACGACGTCGCCCTCGTAACGCACCAGCGGGCCGGTCCCGTACCGGGCGGAGGTCGCCTCGCAGACGGAGGAGATGAAGCGGCCGATGAGGTCGCTCGTCAGATCTTTCATCGTCGCCAGATCGATATAGGAGCCGGAGAAATCCTTGGGCCACGCCTCCTGCTCCAACAGGCGCTGCAACGCCTCCCCCAGCCGGTCCGCGCTGGGGTGCCTGTACCAGCGCACGGTCGCGGCGACGATCCTCTCCTGTTCCGAAGCCCGGTAGAGGTCGCGCGGCGAGACCGATTCGCGGACGACGGCGTCCTCCACGTCGTGCACCGAATAGGCGATGTCGTCGGAGAGGTCCATGATCTGCGCCTCGATGCACTTGCCGTGCCCGTGGGGAGCGTGGATCCACTCGAAGAGCGGGGCGTCGTCGCCGTATACATTGAACTTCTTCGTGGAGGTTCCATCCGCGCGTTGCGGGCCCTGCCCTGCCAGCCAGGGATACTTGATGACGGCGTCCAACGTGGCGCGCGTCAGGTTCAATCCCGCCGGCAGGCCGTCCGGGCCCAGGCGCTTCGGTTCCAGCCGCGTGAGCAACCGCAGGGTCTGGGCGTTGCCCTCGAAGCCCCCGATGGAACCGGTGACCTCGTCCAGGGCGCGTTCACCGTTGTGCCCGAACGGCGGATGCCCCAGATCGTGGCAGAGGCACGCCGTCTCCACGATGTCCGGGTCGCACCCGAGGTTCTTCCCCAGCGAGCGGCCTATCTGGGCCACCTCCAACGAATGGGTGAGCCGGGTGCGAATGAAATCGTCCGATTCGGGCCCCAACACCTGGGTTTTGGCGCCGAGGCGCCGCAGCGCCGAGGAATGCAGCACGCGAGCGCGATCGCGCTCGAATTCCGTGCGGCTGGGGCTCTTGGCGGACTCGGGCACCCACCGTTCGCTGTCTTGCGGGCTGTAAAGCTGTTCCACGGAACCATTATCCACCGGAGATACCGACTTCCGCCTGCGAGATCCGCTGCCGCTGCGCCTCGGAGAGCCGGCGCGATTCGAGCCAGCCGTCGGGAAGGTGGGGGCGCTTGGGCGAACCGGCCCGCCCGCGCGGCCCTTCGGCGGCCTCGGGATAGGGCTGGTCCAGGTCCAGCTGCTCCAGCTTCTCGCGCAACTCCGCAACGGTCGAGACCAGCGCGAGCTCATTACGCGCACTGCCTCCCACCGCGAAACCGCGCATGTACCATGCCATGTGCTTGCGCAGTTCCCGCAGCGCACGGTGCTCGTCACCGTTGAAATGCTCGATCGAGAGCTCGGCATGGCGCACGACGATCTCGGCCACCTCGCGCAGGCTGGGGTGGAAGCGGGCGTCACCGCCGTGCATATGGGCGGCCAGATCGTGGAAGAGCCACGGCCTGCCCTGGCAACCGCGGCCCACCGCGACGCCCACACAGCCCGTCTGCGACATCACCGCATCCGCATCATCGACGTCGAAGATATCGCCGTTGCCCAGGACGGGCAGCCGGGTATCCGCCGCCAACTCGGCGATCTGGCCCCAATCGGCATGTCCGGCATAGTGCTGGGCCATCGTGCGCGCGTGCAGGGTCAGACCCACGATGCCCTCGTCAGCGGCGATGGCCGCGGCGTCACGGAAGGTGGAGTGTTCGCCGTCGACCCCGAGCCTGATCTTCGCGGTGATCGGGACCTCGAAGTCGCGATCCCGGGAGGCCTCGCGCGAGGCCGCGACCGCGCTGGCGACCAGCTCGGTGAACAGGTCCAGCTTCCATGGCAGGGCGGAGCCTCCCCCTTTGCGGGTCACCTTGGGAGCGGGGCAGCCGAAATTCAGGTCGATGTGGTCGGCGCGATTCTCCCCCACCAGGATGCGCACGGCCGCGGCCGTGGTTGCAGGCTCCACACCGTACAGCTGGATCGAGCGCACCGGATCGCCGGGATCCGGCTTGATCATGTTCATGGTCTCCGCGTTGCGTTCCACCAGGGCACGGGTGGTCACCATCTCGCACACCCACAGCCCCGCCAGCGCATAGGTTCCGGGGCGGTGGCCGGCCATCTCAGGGCTCTGTCCCGCTGCACGCAGGCCTGCCTCTGCCTGTTCGCGGCACAGCTGCCTGAACGGCGGGTTCGTCACCCCGGCCATCGGCGCGAGCATGACGGGCGTGCCCAATGTGAGCGCCCCAAGCTGCACCGCGGCATCGTTCATGGCACGATCTGGGGCGGTAGAAGTATCGACGCTCATCTAATCGCTCCTCTCCGCTGACGCTTCTCCACTGCGCTTACTTTCCTCCCGGTGCTCGCCGTCACCCGCGACACCGCGCACGTCGGTATGTTCCGACCGGATCCTACGCGCTTTCGCCGGGGCGACCGGTGCGAGCGAGGCGGCTATCGCCGTCGTCAAAGGGATCGCCAGGATCAGGCCGACCGAGGCCGTCAGGGTTCGCGCTATCTCCTCGGCGACCTGGCTCACCTGCAGCAGATCCACCGTGGAACGTTGCATGAGGGCAGCCGCCATCAGAACCGGCAGTGCCGTCCCCACGTACGCGAAGGCCAATGTATAGACGGTGGAGGCGATATGGTCCCGGCCCACCGCCATACCCTGTGCGAAGAGCCGACGACGAGTCGTGGCCGGGTTGGCCGCGTGCAACTCCCACACCGTGGAGACCTGGGTGATGGTGACGTCGTTGAGGGCGCCGAGCCCCGCCAGAAGCATGCCGCACAGCAGGATAGAGCTCATATCCAGCCCCGGCAGCTCCCCCATCAGCATTAGCGCGTCCTCGCTGGAGGTGCCCGTCAGGCGCATGGAGTCGACCGCCCACAGGGAAAGGACCAGTGTGATGACCAGACCGCCGAAGGTTCCCAACACCGCTGTCGTCGTGCGAATGGAGACCCCGTGGGCGAGGTAGATCGAGGCGAACATCATCGCGGCCGCCCCCACCAGGATGACCGCCAGGGGCTGCTGGCCGCTCATGAGGGCAGGCAGTATGAACATGCCTACCACGGCAAGGGAGACGCCCAGGCCCACCATCGCCATGAGGCCCTTGAGACGAGCCACGATGAGGACGGACAGCAGATAGATCCCCACGAGGATCGCAAGGGGAACGGTACGCACGAAGTCGCTGAAGACGTAGGGAGTTCCACTGCCCAGCGCATTCGGGTTGAAGGTGGCGCGGATCTCGTCGTCCACGGCAAGGCCGTTCAAGACGATGTCGTAGGGAACGTGAACCGGAACCTCGATCCCGGACGTCTCCATCATGACCGGTGTCTGGCCTGTCTCATCCATCTCACCGATTGACGTGATGACTCCCGTGGCCCGTTCCACCCCCGGGGCGTTGATCGGAATGGAACCGACGGGGCTGTCCCCACCCGGCCACATGGCCACCAGGAAGACCGCTGTCGCCAGGGCTAGGGGTACGACCAGCGCCGCAAGGATCAGGCGAACCTTGCGGCGCTGGGGCGGCGAGAGATTCTCGCCGGAATCGTGATGGTGGGTATGGGACACGCTAGAGAATCTAGCAGCCCACCAGCTTCGTGGCGAGGAAGTCCTGCACCTGGTCGATCGGGAGGCGTACCTGCTCCATGGTGTCACGGTCGCGCACGGTCACCGCGTTGTCCTCGAGAGTGTCGAAGTCGACAGTGATGCAGTACGGGGTGCCGATCTCGTCCTGGCGGCGGTAGCGGCGGCCGACGGCGCCGGCGTCGTCGAAATCGACGTTCCAGAACTGACGCAGCTTGCTGGCCAGCTCGCGGGCCAACGGAGATAGCTTCTCCGAGCGCGAGAGCGGCAGAACCGCAGCCTTGACCGGGGACAGGCGCGGATCGAGCTTGAGAACCACGCGCTTGTCCACGCCGCCCTTGGTGTTGGGTGCCTCATCCTCCACATACGCCTCCGTGAGGAAGGCCATGAGAGAACGGGTGAGGCCCGCCGCGGGCTCGATGACGTAGGGAATCCAGCGCTCTCCGGTGGCCTGGTCGAAGTAGGAGAGGTCCTTACCCGAATGCTGTGAATGGGTGCCCAGGTCGAAATCGGTACGGTTGGCGATGCCCTCGAGCTCGCCCCAGTCCGAGCCGACGAAACCGAACTTGTACTCGATATCGATCGTGCGCTTGGAGTAGTGCGAGAGCTTCTCCTGCGGATGCTCGTAGTAGCGCAGGCTCTCGGGGCTGATGCCGAGATCGATGTACCACTGACGGCGCGCATCGATCCAGTAGTCGAACCAGTCCTCGTCCGTGCCCGGCTCGACGAAGAACTCCATCTCCATCTGCTCGAACTCGCGGGTGCGGAAGATGAAGTTTCCGGGCGTGATCTCGTTGCGAAAGGACTTGCCGATCTGGCCGATGCCGAACGGCGGCTTCTTGCGTGCGGAGGTGGCGACGTTCTGGAAGTTGATGAAGATGCCCTGGGCGGTCTCGGGCCGCAGGTAGTGCAGGCCGGACTCGTCCTCGACGGGGCCGAGGTAGGTCTTGAGCATCATGTTGAAGTCGCGCGGCTCGGTCCACTGGCCGCGGGTGCCGCAGTTGGGGCAGGGAAGCTCGGTCAGCTCGACGGAGTCGGGATCGTCGATTCCCTTGCGCTCGGCGTACTCTTCCTGCATCTGATCGACGCGGAAGCGCTTGTGGCATGACAGGCACTCGGTGAGCGGATCGGTGAAGACACCGACGTGACCGGAGGCGACCCATACGTTCTTGGGCAGAATGATGGACGAGTCCAGACCGACGACGTCGTCACGGGAAGTCACCATGTACTTCCACCACTGGCGCTTGATGTTCTCCTTCAGCTCCACGCCCAGCGGGCCGTAGTCCCATGCGGAGCGGGTTCCACCGTAGATCTCACCGCAGGGATAGACGAATCCGCGGCGCTTGGCGAGGGCGATGACATTATCGAGTCGCGAGGGGGCCGGCTTGGCCATGCTCGTTCTCCTTTCTGACGCATCTGGCTGATGCGTGGCGGGGTACGCACCGAAAACCGGTGCGCGGTGTGGCACCGGGACCGGTGCGTTATGGCCGTACCAAGGCGGTACAGACCGCCTGCCATCCTAACAGCAAGAGTGAGGAAGGCCGAGCGAGGCTCCGCCCGCGAGTGCTTCCAAGGCCGGCGCCACTGGCGAGCACCGCAGATCTCTGATGTGAGATAGCCGCCAGCAAGCGTCAGCAATTGACAATGCTTCTCGTTAATTCCGATAATGATTATCATGAAGAAGATGTCTCGTATTACCATGACCGCCGGCATCGCCAGCGCCGCGCTAATCCTGTCCGCATGCTCCGGAGATTCCGACAATGGATCCGGCGGCAGCGACGGCACCATCAGCGTCGCGACATCCTTCTACCCCATCACATGGCTGACCGAGGAAATCGGCGGGGAGAACGTCTCAGTCACGTCCATGACCCCCGCCAACGCGGAACCACACGACTTCGAGCTCTCCCCCGCCGAGATCGCCGAAATGGGCGAAGCGGACATCGTCATCTATGTGAAGGGCTTCCAGCCGTCCCTCGACCAGGCTGTCGAGTCCATCTCGGGGCCCACCATCATCGACCTGTCCGATCAGGTCGACCTGGAGCCTCTCGCCAGCGGCGAGGAATCCCATTCGGACGAGGATCACGAGGCAGACTCGCACGAGGACGAGCATGACCACGGCGATCTCGACCCGCACTTCTGGCTGGACCCCGTGCGCATGCAGAGTGCCGCCGACGGAGTGCAGCAGGCCCTGAGCGAGGCCTCCCCCGATAATTCGCAGCTCTTCGAGAGCAATCTCTCCGCACTCGATACCGAGCTGACCGACCTCGACACCAGCTTCGAGACCGGCCTGGCTACCTGCGAACGGCGCACCATCGTCACGAGCCACGCGGCGTTCGGCTACCTCGCCAAGGAATACGACCTCGAGCAGACCTCCATCTCCGGCATCGATCCCGAGCGCGAGCCCAGCCCCGCCGATCTCGCCGCCGTCAAGAAGGTCATTCAGGAGACCGGCACAACGACCGTCTTCACCGAGGAACTCGTCTCTCCCAAGACGGCCGAGGCGCTGGCCGAAGAAGCGGGTGCCGACGTCGCCGTACTGAGCACATTGGAAGGCCAGCCTGCCGAGGGCGACTACCTCACCACCATGAACACCAACCTCGAGACCCTGCGCACCGCACTAGCCTGTAACTGATGCTTCCAACTTCTGAAAACACGAACAACGACTCTCCCGAGCTTCCCCTGGAGATCTCCTCTCTCGATGTCACGCTGGGATCCACCGAGATCCTTCACGATGTGAGCGTGAGCGTTGCTCCCGGGCAGACCGTCGCGCTTCTGGGCGCCAACGGCTCCGGAAAATCCACGCTGGTCCGAGCAGCTCTCGGTATCATCCCGGCCACGGCGGGTTCCGTACGGATCTTCGGCAAGGATCTGGCCCATTCGCGGTCGGTTGACTGGGACCGCATCGGCTACGTTCCTCAGCGCGTGAGCGCCGCCTCCGGAGTTCCCGCCACCGCGCTCGAAGTGGTGCGCTCCGGCCTCCTCGGGCCGAAGAAGCTCTGGGCCGATCGCGGACGTAAAGCCAAGGCATCCGCCATGGCCGCCTTGGAAGCCGTCGATCTGGCCGACCGCGCCAATGACCACGTGCAGGTCTTCTCAGGCGGCCAGTCCCAGCGCGTTCTCATCGCCCGCGCTCTCGTTCGCACACCGGACCTGCTCGTACTCGACGAGCCGCTCGCGGGGATCGATCACGATTCGCGCGAGACACTGGCGTCGATTCTGGGGCAGCTGCACCATCGGGGCATCACCATCGTGACCGTGTTGCACGAGATGGGCGAATTGGAGAGCCTGGTCGAACGCGCCGTCGTCCTCAAAGACGGACGCGTGGTGCACGACGGCGAACCGCCGCATCCCGAACCCGGACACGAAGCACCGGGACACGACCACGTCCACCCCCACGAGTCTCCCGAACCGACTCGGCACCACGCCCCTGTCCTGCGGACGGATCTGTCATGATCGAAATGCTCTCTTCTCCCCTCATGCAGCGCGCGCTGATCGTCGCCGTGCTGGTCGGCTTCACCGCGCCCGTCGTCGGCACCTACCTGGTGCAGCGGGGCATGGCGCTCATGGGCGACGGAATCGGCCACATCTCCCTGACGGGAGTCGCTGTGGGATGGCTGGCAGCCGGGGCCCTCGGCATCTCCCCGAACGACGCCCTCGCCATTCCCGGCGCAATCGTCGCTTCGTTGATCGGCGCGATCCTCATCGAGGTGGTTCGCTCGCATGGACGCACGGGTGGCGACGTCGCCCTCGCCATGCTGTTCTACGGCGGCATCGCCGGAGGCGTTCTGCTCATCCGCATCGCCGGTGGTACCACCACCAACCTGACGAGCTACCTCTTCGGCTCCATTGCAACCGTCTCCTCAGCGGACGTCCGCTACACGATCGCTCTCGCAGTCGTGATCCTCGCGGTCGGGGTCGGCCTGCGCGGCCCGCTTTTCTCGCTGTCGCACGACGAAGAGTTCGCGCGCTCGACCGGACTGAAGGTCCGCACGCTCAACATCCTCGTCGCCGTCGTCGCCGCCTTGACCGTCTCCGTCTCCATGCGCGTGGTCGGGGTACTGCTCGTCTCCGCCATCATGATCGTCCCCGTCGCAATCGCGCAGCTGCTGAGCTCCTCGTTCACCAAGACGATGCATATCGCTCAGGTCATCGGAATGCTCGCCTGTGTAGCGGGTCTGGCCGTCACTTATCGGGTCCCTGCTTCACCCGGCGCCACAATCGTGGTTATGCTCATTGGACTGTATGCTCTGGTGGCATTGGGCCGCCCCGTCGCCCGTATGCTCAATCCTTCACGAAAGGTCTCGTAATGGCTGCCTCTCGAATGACCGTGCAACGTGCCGCTATCGCCGAGCGTATGGCCAACCTGTCCGAGTTCGTCAGCGCACAGCAACTGCATGAGGATCTCAGCCGGAACGGCCAGCGAATCGGATTGGCCACCGTCTATCGCACCCTGCAGTCATTGGCCGACGACGGCAAGTTGGACGTCCTGCGTTCGGACGCCGAGACGCTCTATCGGCACTGCGAGACGGATCATCACCATCACCATCTGGTGTGCCGCGAGTGCAATGACACCCGGGAGGTCTCGGGAGCAGGTGTCGAGGAGTGGGCACGCAAGGTCGCCGAGGAGGCAGGATTCACAGCCGAGACCCACACGCTGGAAATCTACGGATTGTGCCCGAACTGCCAGAAGAACGCATAGCCGTCCGGTGGTGAATACTGAAAGCCCCGCGGCGCGTTCATGAAAATGCTCTGCGGCGCGTTCATGAAGTTTTCGCTGGTCTTCCAGTGACTCACGACATTCTCACATCTGGGTGTCGCAAAGAAAGGCCAGTGGATTAGACTGCGACCATGACCGACTTCTTCACTGATTTCATCAGCAACGGTCCTTTCGCGGCTGTCTACATCTTTCTTTTCTTTGTCGTTGCATTGCGTTCTTCCGCTACCTATGGACTGGGACGATACGGCAACCATCTGGTGATGAAATCGCGGAAGCCGGCCGGCGGTTTCGCCGCGAAGGCGTGGTCCTGGGTTCATGCCGAGAGCACGGTCAACGCCATGGATATGCTGCGTCGGCGCGGGTGGGTGGCCATTCCGCTGTGCTTCCTCACCGTGGGCGTACAGACCGTCGTCACCGTGGCGGCAGGGGCCATCGGGATGTCTCTTCCCATGTGGATCGCCTCGGCCTTCGCGGGATGGCTTGCGTGGGCGGCCATCTACTCGACCATCGGCTTCGCGGTGTGGGGCGCCGTCGTCTCCGCGGCTGCCGGCTCTCCGATCGGCATCGCCGTCGTCGCGCTCGCTGCCATCGCACTGATCGTGTATATAGTTCTGGTGCGGCCCAAGCGGGCCGCCGTGCGAGTAGTCGAGGAGAGTTAATGGACCAGATCGAGGTCGCACTCCCCATCAAGTTGGGGCAATTCGTCAAGCTGGCTTCGCTGGCGGACTCGGGAGCCCAGGCCCGGGAAATGATCGAGATGGGTGACATCACCGTCAACGGCAATGTGGAAACGCGCCGCGGGCATCACCTGAGCAACGGCGACGTCGTCGCCCTTCAGCTTCCCGAGGGAGCGATAGCGGTCGAGCTAGTGGAAACGCGGTCGAGCTAGTGGAAATCTAGCCAGGGCCGCTGCACCGCCGCCAAGGGTCCGACCGTCACGTCCCTACATGATGCAGTGCCGGCCGAGCAGGACCTTGAGGTCGGAGACCATCCCGGAACCGGGCTTGACGTAGAACTCCCGGTCCACTTGGACGACCGTGGTCATCCCCGGCCGCTCGATGTGCAGACGCACCGGCGCCGAGCCCGGATACGATCGCAGGACATCGGCGAGGCCTCCCATCAGCTGCTGGGTACACATGCGCTCGGGCAGGCGCAGCTCCAGGGGCGAGTCGGGCAGCAGATCATTGGAGGGAAGCTCCATCCCCTGGGCAGAGAGCTGAATGGCGCCGTCGCGCACCTGCACCCGGCAAGTCACGATCGCCACCGTATCCTGGGTGAGCATCGTGGAGACCGTCGGATAAGTCTGCGGGAAGAAGTTGATCTCCGCGCTCCCCGAGAGGTCCTCCAGGGAGATCGTGGCCCACAGCTTGCCGTTCTTCTTCGACACCCGCGGCTGCACCGAGGTAATCAGGCCCGCCAGGACGACGGTTGAGCCATCGACGGGATCGTCGGCGTTCATGAGGCGCAAGATGGTGGTGTCGGCGGCCCGCTCGAGCACATGCTCCATCCCCGCGAGCGGGTGGTCGGAGACGTATAGGCCCAGCATGTCCCGCTCGTGATCGAGCTTGACCTTCTTGTCCCACTCGGGAATATCGGGAATCACCACGTCCACGCCGGTACCGAGGTCCGCATCCGCTCCCCCGAACAGATCGAACTGACCGATGGCCTCGTTCTTCTTGAGGGAGACGACGGAATCGACAGCCTCTTCCACACGCGAGAGCAAGGCCCGGCGCGAGTATCCCATCGAGTCGAAAGCACCGGCCTTCACGAGACATTCGATAGCCCGCTTGTTGCACACCGGCAGCGGTACCTTGTCCAGGAAATCCTGGAAGGAGGTGAAAGCACCCTTCTCCCGACGGGCGGAGATGATTCCCTCAACCACGTTGGTCCCCACGTTTCGCACGGCGGAGAGCCCCACGCGGATCTCATCGCCCGCGGCGGAGAAGTCCGCGAGCGAGTCGTTGACATCCGGAACGAGCACCGGGATGCCCATACGGCGGGCCTCGGCGAGGTAGAGGGCGAGCTTGTCCTTATTGTCCTTCTTGGACGTCAGGAGCGCCGCCATGTACTCGACGGGATAGTTGGCCTTGAGGTAGGCCGTCCAGTAGGAGATAAGCCCGTAGCAGGCCGAATGCGAACGATTGAAGGCGTACTGGGCGAACGGGACCAGAATGCCCCACAGCGTGTCGATGCACTCCTTGGAGTAGCCGTTGTCCCGCATGCCCTGCGAGAAGCCCTTGAACTGCTGGTTCAGCACGTCGAGCTTCTTCTTGCCCATCGCCTTGCGCAGCGTGTCCGCCTGCCCCATGGTGAAACCGGCGCAGGTGCGAGCGATCTGCATGACCTGCTCCTGATACACGATCAGGCCGTAGGTGGTGCCGAGGATCTCCTTGAGAGGTTCCTCCAGCTCCGGATGGATGGGAACGATCTGCTGCAGGCCGTTCTTGCGCAGCGCATAGTTCGTGTGCGAGTTCATGCCCATCGGCCCGGGGCGGTAGAGGGCGGACACGGCGGAGATGTCCTCGAACTCCGTGGGCTTCATCTGCTTGAGCAGGGCACGCATACCCGAACCATCGAGCTGGAAGACGCCCAGGGTCTCGGCGCGGGACAGGAGCGCGAACGTCTCCGGATCGTCCAAGCCCACCGATTCGATCTCCAACGGCGGCTTGTCATTCATCTCGATGTTGTGGAGAGCATCATCGATGGTGGTGAGGTTGGAAAGCCCTAGGAAGTCCATCTTGAGGATGCCCAGTTCCTCGCACAGAGGATATTCGAACTGGGTGATGACGGCTCCGTCAGCGGGTCGCTTCATCACCGGGATGATGTCCGTGAGCGGAACCGAGGACATGAGGATGGCGCAGGCATGCACACCCCACTGGCGCGTCAGGCCTTCCAACCCCTGGGCCAGCTCGAAAACGCGCTTGGCGTCGCCGTCGGTATCGACGAGTTGACGGAAGTCCCCCGCCTCCTGGTAGCGATCGTGCTTGGAATCGAAGACTCCCGAGAGCGGGATGTCCTTACCCTGCACGCCGGGGGGCAGCGCCTTCGTCATGCGCTCCCCCATCTCGAAGGGATAGCCCAGCACGCGCGCCGAATCCTTCAACGCCTGCTTGGTCTTGATCGTTCCGAAGGTGACGACCTGGGAGACCTTATCCGCACCGTACTTGCGCTCGACGTACTCGATGACCTCCCCGCGCCTACGCTCGTCGAAGTCGACGTCGATATCCGGCATGGATACGCGTTCGGGGTTGAGGAATCTCTCGAACAGCAGCGAGTACTTGATCGGATCGAGCTCGGTGATATCCAGCGCGTATGCCACCATCGAACCGGCACCGGAACCGCGTCCCGGCCCCACGCGAATCCCCTGCTCCTTGGCCCAGCGAATGTAATCGGACACCACAAGGAAGTAACCCGGGAATCCCATCTGCACGATCACGCCGACTTCGTAATCCGCTCGCTCCCGCACATCCTGCGGGATCACATCGCCGAAGCGATTGCGCAGGCCGTTCTCCACTTCCTTCACGAACCAGGAGGTGATGTCCTCGCCCTCCGGGACGGGGAACTCGGGCATGTAATTGGCGCCTTCGGCGGCTGTCGTGAAAGAGACGTTGCAGCGCTCGGCGACGAGGAGGGTGTTCTCGCAAGCGCCGGGGATCTCGCCGAAGAGGTCCCACATATCCTGCGAAGAACGCAGGTGGTATCCGGTGCCGTCGAAGGTGAAACGGTCCGGATCCTGCAGCGTGGATCCCGAGTTGATGCAGAGCATGGCATCCTGGATCGGGCCGTCGTCCGCGCGCACGTAGTGGGAATCGTTGGTGGCGAGGATCGGGGCGTCGATTTTCCGCGCAAGTTCGAGGAGCTCGTTGCTCACCCGGCGCTCGATGGCATTGTTGTGATCCATCACCTCGACGAAGTAGTTGTCCTTGCCGAAGATCTCCTGCATCTCGCCAGCGGCTTTGTATGCCTCATCGAGCTGGCCGAGGCGGAGCCGCGTCTGCACCTCACCGGAGGGGCAGCCCGCCGTCGCGATGAGCCCCTCATGGTAGGTCTCCAGTAGATCGCGGTCCATGCGCGGCCATTTGCCCATCTGCCCCTCCAGCGAAGCCTTCGAGGACATGCGGAAGAGGTTGTGTAGGCCGGTGTTGTTCTCCGAGAGCAGAGTCATGTGAGTGTAGGCGCCGCGGGCGGAGACGTCGTCCGCACGCTGGCTCTCATCACCCCAGAGCATGCGATCAGAACTGAAGCGCGAGGTTCCGGGCGTCACGTATGCTTCTACGCCGATGATCGGCTTGATATCTGCCGCCTTGGCGGCTTTGTAGAATTCGTATGCCCCGAAACAGTAGCCGTGATCGGTGATGGCCACGGCCTTCTGGCCCTGGGCCTTCGTTTCCGCGATGAGCTTCTTGATCTTGGCGGCGCCGTCCAACATGGAGTATTCCGTGTGAACATGCAGGTGAGCGAAATCCTTGGACGTCATGCATTCAGTCTAGTCTTTGGCTCCGACAGATTCCGTGGGCGGGTTTGAGGCAAGAGCCATCTTGACGCGTTGGGAGACCGGCGAAGGCCGAAGGCAGCCACAACTCTTATGTGCTGTACATCACTATTCTTTGGTGTGGGCGAAGTTGGGGGCAAAACGTGTCGGAGGCGGAATCTACGATGGAGATATTCGAACAGTAATTCGATCACTCATCTCCGGATAGGAAAGGAAGGGAGGTGACGGCGATGTCATTGCATCTCCTGGCCGGCGACGCCGAATCGTTCCCGGCCACGTTTCCACTCGCGGCAGCGCCTGTGGTTTCGCCAGAGCTTTCCGGCTTGCCTGCGCGAAAAGAGCCTGGGTCTCCGCAGCACTCGCAAAGGGCCATCTTCATGCTGATGGCTCAGCTTGGGTCGGAAAGCACCAAACTCGATGTCGATTCCATGGAACTGGCGGAATGCACGAGATTCGTAGAGGAACTCGGTGGTTTGCAGCGGCAACTCGAGGGCGCCCGTATCGCCGCGATCTCGCGCATCGGCAAACTCGAGAGGCTGGCGAAGCAAGATCCCACCGGCCGAGCTGCCAAGGAGATCTCCAAACAGCTGGGCGAATCCCGCACCGTGTGGGATTTCGTGGAGAGGAGTGGGAAGCAGTCCCGGGAAGGAGTTCGCAATGATATCCGCAGGGCCGAAGCGGCAAGCGAGTTGTACCCCCGCTTCGGATCGGCGATGCGCGCCGGCACAATCTCCGCCGACCATCTCGATGTGTTGCGATCATTGCTGACAACCCCTCAGTTGAAGGAGGCGGCCACAGCTGGTGAGAGCTTCTTATTGGAGCACGCGGTCAACGAGCCCGTCGGAGAATTCAGAAAGACAGTGAAGGCCTGGAAGTTCCAGGTCTCGCCGCGCGCTGCGGAACAGCAGGTCCGGCGCGAGGCTCGCGATGAAACATTCAGCATCTTTCGCGAGAACGGCGGATACAGGCTCTCCGGTTGGTTGTCCGCCCTCAATGGGACGATAGTCGACCAAACACTCCGGGAGACTATCGGAGTCCCCGCCAAGGACGATCGGCGTTCTGTGGGCCAGCGCAACGCCGAGGCCCTGGTAGGCATGGCTCAGTCTGTGACTGCTCGGGCGTCCACGGCAAAGCAGCCCACGGCAAAGCAGCCCACGGCGACGCAGCCGGAGGAGGGCAATTCTCACAGCGGACGGGTGGCAAGTCGCGGTTCCGCACGCTTCCAAACATTGGTACATGTGCCGCTTTCGACGCTGATCCAAACTGAAGAGGCCATCCATACCGGCTGCGGGCACCTGAACCACATAGGCACCGCGTCGGCAGTGGCGGCACGGGAGAATCACCCCGGCGCATCGGGGATGTCGGAAGCACCCAGCCCCGATATCTACCCGTTGGAGGGCACCCGATCGCTGGCTCGGGCACACGCGATTTCTGAGCCTGTCCCGAGTTCCGGAGCCATTCCGAGTTCCAGAGCTGTCGCAAGTTCCGGAGCCATTCCGACTGTCACGGGAGCACCGCGGTGCCCCGTTTCCGGGGAAGGACTTGGTGGACGGGGGCGATGTCTCGATGGCCGAGCCGATGTCAGCACGGAGGTCAGAGATAGGCTGGGCGAGATTCGATCCCGTATTCGCGCCGGAGTGTGTCCCGATCTCTTGGAGGCTTTGCCTCCGGCAACACTGACTGACGGCACTCCACTGGCTCCCAGCCAGCTCGCTCGGATGCTGTGCGATTCAGGAATCTCTCGGGTCGTGTTCTCGGCCTATGGCGAGCCGCTGGACGCATCCAAGGCGCAGCGCAGGTTTTCCGCCACCCAGGAGAAGGCCATCATTGCCCGGGATCGTACCTGCCGGTATCCCGGATGCGCACGTGGGGTGGAGTATGCCGAAATCCATCACGCCCACGAGTGGGATCGCGGCGGCCCGACGGTCGTCGATAACGCCGTTCTCCTGTGCTTTCACCATCATCAGTATGTCCACCGCGAAGACATCGTCATCACCCACCATGCCGGAGGGTTCATATTCACACGAAAGGGAGGGGAGATCATCGGCGTCAGACATCATGAAGCCAAGAATCTCGTGTCATCACCAGGAGTGCCCGTGCAAGTGGTACCCGGCGCTGGCGCCTGCCTGTAGGTAGATCCGACAATGTCCGTAGGCAATGCCTACAGGTAGTGCCCACAGGTAGCACCCGGCACTGGCGCCTGTCTGTCGGTAGCACCCGGCAATGACCGTAGGCAATGACCATAGGCAGTGCCCATAGGCAATGGCCGTAGGTAGTGCCCGCAGGTGATGCTAACGATGCATGCTAGGCAAGGACTGGTGAGCGCCGCTAGGGCCTTCGCAGTACCATATCCTGATGCCAGATTCCGGCGTCGAGATAACGTTCGCCGTTGACGACCTCATAGCCGCACGAGCGGTAGAAACCCATCGCCTGCTCTTGCGAGGAAAGGAGGATCTCCACCTTACCGTCCGGACCAGAGCACCGCTCCAGCGCGACCGCGGCGGCGGCATCCATCAATTCGCGGCCCACGCCCGTCCCACGAGCCTGCGCACGAACGGCTACTCGGCCGATGTGGCAATGTCCTGGACCTTCGGATAGGACCCGGGCGGTTCCTACGTCGCGGCCCTCGTGCACGGCGAGCAGGTGGATCGTGTCTGGGGCGGTGTCCAGCGCGTCGATCTCCTCTTCCGGCGGCACGGCCTGTTCCTCGACGAACACCTCCAGGCGGATGGCCAGGCAGCGTTCGAGCTGTTCCCGGCTTTCGACGATCTCGATCATCGGAAGACGCCTTCCCTCATCATCTCAAGCGACTGGTACAGATCATCCGGGTACTCCGAGTGGAACTCCACCCACTCGCCCGTGCCCGGGTGCTCGAATCCGAGCGTCACGGCGTGCAGCCACTGCCGCTCCAGGCCAAGCCTGGCGGACAACGAGGGGTCCGCGCCATACATGTCATCTCCCACGCAGGGATGCCCGACGGCTGCCATATGCACGCGGATCTGATGGGTGCGGCCGGTCTCCAGATGAACTTCGAGTAACGAGCCCCCGGCCATCGCCTCCAGGGTCTGGTAGTGAGTGATGGAATGGCGCCCATCGGCGCGAACCCCCATCTTCCACTGGTGGCGGTTGTCGCGCCCGATGGGGGCATCGATGGTCCCGCTGGTGGGATCGGGATGTCCCTGCACCAGCGCGTGATAGATCTTCTCCACCGTACGATCCCGAAAGGCCTGCTTGAGAAGCGAATAGGCCCGTTCCGACTTGGCGACCACCATACAGCCCGAGGTTCCCACATCGAGGCGATGCACGATGCCCTTGCGCTCCGGCGGCCCGAAGGCCGTCAATCTGCGCCCCATCGCCATGAGCGCACCTAGAACATCGGGGCCCTCGAAATTGAGTGAGGGATGCGCAGCCAGGCCGGCCGGCTTATCGACGACGATGAGGTCGTCGTCCTCATAGAGGACCGGCAGATCCGCAGGAGTGGGCACGGGTTCCACCGACACGGGGGCCGGCATGTTCACCTCCAGGACCTGACCTGCTGCGACCCGGTCGGACTTGGCTGCGGGCGCGCCGTCGAGGAGGACCTCTCCCTCGTCGATCAGTCGCGCACTGACCGAACGGGACAGGCCCGTCATGCGGGCGACGACCGAATCGACGCGCTCGCCCACGAAGCCATCCGGAACCGGATAGTAGCGTCTATCGGGCATCGGGACTCACTCGCGGAACGTTACGGAAGGAGAGGACCGCAATGGCGGCTATGGACACGAAGAGGACGATGTCCGCCACGTTGCCGATGAACCAGTCGCTGTAGGCGATGAAATCCACGACATGCCCACGTCCGACTCCCGGAGCGCGGAAGAGCCGGTCGATGAGGTTGCCCGCCGCTCCTCCCCAGACGCCACCCAGGGCAAGCGCCCAAGGACGCGAGGTCGTGGTACGCAAAACGAAGGGAAGCCCGATCACGACCACGGACGAGATGATCGTGAAGATGATCGTGGAACCCTCTCCCAGGGATAGCGCAGCACCCGGATTGAAGATGAGCTTCAATCCCAGGAAGTCTCCCAGGAGAGGAATCCTCTCCCCCTCCGTCAACTCGCCCAGTGCCCAGATCTTCGTCAGCTGGTCCAAGGCGACCGCCACCAACGCCACGAGGGTACTCCAGAGTAGGAGTGACCTGGTTTTCTCCATATGCTCTTCGCTCACACTCATCCTCAATACATAATAACGGCGGCAACCAGATGGGCCGCCGCCGTTATTATATGTAAGCCGTTCAGCCGTTCAGCCCCTCCGAGGGAGACGAGCTGGCTTCTACGTTGTTGAGCAGCGACTCGAGGTAGCTCTTCAGGCGTGTGCGGTAATCGCGCTCGAAATCGCGCAGCTCCGAGATCTTGCGCTCCAGGAGGCCACGCTCCTGCTCGAGCTGAGTGAGAGTGCGGTTGTACTGATCCTGAGCGTCGCCGATGATCTGCTCGCTACGAGCGGTGGCTTCGGCAACGAGGCGCTCGCCTTCGGCCTGGCCTTCGTTCACGTGCTTGTCGTGCAGTTCCTTGGCGAGTGCCAGCATGCCGGTGGCGGCCTCGGTCTCGTTCGACTGCGGCGCAAAGGAGGCGGTGGATGCCGCCGAATCAGGTGACTGCTCCGCCGCACTTCCCGATCCCTCGAGCTCGGTAACGCGAGCCTGGGCAACCTTCAGCTGGTTGTCGAGCTCCGCCTTATCCTTGGTGAGTTGGGCGATGGTCTCGGCAACCTCATCGAGGAAGAAATCGACCTCGTCCTGATCGTAGCCCTCTTCAAGTGAGCGGGGCGCCTTGAAGCGCATGTTGACGACGTCATGTTCCGTGAGCAGCGCCATGAGTGTTCACCTCTACGTTCTGGTCCAGTGGGACAAATGTGGCCCTTTGCGAGCCACCTACATGAAGAGAGTACCTGAAAACGGTACTGATGTTTACGAAGTGACAGCTGGAAGTTTTTCCGATCGCTATGCGAGCTGCAGAAAAACTCTCTGCAGCATCTGAATAGCGATGAAAAGAACAAGGAATCCCAGGTCGAGCTGAATGCCTCCAAAGCGCAATGGCGGAATCACTTTGGAGAGCAGACGCAGTGGCGGATCGGTGATGCGGAACACCGAATTCGCGAGAATCAGCAGCGCTCCGGTCGGCTGCCAATCCCGAGCCACGTTGATGACGAGGTCAAGGATGACCCTCGCGACCAGCACGAGGGTATAGAGCCCACACAGCAGGGCTAGAAGCACAAAAACGGAGGACATCTTAGAAGTTGTCAATCTCCTGAGGGTTTGCCGCCTCTACACTCACCTTCTGCGGTGTCATGAGGAAGACGTCGTTGGAGATCTTGTTGAGCTTTCCATGCAGGCCGTAGCAGACTCCCGCAGCGAAATCGAGGATGCGGCGGCGGTCCGAGTCGGCCGCGGTGCTCAGGTTCAAGATGACCGGGATGCCCTTACGATACGGATCCGCGAACTCTGTGCCGCCATCGATCGATTTGGGCCAGACCGTAATGATGCGCGCGATATCCGGCATTGGCGCGACCGAGCGGATCGGTGTCACTTCGGCAGCGAGATCCTCGTAGTCTTCGTCTTCTGCGTAATCGTCCTCGACGTAGTCGTCCTCAAAGTACTCATCGTCATACCCGTCGTCGGCTACCGAGGCCTTGTTCACGAACCTGTGGAATGCGTTCTTCGCCATGCTCTCAAGGTATGTGACGTATCCCCTCGCCTTGGCGAGGTCGCACTGGTGTGTCGCCTAGGAATTGCAGCACTCCCACGAATCGTCCAGCACGGAGCCCCTCCCGCGAGGACCGCCGATGCGAGTAGAAATCGGCATCCTCCAAGGTACAGCGTCCATCGATGACGATATCGGCGACTCCAAGAGCACGCAGCTGCTCCTCCAGACCGGCTGGGATATCGATCGAGGGTGTTCCCCACCACGTCTGAGCGGCCGACGACGGCGTCACCCGCGCCGCCTCCCCGCTCATCGCTTCGGACACCTCGTAGCAGCGACCGCAGATCGAGGGGCCCACGACGGCGGTCAGATCCCCGGCATCCCCGCCGAGAGCATCAACGGCCCGGGCTGCGATCCCTTTCATAAGACCCGCCCGGCCCACGTGGACGGCAGCCCCACGCAGCGCTCCCTTGCCAAGCAGCAGCAACGGCACACAATCGGCGACCATGACGCAGGCGGCCACACCCGGCCCCGACAGAACGAGACCGTCGGTCTGCTCGCTTGTCGCTCCCGGGCTCGCCTCGGCCATATGGGCTCCATGCACCTGCTCCATCCAGGCGGGCTCGCACCCGAGATATTCGGAGAGCAGGCGGCGGTTCTCGGCAACCGCCTCCACAGAATCGCCCACGTGGGGGCCCACGTTCAACGAGGAATACTCCCCGCGGGAGACTCCCCCGCGCCTGCGCGTGAATCCGGCGCGGGCGGTGCCGCCGTCCACTCGCCGTTGGATGGTCCACTCCACCAGGTCCATAGCAGATCCTCGTTTCTACACGGGTGGCCCGCGCCAAGAGGACGCGGGCCACCTGAAGTCAGATGTCTTCGAGAGGGAATCAGTTGTCGTCGAACAGGAACGCTGGGATATCCAGCTCCGTCGCACGACGCGCGGGAGGCTCCTCGACCACCGGGGGAACCGCGGGGGCCTGCTTCACCTGGGGAGCCTCGGCGACGGGACGACTGGGCGTGGCCACCGGGGCCTGCTGCGCCGGAGCCGCCTGCTCCTGCGGCTCCGGCGTCCGCGCGGCGGGCTGCTGGCGAGCCGCAGAGGGCGAGTCGCGTAGCAGGATGTCCTCGGACTCGTCGAAGCCCGCGGCGATCACAGTCACGCGCACCTCGTCGCCCTGGGCCTCATCGATGATGGTTCCCACGATGATGTTCGCGTTCGGGTCCACGGATTCCTTCACGAGACGGGCGGCCGCCGACATCTCCTTCATGGAGAAATCGGCTCCGGCCTGGAAGGAGAGCAGCACGCCGTGGGCGCCGTCGATGCTCGCCTCCAACAGCGGGGAGGAGATCGCATTCTCCGTAGCGCGCATGGCCCGATCTTCTCCGCTGGCGGAGCCGATGCCCATGAGAGCGGTCCCGGCATCCTTCATGATCGCCTTCACATCCGCGAAGTCGAGGTTCACGAGTCCCGGGATGGTGATCAGGTCCGAAATGCCCTTCACGCCGGAGCGCAGGACGTCGTCGGCCAGATGGAAGGCCTCGATGATCGAGAGGTTGTCCTCCGCGATCTCCAGCAGGCGATCGTTGGGGATGACGATAAGGGTGTCCACCGACTTGCGCAGGGAGTCGATGCCGTTGACGGCGTTGTTGGCGCGCTGCAGACCTTCGAACTCGAAGGGGCGGGTCACCACGCCGACGGTAAGAGCTCCGAGATCACGGGCGATGGAGGCCACAATGGGCGCGGCTCCGGTTCCGGTTCCGCCGCCCTCGCCGGCGGTCACGAACACCATGTCCGAGCCCTCCAACGCGGCGCGGATGACCTCGACGTTCTCCTCGGCGGCACGCTTGCCCACGGCGGGGTCCGCACCGGCACCGAGGCCGCGGGAGACGTCGCGTCCGATGTCGAGTTTGGTCTCCGCCTCGGACTTGACGAGGGACTGACCGTCTGTATTGACGGCGATGAATTCGACGCCTGCGAGCCCGTCCTGGATCATGCGATCGACAGCATTAACGCCACCGCCACCTACTCCAATGACTTTGATGTTCGCAGCGTTATTCAGTGCAGGCATAGCCTCTTCCTTTCAGACCTCAAGGAGTACTTGAAGTTTACGCATCTGACTTCGCGGACAACGTAGAGGTATGCGGCTGCCGGTTCAATAACCGGGCAGGTGTGTCGCATTTTTCCTCTTCTTGTCTCTTTTTCTTCTCAGCTGGTTACCGGCGCCGTGGGCGCAGAGACGTCGTACGTCGTCGCAGGTTGCTGCAACAGAACGGAGAGCACCTGAGCCTTGAAATCGTTCTCCTCCGAGCCTCCCCAGAGCACGACGGCGCCATCCGAGAGCGTGAGCTTGACCTGAGCCGTCTCGCTCACCTCGATGCTCGCCACCCGCTCTCGTGTCTGCTCGGGCAGCGCCTCCAGGACATCGATCATGGCCGAGGCGGCTTCACCCGCCTCGTCTTGACCGGGGGCGAGGGCCAGGCGAGGCAGAGCGTTCGCCTGCTCGGCCGGAAGATCGAGTCTGACGCCTTCCGTATCGATCGCCACGCAGGAATCGCCATCCGCAAGGCAGGCAACGGGTTCGCGCAGGGCGATGTCCAGTGAGACCCCGTTGGGAAAATCGCGCGAGACGTCCACCGATTTGATGAGGGAGAACTCTCCGACAAGCCTCTCCTCGATATCCCCGCCGTCCAGCCTGAGAACGGGAGTGCCCACCCATGGTTGCATCGCGTCGCTGACCTGCGCGGAGGTCAGCGTCTCGCTTCCCTCGAGTCCCGAGATCGCGATCTTGTCCTGACGCACCGCCAGCAGAGAGGAGAAGAAGAGAACCCACACGAGCAGGCCGATGGCCAAGACGCTTCCGACAATTGCGACGATCCGTTTGATATGCACCCGGCGCCGTTCGGCGAGCTTCTCGCGGCGCCGAACGGAGAGGTGGGCCGGCTTCTCGGAGATGATCTCCTCGAATTCCTCGGGCGGATCGGCCTGCAGCGAGTCCTCCGCCCACGTGCGCGGCAATTCCGGCTGCGCCTTGGGCGGTGCCACCTCGGAGCCGCCGCGGGTGAGCGCCTTCCCACGCTTCTCTCGCGTCGACCTGGCGCTGGGCTCTGACGGCCAGTCGGCGAGGGCCTGCGCCTCATCGGGACTCAGGGCCGCCGTCGGGATCGCATCCTGGCGCAGGTTGTCGAGGCGCTCGGAACGCGTGTCCTCCCCGTCCTGGCGTTGCGGTGGGGTGGCGAGTCTACGGGGCTTACCGACTCTCTTGGGCGGTTTCATCGTGCAGCGATCCGCCTCAGGATCTGGGGTCCCAGCTCGGTGACATCGCCCGCACCGACCGTGAGCACGATGTCATTCCTCCTGGCCTGGTCCGCGATCCACGAGGCCGCCTCGTTCTTGTCCTGGATGAAAACGCCTGCGTCCATGGCTCCGGCGATGAGATCTCCTTCCACGCCCGGCATCGGATCCTCCCGGGCCGCATAGACCCCCGTGACCACGACGACGTCGGCAAGCTCCAGCGCCCGAGCGAACTCGTTCGCGAAGTTGCGGGTACGCGAGTACAGATGCGGCTGGAACAGCACGAGCACACGTCCGTCCCCCGCCCTCTCGCGCGCGGCCTGGAGCGTGGCGGCCACCTCTGTGGGATGGTGGGCGTAATCGTCGATGACCGTGATTCCGCCTTCCTCCCCCTTCGTCTCGAAGCGGCGGCCGGTGCCGGCGAACTCGCCCAGGGCGTGAGCCAACGCCGCCCGATCGTGACCTAGTTCGATTCCCGCGGCCCATGCGCCCGCGGCGTTCAGAAGATTGTGTCCGCCAACCACTTGCAGCCGCACCGGGTATGTTCCGGTCTCGTCCACGAAGCTGCCGGAGGCGCGCCCGCGCATGTGGGATTCATCCGCGATGCGCACATGGCGTTCGGCTCCGACGAGCGCCTCTCCCCTCCCGTAGGAGACCACGCGGATCCCCTCGGAGCGGGACTGGAGGCCGAGCCGCGCGGCGCCGTCGTCGTCCGCACAGACGACGAGCAGTCCCTCAGGAACCAGACGGCGCGAGAACTCGACGAAGGCCTCCTCGAAGGCCTCGCGACTCCCGTAATGGTCCAGGTGATCGGGCTCCACGTTGGTGACGATCTCCAGGCGCGGCGTGTAGTTGAGAAAAGAGGCATCCGACTCGTCGGCCTCGGCGACCAGCACCGTGCCTTCGCCCAGATGCGCACCCGCGCCCACTCCGGTGACGGTCCCGCCGATAGCCCATGAGGGATCCGCCCCGAGTTCGCGCAATGCCACCGCAAGCATGGCCGAGGTGGACGTCTTGCCGTGCGCTCCTGCGACGGCGACGAAATCCCGGCCCGCACTGGCCAGGGCGAGCGCCTGGGAACGGTGAAGGATCCGCTGCCCGCGTTCCAATGCGATGGCGTACTCGGGATTGGTCCGTCTGATCGCCGAGGAAACGACGACGACGGCGTCCCGCGGCACGTTGTCCGCCGCCTGGCCGATACTGACGGAAGCTCCCAAGGACACGAGATGGTCGGTGGCGGCAGACGCCCTGGCGTCCGAACCGGAGACGGTGGCGCCACCGGCCATGAGCAGTTCGGCGACCACAGACATGCCGGCACCGCCGATACCGATGAGGTGATAGGTCACTTGCGCCTCCCGCCGGCTCCGGCCTCGAAGATGAGGGCCGCGAGACGCTCGGCCGCGTCGACCGGGCTCACACCGCGAGCTGCGCGCCCCATGGTGGCGAGCTTGTCCGCATCCTCCAACAGCGGCAGCACGCGGGAGGAGAAGACCTGCGACGTGAACTCCTTGTCGCGTACGAGCTCGGCCCCTCCAGCCTTCACGACGTCGGACGCATTGAACTCCTGCTCGCCATTGCCGATGGGAAGCGGCACGAAGAATCCCGGCAAGCCGAGAGCGCTGAGTTCGGCGACGGTACCCGCCCCGGAGCGGCACACCACGAGATCGGCCACGGCATAGGCATCTTCCATCGCTGACAGATAGGCGAGAACGTGATAGTGAGGCAGCGACGCCGTCGCCTCCCGCACCCGCTCGTCCTTCCCGTTTCCGGTCAGGTGCAGCACCTGGACGTCGCCGAGCTGCTCCGCGCAGGAGATCACGACATCGTTGAGATGCTGGGCGCCCAGCGAACCGCCGGTCACGACGAGGGTCGTCCGCCGCGGGTCCAATCCGAGTCGCGAGGCGGCCTCCTCGCGGTGTGCGCGCGGGTCATCGGTCCGGGCCTGCGCGAGGTTCGCGATGGCCGGACGCAGTGGAAGGCCCACGCAGCGGGTCTGCCCGTGGGCGGCCTCAAGGTTGGTCGAGGGGAAGGTCAATCCCACCGCCGCCGCGAAACGAGCTCCGTAGCGGTTGGCGAGGCCTGCCTTCGCGTTCTGTTCGTGGATGACGACGGGGATTCCCCGTTTCTTGGCTGCCTGATAGACCGGGGTGGAGACGAAACCGCCGAATCCGACGGCGACGTCGGCTCCCGCTTCATCGAGGATGCGCCCGGCTTCGGCGACCGCTCCACGGTAGCGGCCCGGGAATCGCAGGGCCGCCATATTGGGGCGACGCGGGAAGGGAACCTTGTCGATGAGCGAGAGCTCCACATCGGCCTCGGGAACGAGCGTCGCCTCCAAGCCCTCCTTGGTCCCCACGGCCCGCACTCTCACGTTGTGATTCTTCAGAGCGTGCGCGGTGGCAAGGAGAGGGTTGACATGGCCGGCGCTGCCGCCGCCCGCTAGAACTACACTCAGGTCACTCATGGGATCCTCTTTTCATTACGGCGCGGGCACGGTAGGCCAGGTTCGGGCGCACCCGGAAGGATTCACGCACACCTGGCACCGCGAGGGCCGCCGAGATGGCCACCGCCACCCCGAGGAGACAGGCGATGGCCGCGGTGCCGCCCTGGGACATGAACGGCAGCGGAACTCCGAAGACGGGAAGCAGAGCGGTCACCACCATCATGTTTGCGCAGGCCTGGCCGCACAACCAGATCCCGATGCCGCCCACCACGAGGCGCCCGAACGGGCTGGGATGGTAGCGGCAGATCCGGTAAAGGCTCCAGCCCAGCAACGCGAACATTCCGACGACGACGAGGCAGCCCAGGAGACCGAGTTCCTCGCCCACCACCGCGAAGATGTAGTCCGTCTGGGCTTCGGCGAGATTACCGGGCCACTTCTCGGCACCGGTTCCCAGGCCAGATCCCCCGATCCCTCCGGAACCGAAGGCCCATAGCGCGAAATCGGGTTGCGAGGGTTGGCTCGGGTCGGGACCGTAGATCAGATGATCGAAGTATTGGGCGAAACGTCCGCTTCGCGAGCCTTCGAGCAGCACCAGAATGGCAACGCCCACGGCAGCCAGTCCGCCGGCCGCGGCCAGATACTTCCACGAGATGTCCGCCAACCACAACATCCCCGCCGTGATCATCATGAAGATCAGCCCGGTTCCCAGATCTCGCCCCAGGAGCACCAGGACCAGTGCGACCATTGCCCCCACCCCGGAGGGGATGAGGTAATCGCGCAATGTCCGGTTGTGCTTTCGCAGCTGAGACAGCCACGCCGCGAGCCACACGACGGTGGCCAGCTTCAGGAATTCGGAGGGCTGCATCGAGAAGGAGCCGATGCGCAGCCAGTTGAGGTTGCCGCCGGCGGCGCGGCCGCTTCCCGTGATGAAGATGAGGGACTGCAGCATGAGTCCGAAGGCGAAGAGGACGTTGGCGAAGATCAGGTAGAGCTGCACCGGGAGCAGAGCGGCCACTATCGCAAGGGCCACGCCCACCAGGGAGAGGATCATGTGGGTATTGGCCACCTTGAAGGTGCCCGCGCCCACCGTATTCAAAGAATCGAGTTCGCGAATGCTGGAGGGGCCGGTGGCGGAATAGACCATGACGATCCCCAGCACCAGTAGAAAGAAGGTCGCCACGACGGCGAAGATGATCGACTGGTGCATGATGTCACGCACCCGGCGGGCTTCCTCCTCGGATTCGGGCATCCGCCCCGCGAAGTAGCGAAGCTTGGGGATCCGGGAGCCGCGCCCACGCGAGGCACTCGGTCGACGCCCGGTTCTGGTCTTCGTCCTGCTATCCATGGCGGCCCCGTACGGCACGGGCGAACTCCTCGCCCCGCTGCGCATAGGAGGTGAACTGATCCATGGAGGCGCAGGCCGGCGCCAGCAGGACGGTGTCTCCGGGAGACGCCATCTCGCGCGCCCTGTCCACCGCCTCGCGCATCGGATGCGCGGATTCGGGAGCGATCCACGTGACCGGAGCCCGCAAACCCCCGAGAGCATCGCGCCACGGCTTCTGGTCCCTGCCGATGACCACGACGCCGCGCAGCTTGCCCTCCACCTGTTCCACCAGTTCCTCGAACCGGGAGCCCTTGGCCAATCCACCGGCGATCCATACCACCGAGCCATCACGCTGTCCCATGAGGGAGGCGCGGGCCGCATGGGCGTTCGTCGCCTTGGAATCGTCGACGTAGGCCACGTCGTCGATCGTGGCGATCAGCTCGATTCGGTGGCGGCCGGGCTGGAAGGAGCGCAAGGCGGCGCGGATGTCAGCCGCTGCGACGCCAATGGATCGCGCCAGAGCGGCGGCGGTCATGGCGTCCTTCGCAATGTGGGCGGGCAGCTCCCCTGCCGCGGGAGCCAGATGCGAGAGATCGGAGATCTCGAAGAGTTCGACGCCTTCACGGTGCCGGTTATCAGTGAAAGCACGATCGACGACGAGGTCCTCGACCACTCCGATCTGCCCCACCGAGGGAATGCCGAGGCCGACGCCGATCGCACGCGCACCCTCGAGAACGTCGGCGTCGTCGACCATCCGCTGGACCGTCTCATCGCCGACGGGATAGACGCAGGCGACCCTGGTGTGCTCGTAGATTCGCGCCTTGGCACGCCAGTACGCCTCCCGATCGCCATGCCACTCCAGGTGATCGTCGGCGAAGTTCAGGCACACCGAGCCCGCTGCGGAAACCGAGGACGTGGTGCGCAGCTGGAAGGAGGACAGCTCCACGGCGAAGGCGCCGGGCGCATCGGGGTCAGTCCTGGTGGTCTCGGTGACCGCGGGATTGCCGACGTTGCCCACCGCGATCGCGCGCAGTCCTGCCTGCTGCAGGATCGACTCCAGCATGGACACGGTGGTGGTCTTCCCATTGGTGCCCGTGACGCACAGCCAGGGGGCGCTGGAACCGTCCGGGCCGACGGCACGAAGCCGCCAGGCCAGCTCGATTTCACTCCAGAGTTCGATGCCGGCGCGCTGGGCCTCCTGAAAGAGCGGGGAGATCTCCGGGATACCCGGGGCCGGCACGATCACGTCCGGCCGCCAGCGCATGACGCATGCGGCGAGCTCTTCCGAGTCGGGGACCGCCTGAGCCGTCTCGACGGCGGAGGCCTCCACACCCGCAACCGCCTCGGCGTTGGAATCCCATGCGCTCAGGACGGCGTCTGTGAGCGCGGCAAGCGTCCGTAGGCTTGCCCGCCCCGACTTGCCCAGGCCGACGACGGCAATGCGTTTGCCGGCCATATCCACGGCACCGGGGTTGGTCAGGATTGTCATTGCTTGGCCAACCATTCAGCGTAGAAGATGCCGAGCGCTACAGCGGCGAAGATCGCCTCGATGATCCAGAAGCGAACGACGACCGTGACTTCCTTCCACCCCTTCAACTCGAAGTGGTGGTGCAGGGGCGCCATTCGGAACACTCGTTTTTTCGTCAGCTTGAAGAATCCCACTTGGATCACGTCCGAGAAGACCTCGAGAAGGAAGAGGCCGCCGATGAGGAGGGCGAGGAACTCGGTGTGGGTCAGGATGGAGAGTCCAGCGAAGGCACCGCCGAGGGCGAGCGAACCGGTGTCTCCCATGAAGATCTGCGCCGGTGAGGTGTTCCACCACAGGAATCCGAAACACGCGCCCACGATCGCGGCGCACACGATGGCCAGATCGCGGGGGTCGCGCACGTCGTAGCATCCCGGAGCCGCCCCCAGCACGCCGTGGCAGGCCTGATTGGACTGCCAGATGGTGATGACCGTATAGGCGCCGAAGGCGAGCATGGAGGCTCCGGCGGCCAGCCCGTCCAGTCCATCGGTCAGGTTCACCGCGTTGGACCACGACGTGATGAGGAAATTCGCCCAGATGACGAAGAGGATGATGCCGATGACGGCGCCGGCGAACGCCAGGTTTATGCCGGTATCGCGGATGAAGGAGATCCGGGTGGTGGCGGGAGTGCGGTTGTCCCCGTTGCGGAATTGCAGCACCAGGACCGCGAAGGTGATGCCGACGATGGCCTGCCCTACGATCTTCATCCAGGGCGTCAGGCCGAGGGACTGCTTCTGCCGGATCTTCGCGAAATCGTCGAGGAATCCGATGAATCCAAGACCTGCCATCAGGAATAGCAGCAGCATGCCGGACGCGTTGGGGCCGCGGCCGGTGAGCAGGTTGCCCATGACGTAGCCTAGGACGGTGGCGATGATGATGATGACGCCGCCCATGGTGGGCGTGCCACGTTTGGTCTGGTGCGTCGTCGGTCCGTCCTGCCGGATGAACTGGCCGTATTCTCGCTTGACCAGGAGTTTGATGAGCAGCGGGGTACCCACCAAGGTGATGGCGAAGCCAAAGGCCCCCGAAATCAGGATTGCGAGCATTTAGTCTTCCTCCCCCACCAGGGCGTCGGCGATTCTCCAGACGCCCGAGCCGTTCGATCCCTTGAAGAGGACGACGTCCCCCGTCACGAACAGATTATCCAGAAGCTCCAAGGCCTCGTCCGGGTTGGCGGCTTCGATGACGTCGATGCCTTCGTCCGAGGCGGCGAGGGACAGCGCTTCGACGCCCTCACCCACGCACACGACAGCGGCGACCCCCGCCTCGCGCAGGACGGGTGCGAGCGCTGCGTGTTCGGCATCGCTCGCTTCTCCCAGCTCCAGCATTGCTCCCAAGACGGCGATCCTGCGGCGGTCCTTGCCCAGACGCGCCAGAGCGGCGATGCCCGCGCGCATGGAATCGGGATTGCCGTTGTAGGCGTCGTCGATGATCGTAATTCCACGGACGCTCTGCACGTCCATGCGATGCGGGCTCGCGGGGCCCACGGAGCTCAAGACGTCCACGATGTGCGTCAGATCCACTCCGAGCGACAGGGAGACGGCCGCCGCGGCCAAGGCGTTCGCTACGTGATGTTCACCGACCAGGCGCAGCGAGACCGGGGCCTCTGCTTCAGCGGTGACCAGGGTGAATTCGGCGCGCCCCGTCTCATCCACGCGAATCTCCCGCGCGGCGACGTCGGCGTCCTTGGCTCCGAGACGCGAGAAGGTGACAACCGGCCCACGGGCGAGGTCGGCCATGGCCGAAACCCGCGGATCGTCGGCGTTGAGGATGACGGAGCCGCCTGGGACGGTTCCGCTCACCAGCTCGCTTTTCGCCAGCGCCACGTTCTCGATGCCACCGAACTCCCCCAGGTGGGCCCGGGCCACGATGAGAACCGCGGAGACGTCCGGAGGAGCGATCGAGGTCAGATAGTCGATGTTGCCGATCCTGTCCGCACCCATCTCCAACACGAGGGTGGCGGTCCGATCGTCCGCCCGCAGCACGGTCAGCGGCAGGCCCAGTTCGTTGTTGAAGGAGCCCGGAGGGGCGATGATGGGCCCGCGCTCTGCCAGAATCGCGGCGAGCAGGTCCTTCGTCGTCGTCTTTCCGACCGAGCCGGTTATCGCGACGACTTTCAGGTCCGGGTTGCCGCTCTCACGCACGCGGGCAAGGTTCGCCCGTGCCAGCTTTCCGATAGCGCTCTGTACGTCATCGACGACGACGATGTCCTCCGGCTTCGCCCCGCATGCCACAGCCGTGACGGGATCGCTCGTGAGAATCGCGGAAGCGCCGTCGGCCAACGCCTGACCGGCCAAGGTGGCGCCATCCACGCGGGCGCCCTTGATGGCGGCGAAAATCGCACCGGGCGTCACCGTGCGGGTGTCCGTACTGAGATCGCTGATGAGGGTTGTGGGAGCGCCCACAACCTGTCCATCGCAATCCTTGGCCAGCTGCGCCAATGTCACGGGAATCATACGTTCTTCTCCTGACTGATTCGCACCGCACGGTCGGCAAGTGCGCGCCGGGCTTCGACACGGTCATCCAGTTCGATCTGCTCCTCGCCAACCTCTTGGATGGTCTCATGTCCTCGCCCCGCAAGGAGAATAGTATCGTCTGGCCGAGCGCCGGAAATCGCCACGCGGATGGCTTCGGCCCTGTCGGCGATCTCCTCGACCGGCGTTCCGATACCGACGGTGCCTGCGAGAACATCCCGGCGGATCGCCGCTGGATCCTCCGAATGAGGATCGTCGTCTGTAATGATCGCGACATCCGCATGGCGGGCAACCGCCTCGCCCATGGCGGGCCGCTTGCCCTTGTCCCGTTCACCGGCGGAACCGGTGACGACGACGAGCCGGCCCCGCGTCGTCTCCCGCAGGGCTTCCATCGCCTTGACGAGCGCATCGGTGTTGTGCGCGAAGTCCACGACCACCCGGGGTTCCTCGGAGATGACCTCCATTCGGCCCGGTACGGCCGGACTCACATTGGTGGGGATGTCCGCGGGCGAGATGCCCGCGGCAACGGCCATCGCCGCGGCAAGGGAAACGTTGGCCACGTTGAAGGCGCCCGGAAGAGCCGTGGAGAGCTCGATCCTCTCCCCCGCCGTGGATTCCATGAGGATACGGGTGGAGTTCGCACCGGCCTGGGCCGCTACCTTCCACCCTGTCACGCCCTTCGGCAGCGCGGACGAGAGCGCGAGTGCAGTGACGTTCGTGGGCCCCAGTTCCCCGACGGCCAGATCCACGAGGCGCCGTCCCCATTCGTCGTCGACACAGATGACCGCGCGGCGGCACCGCCGAGCGGTGAAGAGAGAGGCCTTGGCGGCGAAGTACTCGTCGAAGGAGTTGTGGAAGTCCAGGTGATCCTGGGTGAGGTTCGTGAAACCGGCCACGTCGAAGCGCACGGGATCGGTGCGTCCCTGAGCCAGAGCATGCGAGGAGGCCTCGATAACCAGGTCAGTGCCGCCGCGGCACACGAGGTCGGCAAGTAGCCGTTGGAAGTCCGCCGGCATCGGGGTGGTCATTGCAGCGGGGATCTCATGGCCCGCCAATCGCAGTGAGACCGTGCCGATCAAGCCCGTCACACGGCCCAGTTCGGCCAGGATGTGCTCCAAGAGGAAGGTGGTGGTGGTCTTTCCGTTCGTGCCCGTGATCGCGAACGTGCGGAGCCGATCCGCCGGGTTTCCGTAGATCTCAGCCGCGATCTCGCCAAGCCTGCTGGAGACATTCGGAACCACGAGAAGCGGTACGTCCACGCCGGTCAGACTCTCGATGATCTCGGCGCCCTCCGGATCGGTCACCACCGCCGCGGCGCCCGCCGCGATGGCGCCCGCCGCGAACCGGGCCCCATGTACATGCTGTCCCGGCACGGCGGCGAAGAGGATGCCGGGGGCGACCTGCCGCGAATCGGAGGTCACGCCGCTGACGGTGGCGCCCCGCGCGCACTCTCCATCGACCAGCTCTGCTAGCTCAGCAAGCTCAGCCATCGGAATCAACCACCTCTCCCGGATACCACGGCAAACGAACGAGCGGAACGGTCGAGGGCGCAATGCCCAGCTGCCGGACCGCGAAGGACGTGGTCTCCTTGAAGACCGGGGCGGCGACGTCTCCGCCGTAGCTGGCGCCGTCGGCGTTGTACACCGTCACGGCGATCGCGATCTGCGGATCCTCTGCCGGTACGACACCCACGAACGTGCCCACACGCTTGGTCAGCTGACCGTTCTCGTCGGGAACCTGAGCGGTTCCCGTTTTTCCGGCAATATTGTACCCGGGTACCGCGGCGCGCCAGCCCGTGGAATTGGTATCGGTGACGGCCTGCATCATGTCGAGCATCGTCTGGGACGTCTCGGATGAGATGACCCGCTCGGAATCGCCCACCACCGTGGGATGTTCCTGGCCGTCGGGATCGATCGTCGAGTCGATGATGTGGACGGGCACACTGACGCCATCGTTGCCGATGATCGAGACCATCTGGCCCAGCTGCAGGGTGGTGGCCGCCCATCCCTGGCCGAACATCGTGGTGTACCGAGTGCGGTTGTCCCAGGTGTCGGGGTTCCACAGCAGGCCACCGGATTCGGCGGGCAGCTCGATACCCGTCTTGGAACCGATCCCGAACTTCTGCATGTATCCGAAGCGGGTCTCGTCCGAGACGGTGTCGCCGATCTGCACCAGCCCGGTGTTGTAGGACTTCGCGAGGATGCCGGCGACCGTCATCTCCTGGGCCCCGTGAGCATCGTTGTCCTTGATGCTCTCGCCGTTCGGCATCGTGATGAGATCGGGAACGTAGAACGTGCTGTCGGGGGTGACCGTCCCCTGGTCCACAGCGGTGGCGAAGGTGATGAGCTTGCCCGTGGATCCGGGTTCGACGACGGCTTGCACCGCGCGTGAGCCCCAGTTCTCCGAGGACGTTCCGGCGAGGTCCCCGGGATCCGGGGTTCCGGAATCGGCCAGGGCCAGTACCCGGTTGGTCCCGATCTCCAGGACGACGGCGGACGCCCACTCGGCTCCCTGTTCGGCAACCGGCTTGTCCACGGCGTCCTGAAGGGTCTTCTGCAGATCTCGGTCGATGGTGAGGCGGACATCGGAGCCGTCGACGGCGGGGACCTCTGTCCGTTGGGCGTTCGGGAGCACCGTGCCGTCGGCAACCTGGTAGCTGATGGAGCCGTCCTCGCCCGTCAGGACATCGTTCTGGGTGCGTTCGATGCCGGCCTGGCCGGACGGCGTCTCATAGGCGCCGTCCTCCTGGGATTCTCCCGTCAAACCGATGTATCCCAGGATGTTTCCGCCGACGTTCCCGTTCGGATAGTCGCGCTTCATGACCTGTTCAGGCTCGATGCCGGCGATGCGCAGTGCACGTATCTCGCGCCATAGCTCCGGCGAGATGTCCTTCTTGATGTAGACGAAGGTCTTCTTCTCCTCGCCTCCCAGCAGCAGACCGCCGAGTTCGGCCTGATCCATCTCCAGGAGCGGCGCCAGCTGTTTGGCGGCCTCGGCCGGTCCGGAGCCGACGGGGACCATCTTGCCGTCCTCGTTCTCCTCGTAGTGGACGTAGCTGGCAATCGCCTCCTGATTCACCGCCACGTTGTAGCGCTCAACCGAGGTGGCCAGCACCGCCCCCGAGGAGTCGAGGATGTCTCCACGCTTGGCCTGTATCTTCTCCTCGCGGGTACGGAATTCCGAGGCGCTCTCCGACAGCGAGTCCGCACGCACCACCTGGAGATCGACCAGCCGCACTCCGAGCAGCATGGCGCTGATGGTAAAGAGGACGAAGATCGAACGCAGGCGACGCAGATGCGCCGGTTGGCGGCGAAATGCCTCCAACCGTTCAGAAAAGCTCACCCCTATCGCCCGAAGTCGAGGATGATCCTTCTTCTCGGCCATCTAGTTTCCTTGCGTCTGCGCCGCATCCGCAACTTCCGGGGCGGTCTCGGTTGATTCGCCAGCCGCCGCGTCCTCTTCCATGCCGGAAGGCAGAGCTTCGGGATCGGCCGGTACCACGACACTACCGGTGGCCAGGTCCAGATGGCGTACATCCGTGGCGGGTTCGAGTCCCAGTTCGCTCGCCCGCTCAGACAGGCCGTTCGGCGTGGAGAGATGGACCACCTCGTCGGTCAGCGTCTCCAAGGTCGCTGCCGCGGCGTTGATCTCGCGGTTCACGTTCTGGATCTCATAGGCGGTTGCCACCATCTTGGTGTTCAGGAAGAAGACCAGTCCGAAAGCTCCGAGAAAGAGCACCAGGCAGGCGACGACCGTGCCGATGAACCCTCTGGCCGGGGCCGGGGTCGGGACCAGGGTGAGCTTCGGCAGGCCGCTGATGACCTGATGGTCCGAGATCCGTTGCGGGGCCTCGCTGCTCCGACGCGCAGAGGTTGCGGGGATTGCGCTCATAGCTGGCTCCCTTCGTCGCGCAGCCGCTCGGCAGCACGGAGTCGGACGGATGCGCTGCGAGGATTCACAGCTGCTTCCGTGGCGCTCGCCTTTTGAGCGCCACGTGTAAGAAGTCGGAGGTAGGGTTCGTGGCCGGGCAGTTCCATCGGAAGACCGGCCGGGGTGGTGGAACGCGCCCCCTTGGCGAGTTCCCGCTTGACGATCTTGTCCTCCAACGACTGGTAGGACTCCACCGCGATACGCCCACCGACGGCGAGCGAGGCCACCGCATTCGGCATCGCACGTTCGAGGACCGCGAGTTCGTCATTGACGGCGATTCGCAACGCTTGGAAGGTTCTCTTCGCCGGGTTTCCCCCCGTACGGCGGGTTGCCGCGGGAATGGAAGCCTTGACGAGCTCGGCCAGCTGCGCCGTCCGGGCGATGGGCTCCTTCTCCCGGGTGGCGACGATGCGCCGGGCGATCTTCAGCGCGAAGCGCTCGTCGCCGTAGTCGGAGAGGACACGGGCGATCTCCCCGACGCTCGAGAGCGCGAGGATGTCCGCGGCCGTCCTGCCCTGGGAGGTGTCCATCCGCATATCCAGCGGAGCGTCGTGCGAATAGGAGAACCCACGGGCCTCCTCATCCAGCTGCAACGATGAGACACCCAGGTCCATGAGGATCGCCTGGACGCGGCCGGATCGTCCGTGCTCGCGGGCGACGTCGTCGATCTGGTCGTAGGTGGCGCGAACGGGCCGGAAACGCGCTCCGAACTCCGCGAGACGTTCACCGGCCAATCCAATGGCTTCCGGGTCGCGATCGATCCCTACCACGGTGAGTTGAGGGAAACGCTGGAGAAAGGCGTATGTATGGCCGCCCATTCCCAGCGTCGCATCGATCATGACGGGAGAGTCGCCCGCAAGGCCCGGGGCGAGCAGATCGATGCACTCTTCGAGGAGAACCGGAACGTGCAAAGCGTTGCCGGCGGCCCGCACTTCGGTCTTTTCGATCGAACTGTCTGTCGCATCGACGTCAGCACGGTCTGACCCAAAGGGCGTGTCTGCCATTGTCTCTCCTCTCTGGCTACGACACCCCTCCTGAGCAGTGTTCCGCTCCTGCCATCCTGAAGCTGGGGAATTGCCTCAGACTGACAGGAGAGAACACCGACCAGGATCAAAAGAGTCCCGGAATTACCTCGTCCTCACGATCGGCGAAAGCCGCTTCCTGTTCCGTCAAGTACGCGTTCCAAGCCGCCTGGTCCCAGATCTCTATCCGATTTCCGGTTCCGATGACCGCCAGTTCGCGCTCCAGGCCCGCGTAACTACGCAGGCTGGCTGGAATCGTGATCCGGCCCTGCTTGTCAGGTACTTCGTCGACCGCACCGGAGAGGAACACACGGAGATAGGAACGCGCCTCCTTGGAGGTGAGCGGCGCGCGCTGCAACTGTTCCTGCATTTCCACAAACGAGGTGTATGGGAAAACGTAGAGACAGTGCTCCTGGCCTCGCGTCATGACCAGACCACCCTGAAGCTGGTCCCGGTACTTGGCAGGAAGGATCAGGCGCCCCTTGTCATCAAGCCGAGGCTCGTATGTTCCAAGAAACACCCGTCCTCCTCCCCACCGTCAACGTAGCCACCACTTTACTCCACATTCCTCCACAAGCAAGGACACCTTCGGTGTCTCTCACAGAGAAAACTCAGAAATGCCGCCGATAACTCACGTGGAGTGAAATCTCCGGCATCGGGACGGAAAAGGGTCGCAGAATCGAGAGGGCCATGGCCAAGGCACCGTGGCGGGGGCGGAATACGGCCTGAATCGCCGGCCCGGGAGCACGGTGGAGGAGGTAGTGGGAGCGAAGTGGGGATAGCGGCGGGAGCGATGTGGAGGACGCAGTGGAGCGGGCCTCGCAGGTCACCGGACGGACTGTTCAAGGCCGCCGAAACTCCCGAGCTCGTCACGGCAGCCCTAGGCTGTCCAAGCCGGCTCTGGGCCGCACACAAGAGACCCGCCAACTCCACGGGCGTATACCGCGGATTTGACGGGTCTTGAAGTTGACTGGCGCTTGAACTCGGCGTCAGTGTTGGACGAGAGCTTCAGCGTTGGCCGCGCTTGCGGCGGTTCCATTCCTCGGATTGGCGAGACATGAAGTTCCCTCCGCCGGAGCGCTTGGGCTTCTTCGGAGCGGCACCGGGATCGGCCGGCCCGGCATGCATCCCCTCCGTGATGTACCAGAATCCTCCGAACATGACGACCACACCGAGGACGCCTACGAGCACGAGCTCGAATGCGATACCACCCACCAGGATGGCGATGCCCAGAACGGCAATCAGCAGCCCAAGAACAAGATGGCGAATGGAAAGACGCATGGGAGCTGCGGCGGACGGCGGCTCTGGTTTGAGCGTGTCCGCAAAGCTTGGATCCTCATCGGCGAGCTGCGCCTCGAGTTCCTCAAGCATCTTTCGTTCATATTCAGAAAGAGGCATGTTGTCTCCTCGTTGGTCGGTGTAAGCCCAAGCCTATCGCGTTGCCGAAGTCGCCGGGTAGTCTGCTCGCCATCAACGAGGTGAACTGTTCCTCAAACGATACATTTCTCGTGTCTTTCCCACTCTTTCCACAGGTTATTACCGGGCCGCGAGATCCCCACAACCGGCCCTGCCTTGCCCGCCATCCGCAGCTCCGCCACTGTTCACCTGCGCTTTTACCTGAGCAGTAGAGAAGTCCACCTCCCCGGCTTCGTGGATCGCCGCGCCCCGGCGACTTCGCGCATGGCGGACTTCCTCGCATTGGTTCCCTCACTCACTTCTCCTCGGTTCCCTCACTCACTTCTGCTCACTTGCCGCTCTCCTCACGAGCCGTAGAATCGCCGTTCTCACGGTCCGGCCTCCTCTCCCGTTCCGTCCGGCCTCTTCTCCCGTTCCTTTCCGTCCGGTCTCCTCTCCCGTTCCTTTCCCAGCAGACTCGCCGGGCGGATTGCTCCGGCCCCGAACTTCTCTCCCACCAGATCCATGACGCCCTCGGCTTCGGCGCGGCGAGGATCGTCGTCCCAGGCGAGCTGGATACCACCGCCGCCCGTGGAGAGCTGTTCGGCACGCAGCCCCAGCAACCGCAGGCCGTCCGCCGGGATCCGTATGCCGCTCAGGAGACTGCGTGCCTGCCGATAGAGATCCTGGGCCACGTTGCTGGCCTGAGAGAGGGTGGCCGAGCGCGAGATGGTGGAGAAATCCGCGAAGCGGACCTTGATGGCAACCACTCCCGCGAAGAGCCCGCGGGCACGCAGCCGCCGCGCCGTATCGTGCGCCTGCGACAACAGGACGTGTTCGAGCTGGGTCCTGTCCGATACGTGATCGAAGAAGGTCACCTCCCGACCCACGGACTTCTCCTCGCGGCTGGTGACGACCGGACGCGGATCGATACCCATGGCCAACTCATACAGATGCGTTCCGCCGGCCCGGCCGAGGATGCGAATGAGCCGTTCCTTGCCCAGGTTCGCCAGATCGGCGACGGTCTCCACCCCCTGTATCTCCAGGCGCTCACGGGTCTTCTCCCCCACGCCCCAGAGGGCGCCCACGGGCAGAGAGTGCAGGAAGCGGGTGGTGGCCGATTCGGGTATGAGCAGCAGCCCATCCGGTTTCGCGTGCGCGGAGGCCACCTTCGCCACGTGTTTCGTGGCCGCAATACCCACTGAGGCGGGGACTCCGACCTCCGTACGCACCCGCTGCCGCAGATCCATTGCGATCTGCACGGGAGAGCCGAAAAGCCTCCGAGCTCCGGATACATCGAGGAAGGCCTCATCCACGGAGACCTGTTCCACGAGAGGGGTGATATCTCTGAGGATAGCCATCACCTGCTTCGACACCGCAGAGTATCTGGCCCCGTTGGGAGGAAGCATGATGAGCTGCGGACACCGCCGGAACGCCTGCCCGACCGGCATGGCCGAGTTCACCCCGTAGGTGCGTGCCTCGTAAGAGGCCGCGGAGACGACGCCGCGCTCCTTTCCACCCACCGCCACCGGTTTCCCGGCCAACTCCGGGCGATCCATCAACTCCACGGAGACGAAGAAGGCATCCATATCCACGTGCAGAATCGGGGTGCCGGAATCATCGCTCCCCCAATCGCGCCGTGCCTGCGTGGACCGCGGTGCTCGCGACATGACACCTCCTTGGGCTTGCTTCTACCCCGCTTCTTCTTCCACTCAGCCTACGCTCCCCCTCCGACACAAAATGCGACGCGACAATCCACACGCGATATGGTTGAGGGGTGACCCGCTCGAACAGATCCAGCAAGTCGCTGTCCCCGCTTGATCGTCTTCCCCTGGAACCCGTTCAGACCGATTTCGCGCTAGCGGAGATCGGACAGCATCCCTACCAGCCGAGCCTCATCACGCTGTATCTCGATGGCGCCGAGTCCTCCGCGCTGGACCTGGATGATCCGAGCTACCTCGAATTCGAGTATATGCAGCACATCGACCTGATCATCGCTGCCACGCTCGGCAAGACGGTTCCCCTGCGCGCTCTCCATCTGGGTGGCGCGGGCTGTGCGCTCGCACGGGCCCTCGACGCCGAGCACGCCGGATCGAAGCAGCTGGCTATCGAACTCGACGGTGCCCTCGCCCGCTACGTGCGCGAGTGGTTCGATCTTCCACCCGCTCCTCGCCTGCGCATTCGCGCGGACGAGGCACGCCACGCCCTGGACACCACCCATGCCCTCTGGGATGTCGTCATCCGCGATGCTTTCCGCAATCGCGAGGTTCCCGCCCAGCTGCGCACCTCCGAATGCGCCGAGAGAGCTCACGAGGTGCTCGGGCCCGGTGGCATCTACATCATGAACTCGATCGCCTCGACCGGCCTGAGCCGCCTCGGCGAGGAGATCGCCACTGTGGGCCGTCACTTCGCGCACATGATCGCGATCGTCGATCCCTCGATCCTCAAGGGCCGCCGCTTCGGCAATATCGTGCTCGCCGCCTCGGACCGAGAGTTCCCGGTATTCGAGATCGAGCGGCAGGTACGCAAGCTATCGCTTCCGGCGCGTGTCATTGACGACGTCGACCTGCGCCGGCGTGGTTCCGGAGCCCGGATCTTCACCGATGCCCAGTTGCATCCCGGCCAACTGTGGTCCTCTGATATCCCCGGGTGAACGCGAATGGTTGGAGCATCCGCCGGCTACTGGCCGTCGCGGTATCTCTTGATGACATCGCGGATCGGTGGGACCACGGTTCCCCGCTCGGCCATACGTCGCCGGGTGGCGCGCTTCGATAGAGCGACGCCCGCAAGACCGACCGCCATGACCGCCCCCTGCAGGGCCATCGCCGCACGGTAGTCCCCGGCCGTGTAGATATCGTTCGTGGCAAAACGATCCAGCGCCAGGCCGATGATCCACGCCGTCAGCAGGGTCGCGGAGAACCCGCCCATGTTGGCCAGCCCGTTGGCGATCCCGGCCCGAGCCGGATGCACCGAGGTGCGCACGAAGTCGAAGGCGATGGCGGATGCGGAGGCGGAAAGCGAGAGCACGCACAGCAAGACGATGATCACCCACAGTGGAGCCGGCCCATCCCGCAGTAGCAAGGGCAACCAGGCCACGATCGTCAGCACGGCCGCCGTGTACACGAGCCAGGTACGGCGCAGGGGATGCAGCCCCGTCAACCTTCCGATCAGCGGTCCGGTAACGATTCCCGCAAGCGGTTGGATAACGATGATTCCCGCGGCCAGCCCCGCGCTCATGCCGTTCGCGATCTGCAGGAAGGGCACACCCCAGATCAGCATGAACACCATGGCCGGGAATCCCCCGACGTAGTGGGTCCAGAAACCCAACCAGGCCCCGGGCTCCTTGACGGTGGATATCAGGCTCGGGATCTCCGCGGCGACGTCGGGCGTCTCCTGCCGCTTCCTTCGGACCGGCCAGTCGCGCACTCCCACCCAGGCGAGCAGGCCCGCAAGCACCCCGGCGGCACCGAGTGCGATAAAAGCACTCTGCCAACCGTACTCGCGCAACGCCCACGCGAACGGAAAGGATGAGATGACCTGGCCCAGCTGGCCTGTCACTCCGGTCAGCTGCGTCATCATGGACGCCGCCCCGGGGGTGAACCAGGCAGGAATCAGGCGTATCACCGAGGTGAATGCCGCGGCGTCACCAAGGCCGATAAGGATTCGTGCGCTCAGAGCGAGCGTCAGATCATCCGCCAGCCCGAGGGCGATCTGTCCGGTGGCCATCACAAGGGCGCCGCCCGCGATCACCTTGCGGACGCCGATCCTGTCCAGCAGGATGCCCACTGGTATCTGCGCCAGGGAGTAGACCCCGAGCTGTACAACCGTGAACAAGGACAGCGTGGCAGCCGGTATCTCGAAGCGATCCATCGCCTGCAGGCCCGCCACGCCAAAGCTGGAGCGTCCGGCGACGGCGATGATGTAGACGGCCTGCGCCGCGAGCCAGACTGTCAGCGCCTTGCGGCCGTTCCCCGAAGAGGAGCGACGGCGAGCGCCCGACCGCCCGTTCTTCGCCGCTTCAGCCGTGCCCGCGTCCTTCACGTGTTTGCCCTCCGATGTCCGGTGCGGTACGCCCTGTCAACCGGTGCGGCGCAACACGAGAAGGAGCTACCGCACCGCCCTATTCGTCATCCGTTCCAGATCGCCGCGAGTGCTTACCCCATCGGGGGCGCCGCGGAGGCTTCTCATCGGCCTCGCCCGCTGCACTCGAACTCTCACCGTTGGGCGATTCTAAGCCTTCGGAGCCTCGGAAGCCTCCCGCGCCCATATCCGGCGTGGAAGCGTTCCCGGAGGTTCCGTCTTCTTCCGCTGCCGGCGGCCGGCCCTGCCCGGACGCATCTTGCCCGGACTCTTCTGCGGCCGCTGGCCCTTCGGCAGAAGGCTTCGGCCTGCCCCCTGTCCCGGGGCCGTTGCCGCGCGCCCCACGGTCGGAGCCATTGCCGTTTCCCAGATCGGGCCCGCCGTTCGAGCCGTCCGACCAGCCGTTGCCCTCGCTCATCTCGCGCCACATGCGCGAGCGCCGGATCTCATCGATGCGGCGAATAAGACCCTGGGGGTCGAACTGGTTCTCCACGTGCGTTCGCTCGTTGGCCATGTCGACCTGTGCGAGGAACTGTTCTGCGGCCCGGCCGATCTCATCGACGGAGGGCACGGAGAAATCATCCTCCGGGGCGGTCACGAACCCGGGCGTCACCCCCTTCTCGTCGTACTCGTGCTCGAAGGCGGCGATGATGCGGGCGAGTTCCTCGTTCTCGGCCGAGATGGCGGTCAGTTGCTCGTTCTGGATGATCACGTCGTGCTGCAGATCGCCCAAGGGGAAGCGCAGCCCCGCGAGCTTGCCGACCATGCTCAGGGCACCGACAGCGCCGGCCGAGTAGTGCTGACTCGCCAGGTAGACGGGCACGCGGACGGCGACGTTGGTCATCGGGATGCCCAGACGCGAGGCGTGGTACTCCAGATAGTCGGCGAAGGAGGACTGGAACCAGAAGTCGGCCTCCAGCACCTGCTGATCGGAGGCGGACTCGGAAGTCCGCACGATCATGTCCGCGGGACGGGTGTGCGGGGTCGGGGTGCCGATGGCCGTGAATGAGTAGATGGACTGGACTCCGAAGCGCTCGACGACGTCGAGCATGTCCGCGACCAGGGAGTCCCAGTGAAAATCGGGCTCCGTTCCATGCAGACGCAGGAAGCTGGTGCCTTCGACGTCCTTGACGACGGAAAGGTCCATCCCCTCGCGCCAGATCCCCGCCAACCGGCCGTTCTGGTAGTTCACCCACGGGCGTTGGGCCCGGTAGTCGATCAGGGGATCGGTGTCGAAATTGGCAGCAGCCTCACTATCGAGGCTACCCAGAGAACCGGATATCAGGCGGGCGATGGAGCCCGCATCCGTCGCCGGATCCACCAGATTCAGAATCAGTTTCTCAATCTTCTGCTGTGGAGCATCCTCGGGAAATGAGATGTAGTTGCCCATGCCCGACTCCTTCCCTATGGCGAATTCATACGCTGTCCTACTGCCCAATCCTGTCACATTCCACCTGGCAAACGGAGCGGCGCAGTCCTTTTCACAGCGGGTTCACCGCAGGCGCAAAACGGCCGCCCATCATCTGCGCGGGCGCACTCCCGCTTGCGTCCGTGTGACGAGCACGATTGAGAATATGGGGGCGGACGGACAATAATAGACAGTCCTCATTTTGCAGCTTCGGCGTTTCGCCCGTACCGCACCGGCCTTTCCACGAGAAGGGTACGAACGGTTCGGCGCCACCGGAGTGCTTCATCTCTAGGAGGCAGTCCTTTGTCTGACGCCAAGTCCGATGCCAAGGCGACACCGCGAGAACGTGCGATTGCTCAGGAGCAGCAGCACGTCGACACCTCATACAGGGCATTGGATCGCCAACGCGAGGGTTACGAGGCCCGGCTGCGGGGGGTGCGGGCGCGCAACGACATCGAGAGCGCGGGCGGGCGCAGCGAGCGCGACTCGTTCGCGGTGCACTACGAGGACAATCTCATTCGCCTGCGTAACGTGGAGAACCGGCTCGTCCTCGGCCGTCTCGACTTCAACGACGGGAACACCGAGCACATCGGCCGTATCGGCCTCAAGGACGAATCACAGGAGATCATCCTGCTGGATTGGCGGGCCCCGCAAGCGGAGCCCTTCTACCAGGCCACCGCGGCACAGCCGGGGGACGTCGTACGACGCCGGCACATCCAGACTCGTTTCCGCGAGGTCACCGGGGTCGAGGACGAGTTACTCGACTCGAACGCCCCGCGCGACAACGATCTGAACCTGACGGGCGAGGGCGCACTCATGTCGGCGATGAGCCAGGCGCGAGACGGAAAGATGAGCGACATCGTCGCGACGATCCAAGCCGAGCAGGACACGATCATCCGCGCAGACTCGCGCGGCGTGCTCGTGGTACAGGGCGGGCCCGGCACCGGAAAGACGGCGGTCGCCCTGCACCGGGCGGCCTTCCTGCTCTACAGCCAGCGAGAGCGTCTCTCACGTTCGGGAGTCCTGATCGTGGGTCCTTCCCCTGTGTTCCTGCGCTACATCGATCAGGTTCTGCCGTCCCTCGGCGAATCCGACGTGGTCTCCAGCACTCTCGGAGGGCTCGTTCCCGGCGTCGAGGCGACAGCGCAGGAACCCCCTGACGTAGCGGAGATCAAGGGACGTCTCCTCTGGCGCGAGATCGCCAAGCGAAGCGTGCGTCAGATCCTGCAGCGTCCCCTGGCAGAGAGCGTCGCAATGCGCATCGACTCGGAGAAGGTGCGACTCACACCGGAGGATGTCGATGCGGCTCAGCGCAGGGCACGCCGTTCCGGCACCACCCACAATCAGGCCCGTGACATATACGCTCGGCAGTTGGTGGAGGCTCTGGCACGGCAGGTGGCCGATGCCAAGGAGCTGGACCTCGTGGAGAACGAGTGGATCGTTGCGGACGTCGCGGCCAGCGTGGATGCCCGCCGGGAGATCAACCTGCATTGGCTGCCCTCCTCTCCTGCTCAGCTGCTGGAACGCCTCTACGCACGTCCCGACCTGTTGGAGACGGTGGCACCCGAGCTGAGCGAGGCCGAGCGCGATGCGCTCTATCGCCCCAAGGGTGGCGGTCTCACGCCGGCGGACATAGCCATCGTCGACGAACTCTACGAGCATCTCGGGCCCTTCGCCGACGACTTCGAGCGCCACCAGCAGGCGGCCGCTCAGGCCCGCGAGGCCGAACTGTCCAGGTATGTCGCCGAGACCATGTCCGCCCTGAACCTCGGAGGCGGAATAGTCGACGCCCAGATGATGTCCGAGCGGATGACGGACTCCGGTCCGGCCGTCACCCTGGCCGAGCGCGCCTCGGCCGACCGCCAGTGGACGTACGGGCACATCGTGGTGGACGAGGCCCAGGAGCTCTCCCCCATGCAGTGGGAGCTGCTGATCCGACGCTGCCCCTCGCGGTCCTTCACCGTGGTGGGTGATCTGGATCAGCGGCCCACGGGCTCGCCCGACGGCGGCTGGAAGAAGATCCTGGGACGGCTGGCCGCTCAGACTCGCGAGGAGGCTCTCACGATCTCCTACCGCACGCCCGCCACCATCCTCGATGCCGCGGCGAGCACGCTGGCCGCGGCAGGCGCACCCGTCCGCCCCGTCAGAGCGGCGCGCGATCTCCCCGGGAGCCTCACTTTGCAGAAGGAGTCTCCCGAGACCCGCGATGACGGCCTCGTCCGGGCCGTCAAGCACTGGTGCGAGTTCCTCGATGTCGAATACGGGCAGGGCGGTGGCACGCTCGCGGTCATCGTCCCAGGCCAGCTGCACGACCATGCGGGCAATGTACTCGCCTTCGCCGAGCAGTTGCGGCCGTGGTCGATCGACCCCTCCGGTAACGACGTCACCTCGCGTATCCATGTGGTGAGCGCGTATCAGTCGAAGGGCCTGGAATACGACGTCGTCGTCCTGCTGGAACCCTCCGACATCCTCGCCGAGGGGCCTGGCAGTCTCTACGTGGCCATGACCCGTCCTACCAGGCAATTGCACGTCGTGCATGCGGCGAAGCTTCCCGCCGGAATGCGCGAGGCGGGCCAGGACTTTGAGACCGCGGGCATCGTGGACTGAAGTCCCAGCATACGAGCCCGTTTTGATTGCGCTGTGAATATCGCGCACAGTTGATCCGTGGCTCGTATTCTTCTTCTTGAGAACCCTCATCCCTCGGCCGACGAGGTCTTCGCCAAGGCCGGACATGAGATCGTCCGGGTGACCGGCGCCCTCCAAGGGCAGGACCTCATCGACGCGCTGGAGGGCGTCCAGATACTGGGTATCCGCTCCAAGACCAGCGTGACCCGCGACGTGATCGAGGCGTGCCCGGATCTGGTGGCCATCGGCGCCTACTGCATCGGAACCAACCAGATCGATCTGCAGGCGGCGAGCGACAACGGCGTGGCCGTGTTCAACGCCCCCTATGCGAACACCCGATCGGTCGTGGAGCTGGCCATCGGCGAGGCCATCGCCCTCACCCGCCATCTACCGGAGAAGAACGAGGCGCTGCACCGTCACGTGTGGGAGAAGTCGGCCAATGGAGCGCATGAGGTCCGCGGCAAGACGCTCGGGATCGTAGGCTACGGATCGATAGGCACCCAGCTCTCCGTGCTGGCCGAGGCCATGGGCATGCGCGTGCTGTTCTTCGACATCGCCGAACGTCTGGCCATCGGCAACGCCAAGCGCGTGCGCAGTCTCGACCAGTTGCTCGCCGCAGCGGACATCGTCTCGCTGCACGTCGACGGCCGCGCCGCCAACAAGGGCTTCTTCGGACGCGACGAGATGGAGAAGATGAAGCCCGGCGCCATCCTCATCAACCTCTCGCGCGGCTCCATCGTGGATATCGAGGCGTTGTGCGACAAGCTCGCGGACGGCTCCATCTCCGGGGCCGGGATCGACGTCTTCCCAGACGAACCGAACGCCAACGGAGATCCCTTCGACTCGCCCCTCATCCAGTTCCCCAACGTGCTGCTCACCCCGCACATCGGCGGCTCCACCCTGGAGGCGCAGGAATCCATCGGGTACTTCGTCTCCGGCAAGATGATGGACTATCTGCGGAAGGGCAACACCGAGTTGTCCGTCAACATCCCGAACATCGAGTCCAGCCCCTCAGCGAGCTCTCTCTACCGCATCGCCTGGATACACGAGAACACGCCCGGCGCCCTGGCGCGAGTCAACCAGATCTTCGCCAACGCCGGCGCGAACATCAACGCGCAGATCCTGGCAACGGAGGGCGAGATCGGTTACATGGTCACAGACATCTCCGGTGAGCTTCCGGCAGGTGCCGTGGAACTGCTCTCGCTGTCCAAGCAGAACATCCGCCTGCGGGTGCTCAAGCGCGAATACTGAGCACCCCGCGTCCTCCATCGGCTCTTTCAGCACTCCATCGGCTCTTTCAGCAATTAGAATGGATTCAGTGTTGAAATGAACCTGGCATCGACCAGGCAGGAGAGGATATCGATGGATCACAAGACGCCGGAGCGCCCCCACTATGCCCCCGGGGTTCCCGCGGAGATCGAGCCGGTCACCGACACCATGGACACGCTGCTGTTCAAGGCGGCAGGAGACCTGCCCGAACGTATCGCCGTCGATTTCCTAGGCCGCACCTTCACCTACCGGGAGCTGCGGCACTCGGTGCGTCGCGCACAGTCCGCCCTGTATCGTTGCGGCGTCCGCAAGGGCGACGTCGTCGCTCTCATCATGCCCAACTGTCCCCAGCACATCGTGGCATTCTACGCGGTGCTCTCACTGGGTGCGACGGTGGCGGAGCACAACCCGCTCGCCCCGGCGGAGGAACTGAACGAACAGCTGGAGCGCCACGGCGCCGTCGTCGTCATCGCCTGGGAGCAGACCCTGGAGAAGCTCACTGCCGACGGCGACTTCCGGGGCCGTACGTACCTGTCAGTCAACATGGCCGCGGCACTCCCGCCCAGCTCCCGCCTGCTCCTCAGGTTGCCGGTCAAGGCGGCGCGCGAGCAGCGCGCGAAGATTCGCGGCAATGTCCCGGAGGGGATCCTCTCCTTCGACCGGGCCGTGCGCAAAGCGACCCCGCTACCGCGCGACACGGAACTGGTACCTCCCGCGCTCGATGACGTCGCGATCCTCATTCACACCGGGGGAACCACCGGAGTCCCGAAGGCGGTGCAGCTGACACACCGCAACATCATGTCGAACGTCTCCCAGACCTCACTGTGGATCAAGGGCGTCGAGTACGGTCAGGACACCTGTGCGGGAGTGCTGCCGTTCTTCCACGCATTCGGGCTGGAGACCATCCTGGGAGTTGGCATCGCCCGGGCCACCACCCTCGTCATCCTCCCGAACTTCGACGTACCCGCGTTGCTCGCGGCGCAAAAGCGCCGCCCGATCACCTTATTCCCCGGCGTGGCGCCGATGTTCTCGCGTATCCTGGCGCAGGCCAGGATCGAACGCGATGCCGGGAAAGAGGCTGACCTGACCTCGATCAAGTGGAGTTTCTCGGGTGCGATGCCCCTGGACCCCGCACTCGCCGCCGACTGGGAAGAGGAGACGGGAGGGTTCATCATCGAGGGATACGGCATGTCCGAGGCGAGCCCCGTCATCGCGGGCTCCCCGGTTTCCAGCGAGCGGCGCCCATCGACCCTCGGCGTCCCCTTCCCCTCCACGCAGGTGCGAATCGCTGACCCGGAGAACCCGGAGAAGGATGCCGACGGCGTCGGCGAGATCCTCGTACGCGGACCGCAGGTTTTCGCGGGGTACCTTGGAGACCCGGAGGAGACCGAGAAGGTGCTTCACGACGGCTGGTTGCGCACCGGCGATCTTGGACGTTGGGACGACGGCTTCCTCGTCATGGCCGACCGCGCCAAGGAGCTGATCATCCAGGGCGGGTTCAACATCTATCCTTCTCAGGTGGAGGAAGTCCTCAAGGCCATGCCCGGTGTTCGCGACGTGGCCGTCGTGGGAATGCCGGACGCCACACGCGGCGAATCGGTGGTGGCGGCACTGGTGTTGGAGCCCGGCTCCACCGTGGATCTCGACATGGTGCGACGGTGGGCCTACGACAAACTCTCGCACTATGCCCTTCCGAAATCGATCGCCGTTCTCGAAGATCTACCACGCTCTCAGATCGGCAAGGTTATGCGCCGTTCCGTGCGCGAACAGCTGGCCGGCTTCGAGCTGATCGCCGGGCAATGGCGGGAGAAGGCCAGCAGCACCACCGAGGCCGCCTCCGACCGCTGGGAGGCCTTCGTCGCCTCCATGCAGGAGCAGTACAATGCGACCCGCGAACAGCTGCAGGAATGGCTCACCTCTCTGGGGCATTCGACGGAGCAGCTGCGCGAACGCTTCAACACCGGATCGGAGTCCGGCAAGGACCCCCAGGAGGAGATGCGCGGAGCAGGATTCAGCCTGGAAGCATTCAATGCCTGGCTCTCGCGCAGCAAGAAGGATGGCGAGCAGGACTGACCCGGAGCTCAGGAAGCCGGCGGGATGTCCTCCTGCTCCCTGAGGGCGGCGATGGCCTTCTCGAAGTCGTCGAGTGTTTCGAAGTTCGAATAGACCGAGGCGAAACGCAGATAGGCGATGTGGTCCAGCTCGCGGAGCGGATCGAGGATGGCCCGTCCGATCTCGTTCGCCTCGATCTGCGAACTGCCGGTGGAGCGCACGGCTTCCTCGACCTGTTGCGCGAGCCGGGCGATGTCGTCCTCCCCCACGGGGCGGCCCTGGCAGGCCTTGCCGACACCTGAGATGATCTTCTCGCGCGAGAAGGGCTCCGTGAGACCGGAACGTTTCACGACGATGAGGCTGGCCGTCTCCATCGTCGAGAAACGGCGCTTGCAGTTCGGGCATTCGCGCCGCCGACGGATGGCTGAGCCGTCGTCCGCGGTGCGCGAATCGATGACGCGTGAATCTGGATTACGGCAGAACGGGCAATGCATGGGCCGATTGTATCAAGTGCAATAGATTGGGAAACACAGATGGCTATTCCGGTTTCCTGGCGGGACGGCCCGACCACCAGACGTAGCTCCCCACCGCAGTCACTCCCACGCAGATCCATACGGCCCACCAAGGGAAACCTGGGATATCCGGGGCTGCTCCCGCGTTCTCGAGGTCCGCGCGCGGCGTCGGAGTAACCCTCGCACCGGTTACCAGAATGCGCTGGGAGTTGATCCCCAGCGGGGTGCAGGTGACCAGGGTGACCAGATCTTCGTCGCGCACCACCCCCAGCGACTCCGTGTCGGCGGGGTCCACGACCCGGGTGGAGACTATCCGATAGGTGGCCACCTCGCCGAAGACCTCGACGGTGAACCGATCCCCCAGCTCAACCTTGTCGAGGTTCGTGAACATCGTGGCGTCGGCTAGCCCGCGGTGCGCCGTCAGGACCGAATGGGTGCTATCGCCCCCGACCGGCAAGGAGGTTCCCTCCAGATGGCCAACACCTTTGAGAAGGGTGGCATCAGAGGTGCCGTGGTAGATCGGAAGGTCGACGCCGATCGCGGGGATCTTGATGCGTCCCATCAGACCGGAGCTGTTCACCGAGAGCAACGTCTCGTAGTCGAGGACGTCGGAGGTGAGCGGGTCGGCGGTGAGCGGGTCGGCGCCCAGCGACCCGCTTCCCATGGGGAGGCGCTCGTTGGCACCGAGGACGGCTCCCGCGTCGAGTGCCTCATTGTAGGCATGTGCCGCCTCGATCTGTTGCCGAGCGGCTGGAACAGCATCGTCGACCTGTTCGGCGTAGTCGGAGATTATGCGCGACTGCTCGCGCTGGGAGAACCAGCTGGCCACGGCCGGATAGCTGAGGATGGCGAGGCCCGCAACCATGAGCAGCGCGGTGAGCGATGCGAGAAACGACGGCTTCCAGCCTTGCGGTTCTGCCTTCTCGACCGTGGATCCGGAGGGATGGCCCCGCAGGTCGGCTGAGGTTGTCATACGAATTCCCCGATCGATGGCGGCGGGTGCGGGGCCGCATCAGAAGATGTCGGATGCAGCCCCGCACTCGACTCAGGAGTTGTTGGAACGTCTACGGGCCGCGACCGCGGTTCCCGCACCGATCAAGACCAGGGCTGCGCCGCCGATCGTCATCGCCAAGGTTCCCCCTGCACCCGTCAGCGGGAGATTAGGGCCCTCGGGCTTGTGGTTGACGATGGTGTACTGCGCCTGACTGACCGCTCCCGCGTTCACTGTCACGGCGGTCCACGGGTCCGCCGGAAGGACGTGACCCGCGGGGGCCTTCGTCTCCCGCAGCCAGAAGTTCTTGGAGACCACGGAGTCGTTCCCGACCCACAGCGTCCACTTCACCGTTCCATCGGCAGCGGTCGTGCCACTCGCGACGAGGTTGCCGGCAGCAGTGCCATCGGCATTCGGCGCGCGGTCGTAGATCGAGAACTCCGCGCCCGCAAGGTCGACTCCATTGTCAGAGCTGACCTTCTCGATCATGAGCTCGCCGAAGTTGGTCGTCGCCTGCGGCTCCGACGGTGTACCGTTCAGCTTGACACGTGCCTCGTTGACGATGGCGCCATCAGCTGGGATCGCCTTGACCGTCGTGTTTATCACGGCCGTCACGCTGGCACCGCCGTCGAGAAGCGCTCGCCCGGCGGCGGTGAATACGATCGCGCCACCGGTAATGGTGTAGTGGGTTCCCTCCGCGAGTGCGGTACCGTCCACCGAGACCGCGCCCCACGAGACGACATCGAGGTATGCGTTGCCGGAAAGGTCGTCCTCGATGGAGAACGAGTTGTAGGGAAGATCCGTGGCCGGAACGTTGGAGGTGATAGTCCAAGCCACCTGGTCTCCCAGCTTGACCTGGGTGTCCCCGGCCATCTTCGACGTCGTGAACTCGCCCAGAACGTTCTTGGGATACGCCACGACGTCGTACGTCCAACTGCCGTCCTTCGTGTTCGGCATCGGTACGGTGACCCAGAAAGGCGCCGCCGGCTCCGCGATGAGGTTGTCTCCCGAACCGGTCTCGGTCACAAGGTATAGGCCCAGATCCAAGTTCGTGAAGACGGTACGACCCTCATGATCGGTGACCTGCGCAGCCCCCACCTGTACCAGTGCGCAACCCGCGGGTACCGCATTGGCATCGACGATCGCCTCGGCCGTTTGCCAGCCGGTGTCATTCGTCAGGTCAAGAGGAGAGTCGCAGACGACCCTTTCGAGCGTGAACTCGACGCCTTCCAGAGGGGCGCCGGCAGGTGCTCCCGGTTTGCTGTCGGCCTCGTCCTCGACGTGCTTGTAGACGGTGATGGAACCGGTCGCATCCGGATCGATAGATGCCGCGGAGGTGGCGGAGGCCGGCCCCGCATATCCGGCCAAACCGATTGTCAGCACGCCGGCCAAGGCCGCGAGCCTCCTACCGAAGGTCTTCTTCCTGTTCATTTCTTTCCTTTCGGGGGTGACGGGCGCCATAGCCAGTCGCCCATGAGAGCACCCACTGTGCTTTTTGGATGCGGTAGATGGTGCCCGGGTCTCGGCCTCTTGCGTGAATACCGAGACCCGGGCTTCTGATGGTGTTGGTTGTTGAATCGAGTTCGTGGTGTGAATCAGGCTCTGCGGCGTCTATGCACGACTCCGGCTGCCGCCGCACCAAGTAGGAGAACGCCACCGCCGGCGAGAATCGCGTCGGTCGAACGTCCACCGGTCAAGGGCAGATCGACGCCGTCGCGTTGCACGTTGTCGATGGCTCCGAGTTCCCACACCAGTTGTGCCGGGTCTTCCGGCCCCACGGCGAAGGAGATCGGTTCTTCCAGAAGCCGGTAGCCGGCGGGTGCTTTGGATTCGGCAAGGCTGTATTCTCCCCAGGCCAGATCCTCAAGCTTGAACTTTCCTGTCGCGGGATCCGTGTCCGACCCCAGGTAACCGGCCTGACCGACGTTGTCGACGATCGTCTGCTTCGGGGTCCCGTCTGGTCCTCTCAGCTCCCATTCGGAGCCGCCGAGGGGCTCGTCGGAGCCGGAGGCCACCTTCGACCAGGTCACGGCACCCAAGACGCGGTTATTGACGATTGCCTCGGGATTGACGAAATCCAGAGCTTCGGCGCCGATATCGAACTCGAACGAGAGAGCCGAATCGTCCAGCCGGTAGCCGGCTGGAGCCGCCGATTCCGTCACGGTGTAGTGCCCCCAGGACAAGCCCTCGAGCTTCAGCTGCCCACCTGCCGGGTCCTTGTCGGGCCCGGAGCAGCTTGCAACGGTGCAATCGGAGATCGCCGTTCCGCCTTCGTGTCCCGGCCCGACGAGCGTCCACTGCGAGCCCGCGAGCGCGGTCCCATCCTCGTCGACCTTCTTCCACGTGGCTGACCCCGGTTTGTCGGAATTCGTGATGGTACAGACGGCACTGTCGCCATCCGCCAGATCCACGGAGGATTTCACGACTGCTATGTCTCGCCCGGTTTTAGTGTCGACGCATTTCCATGCACTGGCGTCGTATCCACCGGGACCGGACTCCGAGAGCGTGTACTTTCCGGGTGCGACAGTCTTGTTGGTCACTCCTGCGTCGCCGGTGATTCCGTCGACCCCTGCCGTCTCACCTGTGGCTGACAGAGTCCAATCCGCGATGGCCCCGGTGCCCCCGTGGCGGTTATCGACCCGCTTGACGAGGGTCAGGGTGGCCTTCGGAGGGGTTTCAGTATTCGTGAAGGTACAGTGAACGGCCCCGGAAGCGGCGGTCAGATTGCTGACGGTCACGCTGCGATCGCTCGGATCCACAACGGCCGCAACCGGGTTCGCGTCGACTGTACATTGCGCATCTGAGAACGACCATCCCGCCGGCAAGTCCGCTTCGGTCAGCTTGACGCTGGCCGACTGCCCGGAGGGCTGGGTGAACCTGAGATTCCACAGCGCTCGTCCATTGAGCCCTGAACCGGTTGTCTGAGAGGAGGCTCCCGTCACTTGAACGGCACCATCAGATCCCGTGGCCTTGGCGGCACTGAACCGCCATCCACTGACGTTCTCGCTTCCCGTTCCACTCTTGTCGACCGTCGTCTTGGAGACCGTGATCGGCAGACTGCAGTTGGCCGCATCGACGATGTTCTTGATATAGCCCTGAAGCTCCGCCCAATCTCCAACGTAGTAGTCGCTGCCGGACGTGGGCCCCGAGATCGCCTGAAGGTTGCGATAGACCTCTCCTTTGACTCCATCCCCGACGCCGACCGTCACGGTACGAACACCGGCGGCCTTCAGCGCGTTGGCGGAGAGAACGGCCTCGTCGATCGATCTCACCGTGACGTTGTTACCGTTCGGCGAGGTGTACCCGCTACTCGACCACACGACATTCGGCGCCCCATCGGTGATGAAGACGATCAGGTCGAAGTCATAGATAGCGTGCGCGGCAGCCAGACGCCTGAAGCCGCCGTCCCAATTGGTTCGCTGGGTGCCGGGATTTCCCGTATAAGTGGTGATATTCGCCTTGATGGCGGACGCTGCGGTATCGACGTTCCGAGGCGCAGGGCTCTCCCAACTAGAGCTGCCGACGCTCACGGGAGAGCTATTGCCGAAGGTGAACAGGGAGATCTGCGTCCCGGTACCGACCAACCCGTCGACCAACCCGTGCAGCGCGTTGCGGTACTGGGTGCGGTAGTCCGCCGTCGAGGAGGAGACGTCCATTTGGATGGCCACTTTGAGGCCCGGCTGGCAGGTTGGCGATAGCGGTGGATTCTTCAGAGGCAGAACCACCGACGATGCCCGGGTTTGGTTCCCGTTCTTCTGGTCGAGACCTGAATTCGACGTCGTGCCCGGGATGGCGTAGTCGCGACCGCTTTGCAAGGAGACGGTACGCCCGACGTAATAGAAGATGTCCTGGGGATTGCTGTAGTCGTTGAGGCGGTATTGAGGAACACCGAAAGCGGCGGCGTTCGGTGTTTGAACGACGAACCAGTTCTTGCCGTTGCCTCCCTGCGCACTCACTCCGGTGACGGTGATCGTGCAGGAGTTCGCATTCTGCGCGATCGTACACGAGAAGCTGCTGGCGGGCCCGGGGCGGTACGGGTTGGCGTTGTTACCGGCGCCCTGAACATCGTGCAGGGTGTATGTGGTCCCGGCCAAGCCGGTATTGGAGCCTCGGACTGCTGCGGCATCTATTGTGATGGTGGCTTGGCCGGAGGAGGCCAGAGGTTCGACGACGGCCTGCGGTCCGACGATGCCATCCCCCTCCCCGAGCCCATGAGGCCTGACCAGGGTCGGCGGGATCGTGGGGGTTCCGGAATCTTCTCCAGCGGAGATTGCAGGCGTCTCAGTTGCATCAACTGCCGGTTCTTCAGCAGCGGGAGACGGTGTCCCCTCCTGCAAGAGCGCCTCTGAGGTCCCCTCCGGAGCGACCACAGCCTCCCCCGAAGCGGCAGAGGCGGGATCGACGGTGGCGGAGGTGCCCGAGACGGTCGGCTCTGCTGTGACACCATCCACCGTGGTTGAGACGGCGGAAGCCGGTTGGGCCATGGCGAGGGCCATCGAAGCCCATAGCATCGCAACGGCGAAGAGAACGATGATTCTCTTCCACTGTGTTGTTGCGGAACGGCGCCGCCCCCCAACCCGTACCTTCGTACTCATTGGTCCATCCCCTTCTCGGCAGCGGAACCGAGACTTTTAGATCCCTCCCTGTCCAATAAATACCCCCGGGGGTATTTATTGGACAGGGTTCATCACGCCAACCACCAAGGTGGCCAGATGGAGGGTTGCGTGATGAGGGATTGTTTTTGGTGTTGAGGTAGATGATACATACCCCAGCAGGTACCGCCACCGCCATTTCGCAATTCCCCCACTGCGGCGACGGGAAACGGGACTTTCTCCCGATTTAGCACGGTTTACCTAGGTTCGCACTTACGGCCCGATTCCTATGTTTTCCACCGAACAAGCATCAAAACAACGATCCGAGTTTAAGTGCTTATACACTTTGCGCTCGGGCGGCGACAGGGCGCCTCCGAGCCACTCGAAAACCTGAGTCCTCTGAGCTTGTGGCCGCATCCTCTTTCGCGTGGGCCTTCCAAAGCATAAGAGCGACCCTTCACAAATATGGAAGGGCCGCCCTGAGGAGACGCATCGGCATCGAACAGGCAAGGAGTTGTCAGTAGCGAGGAAGCAGCAAATCCTGACCCACAGAAAGAGCGGAGGACCCAAGACCGTTGAGCTCCTGAATATCGGCTACAGCCGTGCTCACGCTCGGCGCCCCGGGAACCGCGGACGCGACAGACCAGAGAGTGTCCCCCGCCTGCACGACCACCACATCACCAACGGTTGAGGCCGTACCCACACCGAGGACGATCGCCGCCACGGCGACAGCCACTACCACGAGCAACGCCGCGGCGACCTTGATGGCGAGATCGACCCCATCCCACACACGGAGACTGGAGGACACTGCGGGCCTTCGAGAGACCGCCACGCGGGGCTCTCGCATTGCAACGGCTTCCACCGGACGAGTAACCCGAACGGGAGCGGCCGGGCTCGCGGCACTCGGCACCACCCGCAGGACCGCACCGCGCTCTCGATCCCCCTCCCGAACACCCCCGACAGCAGTGCGAGTACGAACACCATTCGTTCGAGCGCGCTCCGCACCGCCAACCAAACGCATGGTAGGCCTACGGCCGGCCACCACGGGCCTATCTGCTGCGTCAACAATCTCGTGGACACTCATGTCTCTCCCTCGAACGAATGTTCATCGAACATCTGTTTGTAGACTACCCACCTATCAGCCCGTTGTCTAGAACTTTCGTTCGAAACACGGTTAGAACAAGTGTTTGGTTCAATTGCCGACAGCCATTAACCTTGTTATAAGAAGTGAAACATCGAGCTCCGACACAAAACGGAGTCAGAAAGGGTGGCAGCCATGGGCAAAGCCAAACTCACCGAGCGGCAGGCTGCGGTTCTTTCGTGCATTCGCACTCACATGCTGCGCAATCACTATGCCCCGACCATCCGAGAGATCGGCGATGAAGTAGGACTCTCCTCCACGTCGTCGGTGAAGTACCAGCTGGATACGCTGGCCGATCTCGGATATCTGCGGCGGGACACGAGGCGTCCGCGCACGATGGAGCTCACGGACATGGGAATGAACTATGGGGAACCCGCGCGACCGGAGGGCAATCCGCCGTCGGCCCAGCTCCGTAGCGTTCCGGCACCCGCACGCAGTTCGTCCAGCCCCAGGGCCTCCCAGAGCGTTTCCACGGTCGAGTTCGCGGAAGAAGCCGAGAACATTCCTGCACCGATCAACGTGCCGGTCGTCGGCCGCATCGCAGCGGGCGCACCGATCCTGGCGGACCAGCTGATCGAGGACGTCTTCCCAGTCCCACGTCAGCTCACGGGCGAGGGAGAGCTTTTCGCCCTGCGCGTCTCGGGCGATTCGATGATCGAAGCCGCTATCTGCGACGGCGACTGGGTCATCGTTCGCAGGCAGCCGGTGGCGGAGAACGGCGAGATAGTCGCCGCGATGTTGGATGGCGAGGCAACGGTGAAGGTGTTGCAGCGCCGTCAAGGCCATATCACGCTGCTGCCACGTAATGCGGCGTACTCCCCGATTCCGGCTGACGACGTCGAGATCCTCGGCCGGGTGGTCACGATTCTGCGCTCGCTTTAGAAGCGCGGGTAGCAGCCGCACATGGCAAGGGACCGGCTCGCGGAGTGATTCCGCTTGAGCCGGTCCCTTTACGTCGATCGGCGAGGAACCCCGCCGCTGACGTCAGAAGCCGAACTTCGCGGCCACCGTGCGGATGGACTCCGCGGAGGCGCGCAACCCGCTGTACTCTCGCGGCGTGACGACGGGCACCAAGCGGCGTCCCACACCCTCGCGGCCTACGACCGTCGGCACCGACATGCACACATCCGAGAGACCCATCCAATCGTCGAGGAGGGTCGAGACCGGCAGCACGCGCTTCTCATCGCGCAGGATCGTCGAGACGATATGCGCGACCGAGAGACCGATGGCGTAATTCGTCGCACCCTTGCCCTCGATGATGGAGTAGGCGGAGTTCACCACGTCATGGTGAATGGACTCGCGCAGGTTGTCATCCAGCATTCCGCCATCAACGGTCTGACCCCATTGCAGGAGCGGAACCGCCCCGATCATCGCAGAGGACCACAGCGGAATCTCGGAATCGCCATGCTCACCCGCGATGTAGGCGTGCACGGTCTGCGGAGCCACCCCACAGTGCTGCGCCACCAGGTATCGCAGACGTGAGGAGTCCAAGACGGTGCCCGAACCGAAGAAACGATCGGCACTCAGGCCCGAAATCTGCAGGCCCGCGTATGTCACCACGTCCACGGGGTTGGCGACCATGAGGAAGATGGCATCCGGTGCCTGCTCCACTGCCGCCGGGATGATGTTCTTCATGATGTTGATGGTCGCACCGGCGAGATCCAGACGCGACTGACCGGGCTTCTGCTTTGCACCCGCTGTGATGACCACAATGTCAGCGTCTTTGATGACCGCGATATCGGACGAGCCTTCGACCGTGGCCACGGGGGCGAACTGGGAACCCTGGGCGATGTCGAGGGCTTCGGCCTTGACCTTGTTCTCAGCGATGTCGAACAGCGCATATTCGCGGGCGACGCCCTTGATCATGGACGCGTATGCGACAGCGGAACCAACAGCGCCGGCGCCGATGACAGCGAGCTTGGCCCCCTTCTCCTTGCGGGCGGCAGGCGCGGCCTGGGTATCGATGGGCTCATTGGTTGACGTACTCGACACAGCAACTCCTCGTTATACGTAGGCAGTGAATTCTGCCGTCGGTCAACAGTCTACGGACTCATTCAATAGAACGGTGGAGAATAAAGTCCCTATCCAAATGACAAACGGGCAAGCGCTGCACGCGCGACCTCTCCGTCGGTCGTAGGCCACATAGGCGGCAACGACGCCACTAGAAAACCTGAGTATCTAGCCGTTCTGAGCCTCGGATCGAGGATGGCCACCACCCCCTTGTCGTCGCTCCTCCTCAACAGCCTTCCAGCCCCCTGCGCGAGTAACAATGCGGCATGAGAAGCGGCAACTTGCATGAAACCGTTGCCGCCACTCGCCGCCACCGCCTGCGTGCGGGCTTGCACGAGAGGATCGTTTGGCCGCGGGAATGGAATGCGGTCGATCGTCACCAACCGGCAGGTGCGTCCCGGCACGTCCACACCCTGCCACAGTGACAAGGTGCCGAAGAGCGAGGCGGCGTCGTCGTCGGTGAACTGCCGGACCAAGGTGGGCAGCTGGTCCTCGCCCTGCACCAGGATGGGTGTCTCCAACCTGTCGCGCGCGTACTCGGCGGCGGTCTCGGCACCGCGCCGCGATGTGAACAGGCATAACGCTCCCCCGCCGGAGGCCTCGATGAGGCCGACCAGCTCCCGCAACTGCTCCTCACCGTAACCATCCCTTCCCGGGACGGGCAGATCCTTCGCGACGTAGAGGATGCCCTGTCGGCCGTGTTCGAAGGGCGAACCGACATCGACGCCCTCCCAGGGTCCCTGACTGGGATAGCCGAAACCCACCTCGCGAGCCACATGCTGGAACGAGCCCCCCACGGAGAGCGTCGCGGAGGTGAGGATAGCCGCTTTCCCCTCGAAGAGCGTGTCCGCGAGCGAGCCCGACACATCCAAAGGCGCGACGTGCAGGGAAGAGTTGTCGTCGAGGTCCCGCTGCACCCACACGACGAGCCTCCCTTCCGCCACATCATCGGAGAGCAACCGGGAGACGACATCGGCCAGCGACTGCACCCGGTTGCGGGCGACGTTCTTCGCCGCCACGTCCGACTCCTCCTTGCCCGGGAGTTCGGCGACATCCTGGGACGCCTGCTGCAGCTCCCCCATCAGGTTCACAAGTGCATCCGTGAGCGGAGCCGGCATCTGCGTCTGGCGGCCTTCGGCAAGCTCGTCGAGGACGTCGGACAGGCCGTCCGCGGCACTTTCCAGGCCCGTCGCCAGGATCTTCTCGCGTCGCAGCAGGCGCGCCAAACCTGCGATCTCCGGCTTGGACACCGAAACGGTGAGCTGGCCCGTCACGCGGTCGACCAGATCGTGCGCCTCATCCACCACATAGGCCGCGGCCGGGGGAAGCACCGGTGTGCCGGCGCTCTCGATGCCCAACATCGAGTGGTTGGTGATGACGATGTCCGATTCCTCGGCCTCCTGCCTGCTCAAGATGGGAAAGCAGGAACCACGCAGCGGGCAGCCGTTCCCGATGCACTCCGGTTTGGAGATCGAGACCTGACGCCACGCCCTTTCAGATACACCGGGAACGAGATCATCGCGGTCGCCGGTGTCCGTGGACATGGCCCACTCTCGCAGGCGCACGACCTCCTCGCCCGTCGCGCTCGCCCCGTACTCTCCGACCGCACGCGCCAGAAGTGCGTCGTCCTCCGGGTAACCGCCGGCCGCCTTGCGCAGGCAGACGTAGTTGTTCCACCCCTTGAGCAGAGAGACCTTCGGCTGGGTGCCCGTGACCTCCTCGACGGCCCGCGCCACGCGGGGGGCGTCGTGTAACACGATCTGGCGTTGCAGGGCCAGGGTTGCCGTCGAGACGATGATCCGGTTGTCGGTACTGACCGCCCAGTACATGGAGGGAACCAGGTAGCCCACCGACTTACCCGTTCCCGTTCCGGCTTGGACGATCAGGTGCCCATCGGTCTCCAGGGTGTCGAACACCTTGTCCACCATGTTCGCCTGGCCCTCACGGCGCGTCCCCCCGAGTTCGGCGACGGTGGCCTCGAGGATGGCATTGACATCCTCGTTCACTCGGCCCCACTGCCTCCTGGCTCGTGAGCGAGAACCTTCGCACCGGCCTCCAGTACGCCGATCTCGCGTAGCGCACCCTCGATCTCACCCGAGACGCGGGCGTGAATCCAGGTGCCGCCCTCGCGGTACTGCACCGGCGCGAGCAGCTCGCCCGTCTCGTGGATTCTGGATAGCAGGCCTCCCTGATCGTAGGGAATGGTCACGGCGACCTCGACGGCGGGCCGCGGGAGCGCATCGTCGATCGCGTCGAGCAGATCCTCGATTCCCTCGCCTGTCAGGCAGGAGACCACGACAGCACCCGGGAACCGCGAGCGCAGCGCGGCCAGGTCGATCGGATCAGCCAGGTCGGCTTTCGACAGCACGATGATCTCGCGCGCATCCCTGGTTCCTGAAACTTCGGCGAGGACTTCGCGTACGGCGGCCACCTGGCCTACCGGGTCGTGATGTGAGGAATCGACGACATGCAGCAACACGTCCGCTTCGCCTGCCTCCTCGAGCGTGGAGCGGAAGGCTTCGACAAGCTGCGTGGGAAGGTTGCGTACGAAGCCGACGGTGTCGGACATCGTGAAATCGCGGCCTTGCGGGGTGCTCGCGCGGCGCACCGTGGGATCGAGCGTGGCGAACAGCGCGTTCTCCACCAGCACGCCTGCCCCTGTCAGCCGGTTGAGGAGAGAGGACTTGCCGGCATTCGTGTATCCGACGACGACAACCGAGGGCACTCCGGTACGCCGCCGCTCAGAGCGTTGCTGCTCGCGTGCCGGTGCCATGTGCGCGATATCACGGCGAAGCTTCGCCATGCGGGTCCGGATGCGGCGCCTGTCCAACTCGATCTGGGTTTCGCCCGGGCCACGCGAGCCAATACCCGCACCCGCCGCGACACGGCCGCCGGCCTGGCGGGACATGGATTCACCCCAGCCGCGCAACCGCGGAAGCAGATACTTCAACTGCGCGAGCTCGACCTGCGCCTTGCCCTCGCGAGACTTAGCATGCCGAGCGAAGATATCGAGGATCAGGGCCGTACGGTCGATGACCTTGACCTTGACGATGTCCTCCAGCCCACGCCGCTGCGAGGGAGCGAGCTCGGAGTCCGCGATGACGGTGTCCGCGCCCAGGGAGGCTACCAGGTCAGCCAGCTCCGCAGCTTTGCCCTTGCCGAGATAGGTGGCAGGATCCGGCATATCCCGCTTCTGAATGATTCCATCGAGGACCTGGGAGCCCGCGGTCTCCGCCAGTGCTGAGAGCTCACGAAGCGAATCCTCCGCGGCCTTGAGCAAACCCTCGGTCCACAGCCCCACCAGAATGACCCGCTCCAGGCGCACCTGGCGATACTCGATGTCGACGCCCTCTTCGCGTTCGGCGCCCGTGTCGAGTCCGCCCACGCGGCGCAGCGACGAACGCTCCTCGCGGTCGAGAGAATCCCCCGCCCAGCTACCCTGATATGCGGGATCGGCCTGCAGCGCGGTGCCACGCTTGGAGTGGATATCCGTTGTCTCGTGCTGCGGCGAGTCGGAGTCGGTGTCGTTGAGGTGCGAATTGCGGAAATCGCCCGAATCTTGAGACGTCATATGCTCCTTCGTTGATAGACCCTCTATTTTCTCACGAGACCGGGAAAGAAGGGAACTGACTCGCCCCTCAGCATAGAAGGCGGCGGGTAGCAAAGAGTCTGGCCGTCAGCAAAGGGGATGCGTTGGTACGCTCTTCCACTTCGAAGAGACATGCTGACCCGGCTAGTCTTGGAACGTGAGCAACGATCATTACTTCTCTTCGGTTCCCGCTGGCGAAGCCATCTCCGTGGAACGCCGTGTCCATCTGCGCGGCGACGAGTACTCGGTTGAGACTCGAAGCGGCGTCTTCTCCCACGAGCGAGTGGATAAGGGTACCGCGGTGCTGCTCGACAAAGTCCCGGATCCGAGTCTGGCCGCCGGCGAGCTCGCCGTGGACGTAGGGTGCGGCTGGGGGCCGATCACATTATCCCTGGCAGCCGCTATCGCCGCGTCCTCTCCCGAGGAGGCCGAGAGTGCGGATGTGTGGGGCGTAGACGTCAACGAGCGCGCCCGGGAACTCACGGCGATCAATCTTCAGCGAGCAGGTCTGGTCGGCAGTGTGTATTCTCCCGAGGAGGCTTTCGCGGCACTCGGAGAGCGGAAGGTCTCGCTGATCTGGTCGAACCCACCGGTACGCATCGGCAAGGAAGCACTGCACAGCCTCCTGCTCTCATGGCTTTCCGTCCTCGCCGATGACGGAGTCGCCTATCTCGTGGTGCAGAAGAATCTGGGGGCTGATTCCCTTCAGAAATGGCTCCGCCAGAAGGGATTCGATTGCCAGAAGCTGGGTTCGGCGAAGGGATTCCGGGTTCTGGAGGTCAGGGTTTCGGACGCCGAACTCGGCAAATGAGGGATCCGACTCCTGTTCGCCCGCATATGCACTCGCCCGCGGGCACGATGTTTCGGAACCCGCAGGCACAATGTTTCCAAAATCAGTATCTTTCGCTGATTCCGGCATATGCCGCGCCGAATACGGAACATTATTGCCAGGTGAGCATGATCAGCAGTCGTCCCTGAGGACGATATCCGCAACGAGCTCGGCGGGGCCGGTGAGATAGGCGCGCCCCGCCTCGATACGTACGCTCATCTTCCCGCCGGGCGAGTGTACGGGGACAACGCCTTCGCGTTCGCCCCGGCTCAACAGGAGCGCGAGGGCCACCGCGCAGGTGCCGGTGCCGCAGGCAAGCGTCTCGCCCACCCCGCGTTCCAACACGCGCATCCGCGCTAGACCGGACTCGTCGGCTCCGGCAACGACGATCTCCAGATTCGTTCCCCGCGGGGGGACCGGCGAATAGGCGGGCTCGACATGGAAGTCCGCGGCTGCGAGGTCGTCCTCGCCATCGAGGATGACGACCGTATGAGGATTCGGCATGGTGATCGAGATTCCCTCCCGCTCCCCCAGGCCTGCGATCTCGACCCGGGTGTCAGCGCCGGCGCTGCCGTACGGAAGGCCATACTCACCCATATCGACAGTGTAGAGGGGCGCGTCGAAGGTGACGATCTTGGGGCCGCCCCTCGTTCCGATTCGAACGCTCTCGCCCGGCCGTAGATCGATGAATCCGTGGCAGCGCAGGTAGTGGACGAAGACTCGCACGCCATTGCCGCACATCTCTGCGATCGAGCCATCGGAATTGCGATAGTCCATGAACCATTCGGGGAAGGGTCCGGTACCGAGGTAATTCCCCGCCTCCGCGAGAGCCTCGCAGCGCACCAGCCGTATGAGGCCATCGGCACCTATGCCGCGGTGGCGGTCGCAGATCCGGGCCACTGTTTCGGCAGAGAGCTCAACGGTGTCATCCGGGTCCGGGAGCAGCACGAAATCGTTGCCCGCACCGTGTCCTTTGCTCAGGATGAGGTCGTCGTTCGGGCAACTTTCTTCACTCGGTGTCAACACAGGGTTCACTGTAGCGCAGAGTTCTCCCGTGCCACAGCGACGATCTCATCGGCCGCCCCGGCGAGATCTCCATCGGAGAGGTCCACCCATCGGGGCCGAGGATCCGCCCGGAACCAGGTCCGTTGTTTCTTCGCGAGCCGGCGCGTGGATTGCGCGATGGCAGCAACCGCCTCATCCCGGCTCATGTGACCGTCGAGAACAGAGATGGCCTGCGCGTATCCGGTGGCGCGCGAAGCCGTGGGAGTCCGCCTCAGCCCCCGGTCCAGCAGTTGCCGCGTCTCTTCCAGCAGCCCACGGTCCATCATGGTCTGCGCTCGTTGGGCGATCGCCGCATTGAGAATCTCATTCTCACGAGTTGTCACGAAGCCGATGTGATCGCCGTAGTGGCTCGTGTGGCGCGGAAAACGAGGCGTGTAGAGGCCACCGGTGAGGCGAATCACCTCGAGGGCACGGATGACCCGGCGTGGATTCGCGAGGTCGATCGTGGCATGTGACTGGGGGTCTTTCTCAGCAAGCTCGCGAATCAGCGGCTCCAACCCCTGGGTTGCGGCAACGGCCTCAAGATCGGCGCGGATCGCCGGATCATGGCCGGGAAAGTCCAGCTCATCCAACAGGGCCGCGAGATACAGACCGGATCCGCCCACCACCAGGGCGATCTTTCCACGGGCCACGATGGATTCAAGATCTGCCCGGGCTTGGCGTTGATAGGCAGCCGCACTTGCCTCGAGGGAGATGTCGAGGACATCGATCTGATGGTGTGTGATGCCGCGCCGCTCCGATTCGGGGAGCTTGGCCGTTCCGATGTCCATGCCGCGATATAGCTGCATGGCATCAGCGGAGACGATCTCAACTCGCGCAGGCCCACCCAGCTTTTCGGCGACTTGCAGCGAAAGCGCCGTCTTCCCAGTGGCCGTTGGCCCGGCGATCGAGATGATCATGGGCTACTTGCCGCCCGTGCGTATGAGCGGCATGCCCAATGTCACCGGGGCTTTGCCCTCCGCTTCGGCCGTCAGCTCGGCGGCGCGCTTCTCGCGTGATTCCCAGGCGTCTCCTGCTCGGGTGCGTCGCACCTCGAACAAGCCTCCTGAAAGGGCAGAATCCGCCACCAGGTGGTGCGGAGCACCGTAGGTGACGACGGCGCGAACCATGTCTCCGGGGCGCGGACGCTCAGCTTCGGGCATCCCCTCGGGGAGAGCCACATGAACGAGGCGGTTATCGGCGGCACGTCCACTCACGCGACTCGTCGCTCCATCCTTGCGGCCTTCTCCCGCCGAGATGAGAACGTCGACGGTCGTGCCCTCTTGGGCCGCGTTCTCCTCGGCCGAGATCCGTTCCTGCAGGGCTATGAGCCGTTGGTAGCGTTCGGCGACGACGTCCGCGGGCACTTGCTCCTCCATGTCCGCCGCCGGGGTTCCCGGTCTCGGAGAGTAGATGAAGGTGAAGGCAGAGCAGAACCGCGACTTCTCCACGACGTCGAGCGTGGCCTGGAAATCTTCCTCGGTCTCGCCGGGGAATCCCACGATGATATCCGTGGTGATCGCAGCCTCGGGAATGCGCTCTCGCACCGCGCTCAAGATGTTCAGGAATCGTTGCGAACGATAGGAGCGCCGCATGGCGCGCAGAATGCGGTCCGAGCCGGATTGCAACGGCATATGCAGGGATGGCATGACGTTGGGGGTCTCGGCCATCGCGTCTATGACGTCGTCCGTGAATGCTGCCGGATGCGGGGACGTGAAGCGGACCCGCTCCAGGCCGTCGATCTCGCCACAGGCACGCAGCAGCTTGCCGAAAGCCTGGCGGTCGCCGAAACCCACGCCGTATGAGTTCACGTTCTGACCCAGGAGGGTCACCTCGACGGCACCCTCGGAGACCACGGCTTGGACCTCGGAGAGAACCTCGCCCGGCCTCCGATCCCTCTCCTTACCGCGCAGATGAGGGACGATGCAGAAGGTGCAGGTGTTGTTGCAGCCCACGGAGATCGATACCCACGCGGCATAGGCCGACTCACGGCGAGTCGGCAACGTGGACGGGAAGACCTTCAGGGACTCTTCGATCTCGACGGCGGCCTCGTCGTTGTGGCGAGCCCGTTCCAACAGTGCGGGAAGCACGTCGAGGTTGTGGGTCCCCAGCACCGCGTCCACCCACGGCGCCTTCTCGACAATGCCCTCACGCATCTGCTGTGCGAGGCAACCTCCCACCGCTATCTGCATGCCGGGACGCTCGCGCTTGACCGAGGCCAGCTGGCCGAGGTTGCCGAAGAGGCGATTCGCCGCGTTCTCGCGCACCGAGCAGGTGTTGAGGATGACGACGTCCGCACCCTCATCCCCGGCCAGGGTCGCCCGCGCGGCCTTCTGGGGTATTTGGGCGACGGGAACGTAGCCGGCTTCCTGCAGGAGGCCGGCCAGACGTTCGGAATCATGGACGTTCATCTGGCATCCGAGGGTGCGGATGGCGTAGGTACGTGGTAGCTCAGACATCGCCGATAAGTCTAATGCAGGCAACGGGCAACCTCCCACTTCCGCACGGGCTATTTGGTCACGGCCGCTGGAGACTGCCATCTCCGTCCCCCCTAGCTCAAGAGGCCTGTGCTCAAGAGGCCTTTAGCCTCGACTCCGCCTCTCGCAGAGCCCGCGAACACTGCCCGGGGTTGAAGCCACGCCGGGCGAGCGTGGCGTAGGTGCGCCGAAGCAGGGTCTCCGGCTTGCCAGATGCGGTGCGGAGCTTCTTCATAGCGAGGTGGACGGCCGCTTCGAATTCTTCGTCCTCGTCGATTTGCTCCACGGCCTGCTCGGCCAGATCGCGCGCCACGCCCTTGCGTTGCAGTTCGTCGAGGATAGCGCGCCGCGAGGAGCCCTTCTCCGCAAAGCGCGTACGAGTGAGAACCTCAGCGAAATGGGCATCGTCGATAAGCCCGATCTCCTCGAAATGCTCCAGGACCTCCCGGCAGACCTCCTCCGAGATCTCCCGGCGCTCCAAAGCCTGAGCGAGCTGGGCCCGAGAACGGTCCATCATGGCAAGCTGCCTGACGACGATATCTCTGGCCTTCTCGCGCTGCTCCTCAATGCTCAACTCGCGCGGTTCCCTTTTTCGGCGCCGCCCGTATTGACGCATCAGAAATCGACATCCTGCGGTTCTGCGACCTCCGCGACTTCCGTCTCTGGGTCAACGCCGATTCCGACCTTCGCGAGAATCTTGCCCTCGATCTCGGCGGCCATCTCCGGATTGTCCTTGAGGAACTGGCGCACCTTCTCCTTACCCTGGCCGAGCTGGTCACCCTCATAGGTGTACCACGCTCCGGACTTGCGCACGATCCCCAGATCGACACCCATATCGATGATTCCACCCTCACGCGAAATGCCCTGACCATAGAGGATGTCGAATTCAGCCTGCTTGAAGGGCGGCGCCATCTTGTTCTTGACAACTTTGACGCGCGTACGGTTGCCCACCGGGTCGGCGCCCTCCTTGAGGGTCTCGATACGGCGCACATCCAAACGGACGGAGGCGTAGAACTTCAACGCTTTGCCGCCCGTCGTCGTCTCCGGGTTGCCGAAGAAGACGCCGATCTTCTCTCGCAGCTGGTTGATGAAGATGGCGGTGGTGCCCGACGCGGACAGCGCACCCGTGATCTTGCGCAACGCCTGACTCATGAGGCGGGCCTGCAGACCCACATGAGAATCTCCCATCTCGCCTTCGATTTCCGCCTTGGGAACGAGGGCCGCCACGGAATCGACAACGATGATGTCCAGTGCTCCCGAACGGATGAGCATGTCAGCGATTTCGAGCGCCTGCTCGCCGGTATCCGGCTGAGACACAATGAGCGAATCCGTATCGACGCCGAGTTTGCGCGCATACTCCGGGTCCAGAGCATGCTCGGCATCGATGAAGCCGGCGATACCGCCGTTGCGCTGCGCATTGGCCACCGCGTGCAGCGCCACGGTCGTCTTACCGGAGGACTCGGGGCCATAGACCTCCACGACGCGCCCCCGGGGCAAACCACCGATTCCCAACGCGATATCGAGCGCCACCGAGCCGGTGGGAATGACCTGCACCTTGGGGGTCACCCGATCGCCCAGACGCATGACGGATCCTTTGCCGAACTGACGGTCAATCTGTGAAAGTGCGGCGTCCAATGCCTTGGCGCGGTTATCCGCCGAGGTTTCCTTCTGGTTCTGGACTTTCTCGCTTTTTGCAGGGTTCTTCGCCATTGCGATTCCTTTGTCTTGGTCACCGGGTGTGACGGCTGATAGAACAGGTCTTGTACGGTGCCGCCCTCACCGAGCGGCTTCCGAGATCTACGTTATGCCCGACCTCCGACATAAAACGCGCTCACTTCACTGCCTGTGGATGAGCACGCGCTTCTTCGATCTGGGGAACAGCCTACGCCCGAACGTACGTTCGAAGAAAGCTGCGACTGCCCGGTGTGTCGTCCCTCCCGCCCGGCTCGGCCACCCAACCCATTCGCCCGATCACCTAAGTGCCCGGCTCGGCCACCCGGCCTCCCGATCGTTCTCGCTATCGGCTCCTGACATCAGCCCCTGATATCGCTCGCGCCATCGACGATTTCCCCGAACCTTGCTCTCGGGCACGAAGAAGGCGACCCGCGGTACTGCGGGTCGCCTTCTCATGATTCAAGGATGGAGTTGCGTGAGGGCAAGGTCAGCGAGACAGGGCGTCTCTCTCGTTGGGGTTGATTCGGTGAATGAACTGGTACTGGGATGGAAGATCCAGGGAGAGACACATCGCCTCCCAGACCTTCTGCGGATTCATTCCCGCCTGGAGGGCCTGCGCGGGCGTGCGCTCCTCCAAGGCCGACAGTACGAGGTCCTGGGTCAGGCTACGTCCATGCCCGCCCGGGAACGCCCAGTCCACCGCATTCCAGAACTCGGATTCCTTCACCGGGGAAGCTTGGCGAGCTCTGCTCGAACGAGTTCATCGGGTACGGAGTCCGGCACTCGCAGGTGGGAGGGAATGCGACCCTGGGAGAAATCGATGCGATCCGCCACGAGCCGCAGGACATGGCTCAAAGGGACGTTCAACGCCGTGCAGATGGAAGAAAGGAGTTCCGAGGACGCCTCCTTCTGACCGCGCTCGACCTCGGAGAGGTAGCCGAGAGAGACACGGGCGTCCGAGGAGACCTCGCGAAGCGTGCGCCCCTGGCGCTGGCGGTATTCACGCAGAACCTCGCCCAGCTCGCGACGCAGCAGTGTTTGCTCATTGTGGTTCGATTCAGACATCTTGACGACCTTTCCTGCAGCTCCATCACTCTTCCGGTTAACGCCGGTGCGTAGTTCCATGCTCATCATTCTCCTCAACGCAGGTGCGGCAAGATTCATTCCCAGAACGTCCAACCACATTTCAAACTTGAGCCACGTTCACTCAACCATTTCGCCCTGTTGCTACAAGCTTGCCAAGTTTTTCTGTGGGTTTCCTGTGAAATCCTCATGTATGGGTCTAGCGTTCCAGCCCTGACCGGACTCTCGACGGGGTGTGCGTCACAGGCCGGGAAAAGCTGCAGCTTCGAGATGATCGGCGAGCAAACCCAGCACGCAGGTGACGGTCTGCGATCGAATGGCCACTCTGTCGCCAGACAGGTTGAGCAGACGAGCTTCCTCGCCGAGCTTGCCCGAGATGGCGATCCAGACGGTTCCCGCAGGCAGTCCATCTGAGGGGCCTGGACCCGCCACTCCCGTGGTCGCGAGGGCGACGTCGGCGCCGAGCAACCGGCACGCACCGCGCGCCATCTCTGTGGCCACCTGCTCGTCCACGGGCCCATTCGCATCGAGGCGTTCCCGAGAGACTCCGAGCACGGACGCCTTGAGGTCAGTGGCATAGCTGACTACGCCGCCGCGCAAGACCTCGGAGACACCCGGTACTCCGACCAGCTTCGACGTCAGCTCTCCGCCCGTCAGCGATTCGGCGCACGCGATGCTCAGTTGACGTCTGATCAGCTCCGCGACTATCTGCGCCGCATCAACCCGGGGAAGCTCAGTTCGCCCCGTCATCGTCAGCGGGCGTCCGCAGTGCCGGTCTCGCCTTCGTTGGAGTTACGGGCGATACGTTGGGCGTCGCGCACGTACTCGTAGGCGGAGGTGATGGAGAAGATCAGAGCGAGGCCCAGAAGCCCGTAAGAGGCCCAGATCAAGATGTTGGCGAGGACCTCGGGCAGGAAGGCAGCCCACGGGATGAGCAGACCCGCGATACCGAAGGACTGAAGGAGCATCTTGATCTTTCCGCCCTGCCCCGCTGCCATGACCTCCTGCTTGACCATGTACATCCGCATGAGCGTGATGGCCAACTCCCGTCCTATCATGACGATGGTCACCCACCACCACAGATGGCCGTGCCAGGAAAGCAGGATCAAAGCGGCGGAGATCAGAGCCTTGTCCGCGACTGAGTCCGCGAGCTTCCCGAAATCGGTGATGAGATTGTGCTTGCGCGCGAGATGCCCATCGAGCTTGTCCGTGGCGGCAGCCAACGCGAACACCGCCCACGCCCAGGCTGAGCGCACCGGGGTGTCGACCCAGTAGACAGCGATGAATACCGGCACCAACACCAGACGGCTCACCGTCAAAATGTTCGCGATATTGAACAGCGGTGCCTGGGATGCCGGTTTGTTCTCTGGTCTGCTCATCCATCAAGACTACCGCTTCTTTCCCTTTCTTTCTCACCTCCGGGCGGTTCGCGGCACCTCCCGAGAGAGTCCGCGGAATCTCCAGTGTGCCGGTCGCACGTAGCATTTTCCCCTGCCCGCCAATTTCCTCTGCCCACCAAATATGTCGGCGCGCAACGTTAGAATCGTGCGGTACACGAACCTGGGAGTCTTCATGCGCATATCTCGTATTCTCGCGGCTGCCGCCGCCGCTCTGGCACTGGCAGCCTGTTCCCCGAGCTCCGTCGGAGAGGACCCCTCGCAGGATCCGACCCAGCCCGAGGGCTCGGCGAGCAACAGTGCCTCCCCGCATCCCACCACCACGGCGACTCCTTCCACACTGTCTATCCTCTCGGGCGGCGATATCCTGCTGCATCTATCGGTCAATGAAGCCGCCCGGGTCGGGGATACGCTCGACTACACGACGCTCTTCTCCGCGATTCAGCCGTGGATCGACGGGGCGGACCTCTCTCTGTGCGCCCTCGAGGTGCCCATAGTCCCGCCCGGCGAGGAACCCTCCAACTATCCCAATTTCGGGGCTCCCCCGGAGATAGCCTCCTCGTTGAAGGCCATGGGATGGGACGGATGCGCGCTCGCCACAAACCATTCGATGGATCGCGGTTTCGCCGGCGTCGTCTCCACGGCGGACACCCTCGATGCGGCGGGACTCGGGCATCACGGGACCGCCCGCACCGCAGAGGAAGCCGAGCAGATCCAGTATTACACGCTCGAATCGGGAGGGCGCGAAGTCAAGGTCGCACATCTTTCCGCTTCCACGCTCACCAACGGAATTCCCCTGCGGCAGGAGGAGCCGTGGTCCTGGAACGTGGTGGGCGAACTCGGCCTGCGCAGCGTCGACGACCTCATAGCGGATGCACAGCGGGCCCGTGACGAGGGGGCCGATCTCGTGGTCGTCTCCATGCACTGGGGCACCGAATATGTCAGCGAGCCCATTGAGGAACAGACGACGATAGCGGACAAGCTCGCCGCCTCCGGAGCTGTCGACCTGGTCTTCGGCAATCACTCCCATGTCCCGGAGCCCGTGACCCGCCTAGAGGGAGGGCCGGACGGTCAGGGGATGTGGGTCGCCTGGTCCATGGGCAACATGATCTCGGGCCAGACGATCGAGAACCACGGCTACCGTGTGGTCACCGGCCTTATGACGACGGCGACCGTCGAGGTCCCGGCCGAGGGCCCCGCGCACGTCACCAATCTGGAATGGACCGCCGTCGCCCAGGACGATCGCACCGATCATCTCTTCATCCTCAACGATCTCCTGCAGGGGGCGCAGGGGGCGGAGTTCCCCGGGCTGTCCCTGAGCCCGGGCGAGATCCAGTCGAGGGCGGATGCCACCTATCCGGTGATGACAGCCGACGGCTCGACGGAGCGAACGGTGGCCCCCACCCCGCAGTCGACGCTCGTCGGCATTGAGAAGAAGTAGAAGACGTAACGGAGGCGGCGCTTCCTCGGCAGTGAGCCGGGTCAGCGCCCTGTCAACTGCCAGGCGTCCTCGCCGGAGTCTCCCTCATCGTCGTCGAAGTCGTCGTACCAGTTCTTGACAACGGGGCCCTGCGCACTCTCGGCCAGCGGATCGTTGGCATATCGATCTGCCTGCGGCAACACCTCGGTGGCGCCCCCCGCTCCGGCAGTGGCCGCACTTCGCGTCCGGTCCAGGGGCGGAGCATTCCATTCGCCCTGGGGCGCCTCGAAATCATCGTCGTACTCGTCGTACTCGCCTGACCCCTCTTCTCCACCATAGGGACCGTCCGTAGCCTGATCGGCACTCTGGGCGATCGAATCCTGAAGTGCGGCTGGCTCATCGTCCGCTTGGTCCACGTCGTCGTCGAAAATGGAGGGGCGTTCTCCGCGCAACATCGCAAGAGCCTGCTCCACGTATTCCGGGGAGACGAGAACGTCGCGCGCCTTGGAACCCTCGCTCGCTCCCACGATCTCGTACTGCTCCAGCAGGTCCATCATGCGGCCCGCCTTGGCGAAACCGATGCGGAGCTTGCGCTGCAGCATCGACGTCGACCCGAACTGCGTGGTGATGACGATCTCCGCCGCTTGGAGCAGGACGTCGAGATCGTCGCCGATCTCCTCGCGCTGCTTCTTCTGCTCCTGGACCTCCTCGAAATCGTCCCGATAATGCGGCTGCAACTGCTTCTTGCACTCCGCGACGACGGTCTCGATCTCCTCCTCGTCCACCCAAGCGCCCTGCAGACGAATCGGCTTCGAGGCACCTGCGGGCATGAACAGAGCGTCGCCCTGTCCGATCAGCTTCTCGGCGCCGGACATGTCCAAAATGGTGCGTGAATCCGCAAGAGATGAGGTCATGAACGCGAGGCGCGAGGGGATATTGGCCTTGATGAGGCCCGTCACCACGTCGACGGAGGGGCGCTGCGTCGCCAGAACCAGATGGATCCCGGCCGCGCGCGCCAGCTGGGTGATCCGCTGGATGGACGCCTCGACATCGCGAGGGGCCACCATCATCATGTCCGCCAACTCGTCTACCACAACGAGCAGATAGGGATAGGGAGCCAGCTGGCGGTTAGGGTTCTGCGGCTGCACTGTCCCCGCCCGCACCGCGGCGTTGAAGTCGTCGATGTTCTTGAAGTGATAGGCCGCCATATCGTCGTAGCGGGCGTCCATCTCCTTGACCACCCACTCGAGGGCCTCGGCGGCCTTTTTGGGGTTGGTGATGATCGGCGTGATGAGATGCGGGATCCCGGCGTAGATGGTCAGCTCGACCCGCTTGGGATCCACAAGGATCATTCGGACCTGGTCCGGGGTGGCACGCATCATGATCGAGGTGATCATCGAGTTGATGAAAGAGGACTTACCGGCACCCGTCGCTCCGGCCACCAACAGGTGTGGCATCTTGGCGAGGTTGGCGATGACGAATTTGCCCTCCACGTTCTTGCCGACGCCGACCGTCAGCGGGTGGGTGGCCTTGTGGGCGACCTGCGAACGCAGGACGTCGCCCAATAGCACTGTCTCGCGGTCCTCATTCGGGATCTCGATACCGATGGCCGACTTGCCGGGGATCGGCGAGAGTATACGGACCTCTGCGGAGGCCACCGCGTAGGCGATGTTGTTGGACAGCGCGGTGATCCGCTCGACCTTCACTCCCGGGCCCAGCTCGACCTCGTACTGGGTGACCGTAGGGCCACGTGAGAATCCGACGATCTGGGCATCGATACCGAACTCCGTGAAGACCTGCGTGAGGCGATCGACGACCTTGTCATTGGCGGCGGTCCGCTCTGCGTGGGGGGCTCCATGCTTGAGATCGTCGGGAGAGGGAAGCTGATAGGTCACATTGGGGTCGAGCGCGAGCTGCTGCCCGCCGGGGATGACGGCCGTCTTGTCTGGTGCTGGCAGGCTCTGACCAGCGGAGCCGTCCGCGCTCTCATTCGCGTCGCGCTTGCGCGCCGCTGAAGCTGCGCCGGCGTTCGCCGCTGTCGCGCTCCCCTTCGCGGCACTCGACCTGGTGCTCGGCTTACCACCCCGCGGAGCACGCGGGCGGGCGGCATTCTGAGCAGCGGCAAGCGCCTGGGTTGCCGCATCGTCGTCAGGATCGAAGGACTCCACGTCTGAGGAGTCCATGACGTCGGTCGGAGGGACCGACTGCGATTTATCGGCGTCCCCGTTCTTGCGGCGGCGAGAGAGCAGGCTCTGTTTCTTCGGGGCTTCCCCGTCCACCTCGTGCGCGGAGTCGTAGGGAACCGACGCCGTCGCGCCACGGTTTGCAAGGGTGGATTCCGAGACGTCGTCGCCACGCTCGCCGCGCTCCCCACGCGCATCGCGCACCTTGTTCCAGACATCGTGCAGCGTCGTGTTGGTCATGTACAGCACGGCGAAGAGCAGGACCATCACGAGGACCGGATAGGCCCCGTAGGGCGAGAGAAGCGTGCGTAGGGAGGCGCCAACGGCCCAGCCGATGAGCCCGCCAGCGCCCTCGATGGCGCTGAAATCGTCCATCGGGCTGACCGGGCTCATGATGAGGTGCAGGATGCCCGCCAAGGCTGCCACGACGAGGGCGATCCCGATCGCCATGCGTTTATTGGTGACCCGCGGCTTCGTGCGGAAGATCTGAATCGCTATTGCCACCAGCAGGAGCGGGACGAAGATCGACAGCAGGCCGACGGTACCGGCGACGACGTGGTGGATGATGCCGCCCAGGATGCCCGACAGCTGAAACCACTCGCGCAGCGCGACGATGATGGCAAGGGCAAGGAAGCCGAAAGCGATTGCCTCACGCTTCAATGCGCTCATCGGCTGGCGTTCGGGCGCTTTGGACGCAGCTGACTTCTTCGCGGCAGGACTCTGCGTCTTGCGCGGCGTCGGCTTCTTGCTACCGTCATCTTTGGGCACACGTGGACTCACATTAGGAACCCTATCGCCGCTGACACACCGAGCGACACCCCGGCGCGCCGCCCTATGACCGACTACTCGTCACGTCCGGCTCTCCGGGTGGGGAGCCGCGGTCGCGTCCCCGCAGCCGGTCCGCCGCGACCAGCAAGCGAACGCGCTGGTCGCGGCGGCGAGCATTACCCGGAAGCGCCTCCCGGTGCCGGGATCAGACGGCGACGACCGTCGGAACGATCATCGGCGAACGGCGCAGTTTGCGCGAGACCCACCGGCCCATGACGCGGCGCATCGCCTGCTGCATCCCGTACATGTCGGAGCCCTTCTCCAGCGCCTCCTGCAACGCGACGGTGACTTCGGGGAGGATGTCGTCGAAGACCGACTGATCCTCTGCCATGGCGCGGGCCTGAATGTGCGGACCGGTCACGATCTGCTCGGCATTGGGATCGACCGCGGCGAAGATGGCGATGAAGCCCTCCTCGGCGAGCATGCGGCGGTCCTTCAGCTCGCTCTCGGTGATGTCGCCGATGGAGGAGCCGTCCACGTAGATCTCATGGAAGGGCACCGAGCCGACGAGGGAGACCTCGCCGTCGCGCATGTCGATGACGGAACCGTTCTCGGCGAGGATCACGTTTTCCGGCGGCACGCCCGTCTTCACGGCGATCGCACCGTTGGCCACCTGGTGGCGCACCTCGCCGTGGATCGGCAACGCGTACGCCGGTTCCAGGATGTTGTAGCAGTACAGCAGCTCACCCTGGGCCGCGTGGCCCGAGACGTGCACCTTGGCGTTGCCCTGATGCACCACGTGAGCGCCCAGCTTCATCAGCCCGTTGATGAGGCGGAACACGGAGTTCTCATTGCCGGGGATGAGCGAGGACGCGAACAGGACGGTGTCGTTGGGACCGACGGAGATCTTCGGGTGGCTCTTGTTGGAGATGCGCGCCAACACGGCCATCGGCTCTCCCTGCGAACCGGTGGACATGTAGACGCGCTGATTCTCAGGGATGTCGCGCATATCGCCGAGATCGCGGAGCACCCCCTCGGGTACGTCCAGATAGCCGAGCTCTGAGGCCAGACCCATGTTGCGCACCATCGAGCGGCCCACGAAAGCCACCTTGCGCTTATGGTTGGCCGCGGCGTTGAGGACCTGCTGCACGCGGTGCACGTGGGAGGCGAAGGAGGCGACAACGATCTGTCCGGTGGCCTTGGCGAAGACCTCGTCGATGACGGGCCCGATCTCCGATTCCGAGCGCACGAAACCGGGGACCTCGGCGTTCGTCGAGTCGCACATGAAGAGGTCGACGCCCTCCTCGCCTGCCTTCGCGAAGGCGCGCAGATCGGTCAGCCGCCCGTCCAGCGGTAGCTGGTCCATCTTGAAATCGCCCGTGATGAGGATGTTGCCTTCCGGCGTACGCGCGAACACGGCGAGCGCGTCCGGGATCGAATGGTTGACGGCGATGAATTCCATCTCGAACGGGCCGACCTTCTCGACGTCGCCCTCGACGACGACGTGGGAGTGGGCACGAATCCGGTGCTCCTGCAGCTTGGCCTCGATGAAGGCGATCGTCAGCTGCGAGCCGATAACGGGGATGTCATTGCGCAGTTTGAGCAGGAAGGGGACGGCCCCGATATGGTCCTCGTGGCCGTGGGTCAGAACAATCGCCTCGATATCCTTGACCCGGTTCTTCAGATAATCGATATCGGGGAGGATGAGATCCACGCCCGGCTGGCTCTCCTCCGGGAACAGCACGCCGCAATCGACGACGACGAGCTTGCCGCGGTACTCCAGCACATTACAGTTTCGCCCGACTTCGCCCAGTCCTCCGAGAGGCACGATTCTGACGGTGTCATCGGACAGGGGCGCAGGCATCACATGGTCACTCACCCGGCCATTGTCTCATGCCACGCCACAAATTTCGCATCGGGCGGCCGTGCCGGCCGTACTTCCAGCCTTGGCCGCCCCTGTTGTGCTGCGAGTGGATCTCTCTACTCGGAGGAGGTCTCGCTTTCCGCCTTCTCCGGCGTCTTCTTCGCGTTGCGTCGGAAAATACGGGCGATGAAATGGTGCTTCTTGGCGTTGTCCTGCGCGATCCGCTCGCGTTTCTGGCGCGTATCGATAGTGGCGAACTCGATATCGTCCACTTGTTTTTCGCCGGTGGCGAGGTCCGCCATATCGCCCAGGTAACGGAGGACCTCGGTGACCATCGCAGCCGCCGGGACCGCGAGGAAGGCGCCGACGATACCCCACAGGCCGCCTCCGAGGGACACCGAGAGCAGAACGACGGCGGCGTGCATCTTCATGGCTTTGGCCTGCAGCACCGGGGACAGCAGGTTTCCCTCGAGCTGCTGGACGGCCACGATCAGAATGAGTACCGCAACCGCCGTGGAGAGACCGTTGGCGACCAGTGCCACGAGCACGGCCAGCGCCCCGGCCGCAAAGGCACCCACGATGGGGATGAAGCCGCCGAAGAACGTGATGATGGCGAGAGGACCGGCCAGAGGGACGCTGAGCGCCACGAGGCCGAGACCGATGAAGAAGGCGTCGATGAAACTGACGATCGCCTGGGTGCGGATGAAGCCGCCCAGCGTCTTCCAGCAACGTGAGAGCACCTCGGTGAGGTGCCACCCGACGCGGCGCCCTGTCATTCGCCGTACCAGGGGAAGGAAGCGCTCGCCATCCTTGAGGAAGAAGAAGGTCAGCACGAGGACGGTCAGCAATGTGATGACGGCGGAGGTCGCCGCCGTCGCTCCCGAGATAGCGGTCTGGGTGATCTGGCTGGCCTGACCCTGGATCCATTCCACCGCCTGATCGATGAAGCTGTTGAGCTGGTCGCTCTCAAGGTTGAAGGGAGGTCCGGCAAGCCAGTCGAGAATGCGCTGGATGCCCTCGACTCCCTGATCGATGAGGTCGCGCGATTGCCGCGCGACGCTGGGAGCGATCGTGGCGATGATCCCGCCGATGATGAGGAAGGTGACCAGGATCGTCGACAGAACTGCCAGAGCAGGAGGGAAATGCCAGGTACGGAGCTTACGGACAATGGGCCACAGGACGGTACAGAGGATGAGGGCCAAGATGACCGGGAGCACGATCGCCCAGATCAGCGCCGCACCCTGCCAGAGGATCCATGCCGCCACCGCGATGATGAGGAAGCGCAGGCACCATCCGGCCAACCACCGCCCGGCGTTTCCGATGACCTCGCCCCGGTCGGGTGGCGTTTGGGCCTCCGAAGTCACGACGGTGACATCGACGGTCTGCGGGGAAGGGCCGACGGCGCTTGCGGATGCTTCCTGCGCATCCGAGCGCTGAGGCGCGCCACCTACGACGATATCCGCGATATCGCGATGCTGGGCCCCGGCCTTCACCAGGGGTACGGGAAACCCGGCATCGTCAGAAGCCCGCGCCGAGGCATCTTCGTTCCGCGACGCCGCGCCGTCAGTATCTTCAGGGGGTGTTCCGGTTTCACTGCTCATGCCGATTATTCTGCCCGACCGGTCCGCGGCTGTCTGCCACCTTCCGCACCGCGTCGCCCCTGGAGGCGTTCGCGCATGAGAAGCCTCACATCAGACCTTCGTCGCGCAGCACGCTCGCGAGCGCCGCGATCTGAGACTGTGAGGCGCCCACAAGAGGCAGACGCAGCGTGGCCGAGGGAAGGACGCCGAGGAGCTTGAGGGCTTCCTTGGCCATGACGGCGCCCTGCCCGCCGCCCATGATGGCGTTGACGACGGGCAGCTGCTTGACGGCCTCCGCTCGTGCCGCGGGAAGATCCCCCGAGTCGACTTCGCTGACGAGGTCGCGCAGCTGCGATGCGATGACGTGACCCGCCACGGAGACGACTCCGGAGGCGCCATGAGCCAACCAGGCGAAGTTCAGGCCGTCGTCGCCCGAATAGTATTCGAGCCCGGTCTCCGCCATCTTGACGAATCCGGCGGCGACATCGCCGGTGGCGTCCTTGACCGCGAGGATGCGCGGGTGGTCGGCGAGACGCTTGAGGGTGTCGAACTCCAGCTTGACGCCGGTGCGACCGGGAATGTCGTAGACCATGACCGGCAGCGCGCTCGCCTCTGTCACGGCGAGAATGTGCTGGTATACGCCCTCCTGAGAGGGCCGATTGTAATAGGGGGCCACGACGAGGATGCCGTCGGCACCTGCTTCCTGGGCTCCCTGCGCGATGCGAACCGCATGCGCGGTGTCGTTGGATCCCGCTCCGGCCACGACGAAGGCGCGGCCCGCGAGCGCGGACTTGACCTCACGAACCAGGGTGTCCTTCTCCGGCTGGTGGGTGGTCGGGGATTCTCCGGTGGTTCCCGACAACAGGATGGAGTCACAGCCCTGTTTGACCAGATGATCGGCGAGGGCGACGGCGGAATCGATATCCAGGGAGCCGTCCTCGTGGAACGGGGTGACCATCGCGACGGAAACGGAGCCGAAGACGCGCGGAGGAAGCACAGAGGTTTCAGTCATACTCAGAACAATATCGCGCAAGTCACTCCCGTGGGTGGAGGTGTCGCGATTCGGTACGGATTTCCTGGCTTTTCGGGCCCGACCACCGCCTTGCTGGTCGGCCTGGGCCACCAGGCGATGGGAAAGGGACCCCGGGGTGGAGAAGGCCGGAGCGGGGAACGTAGCCTAGGGGCATGAGTTCACCCCACGTATTCGTGCGCCAGGCCACCAGTCTCGACGCGCAAGCCATCGGAGACATCCAGGCTCGCACCATGCGCGCCGCACTGGTAGCGGCGACGGGCAAGCGCCTGGCACCAGAGATCGAGGACCAGCTCCAACCCGAGGCCTTCGCCTCCGCGTGGGCGGATGCCATCGCCAGTCCGCCCTCCGCCGGCCACCTGGTCTTCTCCGCGGTCTCGGACGGGCAGGTTGTGGGTTTCGCGGCACTCTCCCCCACCGCCCTGCGGCCGATCGAGCCGACGCCATCCGCGGCCGACGTCAGCATGGACGGCGCTACGGGCGAGGGAGCACGGAGGGAAGGCTCGGAGAGCCGAGACGATGGTGAGGAGGAACGCGGCGACGTCGTCGTCGAGATAACCGCGTTGGAAGTCCCGCCCGCCTATCAGCGTGCGGGGCACGGGTCCAGGCTGTTGGCGGCCCTGGCCCAGACCGCCCAGGAACGCGGCGCCACGGAATTGCAGATATGGCTCCTTGCCGGAGACGACGCGCACACGGCATTCATCACCGCCGCCGGATTCGCGCCTGCCGGCTTGAGGCGAGACCTGCACGTCGGCGAGGAACTGGTCTCCCAGCACTGCTGGCACGCACTGCTCCAGCAGGCGGATCAGGACGATTAGAGAGAACCCGAGGGAACAGGACATGAGAAAGGGCCGGTGAGAAACTCACCGGCCCTTTCCTTTTCGGTAGCACTACCCGATTCAGGCGTCCTTGGCGCTCACCTTGAGCAGTTGATCGCCGAAAGCGACCTCACCGTTGGCGTCCTGATCCACCGCGGCGAACTTGCGATGGTTGGTGACCAGCACCGGCGTGATCGCCGAGTATCCGGCAGCGGCGATGGCATCGCGGTCGAAAGAGACCAGAAGATCTCCCTTGGAGACCTTGTCCCCCTTGGAGACGTGGACGGTGAAGCCCTTGCCCTCCATGTTGACGGTGTCGATGCCGATGTGCACCAGCATCTCCACTCCGCTATCGAGGCGGATGCCCACTGCGTGGCCCGTTGGGAAGGTCAGGATGATCTGACCATCACCTGGAGCGACGACGGTGCCCTCGCTGGGATCGATCCCCACGCCCTTGCCAACGGCGCCCGAGGCGAAACCCTCGTCGGGAACGTCAGCGAGCGCGACGACCTGCCCCTGCATCGGCGAAGCGATCTCCGTCACCGTTCCGGGAACCATGGCGGGCTTGAGCGTCTTCGCCGGAGCGGTGGCGACAGCCGTTGCGGTGGCCCCAGCCTGGGTCGCGCCGGTCACGGGGACCGCCACTTCCTCGGCGGGAGCGGCGGCGGCAGCGGATTCCTCCGCGTTCTCGGCTGCGATGCGGGCGAGGATCTCGTCCTTCTGCTCAGGCGTACGGTAATCGGTGACCACGACGACGATCATCGCCGTGAAGAACGCCGCCGCGATCGAGATACCGTACAGCCACATGGGGCTGAAGATCGGGATCGTCAGAAGCGAGGTGAACGCGAAGGCGGACGCCTCCACACCACCGCCGGTGATCATCGCCCCGACGCCCTGGACCAGGCCGCCGATGAAGCAGCCGATCAGCATACGCGGGTAGATGCGGGCGAAGCGCAGATGAATACCGTAGAGAGAAGGCTCGGAGACTCCACCGAACAGGCCCGCGATCAGTGCACCGATCGAGGTCTGCTTCATCTGTTTGTCCTTCTCTCGGAAGGCGATCAGCATGACCCCCGCTGTCGCACCGAAGCACGCGAAGTTCCAGGCGCCCATCGGGCCCTGAATGAAGTCGTAGCCCAGTGTATTGATATTGACCAGCATGATCGCGTTGAGCGGCCAGTGCAGTCCCAGCGGTACCAGGAAGGGGTAGAGCATCGGGATGAGGATCGCGAAGATGATGGGAGCGGCATCGTTCAGCCATCCCAGACCGTTTCCGATCGCACTGCCGATCCAGACGCCGACCGGTCCGAGAAGGAAGGCGGTCAGCGGGATCATGATGATCATCGAGAGGAACGGGACGAACACGAGCTGGACGTTCTCGGAGATCACCTTGCGCAGTCCGTGATAGAGCGGCGCGAGCACCGCCACCATGATCAACGGCACGAACACCTGGCCGCCATAATCGGACAGCTGCAGTGGGATACCGAAGATATCCACCTGGCACAGCTGGGCTCCGCCGTCGAAGGCGTCGCGGCACACGGTCTCCGGGAGATCGTTGAGTGCCAAGAAGTTGGGCGTCATGAGCGCGGCCATGATGGCCCCGCCCAGCCAGCCGTCCACGTTCAGCTTTCGGGCGGCGTTGTACGCCACCATGATCGGCAGGAAGTAGAAGACTGAACGCCACATGGCGTCGAGAAGAGTCCAGAACGGCGGCTTGACATCGGCACGGAAATCCTGGACGTTGAAGGCGTCCATCACGGCCGCGAAGGCGATGATGAGGGACGCTCCCAGCAGGACTCCGAGGATGGGTCGGAAGCTGTCCGCAAGGTACTCGAAGAAGTTATCGAGCCAGGCGTGCTTGCCGCGCGGCCCCTTGTCCCGCGCGGCGGCCTTGACGTCCTCCACTGAGGTGGCCGAGGCGCCCTTCATCTCGGGAAGATTGTTGATGTCGTTGAAAACGGAGGCGACACCTCCGCCGATGATGACCTGGTAACGATCACCGGCCTGCGGCACGGCTCCCATCACCCCATCCGTGCCCTCGAGCTCGTCCTTGTTGACCACGGTGGCGTCAACCAGCTGGAAGCGCAAACGGGTGGCGCAGTGGGTAAGGCTCTGGATATTACCCGGTCCACCAACGGCTGCCACAATTGCGGCGGCTGGTGATTGAGGCATATGAACCCCTCTCATATGAAGGCTCGGCCGAAAGCAACATCGCCTGACCGGCCTCGACGATAGAACACCTGATAATCTACCTCAGCCCACGGCGAACATGTTATGTATCCCGTGAATTTCTTTCACTCCATTTGCGAGGAGCATTCTCACCTGCGGAAATGGAAAAAATACGTTGTTTAGTGAGGTGCCGCACAGGACAAACGGGGCTCGTCCAGAGTCCACGGGTAACGTCTCCCGCCCCTCACGGTGTCAGGGGCGGGCACGACGTCGAGCGCGGCGGTTGAGCCATCGGCCCGCAGCGGAATCTCCCTGAACTCGTAGGGTGTTCCCGGTCCCCTCACAACCCCATGATCTTGTCGAGACCATAGGTCAGGCCGGTGCGGCCCCGCACCTCGCGCACGGCGAGAAGGACACCAGGCATGAAGCTGGAGCGGTCGAAGGAATCCTGGCGGATGACCAACTGCTCCCCCGGGTTGCCCAGCAGAACCTCCTCGTGGGCGTTCAGACCGCGCAGACGCACCGCGTGTACGCTGACGTCGTCGATCTTGGCACCGCGGGCACCGGAAGGGTCGATCTCAGTCGCATCCGGGCTCACACCCACCTCCGCGTCGCGGCGGGCCTGGGCGATACGGCGCGCCGTCGTCGCTGCAGTGCCGGAAGGAGCGTCGACCTTATCCGGGTGATGCAGCTCGATCACCTCCACCGACTCGAAATATGCCGCAGCCTTTTCAGCAAAGCTCATGACCAGCACGGCGGAGAGCGCGTAGTTCGGAGCGATGATCACCGCACGCTCAGCCTCCTCGGCCGCGGCCCGTACTCCCTCCAACGCCTCGTCACTCCAACCCGTGGTGCCGACGACGACGTCGACATCGGCTTCCAGCAGGGCATGCACGTTACTCTCCGTCATCGAGGGAACCGTGAACTCGATCGCCACATCGGCTCCGGCCAAAGAGCGTTCGTTGATGGAATCGCCGACATCCAGGCGCGCCACCAGCTCCATGTCCTGGGCGTCCTCAACCGCCGCGCAAATCGTTCGTCCCATGCGCCCCAGGGCGCCCACCACTGCCACTTTGATCGTCATGTCTCCACCCTAACGCCGATGGCGGTACGACACGGGACGAATCGACACGTGGTACGGCGAGGCGACGGCGGCCGCCCGGAAGCGCCGCCGTACTAGCGCACGGGGCCCACGGTGACGAGCGAACGCGGTTGGGCGGCGAACTCGCGGGCGATCTCCATGATGTCGTCTGCCGTCACAGCTCGTGCGCGGCGGAGCGCCTCGGCCTGCGAGGTCAGGGAGCCCCTGATGAGCTCCGCATTGCCGAGACGGTTCATGTGCGCGGAAATCCGTTCGCTTCCGAAGACGATATCCGCCCGGATGCGTCGGTAAGCGGATTCCACCTCCTCCGGGCTCACGCCGTTCCTGGCCAGATCGTCCAGGCACACTCCCAACAGGTCGGCGACGGCGGGCGCGTTCTCGATCGTGCATCCGGCATACAACCCGAACATCCCGCCCTCCGGGAAATTGCTGGGGAAGGAATAGGTGGAGTAGGCCAGTCCGCGTTCCTCGCGGATTCGCTGGAAGAGACGCGAGGAGGTGCCTCCGCCGAGAATCGCGTTCATCGCGAACATGGCAGGGCGGCGTTCGTCGAACAGATCGAGGCCGGGAACCGCCATGATCACGGCGGACTGCTCGACAGGACGCTCCAGGAACTTCGTGGACGGCTCGGAATACTCGATGTCTCCCGCCGTACGTCGGCCCCGCGGCTCTGCGGCACCGGAGAGATCCCAGCCACCCGCGGTCAGCTTCTCAGCCACCTGATCGCACAGGGCTTCGTGGTCCACGGCCCCGGCGGCCGTAACCACGAGTTCGCTGGGCTCGTACATCCGCGAATAGTGCGCGAGAAGCGCCGAATTGCGCAGCTGGGCGACGGAATCGCGGGTACCGCCCACCGGGCGCCCCAGCGGATGCTGCCCGAAGACCATGGACGTGATGGCCTCGTGCGCGACATCGGAGGCGTCATCGTTGTACATGGCGAGCTCCTCGAGGATGACCCCGCGCTCCATCTCCATGTCCTCTTCATTGAGGAGAGCGCCGGTCACCATATCGGTGAGCAGATCGAGGGCATCGGTGAGATCCTGCTCGAACACATGCCCGTAATAGCAGGTGTACTGCTTCGCGGTCGCGGCGTTGAAATCCCCGCCGAGGTAATCGATGCGCTCGGCGATCGCCTTGGCGCTCCTGTTCTTCGTGCCCTTGAAGAGCAGGTGCTCCAAGAAGTGGGTGGATCCCTCGGCTCCGGGGCCTTCGTCTCGGGAGCCTGCGCCGATCCACAGTCCGATGCTGGTCGAATGCTGGTGGGGAATCTTCTCGGTCAGGACACGCACTCCCCCGGGCAGAACCGAACGCCTCAGGAGCTTACCCTCCTCTTCCAGGTGAAGCTCCACACCGGAAAAATCAAGGTTCAGGGGCATCTCAGTGTAATCAAGAGAATCGCTCACCTTTCTAGACTAAAGGACGTGGCGCCGATTCGGGTAAACAGCGTCGAAGACCACCAAAAGGTGGACGCCACCGTGCCAGCGGGACCTCCACAGGACAGCGAAGAAGGGTGGGGGCCATATGGCTCCCACCCTTCACGTCACGTCCGGTCAGTCACGATAGACCGACTGCAGATCGGCAGGCGGCGAGGATTCGCCGCTCGCCACGCGATCACTCGGCGTCGTTCGCTCCCTCGTTCGATTCTTCGTTGGAATCCTCGGAATCCGAATGGGTGCGGCGGCGCTGACGCGAACCGCGGCGCGAACCGCGCTCGGTACGCTCGCGGCGCGGGCGACGCTCGGCCTGCTCCTCTTGCGCGGCGGGCTCATCGGCCTCGCCTTCGACCACGGCGTGCAGCGAGATCTTACCGCGCGGATCCAGCTCGGAGATCTCGACCTCGACGCGATCACCGACGTTGAGGACATCCTCGACGTTCTCGACGCGCTTGCCGCCGACGATGCGACGGATCTGCGAGATGTGCAGCAGGCCGTCGCGGCCGGGGACGAGGGAGACGAAGGCGCCGAAGGTGGTCGTCTTCACGACGGTACCGACGTAGCGCTCGCCGACCTCAGGCATCTGCGGGTTCGCGATGGCGTTGATGGCGCTGCGCGCGGCCTCGGCAGAGATGCCGTCGACCGCACCGATGAAGACGGTGCCGTCGTCCTCGATGGAGATGTCGGCGCCCGTGTCTTCCTGGATCTGGTTGATCATCTTGCCCTTGGGTCCGATGACCTCGCCGATCTTGTCGACCGGGATCTTGACGGCGATGATGCGCGGGGCGGTCACGGCCATCTCGTCGGGGGCGTCGATAGCCTCGCTCATCAGCTCGAGGATCGCGAAGCGTGCCTCGCGGGCCTGCTGCAGCGCGGCATCCAGAACGGCCGCGGGAATACCCGAGAGCTTGGTGTCCAGCTGCAGGGCCGTCACGTACTCGCGGGTGCCCGCTACCTTGAAGTCCATGTCGCCGAGGGCATCTTCGGCACCCAGGATGTCCGTCAGGGAGACGTAACGGGTCTCGCCGTCGATGGTGTCGGAGACCAGGCCCATCGCGATACCCGCGACGGGAGCCTTCAAAGGCACACCGGCGTTGAGCAGAGAGAGCGTAGAGGCGCAGACCGAGCCCATGGACGAGGAGCCGTTGGAGCCCATCGTCTCGGAGACCTGGCGAATGGTGTAGGGGAACTCCTCGCGTTCGGGCAGCTGGGACTCCAGAGCGATCTCGGCGAGGTGGCCGTGGCCGATCTCGCGGCGCTTGGGCGATCCGACGCGGCCGGTCTCACCGGTGGAGTACGGCGGGAAGTTGTAGTGATGGATGAAGCGCTTGCGGGTAACCGGGGAGAGGTTGTCCAGCTGCTGCTCCATCTTGAGCATGTTCAGGGTGGTCACGCCCAGGATCTGGGTCTCACCACGCTGGAAGAGGGCGGAGCCGTGCACTCGCGGCAGCACCCCGGCCTCGGCGGAGATCGAGCGGATCTCGACCGGCGTACGGCCGTCCATGCGCACGCCCTCAGTCAGGACATAACGGCGCATGACCTTCTTGAAGTTCGCGTTGACGGCCAAGGCGAGGCTCTTCTCCTCCTCGGGGAACTGCTCGGAGAGTTCCTCGACCACGGCGGAGGTGACCTCGTTGAGAGCAGCGTCGCGCTCCTCCTTGGCCACGATACCGAGGATGGGCTGGAAACGATCGCCGATCTGGGATTCGACGGCGGCGTACTGCTCGTCCGTGTAATCCGGGAAGAACGGGAAATCGCCGACGGGCTTGCCGCACTCGTCGATGAGCTTGATCTGCGCCTCGCACAGGGTGCGGATGACGGGCTTGGCAGCCTCGAGGCCCTGGGCCACGACCTGCTCGGTGGGCTTGGTGCCGCCCTGCTTGATGATGGAATCCGCGTGCTCGGGGGCCGATGCCTCGACCATCATGATGGCGACGTCGTCGCCCGCAAGACGACCGGCGACGGACATGGCGAAGGTGGCGCGATCCAACTCGCTCCACCGCGGGAAGGCGATCCACTCGCCGTCGACGAGGGCCATACGGGTGCCGCCCACCGGACCGCTGAACGGAAGGCCGGCGAGGGAGGTGGACAGCGAGGCCGCGTTGATGGCGAGCACATCGTACTGATCATCCGGGTGGATGGTCATGATGGTGGCCACGACCTGGACCTCGTTGCGCATGCCCTTCTTGAAGGCGGGACGCAGCGGGCGATCGATCTGGCGTGCGGCCAGGATGGCCTCGGTGCCCGGACGGCCTTCGCGGCGGAAGAACGAACCCGGCACGCGGCCGGCGGCGTAGGAGCGCTCCTCCACGTCCACGGTCAGCGGGAAGAAGTCGAAGTGCTCCTTCGGCGACTTGGAGGCGGTAGTGGCGGAAAAGACGGTGGTCTCACCGTCGAGGTATGCAAGTGCAGATCCGTTCGCCTGACGGGCCAGCAGGCCGGTCTCGAAACGGATGGTGCGGGTGCCGAAGCTGCCATTGTCGATGACTGCCTCGGAAGTATGAACGTCAGGACCCTCCACAGGGACCCCTTTCTTGTCTGTTCCCGGACACGGCCTTCAGTTCAAACCCACGGATTGGGATCCGGAGGATTCAACCGAGGACCGAGCCTTCGGGTTTTCTTCTTCTAATCTCGTGGAGGCGATAGCCTCCGGGTATACAGCAGGCGGCCCGGGACATGTCCCGGGCCGCCTGTTATGTCATCGACGCAGGCCGAGACGGGCGATAAGGGAGCGGTAACGCTCGATATCTTCTTCCGCGAGGTAGCCAAGCAGGCGCTTGCGCTGACCGATCAGCAGCATCAGACCACGACGGGAGTGGTGATCGTGCTTGTGAGTGCGGAAATGCTCCGTCAGCTCCTTGATACGAGCTGAGAGCAGAGCCACCTGGACCTCGGGGGAACCGGTGTCGCCCTCGTGCGTTGCGTACTCGGCGATGATCTTCTGCTTTTCTTCAGGCTTCAGGGCCATGATTCTCCTTCGAGGTCTCGTTGCACGGAGCACCGGGGCATGTTCTCCCAGGCAATGACGCATCCGTGGCCGATCTGACGGCCTAGCCAGTTTAGCACGCGGGTACGAACGGCTAGCTGGCGGGCTTTGTGAAGTTGCTTGCGCCGAGCCTAGGTCGCAGTCACCTGAGTGGCCTAGGTCGCGGTCACCTGGACGGGGTCCACGCGTCCAGCGGTCGGGACCCCGAGGACCACTGCCGTATTTCGCAGATCCTCGTCCATCTGGGCCAGCAGCGCCTCGATCGAGTCGAACGCCAGCATGGGACGCAGCCGCTCGATGAAGTCGACGGCGATGTGCTCGCCGTACAGGTCGAGGTCCGCCCGGCCCAGCACGTGGGCCTCGACGGTCCGTTCGACGCCGTCGAACTGCGGATTGGTCCCCACAGATATGGCGGCCGGGAGGTACTCCGCAGCGGAGGTTCCGGGCACACTGCGCACCAGCCATCCGGCATAGACGCCGTCGGCGGGCACCTCCCCCAGGGTGTCCCCCCTGAGGTTGGCCGTAGGAAATCCCAGTTGCCTACCGCGTTGGAACCCGTGCACCACCTCGCCGCGCAGGCGGTGGGGACGCCCGAGGATCTGGGCCACCTTCGCGACATCTCCGGCCTGCAGTAGTTCGCGTACCCAGGTGGAGGACCAGCGTCGGCCCTCGTCGTCGCCCAGATCCGAGAGCAGGACGACGTCGAACCCGAGCTCACGCCCGAGGCGTACGAGCAGCTCGCCGTCGCCCTCATTGCCCTTCCCGAAACGTACATCCTCGCCGACGACTACCGCGGCCGCATGCAGCTGCCCCAGCAATTGGCGTTCCACGAACTCTCGCGCGTTGGACTGCGCGTACTCCAGGGAGTAATGCTGCACGAACACCGCGTCGATGCCCGCCGCGGCGAGACGGTCGATGCGGTCCTCCAATGTGGCGACCAGTCTGACGGGTCGGTCAGGACGGTGAACCGTGGCCGGGTGGGGATCGAAGGTCAGTGCGAGAGACAGCAATCCGCGTTGCCGCGCCTGGCGCACCGTCTCAGCGAGAACCGCGTGGTGGCCACGGTGCACTCCATCGAACACGCCGATGGTGACCACCGTACGGCCCACATCGGGCGGGATGTCCGATGCTCGGCGCCAAACCCTGATCTGGCTCACTTGGCGGTACGGAGGCCGAGATTGAGCCTGCCCTCGGAAAGGTCGATGTGGCCCTCGGCCTTGCGCTCCTGCGCAGCTGGGGAATCCACGTGGCGCGCCGGACCTCCGGCCGCGCGCTTGCCGTGGCCTGTCCCGCAGGCGCCGCCGCAACCGCAGGTGGACTTTTCTTCTGTCGCATGGTTCTCACTCACGGCCTATAGCCTACCGCGGAGCAGCTCAAACGTCCTATCAGGCCTGTCACGCCGCCGTCGGATGCTCAGAATCTACGTTCGGGTGCCAGCAGATCGTCGGTGAGCGGCTTCCATAGGGGCCCGCGAGGATAGTGCGCCGCGACGCCACATCCCCGCAACTCTCGCAAGAGATGCCTGATGAGGAACTCGGGCCGAGCGAGCTGCCCCTGATCGACCCGTATCGGAGTCCATCCCGCCCATGTGAGTGCACGCTGGCGGGCGAGGAAAGCTCGTTCCGTCTCCTGCATCTTTCCGAAGCCGTCGAACTCGAAAAGCACCTTGTCCTCCGGCAACGCCGCGTCAGGGAAGTAGTTTTGTCCCTCCAAGGAGATCGGGTACTGGGTGACGAGGTGACGAAGGTGTTTCTCGGGCAACATACAGCGCAGCAGCCACCACAGGTAGCCCTCTCCCGGAGTCTGGAGGCCGGCGTCGGCCGCGTCCACGACCGACGCGGCTCGGCGACTGCCCCTCCACCCCGCAATCGGGACCAGCTTCGCACGGATCGACTCCCTTCCTGCCCTCTCCAATGCTCGCGAGCGCTCCGGCTTCCACCGATCGAACTCACTGAGCCGCGTGAGCACGGAGCTCACGGCGACGAGCGCGGACAAGGGATGGAGGAAACGGGCGCAGTCGAGGGCGATGGTCGCCAGCGATGCCGTCGCGACGCCGCAGGCACGCAGCCTCTTCTCATCGGGAGCCATGCCGAGAAGCTGCCGTTCGGTCACTGCACCCACGGCCACGCCATCCACCTTGACCGCAGGCAGCATGCGCGACGTTCGAGAGCCGCGATTCGACTCGATTCGATAAGAGACATCAGCCGTGTTCGTCCACGTGTTCATTCCGAGAACCGCCAGCGCCGATTCCAGCGTGAGGACCGGGGGCGCGGTGCCATAGCGCTTGAGCGACGCCGAGAGTGCTCGGGCCTTCGTCACCGTGTGGCGGATCTTCCAACGCGGTGCATCCTCCGGAACACAGGAGCGGGGCAGATAGATGCCCCTCCGAATCCGGATGTAGCCGTCGCGTCGAAGCTCCTGCTCCGTTGTGCGGCCAAGCTGCGCCCTCGTCACAAGATCGTTGACATGAAGTTCCACAGCTGAATTGAAACCGAAAGGCCGTGCCCTCGGCAGCAACCGGGCGTCGCGTGTGGATGGGCGGCGCACGAAGTACATCCGGGGAGAAACTCACGATCGGTTGAGGGCCTGGCGGAGAGGATACTTCCGCGAAGTCAAACGTTTGGACACGAAGTCGTTCGTAAAACGTTGCACTTCGTGTCCAAACGTTTGATCTCACTCAACTGCAGCGACCGCGGCGGCGGGAACGCGGCGGCGGGACCGCCCCGAATCGTGGCGCGGGCTCATCCGAGCAGCAGATCGGGCTTCAGCATCCCCGAACGAGGCGAGACGAGGGCCACCACCTGGCCGTCGCACATGGCCGCGGCCACCGGCTTGCCATCGGAATTCTTGGGAGTGCGAAGGAACGGGGCGGTGCTCCCGGCGTGGGGTGCGCCACTGCCCGTCACGAGAGCTGCCGCTTCTCCACCGCCCAGCGGCTGGTAGTCGCGCCGCGCGATGAACTGCCCGCGACGCAACAGCTCTGCCTCCTCGGCCGTGATGCCCACCAGCGGGAACAGAGCACGGCAGAGGTCGGAGAGGGCAACGATGGGAAGCTCCTCTCCACGCAGGTTGAACTCGTTGAGCTCGGCGATCGTCAGGGCCCGCGCCTCATCCCACTCCCCCACGCGGGTCCTGCGCAGGGCGGTCAGATGGGCACCGGTGCCGAGCAGGTCGCCGAGATCTCGGGCCAGCGCACGGACGTAGGTTCCCGCGGAGCACACGACCTCGACATCCACATCGAGCATCTCCTCACCGGCGCGAGGCTGCCCTATCCGCGTGAAATCGCCGATCATCACCGTCCGCGCGTCCAGCTCGACGGAATGCCCCTCGCGCACCAGCTCGTAGGCTCTCCTGCCGTTCACCTTGAGCGCGCTGACAGCGCTGGGGACCTGCTGGATCGTGCCGCGCAGCTGGCTCATCGCGGCATCGATGGCCTCGACCCAGCCATCGGCATCGCCACCGAGCGCCGCGATCCCGCGCCTCTCGGTGACTTCGCCCTGCGCGTCCTCCGTCGTGGTCTCCACTCCCAGGCGGATCGTGGCGGTGTACCGTTTGTCCGTGCCGGTCACGTACTGCAACAGCTTCGTGGCTTTGCCGACGCCGACGCATAGCACGCCCGTGGCCATCGGATCGAGAGTCCCGGCGTGGCCGACTTTGCGGGTACCCGCCAGGAACCGCAGCGCGCCCACGATGTCGTGGCTGGTCACGTCCTTGTTCTTGTCGACGACGACGAGCCCGTCCTCGGGTGGGATGCTGCGCTCGCGCTGCGGACGCGTCAGCTCGTCCCAGGGCATGACGCGACGCGGCCGCCCCTGCCCGCGCGCCGAGCGCTGCTTCTTCGAGGGGCGGCCGTTGGATGTCGCGGAGTCCTCCGCCATGCTCAGCCTCGCGAGGAGGCGTCGCCGGAGAGTTCCTCGCCGCCTTCGAGGTCGGCGCCGGAGGCCTCTTCATCCGCCTCGGTGAACTCGGCTCCAGCCTCGTCCTCGGACCCGTCCTCGTCGTCCTCACGACGGTAGGGATCCTCGCCGGCAGCCCATTCGGCTCCCTCGGCAGATTTGGCGATCTGCTCGTCTCTGAAACGAGCCGCAACGAGCGCATCCTCGAAGGAGCGCGCGTTCTCCGGCAGGGCATCCGGCACGAACTCGAGGCTCGGGGTCAGTCGAAGGCCCAGCTGCGCGCCCACCTGGGAGCGCAGGAAACCCTTCGCCGAGGCGAGGCCGCGGCCGGCATCCGCCAGCTTCTTCTGGCCGCCGTAGACGGTGTAGAAAATCGTCGCGTGCTGCAGGTCTGCGGTGACGCGGACGTCGGTGATGGTCACCATGTCAAGTCGCGGATCCTTCATACGAAGCGTCACCAGCGAGGCAACGATCTCGTGAATCCGTTCGGCCACCTTCGCGGAACGTGGGTTGGGCATGAGTATCGCCTTTCAAGTCAAAGGGATCGGCGGGCCACCACCAGGGTAGCCCGCCGATCAGGTCTATCGCGAGACGGTGCCGTCACAGGCAACGGCACCCGCCGGTTGCAACCTCTCAGTCGCGCGGCTTCTCCTGCATCTCGTAGGTCTCGATGACGTCGCCCTCCTCGATATCCCTGAATCCGAGAGTGATGCCGCACTCGTAGCCCTCGCGGACCTCGGTGACGTCATCCTTCTCACGGCGCAGGGAGGCGATCTCCAGCTCGGGAGCCAGCACGACGCCGTCGCGCACGAGGCGAGCCTTGGCTCCACGCCTGATCGTTCCGGAACGGACGATCGAACCCGCGATGTTGCCGAACTTGCCAGAGCGGAAGACCTGACGGATCTCCGCGCTGCCCAGCTGGACCTCCTCGTAGATCGGCTTGAGCATGCCCTTGAGAGCAGCCTCGACCTCTTCGATGGCCTTGTAGATGACCGAGTAGAACTTCATCTCGACGCCCTCACGGTCGGCGAGATCCTGAACGCGCTCGGCGGGACGGACGTTGTAGCCGATGATAACGGCGTTGTCCACCGTCGCCAGGTTGACGTCGTTCTGCGTGATCGCACCGACACCGCGGTGGATGATCTGCAGCTGGACCTCGTCGCTGATCTCGAGCTCCAACAGCGAGGACTCGAGTGCCTCGACGGCACCGGAGGCGTCGCCCTTGATGATGAGGTTGAGCGTCTGAGCGCTGCCTTCCTTGAGAGCCTCGTTGAGGTTCTCAAGGGAGATGCGCTTGCGGCGCTTGGCAAGGGTTGCCGAACGCTTCGCTGCCTCACGCTTGTCAGCGATCTGACGGGCTGTGCGGTCGTCGCTCGCCACCAGGAAGCTGTCACCGGCCGAGGGAACCGACGACATACCAAGGATCTGGACGGGCCGCGAGGGGCCTGCCTCTTCCACGTTGTCGCCATTCTCATCGAACATGGCACGGACGCGGCCGTGCGCGGTGCCGACCGCAAGCGGGTCGCCGATGCGCAGCGTACCGGTCTGAACCAGGGCGGTCACAACCGCGCCACGGCCCTGATCGAGCTTGGCCTCGATCGCCACGCCGCGGGCGGGCTTGTTCGGGTTCGCCATGGGCTCGATCTCGGCGTCCGAGGTGTAGAGCACGGCTTCCAGCAGGTCCTCGATGCCGATGCGCTGCTTGGCCGAGATATCGACGAACATGGTGTCGCCGCCGTACTCCTCTGCCACCAGCCCGTACTCGGTCAGCTGACCGCGCACCTTCTCCGGATTCGCGCCGTCGACGTCGATCTTGTTGACGGCGACGACGATCTTCACACCGGCGGACTGAGCGTGGTTGAGTGCCTCAATGGTCTGGGGCATCACGCCGTCGTCGGCCGCGACGACGAGAACGGCGATGTCGGTGACATTGGCGCCGCGGGCACGCATGTCCGTGAAGGCCTCGTGGCCCGGGGTGTCGATGAAGGTGATCGCCCGGTCCTGGCCCTCGTAGGTCATGTGCACCTGGTAGGCGCCGATGTGCTGGGTGATACCGCCGTGCTCGGTCTCGATGACCTCGGCGTGGCGGATGGCGTCGAGCAGCTTGGTCTTGCCGTGGTCGACGTGACCCATGACGGTCACGACCGGCGGACGGGGAAGCTGGTCCTCGTCGTTCTCCTCGTCCTGTTCGGCCTGGAGATCGATGTCGAACTGCTCGAGGATCTCGCGATCCTCATCCTCGGCGGACATGACCTGCACGTCGTAGCCGAGTTCGGCGCCCAGCAGCTTGAACGTGTCGGCGTCCAACGACTGGTTGACGGTCGCCATCTCACCCATGCGGAACAGCACGGTGATCAGTGCAGCCGGGTTGGCGCCGATGCGCTCGGCGAAATCAGCGAGCGAGGCTCCCTGACGTACGCGGACCACGGTCGAGCCATCGCCGTGAGGTACTTCGACGCCCTGAACCATGGGCGAGCTCTGGCTCTCCCATTCTTCACGCTTCGCACGCTTCGACTTGCGCCCGCGGGAGGGACGACCACCCTGACGGCCGAAGGCACCGGCGGTGGAACCACCGCGTGACTTGCCGCCGGAGCGGGTGAAGCCGCCACCACTGGGACGGCCACCGCCACCACCACCGGGACGCCCGCCGCCACCGCCACGACCGCGGCCGCCGCCACCGGGACGTGCACCGGAATCCTGGCGCTGTTCCATGTGGCTCGGCATCATGTTCGGGCTGGGACGGGCACCCGTCGGGCGAGGACGAGCCCCACCGCCGGTGTTTCCACCCGGGCGGGGACCGCCACCCTGCGGACGAGGGCCGCCACCTTGGCCGCCACCGGGGCGGGGCATGCCCTGCGAGGTCGCGAATGGATTGTTCCCCGGACGCGGTGCTCCGGGCTTTGCGCCGCCACCGGGCCGGGGCATGCCCTGCGAGGTCGCGAATGGATTGTTACCCGGACGCGGGCCGCCACCCTGACGGGAACCGCCACCACGCCGATTGTCGCGTTGACCCTGGCGACCGCCTCGCTGACCGCGCTCGTCCTGACGAGCCGGGCGTGCCGTCTTCGGAGTCGGCATGCTCGGACGCGGACCAGGCTTCGCAGCCGCTTCGTTCGTCGGCTTGGCGGACGTCTCGTTCGCGGGCTTGGCAGCCGGAGAGGAATCCGCCGTCTGCGAGGAGTCCTCGCTCGACTTCGACCCGGCCTGCACGGCCGGAGCAGCCGCCGGCTTGGGGCCGGGCTTGACCGCCGCCGGACGCGGGGCGGCGGCTTCGGGCTGAGCATCGGAGAACGCCGGGGAGGCGGAGGATGCTTCGTTGACGGCGGGAGTCGGAGCCTGGGGCGCCTTCTCCTCGGAGGTTTTCGGGGCCGCCGCAGGCTTGGGAGCCGCGGCGGGCTTGGGAGAAGCGGCAGGCTTGGCAGCAGCCGACTTCTTCTTATCGGAAAGCTCGGGATGAGCCTTCATGTATTCGTGCGCCTTGCGCACGACAGGTGCCTCGATCGTCGACGAGGCGGATTTGACGAACTCGCCGGATTCCTTGAGCACCTCGAGCAGCTTCTTGCTCGTGATGCCCAGCTCCTTGGCTAGTTCATGGACGCGTAACTTGGCCACAGTTCTCCTTCGTAGGGTCTGCGCACCACGCGTCAGACCCTTATTGCTGGCAGCTCATCGCTGGGTACTCATTGGGTGCCCATCGGGTTCCTACCCGCTTCCTTTTGCTCGGGTCAGTTCGAAGGACATCAGATCCTCGAACTCGAATAGCGTTCCAACCATCGACCCAGCGGTGCGCTGTCGAGCCCCTGCTGGCGCAGGGCACGCTCGAAAGCTCGAGACCGCAAAGCCCGGTTGAGGCAAGCGGGATCGCGATGGATCCACGCTCCCCTGCCATGCAGGCGTGCCTTTTCGTCCACTTCGAGAGCGGAGTCAGCGGCAACCACCCGCACGAGATTGTCACGAGCGTCTCTTCGACGACAGCCCACACACGTGCGCGGGTTGATAGTCACAAAGATTCTCCTTGGTCTGAGACGCCCTAAGTATCCTAGCCTGTCAGGGCGCAAAACGCCGCCTGGGGAGCGCAATCTCACGCTCCGCTCAGGTCAACGTCCTCACATCCTGCTCAACGCTCCTCGGCGTCGTCGAATTCCGAGGAGGTTTGGGCCTGGGGATCCTCTGACTCCTTGCGGATGTCGATGGACCAGCCCGTCAGCTTGGCAGCCAGACGCACGTTCTGGGCCTCCTTGCCGATGGCGAGCGATGTTTGATCGTCTGGAACAATCGCCCGGGCCTGGCGCTGATCCTTGTTCAGGATATCAACGCGCAGCACTCGCGCGGGCGAAAGCGCCGCGGCCACGAAGGCCGCAGGCTCGTCGTCGTAATCCACGATGTCGATCTTCTCGCCATTCAGTTCCGTGGTGATGGCGCGCACGCGCTGGCCGTTGTGGCCGATGCAGGCCCCCTTGGCGTTGACATCGGGATCGGCGGTCCAGACGGCGACCTTGGAACGGTGCCCCGCCTCGCGAGCCAGCGCCACGATCTCCACCACGCCATCCTCGATCTCGGGGACCTCCTGCTCGAAGAGGCAGCGCACGAAGTCCGGGTGGGTACGCGACAGGCGCACGGAGGCACCGCGAGTACCGACGGCGACCTCGAGGACGAGTGCGCGGATGTGATCTCCGTGGCGGAAGCGCTCGGTGGGAACCTGCTCCTCGGCACGCAGGATGGCCTCGTGCTCGCCGACGTCGACGAGCAGATCCCGTGACTCCGCGTTGCGGCCGGCATTCTGCTGCACGATACCCGACACGACCTGCCCCTGCTTGCCCTTGAAGGATCCGAGAACGCGATCGGCTTCCGCATCGCGCAAGCGCTGGGCGATGATCGACTTGGCGGTTGCGGTCGCGATCCGGCCGAAATCGCCCGGGGTGTCGTCGAATTCGTCGATCTGGTTGCCCTCTTCGTCGACCTCAGGGGCCCAGACCGTCACCTTGCCCGTCGTCCGGTCCATCTCCACCCGAGCACCGCGCACGGCGCCGGGGACACGCTGGTAGGCGTGCAACAGGGCGTCCTCGATGGCCTCGACCAGCACGTCCACGCTGATGCCCAGCTCGCTCTCGACAATGCGGAGCTCATTCATCTGAATATCCATGGTGTTCTCCTAGCCCTCATTCCCCGAGGCCGCATTGTCCTCTTCCTTCACCAGTTCCACCTGAACACGCGCACTGGCGATATCAGATAGCTTAATGCTGCGCTGGCCCTGTGGACCGCGAAGATTGAGAATATCACCGTTCAGATCCTCGACCCTGGCCTTCGACGCCGTGCCATCGGTCAGGTGGAACGCCACGAGCCGGCCGATCGCCCTGCTGAAGTGGCGTGGTTCAGTCAGTTCGCGTTCGGCGCCAGGAGTGGAGACCTCCAGGGTGTAGGCGCCCTCGACGAGATCAACATCATCGAGTCGGGCGGATATGGCCCGTGAGACCTCGGTGAGAGAGTCGGAATCGACTCCGCCCGGCCCCTCGGGGAGGTCGACGACGACCTTCACCACCGTTCTGGTGCCCCCGCGTCCGATCTTCACCGTCTCGAGATATAGGCCGGCCGCGCTGACGAGGGAGTCGAGTTCGCTCGTGATCTGCTCGACCATCTGCGCGTTCTTGGCGCGCTGGGCCGCTTTGGCCTCCGCCTGGCGTGGGTTGCGAGAACCTGTCTGACGATCGTTCCGCCCCTTGGGGCGCCTGCGCTGTGAGGACTGTGCCATACGACAAGGTTACCTGCCAGACCGGCTTTCTCTACAACGTCCTGCCGTGCCTGTCATGGAGCTCTGACGAACATGGCAAGATGAAACCATGCCAGAGCACGACTCCATTGACTTCGATACCGACGACTCCTCAGCCTCCAGCGAGCGGAAGGCGTCCAAGCGTTCCTCCACCTCGAAGGGCACGGAGAGAAAGGTATCCGGGTGGAAGTTCGCCGCTGGCGTCATCCTGGGCGTCGCCATTTTCGTCGGAATCCTCGTGGCGATCGGCGCTCGGCCGGAGCACCAGGATCTGACCCCTCCGGAGGCCTCGGAGCAGGAGACGACGCGCCAGGCACTCGCCGAACAGGCCGTGCGCATCGAACGATCGGCACAGCAGTTGCAGGAGGACGAGGAGAACGCCTCGCTGCAGTCCGTCGCGGAGGCCGCATCCATCTACGCGGAGGATCTGGGCGGGGTGTGGGTTCCCTGGCCCGATGGTGCACCGACGGGTTACACCAATCCCCCGCTGGAGACGGAGCCCCCCGTTGACCTCACGGGCACCGCTCTCGTAGAGGAACTCGTCAGTTTTTCCGAATCGGCCAGGAGCGCCATCGATTCGGCTCCCGCCGCGCAGCGTCAAGAACTGGCATCGATGGCCTTGGGCGCGCAGCTGCTCGCCATGGATCTCGCGGAGTCCGGGGAGGCAGAGGTGCCCTCTTGCGGCGAGGTCGACATCGCCGCAGCCGGAGCCGCAGCCAACAGCACCTCCACTCTCGAAGTCGCCGATGCCGCGCGGCAATGGTTGGAGACCGACGCCTCCAATCTGCCGGCCGGCGCCCGCGATCCCGAGCTCATTCGCATCAATGCCGTGAGCACCTTCGAAGAGGCCATCCTCCGCTCGGGAACGGCGGACACCCGCTCGGCTTTCGCGGCATACCCGGAGCTGGCCGAGGGCGAGACGTACACGTCCCAGGCCCTCCACATGCTCTCGGCCGAGCTATTGACCAGCGCCGCCGAGGCGGAACCAGCCGAACGCGACGCATTGCTGTCTTTCGGCTGTTCGCTCTTCCTCACCTCGTCCGAACGTGCCGCAGCCCTCCCGTTGCCGGGCGTGGAAGGATGATCGCTCGGTGACGCCAGCGCGGCGCAGGGATCCGCTCAACGCCGCTCAACGGGCCATGAAGCCCTGGAAGCGCTCGACGACCTCCTGCACCGGGACCTCCTCGCGGACACCGGAGCGGCGGTCGCGCAGCTCCACCAGTCCGTCCTTGAGGCCGCGACCCACCACGATTCCATACGGGATACCCAGCAGCTCGTAGTCCGCGAACTTCACACCGGCCGAGACCTTGCGGCGGTCGTCCAGCAGCACCGTGATCCCGGCCTGTTCCATCTCCTCGCCGATACGGGCGGCGGTCTCGAACAGTTCCTCTCCCTTGCCCGTGGCAAGGATCTGCACGGTGGCGGGCGCCAGGTTGACGGGCCACACCAGTCCCTGCTCATCGTGATTATGCTCGGCCAGCGCCGCCAGGACGCGCGTGACGCCGATGCCGTAGGAGCCCATCGTGACGACCTGGCTCTTTCCGTTCTGGTCGAGAACCGTCAAGTCGAGCGCCTTGGCATACTTGCGGCCCAGTTGGAAGATGTGGCCTATCTCGATTCCACGGGCGATCTCGAGGGCGCCGGAGCCGTCGGGAGCCTCATCGCCGGCCCGGACCTCCGCGGCCTCGATCGTCCCATCCGCTTCGAAATCGCGCCCGTAGACCAGATTGAAGACGTGCTTGTTGGCATGGTTCGCACCGGTGATCCAGCGCGAGCCACGGGCAACGTGCGGATCGAGCAGATAGCGCAACACGTCGGCGTCGTCCCCGGTGCGCCGTCCAGACTGCGGTCCGATCGCCTCTGGGCCGATATAGCCGGGAACCAGCTCGGGGAAGTCCTTGAGATCTTCCGGCGTGGCCATTTCGACCTCCGCCGGAGCCAGCGAGGCCTCCACCCGCTTCATATCCACGTCTCTGTCTCCCGGCAGTCCGATGATGAGCAGTTCGCGGGTCCCATCCGGCTGCGTGGCGACGACGACGACGTTCTTCAGCGTGTCACCGGCCTGCCACGGGCGATCCTCGCGCGGACGCAGCGCATTGGAGACCTCGACGAGAGTGTCGATGGTGGTGGCGTCCGGGGTGTCCACTATCTCCGGTGCGGGGGCATCCGAGTAATCCTGCTCGGGCTGGCGCGGGGTCGTGACCGCCTCGGTGTTGGCGGTGTATCCCCCGGCCGAACGCACAAAGGTATCCTCACCGATCTCGCACGGGAAGAGGAACTCCTCCGAGCGCGAGCCGCCCATGGCCCCGGAGACCGCGGCACAGATGACGAACGGCAGGCCCAACCGGTTGAAGATCCTCTGATAGGCATCGCGCATCGTCTGGTAGGAGGCGTCCAGGCCGGCGTCGTCGATATCGAAGGAGTAGGCGTCTTTCATGACGAACTCGCGCCCGCGGATGACGCCGGCGCGCGGGCGGGCCTCGTCGCGGTACTTCGTCTGGATCTGGTAGAGCGTGGTGGGAAGGTCCTTGTACGAGGAGTACAGGTCCTTGACCAGCAAGGTGAACATCTCCTCGTGGGTAGGGGCCAGCAGATAGTCCGCTTCCTTGCGGTCCTTCAGCTTGAAGAGGGTGGGACCGTACTCGTTCCACCGGCCGCTGGCCTCATAGGGCTCGCGTGGGAGCAGCGCCGGGAAGTGGACTTCCTGGGCCCCAGCCGCGTTCATTTCCTCGCGAACCACCTGCTCGACCTTGCGAAGGACTTCCAGTCCCAGCGGCAGCCAGGTGTAGATCCCAGGTGCGACGCGGCGGATGTAGCCACCGCGTACGAGCAGCTTGTGGCTTGCGACCTCGGCGTCGGCAGGATCCTCACGCAGGGTACGGACAAAGAGTGTAGACATCTTGAGCACGAGACAAGTGTACTCAACGCCGGCGCTACATGAGGACCGTAGCCCACTCCCCCACGATCTTGAACCCGACGCGCTGGTACACCCGCACGGCCGCGTCGTTGTAGTCGTTGACATAGAGCGATACGAGCGGGCTGAAGGTGGCCCGGACCTGCCGCACCACCGCGGCCATACCCGCCGTCGCCAAGCCTCGGCCGCGCATATCCGGAGCGACCCATACCCCTTGGATCTGGGCCACGCCGCCGGCCAGCGCGCCGACATCTGCCTTGAAGACCACGCGTTGGCCCGCTCCATCGCCCGTCGGCGCCAGCTTGATGTATGTCATCCCGGCCCGGATGAGGCCGCTGGCGCGGTACATATACGAGTTGCCGAAGGCCATCGGATCGTATCCGACCTCCTCCGTGAACATAGCGATCGAAGCAGGAAGGACGAGCGGCAACTCCTCGGGGAGAGCCGGACGCACCTCGGGATCCTCCGCCACCAGTGGCGGGGTGTCGATCGTCATGGAATATTGGCGCGCTCGAACCTCGCGAGCGGGGCCCCAGTCGAATTCCACTCGGTCCCACAGGCCGAGGACCTGGTCGGCCGGGCCCACCAGCGAGGAGCAGATCCGGCCTCGGCCCAACACCGAGTCCGCCAGAAGGTCCAATCCCTCATCGTCGAAACCGAGCGGGATGAGGTTTCCCGAATCCCATGCCAGCGCCGTGATCTGATTGACACGGGAATCGAACAGGCCGATCGCACTCGAGGCACCCATGCCCATCCGGTCGATGTTGGTACGAGCCAGCACCGAGTTCACAGGATCCTCGGCCAGGAAGTCGACGGCTCTGGCCTTGTCGATTCCGTACAACCGACGCAACGTGGTAGGCGTTTTGCTCAGCCAACGCATAGCTATCTACTCCGTCACGTTGTCAGCACTCGGGCAATCCGAGGCAGTGGGGCCGCGAACGCCGTCAGAACGCGACGACGTCGACGCCGACACCCTCCTCGGATTCCACACCCATTTCCTCAGCCATCTTATTGGCATAGCGGAGCAGCGTGTCGACGATCTCGTCCTCCGGGACCGTCTCGACGACCTTGCCGTGCACGAAGATCTGACCCTTGCCGTTTCCCGAGGCGCAACCGAGGTCGGCTTCGCGCGCCTCTCCCGGGCCGTTGACGACGCAGCCCATGACAGCCACGCGCAGCGGCGCCGTGATGTCCTTGAGGCCGTCCTCGACCTTCTCGGCCAACTCCCACACGTCCACCTGCGCACGACCGCAGGACGGGCAGGAGACGATCTCCATCTTCCGGGGGCGCAGCCCCATGAACTCCAGCAGCTTCGAGCCCACCTTGACCTCCTCGACGGGAGGAGCGGAGAGCGAGACGCGGATGGTGTCGCCGATTCCCTCTCCCAGGAGAGCTCCGAAGGCGGCGCACGACTTGACGGTTCCCTGGAAAGCTGGGCCGGCCTCGGTCACGCCCAGATGCAACGGCCAATCGCCCTGCTCGGAGAGCATGCGGTACGCCTGGACCATGGTGACGACATTGTGGTGCTTGACGGAGATCTTGAAGTCGTGGAAGCCGTGCTCCTCGAAGAGACTCGCCTCCCACACAGCCGACTCCACCAGAGCCTCAGGGGTGGCCGCCCCGTACTTCTTGAGCAGCCGCGGATCCAAGGAACCCGCGTTGACCCCGATGCGAAGGGAGACCCCGTAGTCCGAGGCGGCCTGGCAGATCTCGCCGACCCGGTCGTCGAACTTGCGAATGTTGCCGGGATTGACGCGCACCGCGCCGCAGCCGGCCTTGATGGCGGCGAACACGTACTTGGGCTGGAAGTGAATATCTGCGATGACCGGGAGGCGGGACTGGCGCGCAATGATCGGCAGCGCCTCCGCATCCTTATCCGTGGGGCAGGCGACACGCACGATATCGCATCCCGCAGCGGTCAGCTCGGCGATCTGCTGCAGGGTCGCACCGATGTCGTGGGTCTTCGTCGTCGTCATCGACTGGACCGAGATGGGTGCGTCACCGCCCACGGCCACATCCCCCACCTGTATCTGACGGGTCTTCTTACGCTGCGCAAGCACCTGCGGTTCAGGACGCAGGGATGGCATTCCAAGGGCAATACTCACGCGTTCAAGTATTACACTTCCACCCTCTCCTGGGGAGCCCACCTATTGTGAGGTAGGACCAGGGACGGCTTCGCGCACCCGAGAATCCGCTGAAAGCACGGAGGTCGACGCCGCTTGAAGACGGGCTGGAACGCGCTGCTAGAAGGCGGGGTTGACGATATCCGCCACCACGAGCAGGACCGTCATCGCGATGAAGGCGAGCGCTACGGCGTAGCTCAGCGGCATCAGGCGAGCGGTGTCGGCCGGGCCCGGGTCCGGTCTGCCGGTGAGGGCGGCGAACCTGCGTCGAGCCCCCTCGTAGCAGGCCGCGAGAATGTGGCCGCCGTCCAGCGGTAGCAGGGGGATCAGGTTGAAGACGAACAGGCTGATGTTGAGCGAGGCCAGCAGCAGGAGCAGGTCGCCCGCACGCGCGACCGTGGAATACTCGGGAACCTCCGAGGATGTGATGCTACCGGCGAGGTCGGCCACCCCCACGATCCCCACGACGCCGCTTTGCGACCGTTCCTGCCCGGTTACCAGGCTGCTCGCCGTATTCCACAGGTCGACGGGAAGCTTGACGATGATCTGCGCCGTGCCGCTGGTGATCCGCCAGAGTTCTCCCGGCACCTCCGTTATCGCACGGCGCTCCAGCTCATAGGCGGGACCGATTCCCACATAGGGCCGCTCCTCCATGACGGTCTGGCCCTGCTCGTCCACCACGGGCTGTCCCTGGGCGTCGAATACCGGACGCAGAGTCATCGTTGGAGTGACCGTGACGTTGAGGCGCTCACCGTCGCGTTCGATCTCGACGGAGGTCGAGGAGCTCCCACCACGAGCGATCGCCTCCTGGATCTCATCCCAGTCGTTCATGGGCTCGCCGCCCCAGCTCAGGATCACGTCTCCCGGTATCAGGCCTGCGGAGAACCCGGGGGCCTGGGGATCGCTCTCGGTGCAGCCCTCGTCCTCGCTCACGCAACGGGTCACCGTCGAAAGCTGATTCGATGGTGTGGGCGAGCCTATGCCCACCATGACCACGGTGAGCAGGACGGCCGCGAGCAAGAGGTTCATGAACGGGCCGCCTAACATGACGATGAGCCGTTTACCCGTCGTCAGGCGCCAGAAGGCCTGATCCTCCTCCCCCGGTTCCAGCTCGTCGGCACTGGCCCGGCGCGTCTCCTCCGCTATCGTCAACCGCCCGTTGCGGCCCACCTGCACCCGATCGGCTCGCCCCGGGCCCACCATCGCGGCGAGCCGGACGTAGCCGCCCAGCGGAATGGCCTTGAGCCCGTACTCGGTGCCGCGCACGACTTTCGACCACAGGGTAGGCCCGAATCCGATGAAGTACTGGGAGACCTTCACCCCGAATTTCTTGGCTGGAACCAGGTGCCCGATCTCGTGCAGTCCAACCGACACGAGTACTCCAACGATCAGGAACACGATTCCAGGAATAGACTTCACGCCGTGTCATCTCCTTGCTGAGTGATCCGGGCCGCGCGCAGCCCTGCCCTCTCGCCCTCGATCGCGGGGACGATGCGGACCGATAGGCAAATGATCAGGACCGGGCGGCCATGACCTCATGGGCGCGCCCACGGGCCCACCGCTCGGTTCCAAGCACCATATCGAGATCAAGGGTGCCCCCCGGAGCTGTGAATTCCCCAAGAATCTCCCCGACCACATCGGTGATCCCGAGATAGGGCAATCTGCCCTCCAAGAAGGCGGCGACGCATTCCTCATTGGCGGCATTCAGCACAGCAGGATGCAGCGCGGAGGCGGCGACAGCCTGCCGGGCGAGGTTCACGGATGGGAAGGTCTCGTGATCCAGGGGCTCGAAGTTCCAGGACACCGGGGAGTCCCAGGTGTTCGGGGCGGTGACGCCGTCCAGTCGCCCGGGCCATGAGAGTCCCAACGCGATGGGCAGGCGCATGTCCGGCGGCGAAGCCTGCGCGATCGTCGCGCCGTCGGCGAACTCGACCATGGAGTGGATGATCGACTGCGGGTGAACCACCGGGACGATGTCCTGCGGCTCGACGTCGAACAGGTATGCGGCCTCGATGAGCTCCAGCCCCTTGTTCATGAGGGTGGAGGAATTGATGGTCACAACGGGCCCCATATCCCACGTGGGATGGTTGAGGGCGTCGGCGGCGGTCACATCGGCCAGGTCGGCGCGTTTCCTACCGCGGAACGGACCGCCCGATGCGGTGAGGATGATGCGGCGCACCTCGCTGCGCCCATCCTGGTTCTCGCTGGTCAAGCCGCGGTGATGCACACCGGAGCGCAGCGCCTGCGCAATGGCCGAGTGCTCCGAGTCCACGGGGACGATCTGACCGGGGCGGATCATGGCCTGCCTGATGAGCCCGCCTCCCACCACCAGCGACTCCTTGTTCGCCAGCGCAAGGGTGGCGCCGGATCGCAGGGCGGCGAGCGTGGGTCGCAATCCCACCGAGCCCGTGATCCCGTTGAGGACGACGACGTCGCGCGGATCGCGCTGGGCGGCACCGGGTTCGCCGTCGTAGGTGATATCGGACCAATGCTCCGCCAGTTCGCTCATGGCATCCGGGCCGGCGAGGATCTGGACGATTCTGCCGGGTGCCCGCTCCGCCAGCAACGCCGCCAGGGGCGCTGCGGCGTCGGGATCGGCCACGGCCACGGCGGGAACGTCGAATTCGACGGCCTGTTGAACAAGAAGTTCGAGATTCGCTCCACCGGCCCCGAGGCCGAGCACGCGATAGGACTCGCGGTTCCGACCGATCACATCGAGGGCCTGGGTTCCTATCGATCCGGTCGACCCCAGGACGACGATGGATCTCTCAGCGCTCCCGCTCCTGGCGGGGGCAGATGCGGGAGCGGGGGTGGCGGATGCGTTCATTGATAGACCTCGTGGAAGACAAAGTTGGGACGAGATGCGCGGGATCTCGGTTATTCGACGGCGACCAGCACGGTCACGGCCCGTTCAAGATAGACGTCGACGACGGCGGCGTCATACGCCTTGTCCGCCTTGGCCTGTGAGAACACCGCGTTGCGAAGTTCAGTCGAGGCGAGGGGCTCCTTACCGTCGAAGTATGCCGTCAGCTTGTCGAGGAGGGCGTCGACGTCCTCCTTGAGGTAGCCCCATCCGTCGGCGTCGACGAATCGGGATCCCGGTGCACGCAGCAGCCTCGGGTACAGGCTCTTCGCCTGCTCGTAGATCTCGTTGAGCCAGGCGCTCTCACCCTTGGCGTTGATGATCTGGGAACGGCGGCGTTGGATGAACGCGGCCTCCAACCGATCCATGGCCGCATCGACCAGGGTCGGGGCATAGCCGCGCCGTACCCGGGAGAACCCGGCATTGCGCACGGTGGTCTCGTCGAAGTTCGTCGGCGTGCTACTCGAATAAGCCTTCTTGGCCCTGGCCAGGAAGTCGTCCACCTCATCTGGTGCATAGCCCCAGGACAGGGCACCAACACGCTCAAAGGTCTCTTGACTCATTCGACCTCTCCCCCTCGTGAACCTCTCCGGAAACGGCAGCGATGACGCGTTCGGCCGCTGCGGCAGCCTTCTGAGCCCGAGCCGACGTGTTGACCACCTCGGCCGCGAGCTGACCGCATGCGCCGTCGATATCAGAACCGCGGGTGTCCCTGATGGTTGTGGGGATTCCCGCAGCTTCCAGGGTAGCAACGAACGTTTGCTGTACCTGTGGCAGGCTCGCCGTCCAGATCGAACCGGGCGTCGGATTGAGTGGGATGGGGTTGACGTGAACCCAGCCGCGACCGCGGCTGTTGAGTTCGTCGGCGAGCAGCTGGGCGCGCCACTGGTGATCGTTCATGTCCTTGATGAGCGCGTACTCGATCGAGACCCTGCGGCCGGTCCTGACGAAATAACGTCGCGCCGAATCCAGCAGTTGCCCCACCTTGAAACGTGAATTCAAGGGGATGAGAGGATCGCGGAGTTCGTCGTCCGGAGCATGCAGCGAGACCGCAAGGGTGACGGGAAGGCCCTCGTCAGCCAGCTTGTCGATGAGGGGCACCATGCCGACGGTCGAGACGGTGACGTTGCGCGCCGACAGGCCCAGACCGGAGGGAGCGGGCTCGATGATGCGATGAAGCGCGGCCTGTACCTGCCGCCAATTCGCCAGGGGCTCGCCCATCCCCATGAAGACGATGTTGGTGACCCGGGTGGGACCGCCGGCCAGGTCTCCGGATTCCGCCGCCACCATGCCGAGGCGGACCTGTTCGACTATCTCGGCGGCCGACAGATTGCGGGTGAGCCCGCCCTGTCCCGTGGCACAGAACGGGCAAGCCATCCCGCACCCCGCCTGGGAGGAGATGCACAGCGTGGCCCGCCCGGGGTATCGCATGAGGACGGTCTCGACCATCGCGCCGTCGAACATCTTCCACAGCGACTTGATCGTCTGGCCCTTATCCGCTTTGAGGTCGCGAACCTTCGTGAGCAGCGGCGGCAAGAACTTGGCCACCATATCCTCCCTGCCCTTGGCGGGCAGGTCGCTCATGGCCTCGGCGTCCACCTCATGGCGCTCGAAATAATGGCGCGAGAGCTGGTCGGAACGGAAGGCCGGATATCCCGCCTCCTTCATCGCCCTCCTGCGCCCCTCCGGGTCCAAATCGGCCAGATGCGTGGGCGGCTTGCCCTTGCTGGCCGGCTTCATGGTGAAGACGGGCATCGGCCCGGACTCCACCGCGGGCATCACCTGCTTGGGTGTGGCGGGTGCGGCGGTCTGCTCGGACACGGAAGAAGAAGGCTGAGAATTCATAGCCGTATCATTCTCGCATGCAGGGGGTGGGCGTGGGGTGTGGCGGTGTACACGCCCCACTGGACCCGCGCGAGCCCCGAGCGTCTCCCCGCTCCACGGCCCACAGGGAAACTGGAACAATTACACTGTATCGAAACGGCTGAAGCGGAAGGATCGTCCGATATGGCACGCGGAGCGGTAAGAACGGGAACTCCTCGGTGGAAAGATCCTCGGGTGCTTCTTCCTCTGGTCATCCTGGCATGGATGATCCTGGCCGCAGCTTCCCTGCTTCTGGGGTGGATGGCACCTGCAGCGCTGGCGGAAGCCACGTCCATCACCCTCGGAGGCACCACCCACATCCATCTGAGTGCGGGCTCCACGATCGGAATGATCACCTTGATCACCACGATCCTCGCGACACTGGCCGGCGTGGCCGGCGTCGCGCTACAGGTGCTGTACGGGAACGCCACGAACAGCGGGCCGGCATGGGGCGTTGCCCATCTGCTGGGCATCCCCCTGCTCGGAATCGGCGTGGGCGCCACTGCCTCCTACTACCGCGCCGGGGAATTCCATGCGCTGACCGTGATCCTGGCCGCGGTCGGGCTGCTCGTCGTATGCCTCCAGGGCATCGCCCGGGCATTCTCCGCGCGACGCGCCCGGATCAGAGAGCGCACGCTGAGCACCGGTACGCGCACAGTCGCCCGGGTCAAACGGGTCGATATCGTCAACTACAACAGCGTCGACCGGTGGAAGATCTGGCTTGAGTACGAGGACGCGGGTAGGAACGTATGGCACATCACCCATGTGCTACCGCCCGCGCATATTCGCGGTCCCCAGCTCGGCGACCGCTACGACATCAGCTATGATCCGGCCAAACCCGGCAAAAAGTCCCATGTGGTGGTCCACGGGCAATTCCAGGTCGCCCACGCGCAGCGGCAGACACCGCGACGGAGCGCCCACCGCCCTTCCGGAAGCACCGGCAGGGACGGTGGCCCCCGCTAGAGCGCGAGCGGCGAGGACATGATGATGTAGCAGAACGGTGCCCACATGAGGATCGAATCGATGCGATCCAGCATTCCGCCGTGTCCCGGGAAAATGGAACCCATGTCTTTGACGCCAAGGTCTCGTTTGAGGAGGGACTCGGACAGATCCCCGATGGTGGAGCAGAGGACCGCGACGACAGCCACCAGCAGGGCCAGATACCAGGGCTTCCCCAGACCAAGCGTCACAATGAGCAGTGCCACGGCGACGGCCGCCACCATGGAGCCCGCGAAGCCCTCCCACGACTTCTTGGGAGAGATGCTCGGGCTCATGGGGTGCTTACCCCACATGACTCCGAAGGCCCATCCCCCGGTGTCATTGGCCACCGGCATCATGACGAGCAACGCGATCATCCACACGGCCTGATCCATCCCGGCCAGTGCCACCGCGAAACAGCCCAGGAGCGAGATCCAGGCAAGCGCGAAAACCGCCGCCATGGCATCGCGCGGGGCCCGCGCGAGCCCGTCGAGCACCCGCCAGATGAAGACGGCCGCGGCGGCGAGGAGGAAAGCTATGAGACCACCGGCGAGTCCGCCCATCCAGGTGGCCACCACCATGGTGAGCGTCCCGATCCACAGCGGGACCAGCGGAATTCGGATATCGCGGGCAAGGAAGGCTCCCGCCGCCTCCCACAGGCCCACGCAGAGGGCCACCGCGACGAGACCGACGAAGATCTCCATACGGAAGGCCACGGAGACGGCGACCAACGCCAGAAGCAGCAGAGCTGTGGGGACAGCAGCCTTCAGGTTGCGGCCCGCCTTGGAGCTCGAGGCCGCCGGTGGCTTAGGAGGGTGCGGAGCGAGACGGTCGAGCAACGACCGTCTCTCATCATTGACGGGCATCGCCCCTAGACCTCGAGAAGATCCTTCTCCTTGGATTCAAGGAGCTTGTCGATCTGGTCAACGAAACGCTTGGTCAGCTGATCGAGCTCGACTTCCGCACGCTTGACCTCATCCTCGCCTGCATCGCCGTCCTTCTTGATCTTGTCGAGGGCGTCCTTCGTCTTGCGGCGAATGGAACGCAGCGAGATCTTGCCGTCCTCTGCCTTCGTGCGGGCCATCTTGACGTAGTCGCGGCGACGCTCCTCGGTCAGGGACGGAAGGTTGCACCGCAGCACGGCGCCGTCGTCGGACGGGTTGATCCCCAGGTCCGCCTCGCGGATAGCCTTGTCGATAGCGGACATGGCCGAACGATCGAACGGACTGATGATGACCGTGCGCGCCTCCGGTATCGAAATCGACGCCAGTTGCTGCAACGGCGTCGGCGCGCCGTAGTAGTCCACCAGGATCGGGTTGAACATCCCCGCGCTGGCGCGACCCGAGCGAATGTGCGAAAAGTCGTGCTGGGCCACCTCAATGGCCTTCTCCATCTTCTCCTCTGCCTCGAGGAGCTCTTCTTCGATCATCGAAATTCCCTACTTCCTACTTGTCTGCAGTGACAAGCGTACCGATCTTCTCGCCGCGAAGCGCGCGAGTGACATTACTTGCCGTTCCCATGCCGAACACGCGCATGGGCAGGCTGTTCTCCTGGCACAGGGAGAACGCAGCTGCATCCACGACGCGCAGACCACGGACCAAGGCGTCCTGATAGGTCAGCAGATCGAGCTTGACCGCCTCCGGGTCGACCTTCGGATCGGCGGTGTAAACGCCATCCACACCGTTCTTGCCCACGAGGATCTCGTCGCAATGCAGCTCGAGAGCACGCTGCGCGGAGACGGTGTCCGTGGAGAAATACGGCATTCCCGCGCCGGCGCCGAATATGACGACGCGTCCCTTCTCCAGGTGACGGATCGCGCGCAGCGGAATGTAAGGCTCAGCGACCTGGGTCATCTCGATCGCGGTCTGAACACGTGCGGGGACGCCCGCCTTCTCGATGAAATCCTGCAGGGCGATCGCGTTCATGACCGTTCCCAGCATCCCCATGTAGTCGGCCCGGGCCCGATCCATGCCCCGTTGCTGCAGCTCGGCGCCGCGGAAGAAGTTGCCGCCGCCCACGACGATGGCGACCTGTACTCCCTCGCGAACCGCCGCCGCGATCTCTGCCGCGACGCGGGTGAGGACATCGGCGTCTAGTCCGACCGCTCCCCCGCCGAACATCTCGCCTGACAGCTTGAGCAGGACACGCCTTTTATCGTCATGGTTATAGTCGCCTTGTACTGCAGTCACGGGCAGATTCCTTCCGAGGGGTGAAGTCGAGGCGGGGCTTGGCCAGGTGCGAACGCATCATGATCGCACTCAAATGCCCATTGACAAGAATAACAGCGCACTGGAGCGAATGAGACCTCGGGTGCTGACCTGAGACGTCCGCACCCGAAGAGCCGGCAAGTGCGAAGGAAGGGAATGTCGGCTCGCCGGAGAGCTACCGCCAGATCTCCATCACCCGCTCATCGTCGAGGTGTGTCATGTAAGGCAGTGGATCGACGTCGTTCTCCAGAACGTAGTCCGTCAGCAGTTCACGGACCTCCTCCTGCAGCTCCCCGGGGTCCCACGGCCTGGTGAGATATTGGTCGAGATGGGCGTTGTTGACGGCCCGGATGGCATCTTCCACGCCGGAATCGCCGGTGATCATCATTTTCTTCGCCGGATCGTAGCGCTCGTCCTGCGCCAGGGCGATGAGGAATTCGACACCGGATTCCCCACGGACCTTGCACTCGCACAGAACGAGGGCCAATTCGTCGTCGTCGGCGCACACGGTCTCAATGCGCTCCCAGGCTTCGGGAAGACTCTCCGCCGTCTCCATGCGGAAGCGGTCGCCGAAGCCCGCCAGGTCGCGTTCGAAGGCGCGCAACAGCTCTTCGTCGTCCTCCAGAACCAGAATTGTCAGGGTCATGATGACTCCTTCGGCATGTTTCCAGCCAGGTCGTGCGGCGGGATCGAACTCCGCTCACGCGGTGAGATTGCGACAATCATGCCACCCGCGCCAGCGGCTGTCCCTCGATTACACAATTCCGAAGAGATTCCATAGAACGGGCATGAGGAAGGCCAGCAGCAGGACACCCAGAACGCCGATGACCAAGCCCACCTTGACCATGTCCTCGGTGCTGACGGCTCCCGTCGAATAGGCGATCGCGTTGGGAGGCGTCGAGATGGGAAGGAGGACTCCGAGCGAACAGGCGAGTGCCACCACCAGCGCGATCTCGGTGGTTCCCGACGACAGCCCAGTCGATATGCCTATCGCCATGGGGACCAGCAGATTCGCAGCCGCCGAGTTCGAAAGGAAGATTCCGAGGGTTGCCGTCAACCCCGCCAGAACCAGGAACACGATGGAGTCCGGGATGCTGGCCCAGTCGATGAAGCCGATGAGCCAGTGGTCGAGTCCCGTCATGCCGACACCGGCGCCCAACGCGATACCGCCGGCCACGAGCCACAGAATCGGCCAGTCGAGCTTTCTGACGTCGTCGCCGTTCATGACCCCCAGCATGAGCAGGCTGACAACGGGAAAGAACCCGACGGTATTGGAGGAGACTCCGTGCAACGGCTCCGTCATCCACAGCAGGATCGTCGTCAGGGCGATGGCGTAGAAGGCAATGGCCCGCTTCGAGCGATTGAACCGCGCGGAGGTGTCGATCTCCAATGTGGTCTTGGCGGGAATGAAACTGAAAGCGATGAATGCCCACACGACGGCCATCATGATGACGACGAGCGGCAAGGCGGCCATCATCCACTGCACGAAGGTTATGTGGATACCCTGATTCTCCAGAGCGGCCAGGGCGATGGCGTTGGGAGGCGAGCTCACGGGGGTGCTTATTCCACTGACGTTCGCTGCGGCCGGGATCGACAGCGCGATGCCCGCCCGCGCCTTGCCGGAGGGCAGGGCTTTCATCACAGGCATGACCATGGCGAACATCGCCGCCGTGGTCGCGGTGTTGGACATGAACATTCCAAGCAAGGCTGTGATGACCATGATTCCCAGAAGCGTCAAGCGGGCGCTGCCCAGGAAGGGCCGCAGCAGGAGGGCGCAGAGCGCCTTGTCCACCTTGAATTTTGCGGCGCAGTCCGCCAGGAGGAAGCCTCCCATGAAGAGAATGATGACCGGGCTGGACAGGGAGTTGAAGAACGTCGCCGCACTGGGTGCGTCCTCGGCCACCGGCAGGATCGCCTGATCGGAGATGAAGATGACCTGCGCGAAGATCACCGCGACGGCCGTGGCGTAGAGCGGGACAGCCTCCGTTGCCCACAGCAGGATGGCGGCGAGGAAGATGCCGAGCATTCGCGTCCCCGACTGGCCCAGATCCGGGATCTCGAAAATGAGGCAGAGCGGAAGGGCGATCGCCGCTCCTACTCTGCCGAACAGTTGCAGATTGCTGATACGCCGGGGTTTGCCTCCCGGTATCCGCGCCTGCGGACGTGTTCGGAACTCCGCCTCCCCCGCTCGGAATCTCCCTCGGACTCTTCGGCGAATCCTCGATCTCAACGCCGTCGATCCTGTTGTCGACGGGTCGGATGGTCTGGGCGGCTTAGGGGGGCTGCATAAATGCGGGAGTCCTCTGCTGGAGACGTTCAGGCCTTCCATCATTGTATCGGCGCACACCTGCGCCCATCTCGGAGGTAGGTCCCAGTCTGAGCCGCCTTCGACAGGCTTACCGCGCTGCCCACGCGAGGTTCACAGAACTTGGTGGCTACGTGGAGGCAAGCAGCGCCATATATGGCGCATAGAACCGCCACGTAGCCACCTGGGGAAGAAAGCCACAGAATCTCCCCTGCATTCGCGGGGCTCACCTCGGCCGGCCTCTTCCCATCCGATTCGCTACCAGACTCCGATGACGTTCCACCACACTGTGCCGATGACCAGCCACACGACGAGGTGCATAGCGCCGATCAGAAGCCCGTTCAGCCACCAGGCCTTCAATTCGACGTAGCCCGATCCGTAGTAGATGGGAGCCGGTCCGTTGCCGTAGTGGGTGAGACATCCCATGATGGTGGGAATGGCTCCGAGGAAGACCACGAGCGGCACACCGGGAAGCCCAAGCGCAAGGCCAACGGCGAGGAAAACGGCGAACATCGAGGCCGCATGTGCGGTGCCGCTGGCGAACAGATAGTGCGAGAGGGCGTAGACCGCCGTCAGCGCCACGAAGGCCAGCATCTTGCTCATACCCTGGTCGGCCATCCATCCACCTACGCCGTCACCGAACCAGCCGATGAACCCCGTCGTATTGAGGTAGGTACCCATCATAACCAGTGCCGCGAACCAGACGAGGGTGTCCCATGCCGCCTTCTCAGACTTCATATCCTCCCAGGTGAGCGCACCTCCCAGCAAGAGAGCCGCCAAGCCGATGAACGCCACGGTGGTGGCATTGAGGATATCGGTCCCGAAGATCCACAGGGCGATGATGAGAACGAAAACCGCGAGGGTGATCCACTCCGGCCGGGTGATTCCACCCAGCTCCTTAAGCTTCTCCGCCGCCTGCCGCGGAGCTTCGGGAGTCTTCTTCACTTCGGGAGCGTGCGTGAAATAGAGGATGAGCGGAACGAGGATGACCCCGATGATCCCCGGGACCGCGGCTGCCAGGAACCAGCCGGTCCAGGTGAGGCTCACGCCCTGTTCCATGGCCAGCTGGACGGCCATGGCGTTCGGCGCCGCTCCCGTCAGGAAGATGACGGAGACGGCCAGGTCCATGTTGTACCCGGTGAGCGCGAGGTAGGAGCCGATCTTGCGATGGGTGCTGGGGTCCTCGGAGAGCGACCCCGAGGATTCGCAGATCGACTTGGTGATCGGATAGACGATGCCGCCCGCTCGCGCGGTGTTCGACGGGATGAACGGGGACAGCGCCAGATCGGTCAGCCCTAGTCCGTAGGCCAGACCGAGAGTGCTTCGCCCGAACAGCCGAACGAACAGGTAGGCCAGGCGCAGGCCGAGTCCCGACTTCACAACGGCCCGGGCCACGAAGAAGGCCGAGACGATGAGCCAGATAGTGGAATTGGAGAATCCGGACAGCGCCGCCGAGATCGATTCGCCGGTGTCTCCGGGAGCCAAGACCTGGGTGCCTGCGCACAGCGCGATGGCCACGACCGAGAGCGAACCCATCGGGGCCGCCTTGACGATGATGGCGACAATCGTCGCGAAGAAGATGGCGAAGAGGTGCCAGGCATTGTCTTCAAGTCCATTGGGGGTGGGAACGAGCCAGATCGCCACCCCGAGGACGATGCTCACGGCCAGCGGTATCGGACGGACCTCGCCTCGCCGGGCCAGCTCGCCCGCTTTGCTGGCCGGCCGTGGGCCTCCGGGTCCGGAGGTTCCGCCGCGCTCGGCCTGCGCACGGGGCTCCGGATGCTCGGCCCCGGAACGAACCCCGCGCTTCTTCAGTAGGCCCCTTCTGGGCTCAGAAGCCGTCGGGGCGCTCACTTGATGTACCTGACCTTCTCGTAGAGGGTCTCGAGGGCCTCTTCCTTGCGCTTGTTGTACTCCACCTTCTTCTGCTCGAAGATGTTGTTGCCCTCGGTATCGATGGACACGATGAGGGGGCCGAACTGCTTGACCCGGAACACCCACAGGGCCTCCGGCATTCCCAGCTCACGCCAGTATCCGCCCTCGACCTCTTCCACCTCGGTCGCAGCGATCACGGCGTTGCCGGCCGGGAACACGCAGTGCAGGGCCTTGTACTCCTTGCATCCACGCTCGGTGTTCGGACCCATCCCTCCCTTGCCCACGATGAGGCGGACGCCCGTCTTTTCGATGAAGACGTCCTCGAACTTCTCCATGCGGCTCGATGTCGTCGGCCCCACGGAGACGCACTCGAACTTCTCTTCCTCTCCCTCGTTCTGACCCGAGATCTGCCGGATGATCGGACCCGCGTGGAGGATCGCGCCCTCTGAGATGTCGATAGGCAGTTCGCGACCGAGTTCGACGACGCGGCGATGGGGCACATCGCGGCACGTCACGATGTGGCCATCGAGGAAGACGACGTCGCCAACCCGCAGATCTTCAATGTCTTCCGCCTTGATCGGCGTGGTGAGTGTCTTGCTCACAGCTCAATCCCCTCGTGGGTCAGCAGCTCGAAGCTGAGGTCGGACTGGAAACGAATGGTGCCGCGGCGATGCGACCAGCACCCGGTATTGACGGCGACGGACAACACGGAGGGGTGCCGCGCCGAATTCTCGATATTGACGCCCATGACCGAGCGCTTGCCGCCCAGGCCCTGCGGACCGAGCCCGATGGAATCGATGGCGTCCTTGAGCGCGACTTCGAGCTCCGCGGCCTTCTCGTTCGAGCTGTGACTGCCGACAGGCCGCATGAGCGCCGCCTTGGACATGTATGCCGCGGCGTCGATCGACGAGCCGATGCCCACTCCCACCAGCAGCGGCGGGCAGGCGTTGACACCGTAGGAGGTCATGACGTCCAGAACGAACTTCACGGCCGCCTCGTAGCCTTCGCCCGGCATGAGGGTCTTTCCCTGCCCCGGCAGCGAGCACCCGCCACCCGCGAGGTAGACGTCCACCTCGAGGACGTCGGAGTCCGGGATCATCTGCGTGTAGATCCAGGGCGACTTGTTGCCCGTGTTGGTGCCGGTGTTGAATTCGTCGAAGGTCTCGACGGAGTTGAGGCGGAGCGGCGCCTGCGCCGTCGCCAGCGTGACGCCCTCGCGCAGGATGTCCTCCATGATGTCGATGTACGGGAAGCGGGTTCCCACGCGCATGAACATCTGGACGAGCCCCGTATCCTGGCATGAGGGACGCTTGAGGTCCCACGCCAGATTCTGGTTCTTCACCATGGTCTCGTAGATCATCCGAGCCATCGGCTGATCCTCTTCCTCGGAGAGCTCGCGGAGCCTGTTCGTGACGTCGTCCGGCAATCTCTGACTGACCAACGACGTGAACTTGCCTATCGTGTCCACGAGCCTCTGAGCGCCTTCATCAACGAGCCGAGATTCAATGGTCTGTGTACTCAATGCCCGTCACCTCCTTGCTATAGGTTGGGCTGTTTCCTATTCAAGGATCGCGAGAAGACGGACGGCACACAGTGCTGGTTTTCGGGGGTTTTATCGGGCCGGGTCAGGAATTCTCTCCTGTTCCATGAAGATTCACCCGCCTGCGAATACAGATCACCCGTGCGACTTCAACCCTCTGACCTGCATTCTTACCGCAAAGATAGGACTTTGGTAATCGAAATATGCTCTGGTGATCTCTGAAGATCTCCCCTAGGGGCACCGCACCGAAGATGTAACAGCCCCATTTTCGCTGGTCGCCTTGCCACTGAATTGCCGGTCGCTGGTCACTTACTGGCCGGTTGCCTTGCCTGCCGCCGGTTGCCTTGCCTGCCGCCGGTTGCCTTGCCGGCCGCCGGTTGCCTTGCCGGCCGCCGGTCGCTGGTCGCCTTGCCTTTCGCCCCAGTGGTACACCCCAGCAGTCCGTTCTCAGTACCCGCGATCCTCACCCTTGCCGGAGAGCTGCTCCAGATTCGAGATCAACAGCTTCGCCAACGAGATCGAATCGTCGAGGGTCTCCAGCACCTCAGAGCCGCGTGCGTTCGCGGGCTGATTGCGATCGCTGCACACAGCCTCGCCGTGCCGCGCGAACTCATTCAGCTGCTGTGAAACCACGGTGTCCTCGCGGCTCACGAACTGCTGATGGAAAGATTCATCGACTTCACGGATCTCCTCTCCCAGCTCACGCACGTGCTGCCGGTACTGCGAGGGAGTCTTGCGGAATGCGTTGTGAAAAGCTGAATTGAAGGCCTTGACCTCAGAGAAGCCGTTATCCAGGGCGATGGCGCCGATCCTCTTGCTCGTGTGCCCCAGGTCCCGGACGGCCTGGGCAAGCCGGACGCGGCGGATGTACTCCGATGTCGTCATCCCCAACAACTGCGTGAACAGCTGTGAGACATAACCAGGGTTGTATCCGGCCACGTCTCCGAGGCGTTTGAGCGAGATGCGCTCCTGGAAGTGCTGATCTATATACGCCATGACCTTGCGCAGCGCCTCGTCCTGGCGCACATCCTCCAGCCGTACCCCGCGTTGTTCCTCACGAACGAGGAACTCCTCGAAGAGGATCGCGATCACCTGCGCCATGTCGGATTCGTAGCGCGCCGTGGCTCCCACGGATGCCCCAACCGGAGTCGATAGCATCATGCGAGCGAGCAGACCACGCAGTGCGAGAAACGGAAGACTGTCGAACGTCAGCGGCGTGGAGCGGCAATCGAAATGCGGCATCGCTCCGTCCGGCGTGAAACTCGCCAGATAGGACGGGTCGATGTGCAGCAGCAGAGCGATGCTGCGCGGCTGGGTGGCCAGAGTGGCGTGGCCCTCGTGGGAGTTGATGAGCACCATGTCCCCCGGCTTCAGCAGCGAGACGCGGCCCGTCGCGCACACCTCGACCTCACCCGTCAGGATGAGCAGAAGCTCCGGAGCAGCGTGCCAGTTGTAATGGTAGGAGCCGATCTCGTAGACGTATTGCCAGGACCGGATGCCGCGTTTGGGCGCGGTGTGCTCGAAATAGAACTCATCCGGATTTGCTCTGACACGCCGCATGATGCCAGTCTGGTGGAATTTTCCGCCGGAGCCGTGGGCCCATGGTCACTCACCGGTTCGCCCAGGCCATTCGCGCAGGTGTCGCTGGAGAGCCGCCTCAGAGCCTCTCCAGCGCGGCGAGCCACCGCCGCCTCATCTTCTCCGCCCATTCATCCTCCACGGCGAGCGCGAAGGAGAGGCAGCCACCGACGTAGTTGACCATTGCAGACGGATCATCGAAACCTCGATGGGCGGCATGAGCGGCGATCCCATTCTGTTCCACGCCCCGCACGTGCACCTCGATCTTGCGGCGGAACTCCGGAAGCAGGCGGACGGCGTCGTCGGTTACCATTAAACCCACTGCGACGTGGCGCGCTCCCGGCGGGACGATATGGGTCTTCTTCTTGTGGATTTCGAAGCCATTATCGGCAGCTATGGCCGTGACCTGGCTGATGAGATCGCGCGACCTCGCTCGGTCCCAGCTGTCTCCAGCGGAGAAGATGAGGTCGTCCGAGTAGCGGGTGTAGGTGAGCCCTCGACGCCGCGATATACCGAAGAGCGCGCGGTCCATCCGGGTGGCGACGGCGTTGGCGAGGGCCCCACTGGTCGGTCCGCCCTGCGGCAGCACGCCGACGCTGCCGCTCACATACGAGGGTACCGCGCGGTAACGCAGGCCCGGCGCCCGGCTCGAACTGCGCCGCGCCACCCGGGTGCACAGTCGGGCCAGTTCCAGACTGAACAGCGCTTTGTAGCCGAGATCGCGGAACACCCGGTAGACCCGCTGCTCGGCGACGCTCCCGAAGAAATCATGGATATCCATCTTGACGAGCCATCGCGCGCCCACGTGCTCGCGTGCGCAATCCGCGATCGAACGGGACTCCCGGTAGGCGAAACTCGCGTGATGCTGGGGCAGATCGCACAGGATGTTCCTCAAGATCCACCGCTGCGCCTGCATCAGAAGAGGTTCTGGCGCGGAGATCGGACGGGCGGATCCATCGCGCTTGGTTCGCAGCAGCGAGACGTAGGGATCTCTTCTGCGTTCGACGACGGCGCGCAGATACCAGTAGGGAACGCCACTCGCGTGAGCGAGTTCTCCCAGAGTCTCTACCCGGTGGCCTGTGGAGTGCGCTGACTCCGTTGATCGTGTTGGCGTAGCGGACATGGCATCTCATCTCCCATCCAGAGAGAATCCGGCGGCTAACTTTGATCTCGACGTTGCAAACGGAGGGTTACCGGAACGGGACGGACGGTAGCTAGCAGCGAAGCGGATAGATACCGGCCGACCAACGATTGCGGAAGCTCATCCGCCGAACACGGTCAGCCGTGTTCCAAGGTTCGATCCTTTTCCAAGGTTCGGATCCTCGCGAGCCAGGCAAGCTGGCGAAGTACGCTTAGCCGCTGGATTCTCTTCTGGTCTTACCAGCCTAGCCCAGCGATTGACGCATGTGAACCGTCGGCGCCACAGAGTTCGAACACCACCGGTCGACGGCACTCGCGGTTCCAGGTTCCGAGGCAACTCATGGGAAGATGGACAGATGCGAGCCATCATGACTGTCACCGGATTGGACCACACCGGAATCATTGCGGCCATCGCCACCGGCCTGGCCGAGCGCAATGCCAACATCACCAACGTCTCCCAGACCCTCATGGGCGAATACTTCACGATGATCCTGCAGGTGGATTTCGAGGAGGGCGACATCACCCTGCCCGAACTGCAGACGGCGATGGCGGAGATCGGTCGGACCGTGGGCATGGAAGTGCGCATGCAGTCCGAAGCCATCTTCAACGCGATGCACAGGCTCTAGGGGCGACCATGGCAATGGATACTGCCGAGAATATTCTCGAGACCATCCAGATGATCTCCGAGGATCGCCTGGACATCCGCACCGTCACCATGGGCGTCTCGCTGCTCGACTGCGCCGATTCCGACGGCGAGCGTGCGCGCGAACGATGCTTTGAACGTATCACCACCGAGGCCGCCAGGCTCGTGGCGGTCTGCGAGGAGATAGAGGCCGAGCTCGGAATCCCCATCATCAACAAGAGGATCTCCGTCTCCCCCATCGCCCTGGTTGCAGGCTCCTCCCGCGAGAGCGACCTGCGCCCGTGGGCCGACATGCTGGATGCGGCGGGCAAGGCCGTCGGCGTGGACTTCATCGGTGGCTTCTCCGCCCTGGTGGAGAAGGGTGCCACACGTTCGGATCGCGCCTTGATGGACTCGATACCCGAGGCGCTGGCGGCCACGGACATCGTCTGCTCATCCGTGAACATCGGTTCGTCCAGGGCCGGCATCAACATGGATGCCGTCGCGCGCATGGGCGAGGTGGTACGCGATGCCGCGCATGGCTCGGCGGGCGGGCTCGGTGCCGCGAAGCTCGTGGTCTTCGCGAACTCGGTGGGAGACAACCCCTTCATGGCGGGTGCCTTCCACGGGCCGGAGATGCCGGACTGCGTAGTATCCGTCGGCGTTTCGGGGCCGGGCGTCATCCGGCGCGCCATCGACGGCGTGAAGGGAGCTCCCTTCGATGCGCTGGCCGAGACCATCAAGAAGGCCGCTTTCAAGGTGACTCGCATGGGCGAGCTGGTGGGCCGTTTGGCTGCCGAGCGTCTCGGCGTGAGCTTCGGGATCGTCGACCTGTCCTTGGCTCCCACCGCCGAGGTGGGCGATTCCGTCGCCCGCGCCCTGGAGGCCATGGGGTTGGAGCGCGTGGGCGCGCACGGGACAACGGCCGCCCTGGCCCTGCTGAACGACGCCGTCAAGAAGGGCGGGCTCATGGCATGCTCCCGCGTGGGCGGGCTCTCCGGTTCGTTCATCCCGGTCTCAGAGGATGAGGGAATGATAGAGGCGGCCGCACTCGGGGCGATCTCGCTGTCCAAATTGGAGGCCATGACGGCGATCTGCTCCGTTGGTCTGGACATGGTCGCGATTCCGGGCGGCACCCCAGCCAGTGCGATAGCCGGGATGATAGCGGACGAGGCCGCCATCGGCGTGATGAACCACAAGACCACCGCGGTGCGAGTCATTCCGGCTCCCGGAACCGTGGAGGGTGACATGGTCGAATTCGGGGGCCTGCTAGGCAAAGCGCCGGTCATGGCGGTGAGCCCGTACTCCTCGGAGACGTTCTTCTCACGCGGAGGCATCATTCCCGCGCCGGTGCACGGGTTCAAGAACTAGATCGCTGGGTCGCCTGCGGAAGTTATCGGTCCCGCACGGGTGGTGTGCACAGTATCGGCTGGACTGAGTATCGGCTGGCCGGTCCCGTGGTTGCGTCAGAACATGGCGAGCGTCTGGAGAAGCTGGACCATCCCCGGTGCCAGGTAACATCGCGCATGTTCGCGCGAAGACATCCGACTTCGGCCATCGCATCGGCTACGGAGATTGCCGTGGGTTCTTCTGGACCGGCCTATCGGCTTCTTGCTGCCTTTCATAGTGTCAGGCTACGAGGCCGTGGAGTGGCAGTATAACTTTCCCGAAATCGAGGAAAACAAGCGGTTTCGGGTCCTGCCGTGCCATATAGGGAACGTTGTGCTCGTGGGAAGGCTTTTGTTGATGGAAGGGGCCTCTTGTGCGGGCAGGTTGTCGAGGGCGATCCTGCTGTTCCTTGCCGGCTCGCGAATATGGCCGCCTATGTTGGTCGTTGTGTTCCTTCTTGGGCCTTTGGGGACGGCGAAGTCCCGTGCTGCACCTCCAAGCCCCAGCCAATTGACCGGGGAATAATTCAGTCGCACAGTGCCTTTTCCATGCGGTCGAGGGCCTGCACCAGATGGGGCGAGCAGCTTCGCCGCTCGCCCCAATGAACAATCCCGCAAAAAGGCGGGGAACAACTCGCTGAGAGCTGTTCCCCGCCTCATGTCCGTGGCAGGCGCAGAGCGCCCGCCACGTCATCAGACCATAGTGGTCACTCGGCCGAGGCACCCACGCGGATGCGAGCGAAACCGGTGATCTTGCCGCCGGCCTGCTTGGCGATCTCGCCGACCGTAACCTTGGGGTCGCGGGCGAAGCCCTGCTCCTCCAGAACCACGGACTTGTAGAAACCGTTCATGCGGCCTTCGACGATCTTCGGGACAGCCTTCTCGGGCTTACCCTCGGCGATCGTCGTCTCGGTGGCGATGCGGGTCTCCTGATCCACGACATCCTGCGGCACGTCCGCGCGGCTCAGGTAAGCCGGCGAGAGAGCCGCAATATGCACGGCGATATCGTGCGCGGCCGAGGCCGCGCCCGCATCGGTGGCCACCAAGACGCCAACCTGCGGCGGCAGATCGGGGTTGGTGCGGTGCATGTAGGACTCGACGTGCTCGCCCTCCAGGACGGCCACGTGGGAGACTTCCATCTTCTCACCGATGATGGCGATCATGCCATCGATACGGTCCTGGACAGTGCCCTCGAGCAGCTTGGCTGCGCGAACGGACTCGACATCGGAGGCGCCAGAGACGACAGCTGCCTCCAGGATCTCTTCGGACATCTGGATGAACTTCTCGTTCTTGGCCACGAAGTCGGTCTCAGCGTTGATCTCGATGAGGATTCCACGCTGTCCGTTCTCGGTGTCCCGAACCGCGGAAGCAACGAGTCCATTGGCAGCCGAACGTCCCTCGCGCTTGGCGATGGACTTGAGGCCCTTAACGCGCAGGACTTCCTCGGCGGCGGTGACGTCGCCATTTGCCTCGTCCAGTGCCTTCTTGACGTCCAACATGCCTGCGCCGGTCTTGTCGCGCAGAGCCTTGACGTCAGCAACAGTGAAGTTTGCCATCTACGTTTACGTTCTTTCTCTTGAAGTCGAGCGGAAACTCAGGCCTGCTCGGCCGGGGTGGCCTCGACGGCGGGCGCCTCAGCGGTCTCGGCGGCAGCCTCAGGTGCGGCTTCATCGGCCGCGGCGGGGGCCTCCTCAGCTGCGGGGGCCTGATCGGCCTCGTCCGCGGCAGGAGCCTCGGTAGCCTCGACAGAGGAAACGGCGTCGGTCGCCTCCGCGGCGGCCAGAACCTCGCGCTCCCACTCGGGCATGGGCTCTTCGGCGGCAGTGCCGCCTCCACGGGCCATGAGGCCCTCAGCGACGGCGTCCGCGATAACGCGGGTCAGTAGGCCGACGGAGCCAATGGCATCGTCGTTACCCGGGATCGAGTAGTTGACATCGTCGGGGTCGCAGTTGGTGTCGAGGATGGCCACGACCGGGATGTTGAGCTTATGAGCCTCGGAGACCGCGAGGTGCTCCTTGTTGGTGTCAACGATCCAGATGGCGGAGGGAACCTTGCCCATATCGCGGATACCGCCGAGCGTGCGCTCCAGCTTCTCCTTCTCACGACGCATCATGAGCAGTTCCTTCTTGGTGCGACCTGAGCCGGCGACATCGTCGAAGTCGATCAGCTCGAGCTCGCGCAGGCGCGAGATTCGCTTGGCGACGGTCTGGAAGTTCGTGAGCATGCCACCGAGCCAACGCTCGTTCACGTAGGGCATGCCGACGCGCTCCGCCTGCTCCTTGACAGCGGCCTGGGCCTGCTTCTTGGTGCCGACGAAGAGGATGTTTCCACCGTGGGCGACGGTCTCCTTGACGAAGTCGTACGTCTGGTTGATGTGATCAACGGTCTGCTGAAGATCGATGATGTAAATCGAGTTGCGATCGGTGAGGATGAATCGCTTCATCTTCGGGTTCCAACGGCGGGTCTGGTGCCCGAAGTGCACGCCGGCTTCAAGCAGCTGGCGCATGGTAACGACTGCCATGGTCGTCCTTTCTGGCGCGCACGGCTTTCGTGCGCGTATCGGTTGTCGCGGTTGGCGGAATTGCCAATCGCCCTGGTGCCCCAGCGAACTGCTCTCCCCTGCGAATCCGTTTCGCCAGGGGACCGTGGCAGCCACTCCGCTCGTTTCCGAACGGTGAGGGCACGCGAAGTCAGTCACATATGGATGTGACCGCCAAACAAGTGTAGCCGAGGCCACGAACCAGGGGCCACCCTCGAGAGCCCCGATACGTGGTGGTTTTGGCAACATCTCGGGCTTTGGCCCGGATGCCGCCTCCTGGAGGTGCCGCCCGACGACGGCCGACAGTCTCAAGAGAGCAAGCGAGAGTCTTAAAGAGCTGGGCGATGGCAAGCAATAAGCCGAGCAAGAGTCTCAAGACGCCCGGTAAGGGAGGCTGATAGCAGATTTCTCCCCCGCGACCATTCACGTATTTCCTATCCACAGAGCCACGTCGTCTCGGCACAGGCCACCGGAGATCTCTCCAGAATAACGCCATGAAAGCTATCTTTGGCACCGCCATAACCGCCTTTATGCTCGGATCCTTCGTAGTCCTGGCACCGGAAGTCTCGCAGGTCGCGCACTCGGGCGATTCCCTGAGCTCTTCGGCCAGGCCGGCTACAGCAAATGCTCCCGGTACTGCCAAACCGGCGGCGCAGGGCGCCCGGAACCTCAACGATTCATCCGGGGTTCCGAATCGAGGTCGTCCACCGGTCCTCGAGCAAGAAGAGTGGGCCACCAGCCTCCTTCACGACGACGTCACCGCCCAGACCTACGACTGGCCCACCGGTCACGAGGTCCCGGTTATCCGCGCTTTCGCCGCGCCCGAGGAACGCTGGCTCCCCGGGCATCGCGGCGTGGATCTGGCCGCAGATGAAGGCTCCAATGTACTGGCGGCGGGCGACGGCGAAGTGATCTACGCGGGGAGGTTGAATGATCGTAATCTCGTCTCGATCGAGCATCCGGGAGGGCTGCGCACTACCTACGAACCCGTCTCCCCCGCCGTTTCCAAGGGAGACCGGGTGGTCAAAGGAGAGGTCATCGGAACGCTGGAAACGGGCCATTTCGGGCCCGCGCCGGTATTGCACTGGGGAGCCAAGTTCCCAGAGGACCGTTACATCGATCCGCTCAGCCTGTTGAACCAGGTGCCCATCAGGCTGTGGGAGTGATTCGCAGCCGGTCCGCCTGCGGCAGCGGCATCGCTTCCGTGGACACCTTCTCCGTGGCCATCACCGTCGCTTCCATATCCATCAGCTCCGCGCCCATCACCGTCACCATCACTGTCGCCATCGCCGCCGTGGCCATCGCTTCGATAATCGTCGCCACCGTCGCCGCCGTGGCCGCCGTGGCCATCACCGTCACCGTCGCCGCCGCGGTGGCCGTGCGCGATGGCTCCCTCACGGTTGGAGCTTCTCAGGCTCGCGGGTGCGCTTGGGCGAAGGTCTGTCGCAGTCGCTCCGCGCTCACATGCGTATAGCGTTGAGTGGTGGCTAGCGAGGTGTGCCCGAGGATCTCTTGCACGGTGCGCAGGTCGGAGCCTCCCTCCAGCAGATGTGTGGCGGTGGAATGGCGTAGGTCGTGTGGCGAGATCTCCGGGACTCCCGCCTGCGAGGCCAAACGGTAGACCACGTCGCGCATGGAACGCGGGTTCAACCGTCCACCGCGAACCCCGAGGAAAAGAGCCTTGGTCGGAGCATCGGCCAACTGGGAGCGAACCGCCAGATAGCGCATGAGCGCACGAGTTGCCGGAACCCCGTAGGGAACGATGCGCTCCTTCTCTCCCTTTCCCAGCACTCGGACCGTGGAATCGGCGCCAAGGGCATCCACATTCAGCGAGCAAAGCTCAGAGATACGGAGACCCGCACCGTACAACAGCTCCAGTGCCGCCATGTCGCGTACATGAACGGGATCTTCGTCGGCGGCACGCTCCTGCGCGTGGTTGAGCAGCTGGCGAGCCTGTTCCTGAGTCAGCACATGCGGAAGCTCGTTATCCGCTCGTGGAGCCTTCAGCCGTGCGGCCGCGTCAGCCTGAGTATAACCGGAGCGATAGAGCCACGAGCTGAACGTGCGAATGGCGGCCGAATGCCTGGCCAAGGACGAACGAGCCTGCCCCTGCTTCTGAGACTTTGCCAGCCACCCGCGCACATCCGTCAGATCCAACAGCGAGAGATCGAGAGGCTCGGAGATATCCGCGCCCACCGAATGATTGAGAAACTCAAGCAGGGACTGCGCCTCATGGACATAAGCAGCTACGGTGTGTTCGGGCAGTCCCCGGCGCAACGCAAGCTCTCGTCGATAGAGCTCGACGACATCCGCAATGAGAATCTCCTCCGCCACCCCTCCAGCATAGCGAGTTCACGGACGTTACCGCCGCGCCCGAGCAGCCAGACGCCACCCCTCGCGTAGATTCTGCGCGATCCCCTCCATCTCCAGCAGCCCCAATCCACGTATCGCCTCCGCAACGCTCACACCGGCAGTTGCCGCGATCTTCTGCACGGTACATGGGCTGTGCACCGGCAATGCGTCTCTGATCCGCACCGCCAGAGGATGCCCCGCCAGCGGGTCATCGAGCTCCAGCGTCAACTGACGCGATGCCTGCGTGCCTCGCTTCGACCCCTCACGAGTAGCCGCCTCTATGATGTCGAAACCAAGCAGCTCCGCCACATCGTTGGAGCTCGTCACGCAGATCGCGCTCTCACGCAAGAGCCGGTGACACCCCGCCGACCGCGGTGAGGAGACGGGACCGGGAACGGCCCCGACATCGCGACCGATCTCCAGTGCATGCCGAGCTGTCGAGATCGCACCGGAACGATACGGAGCCTCGACTACGATCGTCGCCAGCCCGAGGGCCGCAATGATTCGATTGCGCGAGAGAAAACGGTGCCGTAGCGGCTGCGCCCCCGGCGGCGATTCGGAGACCAGCACGCCGCCGGCGGCTAGGATTTCGCCGAAGAGCCCGGCGTTCTGTTTCGGATACGGCCTGTCCACTCCACCGGCGAGGACGACGACCGTTTGACTTCCAGCGGACAATGCGCCCCTATGCGCCGCGGTATCGATTCCGAAGGCCCCGCCGGATACCACGGCAACGCCGGCCTCGGCCAGCTCGTAGGCGAAATCCGTGGCGATGCGCTTCCCGTATTGTGTGGCGTCCCGTGAGCCCACTATGGAAACCGACAACCTTCGCAGCACCTCTGGATCGCCGTGATACCACAGGCCCAGCGGCCTCTTATCGTCAAGATCCATGAGGCTTTCGGGCCAGTTCCGATCGCCAGGCATGAGGAAGCCTCCCAGACGCGAGGCCAGGCGCGCATCGCGTTCGAATGCCCCGCTGTCGAGCCTTCCAGCCCAGCGCTCGGCCTGTACCCGCATTTCTCCCCGAACTGGAGCTCCCGCCTGTATCTCCTTCAGCCAATCCAACGCTTTCTCGTACCCGAGATCATCAACCAGACGAGTGGCGTAGACGTCCTCTCCTTCCGCCAGGCGCGTCCAGGCCATCGCCGCCAGCCTCCGCGCCGAATCCGTTTCAACCATGGTGTCCATTCCTCTCCCGTAACACGAACGCCTGATGGAAGTCTTCCGCGGCGGGAGAGTCCCGCCCGGCCAGGTCAGCCAGCGTCCACGCGACCCGCATGATCTTGTCAACCGCTCGCAAGGACAGGTCACCATTCGCGATCACCCGATCCAACCGTTTCTCAACCGAAAGCGGCATCATCGTCTGCCTGCGGAGCCAGGCACCGGTCACCTGCGAGTTCCTGCTCCACGGAGTAGCCTCGAGCCTTTTGTGTGCCCGCTGCCGTGCCTCCGCCACACGTTGGGCGACGGCGGCGCTGGCCTCACCGGCGTCCTTTCGTGCCAGTTCCGCACGCGAGGGACGCGTGAGGACGATGCTGATGTCGAAGCGATCGAGAAGCGGCCCCCCGATTCTGCGGTAGTACTCGCGCCTCTCCCGCACGGCGCAGGTGCATGCGCCCACGCCGTCGAAGAACCGGCCACAGCGGCAGGGGTTGGCTGCACCCACCAATTGGAAGCGGGCAGGGAAGATGACGTGCGAACGCGCTCGGTGGATCTCCACCACTCCGGATTCCATCGGTTGGCGCAGTGCCTGAAGCACGGCCCTCTGGAACTCCGGAAGCTCGTCCATGAAAAGAACCCCGCGATGCGCCCGGGAAACCGCTCCCGGGCGCGGAATGGAGCCCCCACCAATGAGAGAGACCGAGCTCGCGGTGTGGTGCGGGCAGGCAAACGGCGGAACGCGATCGAGGGCGCCGTCGAATTCCCCCGCCGCCGATGCGATGCTGGCCACCTCGACGGCTTCTTCCACTGACAGCGGAGGGAGAATACCCGGCATACTGCCGGCCAGCAAGGATTTGCCGATGCCCTGGGAACCGGTCATGAGCAGATGATGACCTCCAGCTGCGGCCACCTCGAGGGCCCATCTGGCTTCGTCCTGACCGCGGATATCGGCGAGATCGCCGCTCTGCGTCGGCTTCTCCCGACGTTCTTCTTCGCTCGCCGGCGCGGCGGGCGTGGGAGCGCAGGCGATTCCAAAGGTGGCGGCGACCTGCGTGAGATGCCATACCTCTTGCGCGCGTACTCCCGCCAGGTGCGCCTCGCTCGCACATCCCCAGGGCACGACGAGCACCTCGGCCCCTACCCGCTCGGCCGCCAGCGCGGCGGGCAGGATGCCGCGCACCTTCCGCACCGATCCGTCCAGGCCCAACTCACCCACGAAGGTGGGGCTCGGGTCTGGGCCACTTCCGGCCATGGCGCCGAGTATCGCGGCAGCTATGCCCAGATCGAACCCCGTACCGGATTTCGGCGTATCCGCAGGCGAGAGATTCACGGTGACTCGCACCTGTGGAAACGTGATACCAGCCGCTACAAAGGCTGCCCGCAACCGTTCTCGCGACTCGGAGACGGCGGCGTCGGGCAGACCGACGATGGAGAAGGCGGGAAGTCCCGAGAGCAGAGCGGCCTCGATCCGTACGGGATGACCTTGCACACCCACGACCGATATCGCGTGCGCCATTCCGATTCTCATGCCACACCCTCGATATGGCAGAGATTCCATCCCTGGCCTTCGCTGACGGTGATGGCCACAAGGTCGATCGCAACCAGCGGAGCAGCATGTTCGTGAACATCCATCCACTGCGAGATGAGCCGCCGCAGCCGGGAGAGTTTCGCTCGGGAGATCGATTCGATAGAGGGTACCCGGCCTCCCTCACGGCGCGTCTTGACCTCGCAGGCGAAGACCGCCCGGCGTTGGCTATCCCAACAGACCAGGTCTATCTCCCCGTTCGCGCTGCGCCAGTTGCGATCGAGGATGTCGATTCCGCGCGCCTCCAGATGCTGCGCGGCCAGCTCCTCGCCCCACCGCCCCAGTTCCCGATTACTGGCATTGGGTGTGAGAACGGGCGGCTTCCAGCCCTTGCCCAGATCGATCGTCCGAGCCTTGCCCGGCGGCACTAAAGGAGTGATTCGAGAGTTCATACTCCGCAGTAAAGCGCGTCGCGGCAGTCCTCGGGTGCGGTCGAGCCAGCACTGTGGACACTAGGTGCACGAAGCGTTCCTGTGGAGAAAACGCCGCTACACGCGCCGCTACAAGCACCCCTGCCGCTCACCCCTACCGTTCCGGCAGGTCGATCTCCCGCGTGATGTCCTGCTTGTTCAACTCTTCGACGTTGACGTCTTTGAACGTCACCACACGCACCGAACGAATGAAACGGCTCGTCCGGTAGATGTCCCATACCCACGCGTCGACCAGATTCACCTCGAAGAAGACGTCTCCGCCCTGGGAGGCTCGCACTTTGACGTCAACGTCATTCGCCAGGTAGAAGCGCCGCTCCGTCTCCACCACGAAACGGAAGATGTTGATGACATCCCGATACTCGCGGTAGAGCGCGAGCTCCTGGTCGGACTCGTATCCTTCGACATCGCTCATCGGATATCCTCCTCTACTCCCGGCAGATGCCACGACCTTCTATGCAGCGGCGAAGGCCCCAGGGCTCGCAGGCCGTCGATGTGACGGGCGGACGCATAGCCCTTGTTACTGGCCCAATCGTAGCCCGGATAGCCTTCGTCGAGTGCAACCATCATGCCGTCGCGCTCCACCTTGGCTGCCACGGACGCGGCGGCGATAACAGCACAGGAAGCATCACCCTTGACCTGCATGCGCACCGGCAATTGCGGAAGGATCGGATTGGCGTCGAATAGAGAGTCCTCGGCCCACCAGTTGTGCCGCCCGTCCAGCAGCACGGCGTCGGGCACGCGACCTCGCGCGGCCAACTGCGCCAGAGCGGCGGCGGCCGCGCGGCGGAGCGCCACGATGATCCCCTCGCCGTCGACGATATCGGGCCCCGCGTGCCCTACGGCCAGGTCGAGGCCCCATTCCCGGCACAGCGGGTCGAGAATGGCGCGCTTGGCGGGAGAAAGCAGTTTCGAGTCGCGCAGGCCCGCCGGAAACACGTCCTCGGTTTCCGCGTCGATGAGGCAGATCCCCACACTGACCGGGCCTGCGAGCGCCCCGCGGCCCACCTCGTCGACCCCGGCCAAGATCGCACCCGGTCCCAGGTGGGTGGTGAGCGAGGTCAGGACCTCTCGTTCCAGATCGCGAGTCGGATAGATGTCAGTTCTCCTCCAACGCTGCGAAGGCGTCCGTGTGCCCGAGTGTTCCGAAATGGGAGAAGGGATAGAAGATGGCCCATGCCCTGCCTTCGACGTTCGCCACCGGGACGAAGCCGTTGCCCTCTTCGAGTTCGTGGTAGCGCGAGTCGCGAGAATTCGAACGATTGTCGCCCATCACCCATAGATGATCCTGCGGAACGGTGACCGAGAACTCCTGCAACGATGGAGCCGCGCCATCCTTGAGATAATCCTCCTCGATGGGCTCGCCATTGACCGTCAGCAGGCCTTGGTCCGTACAGCACGCGACGCGGTCCCCGCCGACACCGATGACCCGTTTGACCAGATGATGCCCGGTATTCTGTGGAAGGAGACCGACAGCCTGCAACACGTTCGACATCCCGCGCTCGAAACCCGAGCGAGTATCGGGCTGTTCGGCGAGCCAGCCTCCCGGATCGACGAAGACGACGACGTCCCCGCGATGGATGTCCTCCGCGTCACGCGCCATGCGGTTCACGGCGATCCGATCCCCCACTTGCAGGGTGTTCTCCATGGACCCCGAGGGGACGTAGTAGGCCTGCAGGAGGAAGGTTTTGATGAGGACCGAGATCAAGAGCGCGACGATGAGGATCGCGAGGAACTCGAGGGTGTTGCTCAGCCAAGACGAACGCTTCTCCGCCGCATCGTCGTCGGCATCTTCTTCCAAGGAGTCCGTGTCCCCGTCATCTTCCCAGAGATCTTCGTCCTTGGCCGCGTCTTTCCGCTGAATATCCGCCGCATCCGTTTGCGGGGGAAACGAAGGAGGCATGTTGTCACCATCCCCATCGGGGTGAGTGGTGGGGTCTGTAGCCATATGCTCCTCCATAGCGGTGTGCCCCTGAAATATTAGCCCATTTGGGCTCCGCGGCTGTCATCGCGGGCGGCGCGGTGCGTCGGGCACGACGACGGCGTCACGGCTCGCGTCGACGCCTTTTCACGTCACGCTTCGCAAACGATTTGTGGGGTCCGCACAAGGCGAACCCCACAAATCAGAAGAGACTAGGCTCAGGCGCGCTGATCGTCGCGACGCTCCTTGATCTTGGCTGCCTTACCGTGGCGATCGCGCAGGTAGTACAGCTTGGCGCGGCGAACGATACCGCGGGAGACGACCTCGATGGACTCGATCGAAGGCGAGTGCACCGGGAAGGTACGCTCGACGCCCACACCGAAGGAGATCTTACGCACGATGAAGGTCTCACGGATGCCCGCGCCGGAGCGGCCCAGGACGACGCCCTGGAAAGCCTGGGTACGGGTACGGGTGCCTTCGACGACTCGTACGTTCACGCGGACGGTGTCGCCCGGGCGGAAGCTGGGGATGTCATCGCGCAGCTGCGCTGCATCAACGAAATCGAGAGTCTGCATTTGTCTTCTCTTTCCACTCGTGCGCGCAGGTCACAAGCGTTCTCGGGGCACCATAGCGTGGGTGCCAGCCTCTATGGACTCACCTATGCGCAACCCCCTGCGGCAGGTTCAGCACAAAATCGCGGTGAGAAAGCTTAATAATTATGGCACATGCAGTTCGCGGGCTAAAACGACATCGAGGTTGTCTTGGTCACCCACCATGAAGTGGCGCATGCCGACCTTGACGAATCCCAGTTTCCTGTACGCCTTGATGGCGCGGCGGTTCTTGGCGTTGGTGCCCAGGTAGACCACGGGGTTCTCCCATTCCCGCGTCCTGCGGGAGAGCTCTTGCCGGGTCGCCGACCACAGTAGTCGCGAGGCGCCGGTGCCACGCCACGGACGATCGATGTAGTACTTGGACAGATAGACGAGCGGTCCCCTGCGCTCGCGCCCTTCGACCATCGCGTCGGATGGGGCTCCGGCTTCATCTCCGGCGACGCCGTCCGCGGCGGGAACCTCGCTCAGCGTGTATCCGACCACCTGGCCACCGGAGGTCGTCAGGAGCACGCACACCCAGGCCGGATCGGACAGATACGAGGCGAATGCCTCCTCGGAGAGGTTCTGACGTACGAAGCTGGCGATGGATTCCTCGCTGAGTTCGATCGGCGCCGCATCCGGAAAAGTCCGTGCCGCGATCTCAGCCAAGCGGGAGATGTCCTGCGCGCACGCCAGGCGGGCGCTGACGGGGATCGGGTGCTCCGCCCCGGGAGGAACGAGATATCCCAGCTCAGCCAGGGTCTCTTTGTCCTTCTTGTCCAGCTTGGCCGCGTCCAGTTTCAGGATCATGTCCGGGCGGCGGGCGGCCGTCTTCTCAATGGCCCGATCACGGCGCCAACGTGCCACCGCTCCGTGGTTCCCGGAGGTCAGCACGTCGGGAATCGGCAGGTCCCGCCATTGCGCGGGTCTGGTGAAGACCGGGTACTCGAGGAGTCCCGCGGCGCCGTGGGACTCCTCGACGAGAGATTCTGGATTTCCCACCATTCCCGGGAGCAGACGTCCGATCGCTTCGACCAGCGCCACGGCGGCCACCTCGCCCCCGTTGAGCACGTAATCCCCAAGCGAGTACTCGAAAACCTCCACGCCTTTCGAGGCATAGTGCTGGGCCACACGCGAATCAATGCCCTCGTAGCGACCGCAGGCGATGACGATCTGCCGGGAGGAGGAAGCCAGCCGTTCGCATTCGCGCTGCGTCAGCTGTTTTCCGGAGGGAGTGGGGATGGCCAGCACGGTCCCCGGAGCCAGAATCTGCGTGCCACCGCCGGGCAGGACCGAGTCGAGCGCACGCCCCCACACGTCGGGGCGCATCACCATACCGGCGCCCCCGCCGGCCGGCGTATCGTCGACGGTGCGATGCGGATCGTCCGTCCAGTCACGCAGGTCGTGCGACCGGATACGGAGAATCCCCCGCTCCTGCGCCTTGCCCAGGAGCGAGAGGTTGAGAACCCCGAAGAACTCGGGGAAAACCGAGATCACATCGAATCGCATCATGCGTCCGGGGAGCCGTTCGCGCCGTCGTCGTCGCTCGAATCGGAATCGTCGGCGACGATCATCTCCTCCTCCGAGAAGAGACCGGCCGGTGCGTCGACCACCACGCAGCCGTCCGCCAGATCCACCTCGGTCACGATCTCCTTCACGAAGGGAACCCGCGTGACGATGCCGTCCGGTTCGCGCACCACCAGCAGATCCTGGGCCGGCATCGGATCCAACGCGATGACCTCGCCGAGGGTGTAGCCGTCGGGGTCGAGCACTTCGAGGCCTACGAGCTCGTGGCTGTACCAGGCGTCCTCCTCGACTGCTTCTTCCTCGTCCGTCTCCACGATCAGCGCGACTCCCCGCAGTGCCTCCGCGCCGTTGCGGTCGCGGCATTCCGAGAAGAGGACGTAGGTGGCGCCCTTGTATTCGCGTGTGCGTTCGATCGTGAGGGGGCCAACCTCCGGCGGATCCGTCTCCAGCATTGTGCCGACGGCGAGGCGCCGCTGGGGCGAATCGGTACGGACGTCGAGGCGTACCTCTCCCTTGAGCCCGTGGGGGGCGCCGATGATGGCAACAGTCAACTGCACAAGATCTCCTATACGCACGAACCGGCCCGCAACCTCGCTCGGTTGGGGCCGGTCCAGTGAAAACAGCTTAACGCTGGTCGGTTTCGATGACGTCCACGCGTACCGAGCCCTTGCCCGACAGCGCGCCCATCACCGAACGAAGCGCCTTTGCCGTGCGCCCATTGCGTCCGATGACGCGCCCGAGATCATCCGGATTCACCCGGACCTCGAGGAGCTCTCCCCGCCGGGTATTTCGCGACTGCACCTCGACGTCGTCGGGGGTGTCAACGATTCCACGGACCAAGTGCTCCAGGGCATCGGCCAACATCAGGCGTCCTCTCCTGCTTCAGCCTCTGCGGGAGCGGCGGCTTCGGCTTCAGCCGCGGCCTTGGCCTCGGCTGCTGCGGCGCGACGCTTCTCGGCGTCGTTCTGCACGGACTCCACCGCGGCCTGACGAGCGGACTCGAGGTTAACGGAATCCTTGACCTTCAGACGCCCTTCGGCGCCCGGCAGGCCCTTGAACTTCTGCCAGTCACCCGTGATCTTCAGCTGCTGCTTGACGGAATCGGAAGGCTGAGCGCCAACCGAGAGCCAGTACTGCGCGCGCTCGGAATCGATCTTGATGACCGAAGGGTTCTCGGTCGGATGGTACTGACCGATCTCCTCGATGACTGCACCGTCACGACGCTTACGAGAATCGACGACGACGACGCGGTAGAAGGGTGCACGGATCTTACCCATGCGCTTGAGACGAATCTTGACTGCCACCTGTGTGGTCACTCCTGGTTCTACATTGGGATGAACCCTCCTTGCACACGGGGGACCATGTGAAGCAGAGTTCCAGACAAGGGCTGAACGGAGTTGAGAGGGACCTCGTTCGCCCGAGTACAACGCCCCATTGTGCCAGAAACGCCGCGGCTACAGCAATTGCCACTCTGGTGGCATCACGCACAGGCAGAAAGCTCCCCGGACCGAAGTCCTTCGATTCGGCTTTCCGAACATCGTGCCATCTCTTGCATTTGCCGTATTCGCCTTGGGATCCGTAGGCCGAAGGCCCCACAATTGTCCCGTGGCAAAGAAAGACAGAAATGACGGGCCCCAGGGTTCGCCCCGCAATCTCATGAAGTTTGCATGGCTCTCCGTTGTGGCAGCGCTCCTCACCATCGCGCTGAAGGCGGGGGCCTATCTGATGACAGGATCGGTGGGACTGCTCTCGGACGCCGCCGAATCCATCGTCAACCTCGTCGCCGCCATCGTGGCGCTCGTCGTGCTCCATCAGGCCGCGAAACCCGCCGACGAGCGCTTCATCTTCGGACGCTCCAAGGCCGAGTACTTCTCCGCCGGCATCGAGGGGGCCATGATTCTCGCGGCCGCGGCCGTCATCATCTTCGCCACCATAGACCGCATCATCAACCCCCGGCCGCTGGATAACATCGGGATCGGCCTCCTCATCTCGGTGGTCGCCTCGCTCATCAACGGGGGCGTCGCACTGGTACTGCTTCGGGCGGGCAAGGCCTACCGCTCCCCCACCCTGCAGGCGGACGGCGCTCACCTGATGACCGACGTCGTCACCAGCGCCGGGGTGCTGCTGGGCATCGGTTTGGTGGGGCTGACGCACTGGCAGATCCTCGATCCGCTGGTCGCACTGGCCGTGGCCATCAATATCACCTTCACCGGGTTCCGCCTGGTGCGATCCTCGCTCAACGGGCTCATGGATGCCACGCTTCCCGCCGAACAGAACAAGGCCATCGTGGAGGTGCTGCGAGATCACGCGAGCGAGGACGTGGATTTCCACGGCTTGCAGACGCGAGCCTCCGGCCGCGAGGCGTTCGCGAACGTCGACCTCCTGGTGCCCGGTTCCTGGACGGTACACCGCAGCCACCGGCTCGCCGAGACCATCAAGTCCGACATGAAGGCCGCGGTCCCCGACCTCCACGTCATGGTGCACGTGGAGCCCATCGAGGATCCCAGCTCCTATGACGACATTCCCGAGGGCCAGATACCACTCGATTTCTAGCCGACCTATGCTGGCAGCATGGAATTTGTCGATCTCACATCCGCCACTGATCCGCGCTGGAGCGCGGCTCTTCCGGTCCTCGCCCAGCTTCGCGGGCGAATCACACAAGAACACCTGATGGATGTGTTCAACGACGCCGAGGCCCAACGCCCGTTCTTCACCGCACTCTTCGACGGCGAGGACTGCTTAGCCATTGCCGGTTGGCGCATCATGGTGAATACGCATCTTGGCAGGGTCATGTACGTGGACGATCTCGTGGTCGACCCGGCGCGTCGCTCCGCCGGCCACGGTGCCCTCATGCTGGAAGAACTGACGTCCCGGGCAAGAGCGCTGGGCGCTCGAGCCATCGATTTGGACTCGGGCGTTCAGCGCCATCGCGCACACAAGTTCTACCTGGCCAGGGGTTTCGTCATCAGTTCACACCACTTCAGGTTGGAGCTGTGATTCAGCGCAGGAAGCGCTGCAGATCCTTCATGTCGAAGTCGTCGAGGTTGGGCGTCTGCCCCTCCAGGCGCGGATCCGAGACGGGAGCGCCCGCTCCGAAGGCCGAACCGCGTTGCGGCTTCGAAGCGCCCTGCGACTCCAGGTTGGCCTTGGCTGCTGCCTCGGCTTCCTGGCGCGCGCGCTTGGCGGGATTTCCCGACCGGCCCTTCTTGTTTCCCGATGTCTTCTTCTGAGCACGCTTGGACTTGCGTGAACCACCACCGGCACCGGGCATCCCGGGCATGCCCGGCATACCTGGCGCACCTCCGCCACGAGACATCTGCTGCATCATCTTCTTGGCCTGCGCGAAGCGGTCGATGAAGGCGTTGATCTCCTGCACCGTGGTACCCGATCCCTTGGCGATGCGCAGGCGGCGCGAGCCGTTGAGGATCTTGGGATCCTTGCGTTCGGTCGGGGTCATCGAGTTGACGATGGCCTCGATGCGATCCACCGAGCTCTCGTCGAAGGCGTCCAGGGCTTCGCGGTACTGCCCCATTCCCGGCAGCATCCCCATGATCTTCTTCATGGAGCCCATGCGCTTGAGCTGGTGCAACTGATCGATGAAGTCGGCCAGCGTGAAGTCGCCCTCGGCCATCTTCGAGGCCAGTTCGGCCTGCTGCTGCTCGTCCCACGTGCGCTCCGCCTGCTCGATGAGGGTGAGGATGTCGCCCATGTCGAGGATTCGCGAAGCCATGCGATCCGCGTGGAACCGCTCGAAATCATCGAGCTTCTCACCGGTGGAGGCGAAGAGGATCGGGCGGCCGGTGACCCCGCGCACGGAGAGCGCCGCACCGCCTCGGGTATCGCCGTCGAGCTTGGAGAGGACCACGCCGGTGAAGCCGACGCCGTCCTTGAACGCATTGGCCGTGGCCACGGCGTCCTGGCCGATCATGGAATCCACGACGAACAGGATCTCGTCGGGGTTGACGGCGTCGCGGATGTTGATGGCCTGGGCCATCATCTCCTGATCGACGCCAAGACGGCCGGCGGTATCGACGACGACGACGTCGTAGCCGTTCTCCCGTCCGAATTCGACTCCCGTACGCGCCACGTGGACGGGATCGCCGACCCCGTTGCCGGGCTCGGGCGCCCACACGTCCACATCTGCACGGCCTCCGACGACCTCCAGCTGCTGCACGGCGTTGGGGCGCTGCAGGTCGGAAGCGACCAGCAGAACCTTCTTGTTCCGCTCGCGCAGCCACCGGCCGAGCTTTCCGGCGAGGGTCGTCTTACCGGCGCCCTGCAGGCCCGCAAGCATGATCACCGTCGGCGGGTTGGCCGCCAGGTTGAGGTCGCGCGACTCGCCGCCGAGGATCTCGACGAGTTCGTCGTTGACGATGCGAACCACCTGCTGGCCCGGATTGAGGGCCTGGGAGGCAAGCGCTCCGGTGGCCTTCTCCCGCACCGCGGCGGTGAAGGAACGAACCACCGGCAGGGCGACGTCGGCGTCGAGCAGGGCGCGACGGATTTCCCCGATCGTCTGTTCGACGTCGGCCGAGGAGAGGCGCCCCTTGGAACGCAGGTTCTTGAAAGATCCGGTAATGCGGTCGGAGAGTGTGTTGAACACAGGCCTACCTTCGAGTCGCGGTCAAATGATTGCTGCCATACAGTCTACGCCAGCGACGCCCGGGTGTTCCTTACCAGATTGGCCACAAGGCTCGCCTTCCACTCATCCCACGCTTCCGGCTTGCAGGAGCTGGCATCGGCCTGGGTCAGAAGGTGCAGGCAGGCAAGCAGTTCGGCGTCGCCCTGCACGGCTGCGGATATCGAGCGCCATGTCTGCGGCTCCTCCGGATCCGCCGAGGTGGCGAGATCTCCCAGGAGCAGGTGATGGCGGGTGAGGACGACGACGACGTCGACGACCGCGCGCGGATAGCCCATCGGAGTGAGGATGCCCGGAATCATCTCGGCGCCGCGCTGGGCGTGCCGGGGGTGGCCGGGACGTTTGCCGATGTCGTGGAAGAGCGCGGCCAGGAGCAGGGCGCTGCGTCGGCGCGGGCTCAGATCCGCGAGCGCCACCTGCCCGGATGTGACATCCGGAATACGTGAAACCACCTCGATCTGGTGTCGGTCCACGGTATGGCGATGGATCGCCGAACGCTGGGGAAGGTTGCGCACCTCTTCCCAGGCGGGGACCAGTTGCGTCAAGAGGCCCGCGATGTCCAGGAACTCCCACACGGTGATCTGGCCGCGGCTTGAACCGAGAATCGCCTCGAAGTCCTCTCGCGCCCATTGCGGCCAAGGTTCCCCCAGCTCCCAGCGATAGGCCAGCTCGCGCCCGGCACCGGCCTGTTCGAGGTGCTGGAGGGTCGCGAGTCGGATGGGAAGATCGCGTTCGGCGGCGGCACGGGCCATTGCCAGCAGAAGTCTCGGGTCTGCCGGATTGCCCGAGCGTGAGAGGACGAGCTCGCCGCCGCTCTCCGCGACTCCCGGAACGATCTCCTGCAGGACGGGCGGGGCAGCGCGTCCGCGCACCATGCGCGGCTTGAAGCGGGGACGTTCAGGTGCGCGGAGATTGCCCTGCGCGCGGCGAGCAGTCTCGGCATAGGCGGCCCGGATGGTACGCGCGGCCTGGGCGATCTCCATGAGCAGTTCGTCGGCGGGGTCCTGCCCGCTCTGCCCGGTGAAGCCGAGCAGAGCGGCGACGTCGTCCTGATACTCCAGGCGCAGAACGTGATTGTGGCGCCGGGTGAGGCTCGCGAGGCCGTCACGCACGTCCAGCAGGAATTCGTAGGCCGGTTCGTAGGCGATGGCCGGACGTTCGGCGAGCCACGAGGCGACCATGGCCTTGATGAGCAATGCGTCGCGCAGCCCGCCGGCCGCCTCTTTGATGTCGCCCTCGATGAGGTAGGCCAGGCGCCCGAACTGACGGCGTCGGGCCGCCTGTCTATCAGTGAGCTCGGAGAAGCGTTGGCGTGCACCGGCTCGCCAGTCCGCCAGAATGCGGGAGGTCGCGTCCTCCACCAGTTCCCTGTCTCCGGCGATGCGGCGGATGTCGAGCAACCCGAGAGATGCGGCCAGATCGGCCTTGGCGATGCCGCGGCATTCCGCAAGGGAACGGACCGAATGGTCGAGCTCGATGTGGGAGTCCCAGATGGGATACCAGAGCGAATCCGCGAGGCCCTGCAGGCCGTCCTTGAGTTCTCGGTGCGGCTTGCCATCGTGGAACAGAACCAGATCGATGTCCGATTCGGGGCCGCAGTCGCGCCTGCCGAGCGAGCCGACTGCCGCGAGCGCCAGTCCGCGCGGTTCGACCGGCGCACCCTGTTCGGCGAGCGATCGATCCCACAGCTCCACCAGTGCCCTCTCCGTCTGCGTCGTCCACCGCGCGCGCGAATCCTTGCCCGTCGGGGCAATCGACCGGCGCGACTCGCGTAAGTGCAGAATCGCAAGCTGTTCCTGCGAGTCCATCCTCAATCCCTCTTCTCCGCGAACACCCGGGCACGTCATGCCCAGACAAGAGGGGACCCGAACCTGCCGGCTCGGGTCCCCTCCTCTAGAGCGCGTCCTCGCCGGAATCCCCGGTGCGGACCCTGATAACCTCATCGACGCTCGCTATCCAGATCTTGCCGTCTCCGATGCGCCCGGAGCGGGCGGCCTGGGCGATCGTCTGGGCGAGACCGGGGGCCTCCGCGTCGACGCACACCAGTTCGATCTTGACCTTGGGAAGAAGGTCGACGGTGTACTCGGCACCGCGATAGACCTCGGTGTGGCCGCGCTGGCGACCATAGCCGTTGACCTGGGAGACGGTCATTCCCTTGACTCCCTCGGCCATGACGGCCTTCTTCACCTCTTCGAGACGGTGCGGCTGAATAATTGCTGTGACTAGCTTCATGGTCAGATCTCCTTCGAGTAGGCGCCGACCAGCTGATCGTATGCGGACTCTCCGTGTTCGGCGGAATCGATGCCTCGGTCCTCATCTTCGGCGCTGACGCGCCAGCCCATCGTGGCCTTGAGGGCGAATCCGATGATGGCCGTTATGACTCCAGAGTAGATCAGTGCAACCACTGCAATCACGATCTGGACAACGAGTTGCCTCCATCCACCGCCGTAGAACAGTCCGGTCTCAGTGGCCAGCAGCCCCACGAGCACGGTGCCGACGAGGCCGCCCACGAGGTGGACGCCCACCACGTCGAGTGAGTCGTCATAGCCGAACTTGTTCTTCAATGCGATGGCCAGCGAGCACACCACACCCGATATCGCGCCCAGAACGATGGAGCCGAAGGGGCTCAACGATCCGGCGGCCGGAGTGATGGCCACGAGTCCGGCCACGACTCCCGAGGCGGCGCCCAGCGCGGTCATGTGGCCGAAGCGGATCTTCTCCGTGATGATCCATCCGAGGATTGCGGCCGCGGTGGCGCTGGTGGTGTTGACCCAGGCCAGGCCTGCGGCGCCGTCGGCCGTGAAGGCCGATCCGGCGTTGAAGCCGAACCATCCGAACCACAGCAGGGCGGCGCCCAGCATCACGAAAGGCACGTTGTGCGGCCGGAAGGCCTGTGTTCCGAAGCCCTTGCGCTTGCCCACGATCAGAACGAGGACCAGGGCCGCTATACCGGCGTTGATGTGGACCACGGTTCCACCCGCGAAGTCGATGGGCGCCACGGTTGCGGCCCCGTCAGTCGTGCCGAAGATCCACGAGGCGAAGCCGTTCTCAGAGTCGGACAGCAGCCCTCCGCCCCAGACCATGTGCGCCATCGGGAAGTAGGCGAGTGTGGCCCAGAGGGCGCTGAAGACCAGCCAGGTGGAGAATTTGGTGCGTTCGGCGACGGCGCCCGAGATGAGCGCCACCGTGATGATGGCGAACGTCGCCTGGAACGCTACGCCCACGATGACCGGCACGCCCATGTCGTCGAGGAGGAAGTTTCCGTCGGGGCCGTAGATGAGGCCCGACAGGTTGAATCCGTCGAATGGGTTGGCGAAGAGTCCCGCGACAGAGGTCTCGCCGTAGCTCATCGAGTATCCCCACAGCGGATAGATGACGCCGACGACGGCGAGCACGCCCATCGACATCATCATCATGTTGAGGACGGACTTCGCTCGGCTCATTCCTCCGTAGAAAAACGCCAGCGCAGGTGTCATGAGCAGCACGAGGGATGCGGACATCAGCATCCATGCAGTTGCGCCCGTGTTGAGGGCTTCCATGGTGTCCTCCTAGTGTCCGGCTCCTTCGGCCGGCTCATAGCTAGAAGTCTGCTCGAATGCGATTTCGTCCAGGGAGCGTCGTCGTTACCGCGGTGTAACGGTTTCGGCGTCCGTGCTACGGAGATGTAAACGGCCACGAAAAGAGGAGACGTGGGTCACGTGCGCATACCCGCGCGACCCACGCCTCCCGTACGTATCAGCCGTTTCGTCCGGTTATCACCCCAGAAGGGCGTCCACGAAACCTTCCGGATCGAAGGGCGCCAGATCGTCGGGGCCCTCCCCGAGACCGATGAACTTCACCGGAACGCCGAGCTCGCGCTGCACCGCGATCACGATGCCGCCCTTGGCCGTGCCGTCCAGCTTGGTGAGCACGATACCTGTGATGCCGGTGACCTCGGCGAATACCTTGGCCTGCTGCATGCCGTTCTGTCCCGTGGTCGCGTCGAGGACCAGCAGGACCTCGCGGACGGGAGCATTGCGTTCCATGACGCGTTTGATCTTGCCCAGCTCGTCCATCAGTCCGGCTTTGTTCTGCAGGCGTCCGGCCGTATCCACGAGGACGACGTCGACACCCTGCTCACGTCCGGTCTTGACGGCCTCGAAGGCTACCGAGGCCGGGTCGGCACCCTCACGGTCTGAGCGAATGACCTCCACGCCCACTCGTTCGCCCCAGGTGCTGAGCTGATCGGCGGCGGCGGCACGGAAGGTGTCCGCTGCTCCGAGGAGTACGGACTGTCCCTCGGCGATCAGCACTCGCGCCAGCTTGCCCACCGTCGTGGTCTTGCCGGTGCCATTCACCCCGACCATGAGCATCGTGGCCGGGTGCGGGGCTCCGTCCGCTCCCTGGCCGGGCTGCGTCGATAGGCTGCGATCCATCGTCGGATCGACGAGATTGAGCAGCTCCGTCCGGAGTATCTCGCGAACGCGCTTGGGATCTCGGGTCCCCTCGACCTTGGTCTGGGTCCTCAGTCTCTCCATGACCTGGGTGGTGGGTTCGAGGCCCACGTCCGCCATGAGAAGGGTGTCCTCGAGCTCTTCCCAGTCCTCGGGCGAGAGATCGCCACGCGAGAGGATGGCCAACAGCGACTGGCCCAGGCCGCCGGAGCGGGCCAAGCGGGCGCGCAGGCGCTGCATGCGCGAGGGAACCGACTCGGGCAGCTCGACCGCCGGAACCGAGATCTCCGGCTCGACCGCGATCTCCTGGGCCGGGCCGGCCTCTGCCGGTGCTTCCCCGGGTTCCTCAACCTGCTCCGGAAGTGCGGGAGGCTGTTCTGTCTTGGGTGCTTCCAGCTGATTGCGGCGGCGCTGGCTGGCGATGAAACCTGCGATCGCGCCACCGGCAAGCAGCAGTGCAACTACTGCGATGATGATTATCTGGGTCGTATCCACGGTGCCAGTCTTCCCTACTTCGCGCGCACTTTTCCAGCATTGTGACGTCCAAGGCGGCGCGGTCTCACATACTGCCCGCGGACCGCTCACACCCGTTGCCACCCACAACGTGACGTGGAACACCTACCCTAGAGGTAAGCGTTCACAAGACGAAGCGAGGCAGCATGCGAGCATTGGTGAAGCCCCATGAGGGTCCGGGTCTGGAACTGCGGGAGGTTCCAGAACCCGACGTGGGCCGCTCCGAGGTGAAGATCCGGGTTTTGCGGGCGGGACTGTGCGGGACAGATCTCCACATCGAATCGTGGGACGATTTCGCCGCCGCTCACGTCACAGCGGGTCAGATCATCGGTCACGAGTTCTACGGGGAGATCGTCGAGATCGGCTCCTCCGTTCCCGAGGGCGAGGGCGTCGACGAGCTCCACGTGGGCCAGCGGGCCTCGGTGGAGGGGCACGTGGTGTGCAGGCGCTGCTCCAATTGCCGGCGGGGGCGCCATCACATGTGCATGCGCGCCAGCTCCATCGGTGTGGACCGCGATGGAGCCTTCGCCGATTATGTCGTGGTTCCCGCCCGCAATGTGTGGGTGCAGCCGGAGATCATCGACCCGGAACTCGGGGCGCTCTTCGACCCCTTCGGCAACGCCGTGCACACGGCTTTCCAGTATCCACTCGCAACCGAGGATGTGCTGATCAGCGGGGCAGGCCCCATAGGCACGATGGCGGCGGCGATCGCGCGACACGTCGGCGCCCGCCGGGTCGTCCTGACCGACATCTCGCAGCAGCGTCTCGCCCTGACCCGGATGATCACGGACATCGAGACGGTCGACGTCTCCCATGAGGATCTTTCGGAGGTCATGCGTCGGCTGGAGATACTCGAGGGGTTCGACGTGGGCTTGGAGATGAGCGGCAGCCCCCAGGCCATGGCCCAGATGATCGAGCTATGCAACTTCGGCGGCAAGATCGCCATGCTCGGCCTGCCGGCCCACCCCTACGCGATCGATTGGAACACGGTCATCACGCGGATGCTGACGCTTCAAGGCGTATACGGCCGCATGATGTTCGACACCTGGTTCAAATCCACCACCCTTCTCACGAGCTCGCCCACCTTGCGGCAGCAGATTCGCTCGATAGTCACCCACCGATTCGCCGCGGCCGACTGGGCCGACGCGTTCGCCGCAGCACGCTCAGGCAGCTGCGGCAAAGTGATCATGGATTGGAGTCACTGATGTTCACCATTCGCGAGGAGATCGCCGCGGACCTGGACAGGATCCGCTCGGGAGGCCTCTACAAGGCCGAGCGGCCCATCACGACGGCGCAGTCAGCCCACATCGCCACGGACCTGGGCGAGTGCCTGAATTTCTGCGCCAACAACTATCTCGGATTAGCCGACGCCCCTGACATCATCGCCGCCGCCAAGCGCGGATTGGACGAATTCGGGTACGGCACGGCCTCGGTGCGCTTCATCTGCGGTACCCAGACGATCCATCGCGAGCTCGAACGGAGCATCGCCGACTTCGTGGGCAAGGAGGACGCCATCCTGTTCTCCTCCTGCTACGACGCGAACGGTGGCGTGTTCGAGGTCCTGCTCGGGCCGGAGGACGCCGTCGTATCCGACGAGCTCAACCACGCCTCCATCATCGACGGGATCCGGCTGTGCAAGGCCGAGCGCCTGCGCTACCGCAATTCCGACATGGGCGATCTGCGCGGCAAGCTGCGCATCGCCAAGGAGAACGGTGCACGACGCATACTCGTCGTCACCGACGGCGTCTTCTCCATGGACGGCTATTTCGCACGGCTTCCCGAGATCTGCGATCTGGCCGAAGAGTTCGGGGCCATGGTCATGGTGGACGATTCCCATGCCACCGGAGTGGTTGGAGAGAAGGGTGCCGGGACCCCATCCATGTTCGGGGTCGACGAACGAGTGGATCTGTTGACCGGAACCCTGGGGAAGGCCCTGGGCGGAGCGGCAGGTGGATACGTGGCCGGCCCCCACGAGGTGATCGAATTGCTCAAACAGCGGGCTCGCCCCTATCTCTTCTCGAATGCGGTGGCACCCGCCATCGTGGCCGGGTCACTGCGGGCACTCGAGCTGGCGCGCGACGGCGACATCCTACGCACTCGCGTCGCCGCCAACGCGGGATTGTTCCGCCGGCTCATGGGCGCGGCCGGCTTCGATCTGCTGCCCGGTTCCCACCCGATCGTGGCGGTCATGTTCACCGGCGACGACGGCGCCCGCCAGGCTGCGGACATTTCGGCGGCCATGCTGAACCGGGGCGTGTATGTCACCGGCTTCTCCTACCCGGTGGTTCCCCTCGGGCAGGCGCGCATCAGGGTGCAGCTCTCCGCAGCCCACACAGAGCAGGACATACGCGATTGCGTGGCCGCATTCGTGGAGAGCCGCGAAGAGGTCCTATCCGATGGATAGGACCTCTTCGCGAACGCCGTGTGTCTTGAGTCGTCTTCTGTGAGTCGTCGCCGCCTTCCTGGCCGCCGGTCAGCTAGCCAGTTTCTGGGTATCCAGCGGGAAAGGGCCGGTGGCTCCGTCCATCCGGTAGGGAGCGTCCGCCTCTGTCTCCGCCTCAGGCGCTGACGCAGCGCTGTCGGCACTGCGGCGGCGCTTGGTGGGCAGCTTGCCAGCCGCCGAGGTGACCTTGGCGATCACGGGTGCGGCCGCCTCCTTGACGTGCTCTGCCGCATCGCGTTCGAGCATCACCATCTGCTCCCAGGTCTGCTCTACATCTTCGGGCGTGTAGTACGCCTTGGGGTCCTGCGGGAAGGAATCGAAGAGGTCACCGACCTGTCCGTTCTGGAACTGGACCTCGAAATCGTCCGTGTCGAGCTCGTCGGCTCGCCAGGCGTCTACTGATTGGGACACCCACTCGGACACATTGTTCTGACGCGAGTAGAACACGCCAACGTAGACCGCGGCTGCCGCGGCAAGAATGAAAACAACAACAAGAATAGCGACGATCACGTTTCCTATTATCCCGGATTTTCATCCGTTGCAGAGAGGCTGGCATCAGACCACAGGGTGAATTCTCTAACATTTGGCATATCTGTTGTCAACTATGGATAACATTTTGCTAACGTTCGGTCTCCTCACGATCACGCGGGCGCAATGTCGCGCATACGCTGCGAGATGACGTGGGAGACGCCGTCGTCCCGCATGGTCACTCCGTACAAGGTATCGGCAATCTCCATCGTCCTCTTCTGATGGGTCACAACCAGAAGTTGCGAATTCTCCTGCAAGTCGCGGAACGTGTCGAGCAACCGAGAGAGATTGACATCGTCAAGCGCCGCCTCGACCTCGTCCATGACGTAGAACGGCGAGGGACGGGCCATGAAGATCGCAACCAGGAACGCGATGGCGGTCAACGAGCGCTCGCCACCCGACAGCAGGGAAAGGCGCTTGACTCTCTTGCCGGGAGGACGGGCCTCCAGGTCGACTCCGGTTGTCAAGGGATTGTCGGGATCCGTGAGGACCATTCGTCCCTGGCCTCCCGGGAACAGCTTCGCGAAAACGGTCTCGAACCATTCGGAGACATCTCGCAGAGCCGAGCCCAAGACCTCCTCGACGTGCTGATCTATGTCGCGCACGATGCGGAGCAGGTCGTCTCGCGATTTCCTCAGATCCATCAGTTGGTCCGACAGGTACTTCTGACGTTCCTCCAATGCCGCGTGCTCTTCGAGCGCGAGGGGATTGATCTTGCCGAGCCGACCCAACGCCCGTTCCGACTTGGCGAGGCGCTGCTCCTGCTCGGCGCGCACAAAGGGGCGCTCTCCCTTCTCCGTAGGGATGGGCACGTGCGGCCCGTATTCGTCGATCAGGTCCCCCGCCTGAATTCCCAGTGTGTCGATGGCCTGAGCGGACAGCTGCTCATAGCGCAGCCTCAGCTCCGCCTGGAGGAGCTCGTGCTGATGCCCGCTGTCCGCGAGTTTGCGCCCCGTGGCCTGCAACTCTTCCAGTTCCTGCCGCGCCGCGGCGAGATCCCTGTCATGAATGGTGCGCCGGGACTCCATATCTTGCCGCTTCTCCCCGATATCGCTCCTGATCGCGCGCGCCGCCGAGAGAGCCTGCTGGGCATCCTCCTCCACCGTGTGGGCGATGGTCTGGGACAAGGCGCGGCGCTCAGCCGCTCGCCGCGCTCTCTCGATCCGTTCCTCAACGGCTTGCGCGTTGCGTTCGAGAGCCTCCGCCTTGCCGGCCACCGCGCGCAAGCGTTCTTCGCTGGTGCGCAGTTTGAGCCGGGCTTCCGTCTCTCGCTGGCGCGCCACCCGTGTGGCCTCATGAGCCTCGCGGATCTCCTCCTGCCTGCCCGAGAGTCGACGAGCCAACTCCTCGGGGTCGCCGGTACTCGCCGACTGCTGCCGTTCCAGATCGGCTAGCTCTTTCGCATGGCGAGCACGCTCGGCCCGGATCCGTTCCACACGCGCCTGTCCCCGGGCCTGTTCCTCCCGGGAGGACTGCACGGAGCGCCTCACTACGCCCAGCTGGGCCGAGAGGGCGGCCAGCTGCGAATCGCGTGCCGTCAGGTCGGCGCCCAGCTCCTGGAACCGGCTCTCCATCTCCTCCAACGCCCGTTCCTTGGCGGCAACCTCGGCGCCGCACTCGTGCAGCTTCTCCGCGGCGCCGTCAGCTTCCGCCTCCGCCTCCTTATACGCGTGCTGCCGGGCCAGCAAAGAGGCCGGCGAGGCCTCGCCGCCCTGCGCCCGAGAGGCCGTCAAGACATCTCCGGCGACGGTGGCCACCCGCCGTATCCCCGCCTGCAACAGCGTGCGTGCACTCAGGAGATCGACGGTCAGCACGGTGTCGCACAGGATCCGTTCTATCGTCGCCCGCATCGGGTCCGCCACCGCCACAACGTCCAGCGCCGCAACAGCCTGCTGGGAGTCGGGCACAATTTCGTTGAGAATCCTGGCCGTTCGAGAGGCCGCGGCCTCCCATGCGGGGCGCCCGTCGTAGGAGGCGTCGTCGTCCCCGGCGCTCGCTTCCCCCGCACCATCGGCGATAGTGATCTCGATGCGGCCGGTGTTCTCTTCGCGCACCGCCCGCAGCAGATCGACGGCCTCATCCAGGCTCTCGGCCGCCACGCCGGCTACGGCACCTGCCAGAGCCGCCTCCACCGCGCTCTCCCATCCCGCCGAGACGCTCAGGTGATCGCGCAGGAGCCGCAGTGAAGGATGCCGGGAATCCATAACCCACATCGTCGCGTCCGCAGGTTCCAGGGAAAGGGCCAGAGTCTCCGCTTTGGCTTTCCATGAGGCCAGCGCTTCCCCCTGTTCCTGCCGCGCCCGACGTGCGCGCGCCAGTTCTTGACGGGTCTCCTCGATCTGGAATGCGAGCTGTTCATGGGCTTGGCGCATCGAATCGTCGGGCCCGGAGTGCTGGGCGATTGCCGCCTCCAGCTCCTCGCAGTCGCGCGCCGCCTCCGCAGCCCGCTCGGCTGCCATGTTCCCGGTAGCCACGACCCGTTCGAGCTCGCTGTCCAGACTCTCGATCCGAGTACGCTCGGAGTTCAACTGGCCCGTCAGTCGGGCAGCCGATTCCCGCTGATCGGCGACAATGCGGTTCAGTTCGACGACGTCGCGCTCCAGCTGCCTCTCAGTCTGTTCCAGCTCCTCGCGCTCTGCCACCGCCTCCGAGAGCCGGTCCGCCGCCGATTCCACCTCGTTGCGCAACGCCTCCTCCTGTGTGAGCGATCGCTTGGCTCGCTCACGGATATCCTCGGGACGCTCCCCGTGGTAACGGGTCTGATCGCCCGCCGCGAGTGAGCGTTGCCGTTCCGCGGCCAGCTGCGAGAGCGAGCGGAAACGCTCCTGAAGCGTGCCCAGCTTCTCCCACTGCTCGTTGAGCAAGGCAAGCTCTGGCTGCAACCGGCCCACCAAGCCTTCCAGCTCCAGCACGCGCCCGCGCACCACCTGCACCTGCTCCGCGTTGCGTTCGCGCTCCGTCGCGATCTGCTTCTCGTTCGTCGCCTGGGTGGAGAGACGGGCGTGCTGTTGGGCGAGATCGTCGGCGAGGAGGCGGGCTCTGGCATCGCGCACATCGGCCTGGATGATATTCGCCTTGCGAGCCGCCTCGGCCTGGCGTGCCAGAGGCCCCAGCTGACGCCGCAGCTCGGCCGTCAGATCCTCGATCCTCGTCAACGAGCCGGCCATCGACTCCATCTTTCGCAGCGCTTTCTCCTTGCGCTTGCGATGCTTCAGCACCCCTGAGGCCTCTTCGATGAAGCTGCGCCGATCCTCGGGCGAAGCCGTGAGAACCGCATCCAGCCTCCCCTGGCCGATGATGACGTGCATTTCCTTGCCCATGCCGGTGTCCGAGAGAAGGTCCTGAATGTCTAGGAGCCGACAGGATGTACCGTTGATGGCGTATTCGGAGCCTCCCGAACGGAAGAGCGTTCGCGATATCGTGACCTCGGAGTACTCGATCGGCAGGACGCCGTCCGAGTTGTCGATGGTCAACGCGACTTCCGCCCTGCCCAGCGCCGGACGCTTCGCGGTACCCGCAAAGATCACATCGGCCATTGAACCGCCGCGCAGGTTCTTCACCCCCTGCTCGCCCATCACCCAGGCGAGAGCATCGACCACGTTCGATTTGCCGGAACCGTTCGGGCCGACCACGCAGTTGACCCCGGGCTCGAAGCGCATGGTTGTCGACGAGGCGAAGGACTTGAAGCCTCGAAGCGTCAACGATTTCAGGTGCACGCTCCCACAATAGGCCAACATCGCTCATAAAGCGGCGACGGTAGCACAGTGTCTGCGGGCAAGGGCGTCCGCCCTCAGCTACGCGTGCGGCGGGGGTCGGGGAGCACCGATGCACTCCCAACCCCCGCCGCATCCGAGGCATTGCTCCCCGTTCTACTTGGCAAGGCCTCCCGCGATGGCGGCAGCGATACGCTTGACGGATTCCTCCGAACCACGATCGGGGCTGGAGACGATCACCCGTTCGCCCTTCTGCACGCCGAGCAGAAGCAGTTCCATCATCGAATCCCCCTCGACGCCATTGACAAGGATCTTCACCGGCTCCTGCGCCGACAACTGGGCGAGAATCGCGGCGGGACGGGCGTGCAGGCCGGCGTCGTCGACGACCATGACCTGGGTCTGGAAACCATCGCCCGAGGTCGCCGCCGGAGCCTCCGCCTCCGGAATCTTGTAATCACGCCAATACTCCAACGCGGAGGCGATCGCGCGAACCACCTCGGCCAGGCGGGCTCCGCCATTTGCAGCGGCGGTGCCGGCCACGGTTCCCTCCAGGAAGGGGCCCGGACCCATCACACGACGAGGCGTACCATCCTCCGCATCCTGCCCGGTCTCGATCGCCATCTCCGCGCTCATGCGCGCCGAGCCGAGATCGGCCATCACAATGACGCGTTCACAGGATTCCTCGACCGTCTCACAGGCTTCAAGAACGGCGGATGCATCGGAGCCAAAGCCGCCGTCGGCGTTGCCGCCCACGGGAATGGCCAGGACGTCCGGAGCCATCTCCGCAGCCAGATCTGCGACGGCTTCCGCCGCGGCTTTGGAGTGCGAGACCAGTACGAATCCGATTGTTCCGATTGTCATTCTTTTGCCGCCTTTACTGCCGCTTCTAGTAGGTATGAGGTGGAAACCGCTCCGGGATCGAGGTGCCCGGCTGATCGCTGCCCGAGGTAGGACGCCCGCCCCTTGGTCGCAACCATCGGCTTGGTTGCCTCGGCCCCGGCAGCGGCCGCCGCAGCCGCCGCCTCCAGGACCCCGAGGCAGTCGGCACCGGAGTCCGCCGCCTCTCGAGCCGCCCGAGCCGCCGGGGCCCAGGCATCGACCATGGTCTTCTCTCCCTCGCCAGCCTTGCCGCGGGATTGGATCCCGGCGCTGGCCGCCTCGATCATCTCCGCGACTTCACCCGGGCTGATCTGCGAGGACGCCTTGGAGGACATGCGCAGATACGCCGTTCCCAAGAGCGGACCGGATGCTCCGCCCACCTTGGACATCAAGGTCATCGCGATCGTCCGAAAGACCTGGGCCGGATCGTCCGGGACGTCCTGGGAGAGCGCCGCCTGCACCGCGGTGAATCCACGGTCCAGGTTCTCGCCATGATCGGCATCACCGATGGCTCGATCAAGCGCCGTGAGTTCCTCCCGATGGGCGTGCGCTGCCTCGGTCGCCAACGCCGTCCACGCGAGTACCCACTTCTGGTCAAGGGCCATCATCAACATCCTTTCCGCAGAGCGGGTGTATGGACGGGGGCGTCCCACTGCTCGAGCATAGCCTGATCGACCTTCGCGATGGAGACCGATACGCCTTCCATATCCAAACTCGTCACGTAGTTGCCGACGAGAGAGCGAGCGATGACGACCTGCGCGGCATCCAGACGCTGGGCGACCCTGCGGAAGACGATATCGAGTTGGTAGCCCGGCGTCGCTCCCATCCCGTTGACCAAGACGATGACCTCATCGCCGGCGTCGAGCTCGCGATCGGCGAGAATAGCATCGACGAGCTCGTCGGTAAGCTCGTCCGCGCTGGCCATGGCCCCACGATGGCGTCCCGGCTCCCCGTGAATGCCCACACCCATCTCGACCTCGTCATCGGCCAGTTCGAAGCCTGGCTCCCCCACGTGTGGAAGGGTGCAGCCGCGCAGCGCCAGGCCCATCGAGCGAACACTGTCCGACATCGCCTGGGCAGCCGCGGTGACCTCCTCCAGGGAACCGCCGGAGGCAGCCACCGCTCCAGCGATCTTCTCCACGAACACCGTTCCGGCCACGCCACGACGCCCCGCCGTGAAAGTGGAGTCCTCGACGGCGACGTCGTCGGCCACGAGCACGGACCGGACCTCATGGCCGCTGGCCTCGGCAAGCTCGGCGGCCATCTCGAAATTGAGGACGTCACCGGTGTAGTTCTTGACTATGCAGAGGACCCCATCACCGTTGTCCGCCCCCTCTATGGCAGCGAGGATGGCGTCAGGGGTAGGAGATGTGAACATCGCCCCGGGGACCGCCGCGTCGAGCATCCCGTCGCCGATGAACCCCGCGTGCAGCGGCTCATGGCCCGATCCACCTCCCGATACCACGGCGACGCCCTTGCGCGGTGCGGCGCGTCCCACCCATATCGGATCGGTGTACAGCTTCACGAGGTCCGCGTTCGCCCGCTCGAAGCCCTCGAGAACCTCGTTGACGACATCCTGGGGATTATTGATAAGTGCCTTCACTGTCATTGCCTCCTTGCAATCTCCGTGTGTTCGCCGCTACTCGGCGAACCAGAGGGCGATTTCCTTTTCTGCGTTCTCCGGGCAATCCGACGCGTGAACGATGTTGAGGATCTGCCCGTCGCCCCAGTCACGAGCGAGATCGCCGCGAATGGTTCCGGGGGCCGCAGTGGTTGGATCGGTTGCACCCGCAATGCTACGGACGCCCTCGATCACCCGCGCCCCGTTGAACACGGCCGCCACAATGGGACCTGATGTCATGTAAGAGACAATATCGGGATAGAACGGCTTGTCAACAAGCTCGTTGTAATGCTTGGCTAGAAGCTCCGGGGTGGCGTTCTTCCATGCCACATTTTCCAGTACATACCCTTTGGTCTCGATGCGGCGCAGCACCTCTCCAACGAGGCCACGGCGGACGCCATCAGGCTTGACCAGGATCAAAATACGCTCTGTGCTCATGAGCCCTATTCTCTCATCTCGCGAGAGAATTCGTGGGGCCTATGTCACAGATTTTGGCAATTGTTCAGCAGGTTTAGGGGGCGCGACCTCGCAGTCGGCGTGGCCCGGGTTTCGTGACGATCCCGCACCTCTCGACGAGGCCGCAGTTGCAGTGGCCCAGTTAAGGCGATACGTGACGGCCACGGCGATACGTGATACCAAGGCCAACGTCAGGGGTGTCACACACCGCGGGGACTGTCACACATCGCCGGGACTGTCACTCCCGGCGGTATCCCGGCGTATCTCAAGGCATCGACCTCTCACGTGATCACGTGATGCGCTGCCTCTTCTCCTGCGCCCCACCCGATTTCTCTTACGCCCCGTCCGCTGCCGGGGCTCCCATGAGAATGCGAGCCTCGGAAACCAGTTGGATCGAGCCCATCACCACGACGGCTGGGGAAGCCATCGGAGCAGTGTCGTCCGACTCCGCGCGCGTGGCGGCCAGGTCAATTGCCTGAAGCAGATCTTCTTCCAGGTGCACGCGGTCCTCGCCGAATACGTCACCCGCGATCTCCGCGAGCTCAGCGGCGGGCATGGCCCTGCTGGTCGGCATTCCGGTGATGACGACCTCCTCGAGGACCGGCTCCAGCATTCCGAGGAAGCCCTCCACATCCTTGTCCGCCATCATGGCCACAACACCCACGAGCCGTCCCGGGAAATACTCCTGCAGCGCGCGGCCGGTGGCCTCCGCCCCATGCGGATTGTGCGCGGCATCGACGATGACCGTCGGCGAATTGCGCACCACTTCCAAGCGGCCGGGAGCGGAGACGGCCATCAGCGCGTGTTCCACAACCAGCCCATCCAGCGCCGAACCATCGAAGAATGCCTCGACAGCCGCGAGCGCCAGCGCCGCGTTCTCCGCCTGATAGTCCCCGCGCAGCGCGAGCGGAATGTCCTCGTACCGGGCGGCCGGTGTCTGCACCGAGATGAGCTGACCTCCCACCGCGGTCTCCCGGGATATCACATGCAGTTGCGGCCCTGCCATCACGAGACGTGCGTGGACCTCCTGGCAGCGCTCGAGTGCCATCTCGGCCACGACGGGCTGCTGCTCGGCGCTCACGAGCACCGAGCCGGGCTTCACGATCCCGAGTTTCTCACGGGCGATGTCCTCGATGGCCGAGCCCAACCAACGCTCATGGTCCAACGCCACCGGTGCCAACACGGCGACGTCGGCATCGATGACATTCGTGGCGTCCCAGAGGCCGCCCATTCCCACTTCCACCACGGCCACGTCAATCGGGGCATTGGCGAACGCCGCGTAGGCCATGACCGTGAACACCTCGAAGAAGCTCATGCGCGGGCCGCCCTCGGAGAGCGAGTTGGCGTCCACCACCTCGATGACCGGGGAGACGTCCTCCCACGTGGCGATGAAGTCTGCGCGCGAGATCGCCGTACCGTCGAGGCAGATACGCTCACGCACCGTCGTCAGATGCGGAGAGGTGAAACGGCCCGTACGCAGCCCGCGCTCGCGCAGCAGCGCCTCTATCATGCGCGACGTCGACGTCTTGCCATTGGTTCCCGTGATGTGAATGGCGTGATACGCCTTCTCCGGGTTGCCCAGCAGGTCCAGGGCCGCGCGCACACGCTCCAACGAGGGCTGCACGTTGTGCTCGGGCGCCCGCTTCAGGATGCTCTGGTATATCGCCTCGACCTGCAGATCTTCCTCCAGCTGGTCCGCAGCGGCCTGCGTGGGGTCGACGACGTCGTCGCGTACGACGTCGTCGACGACGGACGAGTCGGGGCCTGCGATCAGACCGGAGGAGACGACCGCCTTGATAGCGGCGTCGAACTCTTCGTCCTCGGCCGCCTCACGGGCTTCGCGAGCCTCTTCCTCCATGGCAGCCAGTTCCTCGGCCGGATCAAATTCCTGTTCATCTTTGCCATTCATGGCTTGTCCTTTCATCCGAGTCGTCCGAATCGGTCCTGGCGCGCGGTTCGCCGGTTGAGTGCAGGCCACGGGCCGAAATCGGCCATAGCCCGACGGCATCGGTTCACTCACTCAACCGGCGGGACATCCGCTCACAGAGTGCTCGTCTTGGCCACCGATACCTCGATATCCGCGGCTCCCCCACTTACGGTTGCGGCCAGCGATAGGGTCTCCTCCTTGATGAAGTCGAGGTAGGACTCCACCGCGGTGACCTTCTCATCGGGAACCCGCAGCGTCAGCTCAATCCGGTCGGCCACGTGCAAGCCGGCCCGCTTGCGCTCGTCCTGTACCGCGCGGACCACGTCTCGCGCGTAGCCCTCAGCCTCCAGCTCCGTGTCCAGCACCGTATCCAGCGAGATGAACGAACCCGATGCCAGCATGGTCGCCACGGATCCCTCCTCCGAGACCACCTGCGTGGTCAGGGTGTACTGATTCGGAGTGAGCACCACAGGAGGCTCCACGTTCAGTTGCACGCCGCCGTCGACCTCCTCCCACGCGCCCTCGCGCGCGGCCTTGAAGAGCGCCGACGTCAACTTGCGCATGGCCGGTTCGAGCTCGCGCGGCAGAACCGCGAGATCCTGCTTGGCCTGCATTCCCGAGGACTCGACATCCTTGAGCAGCACATCCTTCACGTTGACCTCGCCAGCGATGAGATCGCGGTAGGGGGCCAGATCCAGATCGGTCACCACGGTCAGGGAGCGCAGTGGCTGCCGAACCCGCAGGTTATGGGCCTTGCGCAGCGAATGAGCAGCGGAGACGATCTCGCGCACCTCGTCGATCTCGGCCACCAGCTTCGGATCGCCAAGCGCATCCCCCAGCTCCGGCCAGTCGGTCAGATGCACGGACCGGCCACCGGTCAGCCCACGCCAGATCTCCTCGGCGACCATCGGAAACAGCGGAGCCATGACGCGGGTCAAGGTCTCCAGAGCGGTGAAGAGGGTGTCGAACGCACGCTCATCCTCGCGCCAGAAACGGTCGCGCTGGGTACGCACGTACCAGTTGGTCAGCACGTCCAGATAATCGCGGATCGTCTGGGATGCGGCCGGGATATCGTAGACGTCCAGGGATTCCCGCACGGAACCCGCCATGTCACGAGTGCGCGCGAGCACATAGCGATCCATGACGTCCAGCGCACCGAGCGCCGCCGCATCGTGCGTGTCGACCTCCTTCGCCAGATATCCGGCCCCACCGTTGCAGGTACCCGAGTACAGCGCGAAGAAGTACCAGGTGTTCCACAGCGGTAGCTCGACCGAGCGCACGGCCTCGCGGATGCCCTCCTCCGTGACGGAAAGGTTCCCACCACGCAGGATCGTGGAGCTCATGAGCATCCAGCGCACCGGATCCGAGCCGTACTTGTCGAACATCTCGACCGGGTCCGGGTAGTTGCGGCGAGACTTGGAAGCCTTCTGACCATCGTTTCCGAGCACAATGCCGTGCGAGATGCACGAGGTGAACGCGGGCGAGTCGAAGAGCGCCGTGGACAGCACATGCAGCAGGTAGAACCAGCCGCGAGTCTGGCCGATGTACTCCACGATGAAGTCACCCGGGAAGTGCTTCTCGAACCAATCCTGGTTCTCGAAGGGATAGTGCACCTGGGCGAATGGCATCGATCCGGAGTCGAACCAGCAATCCAAGACGTCGTCGATCCGCACCATCGTCGACTGACCCGTCGGATCGTCCGGGTTCGGACGCGTCAGGTCATCGATGTAGGGCCGGTGCAGATCCACCTCGCCCGAGTCGTTGAGCGGCAGGCGGCCGAAGTCCGCCTCGATCTGCGCGAGCGAGCCGTACACGTCGACTCGCGGGTACTCCGGATTGTCCGACTTCCACACCGGGATCGGCGAACCCCAGTAGCGGTTGCGGGAGATGGACCAATCGCGGGCGCCGGCCAGCCAATGGCCGAACGCGCCGTCCTTGATGTGCTCGGGAACCCACGTGATCTGCTCGTTGAGCTCGACCATACGGTCGCGGAACTGCGTGACCTTCACAAACCACGAGCTCACAGCCTTGTATATGAGCGGCTTCCGGCAGCGCCAGCAGTGCGGGTAAGAATGCACGTAGGAAGCCTGGCGCACCAGAACCGGGCGCTCGCTCGAAGGGCGCCCGGCCAGGTTTCCCGTGGCGTCGCGCAGATCGGCGATCACGTGACGATTCGAGTCGAACACCTGCATACCCGCATAGTCCGGAACCTCGCTGGTGAAACGCCCGGCCTCATCCACCGGCACAACCGCCTTGATGCCGGCAGCGTTGCAGACGTTCATGTCATCCTCGCCGAAGGCGGGCGCGATGTGAACCAGGCCGGTTCCATCGTCGGTGGTCACGAAGTCGCCGGAGATGATGGTCCAGGCGTTCGGCCCGGGAGCTTCGCCCTCCGCGCGGCGCTCAGGGGTGTCGAAGTAATCGAAGATGGGGGCGTAACGGCGGCCCACGAGATCGGCGCCCGTCAGGCGCTCCACGACCTCGGGCTCCTCGCCGAGCTCCTTCGCATAGGAACCCAGCAGAGCCTCGGCGAGCACCACCTTCTCGCCGGCAAGCTCGCCCTCGCTCGGGCGCACCACGACGTAGTCGATGTCCGGGCCTACGGCGACGGCCAGATTGGACGGGAGGGTCCATGGCGTCGTCGTCCAGATGAGTGCCAGCTCGCCGGTCTCCAGGCGCAGACCCACGGTGACCGTCTGATCGGTGCGGTCCTGGTATACGTCGTCGTCCATACGAAGCTCATGGTTGGACAACGGCGTCTGATCGTTCCAACAGTACGGGAGCACACGGTAGCCCTCGTAGGCGAGGCCCTTATCCCACAGCGTCTTGAACGCCCAGATGACGGACTCCATGTAGGGGGTGTCCATCGTCTTGTAGCCGTGTTCGAAATCGACCCAGCGGGCCTGACGGTCCACGTAGTCTTCCCACACGTTCGCGTACTTCATGACCGAGGTGCGGCAGGCCTCGTTGAAGACCCCGATACCCATCTCCTCGATCTGGGACTTGTCCTCGATACCCAACTCGCGCTCGGCCTCCAGCTCGGCCGGCAAGCCGTGAGTATCCCAGCCGAAGACGCGCTCGACGCGCTTGCCGCGCTGAGTCTGATAGCGGGCCACGAGATCCTTCACGTACCCGGTCAGCAGATGCCCGTAATGCGGCAGGCCGTTGGCGAACGGCGGGCCATCGTAGAAGACGAACTCGTTGGTGCCATCCGGTCCCGCCGGACGGTTGTCAATCGACGCCTGGAAGGTGCCGTCTTGGTTCCAGTAAGCGAGCACCTCCTCCTCGAGCTTAGGGAACTCGGGAGACGCCTGTACGGCGCCCTCGCGATGGAGTGGGTACTGGGCTTGCTCGCTCATGTCTCTCCTCAATGTGTAACCGACACACGAGGACGATCCCCGGGCAATGCCCAAGGCCGCGGTACCACCTCGCTTGCTGGGCCACCTGGTTGCACCGGTCGCGCCAGCCGCTCATTGGAGACGATGACGAGTCCATCCGCTCGGTTCTAGTGAGAACGACGATGCCGCGTTCCGTTCTTCCGAGAGCTCCCCGGTGATACCCCGCCTAAGGCGGGCCGGATCAATGCATGCGAGGAACAGTCTAGCCGCGCGCGGTGAGCACGAGCCAACTTCCCCCAGTGACGTTGGAAACGCCCGCGAGCGCGAGCGTATTCCCGCGCGTCTTCACTCGATGTCGTGGAGCGCGGTGCGGGGCAGCTTCGTCGGTGCCGCACTATCCTCCGTGCGGGCGACCGTCCAGCTGTTAGCCTGCGCCACCGGGCGCACGATGACCGAGTCGATGTTGACATGCCGCGGCCGGGTCAGTGTCCAGGCGACGATATCCGCGATATCCTCCGCGACCAGCGGCTCCTCCACACCGGCGTACACCTGCTCGGCGGCTTCCTCCGATCCCAGCCGCCGCAGTGAGAACTCCTCCGTCTTGACCATACCGGGGGCGATCTCGATGATGCGGACAGGTTCTCCCACCAACTCGACGCGCAGCGTCTGGGGGATCATCAGTTCCGCATGCTTGGCCGCGGTGTAACCGGCCCCGCCCTTGTACGCCTCGTGCGCCGCGGTGGACGTCAGGAAGACGAGATCGCCGCCCTTGTCGCGCAGCTGGGGCAGGAGCGCCTGGGTTAGACGCAGCGTGGCCAGCACGTTCATGTCGTACATCGCCTGCCAGTCCTCCGGCTTGCCATCGGCGACCGCGTCCGTGCCGATAGCTCCACCCGCCACATTCACCAGTGCCGACACCGGCTCGCCCTTTTCGAGGAACTCCACCAGATCGTCGATACGATCTTGATCCGTCAGATCCGCCGGAAAGAAGTCGCAGCCGATCTGGCGCGAGAGCTCCTGCAGCCGCCCCTCGCGGCGCGCGACCGCCACCACATCAAATCCCTCATCCGCCAAGCGGCGGGCCGTGGCCTCGCCGATTCCCGTCGATGCACCCGTCACCACAACTCGACCGCGCGACATGATCACTCCTTAGTCCTTGTCACCGGATTGGCGTTCGCAACCGGCACTTTCTGCCTTCGCCTCCATTATCGCGCGCTTCATCCTGGCTTGCATAAGCGACCTGCGCGCGTGCATAGATGTGTATCAATGCGCGTGCGCAGACGCATGTGCACCAACGCATGTGCACAAAACCGGCAAAACCGGCATTTTCGAGCTGTTGGGGCTCTATCTTCCCGAATAGGGAAAGATATGCGCGGCGGCACCGCTACGTCCTGAGCTCCGGCACGGTGCGAGCTCCGGGCAGTTGGCATCCTAAGCCCGCTGGTGGTCCTTCCTCTCGATCCGCACCATGATGCTTCGTTGAGTGGATTGCCAGCCGTTCCAGATTTGCCGATAGCTCAACCGCATCGTCCTGTACCCAGCGTTGCCTGCGGCGATGTCCCGCTGGCGGTCGTTCTCGAATGCCATGCTCGATGAATGGTAGGCCTCGCCATCGCATTCGATGATCAGCTTTCGACCGACGAGCATGTCCACCCGCCCCACGGTGGGGATCACGATCTGAGCCTGTACCGAAATCCTCTGCCGCTGGAGAAAATATCGGACACGAGTCTCGCTTCCCGATTCCGCAACGGAGAGGTGCTTGTGCAGCACCTCTCTTTTCTTCGCGGGAAGATCTAGCCTGGAGAGGATGTCATAGGGCGAGATCCGTCCAAGGTTGATGCCGGACTCCAGCACAATCAAAGCTTCCTCGGTTCCATGGTTGCGAGCCACTTGCGTCAGGCAGTCGTGAAGGGGCCAAATCGGGGTTCTCGGTAGACGGGACCGGGCATGGTGAATCGACAGCTCTGGATGGGAGCTGGGTTTGCGCCCGTCACCGTAGACGACGTGCAGACCTGCATTCGGCGGCACCCAGAGGCCGTGGAACTCACAGCCGGACAAGCAACCCAGCCGACTCCGCGTCATGATGGCACGTACCACATCGGAATGCGCGCCAGGAGCCGCGTACCAGCCTTTGATGAGCCTGCGAAGCCTCCCCTCCCGCACCAATCGTTCGATCTGGCGGCGGGAATATCCCATGCTCAGGAGATCTCTGTATGAATAGACGCCCGGGTTCCTCATGAACGCATCATGATGGGAATGCCTCGGATGCGAGGGCTGTGGGCGTACTCCTGTGGATGAACTGAGCCCCGCGTGGCCCTGGGGAGAATTGCGGCGATCTCGATGCTGCCTCCGAGCGACAGCCTCCGAGCGACAGCCTCCGAGCCACAGCCTCCGAGCCACAGCCGTGCACAAAACCGGCAAAATCGGCATTTTCGAGCTGTTGGGACTCTATCTTCCCGAATAGGGAAAGATATGCACGGCTACCCCGGGGAGCGTTTCAATGTTCGGTAATCGGACATTGAAACTACTATGAGGAACAACAACGAGGAGGAAGAAATGCTTGGATTCATCGGAGCCGGTGCCATGGGAAGCGCCATTATCGGTGGCGTTATCGATAGCGGACTGTTCCACAGTGAGGAGATCTTCGTCAGCGAACCGAATGAGGCACACGCCAAGAAAGTAGCCGCGGAGCTGGGAATCCAGACAGCGGCGGGCAATGTCGAGCTCGTGACCAAAGCGGGTGGCGGCGGCACCGTCATCCTCGCGGTCAAGCCGCACATCGTTCCGCTCGTCCTCGAGGAGATCAAGGACGAGGCGGCGCGGCAAGGAACCGTTATCGTATCCATCGCCGCCGGTACCACCCTCGCCTCAATGGCCGAGCATGTGACCGATGGCCAGCCCATCGTCCGCATCATGCCCAATGTCAACGCCATGATTCGCCAGTCCATGAGCGCACTATGCCCCAACGAGTTCGTCACCGAGGAGCAGCAGAAGACAGTCACCGAGATCTTCGAGGCCGTTGGACTCGTCGAGGTCATGGCTGAGAAAGACATGGCCGTCTATGCCGCCATTGCCGGGTGCTCGCCCGCCTTCACCTTCGAGTACATTGATGCCATGGCCCGCGCGGCGGTCAGGAATGGGCTGCCGAAGGCCCAGGCCGTGCGCATCGCCGCCCAAGCCGTCCTCGGCTCGGCCGCCACCGTGCTGGCCCGCGCCGACGCTGGGCTCTCCCCCGCCAACCTTGCGGATATGGTCCAGTCACCGGGCGGGACCACCGTGGCCGGAGTAGTCGCTCTCGAGGAGGCCGGCTTCGGTCGCGCCGTGGTGCACGGCGTCCAGGCATCCGTGGATCGCGACTTGGAGATGCAGGAGAAGTAGGCCTAGATAGGAGAAGTAGGCCTGGAGATACAAGGAAAACGGAATCCCGTCAGTCCTCGAACGTCAGGATATCCTTGGCCCCGCGGATAACCGCGACCGGGCAGTCGGGGTACTGATTCATGGCTAGACCACCCATCGCGGCGAGCGAGTCGACAACCGCTTCTCCTGCCGGCGTGGCCACATCGATCCCGGCACTTCCGAGCGCGATGTCGCGTCTTCCTCTCCCCCGCGAGCGCTCCCGTTCGGAGCCCGAGATGATGACGCCCGGCCTGCCTCCGAATCTGGCGGCGAGACCGTGCCTGATCTGCGCGGCCGCCTGATCTGGATTCTCGGGCCGATAGAGCGCCATACGATTGGGGACATTCCGGAACATCAACAGGTTACGCACATCGAAGTCCTCGAAACGCTCGGCTAGCTGCTCATCGCGTCGCGTGTAGCGCCCCTGTGCCTTGGCAACGATCTTGCCCGCGATGACGACGACATCGTCGCCCCACAGCGAGGCTCCGCCATCCGGCCACGTCAGTGTGTTGAGAAAGGCTGAGATGACCGCACAGACGTCATCGCCCTTCGTCAGCGCGGGAATGCCGCGCACCGGTGCCACCATGTACATTCCCGACTCCTTTCACGCAGCGTATTGAGGCCCATGGTATCTACAAGTCCGTTGTCGCGGCACCGGACCGCACCATCGCGTATTGTCGCGGCACCGGACTGCACTATCGCGTATAGCCCATCCGCCACCCCGACCACCCAGAACCCCGGCCAGCCAGAACCCAGAACCCAGAACCCAGAACCCAGAACCCAAGTCCAGCTCATCCAGTGCTCCGGCACGGCATCCTCCCCGGAACCCTGCGCCCCGCAACCAGCACCCCACAACCCCGCAACCCAGCACCTCCCAAACCTCACCCGGAGACGTGAGCAACCTCCCGTGCCGGCCAGCTCCCACCTTCGCGGAGGCTCAACAGTTCATGGGAGAATAGCGAACATGACTGATTCGACGAACAAGAAGCGGTCCGAACTCCTCGCTCACACGGAGGTACCGGATCGTGCAAACCTCGAAGGCCTAGAACAGCGCTGGGGAGGGCGTTGGGAGGACGAGCAGACCTACGCGTTTGACCGCACCGCGAGTCGCGCGAACGTCTACTCCATCGACACTCCCCCGCCCACGGTTTCCGGCTCCCTTCACATCGGACACGTGTTCTCCTACACGCACACGGATACCGTGGCTCGTTACCAGCGCATGCGCGGCAAGTCGGTGTTCTATCCGATGGGTTGGGACGATAACGGCCTGCCCACCGAGCGCCGCGTCCAGAACTACTATGGCGTTCGCTGCGATCCTTCGCTGCCCTACGACCCGGACTTCGTTCCCCCGCACGATGGCGGCGACGGAAAGTCCATCAAGTTCGCCGATCAGCAGCCCATCTCCCGCCGCAACTTCATCGAGCTGTGCTGGAAGCTCACCGCTCAAGACGAGCAGCAGTTCGAGGATCTGTGGAGGTATCTCGGCCTGTCCGTGGACTGGAAGCAGCATTATCAGACGATCGGCGCGAAGGCACAGCGCGTGGCGCAGGCGGCGTTCCTGAAGAATCTCGAGCGCGGCGAGGCCTATCAGGATCAGGCTCCCGGACTGTGGGATGTCACGTTCCAGACGGCCGTGGCGCAGGCGGAGCTCGAGGCTCGCGAATACCCGGGCGCCTACCATTCGATCGCCTTCCACGCCGCGAATGGCGAGGACATCGTCATCGAGACAACACGCCCCGAGCTGCTGCCGGCGTGCGTGGCCCTCATCGCCCATCCCGACGACGAGCGCTACCAGCATCTCTTCGGCACCACGGTGACCTCACCCATCTTCGGCGTGGAACTGCCTGTTGTCTCCCACCCGGCGGCGGAGATGGACAAGGGCGCGGGCATCGCCATGTGCTGTACTTTCGGCGATCTCACCGACGTGGTGTGGTGGCGCGAGCTCTCCCTTCCCATGCGTTCCGTGCTGGGCAAGGACGGCCGCCTCATCCGGGACACTCCCGAGTGGCTCACCACCGATGCTGGCCGCACCATGTATGAGGAGATGGCGGGCAAGACCACCTTCTCCGCCCGCAAGGCTCTGGTGGAGGCTCTTCAAGAGTCCGGCGAAATGCTGGGCGACGCCAAGCCCACCAACCGTATGACGAACTTCTTCGAGAAGGGCGACAAACCCCTCGAGATCGTCACCTCACGCCAGTGGTACATCCGCAACGGTGGCCGTCCCTACACGGAGGCCAACGGCAAGGACCTGCGCGAGAACCTCATCGAGGCGGGCAATGGGCTCTCCTTCCATCCCGACTTCATGCATGTGCGTTACGACAATTGGGTCAACGGCCTGAATACCGACTGGCTCGTCTCGCGTCAGCGCTTCTTCGGCGTGCCGATCCCGGTGTGGTACCGAGTGTCGGAGAACGGCGAGGTTCAGTACGACGACGTCATCTCTCCCACCCTCGATCAGCTTCCGATCGATCCGTCTTCCGATGTGCCGGCTGGCTACACAGAGGATCAGCGCGGCGTGCCCGGTGGTTTCTCGGGCGAGGTCGACATCATGGATACCTGGGCCACCTCTTCGCTCAGCCCACAGATCGCTTCGGGTTGGTTGAACGACGACGACTTGTTCGAACGGGTCTACCCGATGGACGTGCGCCCGCAGGGGCAGGACATCATCCGTACGTGGCTCTTCTCCTCCATGGTGCGCGCTCACCTGGAGTTCGGCGAGAACCCGTGGGGGCATGCCACGATTTCCGGGTGGATTCTGGATCCGGATCACAAGAAGATGTCCAAGTCCAAGGGCAACGTGGTGACGCCGATGGCTCTGCTGGAGAAGCATGGCTCCGATGCCGTTCGCTACTGGGCGGCATCCGCGCGTCTGGGCGTGGACGCAGCGTTCGACGAACAGCAGATGAAGATCGGGCGCCGCCTCGCGATGAAGGTGCTCAACGCATCCAAGTTCGCGCTCTCGATGGCCGGTGAGGGGGCCGCCGTCGATCTCGATCCGGCAGCGGTGACCGAGCCTGTGGATCGCGCGCTGCTGGCAGGTCTCGCCAAGGTCGTTGACGATGCCACCGCGGCGTTCGAGGCATACGATCACACTCGCGCCCTCGAGGTCTCGGAGACCTACTTCTGGACGTTCTGCGATGACTACCTTGAGCTGGTGAAGGACCGCGCCTACTCCGAGGCAGCCACGGCCAAGTCCGCCCAGGTAGCCCTCAATATCGCGGTGGACACCTTCTTGCGCCTGCTTGCACCGTTCATTCCCTTCGCGGTGGAAGAGGTGTGGTCGTGGTACCGCACCGGCTCCGTGCACCTCGCGCAATGGCCCGAGGCTGCACCGCTGCGGGAAGCCGCGGGAGGCGCTGACCCCGAACTCATCCGGGTGGCCGGCGAGGCGCTCACGGTGCTGCGCAAGGTGAAGTCGGAGAACAAGGTCTCCCAGCGCACCACCTACGCCTTCGTGACGCTCAGCGTTGTTGATGCGGATCGCGAACTCCTCGATCACGTGCTCTCCGACCTCGTGAAGGCGGCTCACGTTCGCGGCGATCTTGGCGTGGAGAACGTGGATGAGCTGGGCACCATCGCGGTGGCCAGTTACGAGCTGGATCCTCCCGAACCGAAGAAGCCGCGGAACAAGTAACGGCTGGCACCGACGGCGCGGGCCAACTACACGGACGCTCAACGTACAACCGCCGAGAAGTGCTGAGGACAACGGGTTGGGGCGAGACCTTGGAGGCTCTCGCCCCAACTTCGATCTCCATCCCTCTCCATCCCGAGAGCCAATCGCTGTGCTGTGGGCGCCCGGGGTGCGATAGAGTCAGCCAAGGAAGCGCGGAAGGGGCCTTTGGTCCTGCTGCGCCGAAAAGTTATTCATGAGAGGCTGTGACACCCCCAGATGAACTCGATCGAACGCCGAGTCTCCTTCGTCCCCGGTAAGATTTCCATCACTGACGAGATGAGCATTCCGTGGGTATTCCGTAAAATCGCCCGCGATAAGCCGCGCCATGTGGTGATCGAGCGCAAGTCATCCATCAACACCTGGGTTCCCGTTCAGTGGCGTCAGTTTGAAGCGGAGTATCGCGCGGTGGCGCGCGGCCTCGTTGCAATGGGGGTGGAACCGGGCGATCACATCGCGATCATGAGTCACACCCGCTACGAGTTCACTCTCTTCGACCTGGCGATCTGGTCTGTCGGTGCACAGGGGATCCCGATCTACGAGACCGACTCCACCGACCAGGCGCGGTGGATCGTCGAAGATTCCCGTATCCGCTTCGCCGTCGCCGAGACGGCCCAGATGGCCGCGGTTCTCGCGCCGCTGCAGCAAGAATTCGATTTCTTCGAGCAGATCTTCGTCATGGAGGACGACGCCCAGGGCAAGATCTCCGCCCTGGGTTCGGAAACCGACGATCCCGAGATCGATCGCCGCATTGACGCTATCCACGCGGACGATCTGGCCACGATCATCTACACCTCCGGGACGACTGGCCAGCCGAAGGGAGTGAGGCTCTCTCACCGTAACCTGCTCTCGGTGGCCATCAACGGCCCGCTCGACGACGACCTCGCGAATATCGTGGCCGGCAAGCAGCGCACGCTGCTCTTCCTCCCCATGGCGCACGTCTTCGCGCGGTTCATCAACCTTGTCGCACTCTATGCCGGCAACATCATCGGTTACTCCCCCGACACCAAGAACTTGGTGACGGATATGCAAACCTTCAAGCCCACGTACGTGCTGGCGGTGCCGCGCGTCTTCGAGAAGATATACAACGCCGCGGACGCCAAGGCGGGGCACGGCTTCAAACTCAAGCTTTTCCGCCGCTTCGCCAAGGTGGCCATCAACTACTCGCGCGCACTGGATACTGACGAGGGCCCTTCGGCGGCGCTCAAAGCCCAACACGCTCTGGGCGATCGGCTTGTCTACCAGCAGTTACGCGCGATCACCGGCGGCGATCTCAAGAATGCTGTCTCCGGTGGCGCTCCATTGGGCGAACGTCTCGGCCACTTCTTCCGCGGCGTCGGCATCACCATCTACGAAGGCTACGGGTTGACCGAGACCTCCGCCCCGACCTGCGTCAACGTACCGGGAAACATCAAGGTCGGCTCCGTGGGCCGGGCCTATCCGAGTTGCCGAGTCTCGATTGACGAGGACGGCGAGATCCTCGTCAAGGGCGACCACGTGTTCATGGGCTACCAGAACAACGAGGCCGCGACCGAGGAGATCTTCACCGAGGATGGCTGGCTTCGCACGGGAGATCTCGGTCATATCGACGACGACGATTTCGTCTGGATCACCGGACGCAAGAAGGAACTCATCGTGACCGCCGGTGGCAAGAACGTCGCGCCCGCCATCCTGGAGGATCGCCTGCGCGGGCACCCGCTCGTCTCACAGGTCGTCGTCGTGGGAGATCAGCGCCCGTTCATCGGCGCGTTGGTCACGCTGGACTCGGAGATGCTTCCCGCGTGGTTGAAGAACCACGGTCTGGAACCTATGTCCGCGACCGACGCCGCCTCCGACCCCCAGGTGCTGGCCTCTATCGACCGCGGCATCAAGCGCGCGAACGAGGCGGTTTCCCGGGCTGAGTCGATCAGAAAGTTCACGGTCCTTCCCATCGATTTCACCACGGCCAACGACTATCTCACCCCTTCCCTGAAAGTGAAGAGGAAACTGGTCATTCAGGACTTCGCGGACACGATCGACAGGTTGTACGAGAAGTAACGGCAGGCGCGTTCCCAGCGTCTCGCTCAATCACGGGGGATCGCGTTCAGGCCTCGGGTTCGTCCTGGAGGTTCGCCGCGATCTCCTCGTGATGCTGAATGACCTCGGCAACGATGAACTTGAGGAACTTCTCCGCGAAGATCGGATCGAGCCCTGCCTCCAGAGCGAGCTCACGCAGGCGCTCGATCTGCCGCTCTTCGCGCAACGGATCCGAGGCCGGCAGGTCATACGCGGCCTTCAGGAACCCCACCTGCTGCGTGCAGCGAAAACGCTCGGCCAGGATGTGCACCAGGGCAGCATCGAGATTGTCGATGGTGCGCCGGTAAGACTCTAGTTCGGCGGGAATCTCTGCCATGGCTGGTCCTCTCGCTAGGGTTCCCTCAGGTTAGCCCAGCCCGTGCTTTCGGCACCGGATGTCTCAACAGGCATCATCGCGCGCGCCGGAAGTGCCCAGCGCGCGCGAAACCTCCTCGCCCGGTCGCAGGGGCGTCATTCGCGGGTGACGCGGACGAGTTGTCAGGCGGACTTCCCACCGGAGGCACGCTTGGATCGCAGCACCAGCTTGGGTTCGGCATCGCCGCGCACGGTGGCGTCGTCGAACACGACCTCCTCGACGTCCGTTCGCGACGGTATCTCGAACATCTGCTCGCGCAGCAGGGACTCCATGATCGAGCGCAACCCGCGCGCTCCGGTACCCCTCGCCATAGCCTCCGCGGCGATCTCGTGCAGGGCCTCGTCGGTGAAGGTGAGGTTCACCCCGTCGAGTTCGAACATGCGCTGATATTGCTTCACCAGGGCATTCCGCGGCTCGGTCAGGATCCGCACCAGATCGTCCTCCGTGAGGGCCTCCACCGTCGCGACGACGGGCAGGCGCCCGACGAGCTCGGGTATGAGACCGAACTTGTGCAGGTCCTCGGGGGTCACCTCGGACATGAGGCCCGCCGCGGAATCTGCATCGTTGAGCTGGGCACCGAAGCCGATGCCACGGCGGCCAGCACGAGAGGACACCACATCCTCGATCCCCGCGAAGGCTCCCGCACAGATGAACAGGATGTTCGAGGTGTCCAGCTGCAGGAATTCCTGCTGGGGGTGCTTCCTCCCGCCCTGGGGAGGAACCGAGGCTACGGTCCCCTCGATGATCTTGAGCAGCGCCTGCTGCACTCCCTCGCCTGATACGTCGCGGGTGATCGAGGGATTCTCCGACTTGCGCGTGATTTTGTCGATCTCGTCGATGTAGATGATACCGACCTCGGCGCGTTTGACGTCGTCGTCCGCAGCCTGGATCAGCTTCAGAAGGATGTTCTCGACGTCCTCGCCCACATAGCCCGCCTCTGTGAGGGCGGTCGCGTCCGCGATGGCGAAGGGGACGTCCAACATCCGCGCGAGCGACTGCGCGAGATACGTCTTACCGGTGCCCGTGGGGCCCAGCATCAGGATATTCGATTTGCCGATCTGGACGTCTTCCTCCACGTGACGCTGCGGGCGGCTCTGGGCCCGCACCCGCTTGTAGTGGTTGTACACGGCGACCGCCAGGGTGCGTTTCGCCAGGTCCTGGCCTACCACGTACTCGTTGAGGAAGGAGTTGATCTCTGAGGGCTTGGGCAACGCATCAAGGGAGAACGAGCCCGACTGCTCTTCTTCGAGTTCCTCGGCGATGATCTCGTTGCATAACTCGACGCACTCACTACAGATATAGACACCCGAACCAGTGATGAGCTTGCGGACCTGACGCTGGCTCTTCTGGCAGAACGAGCATCTGAGCATATCCGCCGCGTCAGCAGTGCGTGGCATGAGAACTCCCTCGGTAACATTGCGTGACCTGCACTGTCACAGCCTATACTCCTTGCTCGGGCACGAGCATCTTTACGCGCCCATGCCGCCGGCCAATGGGGAACTGATTTTCGAAACAGCGCGGCTCTGTGCATAAGCCGTCGGACAGGACTCCACGGTTCACTGCACGGTTCTCACGTCGAACGTGTGTCGAACCGACAGGGGATGAAGAGGACGGGAAAGGGCCGGTCCCCCGGATTCTCTCCGAAAGACCGGCCCCGGTCCACGTCACTTCTGCGGCTGGCCCTTGCGGGAGACGAGGACCTCGTCCACGATGCCGTACTCCTTGGCTCCGGCCGCCGTGAGGATCTTGTCACGCTCAATGTCGCGCTCGACCTCCTCGGCGGTCTTCCGTCCATTGGAGTGAGCCGCGAGCGTCTCACAGAGCCAGGTGTTCATGCGGTCGAGCTCATCGGCCACGATCGCGATGTCGGACGCCTGCCCCTGCATGCCCTCCATCGCCGGCTGATGAATCAGCACGCGCGCGTTGGGCAGGGCAAGACGCCGTCCCGGCGAACCGGCGGCAAGCAGCACGGCGGCGGCAGAGGCAGCCTGCCCTAGGCATACCGTCTGGATCTGCGGCTTGATGTACTGCATGGTGTCGTAGATGGCCGTCAGCGCCGTGAAGGATCCGCCGGGCGAGTTGATGTACATGGTGATCGGCGAATCGGGATCCTGGGATTCCAGGACGAGAAGCTGGGCCATGACGTCGTCGGCCGATGCATCGTCGACCTGTACGCCGAGGAAGATGATGCGGTCCTCGAACAGTTTGGCGTAGGGATCTTGACGCTTGTAGCCGTAAGGCGTGCGCTCCTCGAAGTTCGGCAGGATGTATCGCGACGTGGGCATCGCCGGAGCCGTCCCGCCGGGAGCGGCCATTCCGCCCGAGAGCTGGGCCGCGGATCCCACAGCGTTGAAATTGATCGTCATTCTTTACTCCTGGCTCGAACCGATGTTGAGGGACTCGGCGTTGGCGATGATGTGGTCCACGAAGCCGTACTCGAGTGCTTCCTGCGAGGTGAACCAGTGATCGCGATCGGAATCCTCGATGATCTGCTCAACGGACTTGCCGGTGTTGGCAGCCGTGATGCGGGACAGCTCTTCCTTCATTCCCAGGATCAGATCCGCGTTGATACGAATCTCGGAGGCGCGGCCACCTGCTCCACCCAGCGGCTGGTGCATGAGAACGCGGGTGTGCGGGGTCAGGAAGCGCTTGCCCTTCGCGCCGGACGACAGCAGGAACTGGCCCATCGAGGCGCACATTCCCAGACCCACGGTGACCACGTCGGGCTTGACGTACTGCATGGTGTCGTAGATGGCCATGCCCGCGGTGATAGAGCCTCCGGGCGAATTGATGTACAGGAAGATGTCCTTGTCAGGATCCTCTGCGGCCAGCAGCATCAACTGCGCGCAGATGATATTCGAGTTCTCGTCCCGAACCTCGGTTCCGAGCCAGATGATGCGCTCCTTGAGGAGTCGATTGTAGACGGAGTCGCCCAGGCCGAAGCCCTGCTTCTCTTCGCCAGCCAACTGCGGCATGATGCTCACGTTGTGTCCTTCCTCAGCCGGGTCAACAACCCGGGGTGCTCCGAGGCAATCCCCGGACTTTCATAACCACGACCTTAGCGTGTGCTGCCAACCGTTTCATGGCGGGGAGCCCCTTTTTCGCTTTGGGCACGAAGCCGTTCGCTGAGAGTATTGCCGGCACAGTTTTCATTTGACGACGACGCAGCCCGAGGCGCGGGTGCTTGCACACGTGGGTGAGGGCCAGGATGTCGGCTGACCCCACCGGGGCACGACGACGCAGCCCGAGGCGCGGGTGCTTGCACACGTGGGTGAGGGCCAGGATGTCGGCTGACCCCACCGGGGCACGACGACGCAGCCCGAGGCGCGGGTGCTTGCACACGTGGGTGAGGGCCAGGA
>JAZDRN010000004.1:43978-44887 GCA_047501485.1 Actinomycetaceae bacterium L2_0104 | reverse complement strand
GATGTCGGCTGACCGACGAAACAGATGCCGCACCGACGACACGACCTCGCATTCACGTCGCGACGGCAACGTCCGCTGGACCAACCGCCGCCAGAGACGGGTGAGCTCTACGAATCCTTGTCTTCTCGCGCTGTACGGATTGCGAGCGAGCCGAGCTGGCCAACTAGCGCGCAGAACCATAGAGGAAGCACAAACAAGAGGCTCTCTGGGCTCGGAGCCCACAGGAACTTAAGAATTACGAAAGCCAGAGCTACTTCGAGGACACACAAGCAGATGAGCAGGACTCTTTTGTCTCGACCTGACAGAGCGAGCGATTGTCGAAGAAACACAACGATACCTAGCCCACAGATAACCCCGAGGCAGCAAAGAAAAACTGCAATGGAAGAAGAACTGGAACCAAGTAGGTATGCCGGGACCAACGTGTCCACGTAGAAAACCGCGGCAATTATTGGAATGACTACTTGAAGAACTCCACAAACTCCAAGACCAATTTGTCGATACAGGCGCTTCGATCTCATGAATAGTCCTTTCCAAGAGATGAACAAAGGCCATCAGAGATACGAAAGACCTTGTATCGTTGACTATAAGTTTCTCAACGGCTACCTGTATGACTATTCTTGATGCTGTGAATTATAACACATAAACTAATGTATTGCGACCAGGCCTTTTGATTTCAACACCGGGCGCACCCCTCCCCGGATTGCCTGAAGACAGAGTGCTCGGCCCCACCAGGAGGCAGCACGGAAAATACTCCCCGGCTGTTTTCCCGGCAATCTCTCTTCTCCCCGAAGGTGTCGGGCCGCCTATAAGACGTGAGGGAGGGGCGAACACCTGTCTCTTATACACATCTCCGAGCCCACGAGACAATTCTTGGAATCTCGGGTTGGGGGGTGGGGGTGTTATTTATTC
>JAZDRN010000004.1:0-43972 GCA_047501485.1 Actinomycetaceae bacterium L2_0104 | reverse complement strand
GGGTGGTCGGGGCGAACACCGATCGGTGTTCGCCCCTCCCTCACTCATTGTCAGTTGTTCGGCTCGCCTCAGGCTTCGAGCTTGGCGATGAGGCTCTTGCGAGCCTTGCCGGCCTTCTCGGCCTCGAGGATGCGAGCACGCTCGGCCTCATCGACGTTGGCCGCATAGGCGAGGACCTCGTCGACCTTGGCGGTCGCGGGATCGAAGAGCGCCTCGGCCTCCGAGGAGGTATCGGTCTTCGACTCGGCGGTCTCCGCAGTCGGGGCAGCCGTAGCGGCGGGCTGCGCGGAGAAATCGGGAGTCACTTCGTTCTCGGGGGCCTCGCCCACAACCTCAGTCACGTTGACCTCATTTCCTTCACTGTCCACGACCTTGGCCAGACGCAGAGCGGAGATCAGTGCCTTGCCGCGCGAGAGCTCGCCCGCGAAAGCGGAGAGCTGGTTCGTCTGCGCAGCGGCCTGAATGAACTGGTTCGGGTCCATGCCGTAGGCCTGGGCCTGCTCGAACAGGAAGTTGAAGAGCTCGTTCTGCTCGACGTCGACCTGGAAGGACTCGGAGAGCTTGTCCAGCATGAGCTGGTCCTTGAGCATCGACTTGACATCCTCGCGGACCTCTTCACCGTGCGGATCGTCGGAGGACTTGCCCTCCTGCTCCAGGTGGCGCGCGACCTCTTCGTCCACCACAGAGGCGGGCAGCGGGAAATCGACGGCCTCGCGCAGCGACTCGAGGAGCTGATCGCGAGCGGCGTAGACCTGGTTGTTGCCCTTGTCCTTGGCGACCTGCTCCTTGAGATCCTCACGCAGCTCGTCGATGGTGTCGAACTCGGAGGCAAGCTGGGCGAAGTCGTCGTCGGCCTCAGGAAGCTCCTGCTCCTTGACGTTCTCTACGGTGACCGTGACATCCCCGGCCTCACCCTCATGATCGCCGCCGGCAATCGTCGTGGAGAAGGTCTTGGTCTCGCCCGCACTCATACCGACGAGGGCCTCATCGATGCCGTCGATCATGTTGCCGGCGCCGATCTGGTAGGAGACACCGGAAACCGAATCGATCTCCTCATCGCCGATCTTGGCGACCATGTCGATGGTCACGAAGTCGCGATCGGCGGCGGTGCGATCCACATCCTTGAGGGTGCCGAAGCGCTCACGAAGGGAGGTGAGGCGCTCTTCGACGTCGTCGTCGGACACGGAGACGGTATCGACGGTGAGGGTGATACCGGCAGGATCGGGAATAACGATCTCGGGGCGAACCTCGACCGCGACCGTGAAGGTCAGAGCGGACTCATCGCCACGCTCGACGGGGACGCTGGTGACGTCCACCTCGGGGCGGGACATCGGAACGAGACCGTTGGACTGAATGGCTTCGGAATAGTAGCCATCGAGAGAATTGTTGACCGCATCCTCAACAATGGCGCCACGGCCGATCTGGGCCTCCAGCACGCGGGCCGGGACGCGGCCCTTGCGGAAGCCGGGAATGTTGACCTGCTTGGCGATTTCCTTGGCGGAACGCTCGATTGCAGGTTTGAACTCCTCGAACGGCACCTCAATGGTCACCTTGACCTTGGTGGGCTCGAGAATCTCGACGGAGCTCTTCACAGGGTTTCTCCACTCAGTTGACGAGGGGGACGGCGGATGCCGTCCGGACTGGTTGTTGGGATGAACGACGCCTCACTCCTGAAGCCTCGCCATCCGCTCTTTCGCGGGCGCCGCGCGTCACTGGAACGCGCGCGCATACCGAACAATCCTACGTCAATCCTCAGCTATGTCGCGATTCTTACTTTGGAGACTGCCACCACAAACTGAGGTGATCATCCCCATGGAGCCTGAGCTCCACGGGGCCGAATCCAAGATCCCGCCCTCGGCAGCTGACCCCGAAGTATTGCGCAACTCCGCTCCGACCGTCTACCATTGGGGCCGCAGTTTGTTCGAACGCCTTTCAGCCGGATACTTTTCGTTCGTCTGGCGCCCTTACAGCGTTCGGCAAGGCGCTATCATCTCTGGGCACGGTTCCTCTTTCGCAGCTATCGCGCCCATATCGGTGTTGAGATTCATCAAATCACGCCAGCACATTGTCATCACGTCACCTGGTGGTCATCTTCGGATGCCCAGGTGGTCTACGGGCGGTGCGCGTTCCGCGCCCACCACTCGCCATTCAGTGTCTAGGACTCAGGATCTCAACACGCTCCGATGTTGGTCTCCCTGAGCCCCTTCCTGGACCGCTATTCAAGGACATCAATGCTCTGGAAACTTATCCGAAGATACAGCAGACCCTATATGGGCCTCATCGCGGTTGCCGTCGTCCTGCAATTGGCATCGACTCTGGCGACCCTGTATCTACCTAGCCTCAACGCCAAGATCATCGATCGTGGAGTGACCCTGGGCGATACCGACTACATCTGGCGCACCGGCGGCATCATGCTGGCCGTCGCTTTCGCACAGGTCATCACCGCCATCGCGGCGGTCTGGTGCGGTTCCAAGGCGGCTATGGGGGTCGGGCGCGACATGCGCGCCGGCGTTTACCGCAAGGTCGATTCCTTCTCCATCGAGGAGGTCTCCACCTTCGGCGCGCCCACACTCATTACCCGCGCCACCAACGACGTGCAGCAGGTTCAGATGGTCGTACTCATGGCCCTGAACTTCATGGTCATGGTGCCCATCATGTCCATCGGCGGGATCATCATGGCAGTCCAGGAGGACGCCGGCCTGTCCTGGCTCGTGTGGGTCTCGGTTCCCATACTCCTTGTCATCGTGGGTATCCTCGTCGGCCTGCTCATGCCGCTCTTCCAGCGGATGCAGGACAACATCGATTCCATCAACGGCGTCATGCGCGAGCAGATCATGGGTATCCGCGTGGTCCGCGCCTTCGTACGGGAGAGGCACGAGGCGAAGCTCTTCACCGACGCGAATGCCGTGCTGACCGACACCTCCGTGCGCATCGGCCGCCTGTTCGTGCTGATGGGTCCGATCATCACCATGATCCTGCATCTGGCAACCGCCGCCGTGCTCTGGTTCGGCGGGCATCGCGTCGACCAGGAGCTGGTGCAGGTTGGCGCCCTGACGGCATTCATGCAGTATCTGCTGCAGATTCTTGTCGCGGTGATGATGGGAACCTTCATGTTCATGATGTTCCCGCGCGCGGTGGTCTGTGCGCGCCGCATCGGCGAGGTTCTGAGCACCACCAACTCCATGTCCGAGCCCACGGCGCCGGTCATGCCCGCCCAGCGCGAGGGCAAGGTGGAGTTCCGCGATGTCTCCTTCGCCTACCCTGGCGCGGAATCGCCGGTACTGGACAACGTCAATTTCACCGTCACCCCGGGGACGACGACGGCGATCATCGGCGCCACCGGTTCGGGCAAGAGCACCCTGCTCGGTCTCATCCCCCGCCTTCATGACGCCACCTCCGGCGAGGTATTGATCGACGACGTCGCAGTCACCTCCCTGAATCGCACGACCCTGACCGACACCATCGGCTATGTGCCACAACGTCCTTATCTCTTCTCCGGAACGGTGGCCTCCAACCTTCAGTTCGGAGCTCCGGACGCCACCGAGGATGAGATGTGGGATGCACTGCGGACCGCGCAGGCAGCCGATTTCGTTCGTGAGCGCGGCCTGAAAAGGATCGCGAAGGAAGAAGGGGCAGGGGGCGCACCGGCCTCCGACGCCGACGATGACACCGTTGGCGGGACGAACGGAAGCGGGACGACGGAGGGCGAGACTCCCGAGCACTCCGGCCTCTACTCCTCGATATCCCAGGGCGGAACCAACGTCTCCGGTGGCCAGCGCCAGCGCTTGTGCATCGCACGGGCCCTCATGAAACGGCCGCGCCTCTACCTTTTCGACGACTCCTTCTCTGCCCTGGACGTCACGACCGACGCCAAGCTGCGAGCCGCGCTACCGAAGTACACCGACGGCGCAACCGTGGTCATCGTCGCCCAGCGCATTTCCTCCATCACCCATGCCGACCAGATCCTGGTGCTGGAGGATGGGCGGATCGTAGCGCGCGGGCGGCACGAGGAACTGTTGCAGACCTCTTCGACCTATCGCGAGATCGTCGATTCCCAGCTGAGTGCGGAGGAGGCGGTATGAGCCCGAAACACAAGAAGTCAGAAGATCCGCTCATGGGAGATCAGGAATCCAGCAGCATGAAGAAGACTTCCCGTCGCGGGGCCGCCAAGGAGGCGAGAGCGCGGGGCAATGCCGAACGGGCCAAGGCGTCGTCGTCCCAAGAGGAACTGACCGAGAGCGAGATCAACGATCTGCAGGACAACGTCCAGATCTCCGACTGGGGAGAGGGTGCGCCGCCGCGCAAGGCGAAGGCGTTCTGGCCGTCGGCGATCCGGTTGTTCGGCACCTTCAACACGGAGCGCATCGCCATGACCATCGTGCTGGCCATGATTCTCGTGGCCGTGGTGTTCAACGTGTGGGCTCCCAACGTACTGGGCGACGCCATGAACGTCATCTTCGGCGGGGTCGTCTCCGCCCAGATGCCCGCCGGCGCCACCAGCGCACAGGTGATCGAGGGGCTGCGTGCGCAGGGGCAGAATCAGATCGCGGACATGCTCTCGGCCATGGAATTCACGCCGGGCCAGGGTATCGACTTCGGTGAGTTAGCACGTCTGATCCTCATCGTGCTGGGCATGTACGTGATCGCCCAGCTGTTCATGTGGCTGCAGGGCCGGCTGCTCAACGACGTCGTCATGCGCATCGTCTACAAACTGCGTCAAGATATCGAGGCGAAGGTCAACCGCCTGCCACTGCAGTACTTCGATCGCAACCAGCGCGGTGACCTGCTCTCGCGGACGACCAACGACGTGGACAACGTCCAGGCCGCGCTGCAGCAGGCATTCACAAGCCTCATCTATTGCGCGCTGACCATCATCGGTATCACCGCCATGATGTTCTACCTGTCCTGGTTGATGGCCCTTATCGCCCTGGTTGCACTGCCGTTGTCCGCCATCGTCGTGGGCATCATCGGGACGAAGTCGCAGCGGCTGTTCGCCGCCCAATGGCGCAACACCGGCCGACTCAACGGGACGATCGAGGAGTCCTTCACGGGACACGAGATCATCACCGCCTTCGGCCAGTCCGATGCCATGGGCAAGCAATTCGACGAACGCAACGGGGAGCTCTACGAGGCGTCGTTCAAGGCGCAGTACTTCTCCGGCATGATCATGCCGATCATGCAGTGGGTCAGTTACCTGGGGTACGTGGGCATCGCGGTTGTCGGTGCCCTGCGTGTTGCCTCCGGTCAGATGACCTTGGGTGCCGTCACCGCGTTCATCCAGTATTCGCGTGAGTTCAACCAGCCCCTGGGTGAGGTTGCCTCGATGGCGAACATGCTGATCTCCGGTGTCGCCTCCGCCGAGCGCATCTTCGAGCTGCTGGACGCTGACGAGGAGGAACCGGATCTCTCGGTTCTGGAGCTGGAGGGACGGCTCGAGGAATCGGCCGCCGCGAAAGGCGAGGAGACCGGAACGCCCGGGAAGGTCCTGCGCCCAGCGCAGCTCTCTCAGCCCGTCCAAGGGAAGATCGAGTTCGAGCACGTCTCCTTCTCCTACTCCCCTGACAAACCACTCATCACCGACCTCTCGTTGACGGCCGAATCCGGCCAGACGGTGGCGATCGTCGGGCCGACTGGCGCGGGAAAGACCACCCTCGTCAATCTGGTCATGCGCTTCTACGAGGTCGATTCGGGCCGTATCCTGCTCGACGGCGTCGATACCCGCAGGCTCGATCGCGGCGTACTACGAGGCCAGATCGGCATGGTGCTTCAGGATGCGGTGCTCTTCAAGGGGACCATCATGGACAACATCCGCTACGGTCGCCTCGATGCCACCGACGAGGAAGTGATTGCCGCGGCCAAGGCCACCTACGTGCACCGCTTCGTTCGTTCGCTGCCAGACGGGTACGAGACGGTCGTCGAGGACGACGGCGGCAACATCTCAGCCGGCGAACGCCAGCTGGTGACGATCGCTCGCGCGTTCCTGGCCGATCCGGCGCTGCTGATCCTGGATGAGGCGACGTCGTCGGTGGACACCCGCACGGAGGTGCTGGTGCAGGAGGCGATGGCCGCCCTCCGACGCGATCGTACATCCTTCGTCATCGCGCACCGTCTCTCGACGATTCGCGACGCCGACACCATCCTGGTGATGGAAGACGGATCGATCGTGGAGCAGGGAAGCCACGCCGGCCTGATGTCCGCCGAGGGAGCCTACTACCGTCTCTACATGTCCCAATTCGCGGGAGCCGCACAGTAGCGAACCGGAAGGCGCGCGAGGGAGGGGATGCCTATCTGGGTGTCCCCTCCCTCGCATTGTCCTCGGAAGCCCGAACGGCCTTGAGCTCTCGTCAACCAGGCTATGCTGGCCCATGTTGCCGGTCAGCCTCGTGCAACCAGACGCGTTCGAGTAGGAGTCTCCCCATGCGCCCTCTTCTCCTGGTGGTCAACCCCGCCGCCAACGGTGGCAGGACAGCGACTTTGGAATCACCCGTGCGCCGCGCACTTGCGGAGAACGGGTGGGACGTCACGGTGCAGCGTACAGAATCCATTGACCATGCAACGGACATTCTGCGCGAATGCGAGTCTGGGCAAACCGTTGCGGTGCTTGCCGGCGACGGCGTACTGGCCCGGGCTCTCGCGGGAGCCTATGAATCGGGCGCCGTCGTCGCCCCTCTCTCCGGTGGGCGTGGGAACGATCTGGTGCGGACGCTCGGCATTCCCGTCGATCCACTGGTCGCCGCGCGAAGGCTCGGGCCTTTCACCAGCGAGACCCGTATCGACGTCGGACGCTGCAACGGACGTTTTTTCGTGGGCGTGGCATGCATCGGCATCGGCACCTACGCGAATCAAGTGGCCAACCAGACTCCCTGGCTACGAGGAACCGCGGTATATATCCTGGGAGTGATTCGGGCACTTCTACGCTATCGGCCCGCTTTGTTCCACATTCGCATCGATGGGCGCCACGGCAGCCTCCGCAGCTGGAATGTGGCCATCGGCAACTCGCAGTCAATCGGAGGGGGCATGCGCATCTGCCCCGGCGCCTCCCTCACCGACGGCATCCTGGAGATGACAGCCATACAGGGCCGCCCGATCCCAGTCGTCGTTCCCGCGCTGCTGCGCATCTTCAACGGCTCCCATGTGAAGATGCGTGGGGTATTCCAGAAGGAAGCCCACCGGATACAGGTGAGCAGTGACAGCGCCTTGCCGATCTACGCCGATGGGGAGCATCTTGCCGACCTGCCCGCCGTCTTCACCGTAGAGCCGGAGGCGGTCTCAGTGCTGGTGTAGGGCGTCGCCACTTCATCCCGTGCGGAGCGTTCGTTCCCGTGTGGAGAACGCTGGACCCCAGGTACCTACCGCATGTTGGCCGCTCTTCCGTCTCGACGGCCCTTGAACCACAGCCACACCGCGGTGAGCAGGAAGAGGGCGATACCGAGGACGGCAAGCCAAAGCAGTCCTTTGACGATGAACCCCACGACGGAGAGGACGACCCAGATGACCAGCAAAGTGACGAGGAAACCAACCATGCATCGATCCTATATAGTCGTTTCGCCGTTTCCTACTCTTTCGCCGCCGCCGGGCCTTTCCCGACAGGAAAGAGCGCTCATCCCGAGCGCCCCTCGAGCACGGTTGCCCCTCTTCGGGAAAACACCTCGGTCCGGGAGAGCATGACGAACTTCTGGCTCATCATGACGAACTTCTGGCTCATAGATATATGGCAAAACCGGTACCTCGTCTGATCGAGATACCGGTTCCATTGGAGCGAGTGACGGGAATCGAACCCGCGTAATCTGCTTGGAAGGCAGAGGCTCTACCATTGAGCTACACTCGCGTGCCCCATGAGAATAGCAGGTTGCGCGGGCCGGACGCACATCACGGCGGTGTGATGTAGAACCGGTATCAATCGTGGATGGCGAGCATGCGGAGTACCCCGATATCGCCTAGTATGGGCTAGTCCCACTTTGGGTCACGGGGTATGGCGCAGTTGGTAGCGCGCCCGCTTTGGGAGCGGGAGGCCGTGGGTTCGAGTCCCGCTACCCCGACGAAATCCGAGCGCAATCGAGCTTGCTCGAATTGCCGAGGATGAGGAAGTGGTTGAAAGCAGCGCAGCTGTTAAAAACCCCGACGAAGATCGAGAGAAGTGAAAACCCGTTTTCACTTCCGAGATCAAGGAGAGGGTCGAAGGCAGCGCAGCTGCCAAATCCGAGCGCAATCGAGCTTGCTCGAATTGCCGAGGATGAGGAAGAGGCTGCCCCAACCCCGACCGATGAGTATGTCCGAAGATTCATCTTCGAGACATGCGAAGATATTGGCTTCAAGATCGGATCATGGTCTGCAGCGACAAATAAACCAAGCCCCCAGTTGAAGGGCATTCCCCGGTTGCACAAGCTGGGTGGTCGCTCAAACCCGGCAGTCGTCGCGAATCTATAAACCATCCGCGAGTCTGTAGAAGACTCAGATAGCTACTCTTTTCCGAATACCTGCCGCGCACCCAATGCCACGGCAAGCCCCATCAGACCGTTCGGTTCATATGGACGCGTCAACAGGCCGCTATCCACCGCTTTATCCGTGAGGAAGCTGTCCGATTGCGCGGTCGCTTCCGGATGCTCTAAGTCCCACGCGAGCAAGGCCGCCATCAAGGTAGCCGAGACATCCGCTGGCAGTGCTGGCATTCCCAGCTTCTCCATACCTCCATATGCGGCCCGCAACACTCCCGAGTCCAAAACGGAACGGGTCAGCGACATCGGGCCGACGTTGTACGAGATCTGCCTTCCTTCGGCGCGCTCGACCGTCGCGCGCCACCGTCCGATACGTTTGGCCGCGGCGTAATTCGGTCCCTGCACATCCACGAAACCCGGATACACCCCATCGATACGCGCGGGCCGCAATCTGCGAAGCCGCGCATATCCTTCCGCCATCACTCGCACCCGACGCCCTTCCGCGAGGGTTTCACTGACCGGGAGTCCAGCCAAGAGGTAAGCATCCGTCGGACTCCCGATCCACGCTAAGACCGTGTCTGCGCGAACTGCGCAGATGAGTTTTTCGACGATGTCCGCACCCGCAGCAGCCAGCAGAAACTCCGAGCCCGGCGCATACAGCGTTTCAACGACGACAAGGCGGCCCGGCAAGTCCGCGGCCCATCCGGCCACCCTTTCCGGCTCACGCACCAGGTCACAAGCGTCATCTGACGGAATGTAGAGACGCCCCGCCGATTGGTCGGCAATCTGCCGCAGCTTTTTGGCCCGGTCGGTTCCCGGCCGCATCACTGCAGCGACATTCGCTCCCCATCTCAGAAGCTGGGGAGCTGGAGAGAGCTCCGCCCCCGCTCCCAGGCACACAAATGTGTAACCCGAAAAATCGAGGATTTCGGGACGGGCTACGATTTCCGCCAACGCAGATCGAGCGCCAGGCTGGATAGTACCGGCCGCCTGCCAGGCCGACAGTTCCGCGAGTAGCTCGTCTCCACGCAGCGTTTTCTCCGGAAACCGGAGCTCCAACTCAGACGACGGTTCAGCCGTTCCTACGATCAGACCCCCGCTGTTTGCGGGCCGATCCAGCCAGGCCTGCCCGATTGGTCGGCCGTCCGCGAAATGGAGCAGCGAATGCATGGCGTTCAGGCCGTCGCGAGCGCAGCGTGGCCCGTTTTGGGGAGCATCGATTCCACTCAGCGAGGTCATCGCCTCGCGATACGCACGACGCCAGGGACTTGCTTCCTCGATGACATTGCGCACCCTCGGGAAGGCCGCAGCGGCGCCGGCACACATTCCCTGTGCAACCACGGTACTGCTCAGACGCCCCTCTCGACGTGGCAGGAGAATGGTGCCCGGGCCGCCCTCGAGCGCGTTGGCTCCTTCAATGTCGTCGCCCGAATATGTCAGATGCACGAGGTCTCTTCCGGTACGCTTCTCAAGCACCGCGAACCTTCCCTCTTCCAGCGGGACAAGCTCAAGATCGACCGGGAGAAGAACCGGTGCCCTGAACGACACCGCTCCCGAACAGGGATGCTCTCCGTCAATGCCCAGCGTACTAGCAGCCCACGCGTCTATTGCCGCTCCGTGCAGGAGGGCCTTGCGATAGCCGAATGCTCGGGCTGCCAGGCCTGACAGATGAATGGGATTGGCATCGCCACTGAGACCTGCCCATTGGCGCGCCGCACCCTGGGTAAAACGCGCCGTCGTCAGCGCAGGCCTCTGACCAACGTCCAGCTTGCCGGCCTCATTGAGACCGAACGCGGCCCGGTGATCGGGTATGGGCGCGACGGTAACGTCTTGATCCGATGTCTGGGGCCTATCTTCGGCCATCCCAGCGGCGTGGGAGTCCGAGGTAGCCCGCCCTGATTCTAAGACGGCAGGCGAACCGGAACCCGATCGGGAGAGATAGCGAGTCTGCTCCACATAGCAAACCTCTTCGTTGCGGCTGAGCACGCATTCGACGATGAGCACTACCCCATCCTCGTTTCGTTCCAACCGCGTCACCTTGGCATTGAGCAGCAGCGGTTCACCAACGTGCACGGGAGTGAAGAGAGTCCAAGACTGGCTCGTTACGACGAGACCCAGCGGTTGCGTGGGCAGTGCGGGGCTGGTCAGGAGATCGAGTGTCGTGGGAAAACAGAGCGTATGAAGTAGCGCGGGAGCGACTGCGGCGGGTGACGCAGCGGATTCAGCGGCGGTTGCACGCGCGGCCAGCGATCCAACTGCATCCCGTGGATCATGCCGAACGGATCCAGGTCTCGTTGCCGCCAAGAAATCTTCAAGCTTGACCACCTGGGAGGCATCGGCTTCGACCCCACGCTGCAGTTGTGGCAAGTCACCGGGATCAGCCGGGAAGGGCACCGGCCGGATCTTCTTCTTCACCGCGGATTTCAGCACGCCGGTTACCTGGCTCGTCCCAATGCTCATCATCACGCCTCTCGAGAGTCGAGTTCTCTTCTCCGAGGATAACGATTTATATGAGGGCGCGGGGACGCGAGAACGGGGTGGCAAGAACTAATATCCGTATTCGGTGCCGGGCTGCGTCTTTATGTGCGGGTTCATGCCGAATATGGATTGTTATTTTTCCATCCGCGGTGCCGGCTCATCAAGACTGCCGCTTCCGAACACTGAAAAGGACCCGATCACTCAAGAAGAGCGATCGGGTCCTTTCTCAAACTGATGTTTCAGTCCGCCAGCAGTCCATTCTGGTAAGCCTTCGCAAGCTTCCTCGGGATACGCAGCTCGCGGCCCTGAACGCGGACGGTCTGAAGCTCGGTGAGCTCAGCCTTCCACTGGGAACGGCGAGAGCGGGTGTTGCTGCGGGACATCTTGCGCTTGGGTACTGCCATGATGCCGCTCCTCTCAATCGTCCGACCGCCCGGTGGCGGCCCGTCTGTCTCACTGCATCGACGCCGCACAGAAGGCCGCACCAATACACACAAGCGTTTACTCTACCGGACCCTTAGCTTCCCCGCTATTCGCGAGTGCCACCTAAAGCATCGTTGCCACGAGTATTTCGTCACATGCGCACACGAAATCCCTGGAACAGGCGCAGGAGACACCGGCAATCCCTCGTTAAGATTTCTGGGTTCCCAGCGCCGTGAGAGATCCAGGTTGTCAGTGTATGGGGACTGCGTCGCAACTTACAATGGCGGAGTGGACGACCTGCTTCTTCCAACCGATACCGTTCTTCACCACGACATCGAGGTGAAACGGTCGCGTTTCCTGGCCGAGATCTCTCGCGTCTCCTCCCCAGAAGAGGCGCGCTCGAAGATCAACGCCCGCAAGAACGAGATGCCGGATGCCCGGCACCACTGTACGGCTTTCGCAGTTGGCACCGCGGACTCAGCTCCCGTCTTACATTCCTCGGATGACGGCGAACCCTCCGGAACCGCCGGCCGACCGATGCTCGACGTGCTACGTGGAATCCCATTGCTCGATGTCGTTGCCATCGTCACCAGGTACTTCGGCGGGACTCTACTCGGCACTGGCGGCTTGGTGCGCGCCTATTCGGACGCTGTCAAGGAGTGCCTTGAGAGCGTCAGACTCATGGAACGCCAGATCGTTCCCGTGTGGCAAGCCCTACTCCCCCACGCGGACGGCGGCAGATACCTGGCCGAGTTGGCCTCGGCGGGTTTCAACGCGGAGCCCGAATATCTCCCACAGGGTGTGTGCGTCCGGATCGCCACAGCGGACGATGCCACCCTAAGTGAACTGCTGGCGCGTCTCTCCTCTGGCACCGTCTCGTGCACCCTGACGGGTACGACCGCCGTGGAGACTGCCTGGGGGCAGGTAGTCAACGGTAACGCAGTCTCCAAAGGATAGGCCCGGTCAGACGAGAGGACGACGAAGGCTGGTCACTGCGCAGGCCGATCGAAACGGGAAAACATGAGACAAACCCTCAGATACTGGACATAATCCCTCTTTTATGGTTGGTTAGTTCTGTTGGTTTGCACCTCGGGAAATCTGGACACGAGACCTCCCATCGGCAGAAAGGATGCGGCATGATAAAAGTAGCCGACACGTCCCTTTCCTATCCCGCTGGCTGCGGGTGTCGATAGAGCCTCGAGCTTTACCGATGCGTCAATCGCGCATGCCCTCGTCGCTCCACTCCATGTTTGGGATACCACTGTTCAGCAGCGTTCCAGCCCGACTGCCCATAGTTTTCACAGATCGCAGTTCTCAAAGCCATTGAATCCCCGCCGTTGGCGGACACAACACCGATTCGCTATTGCCAGCCGATCACGGCGGGCAGAATAAAGAGGAGACACCATATGTCCAACGTCTACGCAGACGCCACCACCCTCGTCGGGCGTACGCCCCTCGTCCGCGTCAACCGCCTTGCCGGAGACACGGAAGCCACCGTGCTCGCCAAGCTCGAGTTCTACAACCCCGCCAACTCGGTGAAGGATCGCATCGCCGTGGCCATCATCGACGCTGCCGAGAAGGCAGGCGCGTTGAGCTCCGGCGGCACCATCGTGGAGGCCACATCCGGCAACACCGGTATCGGTTTGGCATGGGTGGGCGCAGTGCGCGGCTACAAGGTCGTTCTCACAATGCCCTCCTCCATGTCCAAGGAACGCCGCGCCTTGCTGCGAGCTTTCGGTGCCGAGCTGGTCCTGACCGAGCCCGCCGGTGGCATGAAGGGCGCCGTCGACAAGGCCAATGAGATCGTCGAGTCCACACCGGGCGCCGTCCTCGCCTCCCAATTCGCCAACGAGGCCAACCCGGCCATCCACGAGGCGACGACCGGCGAGGAGATCTGGGAAGACACGGACGGCCACGTCGACTACCTGGTATCCGGTATCGGCACCGGCGGCACCATCACCGGTGCGGGGCGCGCACTGCGCCGCCACAACCCGGACATCAAGCTCGTTGCCGTTGAGCCCGGTGAGTCCCCTCTGCTCTCGGAGGGTAAGGCTGGCCCACACAAGATTCAGGGAATCGGTGCCAACTTCGTCCCCGACGTTCTGGACACCGACCTTTACGACGAAGTCATCGCGATCGCGAGCGACGACGCCATCGCCACCGCTCGCGAGGCAGCCACCAAGGAGGGCCTGCTGGTTGGGATCTCCTCCGGTGCCGCGCTGCGCGCCGCCATCGAGGTAGCGAAGCGTCCCGAGGCCGCGGGTAAGACCATCGTCGCCATCGTCCCCGACTTCGGCGAGCGTTACCTCTCCACTCCTCTCTTCGAGGGCCTCGTGGACTGACGGGACTGACACACCGCGTCTACCTGCACCGTGCCCGCGGCCGCCTAAGTCTCGCGGCACACGGTGATGAGCTCCCCGCTTCGATCGAAGCGGGGAGCTCTTTCGTCACAATGCGCCAATCTAAGCCTTCTGTCATGCCAACAGTGGGGCCGGTGAGCGGGCCGGGATTCGCGGGAGCAGCGCGGTTTCGCGGGCAGGGCAAGATTTCGCGGGCAGGTGGCGTTGCACCCCGCCAAATAAGGCGCCTCTCCACGCACTCTACCCATCACCAAGGGGAAGGCGACCGATACTTTATTTTTAAAGAGAACTTCTGGACCTGCCTTGGGGCTCACGCCGTGTGATGGCACAATGGACCGCATGGCCCGGAGGGCCGCGAGGATACCTGCGAGAGGATCACACATGGGTGCACGGCTCAACAAGTTCATTAGAGTTCTTCGCGATGACTTGCAGGCAGCCTGTGATCACGACCCGGCCGCTCGCTCTCGAATCGAGGTCGCTCTGGGTTATCCAGGAGTCCACGCGGTGTGGGGATACCGTTTCGCACATGCGCTGTGGCGTCGCGGCGGCCTTTTCCGCCTTCCCGCGCGCTTGTTCTCCCAGCTTGTCCGAGCCATCACCGGCATTGAGATACATCCTGGCGCGAAGATCGGCCCCCGCCTCTTCATCGATCACGGCATGGGCGTGGTGATCGGCGAGACAGCGGAAATCGGCGCCGATTGCATGTTGTACCACGGGGTGACCTTGGGCGGAACGTCACTCGAAGCCAAGAAGCGCCACCCCACTCTGGGTAACGGCGTGGTGGTTGGAGCGGGCGCGAAGATTCTGGGCCCCGTCGCAATTGGAGATGACGCACGTATCGGGGCCAACGCCGTGGTCGTGCGCGATCTTCCTGCGCACCACACGGCTGTGGGCGTTCCGGCGACATACCGAGATCACGCCGCCGTCGAATACACCATCGACCCGGCCATTTATATCTGAGTCCCAAGCGAGCCATCGCGATAGCGGAACGTCGTCCTGAATCCGCGCTCGGATTCGGCGCAACTACGTGCCCGACTCGGGAACAGCCGGGTCTGTTCGACGGCGGCAGTTGCTCCAGCTCCAGGTCTGCTCACCCGAATGTTGCACACTTACCCCGTAAAGCCATGGCGGCCTTGAACGACGTGGGGCCACAGCGTAGAACGCCGTGGCCCCACGAGCTAGCTCCATGGAAGAGGTGGCTCTGAGCGTCCGAGCCACCCGCCCAGACCGTGCGAACTGTCAGCGCTTGTTAGCTGCCTCGTACTCGTCGAGTAAATCGATGCGGGCCTGATGGCGCTCTGCCTCGCTCCAGGGCGTCTCGAGGAAGGTCTTCGCGATCTCCCACGCCTCCTCCTGGGTATGCATGCGGGCGCCGATGCCCACGACATTGGCGTTGTTGTGCTGACGCCCCAGCCCCGCGGTCTCGGTACTCCAGGCGAGAGCGGCGCGGCAGCCCTTCACTTTGTTGGCGGCAATCTGCTCTCCGTTGCCCGATCCCCCGATGACGATGCCGAGGGAGCCCGGATCGGCGACGGTGGCCTCCGCGCACGGAATGCACATGGTGGGATAATGATCCAGCTCATCGTAAGAGGACGCACCGTGATCGATCACGTCGTATCCCGCCTCGGTCAGCTTCGACACGAGGAATTCCTTCAGCTCAAAACCTGCATGATCAGCAGCAATATGTACGCGCATGCACGCCATTCTAGTGCCTGGAGGTGCGCCGTGGCGTATTTTGAGGGCTTCCACCTCTGCGCATAATGCTGGGCCCGCAGCTAGTCACATGCGTATGCTGGACCGCATGACCACAACTGATACTCATCTCGCGCGCGTTCTGGACGGCTCAGACCCTACGGTGCGCATCCAGGACGATCTCTTCCGGGCAGTCAGCGGAAACTGGCTCAAGAACCATGAGATCCCGGCCGATCTCTCCTCAGACGGCTCGTTCATGGCTCTCGTCATCGAAGCCGAGAAGCATGTTCGGGAGATCATCGAGGAGCTCTCCGCGACGAACCCGCAGGAGGGCGAGCCTCAGCAGATCGCCAGTTTCTACAACTCCTGGATGGACGTCGAGAAGATCAACGCCGCGGGCATCGATCCGCTGGCTTCTGATTTAGCATCGATCAACGCCGCGACCTCGAAGGACGAGCTCGCCGTCGCCCTGGGGCATCTCATGTCCACGGGAGTCGGCACCTTCTTCGGTATCGACGTCGACACCGATCTCAACGATCCAGAGCGCTATACGACGTTCTTCTATCAGTCCGGTATCGGACTGCCTGACGAGGCTTACTATCGCGAACCGCAGTTCATCGAGGTTCTGGACAAGTACCGCGAGTTCGTACCCAGCTTCCTCTCACTCGGCTATGGGCTCAGCGAAGATGTGGCCACCGCCCAGTCGGAGATCATTCTCGGTCTCGAGAAGTCGATCGCCGCAACGCACATGAACGTGGTCGACTCTCGCGATACCGACAAGATCAACAATCCGATGACGTGGGATGCCTTCGTCGAGTCGACCCCGGGATTCAACTGGACCAGCACCATGCAGGCTGCCGGTTTCTCCGAAGAGCTTTTGGCGCAAATCATCGTGTTGAACCCCGACGCCCTGCGCGGTACCGCCGCCATCTGGGACGAGACTTCACTGGAAGACCTCAAGACATACAGCCGCTGGCGTATCCTCCGTGCTCGCTCCACGTTCCTCACCGAGGCCATCGACAAGGCGAGCTTCGATTTCTACGGGCGTGTGCTCTCCGGGACCACCGAGCAGCGGGCGCGCTGGAAGCGCGGCGTGCAGCTCGTCAATGGCTCGCTCGGCGAGGCCATTGGAAAGATCTACGTGGAGCGCCATTTCCCACCCGATCACAAAGCCAAGATGACCGCTTTGGTGGAAGACCTTCTGGAAGCCTACCGCCAGTCGATCAAGGCACTCGACTGGATGGGCGAGGAGACGAAGCTCCGCGCTCTGAGCAAGGTGGATTCCTTCGTCACCAAGATCGGCTATCCGGAGAAGTGGCTCGACTACTCCTCGCTTGCGATCGGCGACGACATCGTCGAGAACGTGCGCCAGGTCAGTCATTTCGAGTTTCAGCGCGGTATCGACAAACTGGGAAAGCCCATGGATCGCTCAGAGTGGTTCATGTCCCCGCAGACGGTCAATGCCTACTACAACCCGGTATGGAACGAGATCGTGTTCCCCGCCGCTATTCTGCAGTTCCCGTTCTTCGATCCCGAGCGCGACGACGCCTTCAACTACGGTGGGATCGGAGCCGTCATCGGACACGAGATCGGGCACGGTTTCGACGATCAGGGCTCCAAGTATGACGCCAGCGGAGCGCTTCATAATTGGTGGACGGACGTCGACCGCGACGAGTTCGAACAGCGGACGACGGCTCTCGTGGCCCAGTACGATGCCTACATCCCCGAGCAGCTTGGAGCAGACAGCCCACACCATGTGCAGGGCGCGTTGACCTTGGGTGAGAACATCGGCGATCTGGGTGGGCTGTCCATCGGACTGAAGGCCTACGGCCTGGCACTCGAGCGGGCGGGGCTGAGCCTGGATACCGCCCCCGTCATCGATGGCTACACGGGAATCCAGCGGGTTCTTCTCTCCTACGCCCGTATCTGGCAGGAGAAGCGCCGCACCGAGATGCTGCAGACGCTCATCGCCACGGACCCGCACTCCCCCGCGGAGTTCCGCTGCAACGGTGTGGTCAAGAACGTCGACGCCTTCGCCGAGGCATTCGATGTGAAGGAGGGCGACGCCCTCTACCTGCCACCGGAGGAGCGCGTGCGCATCTGGTAAGCACGCGCGTCGTGATCACGACAATGGCGGGGCGTCGGTAGTTACCGCGCCCCGCCATTTCGTCATCCGCTCCCTGGCGATATGTGACAGCCCTGGCTATGCGTGACGGCCCTGCACTCGACAACGGCGTCACATATCGCGCACACCGTCACATATCGCGCACACCGTCACATATCGCGCACACCGTCACATATTCGAGAGAGCATCACCGCCTCGGGGCACCGAGACCGGCGGCCACGGCGCCAAAGCCGCCATCACCTCACCGAGATCGTCACTTTCCCCCCGGACGGGTCGACATCCCTGAGCAGATTGGTAGGTATACGGAACACCCGCCCCGGCGCAGCCGGCCAGACGAGCCTCATACTCCCGACGATTCGGCCGTCCTGGCGCGCCTCCACCACCGGCCGCTTCACCAGAGCATCGACCCAGCTGACGATCCGCTTGCGCGGCGGCTGGGGGCCGCCAGGCCGCCAGACCTGGGGCGAAAGCCAGTCGATACCCTCTCCCGCCTCGAGTTGGAGGCCCGGGCCTTCGGCCACTCCGCTCTCCAGATAAGCGATGATCTGCCTGCCGACGAACTGCCCCTCGATGGCCACGACATCAGCGGTCTCCACGGGGTGATTGAGATTGCCCACTGAGAAGACGCCCTCCTGCGATGTCATGAGGGTGTTGTCGACCACGGGCGCTCCGGTCTGTCCGTCGCGTTCCAGGCCTGCGGCCCATGCCAGCTCATAGTCGGGAATCCAGTCACCGGTGAAGATCACGGTGTCGCATGCGATCGTGGAGCGTCGGCCGGTGTTGACGTCCTCGATCTCGATCGATTCGACTCGGGGCCTGCCGTGGATGGCAACGACCCTCGAGTTGGTGACCACCTTTGTCCGGAACAGCAGCGAACCCAGCACGGTGAAGAGCTTGTATGCCTCACCCTGCGGATATCGCGAGATCAATGCCGAGGTCCTACATCCGGCCTCGCGCAGCGTCATGACGGCCGACCAAGAGACGAGTTCCGCCCCCACAACCACGGCGTTGGAGCCGATATCCTGGTGGTAGAGGTGGACGGCATTCTGGAGTTGGCCGGTGGTGTAGACACCACCAGGCCTGTCTCCCCAGATCATCCGAGCTGTCCTGGGGCGTTCCCTTGCGCCGGTCGCGAGAAGGATGACCTCCGCCTCGACCAGTACGCGCCCGCGCGGCGACGTCACTTGAAGCGTTCGCGGCCCTTCCCATCCTGTGACCTGGGCATTGAGCCACACCTCGACGCCCGCCTCGCGCGCCTCCGCACTGAGCTTCCTGGCGTAACTCGGGCCGGAGATGCCCTGTTTGCGGTCACGGATACCGTACCCGGGGTGGTCGCTGTGCCGCGGGATTCCCCCTAGCGCGGACTCGCGCTCGATGAGAAGGATATCGCCGCCGTACCGCTCACCGAGAACCTTTGCGGCGCTCAGCCCCGCCGGCCCGCCCCCGATGATAGCCACCTTCGGGCGATGAACCGCATCGGTTCCCGGGCGATAAGCTCCGTCCATTCGTCTCGTCATCGTGCAGCCTTTCCCGTGTGTGCCTCGAAGATCTCCTTGACGTGGGCGCCGCAGAAGAATCCTTGGCATCTCCCGTTCATCGCCCGCGTGCGACGGCGCACTCCCTCGAGCGTTGCCGGAGGAATCGTCGATCCGGCGGCGGCGATGATCTCCCCCTTCGTCACCCGCTCACAGAAGCACACCACGGTGCCGAAGTCGGGATCTCGCGCGATGAGTTCGCCGTCAAGATAGGGCCGGACGCCGTATTCGCCCAACGCCGGCATCCGTGGCGGCTCCGGAAGATCCTCCCGCAAGGTGAGGTCTAGGCCTTCCTCCTCCAGGAGCTCTCTCACATATTCCGCCACGGCCAGCGCCGAGGTGAGCCCTGTGGAGCGAATGGCCCCGGCGATGCAGTAGCGTTGTGCGCCGTCGGTCTCGATCAGGTAGTCGGGCTGGTTATGCGCGGCGCGCAGGCCGGCATAGGCAGCGGTGACCTCGTGACCCAGAAGCTTCGGCATGATCTTCTTACCCTTTTCCAGCAGGAACTCGAAGCCGACCTCACTGGTCCCGGTGTCCGTGCGGTCCTCGATGTCGTCCGCGGTGGGGCCGAGCATCGTGTTGCCGAAGATCGTCGGGCTGATCAGCACGCCCTTGCCGACCTTCGACGGCGCTGCGAGCACGATCTTGGGAGCCAGATGAGAGGTCAGCTTGTCGTAGACGAGCAGCTCTCCTCGCCGCGGGGTGATCTTCAGGCGGTCGTATCCGAACATGGCATCGATGTGATCGCCGCCCAGTCCCGCCGCGTTGATGACCCAACCGGCCCGGATGTCGCCCCGCGAGGTGCGCAGGATCGTCTCCGCACCGTGCTTTTCCGCACCGGCCGTCTCCGCGCCATCCGCCCGTGCACCGCCCACTTCCACGCCGTGGACCTGGCACTCGAGGATGAGTTCGGCTCCACGTTCGACAGCCTGCGTCGCAAAGGCCAGCGGCACCGTCCACGGGTCGATGATCGATTCGTCCGGCACGGCCAGTCCCCCGGTGGCTCCCTGCCCGATATCGGGCAGCTCCTCATAGACCTCGGCCGCGCTCATCAGATAGGAGTCCGTATAGCCGTTCTCGACTGCCTTCTGTTGGAGCCCTACAAGTGATTCGGCCTGCTCCTCATCCCACGCCACGAGAATGGCTCCCGTCCTTTCCACCGAGATACCGGTCTGAGCACAGTACTCGCGGGTCAGGTGGTAGCCGCGCGCCACCAGCCGAGCTTCCAGTGTGCCCGGCTTCGCGTCATAGCCGGTGTGCAGAATCGCTGTATTGGCTTTCGATGTGCCGCCGCACACGTCCGTGTTCGAATCGATGAGGGCAACGCGTTTACTTGTGCCCGCCAGGTCACGCGCGATTGCGGCACCCACGACCCCCGCACCGATGACGACGACGTCGTACTTCTCCCTGTTCATTCCTTGGACTCCAATCCAACTGTGGTCCCGCTGGTGGCGCTCGTGACCGAACTGCTCTCCGCGGCCGGATATCTGCGTCTGGCTATGAGGTAGGCGAGGGCGATGGCCGCCACCGCGGCGACGAGTTTGCCGGCCATCATCGGCGCGATCATCGCGGGAGCCACGCCCGCGGTGAAGCCGAGGTGATCGCCCAGAATCGCCATGATGGAAACTGACCATGCGGTGTTGATGAAGACTCCGCGCCGGTCCATGTCCTTCATCATTTGGTAGGTCGGGATCGCGTTGGCGAGGGAGATGATGAGCCCGCCCGATGCGACCTCGTTGATCCCCAGCAGCCGTCCCAGCGCTCCCAACGGTCGCGCCCCCACCTTCACGACGACGTGCATGAGTGCGAAGGCCCCCATGAGGAAGAGGCAGATCATGGCCACGATCTCCATTCCCTCCATGACGGGCGCTAGCTCCCAGCCCGTCGGCATGATCTGGAAGCCCGTCAAATACTCGAATGTCGCGATTCCCAGGGCGATCGAGATGATCGCCACCAGGAACTTTCCGAAGACGAGGAAACCCCGCGTCATCAGTCCGGGGATGCGCCACAGACCCAGCGCGATGAGAACGGCGGCGATCACGATCGGCACCAGGTTGGCCACGATCATCATGAGATCGAAGCCCGCTACCAGGCCGCCGGCGAGTACGCCCAGGGGAATCATCATGACGCCCACGAGGATGCCCTGCGCGAATTCCGGCCGGTACCTTTCCTCGATGATGCCCAAGCCGACGGGAATCGTGAAGACGACCGTGCAGCCGAGCATGGCGGCGAGGATCGTTCCGGCCAGCAGTCCCGCCTCCTCCGTATGTGCCATCTCCATCGCGAGCGGGTATCCGCCCATGTCGTTGGCGAGGATCGTACCTGCGAAGATGGATGGATCGGCCCCGAGGAAGGTGTAGATGGGGACGATGACGGGGTTGAGCAGCTTCGCGAGAACGGGAGCCAGGCACACCATTCCCACCATCGATAAGGCGAGCGGTCCGAAGGTCTCCAGCCCCTCCTCGAACTTCTGTCCCAGTCCGAAGCGGTTGCCGATAGCTCGGTCGAGAGCTCCCAGCAGGACGAATACCGCCATGATGATGACGATGATCTCGTTGATACCCATGCTCAGAACTCCATGTTGGCTTCGACGGCGGCGATCCACTTCGATATGAAGGCTTCCGCCTCGCCTGCTTCGATGGAGGGTTCGTACCTCGCCTCGGCCTGCCATGCATACGGCCCCGCGGCAACCTCGAGTTCGGGGTGGAGCGCGAGACGCATCGCGGCAGCGGCGCCCAGCGCGGTGGCGTGGGCGGACGGATAGGTCTCCACGGGCGCCTGGAGAAGGTCCGCCTGGATCTGCATCAACTTCTTGGAGTTCGTGAGGCCGCCGTCGACGCGGAGAGACTGAAGCTGGACTCCCAGCTCGTCCCCGACCAGGCTGACGAGGTGGGCAATCTGAGCGGAGATGCCCTCCATGACGGCGCGCAGGATCTCCGCTTTGCCAGTCGCCAGCTTCATGCCGGTGACGAATGCTCCCGCCTCGGGTCGCCACCACGGCGCGGCCAGGCCGGCGAAGGAGGGGCCGCAGAGGATTCCCCCGGACGTTTCCGGCACCAGCGAGTCCATCGCTTCCGCCGAGGAGATGATCCCCAGCTCGCGCATCCAGCGCACCGCGGAGGCGGCCGTGTAGACCTGTCCGTCGGAGCAGTACACCGTCGCCCCGCGCAGGGTCCACGCCACGGACGTGGTCAAGCCGTTGTCGAACCGAGGAGCGGTATCGCCGAGGTTCATAAGGACGAAAGCGCCGGTCCCGTATGTGCATTTACCCTCGCCTCGCGCTAGGCAATGCTCGGCGAAGAGTGCCGCCTGCTGGTCCACGATCAATCCGCCGACCGGTACCTGCCCACCGAACTCGCTCGTGGTTCCGATGATCTCGTCGGAGGCGACCAGGCGTGGTAGCCTCTCATCCTGAAGCCCGAAAATGGCGAGAAGCTCCGGATCCCAATCGACCTTATCGATGTCGATGAGCAGCGAGCGCGAGGCCGTCGAGGTGTCGGTGACGAATTCCCCGGTGAGCTTGTACGCGATCCAGGTGTCCGTCGTCGTCACGACTCCCTCACGGGTGAGGTTCTCACGTAGCCACACCATCTTCGGCGCGGTGAAGTAGGAGTCGAGCACCAGCGCCGTACGTTCGTGGACGAGGTCGGAGTGTTCGCGCAGGCGTTCGACGACGGCCTCAGCTCGCCGGTCCTGCCACACGATGCACGGCGTCAACGGCTCGCCGGTATCCGGGTCCCAGGCCAGCACGGTCTCACCCTGATTGGCCAGCGCTACACCCTCGATCGGCTTGTTGGCCTTGGCGACCGCCTCCTTGCCCGCTCGAAGAAGCGAGCCCAGCAGCTCCATCGGATCCTGCTCCACTCCCCCGTTGGCCAAGTATTCGGGGTGTATTGGATGCTCTGCTACGGCGTGCACGCCGTCGTCGTCGACAATGACCGCCTTCGATCCAGATGTCCCCTGATCTAAAGCCAAAATAGCCACTGCTATCCCTTTCCTTGCAGTAACTGAAACGATTGCCTCAGTTACGCCAGAAACAGCGGTGCCCCGTCACTCTCCAGGAGTTCGCGCTGGGATTGCATCAGATTCCGATCCGTGATCAAAAGCGTCGGCTCATCCAGTGCGCACACCCGATAAGGGGCGACCTTGCCGAACTTCGATGAATCCGCGACGACGAAGGAACGTTTCGCATGGGAGAGCATGAGGTGCTTGACTTGGAGTTCCTCGAACTCGAAGTCTGTCACTCCCACGGTCGAATCCACCGCTCCCGTCGATATGACGGCGACATCCGGATAGAAATCCTCTAGAAACCTCAGCGTCGCCCCTCCGGACAGCCCGAGATCGCCACGTCGCATCCGCCCGCCCGTCAGGAGAACATCGGCGTTCTCATGATGGGAGAGCAGGGTTGCGATGTGAACCGATGTCGTGACGATCGTTCCCGCGTAGTCGCGCGGAATCTGGGCGACGATCGACGCCGTCGTGGTTCCCAGATCGAAGAACACGGTCGCGTTCTCTGGAAGCAGTCCGACGACGGCGTGCGCGATATGGAGTTTCCCCTCGCTATTGCTCAGGGATCTCGTGACGAAGTCTTCCTCGACGAATGTGGATGTTCCGGCGGCGACCGCGCCCCCGTGAACCCGGCGCAGCTGCCGGCGGGATTCCAGAATCCGAAGGTCGCGGCGCACGGTCTCGATGGATACCCCGAGGGAACGTGCGAGCGCGTCACTGCTCACGGTGTCGTTCTCCTTGAGATTCTCCACAATCGAGTTGCGTCGTTCTTCGGCAAGCATCCTGCCCCCATTTGCCTGTTTCTGACGTTATCCGAGAGCTTAGCCACCGTTCCACCCGAAGAGAACCACGGTCAATCACTCGGAGAATGAGTGCATCGAACCCTCATCACGGGTAAAGAATGGTCTTATAAAGGTGCTGAATACCGTCATATTGAAAAGAGGAAATCGTTAACCCGAACGATTCCATGCTGCGGGTCCGCTCTCGGTGGTTGCTTCGGGAGGGACCCCACTGGGAATTCTTTCACACGATGCCCGTTTCTGCCCGCTTTTCTCAAAAGCGGCACGCTGACCTGACAACATGAACTGACGAGGCTCGCGTAGCGCAGATGCGAAGCCGTCAGGGCACGCACGCGAGGCTCGTCCAACGAACGGAGGGGCGAACACCGTGACGGTACTCGCCCCTCCGTTGAGAGATTTCGATCAAAGAGCGCCCTCGCTCAAGGCCCGTCCTCAGTCGAAGATCGGATCGACATCCCGCGAACGCTTGAGCTCGAAGAAACCGGGTGTCCGCGCAAGGGCCAAGCAGCCATCCCACAGATCGAGAGCAGCCTGCCCATGCGGCGCCGGAGAGATGACCGGGCCGAAGAAGGCGACACCGTCGAAAGCAACGATGGGCACGCCGACGTCGTCGCCGACGAGCCGCAGCCCTTCCCTGGTCGATTCGGCGATGGCGTCGGCATAGTCTGCCGCACGCTCGATCAGCTCGGCCGGCGCTCCCGCCGCAGCCAAGGCCTCGTCGATCGCGCCACGCTCATTCTGCCGTCCATCGACGAAGTGACGGTTGCCCAGCTCGGTGTAGAACGTCCCGAGAACCTCGTTACCGCATTCGGCAGAGACCGCGGCAGCCACGCGGGCGCCTAGGCGCGCGTCCTCGACATGCTTGCGGTAGTCCTCGGGGATGTCCTTGCCCTCGTTGAGCACCGCAAGAGAGAACGGATGCCAGACCACGTCCAGATCGCGTTCCTGCGCCACTTCCACGATCCATCGGGAGGTGATCCACGTCCACGGGCACGATGCGTCGAACCAAAAATCCACTGTTGCACTCATGTCTCCATGAGAACACCACGGGCCAGACGGTGACAAGGACTACATCCCATAGGCACGCTATAAGCCAAACCGCCCCGGCGTGCCACACCGTGAGACGTGGCGTAACCTTGAACGCGGATCATTTCATTCGAAAGGACACGCATGCCAGGCACGAACCTGTCACGTGCGGAGGCCGCTGAGCGCTCCGCCATTCTCGCAACCGATTCATATCGCATCGACCTCGATCTGGCCACGGGATCCGAGACGACATTCAGCGCGATCACCGAGATCGATTTCTCCGCGACTCCCGGCGCCAGCACGTTCCTCGACATCATCGCCGCTTCTGTGGATCGCGTCTTCCTCAACGGCGATGAGCTCAATCCGCACCTGTTCGCCGATTCGCGCTATCCGCTGCGGAACCTGGCCGAGACGAATACCGTGCGTGTCGAATCCACGATGGAATACTCGCGCACCGGCGAAGGTCTGCATCGCTACGTCGATCCCGCTGATGGCGAGGTCTATCTCTACTCCCAGTTCGAGGTGGGCGATGCCCGCCGCGTCTTCGCGAATTTCGAGCAGCCCGATCTGAAGGCCGATTACACCTTCACGGTGACGGCTCCGGCGCCCTGGCGCGTGTTCTCCAACTCCCCCACGCCGGAACCCGAGGTCGACCCGGAGCGCGACGGCGTCGCCACCTGGCATTTCACTCCCACCGAGCGCATGTCCACGTACCTGACCTCCATCGTCGCGGGCCCTTACGAGGGCTATGACAACGATGTCTACCACTCGACCGATGGCCGCGAGATCCCCTTGGGCGTGTGGGCCCGCAAGTCGCTGAAGGAGTACCTCGACCCCGAAGAGCTGTTCCTCATCACCAAGCAGGGCTTCGAGTTCTACGAGGCCAACTATGGCTTCCCCTATCCCTTCCGCAAGTACGACCAGATCTTCTGCCCCGAGTACAACGCGGGCGCGATGGAGCATCCCGGCAACGTCACGCTGGTGGAGAGCTACGTCTTCCGCACCAAGCCCACCGGCGCCATCATCGATCGCCGCATCATCACCATCCTGCACGAGCAGGCCCATATGTGGTTCGGCGATCTCGTCACCATGAAGTGGTGGGACGATCTCTGGCTCAACGAATCGTTTGCGGAGTACATGAGCCACCTCGCCGCCGCCAGCAACACCCGGATGACGGATGCCTGGGTCACCTTCCTCGCCTCCGAGAAGTCGTGGGCCACGCAGGAGGACCAGCTCCCCTCGACCCATCCGATCGCGGCCGACGTCGTCGACCTCGAGACGGTGCTCGTCAACTTCGATGGCATCACCTACGGCAAGGGCGCATCGGTCCTCAAGCAGCTGGTCGCCTGGGTGGGCCAAGAGGAGTTCCTCGCCGGCGTGCGCGCTTACATCGCCAAGTACGCCTGGGGCAACGCCACCCTCAGGGATCTGCTGACCGAGCTGGAGAAGTCCTCCGGCCGGGACCTGTCCGAGTGGACCAAGCTGTGGCTGGAGGAGTCCGGGGTCAATATTCTGTCCCCCGTGATCGAAGTCGGTGGCGACGGCGACGCGGCCCGAGATGCGGGAGTTGATTCGCATGATGGAGGGCAAGGAAGTCTGCTGGGGGCGGAGCCCCACGGCGTCATTGCCTCGCTTGCGATTCGCCAGGAATCCGACGGACGCTCCTCGCTGCGCCCCCATCGCATCGCAGTGGGTGGCTTCGACCTGGTGGACGGCAAGCTCGTACGTACCTTCTCCTCGGAGCTGGACATGGCGGGCGAGCTCACCGAGGTCCCCGAGTTCGCGGGCAAGAAGCGCCCCTCACTCATCCTGTTGAACGACAACGACTACGCCTACGGCAAGATCCGCATGGACGAGGAGTCCCTGCAGGTCGCCATCGATCATCTCGACGCCTTCGAGGATCATCTGGCCCGTACACAGGTCCTGCTGTCCACATGGAACATGTGCCGCGACGGTCTCCTCTCCGCCACGGCTTACTCGAAGATCGCTCTCAAGGCCATCGCCGACGAGTCCGACGGCACCATGCTGCGCATCGTCATTAATTCGCTGCTGACCTCCGTGAATCTTTATGCCGCGCCGGCCGGACGCGAGGCCCTGCGGCTGGAGGCCGCGGGCGAGATCTTCTCGATCCTGGCCGCGGCGGAACCGGGCTCGGATCACCAGCTCCAGGTCGCCGGTGCCGCGATGCGCCTGGCCACCACCGAGGAACAGTTCGCGCTCATCGAGGGTTGGCTCGAGGGCAAGGACGTTCCGGCGGGCTTCGAGGTGGACGCGGAGCAGCGTTGGCTCATCCACGTGGCCCTCGCCGCCGCCGGACGCATCGGCGAGGAGGAGATCGCGGAGGAGTTCAAGCGCGACAACACCTCCTACGGTCAGGCATATTCTGCCCAGGCTCGCGGCGCTCTGCCTTTCGCCGAGACGCGGGAGAAGGTGTGGGAGGAGATCACCGGTAACAGTGTGTCCAACACCGTTCAGCGCAACCTCTGCCTGGGTTCGATGCGTGCCAACGCGGATTCGCTCGTCCCCTACGCCGAGCGCTATTTCGCGGACGCCGAGGCCCAGTGGGACAACCACACCGTGGAGATCGCGAAGAACATGCTGGAGTATGCCTTCCCCATCCAGCTGACCGGGCGCGAGGATCTTGGCGTCGATCTGGTCGGGATGGGTGAGAAGTGGCTGGCAGACCATCCCAGCGCCGCCACCGCGTGCATCCGCCTCGTCTCCGAGTCCGTCGACTCGGCGCAGCGTGCTCTGCGCGCCCAGCAGGTGGACGCCGAAAACAACTGAGAGGCCGGGTAATCACAGCTGAAGGGGTGGGCACGCAAGTGCCCACCCCTTCAGCCTTCTCAAACATTCGAGAGGACCACGTGCGGGGACGTCGCGAATTCGGGGATGTCGCGAACTCAGGGGCCTCACGAACTCCAACGTTTGTACGCGAGATCCATGGTTGCGCGGACGACGTCGTGCCCAAACCTTTGATCTCGCCGAGTCTCTCAGCGCGAACCCTTTCGAGGCCCGGGCTCGCCGCCTCCGTCGCGAAGAGGTCGGCTACTGCGAGGAACTGTCCCAGCAGCCGACCTCCAGGAACGGCTTGCCGGCCTCAACCTTCGGACCCTGCGCGATTATCTTGATGGCGCTGGCGCCCGCGCCGATGACGATCACCGGGGTGCAGACGGAGTAGCCTGCGTCGATGGCGACCGAGGTGTTCCACAGTACAAGCGGCTGCCCCTGTTCGACCGCTTGGCCTTCCTTGACCAAGACTGTGAAGCCTTCGCCGTCGAGTTCATAGGTGTCGAGCCCCAGATGGATGAGCACCCCCATCTTCCCCTTGGCCTCGATGACGAACCCGTGGGGCTTGGCCTTACGAACTACACCGGCACACGGCGCGATGACGGTCAGGCCGCCCTGAAAGGGTTCGATTGCTGCTCCCGGTCCCACCATGGAGGCTGAGAAGACGGGATCCGGAATGTCGCGCATGGCAACGATATCTCCCGATACCGGAGCCGTAATAACAAAAGTCATAACCTCTTCCCCGTGGCATGTCCCGAGAGGTTGTCCCGGACTCCGTGCCGCTCGCCCGCCGATGCTTCGGCGGGTTCAAACCATCAGCGGGAGCATCTCCCTGTAGAGATCATCCGCATCAGGACCGATCACTACTTGGACGACGAAACCTTGTAGAACGACACCGAATGCTCCGGCATCCCGTAGACCCTGTTCATCGACCACTGACGGATCCACCACTTCCACGCGAAGCCTCGTAATACACGGCTCGACGACCTGGACGTTCTGAGGACCTCCGAGCGCTGTCAATATCTCCTGCGCATTGCTGCTCATCACTTCACTCCACTCTCCGTAACCGAACGGATCCTCGCCGGTGCAGATTTGTTTACAGCGTACTCGGGTTTTCCTTGGATCTCGCCCACCTGGGCCCAATTGGAGTCCCCGGCTTGCGGGCGGAGATCGGGCGGCTGAGCGTTGCCGGCTACTTGGAGTTCCGGCCCGCCTTCCCGTGAGGTCTCCTGTTAGCCTCCAGCTCCGCCTTGAACTTCTCCAGAAGCGAGAGCAACCGCGGATTGGTGGCGAGATCCTCCACCAGAACAGGGTTCTCGGACCCGTCCGTGAGCGGTACGCGCCAGTTGACGTACTCCTCGTCGGTGCCGGGAACATTTTGGGCCTTGCGCTCCCCCACGGCGTCCACGAGTGCTATCGCCAGCATCTCCGCCGGAGTCTTGGCGATGTAGCAATGCATCGCCTCGATGATCTCGCGCTCTGTGGGATCGTCTCCCACCAAGCCGTAGTCGCGCAGGCGATCGGTCAGCCGGCGCCGCTCCTGAGCGGCCTCCGCGCGCACCTGTTCGACGGGCTCGGCCAGCATTCCGAGCCGCTCGCGAAGATCCACATGCTCGCCGGCCAGATAACCGGCCAACGGGGGCAGATCGTGGGTATCCACCGTCACGAGCGACTTGCGGCGGAACTCCTCGGGCCGTTTGAACTGGCCGTCTCCGTTCTGCTCGAACCAGAGCACGGAGGTGCCAAGGATCCCACGCTCGTTCAGGTAGTCACGGACCCACGGCTCGACATTCCCGAGATCCTCTCCGACGACGACGGCGCCCACCCGCTGTGCTTCCAGCATGAGGACACCGACCATCGCCTCGTGGTCGAAACGGACGTAGGCTCCCTCGGCAGGGGACGCACCGGCCGGAATCCACCACAGGCGGAAGAGGCCCATGACGTGATCCAGGCGCAGGGCACCCGCGTGGCGCAGGACCGTTCGAGCCATATCGCGCAACGGCGCATAGGCCATGCGACGCAGGGAATCCGGGCGCCACGGCGGCTGCGACCAGTTCTGGCCTCGCTGATTGTACATATCCGGCGGAGCGCCGACGGTCACCCCAGCCGCGAAGGCCTCCGGAATGGACCAGGTATCCGAGCCGTTGGAGTGAACTCCGACCGCAAGGTCATGGAAGATCCCCAGGGGCATCCCCGCCTCGATCGCGCTGCGCTGAACACCCGCGAGCTGACGGTCGATGATCCATTGCATCCAGGCGTAGAAGTCGATCCTATCGGCGAGCTTGCGGCGCTCATTGGCGGCATGAGGCGTCGTGGGGCACTGTAGTTCGGGCGGGAACTCCTCGCCGTACTTCTCACGGAGGGCACACCAGAAGGCGAAATCCTCAAGCCCCTGCCCCTCGTCCTGTCGGAATCGATCGAAGGCGCGCTGGCGGGCCGGCGAGCGCCCCTCGTTGAAGATGACTTCGAGAGCCTGCCGTTTGGCTTCCCAGGCAGCGTCTCGGTCGATGGAACCATTCTGCAGCGATGCGGCCTTGGGCTTCTCGCTCGCCCAGGAGACCAGCGCCCGTTGAGCACTCGGCATGTAGCCGATCTCGCGAATATCCTCCGGGCGAATATAGATGGGGTTGAAAAAGCGGCGGGTGACCGGCAGATAGGGCGACGGCGTCATATGGCCCACGGGTTCAGCCGCATGCAGGGGGTTGATCAGGACAAAGTCTCCGCCGAGTTCGCCGAAGAGGGAGCACAGCTCCTTGAGATCGGCTGTGTCGCCCAAGCCCCAGGAATCCCGGGAGCGCACCGAGTAGAGCTGCACCATCGCTCCCCAGCCGTGCGCACCCTTCTCAGCCGGGGAGGGAAGACGCTGGGGGACCACGATCAGGGCGGCCTCGGTAACGGTTGGCTTCAGGTCCACCGGCAATTCGATCGACGCCCGAATCGTGTGATATCCCAATGGAAGGTCGTCTGGCACGGAGAAGGAGGCCTGACCCGTCAGCCGCCCATCGACCTCGCGCGGAGGGGTGAAGTCCTCTACCTGCTGCAATTCGAACAGGCCGCCCTCTTCCAGCTCGATCTCAACATGGACCGTGGCACCGTGGACCAGATGCACCGGAACCTGGGCCGCTACTCTCTCCTGGACAACGGTGGAGGGAGGCAGAACCTCCCGCCACGGGAGCATGTCGACCTCTCGGAGAGCTTCCAACGCGGAGGTCTCCGTGCTGGCATCGGCACCCATCGCCGCGAGAACCTTGATCAGTGTCGAGTCGGGCACGGAGGTCAGTTGACCGCTGTATGCCCAATACTCCGTGGACACGCCAAACGAATCGGCGAGCCTGCACAAGAGTTCCCTGCTCGGCGGGTTTGTCATTGCCACTCCTCATACAGCTAAATCGATCATCTTCGATCCTCTGAAAACATCTTGCCAGATGACCTGTCAACTTTCAGAATCGGTCCAATGGATCATAGCGCGGAGGCGCTGGAGCGTATTTCTTCTAACAGACCGGCGAACGAAAAGGGAACGTTGGGTACCATAGAGGCCATGTTTCCCGTGTACTGTTTACGCGAGGCGAATGCTGCGTGCGCGGGTTGACAGCTAGACATGACGCCGAAAAAGGAACTGCCCATGACGAGTCAAATCGAACTGCCCGATTGTGCGGACGAACCTCTGGCAGGGATTCTCAACACCCTCAGGCTCGAGCGGATCGGGCAAAACCGATATCTCGCTGAGAATATGCCGCAGCTGACCGGACGCGTATACGGCGGTCAGATCCTTGCTCAGGCCACGCTGGCCACAGCGGACACCGTCAACCTCGGAACTGATCCCGATGAACGGCTCGCTCATTCCATCACGGGGGCGTTCCTGCGCCCCGGCAAGGTCGATGCTCCCACAGAGCTGGAGGTCGTCGAACTGAACGACGCGCGTTCATTCTCTACTCGCAGCGTGCGCGCCATGCAGAACGGGACGATCATATTCACCGCGCGCGTGTCCTTCCAGCTTCGCCAACCAGGGCCCTCGTTCGGTACACCGATGCCAGAGGCACCCGATCCGGAGACGCTGGTGTCCTCAGTCGACTTCTTCTCCAGGGTCGACAACGTCTGGGGGCATCTCATGTCCACCACCAATGCGCTCGACATGCGCCACGTCGATGGTCACATCTATACCGCGCCCGCAGCTGTGAAGAGCAACCACACCCAGATCTGGTTCCGCAATCGAAACAAGATGCCCACGGGATCCTCCAAGCTTCTGCAGAGAGCAATGCTGGGATACGCCACCGACCAGCTCATGTTGGAGCCGGTCATGCGCCAGACGGGAATTCACTGGACGAATCCCAGCGCCTCGATAGCTACCCTCGACCATTCGATCTGGTGGCATCGCAATTTCGACATATCGGACTGGATCCTCGCCGATCTGGAAAGCCCCTCGGCCCAGAACGGCCGTGGGCTCACCATAGCGAAGTTCTTCCAGCACGGACGCCATATCGCCACGATGTCGCAGGAGGGAATGGTCCGCCTGCGTTCGGTCACCCACCACAAGGACTGAACCGGGCGAAAAAGCGGGGTGGGGAACAGTCTGGAACCGTTCCCCACCCCGCTGCGACTCTCAGCCGCGAGTCAGCTTGCGATAGGTGATCGAGGTCGGGCGGGCCGCCTCCGGCCCCAGCCGCTCGATCTTGTTCTTCTCGTAGGACTCGAAGTTTCCCTCGAACCAGTACCAGCTCGACGGATTCTCCTCGGTGCCCTCATAGGCCAGGATGTGGGTGGCCACACGGTCGAGGAACCAGCGATCGTGGGTGATGACGACGGCGCAGCCCGGGAACTGCAGCAGCGCGTTCTCCAACGAGCCGAGGGTCTCCACATCCAGATCGTTGGTCGGTTCGTCGAGGAGAAGGAGGTTTCCGCCCTGCTTGAGCGTCAGGGCAAGGTTCAACCGATTGCGTTCTCCTCCGGAGAGGATGCCCGCCTTCTTCTGCTGATCCGGTCCCTTGAAGCCAAAGGCGGAGACATACGCGCGCGAGGGCATCTCGACGTTCCCCACCTGGATGAAGTCCAGGCCGTCCGAGACGACTTCCCAGAGAGACTTATCCGGATCGATACCGGCGCGACTCTGGTCGACGTACGAGATCTTGACGGTCTCGCCGATCTTGAGATCGCCCGAGTCCAGAGGCTCCAGACCGACGATCGTCTTGAAGAGGGTCGTCTTGCCAACGCCGTTGGGGCCGATGATGCCCACGATACCGTTGCGAGGTAGCGAGAAAGAGAGCCCATCGATGAGAACGCGGTCGTCGAATCCCTTCTTGAGATTGGTCGCCTCGAGAACGATCGTTCCCAGGCGCGGGCCCGGAGGAATCTGAATCTCTTCGAAATCGAGCTTCCGAGTGCGCTCCGCCTCAGCGGCCATCTCCTCGTAACGCTCCAGACGTGCCTTCGACTTGGCCTGGCGTCCCTTGGCGGAGGAACGCACCCACTCCAGTTCGTCCTTCAGACGCTTGGCGAGTTTGGCGTCCTTCTTCCCCTGGACGGACATGCGCGACTGCTTGGCCTCCAAATAGCTGGAGTAGTTGCCCTCGTAGGCGTACAGACGGCCGCGGTCGACCTCGGCGATCCATTCGGCCACGTGATCGAGGAAGTAGCGATCGTGAGTGACCGCGATGACGGCGCCTTGATAGTTCTGCAAATGCTGCTCCAGCCACAGCACCGACTCGGCGTCCAGGTGGTTGGTGGGCTCGTCGAGGAGCAGAAGATCGGGGGCTTCGAGAAGCAGACGGCAGAGGGCCACACGGCGGCGCTCGCCGCCGGAGAGCACATCAACCGGCATATCTCCCGGTGGGCAACGCAGAGCATCCATCGCCTGCTGCAACTGAGAGTCGAGATCCCAGGCGTTCGCCGCGTCGATCTCCGTCTGCAGCTTGCCCATCTCCTCCATCAGGGCATCGAAATCCGCATCCGGATTGGCCATCTCCTCACCGATCTCGTTGAATCGGTTCAGCTTGCTGTACAGATCGGCGCGACCCATCTGCACGTTCTCAAGAACAGTCTTGTCCTCGTCCAGCGGTGGCTCCTGCATGAGGATGCCGACGCTGTAACCCGGGCTCAGACGAGCTTCTCCGTTGGATGGCTCGTCCATTCCCGCCATGATCTTGAGGATCGTCGACTTGCCCGCACCGTTAGGGCCGACCATTCCGATCTTGGCCCCGGGATAGAAGGCCATCGTCACGTCGTCAAGAATCGTCTTATCGCCCACGCGCTTGAAAGCGTGGACCATCTGATAGATGTACTCAGCCACGAGGCTCCGTCTCACTTGATCTTCTGATTGTCTGCCACTGCCGTTCGACCGGCGCGCGGCCCTGTACAAGAATACAGGGCCGCCTCGGGAAAGTCGCCCGTGGGCAGTCATCTCACAGCTTGGCTCTCATGAGGCTCCCAGCGATGCGCGCACGCGCACGCGGAGGTCACATCGTCCGCGGGTGTCGCAGACGGCGCGCATAGGCTGCGCGCACGCGGAGCTCACCCCAAGGTGACCGATCGCCTCACCTTCTTGTAGATGCGCGCAGCCGGGGCTCACGGTCAGCCGAATGCTCCAGAGAGGTTTCCCGCTGGGTCCTCTACCTCCTCTCCCCCGGCCCAAGCATCCTCTTCTCCGAGAGAGCCGGCACCGATACCCGCATCCTCGTCCACTTCCCCGTACTCACCCGGTGACGCCTCTGAGGGTTCCGACAACGCCGATCCCTCATCGAGGGCCGTTCCTTGCCCATCGGCGTCGAAGCTGCCCGAGGCCACCGAAACCCCCGGCATATATGCCTCATTTCCCACGGCGAGGCTTCCGGCCGGCCCTGGGGAGGACGCATCGGAGCCACCGCGAGCGCGATCGGTTCCCGATCCCGAGGCCGGCTCTCCCTCCAGGGATGGCAGCTCCCCATTCCTGACCCGGGCAAAGTTGGCTATGCCTGTCCCCAACTCGATACCAACCGAATCGGCGAGGATATTGAACTCCGTGTGTGTCTGATCGTGTCTGTCCGTCCAGGTGCGCGGAACGAGCCGACCACGAACCAGCACCGGGGTGCCCTTTCGGACGCTTCCGGCCACATTGGCTCCGAGTGCCCCGTAGCAGCGTACGGAGTACCATGCGGTGGTCCCGTCACGGTACTCCCCCGCTTCCCGGTTGTAAGATCGCGCCGTGACGCCGATCCGGATCACCACTGTATTCCTATTCGTGTCGTTGCCGTAGATCGCGGGTACAGCCCCCACGAATCCACGTACCGCGACATATGTTTCGTTCGACACCGTCTCTCCTTTGCCGTCAGCCCTTCTGACTTGCTTTCAGGATGGTGCGGATCGCCACTGCAGAACGATCGGAGAGCATGTGTTGTGGATGGGTATTGCACGAACCGACTCTGTGGAAACAGTGCGTTGGCCCATCAGGCCCATCAGGTTCGAAGACCTTGAGAAGCCTAAAGACCTGAGAAGCCCAAAGATCCGAGAAGATGGAAGACCTGAGAAGCTGGAATGCGGAGCTCCCGTGCCTCTCAACTAAGCGGCAAGCCCCTCGCGAGCCTTCCGGTGACGCTCCAGGACGCTGCCCACCGGCGCGACCAAGAGCTCGTTCGTCGTGGTGGAGATCGCCTCTCGAGCGGTGCTTTCGAACTTCTCGGCGGCAGCTCGGCCGGAAGCGATCTGCCGTCGTCGTCCGATAACGGCTGCACAGATCCCCAGAACAATGCCGACGGCCGCCACACCCACACGGATGGGCATCTCCGGCGAAGGAATGCCAAGAGCTGCGAGCGCAACCCCGGCGGCCACGAGAACGAAAGCCAGAACCAGCCCCCACAGCATGCTGCGCGAGGCCGCACCCACCGGGATCGACCGTACCTTGGTTCCCAGCGCGCGCCGGATCTTCTCCGACTCGGGAACCGCCGCGTCGATCGCCTTCTGCCACAACGGCGGCAAACCCGTCTTCACGTGCGCCATCCAGGCATCGCGCGTGGCCACGACTGTCGAGGCCGAAGGTTGTTCGGGCTTCGCGATCGCCACCTTGCCCAGGCTGTACCCGGACTGGCGCAGTGACTCTGCCACCGCTGGGATTCCGGTGGCGGTCACCAAGTAGTCATTGACCGCGGCGAGATTCTCGCCGTCGATAACCGGCTCGGAATCCCCCACTCCGGCGGACACCCGCCCACGAATCGCCTCCAGCTCGGCCACCGCTGTGGCCAATGCCGCCTCGGTATCCCCCACAGCACGGCGCAGGGTCTCGCGAATGGGCTCAAGCGAGGCAAGATCATTCGCGGAGGTCGCGAATACCGGAACGCCGGCTAATCCGTCCTTCTTCAGGAGTCTCTGGACGTCGTCGAGAAGAGTCTGCCGGCGCGATTCCGGAACCGCGTCGATCTGGTTGAGTACAACGATCATCTGCTCGCGGCGCTGGCGCATGGCTGCCAGATAACTCTCGTGAATCAAATGATCCGCGTACTTCTGCGGGTCGAGCACCCAGATGAGGACGTCGACCTTGGGGAGTATCCGAGAAACCTCGGCCGAGTGGGTGATATTCACCGAGTCGTGATCCGGAAGATCGATGAGAACCAGCGAATCGAGGTCATGCGTCCCCGCCGTCAAGATGGAGTCATGGGCGATCCTTCGGTGCTTGGGGACGCCGATCATGTCCAGCAGCACTCCGGCCTCCGCGTTCCAGACGCATGCGCTGGGCTCCTGCGTCGTCGGGCGAAGATCTCCCACCGTGGCGAACTCCAGACTGGTCAAGGTGTTGAACAGGCTGGACTTGCCGGAACCGGTTCCTCCCGCCAGCGCGGCCACGGTGAGCCCGAGACCCGCCTGCAAACGCTCCTTGGTGAGCCGCAGTTCCTGGCGAGCACGCGCGGCAACGTGCGGATCGATGTACTCGCCCCCGGCGCTCACAGCCTCTTCGAGGCGGGAGATCCGAGCCAGAACCTCCGCTGTGCTCACGGCGTGCGATCCGTGCTGATCCGCCCACGAACCTTCCAGATTTCCCTTCGCGGAAGATCCAAGGTTATCCGTCACGGTTGCTCTCCTTTGGGTTGCTGTAGCTGCGGTTATGCGTAACTGACGAATGCTGACGAGTGATGTGCTCAAGGCCAATATATCGGAGGTGCCGTTGCCGTACGTCCGGGCACGTTGGAGGTCCGGCAGGATCCTAGATCCGGTCCAGGTACTCGCTCGCACGCAGACGCAGTTGCCTTCCATTTCCGATCTCGATGCCATCGAGCACGCTCCGGTAGGACGTGGTGACCCTCCCAATCGCGAATTCGAGGCGTTCGGCCAAAGCTTGGCGCGCGCTGCGAACGGTGGCGGACAGCTTGTTGGAGCTCGCGGTCTGTTCCGCACCGGCCACTCCCCCGGCCGCCGCGCCCAGGAGTGCAGCGATTCCCGCCTGCCCGAGCCAAGGATTCTCGCCCACCGAGCTTGCGAGAGCGAACAGATCGCTCTTCCATCCCACGATCGCCTCGTTGACGATCTCGAGCTGGTTGATGGCGTCATGACCTGCTCGCCGATATTCGGCTGTCTCGACGACGTCTTCCCTCCACGCCGTCTGGATCGCTTCGTCTGTGGTGATGATGCCCTGATTCAACCCGACCCGAACGGCGTTGACGACGCCGTCGAATACTGCGGTTATCGCCGAGTCGCGAGATCCCTGCTGGCGGCGCTGCCACCGGCCAGGCCTCTCGCCGGTGGCCAGCGGAGCGAGCACTCCACCCGACGAAGCGAAGGAGAGCCACGACGTCGTCGGCGCCCCCTGGCCGTAACGCCCCATCTTCGCGTTCGTGGTCAGCTTGGAAAGCGGCTGGGCGGCGGCGAGGTCCACGCGGTCGCGCAGATCCTGCACCGAGTTAGCCTGCAATTCGACAGCCTCGGACAGTTCGAGGAGTTGCCGGCGCAGCTCGGGCAGCATCGCCTGCGTCGTCCGATCGACCAGGGCGGCGCCGATGCGCGAAGCCGCGATGGCTTCCAACCAGCTGCGGACCTCCTTGACGTCGTCGGGACTCAGCAGTCCCTCATGCGGCCCCGCGTCGGGAACCAGCATCAAGGGGTCGTCTCCGATTCCCACCTCTCCCATGCGCTTGAAGAGATCTGCGCGCACAGTGGTGCGGGCCTTCTCGGACACCCGGTTGAGTACGACCGCGGTGGTCATTCCCCTGCGATGGGCGTCGCTCAGGGTTTGCCATGCCTGCGCATCGCCGTAACGCGCCGCGGTAGTCACGAAGACCCACAGATCCGCGGCATCGAGAAGCCGCCGGGAGAGCTCCCTGTTCGCCGCCTCGACCGAATCCAGGTCGGGCGCGTCCACCAGGATCACACCCGGTATCCCGCCTTCGGTCGGAGCCAGCTTCCCCATGTCGAGCAATCCGTGGCCCGCCAGCGTCACCACGTCCGAAGGGTGTACCGCGATGAGCGGCATGCGGGTGGTGGGCCGGATGACCGAGGCCGGCGAAATCTCCTCTCCCAGAAGAGAATTGAACAACGTGGACTTTCCGGCACCCGAGGAACCTCCGAAGACGACGACGGCGGGCAACCCGACCGTTCGCAGGTGGGGCAGGATTCGGGTCTTCAGCTGGGTGAGGAGCTGAGCACGTGATTCGGCGAGCGCGATGGAGCCAGGCATTTCCAGCGGAAGGCGGGCATTCTCCAGCGCGGAGATGGTCCGCTCCACAAGATTGGCGAGCTCACGGGAAGTAGTTCTGGCATTCACCCCTCTATTGTCGGATAGAAAGCAGCGAATGAGGCGTAAACACGTCGGCATGTACCACTTCCGTTACGAAGTCTTTATGAAATCCCCGTCCCCGCGTGCAGTGGGCCGGTTAACTCCCTCGAGATTTGGCCCTGGTACCGCCTCACGCCTTATAGTGTGAATGCCCGCCTCCATAGCTCAATGGATAGAGCAACGGCCTTCTAATCCGTAGGTTGCGCGTTCGAGTCGCGCTGGAGGCACCATTCGTTGGCCGGCTGTCACGCATCTGCCGGATATCTTTCATCCCCGCCGTGGGCTCCCCTTCCTTCCCGCCGCGTACCACAGCGCCACCCACTGTTCGGGAGTGAGATCCCGCGGCAGCGCAGAGGGGCGGATACCGGCTTTGCGCACGATGCCCAGAGCCCGGTGCTGATTCATTCGCGCCGTTCGGGCCAAGATGCGATGAAGCGAGCCGCCCGGTCCTGTGAACATCGCTCGTGCGAAACTCGCGTAGCCCGGTTCATCGGCCGGCGGAAGAAGAGGAGCCCGGCGTCGTTCGATGCGCAGGATTCCACCATCCACGCTCGGCATGGGCGTGAAGCACTCGCGCCCCACTCTCCCCTCCAAATGAAAGACGTACCAGGGAGCACTCTGGGCCGTCATCATCGTAGAACCTCCCACACCGGCCCTCTTGCGGGCCACCTCCCACTGGACCAGGAGGATCGCGTGGTTCCAGCGAGTCTCAGAAAGGATCCGCCGCAGCAACGGCGTGGTGAGGTGGAAGGGCACATTCCCCACTATCACCGCCGCGTCGAGTGGATACGTCATGGCATCGGCATGGACGACGTCGACACCGGGAAATTTTCCGCGCAGCTTTCGTACGCGATGCTCATCGATGTCGATCGCCGTAAGTGGGCGGCCGAGCACTCCAAGCGCACCGGTAAGGGCACCGCCGCCCGCCCCGATCTCGAGGATCGAACCCGAGGTTGAGGCTACGAGGAGGGCGATACGCTCCAGAGTGGGGCGATGGTGAAGGAAATTCTGGCCGAGTTCATGACGGCCGCCGTGAAGGGAACGAGGCATTGGCGCACTCCAATATAAAAGGATGGGCGCCCGGGAGGGGAATCAAATCAACAGCACGCTCAGCCTTCGTTCGTATAGGAACAGGCCGATGGAATATGGGAACCAGCGCGGGTTGTCCGCTCCGAGGCATGGGACATCTCGGATATGCGGCGCGCGCGAACGCATCCGCCGCTAAACGCGGCGGTCGCGAATCATGTGAACGCACGCCAGCGACGTGCACAATATTGCTGCCATAACCGCTAGAGTACCGGTACACATTTCACAGGGGCAAGGCCGCATCTATGAGGACGGGTGAGTAGGATGGTCCCCGTGAGTTACCACGCATTGAAGAATCCGATCGTATGGATCGACTGCGAAATGACCGGCTTAGACCTCTCCATCGACGAGTTGGTCGAAGTATCCGTCGTCATCACCGATTCTGAGCTGAACCCCATCGATGAGGGCATCGATCTCCTGATCAAGCCTTCCCCCGAAGCCGTTGCACACATGGATGATTTCGTTCGCACCATGCATACGAACTCCGGACTGATCGACGAGTGGGACGAGGGCCTCGAGCTTGGCGAGGCGCAGGCCGAGGTCCTGGCCTATATCAAGCGTTTCGTCCCCTGCGAACGGAAGGCGCCCCTGGGCGGGAACTCCGTCGGTACGGATAAGGCGTTCCTCGAGAAGTATATGCCGGAGATCACCGAGCATCTGCACTACCGGATCGTCGACGTCTCCTCGATAAAGGAACTGGCGAAGCGCTGGTATCCCCGCGCTTACTTCGCAGCACCCGACAAGACCGGGAATCACCGTGCCCTCGGCGATATCTACGATTCGATCGACGAGCTCCGCTACTACCGCGGCGTGCTCATGCCCGCAGGCGACGGACCGACCACGAAGGTGTGCGAGGCCGTCGCGAAGCAGGCATTCGGGAAGACCGTGGCATTGGCCGCAGGAAAGAAAGCACCGGCATCTGAGGACAGCAGCGAAAGGTAGCGCGTAACTCGACAGAACAGTCCGGGCCTCGAACCCTCCGGGTGATTCGAGGCCCAGACTGTTTTCTCAAGGCGTCTCAAGGCCCTTTCGTTCTATCAGTGGACACCGAGGGCCGATGTTGTATGTGCGAAAACGCGGAGAGCATCCGCCCCGCCGTCGATCCGTTGCACAGTGCAGGCTTATTTACGCAGTTTCGAGTGTGATGTATATCACTAGCTCGTTTAAAAGGCCGACAAACCCACATTCAAGGTCTCCGAAACCACACCCAAAGCCACGTCACGTCATGCCATTACAGCCGCTCAACGGCTTCTACCTCCACAAACAGGTTGATCGTTCACACACAATTCCACACCGCCACAAGAAGATCGTGGCCCCGCTCCACCATCTCGGGACCGACCGCCATGTGACCGAAATCGGAAAACCGGCTGACACGCGCCTACTCGAACGTAACCTTGGGCCATACTGTGATCTCAAACACGGTTTACGCTGCCCCACCTCCGCCTTTGGGGCAGAAAGGTAAGTCACACCAGAGAAAGGAAGTGAGTAACCATGAGTAATCCAAACGAAAATGGCGAGAAGAAGATCCCTATGGTCGCCATCGCACCGGTCATGCTGGGCTTCGTCGTCATGGGTTTCGTGGACTTGGTCGGCACGGCGTCCAACTTTCAACAGGGCGCACTACAGCTCAACAGCACACAGGCGAACCTGCTCTCCACAGCGGTTTTCATCTGGTTCCTGATTCTGGCGGTCCCGACCGGTTCAATGATGAACAAGATCGGCAAACGAAACACCGCGCTTATCAGCATCGCGGTTACCGGACTCGCCCTGTTGATCCCAAGCATCGCCTACGTCACCGACTCCGTGAGCTTCCCCCTCCTGATCGTGTCCTACTGCCTCCTGGGTATCGGCAACACGCTCCTGCAGGTTTCGCTCAACCCCCTTCTGGCCACGTTCGTCACCGGTGACAGACTCGCCGGCACACTTTCGTTGGGACAGTTCTTCAAAGCCATCGCCTCTCTGAGCGCTCCACTGCTGGCCGGAAACATCCTCCCCGCAGACAAGTGGTGGCTGATCTACCCGATCTTCTTGGCATTCACCATCCTCGGGTACGTGATGCTGCAATTCGACAAGGTCGAAGAAGGCGAACCGGATAAGGGAACCCCGACTGTTCTCCAATCCTTGGGACTTCTGAAGAACCGCGTGGCGCTGCTCTGCTTCATCGGCATCATCTGCCACGTGGGCATCGACGTGGGCATGAACGGCAACGCCCCGAAGTTCATGTCGCAGGTTGAGTTCGGCGACTCGCTGCACGGTAGCGAGTTCGCGTACCTGACCTTCATCTACTTCTGCTTCAGGCTCCTCTCGGCCCTCGGCGGCAGCTTCCTGCTGCAGAAGATCTCCCGCAAGGCCGGATTGCAGCTGTGCTCGGTGCTCATCGTGCTGGCGGCAATCGTCTTCGTGGCCTACCTGACGATCCCCAACGCCCCCGCCTTCCTGGCGTGGATCGGCGTCGCGCTCGTCGGACTGGGTAACACGAACACCTTCACGTTGTTCCTGTCTTCAGCGCTTCTCAACATGCCGGATAAGCAAAATGCGGTATCGGGCCTGATGATGATGGGCATCGTTGGAGGCGCGGTCATTCCACTGCTCATGGGAGCGGTCTCCGACGCCGTCGGGACTCAGCTCGGCGCTGTCGGAGTCACCTGCATCGCAGTGCTCTACGTGGTGGTCGTCTCGTTCACCTACAACAAGTCGCTCGCCTCCAAGAACGGCTGACATTCCGGTTTCGCAAGGAACCGCTCCCCTTACATATCATTCACAGTTTGCAAGTCATCACTTGCTTAATCGGATAAGCTAAGAGAATTTGAGAGAGATCTCCCAGATTCCATTTCCTTCGCATCACTTGAGGAGAAACCTATGGCAACGACGCCAGACACCCCGATCCTTTGCCTCGGCGAGGCCCTTATCGACGTCGTCATCCGCGGAGACAACTCCGCGGAACACGTCGGCGGAAGTCCGCTCAACGTGGCTTGTGTACTCACAGCCATGGATCACCCCACCCTCATCGGAGCCTGGTGGGGCAAAGACGCACGCGGACAGGCCATCGAGGAATATGCGCAAGCCCGCAACGTCGGAATCGTCCCGGGTTCGGACGGCGCAGAGCGCACCACAGTCGCCAACGCGTATCTCGACGAGGCAGGTCGCGCGACCTATGAGTTCGACCTGCTCTGGGAAGTTCCCCCGTTGCCCGCGCCTCATGAGCTGAGGCATCTGCATACCGGCTCTATCGCGGCCACCCTCGAGCCGGGAGGCACCGATGTGCTGCGAGCCGTCAAGAACATGGCCGTCTCGGGCACCGTCTCGTATGACCCCAATGCCCGGCCAACGATCATGGATTCCCCCGTCAAAGTCATCAAGCGCATCGAGGAGCTCATCGCCCTCTCGGATGTGGTGAAGGCCTCTGACGAGGACATCGCCTGGCTCTACGGAGAGGAGACGCCGGTTGAAGATGTCATGCGTCGCTGGCTCGCCATGGGCCCCGGCCTCGTGGTCGTCACTCGCGGGCCTTGGGGTGCTTACGCGCGACTCTCCAACGAACGCGATATGCTCGTCATCGACCCGCTGAACGTGGAGGTCGGGGACACCGTCGGCGCCGGCGACTCATTCATGGGCGGGTTGCTCTCTGGCCTTCTGGATGCTGGACTCATCGGTTCGACACAGGCTAAGGCGGCGTTGCGCGCGGCCAGATGGGATCAGGTGACCCCGGCGCTGCACCGGGCCACGATCACGTCGGGCCTCACCGTCAGCCACAATGGCGCTTACGCTCCTTCGCGCACGGAAGTCGAGGATGTTCTGACAGCTCAGCCCCTGCTGAGGTGATCCAGCCCTACCACCCATCCACGCTGGACACGGCCGGGACCAGGGGTGAGAAGTATCCTGTCCTTATCTAGGACATTCATCCCAAGAAGCTGAAAATTCCCGTAGAGTGTTTTCGTCGACAGCTCAATTGCTGATTTTGCCCCCGTTGAGAGGACATGAAATGAAACTGAAGAAGATCTCCGCGCTGATGATGATCCCCGCACTCGCCGTCTCGCTGGCCGCATGCGGTGGCAGTGAAAAGCCCAGCAAGGAAGAGGTCAAGGCCGGCATCACCACCGCCGTCGAGGAGCAGATAGGTGGCGAGGCTTCAGGGCTGACCGATGAGCAGATGGATCAGCTGATGACCTGCATCGTGGACGAGACCTACGATAAGGCATCAGATGACACGCTGCGCGCCCTTGCCGATGGCGAGGAGCCGGACGCTTCTGCCGATTCCGAAGATGCACAGATCTTCAATGATGCATCCACCACCTGCGCGCAGCAGCTGATGGAGGATCTCGTCGGCTGATTCAGCCGAGGAACGGACGTTCACGGAGCTCCGTTTCGCGATTCACCTGTTGAGGGGTGGTGGGCGCCGGGGCCCCCCCCCCTCGCCTCACCCCTTTAATACAAAAAAACGCGCTTTTAATCGGCTTTTAGCGTCGGGAATTTATACATAATATA
>JAZDRN010000003.1:870-247869 GCA_047501485.1 Actinomycetaceae bacterium L2_0104 | reverse complement strand
CTTCCCGAGCCGGCGCGCCAACGCCGACCCTGATCAGAACTTGTATGGGCTTCAGATCTTGCTCGGGAGGTACGCCACATTCACGTCACCCCGCCGAGGGCCATCCACAGGTTCTGATCATTGCTCCACTTTGGGCTCCCCTCATCGCAACGCTTTTGTGCCTGGCAGCGATAATTTTCATTATATCGTTGGCAACCCGTCCCACGATCAACTCCATTGCCACAAGGCAGATTCCCTTTCGCAGGTACCGAACCGTCGGCTCATTCATTCGCTTCGTTGCTGTAGTCCTAAGTATTCTCGTCCTCCCCGCCGCTCTAGTACATGCTCAAAATTCGTCTACTGCGTCCCAAGAGCAAAGCACTTGGCAAGTTTTTCGCGGTTCAGTGCGCTTATCATTTTCAGATTTAGGTGTCTTCGACGCCCCAACCGGTCGCTCAAATCTCAATGACTTTCTCGTCGATGCGAGCAATCAGCATATTCTCGCACTCTCATACGCAGTCGACGAGGGTCTTGGAATGGACAAGGACAGGCTTGGTGAATATGACCATTTGATCATCACCGATGCAGCATTCTTGGGTCAGATAGGCCTGGATATCAACGGTTCAACTAGCCCAGGAAGCTTCACCCCAACCGACTTGGCTACCCTGAGCGCTCAGATGCAGGAATTCATCAATGGGCAGTTCTCGCTATGGACCGCATCAGGAGAGCCATTGCCGGCCGGTATCACTTTATATACCTATGATGGCCCCGGCCTGATGGCAGCGGGACCCAACGTTGGATTGGGAGGAGAAACCGTATTCGCAAAGCATGCCTTGGTGGCCGTTGTGAACAATCCGGCTACGGCTCTTAGTCTCGACGGGTTTCTAGTTTCAGCCCTTTCAACAGGGAACCTCTTCTTCACGGATGATCAGATCTTACGTCCCCTTCTCGCCCAGTATGGGCTCTCTCCCTATGTTTCTTCCATCGATCGTGTCTCCGACCTAGCTCTCGACTCAGCCCAGAGCTTCGCGCAGGAAGCTCGCCTGTACTTCCTCGCCGCGGGCCTGATTCTTGTGGCTCTGCTGGTGGCGAGCGTGCAGGGAGCGCAGCTGTGGGCTGGAACAAACGAGCGGCGCATTTTCACTCTCCATAGTTCTGGCGAACGGTACAGGAGCATCTTCCAGCGACAACTCGGTACGGAACTGATCTTGCTCGCCGTCGCCTCCATCATTGGAGCCGCAGTGGGTTTCTTCATTCGCCACACAGATCCGCAGACAACGAGCATTTCCATTGTGATCGTGGCTGGCGTCTACTCCATCGCCACAGTAATCTCCCACCGCGTAGCGGCCCAGCGTGCTTTCCAGCATGCTGTCCACCGGCAACACTGAACCAAAGGAGCTTTGATGAAGATGATCGCCAGAGATCTTGGCGTCCGCATCGGTCCACGCACGATTTTCGAAGACGTGAATCTGAATGTTCCTCCGGGCACTATGGTCGCGCTTACGGGGCCCTCCGGTTGTGGTAAGACAACCCTGCTCAATTGCCTAGGCTTAATTCAACGGCCGACCACCGGAAGTGTGCTTGCGGATGGCATTGAAACGAACGATTGGCGCGACAACCAAAGAACAACATTCTGGAGAAACCACGCCGCATTCATCTATCAGGACTACGGGGTCATCGAAGACCAGACCGTGCACTACAACGTCACATTGACCAAACGGCAGTCAAAAGAAACGAGAAATAGGATCGAGGAAATCCTCTCGAGAGTCGGTCTCGCACGGAGAGGCAACGAATTGGCCGCCGTGCTCTCTGGAGGCGAGAAACAACGCCTCGGCGTTGCACGGGCAATCTATAAGAAGGCAACCGTCATTTTCGCCGACGAACCAACCGCATCCCTTGATTCAGACAATCAGGAACTCGTCACAAAGCTACTCCGTTCCTGCGTGGACAACGGTGCATCAGTAGTCATCGCCACCCACGATTCGCACCTGGCCTCCGCTTGTGATACCCGGTTCGTCATGGACGAGGCCACAAATCGCCACTAAAGCCCTTCAAGGAACCACAGCATAAACCGCGGGGGCGATTTGACCAGAGCTTGGGTACGTTCCACACTCACATAGCCAATACGACGGGCACCATCGTCAGCAGCGTGAACACGAGCGTCGCGCTACCATTGCCTACCTGCCTCGCCCACGCCCGCGTTGCCATGGTTGGAAGATGAGCTCCCCGCCTTTTCCAACCTCAACCGTTCAATCGGCGTGAAGACAGGGTTGCAACAGCAGCTAATTAAAGATCAAGTGAGTAAACCACGGTCCAGCTCTGTGGATTTTCTGAGCTTCCGCATTTTTTCTCTACTCTTCCGGTATGCCACACACATATATTCTCGAATGCTCCGATGGAACGTTCTACGTCAGTAGCACTCGTAACCTTGAGATTCGTATGGACCAGGTGGGTTCTGGTGGTGGGTGCACCATGTGCGGGAGTGAGCGCGCGATAGGCATGGAGCGCGCCCAGGTGCGCCGGACCATATCTACGGTAGCCGCTCGCCGTGCGCCGGGCAACGGGGAGCACATTGCGCTTCCAGGTTCCGAACCATCTGTGGCGTGACCCGCGCGGACCACGCAAGATCGACGGGACGCATGCCACTTCCATCCCCTCGCACCTCATAAACGCCACAGAGTTGCTCATGCCAAGTTTATAGAAGCACTTCAATGTCACAGTTGAAAGGAACAAGTTTCACGCACGAAAGGACAACGCCATGCAGTTCCATATCGAGATCGACCTCGACGCACTCCCCCAGCCCCACGATGCCGAGCTGGAGAGGACCCTGCGGTACTGGGCCGGAAGCCTCAGCCACTATGACCTCTCGGCCGAGACGAGCGAGTCGATCCACGACTCCGCCTACGAAGAAGTCGGCTCCTGGCGGGTAACGGCAGGAGAAGCCCGCGTTGGAGAAGCTGAATATTCTCAGGATGTGCACAAGAAGAAATTGGCGCGCCTGCAACCAAATCTTGAACCTAACGGGGGTGTCGAATCGGCACCACCGCCCATCTCCTAGAAAACCTATGAATCCGCGCCACCTGAACCGATCGCGGTTCCAGAGCTTTAGCTCCGTTCCAATAGAACGCCAACCACGAATTCTCGACACCGCAGCTACTTCCGAGCGTCTTCCTGACACGCGCAGGCGCGACAACTCCCAGCGCGGTCACGGAGCCATTCCTCCTTTCCGAGAAGGCTCCTCCACTCGATAGGTATACGGCCCATCTCGCGTTCAAGAAATTGCCCTGTTCCGCCACCGACGGAACACGCGGATTTCCCGAACAGCCCTGACTGAACTCGATGCAACGCAGCGGGGCTTGTCGGACGTCAGAGCTACTCTCACCCCCATGGACGAAAAGCGATTCAAGCACTGGTGCGAGGCGTGCAGCACGACTGCGATGCTGACCTACGAAGAAGCGTTCCAGACGGGGTGGGATTCTCCGCCTCAGATGGGCGCGTGGGGTGCGGTTTCCCCGCGTACCCGCGGCGATTGCAGCTTCGAACGGACACTCTGGTGGGCGCTCACCGTCGAGAAGAGGGGCATCGACGACTACACACCGCATCAGCGGCAAGTACTCGCGCGAATACCGAATGAAGTACTCGGTTAAGGCAGTAGGTCGATCATCTGCGGTCGAGCTTTCATTGCGTGAATCACCAGTTCATTACCGCTGTCGAAGACGAGAACGACCGTCTCTAAGAGTCGACCGCGAGTGTCGAAGCCGAGCCGCAACTGACGTGCCGGGCTGTTCTCATCGAGATCCTCGATCCATACCGCCCATGTCGCTGCTTGAATCGCGTCTTCACGGAGAACACCGTGCTTCAACGCCGAGTCGTGAACGTTCACGCTGGCGTCAGGTGAAGCGCTTCACGGATGACTTCTGAGCGTGACTTGCCCTCACGTTCAGCGCGCTCGTCAATCGCGGCGATCTCTTCAAGGGTGAGCCGGAGCGCAACTACCTGAGACGGCTCAGCCCCCCGACCTGGGCGTCCGCGACCGCGCTTCTTCAATGCTGCAATATCATAGCCAGCCTCGGCTTCGGCGGCCCAGGCGTCGATCTGCTCCTCGGTAACGGGAACCCCGTTGATCGTCTCGCGCTCGCTCATGTTATTAATGTATAACGAAAATGCTGCTCGGGCAAGGGAGTACATTCGCATACTCAACTCCCCAGGCTCTCATCGAGTACGTCGACGGTGATCGGGTCGACCTCTTCCGCGCTAACGACGTAGCTGGTTCTCGTGATTTGCTCGTTCGCATGCCCGAGCAAACGCGATGCGAGCGTAAGGCCCACCGTCAACGCATCGAGAGTGATTCCGCCGCACTGCGGCAGCAGCACGCAGCGCACGGTTCCCGAGTACGACTCGCACGTCGAGAACGTCAGCGACCCCGCAACCGCTCGCGCTCTCACCTGCTCCAGCCATGACACGGACGCTTCGGCGATCATGTTCGCACCCGTGAGCACGAGGGACGACGAGGTACTGAGCGCTTCGACCTTGCGGCGCAGATCAATCCGGGCTGCTTCTTCGGTTGCGGCGACGTCGACGATCTGGTGGAGCGCCCCGGCGTCATCCCTCGCTCTCGCCCGAGCCCTGCCTTTCGCGAGCTTCGTGATCTGGATGGTGCCGGCTTCCCCGGCGCGGATGCGGGGCCTACCCATGGCGGCACTCCTTCAGCCATGTGAGCAGTTCCGCCTGGTCGTAGCGGACGTGCCGTCCGAGCTTCCCCCACGGCGGGCCGGAGCGGGTGAGTCGCCAGTCCTCGACCGTGCGAACGGGCACGCGGAGGAGATCGGCGACCTCACGCTGGGTGAGGAAGACGGGGGCTAAGGGCGGGAGGAGGTCCATACCGGGCAGGTAGGTCTCCCACCGGGAGCGTCCGGTAGCACTCGGCATTCCCCCACCGAGAAGGCCAAGTGCAGGGGCACCGGGAGGGTCTCTGCTGACCAAAGTGGCAAAACTGCCCGAAGCGGGCCGAGTTACAGAGTGGGCGGATGGGCTGGAAAGTCGCGGAATGTGCCAGATTTATGGCTGGGATACCTGGGCTCGAACCAAGAACAACTGACCAAGCAGCAGAAAGCGTCCGAGCACACCCGCCTCTCTCGGACGCGGGGCGGAAGATCTAGGGCGAAGCCCCCGGTATCGAGGGATTGACTGCATGGGCCGTACGACAAGTCGCAGACTGCGCTGAACGTGACCCGCTCTTGCTCGATACCTTCCTAGCCGTCGTAGCTACGATGGCAGGGTGTGGCTCGGCACAGAAACGGCAGGAGTGCGAACCAATGTGCCCCAGCCTAGATCTCTCATTGTTCCGCGATGTTTGCCATGATGGTTCTACCTTTCCACTTTCCGGTTGGGAGGCAACGGACCGGACGGACCGACAGGAAGTCGATGAGGCCTCTAGACCAGGCTCCTATAAGGTATATGTCCGCCTAGACGGGTCCTGTGATGCCCCGCCCAGCCGACGATTCATAGCAAAAGCAAGTGGCCAGTCCCGTCGGAGGTCGGATCAGGCCCAAACAAGGCGTTTACCGGCATCAACGTCAGAGGCCGCTGAGATGATCTATTTATGGCGAGTGGCAATACTGCGAAAATACATCATTACGTTCCACAGGGATATCTCCGTGGGGTTGCTACTGCTAAAAGTCACATTGGGGTACGCCCGCTCGACAAATGCCGCGAATCATTCATTTCCAATACGAAGAACGTCGCCGCACAGTCGCACTTCCACACACTCGATGATGCTCTCGAGCCCGATGGTTTCGAGAAAAATCTGAGTAAGCTTGAATCCCAAGCAATCGACATCATCCGGCGCCTTACTCAAGGCGAGCTGCCGCTGCCCGCGGAAGACAGATACGCACTTTCTTAATTCATCGCTTTGCAGTCAGCAAGAGGACCTGACACGCGGTGCACACTGGACCAACTTCGCGCACATGTTGTACACGCCGAGATCGGTATGGGCGGGGACGGAAGAATGTCGGATCCGATTCCGATGCGCAATACGGTTGATGAAGAACTAGTTGACTGGATGACGATCGGCGGAGACCGGAAATCGACCGGATCCTCCAACGAGTCGCTATCGCGAGGGCTTTGGTTGGGCAGTCACCGGTGCTGCTCGCAGACGAACCGACCGGTGCTCTGGATTCCGTGTCTGCCGACGTCGTCGTCGATGCCATCCGAAAGGCAGCTGATGAGGGGATCTGCTGCGTCGTGGTGACACAACGACGCAGTCGCTAACCGAGCCGATCACGTACTCGTTCTCGCTGACGGGAAACTTACAGGATGAACAGGCTCAGTTGGCACCTGGGATGGCGGAGTCTCTGGCAACGCACATCCTTGACGCTGCTGTTGATGGTCACCCTTGCCACCGGACCCGCGTCCCTTTCCGTCGGTTGAGCGACGGCGAAACCATGCAACTACACGCCGGTTGAGTGAAGCATCGCGGAGTCAAAACCCCGGGCCCGAGTCCCCTTGTTGCGACAGCAGCTAATTAAAGATCAAGTGAGTAAACCACGGTCCAGCTCTGTGGATTTTCTGAGCTTCCGCATTTTTTCTCTACTCTTCCGGTATGCCACACACATATATTCTCGAATGCTCCGATGGAACGTTCTACGTCGGTAGCACTCGTAACCTTGAGATTCGTATGGATCAACATGCTTCAGGGAAAGGGTCACGTTACACGTCGAGAAGGCTTCCGCTGAAGCTTGTTTGGGCTCAAGAGTACGAGTCGGTTGCTGATGCATATGCAATGGAGAAAAAGATACAAGGGTGGTCGCACAAAAGCGTGAACTATTGATCCGTGAAGGTATAGAGGCTGTGGCGCACTGGAGTAAACGGTAAATTCACTACCAACTTACGGCAGTCGATTGGACGCGGGCATCCAGCCAACCTGCTGTAGCCGATTATGCATACACCTTCATACTGACTTATGCCGTCAATCGGAGGCAGGTCTAGAGCCGGACCTATACCGTCGATTGAGTGCAGGCCTGTGGTCGGAATCGAAATCAGGCGAAATGAACAATGCCGAAATTTGGAGTTCCGTTGGCTTCGACTCGCCTACGGCTCGCTCAACCAGCGAGGTTTCAACGCTGCTCAACCAGCGGAAGGGGGATGGATCATTCGGTCTACCGACAGGACAAAGGATCAGCTCGCTCAACCGGCACGGGAGGGAAACTCACCCTTACGCGCGAATGCGCACAACTCTCTCGGTCACTTTGAAGCCCACGGACATGCAGACTTCGATGATGTGGCGCTGGCCCGGTACCATATTGGCGCCGATACGGCGCACGCCCTCGACGCGCAGCCGTTCGGCCAGCGCGATAAGTGCGGCCCGCGAGTAGCCATTGCCCCGATGCGGCCCGTAGATATAGAGATACTGCATGATGCTGCACTGCCCATCGATCTCGGTCCACACACCACCGAGCATCTCGGATTCGGTGCAGATGGCCAAGATCTCGTGTGCCGGGGTGGAGACGCCGTCGTGCAGCTTCTGCTCCAGATCTTCGGCTCCGACTTGAATCCAGTGCTCGATGCTCGTCTCCGGATACACCGCAACCTGATGGCGCGCCCAGGAATGCAGGATGGAACCCAGGTACTCACCCAACTCACCGGCGCTCATGGAACGCAGACGAATGTTGGCCTTCTTCGTGTTCGCCGTGTTGACGGACTCAGGAGAGAGATCGCCTACCAATGCTCTATTGAGCGGAAGATCCGCCTCGGGAAGGGCTGAGATGCGCTGCAGGTCCGCCGCGAGGTTGATCTGGATCTCATGCTGGGTGACCCGTGCGAAAAACCCTTCGCTATCGCCGCGGGGAAAGATGCTGCAGAGGGCGGCCTTGCCTTCCGCTGCCCCATCCAAGACGCGTACCCATCTCTCGGGATCGGTGGCAACGCGGACATCCACGAGATCCGGTACCCCTGAGTGATCCAGCCATAGCCATTGCGAGAAGTCGTCATTGACGAAGATCTGGGAGCCATGCGGGACCCCGACGCGAAATCGCTCCAGCTGAATGCGCTTGAACCGGGGAATCTGGGCAGGACGCAATGCGGCGCTGGCCACCCTGACCTCGGCCATGTGATCGACCACGCGAGGTGCCCACTGCGCCACCTCGATCGGCTCGATCTCCCGAATCTCCATAGGTTCAACCCTACGGGACCAAGGTCCGCGGATGCCACTTTCGGCCACTCAATACACGCCTGTGCACTGGTAGTTCACCACCCTGATCGATCCGTTCACGCGTGCGATGAGACGCCCCGCAGCCAACTCCCCAACTCGCCAACTCACCGATGAGTTTCCCGGCATCCGCCTCGCGAGCGAGCACGGCCTCAGCGCGCCAGCCTCTCCCGGATCTCGGCAACGGTCCCGTTGGCCACGATGTTCCCATCTTCGACCAGCGCAATGCGGTCGGCCACTGTGAAGGCCTCGTCGTGATCATGGGTCACGTACACCCCGCCGGTGTTCGCGGCCGTCATGATGCGCCGCAGCTCAACCGAGAGTTCCTCGCGCAGGAAACGATCGAGGGCGGAAAGCGGCTCGTCGAGCAGGAGCAGGCCGGTGCGCGGGGCAAGGGAGCGTGCCAAAGCAACGCGTTGCGCCTGCCCACCGGAGAGGGTGGTGATGGCTCGATCTCCGAACCCGGAGAGCCCCACCAGATCCAGCCATTCGCTCACCTCGTCGGCCACCTGCCGTTTGGAACGCCCCGTGCGTTCGATACCGTAGGCGATATTTCCAGCGACCGTGCGATGCGGAAAAAGCTGGCCATCCTGGAACACCATTCCGCAGCCCCGCTTGTGAACGGGCACCCCCACCATGTTCCGGCCCCAGATGTAGACCTCGCCGCGCGTCACGGCCTCCAACCCGGCCACCGCTCGCAGAAGCGAGGACTTCCCCGAGCCGGAGGGACCCAGCAGCGCCACTATCTGCCCAGCGCCGACCGTGAGATCGGCCCCGTGGATAGCCTCGTATCCGTCCGGATAGGTGACGACGACGTCGCGCAACTCCAGTGCCGGAGTGCCGGCCGTCTTCTCCAACGTCCCACTCATCTTCCAATACCCTCCACGCTACGGACCGAACGCGGCCGCAACGACTCACAAATGGCCATGATTCCCGCGGTCCCTACGGCAAGGACGACGGCGCCGGCCATGGCCATACCGTAATTATCCGCCCCGGGCCTGCCCAACAACTTCGATATGAGCACCGGCAGGGTCTGGAACTCCGGCGATGCCAGGAAGCTGGTCGCCCCGAATTCTCCCAACGAGATGGCGAAGGCGAAGCCCGTAGCCAGCCCGAGCCCACGTAGCAGGAAAGGGCCGTCGATAGTCAGGAGAACCCGCAAGGGAGAGGCGCCCAGCGTCGCCGCCGCCTCACGCAGCCGCGGGTCGATGGCGCGCAACACCGGTACCAGCGAACGAATCACCAGGGGAAGCGCAATCACTGCCTGGACAAGCGGCACGAGCATCCGCGAACCGGCCAGGTTGAGAGGCGGTCCCAAAAGGGAGACGAAGAAGCCGAACCCCACGGTGACCGCGGATATACCCAACGGCAGCATTGCAAGAGAATCGAGAGCCTGCTGCCCGCGACGCAGCATTCTTCCACGTACCGGTCGCGAGAGCACCAGGGCCAGAGGGACGCCGATCAGCAGGGCGATAGCCGTCGCCTGGAAGGCGATGGTCAGCGAGTTCTGCAACGCCTCCAGGGCCGTGGTACCTCCGGTGAAGCCCTGACCGGTCGTTGCCAGCAGTCGGAAGTTCTCCAGGCTCCACTTCCCCTCCCTATACAACGCCCGTGCGAGCAACGAAGCCATCGGGGCGATGAGGAGCAGCAGAATCACGAGCAGGGTGAATCCGATGGCCAGACGATCTGCCGCGCTGCGGCGTCGCGCCCAGGTGTCGTTCATACGCAGCGGAACGTCGTTGCGCATGCGATGACTCAAAGCCAGCGCCAACGCCACGATGAGGAACTGCAGGAGGGAAAGAACCGCGGCGGTCTGCAGATCCAGATATGTGGTCGTCTGAACCCAGATCTCCGTCTCCAGCGTCCCGTAACCGGGCCGGCCCAGCGTCTGCACGATGCCGTACGCCGTCGAACAGAACAGGAACACGAGGCTCGCCGCAGAGCCGATGGCCGGCCCGAGATTGCGCATGGTGATGGTGAAGAAGACCCGCGGCCCGGAGGCGCCCAGCGTTCGAGCAGCCTCCTCTTGGCGCGGGTCCAGCCCCGCCCACATGCTTCCCACAGTGCGGACCACGACCGAGAAGTTGAAGAAGACCATCGCGAGGACGACGGCCGTCGTCGTCTCATCCAGACCGAGAAACTCGTAGGGTCCCCCGCGGCCCAGAAGCGCACGGAAGGCCACACCGACTACCACGCTCGGCAGCACGAACGGAACGGAGGCGATCCCCCGCAACACACGCTGCCCGGGAAAGCGGCAACGGTAGAGCGCATAGGCACCGGGGATTCCCAGTACCACCGCGCCGGCGGTACCGGCCACCGCCATCCACAGGGTCTGCCGGACGATGCGCCACGTCCGCCCCTGCGCGAGGACCTCCGCAAACCCGCTCAGATCCAGAGAACCGTTATCGAAAAAACCTCGCACCAACATGGCACCGACGGGCCATAGGAAGAAAACCGTGAGGAAGACGATGGGGAGCACCGTGGCCGATCCCCACGCTAGGACGGCCACGGCACCCTCTCCCCGGGCTCCGCGAATATTATTTCCGAGATCGCGGCGGGGGTCACGAACGCGAGCAGAGAGGGGACTCGACTGCTTGAACCGCGTCATGAGGTTTTTTCGTTACTTGGCATTTTGTTCATAAAGCGTGGTCCATGTCTTGATCCACGCATCGCGATTCTCCGCGACTTCGGTCACATCGACCTCGATCGGGTTAGTGGGAAGGGTCGCGTACTTCGTCCAATCCTCGGGCAGTGCCACATCCGAGTTCACCGGATACATGTACATGTTCGACGGAATCGCCTCCTGCACCTCGTCGGAGAGCAGGAAGTCCACGAATGCCTGCGCACCTTCGGGGTTCTCGGCTCCCTCTATCACGCCTGCGAACTCGACCTGACGAACGCACGTGGCATCGAGGGACCCAGTGGCGCCGGCAGTCTCCGCCGGCGACGAGGAATAGGAGACGACAAGCGGGTAATCGCCCTGGCCATCGGCACCGGAGAAGTCCGAATAGTAGGCATCAGACCAGCCAGAGGCCACTTTGGTACCTCCCTGGAGCAGTTGCGTCCAGTACTCCTCATAGCCGTCGACCCCCTTGGCGCCGATCGTCCCCACAAGGAAAGCGAGTCCCGGCGATGAAGTCGCCGGGTCCTGGACCACAAGGAGTTCGGCGTATTCAGGCTTGGCGAGATCGTCCAGCGTCTCGGGCTCGGCGAGGCCGTTCTCCTCGAACCACGCGTGGTCCACATTCACGCACACGTCGCCCACATCGATCGGGGTCAGCGAATCGTCGAGGACATACTGCTCGGCACTCTCCGGCAAATCCGGGGAGGTATACGGAGCGAAGACGCCCTCGTCGACGGCCTTGGCCACCGAGAAGTTCTCAACCCCGTACACCGCGTCCACGGTCGGATTGTCCTTGGAGAGGATCAGCTGATTGACGACGACGCCCGCATCGCCCGGCGAGCTGGTGGTCACCTTGAAGCCCGACTCCTCCTCGAACTGCGTGATCAGTTCATCCGGGATGTTGAACGAGTCATGGACCAGGACATTGACGGTGGTGGAGCCTTCCTCCCCACCGCCATCGTTCGAACCGGAGCATGCGGATAGCGCCAACGCCAGCGCGGCGGTACCCGCCAGTGCCGAACGAATTTTCAGATCGTGACGTAACACGGTTTCCTCCAATCATGGAGGGCCCACCGGGTGGTGGGGAGAGGAACTCGACTCCCTTACGCCGGTACTAACCGGATCAGGTTCGAGGGTCTGCATATGCACTCTCAGCGCCATGGTGGCGCTCCCCTGTCGTGGCCACTAGCCTACCCGAAGCACTCGCCGATATCGCAAGTGCCCGCCTGTGATATCGGATGCCGAACGTCACGCAGACTGAGCAAAAACAACCGTCGGCTGAGCAGCGGTGTTCTGCCCAGTCGACGGTACAGCTATTACTTCGCGGGCTCGGCCAGCCCGGAGTCCTTCAAATCGTCGGCCAAGTCGCCGCCGAGCTTGTCCAGCCCATACCATTTCGCGGCCGAACGCGTGACCAGCTGATTGACCACCACGCCCACAACCGCTGATACCAGGGAGAACACGAGAGTGTCCCGCAGCGGCTCCGTGTAGTCGTCCTCTTGAGGGTGCTCGCGGCCCACCACGGCCTTCCACACGCCATCGGCGATCTTGTTGGCGAGAAATCCGGAGACGATTCCAGCGCCTGCGCTCACCAATTTCCAGCCGATATTCATACCGTTTCCCTTCGGTCGGGACGCGCGCCCGCAAGGGGGCGGGCGCGCGGTTCATGTATCGTTACCGCTACGTTAGCGTCTGTCTCTCTCATTATCGACCGCCGACGTGTTGACGTGCAGGTCCTCCCGCAATTCGTCCACCACCAGATTCTCCGCTCGTGCCGTCCCGGTACGGTAACCGGCGCGGGAAAGCATGTGGGCGGAGATAGGCGATGTGATCAGCTGGAAGGCGATGACGAGTAGCATCGTCCAGGTCATCGTCGAATCCCGCACCAACAACGCGGCACCTGTCAGATTCAAGATCAGGGAAAGCACCTGGGGCTTCGTGGCGATGTGCTGGCGGGAGATGAGATCCCCCGAACGGAAGATCCCGATCGCCGCGACCAACGTGAGAGAACATCCCGCGAAAAGGAAGGCGGCGCCCAGTATATCCAGAAGGTTATCCATCGGCGTCCTCCTCGTCGGAGCCGTCGGGGTGGACGGGAGCGGCGGTATCGTCGTCGTCATCCTCATCCTCGGCGGCTGCGATGGCGCGCTCCTCCTCAATGGTGAGGATACGCCTCTTGCCTGGGTCGTCCGGCCGCGCGGCCCGCGAGACCGAAACCGATCCCAGGAAGCCCACCACCGAGACGACCACGAACACTGCCAGCAGATCCGAACGCCGGGTCATCGCGACCAGGAGGGCCAACGCACCGAGCATGATGGACGTCATGACGTCCACGCCCACCATCCGGTCGAGGGTGTTGGGGCCATCGTTGATGCGCCACAGCACCAGGAAAGCGGATATGAAGAGCATGACTCCGCATATGCTCACAATCCAGATCATCGCTCCTCCTTTCGCGGTTCATAGGCGGGTGCATAGGGCACGGGCAGTCTCCCCGCCTTGCGAGAGGAACCGGGAACGAACCCAGCCCGCATCAGTTCGTTGCGCGAGGCGAAAGCCCGCAGAATGCGCTCCTCCAGATCCAGAATGCTCTGGTGGGCGTTGGAGACGCCGCCGGCAAGCCCGATATCGAAGACGTGGATGTAGAGCGTTCCGCTCGCCGCGTCCGCCTCCACCGGCACCGAGCCGGGGACGACGGCGGACATCCCCGCGGTCATCGCCAGGTAAGCGTCCGATTCGGACCGGAGAGCGACCCTGATGATGGCACCGCGAGGCTTCTTACGCCTCATGATGAAGAAAGCCTGCTGGAACGCGGAGACCACCAGATCATAGATGAACTTGACGATGAGCCACACCAGCGCCTTCGGGCGGAAACGCCCATCGAAACGCACCGTCGGGAACGGGGCGATCGTGGTGATGAGCAGGGCGAGCCCGAAACCCGAGAGAATGTTGCTGGGCGAGATCTCACCCCACAGCAACACCCAGACGATGGTGAGCCAGACCAGGGTTCCCAGCGAGGCGTGCGGGAAACGACCGGGCCGCTGGGTCGCGATGCGAATGGCTTCACTTGCTTTGCTCATGGGGTTGTCACCTCCATCAGGGGGAACGCTGCATCAGCGGATTCCGAAGAGCTCTGCCTGCCGGCCGCGGCAGGCGTCGTGGACCCGGAAGGGCTTGGAGTGGGCGTCGGCGAGACGTCGGAAGGAGATGGCGAGGGCGAGTTCGTCGGGGATATATCCGGGTCCTCGCTCTCCTTGACCTCCGGGGAAACCCCGCTTCCCCTCTCGCCCGCCTCTGGGAGCACCGCCACTATGTAGGGCGCGCGGGCACGTAGCTCCTGCCCCGCACGGTCGGTGAAGCCGCGCAGCGGATTGGCGATCACTGTCAGCATCAGGGACAGCGCGACGAGGGTCGCCGCCGCACCGACCATGCCGCTCGGGCAGTTCCGCTCCGGCAGCGGCTCCGGGGCCTTCTGCCAGAACGCCATGTTCCACACTCGGATCACGGCATAGAGCGTAAGGATCGAGGTGATGATCCCCGCCGCGATAAGCGCCCAGTCGATCGGTTCTCCGCGGGTGGCTGAGGCCTGCATCAGGCCCAGCTTGCCGAGGAATCCGGACATGGGGGGCACGCCCGCCAGGTTGAGCGCCGGGATCAGATAGAGGATGGCGATTCCGGGAACGGCAGCGCCCAGCGATCCCAGTTTCACCAGCGAGGTGGTGCCGCCTTTTCGCTCGATCAGACCGACGACCAAGAACAGCGCGGTCTGGACGGTGATGTGATGAACGGCGTAGAAGATCGTCGAGGACAGGGCGGCATCGGAATTGATCGCAATACCCCACACCATGTATCCCATGTGGGACACCAGTGTGAAGGAAAGTAATCGTTTGACGTCTTGCTGCGCCACGGCACCCAGGATGCCCACCAGCATCGCCGCTATCGCGAAGCCCGCAAGCAGGTCGTCCAATCTCCCACCGGGGAAGAGCAGGGTCTGGGTGCGGATGATGGCATAGATGCCCACCTTCGTCAGCAGGCCCGCGAACACCGCGGTGACCGGAGCCGACGCCGTTGGATAGGAATCGGGAAGCCATGCCGAGAGCGGGAAGATCGCCGCCTTGATGGCGAAGGCGATGAGCAGCATCACCTGCAGCACCAGCCGCATGCCGGGATCGACCTCCGGCAGCCGGTAGGCAAGCTGAGCCAGGTTGACAGTTCCAGTGGAGGCGTAGATGAGCCCGATCGAGATGAGGAACAACATCGAGGACACCAGCGAGACGATCACGTAGACGCTACCGGTGCGCATCCGCTCCGAGGTTCCACCCATTGTGATGAGCACGAACGATGCCGCCAGCAGGATCTCGAAGCCAACATAGATGTTGAAGAGATCCCCGGACAGGAAGGCGTTGGAAACTCCGGCCGACAAGATAAGGAAGGCCGGGAAATAGATCGCCGAAGGCGCTCCCTTATCTCCATCCGCGGCACCCTGGAACATCGAGTACAGCAGCACCACCAAGGTCACGGTCACCGAGGTGACCAGCATGAGAGTGGAGAGCCGGTCCGCCACGAGGGCGATACCTACGGGAGCTGCCCACCCGCCGATATCGAGAACCACCGGGCCGTCGAGTGAACCGATGAGCAGTGCGACCGCGGCGGCCAGCACGATCACAAGCACCCCGATTGCAGCGAAAGACTGCAGGCGGCGGAACCTCTTCGCCGGGAAGGCGAGCAGAATTCCAGCGCCCAGCAATGGCAGGACGACGGGGACCGCGAGAAGGACGTTCAGGCTCACTCCTTGCCTCCCTCGCTCGTGTCGACGTCGTCGTGGAACTCCGCGGCGGTATCCGACAGATTGCCGATATCGTCGTGGGCCTCCATGGCGGCTGCCGCCTTGCGCTTTGCCACGGCGCGATCCTCTCGGTCGTCTCGGACTTCGTCATTGTCCCTCAGCTGCCAGGTGCGATAGGCCATCGCCAGCAAGAAGCCCGTCATGCCCAGGGTGATGACGATCGCCGTCAGCACCATGGCCTGGACCAATGGATCGGCCATCTCAGACGGCTCCGCGCTGCCCACGAAAGCAAGCTCGCCGGAGCGTCCACCGGCAATGAGAAACAGAATGTTGATGCCGTTGGAGAGGGCGGCCAGTCCTAGAACGATGCGGGAGAGCGAACGTTCAAGAATGAGGTAGACGCCCACGGCGACCAGCACACCGCATAGAACAATCAGTGCAAGGGAACTCATCGGTTCCTCACCTCCCGTCTCGATCCGGAGAAGCGCGCTCCCTCAGAAGGACTCGCGTCATCGCCTTGCTCGGACAACTGAGCCTCCGCATCCATCTCTCTCTTCACGGCGGCGCGTTCGTCATCTCGAGCCACGATCATCAGATCGTCCGGCCCCTGCAAGCCCTCCAGCTCTCCGTGACGGTCGATCTCTCCACCGAGCGAACGCAGAATCTCCAGGGACAAGCCAACGACCGCCAGATAGACACCGATATCGAAGATGAGCGCCGTGGCGAAGTGAACATCGCCGAAGCCCGGCAGGGTGAAATCGAACATCGCGGTCTGCAACGGATTCCCTCCAAGCAGCACCGGGATGAGTGCCGAAGCGGTGACGGTGAGCAGGCCGCCTCCCATGAGGTGAGAGGGCAGCAGCGGCAGAGCCGCTCCCAACTCGAAACGTCCACCCGCCAGGTAGCGCAGCGCCAGTGCGATTCCAGCGAGCAGGCCTCCCGCGAATCCGCCGCCGGGCTGGTTGTGCCCGGAGAACAGCAGGAACATCGAGACCATGACGATGGAGTAGAAGACCAGCCGGGTTCCGACCATCAGAATGACCGGCCGCGACTCGACGCCATGGCGCATGATCGTGGCCAACCATCTCCTGGAACGGCCCTCCTGCAAAGGAAGATCGCTGTTCGGGAGCGGCCTGGCCACGAATCCGCCGTCGTTCACAACTTCGACGAACTTGGCGCGCGTCCTCGAATCGACCGGTCCCAGAACATTGCGAAGGCGATCTGTACGGCCCACGCGATCACGCACGAACAACAGTGACGAGATGCCCATTGCGCAGACCACCAGAACGGACGTCTCCCCCAGGGTGTCCCAGGCACGGATGTCCACAAGTGTCACGTTGACGATGTTCCTGCCGTAGCCGAAACTGAATCCCTCTTCCGCGAACAGCTCGGAGATAGGGGTATGGACGCGGCTGGCGGAGGCCATGGCTGCGACGACGGCGACAGAGACGCCCGAGGCGATTGCCAGAAGAAGGCGCCAGCTGCGCGAACGGCGCAACGGACGGTTGGAGAAATAGGGAGGCAGACGACGCAACACCAGCACGAACAGCACCAGTGTGATCGTCTCGGACAACACCTGCGTCAGCGCCAGATCGGGTGCGCCGTACAGCTCATAGGTCAGAGCCACGCCGTAGCCCGTCACGCTCATGAGGAGTACCGCCTTCATGCGGTGGCGCGCACGGGCGGCCAGAACCGCCGCACTCAGTGTCACCAGGGCGGTCGCTCCCTGTGCCCACGAGTCCCAGAGCCTGACGCCGCCGGGCAACGATGCGCCACCGAAGACTCCCGCCGCCGTGACCGTGATGAGAGCGAAAACGAAGATAGTGGACAAATAGGCGGGCAGCGAACCACGCTGCGTCGCGCCGGTGACGACGCCGGACAGACGCTCCAAGCCCCTGATGAGGTCTCGGTACACCTGGTCAGCGCCCTTGGGGAACTCGTGCTTGAGAGCCAGCTTCTCGAATGGGGTGCGGAACTTGAAAAGCAGCACTCCGACGACGATCACACCGCACGTGATGAGAAGCGGCATGCCGAAGCCGTGCCAGAGTGCCAGGTGGCCCGGCGTGCCCGTGTAGGTGTCCGCGTACAGTTCCAGCAGCTGACTCCACCATGAGGAGAAGATGCCGAGCAGCAGACCGAGCGTCGCGAGAATGACGACAGGCGCCACCATCACGCGCGAGGTGCGCCCCACGGGCAGCGGCTCCACACCGGGCTTATCAGCGAACGAACCCCACCAGAAACGAAGACCGTAGGCGACCGTGAGAGCCGATCCGACCGCAATGGCGATCCAGGTGATGGTGGCTGTGAGATCTCCTCCGACGAGAGCCTCGAGGCTGGTTTCCTTCGCTACGAATCCAGCGAAGGGCGGCAACCCGATCATCGAAGCGGTGGCGAGACCGGCGAATGTGGCCGTGACCGGCATGGCCCGTCCGACCCCGCTGAGTTCGCGCAGGTCGCGCGTGCCCATCGCGACATCTACCACACCGACCGATAGGAACAAGGCGGACTTGAAGAGCGCATGAGCGCAGAGCATCATGAGCCCGGCGAGTGCCATCTCGGCCTCACCGTAGCCGACCATCAGGATGATCAGGCCGAGCTGGGACACTGTTCCAAAGGCGAGGATCAGCTTGATGTCATGCTGTTTGAGCGCCCGGTATCCTCCGATGAGCAACGTCCCGATTCCCGCGACGAGCACCATGGGGCGCCATGGAGCTACATCCGCGAGCCCGGGGGCGAGGCGTGCAACGAGGTACACGCCCGCCTTCACCATGGCCGCCGCGTGCAGATATGCGGAGACGGGGGTGGGAGCTGCCATCGCCGCCGGAAGCCAGAAATGGAAGGGGATCAGGGCTGACTTCGAGAAGGCTCCGATGAGCATCAGGACCACGGCGGTGGAGAGCAGGGCGGGAGTCCCCGCCCCCAGAGCACCCCGGTTCGCTGAATCGAGGAGCTCGGAGAATGAGTAGGATCCGCCCGGCATCTCACCGAGCATCACGATGCCGACCAGCATCGTGAGACCGCCAGCAGTGGTCACGATGATGGCCTGCATGGCCGCACGTCGAGAACTCGTTCGGTCGGAATAGTGCCCGATGAGAAGGAAGGAGAAGACGGTGGTGAGTTCCCAGAACAGATAGAGCGCTGGCGTGGAATCTGTGGTGACAAGGCCCAGCATCGCTCCCGCGAAAGCGAGGAAAACCCCCGCAAATCGCCCCAGGTGTGAGGCGGAGGAGCTGAAGTATCTGGCCGAGTAAAGCAGCACCAGTGTTCCTACGCCGGTCACCAGCAAAGCCATGATCAGGGATAACGCATCGATACGAACATCGAAGGTGAAACCGAGCTGGGGTAGCCACGCCACTTTCTGGACGTAAACCTCGCCGCGGAATGCCTGCGGCAGCTCCATGAGGAACCAGAGCAAAGCGATTCCGGGTATTCCGGCGAGGAAGACAAACCCGAGCCGACCCCTTTTCATCAGTGCTGGCGCGCCAAGGGCTCCGAGAAAGAACAGGAGCAGAAGCGCCGGCATTAATCACTCCTCAACGATTGATGGAGGGTGGTCAGGAAGCGGGCAACGGCAACACAGGCCAACCCGCACATTTCGCAGACACATCGTATCATATTCAACGATGTCAGCCGAGGGTATACAGAAGGTGAAACCTGAACTATACGATACCCAAAGAGAAGGAGAAAACCGCGATAACCAGCGGCAAAACGCCACCTCTAGGGCTTCGTCCTATCACCTTCGACAATCGCAAAAGTGAGATATGTCGAAGATTCCAGGGACAGGGAATAGGAGACTCAGCGGAGCAAATCTCGCTACCGCGAGTGCAGCCATGGCAGCCACGATCTCGGTCGGCACTCGGTCAGATTTCCGGCGAATACCCTGACCATGGCATCGATCGCCGCATGGTCACCGAAGATCCAGCGCCAAGTGCGCCACAAGTGCGCCACCGAATCCCCGCAACAAAACCGGCCACCATCACCGGCGGCACGGGTGCCGTGCATCTTCGGAGAGGCCACACTTCTGGCGAGAGGCCACACTTCCAACACTGTCCCACCTGTGGCCTCTCGCGCGATGTGTGACCTCTTGCGAGATGTGGAACCTGGATAGCGGCCGGAATCGAGGCCCCTTTCAAGGCACCAGCGCGGCTCAGAGTTCCAGCGCGGCTCAGAGTTCCAGCGCGGCTCAGAGTTCCAGCGCGGCTCAGAGTTCCAGCGGGGCGTTGCCCACGTCGACCCGATGGAAATTCCGGAAAGAACGCGAGGCCGTGGGCCCACGCTGCCCCTGATAGCGCGAGCCATCCGCGCCGTTGCCGTAAGGTGCGTCCGCGGGCGAGGAGAGCTGGAAGAAGCAGAGCTGGCCGATCTTCATACCCGGGTACAGCTTGATGGGCATCGTCGCCGTGTTGGAGAGCTCAAGGGTCACGTGGCCCGAGAAGCCCGGGTCGATGAAACCCGCCGTGGAATGGGTGAGCAACCCAAGGCGGCCAAGGCTGGACTTACCCTCGAGGCGGGCGGCGACATCGTCGGCCAGGGAGACCGTCTCAAAAGTCGATCCGAGCACGAACTCGCCCGGGTGCAGCACGAACTCGCCATCCGCCGAGACGTCGATGAGTCGGGTGAGGTCGGGCTGGTCTGCGGCCGGGTCGATGACGGGGTACTTGTGGTTGTCGAAGAGTCGGAAGAACCGGTCAAGATGGATATCCACCGAGGAGGGCTGAATCATCTGTGGATCCCACGGTGTCACGTTGATGCGGCCGGATTCGGCATACTTGCGAATATCACGATCAGAAAGAAGCACGATCTGATTTTCGCATGACTTAGAGGCCCGACGCAGCTCGCAGCGCAAACGCGGCCACTTCATGTTGACGTCGGAGTCGTTCCATTTCACTCACAGATTCACTCACAGGGACTCCCCGGCTTCGCCCAAGAGGCTTTCCGGCCCAGAGAACCCGGGAGGGCCAAATAAGCCGGGAGGGCCGGAAGTCGACGATCTCAATCGGGCACGGCGTTTTTGCTCAACCGTGGCGAGCGCTGTAAGCTGGTCAAGCGTCTTGCGGGCGTAGTTCATCGGTAGAATGGAAGCTTCCCAAGCTTCAGAGGCGGGTTCGACTCCCGTCGCCCGCTCCATCTGCAGCCGGTCATAGGCCAATACAACAGCTTCGTGTCGCTATGAACGATCATTTCGAGCGATCCAGCCTCTGACTTCCCCGCCTTCCGAAATAACTATCCGAAATCGGCATAGGCCTGCAAATATATGCAGGCCGCCCCCGAAAACGAATAATAGTTTGGGCATCGGCTCTCTTATGCGAGAAACTGAGCGAATCCACGAGGAACTTGAACCCAAGCCGGATGCTCGCTCCGGAAAGGAACGGAGAAGAGATGCCAAAACTCGTCGTAGGCGCTGCGATCGTCGATTCTCTGATCCGGCCCACACGACTCCTTGCCGCGCAGCGCTCCTACCCGGAGCAACTTGCAGGCTTATGGGAATTTCCCGGCGGCAAAGTCGAGCCCGGCGAGACGCCGGAGGCTGCGCTGCGACGCGAGATTCGCGAGGAGCTGTCCACAACCCTGACGCTTGGACGCCGCATCGCCGGACCGGCAGACAACCGCGACGCAATCAGCGCCGATCAACCATTGAGAAATGCCGGTTGCAGAGCAGCGTATACAAGCGACTACATCGCGGGTGAGGATCCCGATGTGAACGGAACGGCGACGCAGTCCGCTTCTCAGGAGGACTGGCCTCTCCCCAACGGCAGCTTCATGCGCCTGTGGCTCGCGACCTTTCCCGAGGCATCGCCGGCGCCCATCCTCGGCTTCAGCCATCGTGAGCTGCGTTGGGTGCGCGCGGCCGAGATCGATTCCCTCCCCTGGTTGCCGGGCGACGTGCAGATTCTGCCCGCTGTTCGCTCCTTTTTCCTGTGAGTGAAAGTCTTGTGTTCCTGAGAGGGAGAGTCTCGCTTCAGGCAACCTGCCATCCAGAAGCCCACCGTCCACAAGTCCACCATACGAAGACTGTGATGGAGAGGAGAGCTCCCTATTCTTGAGAGGCCCAGTTCTTGAGAGGCCTCAGGTTCCAACAGCGACAAGATGACCAAAGGAACACGGCGTGCCGCCCCAAAACGACACCGAGTGGACCACAATAGAGATATGAATCGTGTGGGCCGGATAGCGGTCGCGGCGACCGTGATGTGTATGTTCTTCGTCGCGTTCATTATCGTGTTCACCCGCGCCCAGCCCGTCATCGGCGTTCCCATCGCCCTGGTGTGGGTCGTTGCGGGATACTACGCTGCAATCCGCATCAACCGCGAGCGCGCGGACTGCGGTCGTCCGGAGATGGCCGGATCCACGGAACAGGCGTTCCTCTATGGCGGTCTCGTGTCACTGGTCGCCATGCTCGCCTGGAAGGTCCTCGACGTCGTCGTCTACGGCCGTTGAACAGCGCCACTCCCCTTCATCCAGCCCGCCCGGTCCCCTTCATCCAGCCCGCCCGCTCCCCTTCGCCCGGCCCTCCCCGCACAACCTCGCGCAGCCCCCACGCCTACGCCACGACTACCAGTTCACGCCGCCACCGTAGCCGTCGCCCTCCTGCTCGTCGTATTCTTCCTGCCCGCGTTGGTTGCGCTCCTCGAGCTCGTCTTCCTTCCCCTGGTTCTCGGGGTCGGTCTCCTGACCTCCGTTGCCACCATCGCCATCGGGTTCCTCGCCCCCGTCTCCTCCGCCGTTATCGGGCTCTTCGCCTCCGCCCCCGTCTCCTCCGCCGTCATCCTGATTGTTCTCCTGTTCCTTTTGCTCCTGGCGTTCGGATTGATCCTGGTTCTTCTCAGATTCCTGGCAGGGGGCCAGGGTCTCCTGCGCCAACGCGTAGGCGGCCGCAGCTCCCTCTTGGTCACCTGCACCCACCTTGGCATCTCCTTGCAGCTCCTGTCCGATGGAGAGATTGCGGCGCACCTGGCACTCGGGTTGCTCGTCGGGATCCGCCACCTGACCATCCACTCGTTCGGCCTCTGGAACCCGCTCCAACGCCAGTTCCAGATCCGTCACTGCCCGATCGATGATTCCCGCGTCAGCAATCGTGCTGTACCCGGTCCCGGGCCCTCCGTCTAAACCGCCCGCCTCGGCGTCGACTCCCATGTGCAGCCGCGAGGTACCGCGATTGAACGGCGCCCGCCATCCTTCCCAAGCGTCGGGGGTGGCGCGCATCGCGGTCGAATAATGCCTCTCTGCGGCGGCGTATCGGCCGTCGCGGTATGCCTGTTGGCCCAGATGAGGGCTGAGGTACATGAATCCGGTCCACACCGCGAGCGCGACGAGTAGCGCGCTGATCACGATCGACAGCAGGACCTTCACATTCCAATCCATGGCCCTCCTCCTCACTGCCCGCTCCTTCTGCCCAGGGCGCGTTGCACCTCGTAGGCAGCGCGCAGGCGCGGGGCGCTCGCATAGACCTCCCAGAGCACGAGGCCAAGCAACACGATCCCCAATGGCCAGATCTGCAGGTTGTACACGCTGCGGGTGTTCTTGTTCTCGTCCAGAAGGTCATCGATTCCGCCCACGAGCAGCGAGTTGTCGATTCCCGGCTGAGTCCGGTGAGCATACGGGATTCCGAGCTGGTCAGCCGCCTGCTGCAGAGTCTGCTCATCGAGGCGGGAGATCGCACGCTCCCCCGTGGATGAGTCCTCGATGTACGTTCCCTCGTTGAAGCCGCCGTTGACCTTCATGGGTCCGCCCTCGTCTGTTCCATAGCCGAGCACCGCACCGCCGGCCACATAATCTCCCAGCTGCGAGTACGCCGCGGCGGGGTCCGCTTCCGCATCGGTCGATTCCCCGTCCGAGAACAGGTAGAGGATGCGAATGTTCGCAGGTTTCTCCTCCGCCGAGCGCTGCAGCGCCTCCTGTAGCTCCGGGACCGGCCGATTGATCGTCGATCCATGGGAACTGTAGGTGTTCTCAAGCTTGAACGTCTCGGCCCACGATTCGACCGCGCGAATGTCCGAGCTCAACGGCAGCTGCCTTGTGGCCTGGGAATCGAAACGCACGATGGAGAATCGCGCTCCCGGATACTCGTGCGCGATTGCCACGATATCCTCACGCACGGCGTCGATGCGGCGCCGGTCCCCGTCATAGTCCTCGGCTCCCATCGATCCGGTGGTGTCGACGACGAAGTACACCTCCGCGTTCGTTCCGAGTTCGGCAACGTCCGTGCGGATTCCGGGCCCGGTTCCCATCGCGGCGACGACGGCGACCATGAGCGCCCGCCGCAGCCACCTCCTGTCCGTCTTCGACGAGTCACGCCAACCCAACCAGCACACGATGAGACCCGCCACGAGGATGACGAGAACGAGCCACCAGGGCCATATCCACAGGAACCTCATAGTCGGAACCTCCATCCCACGATCACGATGATTCCGACGCCCGCGAGGGATACGACGGGCCACAGACCCGGACGGTCGAAGATGACGAGACGCGGGGTCGCACCGAGTTCCTTGGCGTCCTGTTGTTGGACGTCCTCCACGATCGTCTTGGCCGCCTCGGCATCGCTGGCGTAGAAGAAGGTCCCCTCCGCATCTTCCACCGCCTGGCGCATACCTTCCTCGTCGGGTTCATAGGCCAGTACGGAATCGATGAAGAGTCCGTACAGCTTGATATCGCGTTCTTCGACCAGGGATGCTGCCTCGGGGAGGGTGAATAGCTGATCTCCCAGTATCTCGTTGTCCGTTGCCAGGATAAGCGTGCGAGATCGTTCGTCGTCCTCAAGGTCAAAGGCCTGCGTGCAGGAGACCAACCCGTCTCCCACCAGGGAGGAGCCGTTGAGGATATCCGCCTCCGTGCCCGTGGTCAGACGGCGGAACTCGTCGACGTTCTTGGGCCACACGTTGATACCGACACCGCTGACTTCAAGGGCCTCGGATGCCTCCCGCAGCTGCTCGCCGATCATCGTGTAGTCATCCGAAAGGGGGAACACCGTACGAGCCGATGAATTGAAGATGATGAGGGACACCCGCTCCCCCTGGAAACCCTTCACCAGATCGGAGAAGGTGTCCAGCACCTGGGAGTCGAAGTCGATGACGGAGCCCGAGACGTCGAGGCACAGCACGATGTCTCGGGTGGCCATCTTGTCGTTGACATCCAGCCTGTCGGAGGGGCGCCCGGCGATAGTCGCCGCCGAGAGCACCACGGCCGCCAGCGCGAACGTCAGGGCGAGCGTCGCACCCCGATACCTGGACAGGCGGGAGCGAAAACGCCGTGCTTCGCGAACCCGGGCCGTATGAGCCACCCGGATGACCGGCCGGGACTGCCTCCACCGCCGCCATGCATACCACCCGATCGCCAACGCGAGTCCCACTGCGGCAGGGACCAGCCACCCCATCACCATCGCGAGACCACCGCAATCGCACGGTCGACGGATTCGAGTCCGTGTGCGCGGGGATCGGGAGCGAAGCTGGGGCGCTCCCAGTCCACCAGCAGTTCGGCAACCTCCGCGAGAGCCCGATGCTGACTGATGTCACTCACGGACCATGAGGAGATATCCCGGCCGGAGCGCTCACTCACGATCGCCCGCATCTGGCGCCCTAACCCCTGGTGGAGGCCGCGCAGACTCTTCTCATCCTCAGCCGGAAGATAGCCGCTCGCGATCCGACGCAGATCCGAGATCCAGCGGTCTCTATCCGAGACAGTGAAACTCCTCAATCGCATATCCCTCCGGGCGTTTCGGCGGCGCCGGTACGCCCAGACCTGGAAGACGACCCACGCGAGCAGGGCAGCCAGCGCAACCACGAAGGCGATGAGGAAGCCGACGCTGCCGCCGAATGTCTCGATCAGATTCTCAACGGGCACGATGCTGCCTCCTCAGCAATGACATGATGGCAGGCAGGACCTCGTCACTCGAGCTGACCGGGGCGTGTAGCACCTCGTGTGCGCGCAGAACCGCGGCGCTTCGCTCTTCCCACATACGGCGATCTTCCATCAACTCGGATCTGAACTCCTCGTCGTCGCGCACGTAAGCGGGCAGCGGGATGTCGCCGTCGATCTCCATCATGTAATCGACATTCTCCTGAGTGAGCGGCATGTCAGCCACACGCACCACCAACAACTCGTGCCGGGTGCGAAGGCGACGCAGGGAGATCTCGTCCGCGGGCTGCGGCCAGAACTGGTCCGTCACCAGAATGACGAGAGAGCGCTCGCGAGCCGTGCGCAATACATGCTCCAACAGCTCGGAGACGCGCGACGATCCTCTTCCCTCCTCCAGGCGCCTCAACGCGCTGCGCATCACATACTCGAGGTGAGCGAACCCGTGCCGCCCCGGAAAGTGGGCGACACCCGAGGAATCTCCCATCACCAGCCCCAGTCTGTCCCCACGCTGGGAGGAGAGGAAAGCGAGGGTCTCGGCAGCCACGAGGGCGACGTCGGACTTGTTCTCGTGCGACGGCGTCGCCGCGAGCATCTCCCTGCCGGTATCGATGACGAGCTGCGTGAACACATCCGTCTCCCGCTCGAAGCGCTTGATGACGGGGGATCCAGCGCGGGCGGAGACCTTCCAGTCGATGTCCCGCACGTCGTCGCCCGGAACATAATCGGTCAGGTCCTCGAAATCGTGTCCCTTCCCAGTCAGGATCGAGGTGTGGGCTCCCTCGAACAGGCCTGCTGCCCGCCGCACCACGGGAAGAGACAGGCGAGCACGTACCAGAGCCATCCGCGACGTGGCGCCACGGGGGTTCGGGGAAGCCACTCCCCCGGCCGGTCCCTGTGAGTCAACCATGAGCTCAGGGGGCGGGGACCGCGGCGAAGACCGCATCCACCAGGGATTCGGGCGTCACGTCGTTGGCGAGGGCGTCGTAGGTGCGCACAAGCCGGTGACGCAGCACGGCATGACGCAAGGACTTGACGTCGTCGGGAACAACGTAATTACGGCCCACCTGGAGGGCTAACGCCTGGCTCACCTGCATCAAAGCCAACCCACCGCGCGGCGATGCGCCCACTCGAACCTGCGATGTGAAACCGCTGATCGGACGGGGCCCGCCGCCGCGGGTAGTGTTGATGAGCGCCACGACGTACGACTTGATGGCGTCATCCACATAGACCTTGCGACTCATAGCCTGCAAGAACAGGATGTCCTCGGTGCTGATGGGCTCGACCCCCACGGGCCGACCGAAGCTCCCCTGCGCCGTGCGAGTGAGGATCTCCACCTCCTGAGTGGGCGTGGGATAGGACAGCACCTCCTTGAGGAGGAAACGATCCATCTGCGCCTCTGGCAACACATAAGTGCCCTCTTCCTCGATGGGATTCTGGGTTGCGAGCACCATGAAAGGAGCGGGCAGTTTATATATCGTGCCGCCGATGGAGGTCTGGCGCTCCTGCATCGCCTCCAACATGGCCGACTGGGTCTTTGCCGAGGAACGATTGATCTCGTCGAGCAGCACCACGTTCGCGTGCACAGGCCCCAGCTGCGTGGAGAACTGCCCCGACTCGTAAGAGTAGATCTGCGTCCCCACGATGTCATTGGGCATGAGATCCGGGGTGCATTGAATGCGCGAGAAAGAGCCGGAGATGGCATCGGCGAGGGTGGTGGCCGCCGTCGTCTTCGCCAGGCCCGGGACCGACTCCAGCAACACATGGCCCTGTGACATCAGCGTGGTGACCAGTGCAGAATAAAGGCCCTCCTGGCCCACCACCCGCCCATGGAAGATCTGTCTGATACGTTGCAGTAGCTCGGCTACTCGGGCCATCTCCTCGTCGGTGATCTTCCCGGTGGCAAGATCGTTTCCGCTGCCAGAAGTCTCAACCATCTGCTGCGCTACTTTCTCGTTTACTCTGCTACTCTGCGGCCCCGGATTCGCGGGCCCCGCTTGGGAGAGCCGGGCTCGCGAATCCACCATCGCTCGAGAAACCGAACGATTTTCCTACCTTAGTGAATACCGCTGCGCGGCAGGTAGGTGTTCATCTACCCAGCCGCGCCACGACGCAATCACAGATAGGTCCCACCAGGGAAACGTGATCACAGGCAGAACCGGTTCTATCGTTGTGCAGTACCGTGGACTTGTGTTCTGACCATAGAAGAGGTGACAAGGGCAAGACATGTTCCGGTAACATCACGGTTGGTAACACTTTGATTGCGCTTTGACCGAATGTGTTCTACCCGATAGGCCAGTGCCCAATAGTCAATTACCGTGAACGCGGTTATAGCCAGCTGGTATAGGCTGGCACGTACGAAAAGCAATGGGAGAGAAAGTCGATGACCGTACCCCAAGGACAAAGTCCCGCCGGGTGGCAGGGCCAGTGGGCCGAGCAGCCTCCACCCCCACCGGAGCGACCCTCGAGGTCCCCCCTCTACTTCCTTATCTTTGCTGGAGTCGTCCTCTTCGTGACGGTGGCGGTCATCTTCTACCTACAGGTATTCCACACCAGTACTCAGGCAGCGAACCCGAATCAGCTCTCCACTGAGGCGTCAGTCGCCCCCACGCCCTCTCAGCAGCAGAGCGCAACAGAGGATTCGGAGGCGGCCCTGACGGAGGCGAGGAATGCCGTTTCAGCTCTCGCACAGTCGCCCGAGTGCTCCGATCCCACCGCGACCGCTCAGACCATCCTGACTCTCGCCAACCAATCCACCGACTCCACAGACATGCAGACCATCAAGGACTCGTTGACGAAGCTCAGCGAGGCCTGCGATCCGCAATTCACGGTGGGTATCCGCAGCGCGTTCGACGGTGCGCAAGTGCCAACCGAATTGGCGACCCTGGTCTCCTCGAATGACTGGGTGACATTGGAGAGGCCTGCTCCCGAAGGGGCGATCTCGGCCACCGAGTTCACCACCCCTGCAGACAACATTCGCTGCCGATTCGACGGTGATGATGTGGCTTGCTCCATCTATGTCTATGACTATCCGTCGCCGGATGGATGCGAGGGAAAGACTGCCACGTACCGCATCAACCCCGCCGGCGAGGTGAGCGCGGGGTGTACCGAGGAACTCAATGCCGCCGCGCAGATCGACTACGGTCAAACCGTTCAGCACAACGGCTATGCCTGTTCAATCGACCAATATGAGGGTGTCACCTGCTGGAACGAACTCACCGGAAACGGTTTCCAGCTGCGCCGCGCCGCCGACCGCACCTTCTGAGCGGCAAAGCGGCCAGCTGCGCCGCACCGCACTCCGGCGTGGTGGCCGAATCCCCAGGCCGAGCCGGGTTGGGACACGAGGCTGTTTGTGATGTCATCGGTGCAACGGCGCGTCCTGAGCGCCCGTGAAGCCCCGCATTCGCCACTGGGACTTGCACAGATTCGTTGACCTTCCCAAATAACTATCGTTTTTCGGGGGTGGGCTGCATATATACGCAGGCCGATACCGAAAACGGATAGTTATATAGTTATTCTTCATCAATCGCTGTAGGCGGGTGAGGGTGGAAGTCGCACCTATGCTTCCACAGGTCTGAGGACTTAGCGACACCCCTGTCTCGCCGCATATCCGGCTAAACTGTGTATATGCGCAAAGACGCCACAGTTTCCGGTGCAAAGCCCACGGCGAGCCGTAAGCGACACCCCTCGCGGCTCAAGCGTGGATGGATCCCGAATTACCACGGTGCCTGGGCGATGATCATCATTCCCCCGCTGGTCGGAATCATCGAGGGCGGCTTCCGCCCGGCCCACATCGCTCTACTGGCCACGTGGTGGGCCGGATACTTCCTTTTCTTCGCCGCCACCGTCTGGCTGCGTTCACGAATGAAGAAGCGCTACGTCGCACCCGTCATCGCCTATGGCATTGTGACCGCAATGGCCGGGCTGGTCACGTGGTGGGCGGCACCCTACCTATGGCGCTGGGTCCCCATCTTCATCCCACTCGTGGCGGTGGCGGGATGGGCGGCGTGGAAGCGCAAGGACCGTACCCTCGGGGCAGGCCTCGATACGGTGGTTGCGGCTTCGCTCCTGCTTCCCGTCACATGGGATGTGGCGACGGCGGGTGAAGCCGGCCTTGCCGCCACCTCCCTCATCTGGACTCAGACCGCCCTGCTCTTTGGGTACTTCGCCGGCACCGTTTTCTACGTCAAGACCAACATCCGCGAGCGCACGTCGAACGGATACCTAGTCGCCTCGATCACGTGGCACGCGGTGTGGCTGGTGGCCGCTGCCATCGTCTCCAATCCGTGGCATACCGCTGTGTGGGTATTCCTCCTGGCACGAGCCATTGCGGTGCCCGTCATGGGCAGAAGAGGACGGCCGGCCTCGGTCAAGGCCATCGGGGTGGCAGAGGTTTTCACATCGGTGTTGGTGACAGTCACGTTGCTGATCTAGTTGGAGTTCCTCGGGACGTTGTGAACGTTCTCGATAGATGAAGATCTTCGCCAGGATATGGGTTACCACACACTCACGTCCCCAACCGGAGGTCTTCATGTCCCCCGCTGACGCACCCCTGACTCCCGCTGGCAGGCGAACGAATCCCACTGGCAGGCGAACGCCGCCAGCCGACCGACCACCTGTCACCCGTCACTTCTCGCCGACCACCTGTCACCTGTCACCTGTCACCTGTCAGTCTCCGGTATCAGAGCTCCGGTGTGGAGGTTCCAGCCAGAACGTCGCAGCCGGCCCTACACCGAGTCAGATTCGTCCCGGAACTGTTCCAGCGAGCGCAGCAGCCGCAGCGAGCCGGTTGCCTCGGCCACAGTGACACGCACCCCCTCTTCCCCGAAGCGGCGAACGGTAATGCCGTTCTCCCGGCAGACTCGTTCGAAACGCTCGCTCTGGGAGCCGAAATCGAACCAGAGGAAGTTCGATTGCGATTGTGGAACCTGCCATCCTTGAGCGGCGAGGGCTGCGAGAACCTTGTTCCGCTCTTGCATGATGACACCCACGTGCGCCTTGACCTCAGGTTGCGAACGCAGGGCCGCACGTGCGGCGGCCTGGGCAACGGCATTGACCCCGAAGGGCGTCGCGATGGCACGCAAGCCTGCGGCCATCGCGGGGTGGGCCAGTGCATACCCGCAGCGCAGGCCGGCCATGCCGTAGGCCTTGGAGAATGTACGCAAAACGATCAGATTCTCGTTTTCGAGCAGCAGAGAACGCGAATCGACCATGTCCTCCATCTCCACGAAATCGATGTATGCCTCGTCGAGAACAACGGGGATGGACCGCGGGATCTCGGCGAGGAATGCCGCGAGGTCGGAGTGGGTGAGGCTGACCCCGGTCGGATTATTGGGCGAGCAAACGAGGATGGCGCGCGTGCGCTGGGACACCGCCTTGGACATCGCCCGCAGATCGTGCGCGTATTCACGGGTCAGCGGAACTTTCACCGCTATTCCACCGGCGGCCTGGATGGCAATCGGATACGCCTCGAAAGAACGCCACGGAAGGATGACCTCTCCTTCTGGTGTAACGACGGCTTGGAGGATCTTCTCGATGATCGACGTGGAACCGTTGCCCACCACAATGCCGTCATCGGGCCATTCATGGAAAACAGCGATGTCCGCGATCAGATCGCGCGCGAACATATCCGGGTAGCGGTTGAACCCGCCGGCAATGCTCGAAAGTACCGCCTGCACCTGCGGCAGTGTGGGGAAGGGCGTCTCATTTGAAGCGAGCTTTATCGAATCGGCGTCGGCTTTTCCCGGGACGTAGGAAGGCAGTGCCAACACCTCCGGGCGGAACCACATCTGTTCTGCGTTGTCCATGTCACTAGTTTGCCTCTTCCATCGGCATACAGCGACGATCCGTCGCCAACTGGACCAATCTCACGCTTTTTTTGGCGGTATTCCACAGAAAATTCGTGGAGTCTCGAAAATTGCGGGTATAGGCTGATTCGGTAAGAAATCGTTTGGTTTCACCGGGTAGGAGTAATCCGCCAGGCGAACCACAACGGCACGACTCCAAAAGAAAACAGCGGCACCTTCTCTCTCACCCCACGACAGGTCTCAAGAGGCGGTGCCGAACCAAAGGAAACACAATGGACAACTACGCTGCACAGGATCCGCTGAACGGGCTTCGGCTCGAGGCGGAACATCTGACTCGATCCACCATCAAGGCCATCCGTGGCATGTTCGGTATCACCGGCGCATTCGCGTTGGCGATCGGCATCGCCCTTCTTGTCTGGCCGGGCGCGACGATCAAGGTCGCAGCAGTCTTGATGGCCATCTACTTCATCGTGGACGCCATCGTCAGGGTCATCTTCGCACTGCGCACTTCCAGCCTCTCGACCGGGTGGCGAGTCCTCAACATCCTTTTGAGTCTGATCATCCTCATCGGTGGCATCTTCATGCTCCGCAACACGGTCCTCGCGCAGGAAGTCCTGTTGCTGACCGTCGTCTTCGTGGTGGGTATCTCGTGGATCGTCGAGGGAATCCTGGCACTGGCCGAATCAGGCTTCGCCCGTTCGCAGGGTTGGGCCATCGCTTTCGGCCTGCTCTCGCTTATCGCCGGCATCAGTGTTCTGGCTATCCCGGGCTGGTCCGCGGTAGTTCTCATCATGTTCGCCGGAATCTCCCTCGTGGTCACCGGCATATCAGCCCTGCTGCGCGCATTCACCTTCGGTAAGGAAGCCCTGAAGGCCATGGACGCACGTGGCACGGACGTCATCGATGGAGAAGTCATCGATTGATAGCATCCACTCCGGCCTAGATCGACGCCGTGTGGCTAGATCGACGCTGGGTGGTTCGCAATGTGGGGTGTGCGGTTTCCGCACACCCCACATTTCTCTATATTGCGAGCGGGCATCACCGCTCATATCCCGGACGGTGCCAATCGCCCGAACGCCCACCCGCCTTGTGGATGATCTTGCAGTCTGTGATCTCGGCGGAGCGGTCGACGCCCTTGACCATGTCGACCACAGCAAGCGCCGCCACCGTAACAGACGTCAGCGCTTCCATCTCCACGCCGGTACGGTCAGCGGTGCGAACCGTCGCAAGGATCGCCACGTGGTCGTCCTCCAGCGTCACCTCCACGGAAGCGCCGTGCACCCCGATGGTATGAGCGAGCGGGAGCAGCTCCGGAACCTTCTTGGCCGCGGCGATGCCGGCAATTCGAGCCACCGCCAGCACGTCCCCCTTGGGAACCGTTCCCTCGCGCAGCGCCCGCATGACTTCTGGGGAACAGCGTACGGTGCCGATGGCGGTCGCTTCACGCACCGTCGGATTCTTGGCGGTCACATCCACCATGTAGGCCTCACCCGAACCGTTGAGGTGGGTGAAAGTCATCTTCTCGCTCACGTCAGATCCTCTTCCTTGACCGCTTCCGTTACCGCTGTGTTCCGCATCCCGCCGGCCATCTGCCTCACCGCCGCGAAGCCATCTCTATCGTTCATCGCCGGTCGCCAAACCAGAGGGCATCGACGCCGTCGCCAACTCTCACATCGGCGACGTCGGCCGCCACTCGCGCGAGTCCCGTGGCCAACGGCAGTGCCGCGATCAGATGCGACTTCGACCCGCCGGAGGTCGCCGGGGCGACTCCGCCGTCCACCGCCACACAGGGCAGGAACTGGGTTCGCCCCGCCTTGCGGCTCCAGGAGACACCTGCCGAAGCGGGCCGGAACATCTCCTCGTAGCTGGCTGCGGGGCGTCCGAACAGCGCCTCGAGCAGGGGGCGGCCGAAGAGCTGCCATGAGACGAACACCGAGACCGGGTTTCCCGGCAGGCACACAATGGGAACACGCCGTCCGGAGGTATCCGCGACGGCTCCGAACCCCTGTGGTTTGCCAGGCTGCATCGCGACCTTGTCGAAGGTCACGCCTTCGCTCAGAAGAGCGGCTTTCACCACGTCGAAGGCGCCGGCACTGACGCCTCCGGTGGTGACGATGAGGTCGACGCCATCGGCCAAAGCGCGCAACCCGGAAAGAAACGAATCCGTGGTGTCCGTGTGGCAGGCGAAACTGGTGGGGACCGCCCCGGCCTCCGCCGCCAACTGCGTGACCAGCATCGAGTTTGAATCCGGGATCTGCCCCGACGCCAGGGGCTCGCCTGGGCCTCGCAGCTCCTCGCCCGTGGTGATGACGCCAACGCGGGGACGTGCGTGCACGGAAACCTCCCCGTAGCCGAGGGCCACGAGCGCCGCAAGATGCGCCGGTGTCAAGGTGGTCCCGGCGGCGAAGGCGACGTCGCCCGTCGCGATGTCCTCGCCCGCGTACCGTATGTGCGCGCCGTCTCCGGGCGTGTCCGTGGGGACGATGGATGCGGGCGCCTGAGGCAGCATGTTGGAGGCGGCATCCTCGGTGAGTTCGACTTGCAGCACCGCGTCGGCACCTGCCGGCAGCGGCGCCCCGGTCATGATGCGCAGGGTGGTTCCCGGGGCCAACTCGGGGACATCGGTACATCCGGCGGGGATATCTCCCGCAACCGGCAGTTCCTGCCCCGCGACCACGTCCCGCGCCCGAACGGCAAACCCGTCCATCGCCGAATTCGTGAAGGGCGGGATGGAGAAACGCGCTGTCACCTCGCTCGCCAGGACCAGTCCCCGTGCCTCGTGGATCGGCACCCTCATGGCGGGCAAAGCCGCTCCCAACGCCAGCACATCCTCGTAGTGACGCGAGATTTCCTTCAGAGCCACTTCGGGCCTCCGTTCAATTCCTTGGATCGCGCTTACTTCGCCGCCGGGCGCACCGGCAGCACCGTGTAGTTGGCCGCGCGGGAGTCGAAGAGCGCCAGACGCCCGAGCAGAACCTCGCCGAAACCGGCCAGCAGCTTGATGACCTCACTGGCCATGGCCGTCCCCGCCTGCCCAACGGGTGCTCCGAGCACCGGGCTGGATGGGCCCACCGGAATGATTCCGGCCGGGGGCGGGGTGGGGAACACATCGCGCAAACGCACCTCGCGCTCGGGGCTCACGCCATGTTCCTGCGCGTCCGCGCCGCTCCAGAACACGGCGACCTGCGTGGCCGCTCCCAGCACACTCCCCCAGACCTCCGGCAGACCGAGCTCCGTGCACACCTTGTCCAAAAGGAACCGGGTCGCGAAATTATCCGTTGCATCGACGACGACGTCGTACTGGCCCAGGATTCCGGGCGCGTTTTCGTCGTTCAGACGCACCTCGTGCAACTCGAGCGTGACATCGTCATTGAGGCCTCTCACGCGGCTCGCCGCGCTGGCGACCTTGGGGGTGTCCAGTGCCTGCATGTCATGGATGACCTGGCGCTGAAGGTTGGAGAGTTCGAGTTTGTCCGAATCGAGAATTCCGATCGTTCCCACGCCCGCACCGGCCAGGTAAAGCAGCACCGGAGATCCGAGGCCGCCGGCTCCTACGACGAGGACTCGCGCACCGAGCAGACGCCTCTGCCCCTCCTCCTCCAACCCAGGCAGAAGAATCTGTCGAGCGTAGCGTTGGCGCTGCTCCTCAGTGAGTTCGGGGACGGGAGAGGCGATAGGCAGAAGTGTCATGCGACCAGCCTACTAGCGAGGCCTGCAACGGCTCCGGTGCGATGGTCCTTCGGACAAGAGTGCAGCTCACCACATATGAACCGAAAGATCACGTGGTAAATCTCCCCGGCATTCGACCGGCCGCCCCGCCCTCCTCCGATCGAGTGCTGGACGGCCGGGCCGGAGCTGTTCAATATCGCGCCTTGGCAATAGCGCCGGTGCGCACCTGGATCACGGTGAGGTCCAGGAGCGGGGTCTGCACATCCAGTTGCCGCGCCCGTTCCACCATCGCTCCCAGAATGTGCTCGCCTTCGTGTGGGAATCCTGCCGTGAGATCCCGGTACAAGGAGGAGGTGAACGCAGATCCGGGCGCGGTCAGCAGGTCGAGTGAGTGCCGGTGGCCCTGCTCCGAGACGGGATAGCCGGCCGCAGCCGCGACTTCCTCCATCTCATCGATCGCATCGTTGATCCTCGCCAGCCCACCCGCCTCGATGATCGCTCCCACCGGCCCTCTGAACAAGCAGGTGATGACTCCGGCCGCGGCGATGAACGCCCATTTCTCCCACAGGGCGGCGGTGACGTCGTCGCTCACCGTGAGGTCGATGCCCGGTACGTCGAGCACCTGGACGATCTCGGAGGGCATCTGGGAACCGTCCAGCATTCCGATGGTCAAGGCTGTCAACCCCGTCATCTGATGGACAGCTCCGCCGTCGAGGGTGGCCACGATCTTCGCCAGTCCACCCAGCACCTGGCCGGGGAACTCCAGCTCCAACCGGGGAATGTGGGCCATCCCGTTGAGGATCGGAACGATCCGGGTTCGTGGTCCGATGTACGAACGCATATCGGCGATCGCCGACTCCAGAGCGGTCGCCTTCACCGTGAGCAGCACCAGATCGAAGGGAGCCGCTTCCTCTCCGGAGATGAGGGGCTGCACCTGGTGCGTGCGGTCCGCCTCGGGAGTGACGAATCGGAGGCCGTCGCGCCGTAGCACTTCAGCGCGCTGAGGACGCACCAGGAAGGTGACATCGCGCCCGGCTTCCAGCAGGAGTGTTCCGTATGATCCTCCGGTGGCTCCGGCTCCGACGATGAGAATGCGCATGGTTAGACCTTTCCAGACTGTTCAGCGGTGAGAGTCGCCATCGGGTTGACGGCGAAAAGCCTGTCCACAGCCAGGGTAACCCCACAGCGAGCAAGATGAAGGCTCCTTGGATCAGGTGGCTAGAATGGCCCCATGCCCAGTCAGCCCCTCCGTATCGCCGTCATCACTATCTCCGACCGCACCGCCGCCGGACTTCGCGAGGACCTCTCCGGTCCATTGGCAACACGTATGCTCTCGGAATACGGGGCGGTGAGCGGTCCGATCGTCGTGGCCGACGGCGTCGAATCCGTGCGTGAGATGATCGGGCACGCAATCTTCTGCGGCGCTCAAGTGGTCTTCACGACCGGCGGCACCGGTATCACCAGCCGCGACCTGACGCCGGAGGCGACCGAGCCGCTCATCACCCAGCGCATGTGGGGTATCGAGCAGAGGATGCGGGATAACCCGAAGGTTCCCACCGCCGCCATCTCACGCGGCATCGCCGGAATCGCGAATATCGAGGGCAAACGAGCATTCGTCGTGAACGCCCCCGGATCCTCGGGCGGAGTCAAGGACGCGGTGGAGGCCGTGGGTCCACTGTTGGCGCATATCGTGGACCAGATGGAAGACGGGGACCATCCTGCTCCGGAAAGAAGAGAACCATGAGTACAGATAACAACACCGAAAACCACGAGGACGCCACATGGCGCATCCAACATCGCGGTTTCAATGACGGCTCCGATGCCACGGTCGTCCTCGCCGATGTGTCCCGCGAGCCGATCGATATGCATCGGCTCGAAGAACTCGTCGCCGACGACACCGCCGGCGCCATCGTCACTTTCAACGGACGCGTTCGCAATCACGACGACGGCAACTCCGTCGTCGCCATCGATTACGAGGCTCACCCCGATGCGGGAAAGGTGGTGGAGAAGATTGCCACCGAGGCTGCCGCGGGCAGCGGCGCCTGCAAGATAGCCATTCTGCATCGCGCGGGCCATCTTGAGGTGGGTGACATCGCGCTGGGGGCCGCGGTTTCGGCGTCCCATCGCGCCGAGGCCTTCAATTTGCTGGAGGCCGCGGTGGAGCAGGTGAAGCTGCAATTGCCGGTATGGAAGCGGCAGGAGTTCAACGACGGCTCCCACGAGTGGACCGGAAGCGCCTGATCGCCCAGCGGCCATCGGCTGGCTGCTCAGCTGGACGCCCAGCGGCCAGCCGACTGATCGGTGCCAGCAGTCCGTCGCACCTCGGCGATAAGCACTGCCCCGCCCCTCCCTCAGCAACCGAAACGGTCCCGCATCCAGGGTTGGATGCGGGACCGTTCGCGTCGCATTCACATACGCTTACCCTCCGGCGAAAGGCGGAAGCACATCCACCTGGATGCCTTCGGTCTGCGGCAGCACGTCGGTATCCTCGACGCGGGCGCCCTCCACCAGCAGAGCGCTGACACCGAGGATTCGCCCGAATTCCTCACTGTGAGACGCGCTGAGCTGTGCGCGCAGCTCCTCCACCGTCGACTCCGCGGGAATGGCAACGCTCTCCTCCGCGTTGCCCGCCGCCTCGGCGACGGCCGCGAAGTAGCGCAGGCGCACATTGTTCAAAGTCGGCTCAGTCATATGGTTATCCTCCAATAGCACTCATCGGGCGGTCAGGACTCAGGAAACTTGGATCGTTGATGCCGTGACCGGGCTGTTTGCCCCACATGGCGCTCCGCCACACATTCGCGATCTCCTCATCGGAGTATTCGCCACGCAGCATGGCCCGCAGGTCCGTCTCCGTGGAAGCGAAAAGGCAGTCGCGAATCTGCCCGTCCGCTGTCAGCCGCGTACGGTCGCAGTCACCGCAGAAGGGCCGCGTGACCGACGCGATGATACCTACGCTGCCTCCGGGATGGTCGACGCCGTTGTAGCGTCCGGGCGCCACGTCCCACAGCTCCGCGGGCGAAGCGCCTCGCTCGGTTCCCGGACGCGCGGTGAGGGTGAAGTGTTCCTCCAGCAACCCGAGGATGTCATCGGAAGTGATGATCTCGCTGCGCTTCCACTTTCCGCGCGGCCCGAGAGGCATGTGCTCGATGAAACGCAGCTCATACCCGTTCATCAGCGCATTGGCCAGCACGGCGGGAGCACCGGCATCGTTCACGCCGGGCATCAAGACGGCGTTCAGTTTGACGGGATTGAGTCCGACGTTAGCGGCCGCTTCCGCTCCGGCGACGGCGTCGTCGAAACGGTCGCGCCGGGTCATGGTCGCGTACGTGTCGCGATCGGCGGAATCCATCGAGAGATTGACACGGTTCAGGCCCGCCGCCTTGAGCTTGGCCGCGCGGTGCTTGAGTCCAAGCCCGTTGGTGGTCAGCGAGATATCCGGCCGCTTACCATCCCAGGTGCGCAATGTGGCGGTCTCGGCGACGATACCTTCCAGACCCTTGCGCAGTAGAGGCTCACCACCGGTGAAACGGACCTCACGGATTCCCAGAAGCTCAACGCCGATCCGGACGAGGCGGTTGATCTCGCCGTCGGACAGCAGAAGTTGACCGGGAAGAGGGTCGATGCCCTCTTCGGGCATGCAGTACTGGCAGCGCAGGTTGCATTTATCAGTCAGCGAGACGCGGAGGTCCGTGGCGACTCGCCCAAAGCGGTCGATAAGACCGAGTTCATCGGGACGGTCAGCAGGCAATCCGGTGTCGACTGGCGAATACTTCGCCAGGGCAAGCGGGATCCCATGTGACACCACCGGATTCGTCCCGCAGGACGTCGGAACAGACGTGGTGCTCATAATTCCTCAACAGCTTCGACTAATTTCAGTGCACTATTTGTTAGGCCAAATCCTTGACAAGCGGTTGGTTTTCAAAGATCCGGGTATTTAACACGCGGTGGCGCGTGATTTCCCTGTGAGTCTACCTTCTGGCTGATCAGGGGGCTAACCTCTCAGACTTGAATCGACGACACCACACGCTCGAATAACCCGGTACCCAGACACGGTGCGGGGCATCCCAGACAAAAGTCCCTTTCTGCGAATAATCCCGGTGATTCTTGCAACAAATCAGCACCCCGTTTCAGTGCCATCGAGGAGCGAAAATCGGACGCCACCGTGTCGCCCGCGCAATATTCCCTCCGAGACGGCGTATGCACCGGCCCGCGCGGCAGAAACGGTATCTTCGCACAAAACGACCGCATAGCATGGGAACGAATGCAGGCCTACTCCATCAACGGAGCTTCGGAATTGTCACCACTGGAATGGCCACCGCGGCTCGATCCTCGGGAAGGGGAGATCCATGCCCACCGCCCCCAGCCTCCACCCCATCATCTTCGCGCATCGCGGGTTGTGCCGGCAGGCCCCGGAAAACACCATGGCGGCGTTCCGTATGGCATACGAGTCCGGTTGCCGCTGGCTCGAACTGGACGTGGACATCCTCGCGGACGGCACTCCCGCCGTACTCCACGATTCCACGCTCGACCGCACCACGGATCGCAGCGGGTCCATGTACAAGGTGACCGCCGCCGATCTCGCCGGGATCGACGCCGGCGCCTGGTTCGGCCCCGAATATGCAGGAGAGCGCATTCCCACGCTGGCGGAAGTCGTCCGCTTCCTCAACGAGACGGGGATGAACTGCAATGTTGAGCTGAAGGCCAACGAGGCCGGGGCGGAGACATCCCTGACCCTGGTCGGAAACACTCTCCGCGAGTTGGAGAACCTCGATAGCGAGCGCGAGATCATCCTCTCCTCGTTCAGCCCGCTTCTCCTGGCCGAGGCGCATCGCCGAGCACCGGAGTATACGATCGGAGTCCTCTTCGACCGGAGGAATCTGCGGCTGGATTGGCGCTCAGTTCTCGAGATGTGCGGGGCCTCCTACATTCACATCGAGGACCACCCGCTGCTCACCCGCGTCATGCCGCTGGCCCAGTCTGCCGGCTTCGGCGTCAACGTATGGACGGTGAACTCCCGCGCTCGCGCCAACGAACTCTTCAACGCGGGTGCCACCGGCGTCTTCACGGATCGAGCCGACGAGTTGATCGGCTTGGAAGAACTGCATCGAAAGTAGAGTTAGCTCTACCCGGATGCGACACCCCTGTCCCTCCTCTCCCCGATCGCCCCTCACTAACATGGAGAACGCGGCAAATCGGGCCGGAACCGAATCGGGCCGGAACCGAATCGGGCCGGAACCGAATCGGGCCGGAACCGCTGGTTCGTCGTCGTCCGAACGGCATTCCGACGGCCTGACAATCGCCGCTCACCAACGGGACTCAGAAGAAGAGGGAAGCATGAGCTTGTGGCGCCAGAATGCACAGACGTCGATCATCCTCGGGCTGGTTGTGTTCTTGCTGCTGTTCATTCCGGGCCTCATCTGGCAGTACTGGCGTCACGGCCAGTTCAGTTTCCGGAGGATGCTCGGGTGGCTCGGGGTGTGCGTGTACACGACGGCGCTGTTCGTCTACACCTTCATGCCGCTTCCGTCGGACAGGGTTGCCTGGTGCGCGGAGCACAACGTCGGCTACAACCTGGAGCCATTCGCCTTCATCGCGGACATCCGGGAGGAAACCGCCGGGATGTCCCTGGCACAGATGGCGCGCAGTTTCCCCGTGCTTCAAGTGGCGTTCAACGTGCTGCTCTTCGTGCCGTTCGGTGCGATCATGCGGCGCTATTTCGGTCGTGGAATCGTCCTGTCCACGCTGGCGGGCGCGGCGACGTCGATCTTCATCGAGTTTTCGCAGTACACCGGCTTGTTCGGGATCTATCCGTGTTCGATTCGAGTGGCCGACGTCGACGACGTCATGACCAATACGCTCGGAGCGTTGTTGGGCGCGATTCTGGCCCCGGCTCTGCTGTGGTGGATGCCGAGCGGCAAGGCGCTTTCGGCCAAGCGTCTGGCACCGCGGCCGGTGACCGCAGGGCGACGCTGGATCGGGATGCTCTTGGACGCGGTACTGTTCGGGGTGGTCCAGGCGAGCGTGTCCATCGCCCTGCGCATTGCGCGCTGGGTGGCCTCCGGAGAGTTGCCGCAGACGACGACGCGCTGGGAGGACATCGCTTCCATTGTGGCCGCGCTGGGGCTGGTGTTCGTGATTCCAGCTCTCGGCGGAAGGGGCGCATCCGCTGGTCAGAAGATCGTCTGGCTGACTCCGAAATGGCTGTCCCCCGATCGGAGCATGCTGACCGACGGAAACGTGTTCCTGCGGGTGGCCCGGTCGCTCGTGGTGGTCGGCCCATGGGTCGCCTCGACCCTCCTTCCGGACGAATGGTGGTGGGCGGGAATCGTCAGTCTGGCCTCACTCCTCATCGTGCTGCTGTCACTGATCTTCGTACCGGATTCCCGGACACACCGCTCACTATCTGGGATGGTGACCGGAGCGGTCTTCGTGGACTCCCGCGATCCATTCGCGGGCGGCCCCGAAAACGGGGAGGTACCACCGTTGACCTCGGCGAAGAAGCAGGAACTGGGGATCTAGGACGCGCGAGGGCGGGCCGGATGAGCCGGTAACACGGCGGGAAAACCGGGTCATGAAAATCAAACGTCTGTAATATGCCTCACAAACAGGAGGCAATCATGAACCCATCCGATCAAGATCCGCGGCTCCCGCAGGGATCCGGAGAACATGACCCCGCGTCAGAATCTCACGTGTCCCCTGGCGCGGAGCCACGTGGAAACTCGCTGGAGAGCCCGGCGGACGAATCGTCGCGCCCGTCGCGCGAGGATCAGAACCTCGGCGCGTCGCCCGCGGGCCGCACACAGAACCAGACTCCGATCGATCGTGGCCCGATGCCGCCCCCGCGCGACCTGCGGACCGCGCCCAAACCCATCCGAACGGTGGGAGACGAGTCATCTTTCGTTTCGAGTGCCGAACCGCTGACCGAGGATGAGGCTCGAATCTTCTCTCGGACCCAGTGGATCTGGGCATTCGTAGGGTGGGCCCTGTACCTGGTTGTGTCCATCGTCGTGCTGTCCTGGTTGTGGAACGTGAACTCAGCGCTGACCATCGCGGTGTCATTGCTGTTCGTCGTCGTGGCTCGGTTCATGCTCGGTGGCTCGAATTACTTCACGGCACGGGCACTCATAGCGATAATCCCCGCCTTCGGCACCGTTTTCGGCTGCGCACTCTTCTCGACGATGACAACACTGTGGACTGCCGACGAGGTACGTGCTGAAGTCGTCTCGGTCGAGAACAATCAATGTCAGATGAGCGCGGAAGGCCGAGATCCATTCGAGGTCGGCTGCCCGCCCGAGAGTGAGCTCTCCACCGGAGACCAGGTGGGAGTGCTGGTAGACGGATGGCTGCAAGAGCGCCCCGAGCTGGCCGATAGGTTCCGCGAGAATTACACCTGGTTACCCTATGTAGCCATCGGCAGCTGGGGCGCCGGGTTTGCGCTACGTGTTTGGGGTGTCCTCGAACGGAGGCGAGAAGAGCGCCGGGAAGAGGAGCGCCGGGTGGCGAACAAGGGGTAGGAGCGCCGGGTGGCAGCGTGAAGGGTTCGCTTCGCCGTGTGATACATCGTCAACGGGGCGAGAGGAAGCGGGTCGCCGGTGCCCCTTCTCGAATGCCGTCGTCGGCGCGCTTGCTGAACGCCACCAAGCCGGCAAGTAGCGAAGGAGCGCTGAGCACGACCGAGTTACAACGGAGTCAGTCCCAGTCGCGTTGAGAGTGATTCCAAGTCTTTCCCACAACCTCGTTTCGGAGGACCCGGTCAATGAACGCGGCCATCAGCGTCATGGCGAGCTCAACGGTCTGATATGGGGCACAGGCGGGTACAAGTCTAGCGTCCCTCGCATAACGACGTCCCCAAGACGCTGGCACGGAGAACCGATCTGGCAGCGTGAGGCTGCGAACCCGCGCCTCCGCGATGAGGGCCCGATATAGCTTGTCTGCGCTCACATCTTCGGCCGTGGCCAGCACGACGAGATCGACGAGATCCCATTCACGGCTCGAAGGTTTACCACGGTACTTTGTGAGCGTCGCGCACACCTTGTCGGCTATCTGGTCGACAACGGGATACAAGTGGAAGTCGTAGCTGGGCAGCTTCGGGATGTCGAGTTTGTTCTCAGGCGGCTTCACGGTCGGCTCGTCGGTGGTGACGACGTTAATGACCAGGTCAACGTTGAGGGAGCCGCGTTTATTCGCACCGATGTAGACATCAAAGCTGACACGGTAACCCTCGGAGTAGGTCTGCTGACCACCGACGGAACTCTCGTGCCCTCTATATTCGAACCGGAAGAAATCGCCGAGATCGATCGCTGCGAGCCTCCTGAGATCGTTCAGCGCGCCTTTGAGTGACTGGTCTCTACGGAACAGGTCCACATCTCTCGTAGTCCTAGCTGATCCGACCCGCGCGAGCACACCAGTGCCGCCTTTGAGTAGCCACCCAGAGTCGGCGGCATCGGAGAAGATCCGGCTGAGAAAGCGGTTGAAGTGCTCCTGCGTGATCCGATCTCCGATGGAAATCGACGGATCGGCGGCGGAGGCCTTTCGTGCTGATTCCCGGATCGCCGCTTCAACGCCGGCTGCCGACTTGTAGCGCTCGTCAGTCACGACTCATCCTTGTCGAGGTCGGCAGCTTTGATCTGCTTCACATGTTGAGTCAGCGATGCCCAGTCCACCACGTTGATTGCTTCACTCAGCCTCCGCGTGTTGTCGACACTCAGCGCTGCACCTGCGGAACTGGGGTTCGAGCTCGCCTTCCGGATACCCTCCGGGACGGTCTTCTGTGGTACAACGAGCTCGCTCAGTGCCTTCGAGATTGTGGCAAGCTGCTTCTTCTGAGCCTCGAGTATGGAGCGCATCTTTGGTGAGTCGAACACAGCAGTTGCAGCGGACATTGACGCCGTGAGCTTGTCGAGCACAGGCAGAACAGGCATCACAACCTCACTCAGCGACTCGGCGATCTTAGCGTATTGCTTTGTTTGGGCCTCGAGCACCGATCGCACCGCAGGACTATCGATGAGCTCGGAAGTATCGAGCCTTGTCAGGTATTCCCGGGCTACCAGGGCACTGAGTTCGGGTATCCTGACGATCTGCTTCGAAAGGCTCTCCAGATCGATATGCGCGGATTCAAGCAGCTCGTCGAGGAGCGCGTTACCGTCGCCCTTCAGATGGCCGTTGCGCTCCGCGAGCGGACCGAGCAGCTCTGCCAGTCGGTCGGTGTCGAGCCGCGAACTCCGCGCGGCGTCCCGAAGGGCATTACCCACATGGTCGAGCTGTGTGCGCTGTTCAACGAGATCGGCAATCGTGCGCTCCAGGGTGGTCACCGGTAGACCTTCCCGGACGACGACGTCGTCACTTGTCAGGATTCGTGTCCGATAGTGCACGTCGGCACGCTGAGTCTGCTTCCGGGAGGGAGTTGTGAACTCGCTGCGCATGCCGCGGAGATCCCCAATACCGTGCAGCATGGCGGCGGATTCGCCGGAGACGATGACGTTGCCAGGCTTCTCTTTGAGCCTGTCCCATGCGAGACGCGTCGGATCTGATGCCAGCCATGCCGAGCGCAGCTCATCGTATTCACTGCCTGGTGCCCCGGCATCTTTGTAGACCCCGTGGGACAGGCGGATCAGATCGCCAGACTTGGTCAGTCGTGTGAGGTTCATGTGACTCACGCCGCGCGTGTTGGCCTGGGCTGAGGTGATCATCCCCCACTGAGACTCGGACACCTCCGCCAGAACCTTGAGCGCCTCGCGTGATTTCATACTTGGATTATAACGCTAATTGTGTGAGTATCCAAGCATAAAAACCGATATCGTGGTTGGTATGTTCTGCTGCGAGCCACCGCCCCTCGAGCTTCGCCTCGGAGGGTCCGATTCGGCAGGGCTTCGGTTGTAGCGGTTGAGGTTTCGCTCGCGAGGCGGTCATCAAAGTGCTGCGGATCGCGTTCAGGTGCCGTACCCTGCACCCAGCAGCTGCTGACGTGGATGCCCGCGAGAGTGCTACTGGAACGAGGCCAAGTGGACGGACACCCGAAGGCCGACGACACCAGACAGGTAGAGTGAGAACCGCAAGAAATGGCAGGTTCAAGAGCCAGACCCTTCTATATCTGTCAAGTCTCGACCGGGGGCGGGGTCGCTGAGTTGAGGATGCGGTAGATCCTGCGGGCGAGGTAGCGCTTGACGCAGCGTCGGATCTCTCTGGTAGTACGTCCGTCAGCGGTACGTTTGGCGATGTAGGCGCGGGTCTCCGGATCATGGGTCATCCGTACCAGCGCGGCGATGTAGAGAGCATGGTTCAGGCGTCGGTCGCCGCCGCGGTTGAGTCGGTGGCGGACAGTGTTGCCTGATGTGCTGGGATCGGGTCCACTCCCGCCAGGGAGGTGTAGGCGGCCTCGGAGCGGATCCTGCCGCGGTGCGACCAGGCGGTGAGGCAGACCGCGGCAGTGACCGGCCCGATACCCGTCTCCTCCAGCAGTGGGGCGGCCTCGCTGATCTCGACCAGTTCGGTGATCCGGGTCATGTCCGCTGCGAGGTCGGTGCCCAGACTAATGATGTGCTCTGCCAGGCGGATCGCCTCGGCTCGGGCGGTTCGCCAGCGTCAGAGGTTCTTCACGGGTGCGCGACCGTGAGACTTCTTTGATCTGCTTGATGGACAGCGGTTTGCGGGCATCGACGCCGAGGTCGTGGGCGCGCAACAACGCGGTCAGTGCGTTAATCGACCGGGTGCGTTCGGTGGACATCGATTCCCGTGCCGGGACCAGCATTGCAATGCGGCGCGCACACCCTCGTGCAGGCGCGGTCTGCGCAGCTGGTGGTTCTCGAGCCCGAGCACCGCCGCCGCGATCCTGCGCGCGTCTAACACGTCGCTCTTGCCGACACCGGTGCGGTTGCGCGCGTCCATACGTGCTGCTTCTGCAACTGAGTAGCCGAGACTCGCGAGGGAGCCGGCGAGGATTACTCCGTAGGTGGCAGCGCCTTCGATCACCCAGAGGGTAGCGAGGTCGCCGCCGGTGCGACGCCCGGCCCAGGCGATGGCGCGGTTGATGCCCACGCTCGTAGTCGGGAACTCGCCTGTATCCAGCAGTTCCCCGGTGGTGGCGGAGATGATGGCGTAGACGTGGTTACGGGCGTGAGTATCGACGCCAATGACAAACGGATGCGTGTGCGAGACGATAGACATCGCGGTCATTGTTCCTTCCTCTGTTCACGGGGCTGGGGTCACGGCCGCGAACGGCCGGCACCAGTCCGGGTAGAGGTCACTTCGGAACATGGCTGTAATGAGTCACACCAGGATCGGTGGACAACCTTCTGATCAGGTCACCGCAGTGGGCCGGGCAGGTGCCGGCCGGCCATCCCGCGGTAGGACAGGTCAGCGTCACGGCACCCGCGCGGGGCCAACTACTTTGTGAGTCACTACCGCACAACGGAACGGCCAGTACCTACCCTGCCAGCCAGTCCCAGACCAGCCACACCCAGAGTTACAACTACTTTTGCGCCCCAACAGCGTTCTCAACTCGAGGTAGCGCGGCATCAGCAGTCAAACAGGCCTGTCACAACACTACCGTTTTTGGTATAGTTGTGACATGGCTGCCGAGGTGAAGTACCGGGAGATCGTGCGGGAGATCGCACTCGACCACTACGGGTATGTCACGACTCGGGAGGCTGCCGAGGCCGGCGTGCCTGCTGTGGAACTGCCCAAGCTAGCCGCACGCGGCGGCCTGGAGAACGTCGCTTACGGCCTCTACCGCGTGCCGGATATCCCGCCGACGGCCTACGACCAGTTCGCCGAGGCGCTCCTGCGGGCCGGTGACGGGGCGTATCTGCATGGTGAATCGACGCTCGCCCTGTTCGGTCTCGCCGACGTGAACCCACGGCGGATCAAAGTAGCTATCCGTCGTCGTGTCCGCCCCAAACTGCCGCCATTCGTCGAGCTGACACGGGTGAGAGACGAGGCGCGCACGACATTCTACGAGGGGCTGCGGGCTCAGCCCGTCGCTGATGCCATCCTCGAATGTCGAGGTCGTATTGCGACCGAGCGTCTTCTGGATGCGGCCAAGCAAGCACGCGGCGAAGGGCTGTTGACCACGACCGAGTGGCAGCAAGTGAAGAAAGAGTTTCGGTCGTGAACTACACCGGCATGCCGACGAGTGTGCGCTCTCTTGAGCAGCGCATCCGTAACTTGGAGGGCAGTGACGGGCTGGCCCTGCGGCGTCGTGTCGGGATGGCGTTGGTCGTCGTCGGCCAGATGCTCCCCGAAGGGGCGATCAAGGGTGGCAGCGCGATGGCGCTGCGCTACGGGCGCGGCACCCGGTTCACCCAAGACCTCGACGCCGCGCGAGTCCAGTCGCTTGCGAGATTCCGCAGCGACTTCGAGGAGGCCCTTTCCGCCGGATGGTCAGGGTTTACCGGAAGGCTGGTCGAGAAGTCGCCACCTCGCCCACCAGCGGTGCCCACTGCGTACGTCATGCAGCCCTTCGAGGTGAAGCTCGACTACCGGGGTCGGCCGTGGTACACCGTGAAGTTCGAACTGGGTCATGATGAGATCGGTGACGCCGATGAGCCCGAGTACCAACTCGCCCCCGGCCTTGTCCAACTCTTCACCGAAGTCGGACTCGAAGCACCGAAGCCCGTGGCCGTCATGCGCTCTGACCACCAGGTCGCACAGAAGCTCCACGCCGTTTCGAGCACAGGAAGCGAGCGAGCGCACGATCTCGTCGATCTCCAACTTCTCGACAAGGGCGAAGACCTCGACCTCGCGCAGGTGGCCACAACGTGTATCCGGCTCTTCGACTATCGTCGCCAGCAGGCGTGGCCGCCGGCCATCACCCCCGGCGCCCAGTGGGACACGCTTTACATCGAAGCCACTGATGGTCTCGACGTTATACCGGCCATCGAGGACGCTGTGGTCTGGGCCAACCACTTCGTCCAGCGCATCGCAGCGTCGATAGACTAGAACCGCAGAGAAAAACCGCTCAAGACCGGACTACTTTTGCGCCCCCACAGCGTTCTAGCCTTCTGGTAGCTTCGGTCTATCTAGAGGTTGGTGGGTTCGCTGTGCTTGGGCGAAGTCGCGCATCTTGGTGACGCCGTGGTCGCCGATTTGTCGGGTCAGCGCTTCGATAGTGACGGTCGCAAGCGACTCACGCCACTGGTTCTCCGCCTCGACCATCGCGTGATGAATACCGCAGGGGCCGGTCGATCTGATGGCGTCGGCGTCGTCGGTGAAGATACCGCGACAGCGCACTTCCTCGCACACGAACAGCGGCGCGTCGCCTTGCACGGTCTTGATGACGTCAAGGAGCGTCACCGTCTCGGCAGGCCTCGCGAGGAAGTAGCCGCCACGTTGCCCGGAAGAGGAGCGGATGATGCCGGCGCGGACGAGCTGCTGGAGCTGCTTGCTCAGGTAGGCGTCGGGGATGTCGAACATCTCCGCCAGGGTGGTCTTAGCGAGTGGGCCGATGTCCTCGCATGCGGAGAGCGCGACGAGGCAGTGGGCCATCCATTCGGTTCCGCGCGGCAGTTTCACACTCTGATCCTACTCAACGAAGACCTACATTGTCCGAGTTGCGCCTCCCGTGTGAGCAGCAGCCCGCCCCCGCCGCTGGATGATGCGCCGGGGGCGGAGCGCCTTCTGTCACTCTCCTGGTACGAGCGTGAGGAGCCGTTCGACCAAGAACTTCATGGCGTCCAGGTTCTCGGAGGGCACCGCAGCGGGCTGTGCGCCGGAGACGCTGGATGCGCCGTAGGGGTTGCCGTTGAGCGGCAGGGCCAGGGCCTCACCGGCAGCTCCGGCGGGCACGATGATCGCTCCCCAGTGGTAGAGCACGTTGTTGAACGCCAGGATCGTGGACTCCTGCCCGCCATGGTTCGAGGCGGTGGACACGAACGTCGACATGTACTTATCGGCCAGCACGCCCCGCTGGTGCAGCGGCAGGGTCTGGTCGAGGAAGTGCTTCATCGGCCCCGACATCGCCCCGTACCGGCCGGGGGTGCCCCACAGCACCGCATCGGCGACCTCAAGATCGCCGAGCGCCTTCTCGTGCGCGGCAGCGGTCGCGTCAGGGTCGTCCAGCTCGGGCAGCCGGGTGAGTAAGACCTCGTGCGCGAGTTGTTCGGCGCGGGTCTGCGCGGCTTGGGCCATCTGATGCACGTTCCCGGTGCTGGAGTGGTAGATGATCGCAACGGTCTTCATGGATGCTTGCCTCTCTGGTGTCGGTGGTTACAGGCTGGTGCCCATCGAGGTGTCGGTGGTTACAGGCTGGTGCCCATCGAGGTGTCGATGACCTGCCCGGTGATGGCCTGCGACGTTGATTCCGCGAGGAGGGCGACGATCTCGGCGATGTCATCGGCCTCGGCGATCTTCCCCAGCGCTGAGGACTCACGAGTGCCGGCCGCGGCCTCGTCGTTGCCGCGCAGCCAACCGGCGTTGATGTCGGTGTCCACCACGCCCGGTGCGACGACGTTGACCGTGATGCCTCGCGCCCCGAGGACTGCGGCCATGGTGCGGGCGAGGTACTCCAGGGCGATCTTGCTCATCCCGTAGCCGGTGAGCGAGGGGAACGCGTAGCGGGTGAGGGCGGAGCCGGTGAAGATGTACTGCCCGCCCGGACTCGTCATCCGCTCCGCCAGGCCCGCGGCGAGGGCGTAGGGGGCGATGGTGTTGACCTGGAACAGGTCGCGCAGCGCCGACTCGCTCAGCTGGGTGAAGTCGCCGAACGGGGCGATCCCGGCGTTGAGGAACGCGACGTCGATCGTGCGGTCGTCGAGCGCGGCATCGAGTCGGGGCAGCAGAGCCTCGACCGCGCCGGGCTCGGAGAAATCGGCGTGTACCGGGGTCACGGTGGTCTGGTGCTCGGCGGCGACCTCGCGGATGGGGTCGAGCTCGGTGTCGTCGCCGCGATGCTGGGCGATCACATCGAAGCCGAGCAATGCCAGGCGCTGGGCGGTGGCCTGACCGATTCCTCGGCTGGCCCCAGTCACAAGTGCGGTTCGGGTAGCAGTCATCCTTGTTGCCTCCTTGGTTGATGCGGGCACGCTCCCAACCTAGACTATCTGGATATTTAATGTCCAGATATAGTGGAGGAGTCGCCATCGCAGATGCATTCCCGACGAGATACGCTGCTGTTCGGCTGAGGCCCTCGACTGGCCCGCCGATCCACGAGAGGAGACCCCGTGAACTACAAGCCCCTGCTGAACACTCCGCTGCCGATCGTGGCTGCTCCGATGGCGGGCGGCCCCACCACCCCCGCGCTGGTTGCCGCTGTCGCTGGCGCGGGCGGGTTCGGGTTCCTCGCTGGCGGATACCAGACACCCGATGCGCTCGCCGAACAGATCGCCGAGGTGCGTGAGCGCACCGACCACTTCGGCGTCAACCTGTTCGCACCAAGCAAGAGTGACCTCGATCGCGAGGCGTTCCATCGCTACGCCGCCGAGGTGCAGCCCGAAGCCGACGCCTATGGCCTTTCACTCGATCCCAACCCGGTGGCCGATGATGACCACTGGACCGACAAGCTCCGCCTGCTGATCGAGCACCCGGTTCCGGTGGTGTCACTGACGTTCGCGCTACCCGACCAGGCTGCCATCACCTCCTTGCAGCAGGCGGGATCGCAGGTGCTCGCCACCGTCACCACGCCCGGAGAAGCACTGGAAGCACAAGTCGCCGGCGTGGACGGACTGATCGTGCAAGGCCCCTCTGCTGGCGGACACAGCGCCACCTACGACCCCGCACGACAACTGAGCGACATCTCAACGGCAAAGCTGCTACGTGATGTTCGCTCAGCGAGCCAACTACCCTTAATCGCCGCGGGTGGGGTCGACGGTCCGGCCGCCGTGCGCGAGCTCCTTGATGCCGGAGCCGAGGCGGTCGCGATCGGCACGCTGCTGCTGCGAACCGTCGAAGCAGGCACCTCACCGACCCACCGGGCCGCGCTCGCCGATCCGAGATTCACCGAGACAGTCATCACCCACGCCTTTACCGGGCGACCGGCGCGAGCACTGCGCAACGGCTTCATCGACCGCCACGACCACGACGCGCCGAACGCGTACCCGGCCGTACATCACCTGACCCGCGCACTGCGGCAGGCAGCAGGCCACGCCGGCGACGCCGACCGGCTCCACCTCTGGGCAGGCACCGGCTACCGCAACGCTCCCGAGGAGCCCGCAGCCGACGTGCTCCGCTGGCTCGGGGACACAACGCCCTGAGCGCTACTGCAACTCAGTCTTCTGCCAGCTCTGATGAGAGGTAAGACCAAGAGAAGTAACAATCAGGACGCCGCTACTTTGACGACCGTACAGGGTGCTATTCGGGTTGTAGTCTCTCGGCGTGGAACGTCCGCGGAGCCGTCGAAGTGGATGCTTGTTGCTCGGTGAAGGACTTGCGGTATTGGGTCGGGGTGATACCGATCAGTCTGTGGAAATGCTGGCGCAGGTTCGTGGCGGAGCCGAGACCTGCTCGTTCGGCGATCTGGTCGACGCCGAGGTCGGTGGCTTCGAGGAGTTCACGGGCTCAATCGACACGAGCACGCAGGAGCCACTGCAGGGCCGGGAGACCGGTATCTTCGACAAAGCGGCGAGTGAACGTGCGGTAGGAGACGTGCGCGTGCGCGGCCATGTCTGCCACCGTCAGCGGCGTCTCTAGGCGTTCAAGTGCCCAGGCGCGAGTGCGAGCGAAGAGACGACCGATGCCTTCTGGCAGGGGCCGCGGGATGAACTGTGCCTGGCCGCCTTCCCGGTACGGTGCGGCAACGATGTGGCGGGCGACCTCCGCAGCGAGGTGGGAGCCGTGGTCGCGTCGGATCATATGCAGACACAAGTCGATGCCGGCCGCGACTCCAGCAGAGGTGAGGATCTGTTCTTCATCGACGAAGAGCACGTCACGGTCGACGCGGATCAACGGGTAGCGCGCGGCGAGCGTATCGGCAGCTTTCCAATGCGTTGCTGCCCGCCGGTCGTCCAGCAGGCCGGCGGCCGCGAGCGCGAAAGCCCCGGTGCAGACCGATGCGATCCTGACCCCACGATTGTGCGCGGCACGGAGCGCTTCCAGTACAACGGATGACGGCTCTTGATCGGTGTCCGAGTATCCGGGCACCACGATCGTGCCGGCGGTCTTGAACGCTTCAACTCCGTGCTCCACGAGATAGTGGAATGGCTCGCTCGCCGGGACCGGGCCGGCGTGTTCCCCGGCGAGGAGCACTTCATAGGGCGCACCATACTTCTGGCGGAACACTTGGGCTGGGATGCCGACGTCCAGTGGGAGCGCGCCAGGCAGCACGAGCACGACGACACGGTGAACCGTGGCGGGCTGGGCCTGGCGCGAGATCATCATGTTGGCCTATACCTTACGCTCTCTGTCATATCAGCCACTCGATCCTACGTGCCGATGACGGCAATGTGGAGGGATGACTCCTCCTCCGTCCACCCTGATACGGCGGCTGACGGTCGCCCAAGCGCTGGCTGTGGCAGGCACCACGGTCGATCTCACCCTCACCGGCATCGTCGGGGCGCGGCTCGCGCCGAGCGCTGCTCTGGCGACACTGCCGTATGCCAGCATCTTCCTCGTCGCAGGGATCAGCACAGCATTCATCTCGCGCGCGCTCACGCGGTTCCGTCCGCGGACGGTGTTCACTACGACCGCGCTGGCAGCGGTGGCCTCGGGAGTCGTCTCGTCTCTCGGCCTGCAGTTCTCCTCATTCTGGCTGTTCTGCACCGGTACCGCCCTGGTCGGCATCTACACCGCCGGTGCCGCCTACTACCGCTACACGGCAGCCGAAGCCGCACCGGAGGCGCGGGCGAGAGCCGTGTCGACGGTGTTATCGGGCGGGCTCGTCGCCGCGATCATCGGACCGTTCCTGGCCACCGCGCTACAGGGTCTCACCAGCACCCCGTTCGTGGGCTCCTACCTCCTCGTCGCCCTCCTCGGCGTCTGCGCGGCCGTATGGAACTCTCGTCTTCCCGCATTAACGAGCACCACCGCTGACACGCCAGAAAGTGGTGCGGCAGCCCGGCCGCGCCGTATGCGAGAACTCTGGGCGCAGCCGCGGCTCTGGGCCGGGCTCGTGGGGGCGACGGTAGCGATGAGCACCATGTCGGCAATGATGACCGCCGGCCCGATCTTGGGCGAGCAGGTAGGACACAGCGCGGTCGTGACGGCGTTCGCCGTCCAACTGCACATGATCGGCATGTATGCTCCCGGCTTCCTCGCCGCCCGGATCATCGGACGCGTCGGCGAGCCCCGAGTCGTCCTCGCTGGTGCCCTCCTGATCGCGACCGCCGGGATCACTGCCGCCGTCGGAACGAGCCTGGCACTATTCCTCGCCGCCATGTTCCTCGTCGGCGTCGGATGGAACCTCGCCTACAGCGGCGGTTCCGCACTCATCACCACCGCCTACCGGCCGAACGAGCGCACCCACGTCCAAGGCATCGCCGAACCCATCATCGTCGCCGCACAAGTCGCCGGCGCCTTCTCCGCGACCGCATTCACTAACGCCAGCGGCTGGCTCCTCCTCGGCTACCTCAGCCTCGGGCTCGGGATCCTCGCCGCGCTCGCCGCCATGCTCGGTGCCCGCAAAATCCGCGCCGAAGCGACCTGAAATGCTTCCATTTGTCACAACGGCTGAGGCAGGTCCACGCGGTGCATTCTTCCGTCAATGCTTTGATACTTACCCAGATCTCAGCCCTGGAGCCCGGATCATATCGATCAGGATGCAACTACTTTCACGGGTCCACGGGGTTCCCGTTCGACATAGTTGCGCTACTCGTCGGTGCCGACGTTCTGCTCGACCCAGTCGCGCAGATGCGCCAGCGGTGCTGCGGCGCTGCCGCTGACGGCGATCACCGCGTGGGAGACACTGTTCGACCGGCTCCGCCTCACAGAGGAGTCCACCGGCACGCTCCTGGTGATCGGCGCCACCGGCGGGGTCGGATCGGTCATGCTCGAACTCGCAGAAGCCCTACTGCCGAACGTCACCGTGATCGCCACCGCCTCCGACGAGGAGCGTGCCGCCTGGGTGCGCGATCTGGGTGCGGAGCACGCGGTTGATCACCGCGGTGACCTGGCCGCCCACGTGCAGGACATCGCACCTGATGGTGTGGACTGGGTCTTCACCGCGCACCCCGAGGGGCAGATCGAGACCTACGCGCAGATCGTGGCCCCGTTCGGGCACGTCGTCGCGATCGACGACGGCCCACGCGACGTCTCCCCGCTCAAGGGCAAGAGCATCGCCTGGCGCTGGGAACTGATGTTCACCCGCCCCTCCAGCACACATCAGACATGGTCGAACAGCACCGGATCCTGAACCAGGTCGCCGACCTCATCGACCAGGGGTGCATCCGCACGACGACCACCCGGACTCTGAGCCCCATCTCTTCCAAGACAATGCGCGAGGCCTACGCGCTCGTCGAGAGCGGGCGCACTATCGGCAAGGTCGTCGTCGACGGCTGGCAGTAAACTCAGATCCGCAGAATCAAGCCGTTCAAGGCGCTCGTACTTTTGCGCCCCAACAGCGTTCTTTGCTGAAGGTAGCTGCGTCTCGGTACTTCTGACTTTCCGTTATTTCCCGGACACGAGGGCTAGACAGGTAGGCGCATGTTTGGAGTGGATGAGTTAATCAGGCCTTGGAGTGTGTCTCGGGTGCTGACGAGCTCGGCGATCCGGGCATCGTACTCGCGCAGGTGTTCTACGAGGATGGGCACCGCGCATGGCTCCAAGCGGCCCGGATCATGGATGCAATCGAGTAACTCGCTGATTGCCCGGAGGGGCAGTCCTGCATGAAGCAGCGTTCTGATGTGGCGCACCTGATCGACAACTGTGGGCGCGAACAGACGCTGGCCCGAAGGTGAGCGTTCGGCCTCGATGAGACCTTGGTTCTCGTAGTAGCGCAGCATCCTTGGACTCGCGTCGGTGCGTGCGGCCAGGTCGCCGACACGGAGCAGCTCTCCGTCATCTCGATTTGCGTCTGCCACTAGTGTCAACTCCTACGGTCGTCTCATGACCCTCCAGATCACTCACCTCAATGGTAATCCCGCAACCGTCTCAGACCTGGCACCTCTTACCTTCGCCGGATACGCCCACTTCACCGCCATGCAGATGCGCGACCACGCCGTACGAGGTCTGGACCTCCACCTCCAACGTCTGCGCCAGGCCAGTGACCGCCTCTTCGGAGATCACCTTCCCGACGAACAGATCACCGCATACCTCCGTGCCGCGGTCGCGGCGTCCGGGGCGGCCGATGGATCGGTGACCTGCTTCATCACCTCCCGGCCTGGCGAGTTCGCCCCCGCCGGGGAGCCTTCCGAACTCGATGTACTCGTCAAGATCACCGATCCCACACAGGCTCCGACCGGCCCTATATCACTCGACGTCGTCCGGCATGAACGGTACCTGCCCGAGATCAAACATGTGGGCGAGATCGGCAAGACTCTTCTCTTGCGACAGGCGAACTCACGAGGGTTCGATGACGCGGCATTTGAGGATCGAACGGGCAGGTTGAGCGAGGCGACAATCTGGAACCTCGCGTTCTGGAATGGCGAGACGGTGATCTGGCCGGAGGCTGAGTACCTGCCAGGCGTAACCATGCAGATCCTGGCTCGTCGTCTGCGAGACATGGGAGTGCCCCAGGCCACCCGAGCGATCCGGATGACTGACATCAGCGATCGGCTGTCAGCCGTGGTAATGAACTCGTGGACGCCCGCTGTCACGGTGTCGAAGATCGGAGAACGGCCGATGAACGTAGACTCGGCGTTCTCGCGTCTGCTCCATAAGGCATATGCTTCAGAGAGCCAGGCACTACTCAGCTGACAATCTGGAGGCGCAGAACTACTTTTGCGCTCCTAAAGCGTTCTTCTCTCCAGGTGATTCCGCGTCCGTGCATCCGTCTTCAGTGCAGGACATTCAGGGGCGAAGCAGAATCTTTCCCTCTGCGTGGCCGGTCTTGCTGAGCTGTAGCGCGTCCGCTGCATGAGCGAGGAGGAACGTCTCTCCGATCCTCACGGTCAGAGCGCCTCGCGCGGCGATGGTGACGGTCTGCTCCAACTCATCGTCAGGGTGCCGTACCCACGGAATGCCCGCGACATGGGAGTGCTCGTCGCCCCACGCAGTGACCACGCGACCGCCCGGAGCAAGGACGGCTTGCGTTGCGGCGACGGAGGCCGCGCCGCCGACCGCATCAGCGCTCGCGGTGACCGGGCCAAGACCGCTCAGAGCATCGATCAGGCTGTCACCGTAGAGCACGGGGGTCGCGCCGAGCGAGCGCAGGTAGTCGTGGTTGCGCGCCGAGGCGGTGCCGATGACGCGAGCGCCACGATCAACGGCAATCTGAACGGTCGCCGAACCGACACTCCCGGCGGCTCCGTGTACGAGCAGCGTGTCCTCGCTCGTGATGCCGAGATTCTGGGCCATCGAGTACCCCGCGACGGCAGACGACGGCAACGCCGCCGCCTGCTCGAGGCTCATACCGTCCGGGCGTGCAACGATGCGGGTGGTGTCTACGGCGACGTGTTCGGCGAACGTTCCCCCGCGACTGCCAGAGGTGACCGGGAGGCGCGCGCGGCTGTCCAGGATGACGGGCTGCCCGATCGCATAGCCGGTCACGCCGTCGCCGAGCGCTTCGATGATGCCGGTGGCGGCCCATCCGGGCGTGCCGGGGAACGGTGCTGGATCGACGCGGGCGAATGCTCCCGCGACGAGCTTCCAGTCGATGGGGTTCACTCCGATCATCTCGGTGCGCACCAGCACCTGCCCTCGGCCCGGTTCGGGCACCGGGCCGTCCTCGAAGCGCAGAACGTCAGGGGTGCCGTACTCGGTGTAGATGATGCGTGTGCTCATGCTCCCGACGCTAAAGCCTCACACCAATGTGAGAGTCAAGCCGGAGTGTTACACGGTGGTGGGTCTGGGGCTCGCCGAGATCACCGTCTCCAATGCCTCGACCGAGGTACGCAGCGTGTCGATGCGGACGAGCAGCTCGTCGCGTTCGGCGACGAGCTCGTCGTAGAGGTCGGAGCAGGCCAGGGCGATGCCGTCCTGGTGCTGGGCGAGGCAGGGCAGGATGTGCTCGATCTTGCGCGTGCTCAGCCCTGCAGCCAGGAGCGCCTGTATGCGCTGAACCTGGCTCACATCGGCGTCCTCGTAGACGCGGTACCCGCTGGGCAGCCGCGCCGGGGTGAGCAGGTGCTGTTCCTCGTAGTAGCGCAACGACCGGATGCTCACACCCGACCGCTTCGACAGTTCCCCGATCCGCATCCCCAGCCCCTTTCCGACTTGACTCTCACATCAATGTTAGAGTTTAGCGTCAATTCCATGGCTGAGTCTGCTTCCGCTCCTCGAACCGCTGGTGTGCCGCGTCTGCTCTCGTTCGGCTTCGTGCTCGGCGCGTTCGCCCTGGGCACCTCGGAGAACGTGATCGCGGGCATCCTGCCGCGCCTGGCCGAGGCGTTCGCCGTGCCCGTTTCCGACGTCGGGTTGTTGGTGACCGCCTACGCCGGTACTGCCGTGATCGCGGGGCCGGTGCTGGCGCTTTTGACTGCGCGGATGCCGCTGCGCAGGCTCACGATCATCGCCCTCACTCTTTACGCGGGTGGAACCGTCCTGGCAGTGTTCGCACCCAGTTACGGGGTGCTGATGGCGGCGAGGATCATCACGGGTGGGCTGCACACCTCGGTGCTGGTTGCGTTCATGCTCACCGCGCTGCGCCTCGCCCGCGCGGACGAGCAGGGTCGCACGGTCGGGCGGATCACGCTCGGCCTCGGCGTCGCCACCGTGATCGGGGTGCCCATCGGCAACGCGCTCTCCGAGCTGCTGGGCTGGCAGTGGGCGTTCGCGCTGATCGCCGTGTTCATCGGCATCACGCTCCTGATCGTGCTGGCCGTTTTCCCCGACGACCGCACTCCACGCGGGGAAACCGGCTGGCGCTCGCTGCGCGTACTCACTCGTGGCACGGTGCTCGGTGGCGTAGCGATGACCGCGATGGCAGGGCTGGGGGCAATGACGCTGCTCGCGTTCGCGGTGCCATTTCTCACGAACACCGGCATCGACGACCGTGCCGTGGCCCCGCTGCTGCTCATCTACGGTGCCGCGTGCCTGGCGGGGAACATCATCGGCGGCAGGCTCGCCGAGCTCAACCCGCCTAGAATGGGCTGGATACCGCCATCCAACACGCTCGTACTTTTGGATCCACACGACGTGCCGTCTCCGGTCTGCTGTTGAAGCTCTACGATGTCGAACGAAGCTGGCCTCACAGACCGAGCAGAAGTCAAACCATCGGCCGTGACGCGCGAACTAGGCTGAGATCTATGACCGAATCCACGCTCCGCAATGTCACGCTCGATGACGTCTCTGCTCTTGAACGGCTGTTCGAAACGAATCCTGACTACACGACGCGCGTTATGGGTCGCGAGCCGAGCAGCGGGGACGCTCGTTCGGCGCTGACTGCCCTGCCGCCGTCGGTTGACCCTTCTCATAAAATCGGCTTCGGCCTGTGGGATGGATCGGTGCTCGTAGCGTATGCGGATGTCATCCGGGGGTGGCCGTCGCCTGACACTGCGCACATCGGACTACTGATAACACACGGGCACAGGTCGGGTCAGGGTCTCGGGCGCCAACTACACCAGGCGATCATCGCGGAAGCGCAGCAGTGGCCCGGTATCTCCCGACTCCGGATCAGCATCGTCGATACGAACGCTGAGTTCGCAGACGGCTTCTGGTCATCCCTCGGGTACACAAAGACCGGCGAGACGATGCCCTACTCAGCGGATCGAGTGGAAAGCTTCGCGCACATCTGGGCTCGAGCAGTGGACGACAGATAGCCGCCAACAGTCCGACGGAGTTCACGAGGTAGAAACGCGTAAAAGCAAACGATGATGACGCCAACTACTTCTTCACGCGGTGAAGTACGACCAGAGTGTCAGTCCATCAGTCGGCGATGAGCCGGCCGATGAGCATGGGTTCGACCTCGGGGAGGGCGTGCAGGGTCGGCAGCACGGTCGGAGTGACGGTGATCGCCAGGGTGACGGTAACGGTGGCTGCGAACATCGCTGTGGGCGGGATGAAGGCGTAGGTCATGCCGGCGACGGGGAGGCCGATGGCGAGGACGAGGACGGCGCCTGCGGCCATGATCAGTCCGAGGATCGTTGCGGTGACGGTGATGATCACCGCTTCCAACAGCGGCACGATCACCCGTTGCCGAGGGGTGGCGCCGGCGATGACGAGCGGGATCGACCGGCCCGCAGTACGGCCCGCTTTCGGACATTGCGTGGACGGATGCTGATGCCATCACGGGCGCGCAGCCGGTGGGTCAAAAACAACCCAATGCTTTCGGTTTGTTCGACATGCTGGGCAATGTGTGGGAGTGGTGCTGGGATTACTCCGACCCTGCCAGGTACGCCGATTATCGGGTGCTCCATGGAGGCGGCTGGGCCGATAAGCATTGGAGCGTGCGCGCATCGGTTCGACGAGGCAGTATGCCGGGTGCGCGGCTGGACGATGTGGGTTTCCGATTTGTCCAGGGCTCGGTAGGAGATGCATCCGACCATGCCGCTCAGGGCTGGTCTCAGCATGCCGACTGCGAGCATGCACAGATCAACGGCCCGCTTCCCATAGGTTGGACGCCGCTGCGCGCATAGTCAGGGGTGGGGCTCCGAACCGGCCGTACTCACTTGTTGACTCGCCTCGCGGTGAAGTGAAAACCGCGGAATCAAGCCTCTCAAGACGCAGCTACTTTGGCGACCCCTCGGGTTCGCCTCGCCACGTCGTGGCAGCCCGTTACCCTCGGTGCATGGCACGAATTGAGACGGCGCCGAGTAGGAGTGCGAGCAGGGCGTTCGCGAGCGTGATCGTGCCGAATGCGGCCGCAGGACTATCGCCGCTGAGTGCGGGGATGAAGATCGCGCCGAACAGAGAGACGGCAATTGCTTCGGTACCGACACGCATGGTGTTGATCCACCCCGCAGCCATTCCCGCGTCCTCGTCCGGCGCGGTCGCAAGCCCCTCGTTGTCGACCAGGCCCGCGTGGAGACCAAACCCCACACCGAGTATCACCATCCCAGGAGCGAGCAGCCACACTGAGAGGATGGCCCCGGCCGCGACGAGCAAGGCACCCACGACCATCAGGATCACGGCGACGGTCAAAACCCGGCGCGCGGGGATTCTCCGAGCGACAAGCGCGCCGGCGAAGAGCGGCATCGCGAGCGTCGGGATCGTCATAAACATCACGAACGCGCCAGAGCCTGCCTGGGAAAATCCGTAGATCGCCTGCACGAGCGCGGGAGCATAGGTGACTACCGCTGCGAACGTGAAGCTCCCGACAGCGACCACGAGCGTCACCCCGAAGAAGCGAGGGTGCCGGATCAACGCGAAGTCCAACAACGGGTGGGCGGCGCGACGCTCGCGCCACAGCAGTGCGGCGAACGCGAGGATTGCGACCGCCGCGAGGCCGATGGCCGGAGCCGAGACCCAACCAGTGTCGGAGCCGGTCACGAGCGCCGCGACCAGGGAAGCAGTCGAAAGGAAGAAGAGGACGGCAGCGGGCCAGTCGAAAGGCGTGGTCGAGCGAGGCTCACCACGAAGCAGACCACGGACGACGAGCATGAGGATGAACGAGACGACGAGCAGGCCGCCCTGGATCGCGAAGATCGCCCGCCAGCTCAGCACCTGAGCGACGGACCCACACAGGGTGGGCCCGAACGCGAGGGCGAGGCCCGCCATTGCGCCTAGCAGCGAGAACGCCCGCGCCCGACCTTGTCCGGTGTAGACAACCGACAGGAGTGCGGAGCCGACGGAGAACACCGCACCCGCGCCAAGCCCGGCCAGGATGCGGGCAGCATCGAGCGCGAGATAGCTCTCGGCCAAGACACTGACAACCGATCCTATGATGAACAGAACCGCGCCAAGCTGGAACGAGATCCACCGGCCGATGCGGTCGGCCAGCGACCCCCAGGCCAGTGTCGAGGCGGCGAACGTAATGTTGAACCCGTTCAGCGCCCACTGCTGTCCGACCGCGGACTCGCCCAATGATGCGGCGATGTCCGCCAGAGCGACTGCGGTGCCCGACACCGAGATTGGCACGACGAACACCGCCATGAGCACCGCCGCCAGCAGCACACCTCTCGCTCTGGCCTGCGCCTCCACCCGCTCATCAGTGATGCTCATCTTGTTCCTTCATTCTTCGACTCCGACGCGACCATGATAACCCTAACTGAAACATTAATGTCTCACTTAAACATTGCGTGTCCCAACCCCGCGTAAGATCAAGAACATGGATACCACTGACGGGGAACTCGCCGAGCGAGTCTTCGGTGTGCATCTGCGTGCTGACGCCTACGCAAAAGCAGTCGAGGTGCTGCAAGCGGCCGACCGTTTGCTGAGGGTGAATCCAGCGGCCACGCAGGAAGAGATCGCTCAGGAAGCCGGAGCATCGCGGGCGACCATCTACCGCCGCTTCCCGACACGGGGCGACCTGCTCGTCGCACTCTCTCGCTGGGCGGTCGGGCGCATCGTCATCGCGCTTGAGGACGCGCAGATCGACGTCCCACCTGCCGAGGATGCCCTCTACCGCGCGACATTGAACGTGATCGAGATCAAGGTCGGACTCGAGTATTCCAGGACTCTCGCGCCCGCTGACGACCCTGTAGTCGCCAAATCGCAAGCGCAGATGCGCGAGCTCGCGATCCGACTTCTCACACAGTGCCGCGCGTCGGGGCTCATCGCTCCTGAGGCTGACCTCGATTGGGTACTGACCGTGTTCTACGCCCTTGTCCACGAAGCCGCCGTTAGCGGCAGGGCTGGCGGAGCAGAAACACCAGACCAAATTGCTTCCCGCGTGGTCGACACACTGCTCCACGGCGTCGGAGCGACCACCTCCATGGATTGAAACCGCAAGACAGCCGATCAAGACCGCATAACTATTGCAGTTCCACCAGGTTCTATCCTCGACGTAGGTTCGAGATGGTGTCTCGAACCAGGTCGCCGTCCGTGGGCAGGCGCTTCTATCCGAGGTGTTGCATTGCGAGGGAGGCGATCATGCCGCCACCGAACAAGATGAGCAAAGTACCCGCAATCCCCGTTAGCCAAGGCAGGATACGGTCCATACGAGCGAGTGCACGGCGCGAGCCGAGCACCACGGCAACGAACACATCCCAGACTAGGACGATGGAGAACATCCACATGCCGTAGAACGTGAGCACCAACGGTGCGGCGGTACCGACGGCGGCGGCAAGGCTGACGTAGAACAGTGCGTTCTTCGGGTTCAGCAAGCCAGAGGCAATGCCGAGCCCGAAGTTCCTCAGCCAGGTCGTGCGCTGCGCATTCGGTACGTGATCGAGGTCGATTCGTGCCCGTGATCTCAGGAACGCGACACCAATGAAAACCAGAAATCCACCGCCGACGAGTTGGATCGCGTCAAGCAGCAGCGGATGCGAAATAAGCGAGACACCGCAGAACGCGGCGGCGATGAAGATCCCATTCGCGGTGGCGATCCCCAGGCATACGCCGGTAGCGTTGCGCCAACCGCCCGTCATCGCGGTACGGGCAATGAGGAAGAAGTCGACGCCAGGGATCAGCAAGGCTACAAAGTGTGCGGCGGCGACGGCGAGGAACTGCTCCATCTTTCCCCTCGATACGTGACGGTCAACCCGTCAAGCATCCAGGGGCACATGCGCCGTGGTCTTGTACGTTCTTGCGGTCAGCTCCGGTAGGAGCCCGGCGAGGCGGCGACGTGGGCGCGAAAGACACGGTGGAAGTGGCTTTGATCGGTGAAGCCAAGCGCGTGCGCGGTCTCGGCGATCGGCCGCCCATCACGCAGCATCCGCCGCGCCATAACCACACGCGCGTTCTGCCGCCAAGCCAGCGGGGAGAACCCGGTAGCCCGTCGCATCGCCCGGATGAGTTCGTACGTCGTCATGCCGACTAATTCAGCAAGCTCGGTCAAAGCCGGGTTTGACAGGTCTGTACGGAGTCGGTGCATAACCGGGGCGAGACGGGCCAGAAGGTCGGGGTCCACGTCGCTTACCGCGAGATACTCTGGTGTAGCAGCTTCGAGTTCCGCGAACAAGACCGTGAACCGTGCTTCCAGCAGTTCTCGGGGCTCATCGGTGAACACTGCGTCGTTGACCGCGCTGACCTGGGAGTGTAGTTCAGGGCTGCGCAGCACTCTGATCCCGTCGAAAAGATGACTCGTCTCTCGGCCCGATACGAGAGAGGCCGCCCAAGCCTGATCCGTGTGAATCATCTGGTAGAGCCAGCGGCCCCGGTCGGGATTGCAGGCGTGGACCTGACCGGCGGGAATGACGATGACGTCACCCGGCTCCAAGCATGTCTTGCCATCGAGCGGCCCGGTCAACACCGAGGTTCCCGCTTCGATCGCCCCAATCGAGAACGAGTCGTGGGCATGGGTCCGATAGCAGGAGTTCTCCTGGCACGAGCGCCTAGCCTCCAGATGCGGTAAGGCACTGCTTCGCCAGAACTCTGCCACGCACCCCTCCTGTCGTCTCATCGCACCAAGGCACTCGATGTCTGTCTTATAACGAGTTCCAGATTACGCTGCGGAGCCGACCGGCAATGAACGTGACGCTCCCGTCTCCCAGAGCTCGCAGAGTTGCCCCTAGGACCAAACCGGACCAGACGCGCTTACTCTTGCTCCCCAACACCCTGTACTCCTCCGTGTAATACCTCGTCAGAGGGGTCGAGATCACGATCACCGTCCCCAGCGGCAACGGTGCGCAGCAGATTTTCATAGCCGTCGCTGGCTGGCATCACCCCCATCGAGACCGGAAGATAGTATGTCTTGGTGAATGACTACCTGAAGATCTGGATAGGTAGTGCTGCCTCGAACCTTGCCGATGGGGTGACTTTCGTGGCCCTGCCCCTGCTGGCCGCCACGATGACGGACGAACCTTTTAAGATTGCTGCGCTCTCGATTGCTTACACGGTGCCGAGGATGCTTTCGGTCCTAGGCATCGGCGTCGTCGTTGATCGACTCGATCGCCGCAAGCTGCTCTACTGGGCGAATTTCTCACGCAGCACACTATTCGCGGGTCTTGCCGCGCTTGTGTTCACTGGAACCACAACTCTCATCGCCCTCTACCTGGTGTATGCCGCTATGGGAGTGGTCGAGACGCTTTCGGACAGCGCCGCTGTGGCCGTCCTACCGCAGGCTGTACCGGCCTCGGGCCTCGATCGTGCCAATTCGCAGATCACCGGCACCCAAGTAGTCATCGACGAGTTTCTGGGACCTCCACTGGGTGGGTTCCTCTTCGCATTGGCGGCGTTTGCCCCATCGTTGCTGAACGTATTGGCCTTTCTCCTAGCAGGGCTAGCCTTCTTCAGCATGCGTGGGGCATATATCCTTCCCGCTCCTGCCGGCCCCGGTTCTCGCCCAACACTGGTTCAGCAGGTCGCTGAGGGCATCGTCTGGTCGTGGTCGAATCCCATCGTTCGGACACTGATTCTGATCGGCGGCCTGGCCAGCATTGGATATATGATCCCGTTCTCATACTTGGTCCTGTACGCGGGTGATGTGCTCGGACTAGGGCCCACCGGCTACGGCCTACTGTTGTCGGCATCCGCTGCGGGTGGGGTGCTGGGCAGCCTCATAGCTGCCCCGGTACGACGGCGGATCGGCTACCTATATACGATCGCCGCCGCGCTGGCCGTAGGAGCCGGATCTTTCGCTGGCATCGCAGTGGTGGATAACGTTTGGACTGTCGGTATCCTTCTCGCCGCATATATCGCTCATGCTGTGGTGTGGAACATAATGGCGGCATCCATTCGGCAGAAGGTCACTCCAGCAGCCATGATGGGACGGGTGGGGTCGGTCGGTCGACTCATCGGAATTGGCGGGCTCGCGGTTGGAGCCGGTCTGGGAGGTCTGCTGGCTACCTGGTTGGGTCACCGGACACCCTTTGCCGTGGCTGCCGGATTCTTTGCACTCTGCCTTGTGCTCCTAATCCTGGCCTCCGGGCACTTCAAACGATTCGAGCGCGACGTCGCCTGAGCTTCCGCCGCAGCCGCCAATTGCAGCCGTCCACAAGGAGTCGACACAGAGCTGAAGACTTTCTATCTAAAAGACAGAGTTCATTCGGCCAAGGTTACACGTCGCATCTTTCGGGTGCTGTCAATAGGAGTCAATCGCAAAGACTGCGTCCCTATAGGGTCACGATCGAAGACGAGAACTCTTCGCGAGCATCGTCTTACAAAGGACGAAACGAGACCTCAGCCCGCCCGTTCCGACGGCCTGTTCTTTCAAGACTTGCGCGGGGGAAGTCTCGCTTCCGGTTCCAAGCTAACACGGACCTCGGAACAATCAAGAGAAGGCGGGGATCTCCCCGAGCTTGTGCCTAGTGGGGTGACTTCCGCCTTCGCGGGCAATCTAACCACAACAGAAGCACACCTGGCATCCCCGAAGAGCTGTTCATGAGAAATTGGAGGGAGGATCCTGCCGGGCTGGGTTCGCCGCACATCTGCGCTCACGGCGCCGGTGAAAGGTATCCCCACACCCATATGGCTCGTTTGGGCTCTCGTATATTCTCGCGGTTGCACGAAGTCATGCACTACATCGAAAACAATTTCCCCGGCACTGCTTTTCGTTGCAATACCGGGGAAATCTCTGGCGGTAGCGGTGGGATTTGAACCCACGGTGGCTGTGACACCACACAGCATTTCGAGTGCTGCACCTTCGGCCGCTCGGACACGCTACCTCGCGCCACAACATTACAGCAGAACGTTCAGCACGCGCCAATCGTGTGAGCTATCGCTAATTCGCCGAATACAGACCGCCTCGCTCCCGAGGGAATGCCCCGATCTCGCAGTACGGACGAGCGGTTCCACTCGCTCAGTAGGCCACGGTGAACCGCACTCGGCGATACTTCGGGTCCTCGATCTCATCCACGAAGGCGAGCGCGAAGTCCGCACCCGAGATGAAGGACTCGCCGACCTCATCAACCAGAAGGACATCGTCTCCCACTCGGTACTTTCCGGTGGCCTCCCCCGGCGCAAAGCCACCGAAGCCACCGGCGGGCGAGACATAGAACCAGTCCAAAGCTTCATCTGAGGCACGTAGATCGGCCAGGACATCGGCGAGCTGCGCGGCCTCGCTGGCGAACGCATCAGGGAAATCGGGCTGGGAGGCCACCGTGGGGCCACCTTCAGTCACCAGCAGCGAGCCCGCGCCTCCAACCACGCCGAAGCGCACACCCGCATCCTGCGCCAGCTGAGCGACGGTTCCGTACACCTCTTGAATTTTTCCATCGAGAGCTCCACGCGGAGACAGTGCGCCCACCACAACATCCGCATCGGAAACGGCTTCCTCCAGAACCTCCGGGTTCAGGAGGTCACCGGTACGGTATTCCACACCGGCCATCTGTTCAGATGGCAACGAACGCGACCACGAGATCACATCGAACCCACGCGAGGCAGCCTCGCGCGCTATGTGGCCACCCGCGTAGCCGGTTCCGCCGAGAACAACAATCCGAGTCATGGGATTTCCTTTCATTCGCCAAATGAGGTGAGCTACCCTCTCACAGTCTCATTAGTTACGATAAGAGAGTCACTCTCCATTGGGAAGTACTTACTTCAAAGTTCGTGGCGCCAATTCACTGTGCGTCGCGCGCGCACTTCGTGTACCCCACGAGACGAACGATACGAAACGTCCCATCGAGACCAGTTCCCACGTCCACCATTCAACGAGAAACATCAACGGCCTCCTGCAAGGCCGCATCACAAGCATCGGAACCCCATGACGACCTCGACAACTTCCCGCCAACGGCCTTCGGCACCTTCGTCCCCGAAAGCCGACGACTCACATCCCTACGATCCCTATGCCAAGAACTGCCCTACGCGCCAATTGCTCGATCGCATCGGCGATCGCTGGACGGTCCTCGTTCTCGGAGCATTGGAACGCGGCCCGCTACGCTATTCCGATATCTCACGAACCGTCGAAGGAATCTCCCAGAAAATGTTGACGCAGACGTTACGCGCACTGGAACGCGACGGGCTCATCGACCGCACTGTCTTTCCGGAGATCCCGCCACACGTCCAATACGAACTGACTACGCTGGGATGCTCCCTGCGCGAGGTCGTCCGCGGCTTGGAGGAATGGTGCAAGGAGAATATGCCCGCAATCCAATCCGCGCGGGCCGAATACGACACCGGCCTTTGAGCGATACCGGGGCCTCCGTACGCAACTTCGGCGTTTCCGCACCTCTGCGGCTATATAACCACACCTACCCCAAATCGCCGATGTCATGCCAGCCGACCAACCAAGCGGTCCGCTTTAGCGCCCGAAGAAGCTTCTCAACTGACGCGCGCATTCCGCATCGCGAATCCCTCCCACGACCTGCGTCTGGTGATTGAGGCGAGAATCCCGCAGCACATCGCGCACCGAACCCGCAGCCCCGGCTTTGGGATCCCACGCCCCGAAAACCACCCTCCGCAACCGCGCCGCGACGATCGCACCGGCACACATCGTGCAGGGCTCCAACGTCACGTAGAGGTCGCAGCCTTCCAAGCGCCACGATCCTCGCTCTCGCGCTGCACCACGCAACGCCATGATCTCGGCATGGCCGGCAGGGTCATTGTCCAACTCCCGGGTATTCCAGCCCTCGCCGAGAACCACACCGCATCCGGCAGGCACAATCCCCCCGTCACCCCACCCACGCACCGCCTCCAGAGCTCTCTGCGCAGCTGAATCTCGCTGGGGATCCACCACCAAGGCCCCCACCGGAACATCCCCGGAGGCCTCGGCGTGGCGGGCCAGCTCCATCGCCTGCCCGATCCAATACTCTTCAACCTCGCGCATGGCACCAGTCTTCCACACGCAACATGTGTAGCACTTCGCACGAGTCCGGGCCGATGAGACCACTTGCGGACCCACACGCGCTGGTAGATTTGACCCATGCGCACTGAGGTCATTGATCACCCGCTCGTCGCCCACAAGCTCACGCTGCTGCGTGACGAGAACACTCCTTCTCCTGTTTTCCGCCAACTCGTCGATGAGCTGGTCACCCTCCTCGCCTACGAGGCGACCCGGGACGCCCGCGTCGAGGAAGTCTCAATCAAGACCCCGATCACAGAGACAACCGGCGTCCACTTGGCCGCGCCGATGCCCATCGTCGTCCCCATCCTGCGTGCGGGATTGGGCATGCTTGAAGGAATGTCGAAGCTGCTGCCCTCTGCGGAGATCGGTTTCCTCGGTCTGCGCCGCGACGAGGAAACCCTGCAGGCCATCACGTACGCCAACCGCCTGCCCGAAGATCTCTCGGGCCGCCAGTGCTACGTCCTGGATCCGATGCTCGCCACCGGCGCCACATTGATCGACTCGGTCAACTACCTGCTAGAGCGCGGCGCTCGCGACGTCACCTGCATCTGCCTGCTCGGAGCCCCCGAGGGCGTCGCGAACCTCGAGAAGGCGATCGGCGACCGCGCCGACGTCACCATCTTCATGGCGGCCCTCGACGATCACCTGAACGAAAAGGGATATATCGTGCCCGGACTGGGCGACGCCGGCGACCGTCTCTACGGCGTCATCGACTAGTTGCAGTTCCTCGCCGGCGGCCCGCCCCTAAACCGGCGTGCTACGGGACTTGCCGATTGAGCACAGGCCTACCCCGCCATTTGAGTGGAGGCCACGATGCGGCTGGAATCGAAATACAGGGCCTCTGCTAGCCGGTCGAGCTCTGAAGTCCTGTTGTGCCTGAATAACTTTCCCAAAAACGACAAAAACAGGTGTTTTATGGTCACGCCGTGCCATATACGGAACCTTATTCACGCCGCGAGCTCCCAAACCAGTCTGGCAGAGGCGGAACCGTGGGTTTCGACTCACCTCCGGCTCACTCAACCGGCGGGTTCGCGCTGTGCTCGGCTCAATCGGCGGTTTTTCAATCGGTGGTTTCTCAATCGGCGCATTCGCAGGTCAACGGCCTAGCATGTAATCACCCGACATGGAGGATCACATGCGCATCTCAGGACCGTCTCCCGACTATCTGGGTCCAACCTGGCAGGCTCGCACCATCTTCCTAGAGGAGAACGACGGCGGTGCCCCGCCCGGCCGACCAGACGTCGCCGTGCTGGTCCACGAATCCGATGCTGCTGCTCTCGTTGCCCGCTCGGGCACGGCAGCCCTCTACCTGCCTGGTTTCCAGGATTCTTTCTTTCACCTGGAGCAGGCTACGGCATGGCGGGCAATCGATGTTCCCCTCGTCGGACTGGATTTTCGCCGTTCCGGCCGAGCCTTGCGGTCGGAGCGCTCTCGTGACGACATCCGGGACCTCTACGTCCGCGAAGAGGAGATCGGTGCGGCCATCGGCTACCTCCGCGCCTCATTGGGAGCCAGGAGGATCATCCTCATCGGCCACTCGACCGGCGGGTTGCAGGCGGCTCTGTGGGCCGGCGATCATCCGGGAAGCGTCGATGCCGTCATTCTCAACGCCCCCTGGCTCGAACACAACGGCCCGAGCGTGGAAAAGGGCTTGCTCACCCGGTTCGTCGATCGCGTCGGCCTGCGTTTTCCCCGCCTGCGCATCTCCACGCTTAAGCCGGACTACGCCCAGAACCTGCACACGGACTTCGGCGGCGAATGGGACTTCAATCCGCTGCACAAGCCGGTCTCCAAGGTTCCGGTCTACGCGGGCTTCTGGCGCACGGTCCGCCGGGCCCACAACCGCGTCGCAAGCGGAGGGGTTCGCATTCGCGAACCGCTCCTCCTCGCCCATTCCAAACGGTCGGGGAGCTTCAGGCATCCCACGGCGGAACAGTTGCTCTCCACCGACTGCGTCCTCAACGTGGAGGACATGAAGCGTTTGGCACTCGTCCTCTCCCCGGATGCAACCCTTCTGGAGATCCCGGGAGGTCGTCACGACCTGGCGCTTTCGGAGCGCCACGCACGCGACGTCTACACCCGGGAATCAATCAGTTGGGCGGTCCGGAAACTGGGCCTGTAAAGCGCGAGACCGCATCTCATCACCGCGGTTGCGAGCTCGCGTCCGATTCCGCGTCGTCGGCAGGGCTCTCACCTAGCGTCTCCGCCTCGCCGGCCTCGGTCTCATCGGCACGTTTCGCTCTCTCTTCCACGCGCAGTTCTTCCAGTCCCTGTTCGACGACGACGGCAGCGGTCGCCTCCGCAGCCGCTCCACCTGCTCCCGCTGCGGCGGCGGTGGAGCCGACCTCCTGGTTCTCACCGCGTGGGCGCCGAGGCTCCAGGACATCATCCTCCTGCTCGAAGACCTTCTGCACATGCTCCATATCGATGGAACTGCGCAGGGACGTCCCATTGATGAAGAGCACCGCCACGAAGCCGATGGCCGCGATGGCCGCCATCCATACGAACACCGCCCCGATCTCCTGGGCGTAGGCCGTGCGCACGACCGCCTCGACGGGGTCGGGCAGCGCCGCGATGTCCAATTCCCCCGCGCCTGAGGAGGACTGCGGGAACTCGCCGAGCTCGGAAACGATATCGTTGCGAACATGGGTCTGGTACACCCTGCCGAGGAGCTGGATTCCCAGCGCTCCGGCGAGGGTGCGGAAGAACATGAGTGTCGACGTCGTCGCGCCCATGATATTCAAGCCCACCAGATTCTGAACGGCCACCATGAGCACGCCTGCGGCACCCATGCCTGTGCCGAACACAGCCATGGAGATCCCCAGGTACCAAAGGCTGCTTTCGCCGGTCACGGGAACCAGCAGAAGGGCACCGATCACCATGGCAGCCATTCCGGTGGAGACATAGCGCTTCCAGTAGCCAGTGGCTGTAGTGCGCCGGCCCACGATGGTGGAAGCCAACATCATCGGGATCACCACGGGCAGCGTCAACAGACCTGCCGCTGTCGGCGAGTAGCCGCGGCCGTACTGGAAGTACTGGCCGAAGAAGACGGAGATCGAGAACATGGCAACGCCCTGACCGATGAAGGCCACGATGGCGAGCACGACGGTGCGGTTGCGGAACAGGTAGAGCGGAATCAAGGGCTCGGGCACCTTGGACTCGACCACCACGAACAGGATCGTGGAGATCACGAAGGTGACCAGCAGGGCGATGGAGGCCGGAGAGGAGATCTCGAAGTCGCGGCCCTCGGAGGAGATCCAGATCAACAGGGAGGCAGCAGCGGCGCCGATGAATGCGATACCGAGGAAGTCGATCTTGGCCTTGCCCTCATGGACCGTCGGGACCCGCAGCCGCCGGGCCACGATGAACATGACGCCGATGACGAAGGGCAACGTGACCCAGAAGCACCAGCGCCAGCCCAGCGGCGAGTCGACGATCAGACCACCGATCAGCGGGCCCGCCACTGTGGAGACGGCCATCGATGCGGCCATGTACCCGTTATACTTTCCGCGTTCGCGCGGGGAGACGATCGTGGCCATGATGACCATGGTCAAGGTGATCATCATGCCCATTCCCGCGCCCTGGAGCAGACGGGTGACGATCAGCTGGCTGGCGCTCTGCGCCGCACCGGAGAGCAGGCTCGCCGTTGCGAACAGGACCATGGAGAAGATGAACAGCTTCTTCTTGTCGAAGAGGTCGGCTAGCTTGCCCGCGACCGGCGTGACGATCGTGTTGGCCAGAATGCCGGCGGTGATGATCCAGGTGTACTGAACCGCGTTTCCACCGATCTGAGCCACGATCACCGGCATCGCATTGGCGATGATCGTGTTGGACATCGAGGAGACGAACTGCGCCGCAAGCAGGCCGACGAACACGGCCATAACCTTGTTGCCCGGCGATGCCGTCTTCTTCTCCGCTGAAGACGATGCGTTCGACGCTAAGGCGCGCTTGTCCGATCGCGCGCGAATGAGCCGCCTGCGGCCTCGGCCGTCCGACGAGCTTCCCGTCGTCTTTTCCTTGGTCACCGTGGTTTCTTCTCCGTTCGACAAAGAATTCTCGTTGATAGGGGTGTTGGATGTTGTGCCTGTTCGACTCACTTGCTCACCTCGACGCCGCCAGCGCTGCGCAGAAGGCGACAGAGAAAGGAGACGAAGGTATCCAGTTCGTCGTCGTCCCAATCCTGGGTCAGCTGAGCCAGTCGGGTGCGGTAGAGGATTCGGGTGCGCTGCAGGATCTCGCCGCCTTCGGGCGTGATCTTCACTGTGACGGCGCGCCCGTCATTCTCGTCGCGCTCGCGGGTGACGTACCCGGCGCTCTCCATCGCGGATACATGACGCGAGATGACCGAGAGGTCGAGGCTGTAGTACTCCGCCAGGTCGCTCATACGGGTGCAATCGGTGGTGACGAGCGCCAGAAGGATCGCATAGTGCATATGAGCTAGTCCCGTGGCCGCGGCCGCGCCGTCGCTGATCTGGCGCTGCAAACGCCCATGGAACAAGAGGGCGCGCGACATGGTGGCGATCTGCTCCCGCCGCGGCTCGGAAAGAGTCTCTAGAATTGCCGGATCAGCCGGCTCGGTCAGAAAAATGGGCACCGAGTATTTCTACGCCAAATACTTGCATGCTGCAAACAATTATCGAGATATGTGCGAGAACTCTCGAACCAGAGGCCGCGAGCTCGCGTTCCACACCGAACTAGGCCCCGCACCACCACGCCAAACTAACGCCTACGCCACCACCGAAGGAAGATGACCGAGAGTCCCAATATCACGATGGCGATCCCGAACCAGCGGATCGTGGCCACACGGCCGGGGTCGGGATCTTGGGCGAGAAGATTGATGAAGGGCTGCGCGAACTCGGTCGCCACAGGCTGCGCGAGGAAAGTCTGGGTGAAAAGGAGCGCGGACATGCTGCAAGGCTACCCGAGGCTCGGACGGTGGGGGTTATCCCCCAGAGGAGTCGGGCGACGCCCGGGTGCTGCACGGCCGTCGCCAGCTGAAAAGATATACCTATGACTGCACAGGCACCGAACAACGCGACACTCTCCCCCATGACCGTCCCCTGGTCGGCGCACACGGAGCCCTGGTTGGAGAGCTCACCCGTCTTCAATCGCGAGGGACGCGTACGGCTGGCCTTCTTCGACGCCGCCACATGGAGGGCCTTCCTCTATCTCCTCCTCTGCCTGCCGCTCGGGATCGTGGGCTTCGCATACGGAATCGTGGCGGTATCGCTCGGTGCCGCGCTGGCGATTCTCATCGTCGGCCTCGTGGCGGGGGCGGGCTTGGTTCTGGGCGCCCGTTTCCTCGCCGAGACGAACCGGATCATGACCAACAACATGCTGGGAACGAGCATTCCCGGCCCGGCCGCGCCACGGCGTTGGGCCGGCGTGAGCGAGTTCGTGAAATTCGGACTGACGGACCAGGCGGGGTGGCGGGCGATCGCCTTCTTCCTGCTGGATTTCGTGGTGTCGCTGTTCGCCAGCCTGATCAGCCTCATCTTCTGGCTTCTCGGGTTGGGCATGACGACGTACGGCGCCTGGTTCCATTTCCTTCCGCGCCAGCAGGCCAGGGACGGCTCCTGGCATCGCGGCGCACAGCTCTGGGAGGACTTCTTCATCGACACTCCCGTGCGCATCCTCCTCTACGCCGTCGTAGGCATCCTGGTCTTCGTCTTCGTATGGCCGGCGCTCAACAATGCCCTCGCCAAGATACAGGCCCTCTTGGCGGCCAGCCTGCTGGGCCCGACCGCCGCGAGCCTGACCCAGGAACGCCTCGAATCCCAGCGCGATCGCACCGCCGCAACCAGTACCGACCGGATGCGCTCGATCGAGCGAGACCTGCACGACCTCACCCAGGCCCAGCTCGTCGCCATCGCCATGCAGATAGGCGATGTCAAGGACAGGCTGAAGTCCGGCGAATCGCCCGACGCGATCGCGAACAGCCTCGATTCGGTCCACTCCACGTCCAAGGAAGCCCTGGCCGATCTACGCGGCCTGGTTCGGGGCATCCATCCGGCCGCGCTGGACGCGGGCCTCGATACCGCGCTGCAAACCCTCGCCTCCCGTTGTGCCGTCCCCGTTTCATTGAGCCTTGCGATCGACGACGACGTCGCGGCGCCGGTTGAAGCCATCGCCTACTATTGCGTGGCCGAGCTGTTGAGCAACGTGACGAAGCATTCGAGGGCCACAGGCGCATTGGTTGCCATGAGGACCGTGGGCGATCGCCTCCTCGTGCAGGTCCGCGACAACGGGATCGGCGGAGCAGACAGACTGGTGTCCGTACGCGAACGCGCCGGGAGCGTGGGTGGACAGGTTAGTATCGAGTCGCCGGTTGGTGGGCCCACGCTCATCAGCATCGATCTGCCCAGGAGGCTGACAGCCGCTCCATGAAGCTAGCCATCGCCGAAGATTCCACCATACTGCGAATCACCTTGTCCGAGCTTCTCGCTCGGCGCGGGTTCGAGGTCGCCGTCAGCACGGCGGACGGCAACGAACTGCTCTTCGCGCTGGAAACCCAGCGGGTGGATGCCGTCATCATGGACGTGCGGATGCCACCCACGTTCACCAGCGAGGGGATCGAATGCGCCCTGGAGGTTCGCCGCCGCTGGCCCGGCACCGGGGTACTCGTCTTCTCCCAGTATGTCGAGACGACGTACGCGACGAGGCTCTTCTCCGGCCATCCGAATGGAGTGGGGTACCTGCTCAAGGACAGGGTTGCCGAGGTCGGTGAGTTCGTGGGTGCGCTCGAGCGGATCGCGGATGGGCAGACTGTCCTCGATCCCGAGGTCGTCAGCCAGCTCATCGGAGCGTCAGCGGGCCGGGACGCGCTCTCCGCCCTGACCGCGCGCGAGCGGGAGGTGGTGGAGCTCATGGCCCAGGGCAGGACGAATGCGGCGATCGGGCAGGCCCTGCACATCTCGCTCGGCACCGTGGAGAAATACGTCTCCGCCGTGTTCGCCAAGTTCGGCCTGGAACCCGCCGATGCCGATCACAGGCGTGTTCTCGCCGTCCTCAAGTACCTCGGAGTCTCCCAGGGGCGTTGATCGCTCGCCAGCGGTTCGCGCTACGGGGACGAGCACCAGCGGTCAGGGCCGTTGGATACCAGCCGGCCGGGACCGCCAGATACCATCGGCCAGGGCCGCTAGATGAAGATGTTCGGGTAACTCGTCCTGAGGTAGTCATCCATCTGCTCGGGGGCCACCTGGGCGATCTTCCGAGTGAAATCCGAGGCCAGCAGTTTGCGATGAGAGTTGCTGGAGAAGTCCAGGCTCAACAGGTAATCGATATCGGCGTGGTGGAGGAAGTAGGGAACCTTCACGCAGGGGAAGCCCAGATCGTGCAGCATCTTGGCGATCCGGTTCGAGAAGCACATGAGCACCTGGAAGTCGATATCGTGCAGCGCGTGCAGCTCCACGATACTCAAGGCCGCCACCACCTCGACATCGAAGTAGTACTTGAGTTGTTCCGCGAAGAACCCCGTCTGCTCGATGTCCGAGTTGCTGATCAGCACCACCTTCTTGGTGTTGCGCCCCGCGATCTTATTGGCCAGCACGTGTTTACGCAGAATCAGGGTCAGGGTGGAAAGCTGCGCCCCATCCATCGCGATGAAGTCTTCGAGATGCAGCCGATAGGATTGTTCGACCTGTTGGGAGAGGAACGGGAGCTCCTCGGACACGCTGTCCAGATTGGTCGTCATGAACTTGTTGTCATAGATGTCGTAGTGCAGGGCGTGACGAATGCTGCGTTTGTACACGTAGCGATAGACCTCCCGTACCAATGCCTGCTTGGAGTAGAACGTGGTGATGATGTTGTCTTCCACCGCTTCGACGAATCTGGTGCACAGCTGCCAGATGGTCTCGTTGTGCTCGGTCTCCAGCTCGGTGCTGTGGTCCAGGGAGGAGAGCACGGCATTGGCGAGCAGGTTCTCGTCGAGGGAGGCGAAGATCGGATAGTCGGAGGTGAGCGGCAGCGCAACGTCCTCCAGCTGTTTGCCCCGGCTGACCCGGTATCTCGCCAGGATGTAATACACGAACAGGAACTTCTTGCTGAAGTAACTCAGCTGCACGCGATGCCGGCCCAGCATCTCGACCAGCTGCGACAGCTTCGGTTCGGCTTCCTGGATGCAGTGGGCCAGTTCCACGTAGATCAGGCGTTGCAGCGGGGTGTTCGCGGCTCTCTGGACAACCTGGTCGTCGTGGTCGATCTCGATCACCTGAGCGAAGACCTGGCTGAGCCGAATACGGTAGTTCTCCTCACTGCTCTGGATCTGGACCCCTTTGGCGGGGAAGCTGTTCATCGTGAAACCGATGTCCTCCAGCATCCGGATCAGGAGGGGGCGGTCCTTCTTCCGCGTCGATTGGCTGATGTCCAGCATGTCGTACATCTTGGACATCTTGATGTACTCCTCCACCAGAGAAAGCGCGAGTAGATAGTCCAGGCGTTCCGAGATGGTGGTGACGTAGTCCGAGATATCCAGGGTTTGAATGACCTCCACCAGGGCCGGATAGTTTATCCGGCTCACGACGGCGGCGTCGGTTATGACGAAGCGCTTCGGGGGCGCGATGTATTCGTTGAGATCCGCGATGGAGCGACGAATGGTCAACGGCGACTTGTGGTAGCGCTCGGACAGGTAGGAGATGGGAGCCGTGAACCGCTCCTGAATGCGATTGGCGAGGAATAGAGAAACTCACTCAGTGCCATATGTCATCACCCCCTTGCAGCTGTATCGATTCTAGACCCGTGACCCCCACTGGTCCGTCGTTTCAGCGCCAGGTCCAGCTCAAACACACGGTGAGGCCCCGGTGAACGTCCGTGGAACCTAAGGGTTACTTCATGGAAAGATGCTGCTCCGTTTTGTGTACTTTTGCGTTTTTCTGGGCCATTAAATACTGAACGGACAACAATTACTCAACGAAGAGAAGGAGTGATAGTGAAGACCAACTTCAAGAAGGGCATTCAGACCTTCGGTAGATCACTATTATTACCAATTGGCGTGATGGCCCCGGTCGGCATGATCATGGGCATCGCCAATGCGCTCACCCAGAGCTACCTCACCGAGAAGGCGCCCTGGCTGGGAAACGAAATCGTTCAGGAAGTGCTCATCAGTCTGAAGACGATCTCAGGTGTCGTCTTCGACAACATCCCGTTGCTCTTCGCGATGGGTGTGGCCTACGGCATGACCAAGCGAGACAAGGGTATCGGAGTCTTCGCAGCCGTCATCGGCTATCTGACCATGCTGGTGGGGATGAACGTCTACCTCACCGTGACGGGCCAGCTGATCGTTGACGACACCGAGGCGATGCAGGCGGCGGGCCAAACCGTGGTCCTGGGTATCCAGACGCTCAACGTGGCCGCCGCCGGAGGCATCATCTCCGGGCTGTTGGCGGCATTCTGCTGCGAGAGATGGTATTCGAAGGAACTGCCGCTGGCTTTCGCTTTCTTCGGCGGCAAGAAGTTCGTGCTGATCTCGAGCTTCGTCCTGATGATCCCCATCTCCGTCCTGCTCCCCATCCTGTGGGGCGCCTTCACCCAGGTCCTCGTCTTCATCTCCCCGGTGTTCATGAACGATACCTTCGGAGTGGGGCTCTACTGGATCGCCCATCGACTGTGCATCCCGTTCGGTCTGCACCACGTGCTGGCCTCGGTGCTGCGATTCACCGAGGCGGGCGGCACATACGTCATCGACGGCCAGACGCTCGTCGGAATCCTGCCCGCAGCCAATGAAGTGCTGTTCAACCAGGGCCCCGGAACTCAGGCGTGGAACGACTACGGCCCAAAGCTGTTCGGCTACCTTGCCAGCGGCCAGATGCTGACCACCCTGTTCCGCATTCCGGCTATCGGTCTGGCGATGTACCACACCGCCTTCAAGGAGAACAAGAAGATTGCCAAGGCCGCAATCCTCACCGTCGTGCTCACGGCCTTCCTCGGCAACATCACCGAGCCCATCGAGTTCTCGTTCCTGTTCGTAGCACCATGGCTGTTCATCGGATACGCCGTGCTATGCGGCATCATGGCTCTACCATTACAGTTCCTCGAGATCACGATCGGTTACATTCGCGGTACCATCTTCGATTTCGGGATCTTCGGACTTCTCTACGATGACACCAACTGGATCAACCTGGTGCTCCTCGGCTTGGTCAACTTCGTCGTCTTCTACTTCGCATTCCGCTGGGCGATTCCAAGATTCAAGTTCGAGACTCTGGGACGAGAGAAGGCGATGGGCGACAGAACCCTCTTGGCGGAGAAGCGCTACGACGAAATCGCACAGCTCGTCATCAAGGGCCTCGGCGGTCTGGACAATATCAAGAACGTGGACAACTGCGTCTCGCGCCTGCGCGTCGACATCAAGTCCAACGACGCCGTCGATCAGGACGTCCTGAGGAACACGGGAACCAGTGGCATCTTCTTCCCGCAAGACGGTCACATCCACATCGTATACGGACCATACGTGGAGTTCGTCCGCAATGCGGTGGACACCGCCATGAAGAAATAGAGGTTCGTCGTGGCACTGACAGACTCAATGAGCAAGACTCTCGATGATCACGGCATCAGCCATCTGTTGTCGCAGGAGGTCAAGCTCCAGACCTGGCTGGATGTGGAGAGCGCGCTGGCACAGGCACAAGCCGACAACGGCGTGATCCCCCGCGAGGCGGCCGAGGACATCAAGGCCAACGCCAGATACGAGAACCTGGATCTGGACTTGATGGACGAGATCTACCGCCAGGTGGGTCACGGTTTCGTCCCTTTCGTCAAGGTGTTCGTCAAGGCATGCGACCCCGAGGCCGGCAAGTACATCCACTTCGGATCGACCACCCAGAATATCCAGCAAAGCTCCCAGAGCATCATTCTGAAGCAGGTCAATCGGAAGTTCTTGTCGCTGACCAAGCAGATTCTGCTGAATCTCGCCGATCTGGCAGAAGCGAACGCGGACAGCGTCATGGCTGGACGCACCCACGGCAAGCACGCCATCCCGATCACCTACGGGTACAAGGTCGCCACGTGGATCTCAGAGATCCTGATGAGCGTCCAGCGCCTGGAGCAGTTGGAGCCCCGCGTCTTCACCATCATGATGGGTGGTGCCGTCGGAGCCTTCAACTCCACCGGAGCGGTGGGACTGGAGGTTCAGAAGCGCGTCGGCGAGATCCTCGACATGGACGTGATGGACATTCCCTCACGCGCGATCAACTCGCCGAAGGTCGAGTACATCAACGCCCTGGCATTGCTGGCCAACAATTTCCACAAGGTCGCGGAGGAGGTCTTCCAAACCTCCATCGAGGAGTTCGGCGAGGTCTCGGAGGGCTTCAAGAAGGGGACCATCGGAAGCTCCACGATGCCCCACAAGATCAACCCGAAGCTCTCGAAGGGCATCATCGCCAACGCGCAGAAGCTGTACACCCTCCCAGCGGCGGGTTACGTCTCCAGCGCACGGCCCTTCGAGGCCGATAGCACCTCGAATATGCTGTTCGACGGTATCCTGTACGAAGCCCTGGAGCTTATGCGGGAGATCATCGTACGCATGGTCGAGCTGTCGGGCACGTTGAATATCAACGTCGAGCGTCTGCGCGAGAACTCCAACATCAACCACGGCATCGACAACAGCGAGTACATCATGATGAAGCTGGCGGAGAAGCTGGGCAAGGATCAGGCGCACGAGGCGGTTTACGAACTCGCCATCGACGCCTCGCTCAACCATCGCAGGTACTCTGACGTCCTCATGGCGAGCGAGGTCATCAATTCGGTCTTCGACAAGTCCGAGATCGCCGAATTGCTGAAGCCAGAGAACTACGTCGGATTGTCCGCCGAAATCGCGCGGGACACCGCGCGCCGGGTGCGCGAATCCTACGGCAGTTGACCTACCGCACGCCCGGCAGGTGCGGACGGGACGAGGGGGTCACGGTGCGGTCAGCACCGGACCGAGGCCCCCTCCCCTAACCGGATATCCCTCAACCGAAATCACAGATAACAAACGCAAGGAAGTGACTCATGGCATTCTTCAAGAAAAAGGCAGCTCCGACTCTGGTCACGGTTGCCGACGGCGACGTCGTCGCACTCGACAAGGTGAACGACCCGGTCTTCGCCTCCAAGACCATCGGCGACGGTTACGCCGTGAACCCCACGGCGAGCGCCGTGGTCTCTCCCGTCGAGGGCGAGATCCTCAGCGTCTTCCCCACCAAGCACGCCATCACCATGCGCAGCAAGGACGGCCTGGAGATCCTCATCCACATGGGCATCGACACAGTCTCGCTCAAGGGCGAGGGCTTTGACGTCCAGGTGGCCAAGGGCCACAAGGTGACCTCCGGGCAGGCGTTGGCCTCCATGGACCTGGACTACATCCTCCAGCAGGGCAAGGAGACCACCATCATGGTCCTGGTGACCAATCTGGATGGCAAGGGCCTGAAGCTCACCGAGGGCTCGGCATCCGCGGGCGACCCGGTGCTCGAAGTCAAGTAACCCGATCGCGGCGGTGGAAGCCGACGACGTACTTCCACCGCCGCGGCCCCAAAAGCCATTTCACCCGCCTCTCAGCATATGCCTCCTTACCAAGATTGGACCCGACATGATCTTCATACTGGCCTTCTACCTCTTCATCACCCTCCTGACCTTTGGATTCTCGATCCTCTACTATTTCTTCAAGTCGCTCGTGGACAAAGAGCCCGAGCGAGCAACGATCGGCCTGCGCATCGCCCTGCGGTCGCCGATCTGGCCGGTTCTCCTTATCCGCTTGCTCAAGGACACTTTCGGGCCCGGCCACCGGCTGGTCTGAGCGTTTCGATTCCACGAGGTTCGCCGGTGTATCCCGGGTGCCCCAGCCGCAACGATGCGGCCGCTGGGATTTCGCACCGCAATCACTCGACCCCGTACTCTGGTAGCAGCAACTAAGAGAGGTCGAGATGTCCAAGAAGAATCGCCGCAATCAGAACGCGGATCGCCCCGCGAAGAAGAAGCGGGTTGTCATTCCCTTTGTCGAGCGCCCGTTCGAGGGGCTGCCTCACGAATCGGAGCTGGTCGCCATGCGTGAGATTCTCCCCCTGGCAACGATCCCGGTGCGCACCACGGAGGAGTTCGGGGGCGCGGACGTCACGTTGACGACCATCCTCCCCTCCATGGCCGCCGCCATTCGCCGCAAGGACGGCGTGGTGCTCGTCGCAATGCAGACTGTCACGAACTCGGGCGACCCCTCGCTCGACATCGCCTCCAGAGTCTTAGAGGCGCTCGAACTCAAAGAAGGCTCTGCTCTGCAATCTTCCGAGTTGCCCGAGCCGGGTCCCCGACTGCAGGACATCCTGAATCCCGAGAGCTTCGGAGAGATGGAGCTGTACGAGGAGCCGTACTTCTGGATGACACCGCAAGAAGCCGCTCAGCCGGACAACAGAGAGGCCCTGGCGAACTCGCGGGAGCAGCTCATTCCCACCAAGCGGGTCGACGGCGTCGAGGGCGCCTACTGGTTCCGCATGTCGCGTGAGTTCGTCCGCTATGTACGCCCTGAGCCACGCGATGCGGTTCTCGATGGCCTGGCTCGCCTGCGCGCCGCGGACGCCTGCTCGTTCGACGATTCTCGTTTCGTTGGCGCATTCCGCGCCCAAGGCCTGCTCATTCCAGTGTGGGAGTTGCAGCGCGGAGCCGAGGCCGATGAGCTGAGCAAGCCCATGACGGCGTTCGCGGATGTGTTGGCGCAGGCGATTGCCTCCACCGAACCGTTGAGCGCCGAGGAGAAGCGTGCCCGCGCCGGCATCGTCTCCCGTCAGGTGACCTTGCGCTAGGTCCTCTTCTCACGAACAAATGGGGTGGATGTGCACGATTGCCTGCACATCCACCCCATTTTCAGCCATTTTCTTCCTCATTCAGGAAATTGCCCGGTTTTGGTTATAGGCTGTTCATGTGACCGAGACTGATCAGCGAGTTGCCGTAATTATCCCAGCGAAAGACGAAGAGGACCGCATTGCAGCGACTATTCGCGCCGCTCGGGCAATTCCGTACGTCGATCTGGTAGTCGTGGTGGATGACGGGTCCGAAGACGACACCCAGAACGCCGCCCGCTCGGCCGGTGCCACGGTCATCCGTCATTCCGTCAACAGGGGCAAAGCCTCGGCGATGGAGACCGGTGCCTCTGTCGTGGCCATGCGCGACACCGTCGGCCGGCCCACCCGCCTCCTTCTCTTCCTCGATGCCGATCTCGGGGATTCCGCCGTCGAAACCGCGCCGCTTATCGAGCCCGTTCGTTCCGGTGCCGTGGACTGCACTATCGCCGCACTTCCCCCTCAGCCCGGAGCGGGCGGTCACGGTCTCGTCACCGGGTTGGCCCGCAAGGCGATCGAGCGCGCTACCGGCTGGCGTCCCCGCCAGCCCATCTCCGGTCAGCGCTGCCTCACTCGTGCCGCATTCGAGGCCGCACGTCCTCTCGCAACGGGATGGGGAGTCGAGGTCGGCATGACGATCGACCTGCTGGTCGGCGGGTATACCCTCCAGGAGGTTCCCTGCGACCTGCACCACCGCGCCACCTCGAACGACTGGTCCGGTCAGCTGCACCGCGCCCAGCAGTACCGTGGTGTGCGTCTGGCCGTCGATTCTCGGCGTCTGCGCCGCGTACGGGTTCCGAAGGCATTGCGCCACGGCAAGCATGGCGAGGATTTCCAGCCCTTCAATTCGTTTCAGGGCTGACTAGCGCCGTCGTCGTACGATCCATCGGCATCCTCGGTGGTCCCGCCCGTGCTCGTAGCTCGGATCTCGTCACCGTGACGCAGGATCATGATGAGCCATAAGGGGCTGACCACGGCATAACCCAGCGCGGGGACCACGATCCCGGAATCGTTGATGATCATGCCCACGACGAGTGCCGAGCTGACCGAGATCACCATATAGCGCAGCAGCGGTGTGTTCCGCCATGCGGATCCCGCCATCGTCCGGATCTGCGCCGGGGGCCTCGCGGAGTATCTGCGCCACCACCAGATCCCCAGGACCATGGCTGCCGCGAAGATGATGAGCACCAGCCACCATGCCAGCCCGAAGAAGGACTGGGACAGTTTGCGGGTGACGACCTCGAACCCGCCCCCATCGAGGATCGTCTGAATGAAGCGCCCGAGGTGCGACCTGCTCTGCGGCGGACGCATATAGTCCAAGCTGGCGAATACGATCGAGGTGGCGCCCGCGGCGGCGAGGATGCCGAGGATCCGCAACGGTGTCAGGCGTATCCGGCAGGTAAGGAGCAACAGCAGGCTGAAGCCCACCACAAGTGCCGGGGGACCTCCGAAATCGGCACCCAACTCTGCCGAGCCATCGATCACCACCGTGGCCGTTCCGACCAGGGCGATGAAAAGGGCGGCAATCCACAGCCTGCCGCGGTCCGCCACGCGCTTCGCAATGCACGCGACTACCAGGAGCAGGCTGGCGGCCATCATCGCGAACGTGGCGTTGCTCAGGCCATAGAAACGCCCACCCACCTGCGGCTGAGTTCCCACCAGGGAGGCAACCTGCAACGGATAAGCCACCAGGTGGGAATCGAGGAGGATATCGAGCAACAGGGTGGCGGCGGTGACTCCTGCGACGATGCCCGCGGGCCCCGCGATTGAGCCCTTGCGCGGAACGAGGCGTGCGAGGCACGCGATCACCGCCGCGATGGCCGCAGTGCCGGCGAACAGCATCAGAGCCGGTACCGCGGCTCTCCACCATGGAAACAGGTTCACGAGAAGCGAGGCCACCGGAAGCGAGGCAGTCCATGCCGCCAGCCCGGGCAGCCACCGTGGGGTCGCGGCGCCGGGCGCTCTCCGCACAGCCCGCCATCCCAACAGGAGCACCACTCCCAGCAGCACGAAGAGCGCCACATAGAAGGGGCCGACGAGAGGCCGTACTAGTTCGGAGCGAATCTGATCGTCCGACAGCTGCGTGACGAGTTCGGGTACCGTCGCCTCATCCGGGCCGAGCCGAAGCACCCTGACAGGTGAGCCGACCGTGTCGTCAAGAGCGGGAGAATCCGGTGCCACCTGCCCAAGGACCGTCGGGAAGACATCCGTGAGCTGGACCAGGCCCCATTGACGGGTCGCGTCCGAGGTCGCCAGCTGAACCGATTCGGAGCCTCCCATGGCGAAGAATCCCAGCTGCGGCGCGGAATTCTGGGCATCCCCGACCGAAAGCAGCAAGATCTGCGCTTCGGGCGTGGTCTCCTCCACCGCGGCGAGGAGCTCGCCGAGCCGCGCATCGAGCGCCACCAGCTGTGGACGAATCTGCTCCGGGGCCGCCTGGGGAGAGCGGAAGGCGGCGAAGAACTTGTCGAGCGCGCTATCGGAAGGAGAGCCGTCCGCATCCGAGAGGTCGCGCTGCAACTTGTCCTCCGGATAGCGCACAGAGCCCAAATCGATCATCACCAGATCCTGGCCAGCTCCGAGCTGCGAATATGCCTGCGCGGCAGCGTCCGTGGCGACGTCCGTATCGCCGAGGGACGTACCCTCCACGCTGCCGGGAAGCGGCGGAACATCCGCGTATGCTCCGGAGAGGACTCCTTGCGAATCGGCCAAGGCCACAGCCGCTCCCGGCCCAATAGCCGCTGCCCGCACATCGTCCAACTGATCGCCCAGGAGCCCGACATGCGCGCGGAAAGAACTGGTTCGGTTGACCTCCCGGTAGGCATCCCAGTGGGCGACGGTGTACTCGCCTTCCGCCCCCTCGGTCCCACGCGGCGCTACCGGCACCCGGCAATCTTTCGCGGAGTCGACGGCGCGCTGGCCGGCGCTCAAGGTCAGCCACCCCTCATTCGGGCATGTGGTTTCCCCCACAGTCCGCAGCACGATATTCGCCCCGGAGGCGCCATTGAGGAACTCGTAGAGATTCGGCGTCACCTCCGGTGTGACATCCCGCCACATCACCCCGGAAAAGCCGATGACGACGACGGGGCCGGCATCCGTTTCCACCGTCTGCATGTCGTGAGCGGGCCGGGACGAAGCCGAAGGTGAGGCCAGAGGTGAGGCCGCTGCCGACGTCGTCGAAAAGAGGCAGACCAGAAGCACAATCGACACGAAGAAGGCGGAGAATGCCACCGCTCTCCGGTTAATCGCGTCGTGAATCATGATCTAAGACTATCGTGGACCATCCCGCGCGCACGCGACCGCGCAGCGGCCCCACCGCACCCGCGCTCCCTCCAGACGGTATGGTGAGCGAGATCGTTGGCGGCACAGCGGCCAACAACGGCTACGATCGTGGCCACGACAATCATTGCCAGAAATGGCCCGGCGTGAAGGAGGATGCGATGAGCGAGCAGACAACCGAAGGGCATCTGCGCTTTTCCTTCCTGGGCCCGCGGGGAACCTTCTGCAATGCGGCGGCAAGCCAGGTAGCTGAGCCCGACACCGAGCTCATCCCGGCTCTCGACGTTCCCGGCGCGCTGCGCATGGTGCGCGAGGGAGAGGTGGACTACGCCGTCGTCCCCATCGAGAACTCGGTCGAGGGCGGGGTCAACGCCACCCTCGACTCACTGATCCACGGCCAGCGGCTGGAGATCAAGGCCGAAATGCTGGTGCCGATCAGATTCGCCCTCGCGGTGCGCCCGGGAACATCGCGGGAGTCGATTCGCAGGGTCGCCACCCACCCGCACGCATGGGCACAGTGCCGTGGCTGGATGGCGAGCAACCTCACTGAGGCTGTGCACGTCCCGGCGACGTCGACGGCAGCGGGTGCCGAGATTCTGGCCTCCGACGTTGCCAATCCCGGTTTCGAAGCCGCCCTGTGCCCGGTACCCACCGCTGAGGAATACGGGCTGGAGATCATCTCCGACGAGGTCGCCGATAACCCGAACGCGATCACACGCTTCATCCTGGCGGCGCTGCCCGGACAGCAGCCCGAGCGCACCGGCGCCGACAAGACCACACTCATGGTGCAACTGCCCTCCGACGAGGCCGGCGCACTGCTCAACATGCTGGAGCAGTTCAGCGCCCGCGGAGTGAACCTCTCACGCATCGAGTCCCGCCCCCTGGGCGATCTGATGGGCCGCTACGCCTTCTCGATCGACGCCGAAGGTCACGTGGAGGATGAACGCATCCAGGCCACGCTTATCGGACTACATCGCGTGTGCCCCTCGGTGATCTTCCTGGGTTCGTATCCATCGGCCTCGGGTAAGCGCATCCGTCCAAGGCCGGGTACCGCCGATGCCGACTTCATCTCGGCACGCCGCTGGGTCGCCGGCCTGTTGGGCCGGAGCGCCGCCACGCACGACTGAGGAGGTCGCCACCCATGCGGATGTGGTATGGGCGGGCTCCTTAATACACACACCAGCGTTCTGTGTGCCGTATACGGCACACAGAACGCTCACACACCCATTTAGGAACAGACCAAGACCACCACAGCCCGAAACCAATCAGCTAGGAGACCCGGACCAGCAGGGCGCCCTTTTCCACACGAGCCCTGATGTCGCGTGCGAATCCGAGAGCATCGCCGTCGGCCTGAACCTGCTCGGGAAAGCGGGCGAGCACGTCGGCACTGCGGGTGCGGCGGAAATCGATGGAGCCGACCTGGGGAAATACCTTGTCCTGCACGCCGTAGCGCGCCAATCCGATGCGGCGTAGCAGATCTCCCCACCCCAGCAGGCCGCCTTTCGTGTTCAGGACGGCGATATCCAGCCAGCCGTCGTCGATCCGGGCGTCGGGGGCGAGCATGAGGCCTCCTGGAAGTCCGCCGCAGTTGGCGAACATGATGGAGCGGGCCTCGACCTTGGTCTCGTTGCCGCCGTCGCCGGTGGTGATCGTTGCCTCCAGGCGGTCGTGGTTGAGGTGTTTGACGCCAGAGACCACGTAAGCCGACCATCCCAGCACACGCTTGAGGTTCTCGTCCGCATCCTGCATCATCTGCGCGTCGAAGCCGAGCCCGGCGATGACGAGAAAGGGAACCTCTCCCTCAAAGGGCACGGCCTGTGGGTCCATCTCCGCGATCTCGTCCAGGAGCTCCTGGCTCGCCTTCGGGGCGGAGATCCTCCCCAGGTCGATACGGCGGGAGCGTCCGGTGATGGCGATAGAGGCGAGATTGCGAATCGAATCGAGGGGCAGGCCGAGGTTGCGGGCGAGCAGGTTCCCGGTCCCGATGGGAATGAGCCCCAGCGGGATTCCACTCCCGCCCAGTTCACCCGCCACCAGCCGAACCGTACCATCGCCACCCGCGGCGACGACGACGGACGCGTTCATCGCGATCGCCTGGCGAGCCTGCCCCCGTCCCGGATCCTCGACGGTGGTCGCAAGCCACACGGGCTCGCCCAGACCAGCGTCGGCTGCAGCCTCGGTCAATGCCTTCCTCAGATCGTCGAAGTCGGCTTCCTTGGATGGGTTGTAGATGACGACGGCGGGGCCGGCAGCCCTCGCGGGATGCTTCAATTCCTCGAAATCGGCTTCATCGTTCGCCGCCATGGCAACGATCTTATGGCGCAGATCCTCCATATCCCCGCGCAGCCGTACCACGAAATAAACAAGGATTACGCAGAGCAGGAGAGCGACAATAGCTATCCAATCCGTCCAAGACATGGATCAAGCTTATCCGCGAAAACGGCGCGCAGTGGCGGAAGCGGTCCCCTCGGTGGGGCATCGCTCATTTTCGCTGGGCGGCACGTAACCCGCACGTAACCCGCGAGATTCCTCGCTCCATTGTCAGTTCCCCTACTCTGCCCCGTATCCTTGACACATGATCGATATCCGTTTTGCACGCGAGAACCCCGATGCTGTACGCGAATCGCAGCGCCGCCGCGGTAACGACGAGTCCACAGTGGATGCGCTCCTTGCCGCCGACGATGCCCGTCGCGAAGCCCTGCAGGCGTTTGAAAGCGCCCGTGCTTCGCAGAAGGAACTCTCTCGATCGATCGGAAAGGCATCCCCCGAGGAGCGCCCCGCTATCCTTTCGCGTGCGAAGGAGATGTCCAACGAGGTCAACACCCTGGAAGCGGAGGCCAAGGCGGCCGACGCCGCCTACACGGAGGCCAATCTGGCTATCCAGAACCTTGTGCTGCCGAACGTTCCCGCCGGTGGCGAGGACGATTACCAGGTGATGCGCCATGTGGGCGAGATCCGTGACTTCGCGGCCGACGGGTTCGAACCCAAGGATCACCTCGACGTTGCAGAGGGGCTCGGAGCCCTCGACATGGCGCGGGGGACGAAGGTGTCCGGCTCCCGCTTCTATTACCTCAAGGGTATCGGCGCCCGCCTGGAACTCGCCCTGCTCACGATGGCCGCGGATGTGGCACAGGACAACGGCTTCACGCTGATGATCACGCCGACCCTCGTGAACCCGGACATCATGGCCGGCACCGGCTTCCTCGGAGCGCACTCCGACGAGATCTACTATCTACCGGCCGATGACCAGTACCTGGTCGGCACCTCGGAGGTCGCTCTGGCGGGTTACCACAAGGACGAGATCTTGGACCTCTCGAAGGGCCCGATCCGCTACGCCGGCTGGTCCTCCTGCTATCGTCGTGAGGCAGGATCCTATGGCAAGGACACCCGCGGCATCATCCGCGTGCACCAGTTCAACAAGGTGGAGATGTTCGTCTACTGCCGCGTCGAGGATTCGATGGTGGAGCACCAGCGCCTCCTGAATCTCGAGGAGCAGATGCTCAAGAAGGTGGAACTCCCCTACCGCGTGATCAACACCGCCGCCGGGGATCTGGGTTCCTCCGCCGCGCAGAAGTTCGACTGCGAGGCATGGCTGCCCACACAGAATCGTTTCATGGAGGTCACCTCCACCTCGAACTGCACCACGTATCAGGCACGCCGCTTGAATATCCGCGAGCGTTTCGAGGGAGAGAACGTTCCAGCCGCCACCCTGAACGGCACGCTGGCCACGACCCGCTGGCTGGTGGCGATGCTGGAGAACTACCAGCAGGTGGACGGTTCCATCTACATTCCTGAGGCCCTCCGCCCCTACCTGGGCGGCAAGGATCATTTCGATCCCATCTCCTGACGGGCGGGCCCCGAATCGGAGAATTCCGGTTCGGGGCCTTTTTGTCCGCCAAGCTTTTCTGACAGACTCTTATATTGTGTGTCCGTTTCCAACCGCGCCTGCCCGCGGACGGGGCGGGCATCCCCTACGCGGCCGGTCCAAGAACTCGGAGTCGCGCCTCGGACCAACCCGCGTACGGACACGTCGGAAAGGATCACATGAACGACCTAACTACCGCGATGGCCGATGCCGAGCTGCCTTCCGCAGGCGAAGATCTGATGATCGCGCTCGACATCGACGGCACCGTGCTCGGTCATGACGGTTCCCTGTCCGAACGAGTCGAACGCGCGATACATGCCCATGTCGCGGCGGGCACGCAGCTCATGCTGGCCACCGGGCGCGGCATACATGGCACCCAGCTCGCCCTCGAGCAGATCGGCCTTCGCGAGGGCGTCGCCGTGTGCTCGAACGGCGCGATCACCCTGGGTCTCGGGCGTACGTTCCTTCCGTCGGATGCCATCGCCGGGCATCCCATCATCGAGCCGCGTTCCAAACTCCGCACGCTCGACGTCGGAGTCCCCTTCCGCATCCTCAACTACCGCACCTTCGATCCCCGTCCCGAGATCGCGATGATGCATGCCGCTGTGCCGGAGGCGTTGCTGGCGGTGGAAGAGCTGGACGGACCGCGCCGCGTGTCCCAGCAGTTCCCGCCGGGGGAACTCTCCGGTCCCAGTATCGTCCTGCCCGTCGACCAGCTGGGAGTCGCCGAGGCCACCCGTCTGACCGTTCGCGTCCTCGGCATGTCCTCGCAGGAGCTTCTGGAGGTCGTCGACTCCATGGGCATGAAGGGTGTCGAATACGCGGTGGGTTGGACTGCCTGGCTGGATGTCTCACCCCAGGGCATCTCCAAGGCCTCCGCATTGGATGCACTGCGGGATTCATTGGGCATCTCGCCGAAGGCCACCGTCGCTGTAGGCGACGGTGGCAACGACCTGGAGATGATGCGCTGGGCGGCCTGCGGCATCGCGATGGAAGGCGCACCGGGATACGTCGTCGACGCGGCAAGCGCGAGCACGAGGTCCGTCCATGAGGATGGCCTGGCCGATGTGCTGGAGGCCTTGCTCTAGCGGGCCGCCCCGCGCCACGAACAGACGAGGTTGAGATACAACACAAACGGGTGTGGTTGAGCACCCACCATTTGGGTCCCCTGCTCACGGGCCTCTAAGCTAGAATCATCACGATCCTCGCTGGGCGAGAATCGAAGGAAGGTTGACAGAGCGGCCGAATGTGACGGTCTTGAAAACCGTTGTACGGTAACCCCGTACCAAGGGTTCGAATCCCTTACCTTCCGCAGTAAGGACACCCAAAGGCTTGTCTTTGAGGCGTCCGCACCAGGAAAGGTCGCAGACACCACGGTGGCGAACACCTTCCGCAGTAAGGACGCCCAAAGGCTTGTCTTTGAGGTGTCCGCACCAGGAAAGGTCGCAGACACCACGGTGGCGAATACCTTCCGCAACGGTGGCGAATACCTTCCGCGAGCGCTTTCGCTCACGCCAAGGCGCCACCGGCCTCCGTCTTGTTTCCGGGGTAGCTTTCCTCACTATGTCACTCAATTGGAAACTGCCTTGCGTGGCCGGTAGAGTAGTGGTGCTCGGAGACGTCGCATAGTCAGGTCGAGTGCGCCTTCCTGCTAAGAAGGTAGGGGTCGAAAGGTCCCTCGAGGGTTCAAATCCCTCCGTCTCCGCTAGCGAAACCCCGGTATCTCACCAAGATACTGGGGTTTCACTGTCTCTGCTGCGGTAGGCGGCCCCGCCCGGCCCTGGCACGCAGACGCATGAGGCGAGACGGGCGGGCGCCGCACTCCCCCATCTTCTTCCCGGCGTCCGCATGACTCATCGCCCTTTCCATCGGCCAGTGAGCTCGGAAAGCAGCTATCTGGTCAGACTTGTCTCGTTGACGGCGGGGCACCACGCTCATCGCGACCCCTGGCACGCAACTCATCTCGATCCGCGGGAACCCGCTGTGGTATTGCACTCGTTGGCGCGGGGCAATTCACGCCGCGTTTCATTCGCGTTAAACTATTGGCCCAGTAGACAGAATCCGTGGCTTTCGACGGATCTGTACGGCCACGCGCAGGTCCAGTGAATACACCAGGCGGACCTGTCCAAGCACCCTTCCTCTGGCGGGATAGAACGGAGAGACGTTGTCACGATCATCTTCAGCGGATCAGAACGGAGGGGGTTCCTCCCCCGATTTCGAGGGCGACGGCGGAGCTGCCCGCTCTTCCGGCGCCCACCACGCGGATAGCGACAGCGCCGGAACACCCACCGCACGTTCGCCCCACCACACCGATGCGGAGACCGCAGCCTCCCACGAGGCGGCTGAGTCCGCGGCGCCCAAACGGGGCACCGCTCGCCGCGTTCTCGGTGTTCTGGGCAAGATTCTCGGCATTCTGCTCGCGACCCTCGGTGCCATTCTGCTCGCCTCGTCCTTCTGGATTCTAAGGACATTCGGTCCCATCAACGTGAACCAGCTGTTCGCGAATATCCCGAAGGGCGGCGGAGAAGAGGGAGCCGACGGCGATCCCGCGATGATTCGCTCGTTCATCATCGAAGCCGTCATCATTCCCCTCTTGATCCTGATAGCGCTGGCGATCTTCTACTACGTCGCGGTGCACAAGATCCGTGAACGCTCACCCAATAGCGGCTTCAATCGCTACCGTCCGTGGCTCTCCGCGGTCCTCGCGCTGGCGCTTTTCATCGCCGGGGCCACCCATTTCTCTTCGACGATCAGCTTGCCGACCTACATTCGAGGCATTCTCACGAACGAGAGCCTGGCGAACTACTATGTTTCGCCAGCGATTGAGTCCAGGCCCGAAGACCCCAAGAATCTCGTGGTCATCTATCTCGAATCCATGGACGACGCCTTCTCGCAGGAGGACGTGATGGGCGAGAACCTCGTGGAGTCGCTCGATGAAGCCACCGCCGGATGGGAGAGCATCGACAACCTTGAGATAAGCCCCTACTACGGATACACCATCGCTGGAATCGTCAGCACCCAGTGCGGAATTCCTCCCAAGCCTGCCGATGGCATGATCATGACGGACGAGGAACCCGGCATCGTCAATGACATCGCCGCCGGCAAAGGATCCTTCATGCACTCGACCGTGTGCCTCGGGGACATCCTGAAGCAGGATGGTTACAACAACGTCTACATGGGCGGTGCTTCCACCGCTTTCGCAGGCAAGGGGCTGTTCCTCAACAGCCACGGGTTCGACACCGTCTACGGACGTACCTACTGGACCGACAACGGCGAGACCGAGGTATCCGACTGGGGGCTATCCGACCGTCGGCTCTTCGAACATGCCAAGGACCAGGTCAAGATCCTGCACGATGCAGGCCAGCCGTTCACGTTCTCCGCAATCACCCTCGACAACCACGCCCCGATCAAGGACTTCGGCTACTGCGAGGGCACCGAGGATGACATCGAACGCGCGACCATACGTTGCCAGGCCGATATCGTGGCCGATTTCGTCGATTACATGGAGGACGAGGGGATACTGGAGGATACCGTGGTCGTGCTCATGGCCGATCACCTGTTGTTCACGCCGTCGCCGATCGCCGACTTCAAGAAGGACATGTCCCAGACGGAGCAGCAGCGCCAGCCCCTCTACAATCGCATCTGGACGCCCGACGACGTCGAGTTCGCGCGAGACTCCGGATTCCACACCGACATGTACCCCACCATCCTGGAACTGCTCGGTTACCAGATCGAGGATCATCGCGCCGGTATCGGCGTCTCCTTCCAGGCCTCCGAGGAGGAGGTCGCTGGGAAGGGAACCATCCTCGATCTCAACTACGACGAAGCCGCAAACGTCTTCAATTCCAGTTCCTCCGACCTGTATCAGGAACTGTGGAAACCCCGCGGTTAGCGGGGAGAGAGGCGGCGGGCCGCTGCTGCCGCCCGACAGCGCGACAGCGCCTGCCCGGCGCGCGAGGTCAAGGGTTTGTGCATGAATTGCAGTGCTAGCACACCGACCTCGCGCACAAACGTTTGATCTCGTGGCCGCGCCTACCTAAACAGGTCGGCACGCTGGCGTTTTGCCAGCGTGCGGACCTGTTTCATACGTCTATGCGTGCGGGTTGATCCACGGGGCTGGCCGCTTCTCGCCCGCTCGAACAGCGACAGCGAGCTCATTACCCGCCACGGGCTTCGGGCAAGTTCCGAACGGCGTGAAGGCTGCGGGAAAATTAGCAGCGCGATTGAAGTCGATCGCGACGCCCTCTTTGCTCCGGTCCGAACGCGGGCCGGCGAAGGAGACGAAACGCCAATCCGCGGTCTCCTCCCCATTCGTCTGATCGTAGAAGATCGCGGTGAGCTCCTCGGGTTCACTGCCGGAGACCGCCAATGTGCAGGAGACGCCCTCGTATTCGAAAGACACCTCACCCACGAGGGTAGCCTTACTGGCCACCCCTTTACGTGCGGTCTCGATGTCCACCACCCGGGGCTCCTCGTATGCCGTGAAGGTGGCCGGGACAACGGCGGCAGGATCGTAGTCGAAGATGGGCACGCCGGCGAACCGCAGGCGAGCCGGAGCGATCGAGTCGCGGACCCGCACGCAGTACCGACCGCCGCGGCGCGCGACCTCGGCGACGCGCGTTCCCGCGGCTAGAGAGGTCTCGGATTCGCCGTTGGGAATCTCGAAGACGGCCTCCCCCATGAAATCGACGCCATTCTGGGTCACCGTGACCGAGCCGTTCGCACCGGAGGAACCGCGCGCGAAAGAGGCCACCGCGACACCATGATTGGTGTACCAGCTACCCGGGAAATCACCGAGCCACGATCTCTCCTCGGAGAGCCACGTGAAGGAAATGGGAGTGAGCCAACCGTGCTCAGCCGCTAGTTCCCGGTTGCGCAGCTCGTGCCACTCACGCCACGAGGCGACGTCATTGTTCTCTTCAGTCATAAGAAACAGTCTACGTTTTCTCCTCATTTATATTAAAGAAATTCTCTAAATAGGGAATGTATGTGGTGCACACTGCATCGGCGGTGAGACGACCGAATGTGTCCCCGCTCTCCACTCCAGCCATCAGGAGCCGCCCGCATCCCCGAAAAACCGGGAAATACCAGAGGTTTTGCTCCGCTAGGCAAGCCGGGGCGAAACTGCTGTGACGGGGGCCATTGCCAACCGTTTTGCCGGGTCCTACAAACCGATGTAAGCTTATATGCGTCCCAAGAACGGGATATGCGCTCGTAGCTCAATGGATAGAGCATCTGACTACGGATCAGAAGGTTGGGGGTTCGAGTCCCTTCGAGCGCGCAGAGGCTCCTCGTCAGTGATTTGCTCCAGGCGGGGAGTTTTTCTTTGTCCGAGCTACCCTTCTCGTGCATAACTCCGGCAAATCGGGCTCGGTTAGGGTCGTAGGGCCGCGTCAGTGCCGAATCCCCGGTTTTATGCACACCGGGTCTCCGGCCACGCATGACGGCCCAACTCGGATAAGCACCCAAACGGCACGGGGAGGTACGGTGGGCAAGAACCGGACGGAAGAACTGGTCGTCGTCGTCATATATGCGCCGACGCAGGCCGCGGACGCGATCCGGAGAGCTCTGGACGAAGTCGGCGCCGGGCACATCGGGGATTATCGCGGCTGCAGCTGGTCTACGACGGGCACGGGGCGGTTCACCCCTCTGGATGGGGCCTCCCCCACGATCGGTGCGGTCGGCACACCGGAAGAGGTGGAAGAGGAGCGCATCGAGGTCGTGGCTCCACGCAAACGGGCACGCCAGATCGTCCAAGCCGCCATCGCCGCCCACCCCTATGAGGAACCGGCATACCACGTCATCCCGGTGCTCACACTCCAGGAGCTGTGACGAGCTTACCTCGGCGGCGCTCGAACCCTGCAATACTGCCACTTCGTAGCGGTTCACGGCCGACGCCACGCTAAAGGTCCTAGATGACGGCTAGTAGGCTGGAACACGTACTGAAAACCGTCAATGGGAACCGTTCCGGGCACGCCAGGCACCGGTGCAACGGTTCTTGGAATCGAAGAGATGACTGTATCAACGTCCGGAAATTCTTCCCTCTCGCCGGGGGACACCTCAACCGAGGAGAGAGGGCGGGAGCGGGACAACCAGCACGCAGTGGCGGGGCAATCCGGCCATACAGCGCTCTCGCGCAGACTGACCTCGGCGCAGATCTCCATGATCGGCCTGTCGGGCGCGCTGGGAACCGGCCTGTTCCTGGGGTCGGGTTCGACTATCGCCCTCGGTGGTCCCGCCACGATCATCTCTTATTCCCTTGCGGGCCTACTGGCGCTCTCCGTGGTGTGGGCCCTCGCGGAGATGGTGACCGTCCACCCCGTCCCGGGCGGGCATGGAGCCGTTGCCGCCTCGTATCTGGGGAGATTCGGCGGGTACGTAACGCGCTGGAACTTCGCCGTCATGATGCTCATCGCCGTGGGGGCGGAGGTCACCGCCGCAGCGACCTATCTCCACTTCTGGATACCGGACCTCTCCCTAGGTCTGGGGACCATCCTGTGTTCGCTGCTCATCGTGGCGCTCAACCTCGCCACGGTCCGCCTCTACGGCTCCAGTGAGTACTGGTTCTCCATGATCAAGGTGACGGCGATCACCGTCTTCATCATCCTCGGCGCCGTTCTCATCATCTTCGGCCTTCCAGATCGCCCAGCTACGGGACTCAGTAACCTCACGGCCCACGGAGGTTTCGCCCCGATGGGACTCACCGGAATCCTGGCTGCGGCCTGCATGGCGGTTTTCTCCTTCGGCGGTATCGAGAACGTATCGGTCGGCGCCGCAGAGTCGGAGCACCCCGAGCGCGACGTCCCGCGCGCGGCCCGCAACATGATCTGGCGCCTGCTCATCTTCTATGTTCTGGCCATCTTCGTGGTTCTCGCGCTGCAACCGTGGACGGTCACCGCCTCCTCCCACGGAACCGTGCAGGAATCCCCATTCGTCAAGGTCCTCGACATGACAGGCATTCCCGCAGGCGCGCACATCATGAACGCCGTCCTCCTCGTGGCCGCGCTGTCCGCCGCCAACGGCTGCCTGTATTCCTCGAGCCGGATGGTTCATTCGCTGGCACTCGACGGCATGGCACCGCGCTGGGCCTCCCGCACCTCGTCGAGCGGCGCGCCACGCGGCGCCGTCGCCATCGCCACCCTGGGGATGGTCATCGCCTCGGTGCTTTCACTCGTAAGCCCCGACAAGGCGTTCATGTCGCTCTACGGCTGCGCCACGGCGGGTGTGCTCGCCACATGGATCATCGTGATGATCACGCACGTGGTGTTCCGGAAAAAGCGGCACGCGGCCGGACTCCCCGTGACGAAGCACCATCTGTGGGGCGCCCCCTATGTCAACTGGCTCGTCGTGCTGGCTTCCGTTGCGATCTTCATCGCCATGTATTGGATCCTTCCCGTGGTCTGGTATGCCGGGCTCCCCTACTTCCTCGTGCTCGTGGCCTCGTACGGCGTCGTCGCCCGCCGAGGCCGGCTCTCCAAACCGCGCGATCTCCTCGCGGAGGAACTAGCCGGCACCCCCGCCTAGAACCCCCACGCCGCCAACACGCCCGGTGGCCTATCGCGGCCCGAACCGTCTACGCTAGGGGCACACCAACACCGGGAGGAATTCGGATGCCGCAAGCCGATTCAGCGATGTCGTGGGAACAGTGCCTGGCCTTCGTGCTGGAGAACTTCAACTCCGACGATTCGAGCCGTATCCACGCTCGCCTGCGGTTGGAGATACAGGACGCCATCCACCCCGCCATGGTCTGGCACGGCAAGTCGACCGCTGCTCCTGACCACGAGATCGTCCATGTCGCTTCGCCCATCGGTCAGGCCGAGGACCGCGATCTGGCCGCTTTGGCCGGCCAAGCCGATGAACTTCCGCTGGGTTCGCTCCGTCTCATGAACGGGCTGATCCATATTCATCAAGCCCTGCCCCTTTCCCACCTGGTACGGGACCATCTGACCGCCTGCATTCGGCTTGTCACCGCCGAAGCACTCGCACTTTCCCGGGAGGCCTGATGTTCGGACGGAAGAAGAGAGACCGGATCATCTCCGATTGGGCCACCTTGCAGGATGCCCTCGTCGGAAATTTCGACGCGGAGGAGACCGGGACCGGGGCGATGCGTCTGCACGTCAAATGGAAGGCCGAGAACCGCGAGCAGGAGATCGTCATCGCCTATGCTCCCGTGCAGGATCTGGGACAGATCGCCTACATCACCGCCCCCATCCTCGAGAACCCGACTCGGCACCAGCTACAGGAAACGATGGAGGAGTCCGCTAAATTCCTCGACGGCGGCGTTGTGATCGACGGCGGATTCATGGCGCTGCGAGCAACCCTTCCGATCGAGGAAACGCCGTTCTCTATCGTCGCTCGAACAATTCGGCAGATCGCCGCCAACGCAGACGAGATCGGAATGAACCTTGACCAGTAAACGCGAACTGTACAACCGCCTCGTCGCACTGGAGCGGGAAGTGGCCCAGCAGCGCGCCCTCGTCAACGAGCTGGCCGCCAAGGCGGGTGTAGCCCCACCGTCGACCGGCCTCACGTACGGGCAACCGTCCGGCCTCGCGTACGGGCAACCGCCTGTCTCTCCTTCGGCCGGCCCGGCAGGCGCCGGGGCGCTTCCGCCACGGGCTCAGGAAGCCCTCGCCGCCGGAAAGAAGATCGAGGCCATCAAGTTGGTTCGGGAGGCAACAGGTCTGGGTCTCAAGGAGGCGAAGGAGCTGGTGGATCGTGCGGGGGCGGGCGGAAGCGCTCCCACCACCGGCTGGAACGCAAGCTCGGCCTGGAGCTGATTCACTTGCGCGGCTTCGCGCGCCGGGTCGGTGCCGCATGGGCGGGGTCCTCAGGCCATGGGTGCCGCGGGTAGCGGCCGCGCATCTCCGCCCGGACCTGCTTGTACGGTCCCGCCCAGAAGCTCTGCAGATCGTCGGTGACCGCCAACGGGCGTTGGGCCGGGGAGAGCAGCTCGAGCGTGACGGCCACTCCCGCCAGCCTCGGGGTCTCGGTCCATCCGAAGGCCTCCTGCACGCGAAGCCGCACCATCGGGCGGCCATCGGAATAGGCCACCCGTCTGGTCTGCCCGGTGGGCACTTCAATGCGTTCCGGAGCCAGCTCGTCCAGACGCAGGGCATCGGGCCAGGGAAACAGGCGCTCCAGCTGGCCCGCCTTCACCTCGCCGAGCTTGCCTCCGCTCACGAACCGGCCGATCTCCAATCCCGCCCATTCGTCCAGTCGCGAGGCAAGGGCCTCGTGCGAAACGTCGGGCCACGGCTCACCCACGGTGGCGTGCAGGAACGCCATTCGCGAGCGCAACTGGAGGGCTTCTTCGCTCCAGGACAGCGCAAAGCGACCGGCGGATATCTCCTGCGCCAGCCAATGGCCGGCTGCCTCCGCGTCGGAGCAGGGCACATCCTGCGCCGATAACTCGATGGCTCCCAGCGCGCGCGTGGCCCGCTGATACAGCCGCCCGTTCTTCATCACGATCTCATCGTGGCTGCGCATCTGGGCCTGGCCAAGGCGCAGGGCGAGGGGTTCGTCCAGCGCCACGGCCGCACGGATCACCGCATCGGCACGTCCCTGGGGGCGGTCCAACTGGGCGATAGCAAGCCACTTCTCGCCCTCCAGTGTGGAATGCTCGGGCAAGACGGCGCCCGTTCCATTCGCAAGAAGATAGCGCTTACCGCCGGGCTTCATCCGCGCCAACCGTTCCGGGTATGCCGAGGCGACGACGACGGCGATCTCCTCGTCCCCTCCGGCGGCCCGCGCCCGCCTCTGCTCTTCCTTCGGGGCCGTTTTGACGAGCCTCTCCAGACGGCGAACCTGCTGCCTCCATGCCGCGGACGAGGCACTGGCACGCCGCCAGCCTCCCGCCAGATCCGCACCGGGGATTCGTAGCTCTTCTTCGAGGAGAGCGCAGATCTCCACGCCGAGTCGGTTTCCCGAGACGATGAGCGCCTTGCCGAGGCGAGGCGCGAGGGGCATCTGAGCGAGCTGCTGCCCCAGAGGCGTTGGCCTGCCCTCGCCGTCGAGAGCACCGAGGGAGACGAGGAGATCCTCAGCGGCCATCACCGCCGCTAGAATCGGCTCATCCAGGAGAGCGAGACCTCGCGCGTGCGCCGCACCCCAGCAGGCGGCTTCCAACACGAACCCCGTAAGGTCGGCCGTGCGGATTTCCGGCTCCGCCTGAGCTGGCCGCCGCACCCAAGATATCTCGTCCATGCAGCGGTAGACGGTTCCGGGCCCCTCACGCCCAGCTCGTCCCGCCCGCTGGGTTCCCGCGGCTTGCGACGAGTGGACGGTCACCAAGCCGCTGATGCCGCGCCCATAGTCCGTGCGCGGCTCACGGGACAGCCCGCCATCGACGACGATGCGCACTCCCGGGACGGTGAGGGAGGACTCGGCGACGGAGGTGGTCACCACAACCCGCCGTGCGGCGCTTTCCAGACCGCCCTTCCCAATGGTCCAATCGGCTACGCCGGTCCCGGTTCCCTGTGCAGCACGGCCCAGTACCCGATCCTGTTCGCGCGCTGGAAGCGAACCGTAGAGGCGATCCACTTCAGCTCCGCAGCCGCTCAGCTGCCCCGCGATCTCCTCGACCTCCCGCACGCCAGGGGCGAATACCAGCACGTCTCCCGCAGGTACATCGTCCAGCGCCCTGCGCACCACAGAACTCACATGGGTGAGAAACTCTCGCCGCACACCCGTGCCCTGACCCACGACACCCAAAGCCTCGGACCCGCGGGCGGGCGGTGCCCACCTGATGTCGACTGGGAAGATATCTCCGGGGATATCCACGATCTGTCCACCGATAAGCGTAGCTGTCCGTTCCGCGGCCACTGTCGCGGACATCGCAACCAACAGCAAATCCTCGCGCAGCGCCTCACGCACATCGACGGCGAAGGCCATCGCAAGGTCGGAATCCAACTGGCGCTCATGCACCTCGTCAAGGACGATGGCTCCCACACCCGGCAACTCGGGATCGCGCTGCAGGCGGCGCACCAGCACTCCGGGCGTCACCATCTCGATGAGGGTCCCCGGCCCGGACTTGCTCTCGCCTCGAACGGAGAAGCCGACGCTCTGGCCCACCTCCTCCCCAAGAAGCGAGGCGATCCTTCGAGCGGCAGCACGAGCGGCAACCCTGCGCGGCTGCGTGACGATCACCCGGGGCTTGTCACGGCGATCCAAAGCCCCGGAATGTTCGCTGTGAAGATAGTCCGCGACCAACGGCGGGATGAGGGTGGTCTTCCCTGTCCCGGGAGGCGCTTGGACCACCACGGCGCCATCCCGCAGTGCCTCCCTCACCTCGCCGAGTCTGCGAGCGACGGGCAGGTCCGGTGGATTGGTCACAAGCTCGTTGAGCTTCGGGTTCATCGTGTCGCCATCCTCCCACCGCCAACGTACTCTGCCAGCGTACTCGTACCGAGACGCACCCCCGGGTCAGGCGAGAGAGACGCCGCCCCGTGTCGGCAGGGTGAAACCCGCGGCGGCGACGGCCGCGCGCAGCCCGTCGACCCCGTCGAAGTGATGCACCATGAAACCCAGATCACGGGCCACCTCGATATTACGCAAGGTGTCGTCGGTGAACAGTACGTCCTCGGGCCGCAGATCCTCGCCAACCACGGCCCGTATCCGCTCCAGCGCTAGCTCGAAGATGGCCGGATCTGGTTTGATCCTCCCCATCTCGCAGGAGAACATCGCGGGTTCGAACAGACGAACCCATTCCCTGGTCCGCGTGCGCCGCGTCAGTTCCAACGGCTCGTTGGAGAGTAGGCCGACGGCGATTCCCGCGCCGTGCAGTTCGCGCAAGAAGTCCACCATCTCTTCCTTCACGCCGGCAAAGGTCTCTATCTCAGCGGAGACGGCGTCGCGCCAATCGATCTCGATACCCAGGTCGGCGCCAATGAGGTGCCAATACTCCTCGGCGCTCAACAACCCGGCATCGTAGTCGGGACGGTACGTACGCGAAAACAGCGGGCGTAGCTTCTCCGGGTCCGCGCCCACCCTCTCTGCGATGACCGCGAACAGCTGCGGAGACTTCAGATTGTAGAACAGACCGTAGAGGTCGAAGAGTATGTATCGCATCGATCCTCAGCGTATCGAAAACCGAGCCTGCCGCCCCGGAGAATCTCGGCCAGAGAGCCGCGAAGCCCAAACCGGGCGTCCACGGGGAACAGAGAAGTAGAGCAGCGCGCCTACAGCATATCCAGCGCAAGCTTGAGCAGCAGTGCGGTCACCACCACGATGAGCACCAACCGCACGAAGCCGTTTCCCAGTTTCACCGCCGTGCGAGCACCCACATATCCTCCCACCATGTTCGCCACGGCAATCAGCAGGCCCACCGACCACACCACCAATCCCTGCGGCACGAAGAACACCAGCGCCCCCAGGTTCGTCGCCGTGTTGATGATCTTCGCGCTCGCGCTGGCCTCGAGGAAGGTGAAATGCGCCAGGGCGGCGATGCCGAGAACCAGGAACGAGCCGGTCCCGGGCCCCATGACGCCGTCGTAGAATCCGACCACCGCACCGAAAGGCAGGCAGCGCGCCAGCACCAGCCCCAGCGAGAGCCGTTCCGTGTTACCGGATCCGATACGAGGTTTGAAGATGGTGAAGAGCAGGACCACGATCAGCGCCACCAGGATGATCGGCGTGAAGACGCCCGTGGGCAGCTCCTTCGCCACGATCGCCCCGCCGTACGAACCGGCGAATGCCAGCACCGCCATCGGTAGCGCGACGCGCAGATCCGGTCTCAACCTGCGCCAGTAGGTGATCGAGCTGGTGATGGTACCCGCTATCGAACCGACCTTGTTGGTCGCCACCGCGAGCACCGGCGTGAAACCCGGGACCATGAGCAGGGCCGGAAGCTGGATCAGCCCGCCTCCGCCCACGACGGCGTCGACGAAACCGGCCAAGAACGCGGCGCCGGCCAACAGAACGGGAACGTACCAGGCGAGTTCACTCAACACGTCTGTTCAACCTCTTCCCGCGTCACCTTTCCCGGACTCTCGTAAGACTCACCTTCCCTGGACCTCCGTGAGGTAGGCGAGCACCGCCCGCACGCGCCGGTTCTCCTCGTTCGGAGCCATTCCCAGTTTCGAGAAGACGGCAGCCACATGTTTGGATACCGCAGCGGCGGAAAGGTAGAGCCTATCGCAGATCTGCTGATTGGACAGACCCTGAGCCATCAGTTCCAGCACCTCGACCTCGCGCGGGGACAGGGCATCGAGTCGGCTCGGACGCCCGTGCACCAGCGATGCCGCGACCTCCGGGTCGACGACGACGCCACCGGCAGCCACCACCTGCAGCGACCGGATGAAATCCGCAACACGTGCCACGCGGTCCTTGAGCAGGTAGCCCAGGCCGCCGACTCCCTCGGTGGGCGCCGAAGGCTCGAAGAGCTGGGTGGCGTACGCCGGGGCCACGTATTGGGAAAGCACCATGATGCCGGTCTCCGGCTGCGTCTCACGCAGTTGCACGGCTGCGCGCAGGCCGTCGTCCGTCATCTGCGGGGGCATCCGGACATCGGTGATGATGACGTCGGCGTGCTGCTCCCGCGCCATCGCCGTCAGCTCCGGGGCGCTGGCGGCCTGCGCCAGTATCTCGTGGCCCTGCCGCTCCAGCAATCCGATGAGACCCTCACGGAACAGCGCCGAATCGTCCGCGACAATCAGCTTCACGTTTTCTCCTTATTCGTTGACAACCACACCGAATTCTCCTCGGCGCAGCAGGAGCGGAATCCGTCCGGTCACGCTTGTCGGCCCACCCGGAGGGCTCATCACCGTGAAAGTGCCTCCAAAGGCGGCCAACCGCTCCTTCATCCCCGCCAGCCCGTGATCCGGGTGCACAACGGCTCCACCGGGCCCGTCGTCCACCACGGAAAGCAACAGGTCGTCGTCGGCCGCCAGAAGCACCGAAACGCGCGACCCGGGAGCATATTTGGCCGCGTTGGTGAGCGCCTCGGCAACGAGGAAATATCCTGCAGCGATCACGCCCTCGGGAATCGCCGGCAATGGATGGGGTATCCGTACGGAGACCTCCAGGGGGCTTTCGGCGGCCAGGCTGCGAACCGCAGCCTCCAACCCCAGATCCGACAGCACCTTCGGGTGGATTCCAGCCACGGTATGCCGCAGAGCACGCAGGGCCTCATCGGCATCGTTCTGGGCTTTGCCCAGCAGCTCCCGCACCGCGTGCATTTTCTCAGGGACCACCTGACCATCCACCACCGCGGAATCGAGCAGAAGGTCGGCCTCGCCCACATCCATCGACGCCATCACGAGGTACTGCTGGGCACCATCATGCAGATCCCGTTCGATACGGCGCCGCTCGATCTCGAACGCCGCCACGATCTCGCGGCGGGACTCGGTCAGCTCAGCAACGGATACCGGGTCCCGCACCAGATAGTCCTCCGGCACGTACAGCTTATGGATCCTTCGCGCCATCTTGCGCACCGAATGCAGAACGGACACCGGGCCGTAGATGACGAGCACGAGCAGCCCGAAGAGGACCAGCAGGGTATCCAGTCCCCAGGTCCATATGAAGCCCGCCAACCACAGGTACAGTACGGCGAGCAGTGCGAATCCGGAGGCGAAGACCCACAGCAGAGGCCGGACGATGTAGCGCATCGAGGTCCGCTCCTCAGGGCTGAGATCTTTGGCCCGCAAGGGGAGGTTCCGATCTCGTCGCCGTCGCTCCATGCGCCATTACCTCCCGCCCCTGATTCCCTGTTCATCCTAGTGCACGGCCCGAGAAAGCTTTCCGGCCATCGGCCCTGCTAGCGCGGATCATCGCTCCATCGCGGCAGGTAGAGCCAGCTCTACCCAGCTGCGATAGGCAACCCCATCGCAATCGCCGGTGTTCTTGGATGAAATGATAGACATGAATGGACTCTCCTCTGAAACCGCGGCCCCACCGGCCCACGCCATCGTCTCCCTGCGTGGCGTCTCCAAGATCTACGGCAGTGGCGCCACCCAGGTCATCGCCCTCGGCGACGTCGACGTCGACTTCGAAGAAGGGCGCTTCACCGCCATCATGGGCCCGTCAGGCTCCGGCAAATCCACCATGCTGCATATGCTGGCCGGATTGGACACACCCACGTCGGGGTCGATAAAGATCGAGGACACCGAGATCACCGGTTTGAACGACGACGCCCTCACCCAGCTGCGTCGCGACCGTATCGGGTTCATATTCCAGAGTTTCAACCTTGTGCCCACGCTCGACGCGAAGGCGAACATACTGCTGCCCCTCAAACTCGCGGGACGCAAGAGCGACCCGATCTGGTTCGACGAGGTGGTGACCGCACTCGGCCTCAAGGATCGTCTCTCCCACCGACCCTCCGAGCTCTCCGGCGGTCAGCAGCAGCGCGTGGCCGTTGCGCGGGCGCTCGTCATGCGTCCGGCCGTCATCGTGGCCGACGAGCCCACCGGAAACCTCGACTCCCAGTCGTCCAAGGAAGTGCTGTCGCTCCTGCGCCAGGCCGTGGACGGCCTCGGGCAGAGCGTCATCATGGTGACCCATGACCTGGACTCCGCGCTCACAGCGGACCGCGTGCTGATGGTGCGCGACGGCCAGGTCGTCGCGCGCCTCGATGATCCCTCCGCCGACGATCTGCGGAGTGTGGGCCAGTGAACGAGCTCCTGCGCGCAAACGTCCGCTCCCACGCCCGCCGCTACGTGGCCACCGGTCTGGCCGTGGCTATCTCCATGGCTTTCGTGGTGATAGCACTCGCATTCTCAGCGGGCATGAACGCATCGCTCACGAAATCGGTCGACGAGCACTACGCCGGGGTGGCCGCCGTCGTCACACTGAACGAAACCGTCGAAACAGGCTCCGAAGACGCTCTCTCCAACTACTCCGAGCCGCTCTCCGAGCTGGACGGCGTGGCCGGCATCGGCCAGGAGAGCTACAACTACTGGGAGCTGCGTTCTGACAGTGCCCGTATCTCCGGTTCGGTCTCCCCGGTCAATCCCACTCCCTTCCCGCAGCCGGAGCTGATATCGGGAACGCTTCCGCAGCGGGGCGCCGAACTGGCCCTCACCGCTTCACAGGCCGAGGAGCTGGGGACTCAGGCCGGGGATACGATCCGCGTGCGGGATCAATGGTCCGAGGGTCCGGCCCAGGATTTCACCGTCACGGGGATCGTCGCCGAACCGGATAGTTCCCTCAACGGGCTGAGTTCGGGAATCTATGCGGCTCCCGCCGCACTGGATCCCTCCGGGGTCTATTCGTTGTTCGTGGCGTTAGCCGACCCCACACCAGACGTCGCCGCACAGGAAGCGCTCGTCGAACAGATCGAAGAGGAGTTCGGGGACTCGCTGTCCGCCCAGACCGGGGAGGCCGCCATCGCGGAGAACCTCGGCAATATGAAGATGAACCAGGGCGCGCTCACCGCCATGATGCTCGTCTTCCCCGTCATCGCTCTGGCGGTGGCCGCCATTGTGGTCTCCACGACCTTCCAGATCGTGCTCCAGCAGCGCCGCCGCGAACTCGCGCTGCTGCGCACCCTGGGCGCGAGTGCCAAGCAGGTGCGTTCGCTCGTACTACGCGAGACTGCGATCGTCGGGGCGGTCTCGTCTCTCGTGGGCGTCCTCATCGGTGTACTCCTGAGCGCCATCGGCCTGGTTGTCATGGACATCGCCGATTCCTTCGGCGAGGCTGTGGCGATGCAGAATCCTCTGCACATAGCGATCGTCTGGCTGCTCGGCGCCCTCATCACTCTGGCGGCAGGAGCACGTCCAGCGATGGGAGTGACCCGAATCCCTCCCATCGCCGCTCTCGCTCCCGTCGATGAGAGCGGCGTCTCCGCACGCTCATCGCATCGCAAGCGCCTCATCGCCGGTATCGTCATCGTTCTGCTGACGGGGGCCGGCCTCTACCTGGGCATCCGCACCGGGGACGAGTCCGGTTTCCTGCTCGCCTTCCTTTCCGGGGTGGTATGCCTGATCGGGGCATTGCTCGTGGTGTCCGTGGTACTTCCCCGACTCGCACACGGACTGGGCAAACCTGGACGAGGCGTCGTAGCCCAGATGGCCCGGACCAACACTCTGCGCAATCCCGAACGCACCTCCTCCACCGGTACCGCCATCGTCATCGGTGTCACCCTCATCGCCACGATGGCCGTCGCCGCGAGCTCGATGCGTGAGACTCTCCTGACCGAAGTCGACTCCAAGCGCCCCTTCGACCTCGTCGTCACCAGCAACTCCGGCACCATAGCGCCAGAATTGCTCAACCTGGTCGAGGCCGTCGACGGCGTCGACGCCGTCACCGAGATTCATGGGAGCAGCGCCTATACGGCGCAGGATGGCTCCCTGACTCTCGGGATCGACACGACCAGCAGAGACGAAGGCAACCCCGCGGTGACCGTTCTCGGGGAACCCGACCTGAACGCCGTCTCCCACTCCGAGGTCTCGGTGCTCTCCGACGAAGCGATCGAAATGAGCGAGGCCACCCCGGACTACCTGGGATTGGATACCTCCAACGGCTACCTGCGGGTGTGTTCGCAGGCCTCCCTGTGCGCGGACCTGGAGATCGCCTGGTCCGACAACCTGGAAGCGGGGACGCTGATGGTTTCGGCGGGAACGCTGGAGAAGCTTGAGCCGCAGGCCGAGCTCTACCAGATCCCGCTCCGCCTGACGGACACCGATGATGTCACGAGCGTTCAGAACGCCATCACCTCGCTGGACGACAACCTCGATGTCGGCGGTGCAGCCGCCGAACGGGCCATGTACACCTCGATGATCAATGCTGTCCTCATCGTGATCGTGGGGCTGTTGGCGGTATCCGTGCTGGTTGCGCTCGTCGGGGTGACCAACACCCTCTCCCTCTCCGTCATCGAGCGGACGCGCGAGAACGGCCTGCTCAGGGCACTGGGGCTCACCCGCCGTCAGATGCAGCGGATGCTGGCGCTGGAAGCCGTCTACGTGGCTCTGACCAGTGCTCTCGTCGGTGTCGTACTGGGGATCTTCTTCGGAGCGGCGGGAACGCTAGCGCTGCCCGTGGAGGTCGAACGGACGGTGATCGTCATTCCCTGGCTGCAGATCCTCGGCGTGATCGTCATCGCGATCCTCAGCGCCATCGTGGCCTCGTGGCTGCCGGGACGCCGCGCCGCACGCACCTCACCGGTGGTTGCCCTGGCTACGGAATGAGTCCAGCGGGTCAGGGGAGGGTCCTCGGACATGTGTCCGCGGGCCCTCCCCTTTTTGGTGGGTATCCAGCGTTGGGCGCCGCCAATTAAGGCGTCCTTCAACGCTGGATACCCACGTAGTTGGGGCACCGCTCGCTCACAGCCACCCACGGCTCTGCGCGATGCCGGCGGCTTCGCTCCGGTTGCTCGCCCCCATTTTCCCGATCGCTGCAGACAAGTGGTTGCGGACCGTTCCCGGCGAGAGAAAGAGCTGGGCCGCGATGTCCTTGATCGAGGCCCCGGTGAGGGCCAGCCGTAGCGCATCGCGCTCACGATCGGTCAGCGGATTCGCTCCCGCCAACAGCGCCTCGGTGGCCAGCGCGGGATCGACAACCCTGCCACCCGCATGGACTGTACGGATCGCCTGGGCGAGCTGTTCGGCGGGGGCGTCTTTGATCATGAATCCCGAAGCCCCGGCCGCGAGCGCACGCTGCAAGTACCCGGTGCGTCCGAACGTGGTCACGATGAGCACTTTGCAGCTGCCGGCAGCCATGATCTCCTGTGTCGCGCAGATACCATCCATCTCCGGCATCTCGATATCCAGCACCGCCACATCCACCGCATGCTCCTCGACGGCCTGCGCGCATCCGGTTCCGCTCGCCAGCTCGGCGACCACTTCGATATCCTCTTCCAGATTCAGGAGTGCGGCGAGCCCCGCCCGCACTAACTCCTGATCATCGGCCACCAATACTCGAATCACAGCATGACCTCCAAACGAGTTCCCGGCTGTTGCGAACCATCCTGTTCGCCGGTGGGCAACGCTCCCACACGAAGGGTCCCGCCGGCTTCCTCCACGCGCTGTCGTAGCCCCATCAAGCCGTGGCCCGCAGGTTTCTTCAGGCCGATACCGTCGTCGTCAATCCTCAACCGGGTCTCGGAGATTCGGACTCGGCACCGCGAGGCCTCCGAATGGCGCACCACATTCGTGATTCCTTCCCGCAGGCACCAGGCGAAGAGTTCCCTCTCGGTCTCGCCCAGCGCGTCCAGACCACGAGCTTTGGGCAGATCGGCCGCGATGCCGGCCGCTTCGAGCAACGTCCGCGCCACTCTCAGCTGTTCGGCGAGATCCGGCTGACGCAGTTCCACCACGGTGGACCGCACCTCGGAAAGCGCCGTGCGTGCGGTTGTCAGGATGTTATCGAGCTGGGCGGCGGCCGCCCGCGGATCGACGTCCACGAGCCTCCTCGCCAGTTGAGCGCTCACCGAGACAGCGGTGAGCGAATGCCCGAGAACATCGTGGACCGTCCGGGCCAATTCTTCGCGCTGTTGGCTCAGCGCCAGTTGCTTGGAGATGGCGCGATCGTTCTCATCCTTCTCCACCATGAAGCGCACCATCAGCAAGATCACGAAGGTTGTTCCCAGCGGGACGACCATATAGAACAAGACCTCGTTCGGGAAGAATATGAAACCCACCGCCAGGCTTACGAGCAGGACGAGGCAGGCACCGGCGAGCCCTGTTCTCCACCTGTGGGAGAAGAGCCAGAGCGCCAAGACGTAGGGGCAGAGGTTGAGAGCGCCCACTCCCGCGGTCAACGCCACCGGCACCATGAGCGACAGCAGCACCACGGTGTAGCACAGCGTGCACACCCAACGGGGCCAGCTGGAAACAGGCCTGGGGTGGGTCAGCCCGTAAAGATAGATGGCGACAAAAGCCGCGATGGAGGCCCATCCCAAGATCTTCCACGCCAAGAAATCGTCCGAGGCTGCGATAGTGACCACCGGCCACAGTAGAAAGATCAGCCAGATCCCGCCGTAGAAGAGGCTCTCGCGTTTATCCTGGGCCGAGAACACATCCGGCGGCTGATACCCTCGCTGCATTTCTCCCTCCCTACGGTTGTTGGCGGCAGGCCTGCGGGGAGCCGACTCGCGACTCCCCGCAGGCTATGCCCCTAGGCTATCGTTGCGTCCGACGCCGACCGGCCAATATGCAGACCCCCACGAAAATGGCCGTCCACACGACGATGTTCATGATGACCATCGGCAGCGAGTCGAACTCGGGGACGTAGTCCGGCCCCACATCGTTCATCGGGATGACGAACCCCTCCATCTGGGGCCAGCGCGCCAGCGTCGCCACCCCGTAGAGCGGGGTGAATCTGGCGATATCGAGCATCACACCGGATAGCGGCACGAACAGGTTCCCGAAGAAGGACAGGATGACGAGTATGCCCGATGCGGCCGAGACCGCCGTCTCGGACCGGAAGATGAGGGCCGCACCCAGGCCGTAGAAGCCGAACGGCAGCGCCACTACCAGGCAGAGTCCGGCGACGGCGAACCAGCGCCACAACGCGTCGAACTGGGCGCCTGTCGCGGCACCGATGATGAACACCGTGACGATTGGAACAATCGCCATGGCCACGCTTGAGAGCATCTTCCCCGTGAAGTATCCACCGTTCGAGAGCCCGGTAAGGGAAAGCTGGCGTCCCCATCCGTAGTTGCGCTCGATTGCCGCCGAGCCCGCCATCGCCGTCGTCGCTATGACGGCTCCATATACAGCCATGGAGGTCATGACGAAGGCGGAAATATTTCCGTGGCCTGCGGGCATCTCTCCATCATTCATACCCACGCCGAACATGAGGTACATGGCAGCCGGAAGGACGATCACGAAGAACGTGGAATCGACCATTCTCAGATTGCGCCAGAACTCCCACGCCGTATATCGGGTGACGATCTTGGTGTTCATCGGAGTGCTCCTTCTTCCGCTTCCGTCAGCTCGAAGAACACACTCTCCATCGAGGGACGGGAAATCTCCAGGTCACGGACAAGATTCTCGGTCAGCAGGTAGCGCGCGAGCGCATCGGAGTTCGCCGTCGTGAAACGTACCCGTTCGCCCTCCCGGCTCCAGTCGCGCACACCCATGTCCTGGGCGACGACGGAGGGGGCGACGGTCTCGTTCAACCAGACGGCGTGGATGATCTTGTCCTGGGTGGATGTCATCTCGGCCACGGTGCCATCGGCGACGATCCTCCCCGAACGCATAAGGACGACCCTATCCGCATAGTCGTCGGCTTCCTGTAAGTAATGGGTGGCGAATACGACGGTGCGGCCCCGCTCGGCCTCTGTGTGCATCGTCCGCCAGAAATCGCGGCGGGCTGCCGCGTCCATCCCGGCCGTCGGCTCGTCGAGGATGAGCAACTGCGGATCGGTCAGAAGGGCGAGCGCGAATCGCAATCGCTGTATCTGGCCACCCGAGCACTTGCCGACCTTGCGCGAGGCGAAATCCGCGAGTCCGGCACGGGCGATGACATCGGCCAGCGGCAAGTGCCTGTGATGGCATGCCGCAACCATGCGCAAGGTCTCCGAAACCGTCAGATCGTCGAGCAGGCCCCTGGTCTGCAGCACCGCCCCGACCTCTCCGCTTGTTGCTGCGGCACGGGGTGCCCGGTCCATGACGGAGATCGTCCCGGCGGCCGGAGAGGTAAAGCCGAGCACCATGTCCAGGAGGGTGGTCTTGCCGGCGCCATTGGGCCCCAGCAAAGCCACGATCTCACCGATGGGAACGGTCAAATTCACATCATCCACCGCCGTTAGCGAGCCAAAGCGCTTCGTTACCCCGGATATCGCCAGGGCGTTCTCGTTCTGCTTCATGCCCTAATCTTCCCGGACAGGGGTGTACGAAGGAACTGTCAACGATCATTTCGTAGCCATGACGGATGTCATGGGCGTGCCCGCCCTCGCCCGCCTCGGCCGCCTCCACCTGTCTCAGGCTCGCGGTAGAGCCAGCTCTACCTGCTTCGGACAGTCAGCACCATATGCGCGGGCTCCGGATTCGGGTGAAATAGTGGGTATGAACGACAACCGTACCGATCGCACTCTCGCAGGGCAGAGCCTCGTCAAGGATTTTGGTAATGTACGCGCCCTGGCCGGCGTCGATATCACCATCCCATCCGGTCAGACAATGGCAATCATGGGCCCCTCGGGCTCTGGTAAGTCAACGCTGTTGCATTGTCTTTCCGGCATCCTCGCACCCAGCAGCGGCGAGGTGACACTCGGGCCCGAGACGGTTTCTGGACTCCCCGACGCGGCACGATCCAAACTTCGCCTGCGCGATTTCGGCTTCGTGTTCCAAGACGGTCAGCTCATCCCCGAACTCTCCGCCCGCGAGAACGTCGCCATTCCCCTGATGCTGCGAGGAACCTCCCGTCGCAAGGCCTTGGCCAGCGCCGATGAGTGGCTGAGCAGGCTCGGTCTTTCGCGCGAGGCGCAGCGGCGCCCCGGCTCCATGTCTGGAGGCCAGGCCCAGCGCGTCGCCATTGCACGTGCACTCGCTGGCGATCCTGCGGTCATCTTCGCGGACGAGCCCACGGGCGCTCTCGATCAGGCCACGGGCCACGAGGTGATGCAGGTCCTCACCACGACCACGCGCATGACGCACTCGACCTTCATCGTGGTGACCCACGATCCACAGGTCGCGGCATGGTGCGATCGTCTCGTCGAGATCCGAGACGGCCGGATCCACGCGGATTCGCTCTATTCCGCCGTGAAGCATTCACAGGATGCGGCCGATATGCACTCTGCGCGGAGCAGCGCTCCCGCGGCGCAGGCCTCCTTCGGTCAGCCCGCTGCCTCCCCCGCCCATCCCGGCCCCAGTCCACAGTCCGATCAGCCGACTCCCTATCCACCGGCCTACCCGGCGCAATCGGCAGGCTACCCGCCCACCTACCCCGCGAAGGAGTCCGCTTCCACTCCCGAGATGAGGAACGACAACGGCTTCGGAGGTTGGCAATGAACGAGGCTCTGCGACTCGCACCCACTCTGACAGCCGCGCGCCTCAAGGCTCGCACCGGTGACGCCTGGTTGGACCTTCTCGCCGTCCTCTCGTTCGCGCTATCCACGCTGATGGCTTTGACCGTTGCGGGCGGAATCTGGATGTTCTCCCAGTGGCGCGTCAACCCTTCCGCATCCATGGTCGAGCTTGCCACCACCATGGGGCTGACCGGCGACGATCCGGCGGCGAACCTTCTCGCCATGTACTTCTCACTGGCGTTGGCCGCCGGAGCACTGCTCATTTTCCCGATCTTCTCTCTGGGCGCCGCGGCTGCGCGTCTCGGCGCGCGCGGCCGAGCCGAGCGGCTCTCATCGCTCCGTCTGGTGGGGGTGACAGGAGGCCAGACGATCGCCATGTCTGTGGTGGAGACGCTGGTGCAGTGGTTCATCGGAGCGGCCTTCGGAATCGTGACCTATTATCTGACCTTGCCGCTATGGCATCAGGTCAGCTTCCTGCAACAGCAGATCGACTCCTCGCAGATGCGCCTGCCGATCGCGCTTCTCCTCGGCGTGCTGGCGCTTCTTCTCGCCATCGCGCTCCTTTCCACGGTGGTGGGTTTGCAGCGAGTGCGCATCTCCCCACTCGGTGTGGCGCGGCGGGAGGCGAATCCGGCCCTCAAACGTTGGCGTCCTCTGGCCTTCATCGCGGCCCTTTTCGGCTTCATACTGTGGACGCGTTCCAATTACAGTTTGAACGATGCCGCCACCTATTCGGTCATGGCCATCATGATCCTCATCATGGTGGGTGCCATCTCTCTGGTGGGCCCCTGGATCCTGCAGCTTTTCGCCGCTCCGGCCACGCGCACGTCCTCTGTGCCGCGTCTCCTGGCCATGCGCCGCATCCTCGACGATCCGCGCTCGTCCTGGCGCACCGTCAACGCAATCTCGCTGCTGTGCTTCATTGCGGGTTTCGTGGCGGTGATTCCCATGGAGGCCAACCAATCCGAATCTTTCTACCTGCAGGACATCAGCACCGGCGTCCTCATCACCCTGGGATTCGGTTTCGCTGTGGCCGCGCTATCCACCCTGATGAATCAGTCCTCGACCGTGTTCGACCGGGCACCCGAGACCTATGCTCTCTCACAGCTCGGTTTCCCACGGAGAGTGTTCGGCCAGACGCGTTTCATGCAGATCATGGTGCCCCTCTTCCTCGCGACGGTCGCCTCGTCGTTGCTGGGCCTCGGTCTCGGCCTCCTTGCCTCGGCCATGAACACCTCGGTCTCGGGTGTTATCCGCCTCGGGATCATCCTGCTCATCGGCATCGGGTTGTCAGTGCTCGCGCTGATGGCATGCGAGCCTCTGGAAAGGCACGTGCTCGCCACCAAGCGGCGTTCCAACGACTGAGTGGCGACGACGAATCCGGTGGCGGGTATCTGTGGGCGCCCGGCTCCGAGGGTGGGAGCCGGTTGACGCCGGAAGAACGTGAAGACCCGGCGGGGCTTGGGGGCTTGCCGGGTCTTCGCATGCTTGCATTTCGCCGTGTTTCCTCTTCTCGAGGGTGCCCCGCTGTACTTCTCGATGGTTCCCCGCTGTGCTTGCTCCTCTTCATGCTCGGCCGGAGGTCGATCGACCAGAGCTTTCTTCATCCCATTAAAAACAACCAGAACCGTGAAATTGCAACGATAAGTGTGTTCTCCACTCCGTGACATAGGACGGAGGTGCTCGCCCCCGCCCCGGGCATGCGCATAGAGTGGGGCCATGATCATTGCAACTCCCGTCACGGCAGACGGACAGGTAGATCCCCGCTGGGGAAAGGCCCACGATGTGGCCCTCGCCGAGATTCTCGACGGCGAACTCATGTCATGGGATGAGCACGAGGTCAAGTGGGACGATCTGCATGACGAGGGAACCTCCGGTTCCCATCACGCACGTATCGTCAAGTTCTTGCGCGAGAATCAGGTCGACGCCGTCATCATCAACCGTTGCGGCGATTCCATGCTCAACACGATGCAGAAGATGGGCCTGATCATCGCTCTGGATGCCGAGGGCCCGGCCAAGGACATCGCTCTGAACACCTCACCGAAGATCCAGGAGATCATCGAGATGGAGGTCGGCGCGGGTGGCGGCTGTTGCGGCGGAGGTGGTGGCGGCTGTGGTTGCGGCGGCGGCGCAGCCGAGCTCGAACCCGAACCGGTTGCCCAGGGAGTGGGAGCCGGAGGTTGCGGTGGTGGCGGCTGCGGCTGCAACGACTGAGCCGGGCAAACACGCTCCCGGCGCGGCCGGAGCGCCCTGCCGGCGACAAACCACCGGCTATGGACGCTAGAGATGCTGATGCCTGGTACTAGACGCTGAGCTCGCTCAATACATAAGCACGCGAGGGGTTCTTACCGATATATCGGTAAGAACCCCTCGTTCGCGTCTCGATGTCAGCACTGAGCTTACTTACGTCAACGCCAGGCTGAGTGCCCACTCACAGCAGGCTCTTGCGCAGTTCCGCCGGGTCGCGAGGCGAGAGCTTTGCGGGTGGGATGTCGAACAGGGTGATGGCACCGCGGACGCCGTCGTCGGCCATACGCGCAACCGCACGGGCGGTGGCCGCCGCAACCGAACCCGTGAACTCCGGGTTGGAGTCGAGTGCGAGCTTGAAGGAGACAACCTGGGTGGTTCCCTCGCTTGTCTCTCCCTGCCGCACCACGATGCCGCCATGGGGCATTCCGGAATGATCCCGGGCCAGCTCCTCGGCGGAGATGAAGTTGACGGTGGTGTCGTAATCGGCGAAATAGTTCGGCATGGAGACGATCTCCTCGCGGATCGCCTCCTGATCCGCACCTTCTTCAAGCACAACCCAGCACTCGCGAGTGTGCTTCTCGCGGGTTGTGAGCTCCATGCGCTCTCCCGCCTGAATACGATCGAGCACGTCGTTCACAGGCTTTGTGTACTGTACGGCGGCCGCGACCCCCTCGATGCGGCGTAGCGCGTCAGAATGTCCCTGGGACAGTCCCGGACCCCAGAAGGTGTAAGTCTCTCCGGCGGGCAGCACGGCTTCGCCCAGCAGACGGTTCAGAGAGAAAAGCCCCGGGTCCCAACCGGTTGAGATCGCGACCAGATGATCGTGATCCCGGGCGATCGAGTCCACGATCGCGAAATGCTCGGGGATACGAGCGTGGGTGTCGAAGGTATCCACCACGTTGAACAGGACGGCGGCTTCCGGCGTCTGATCCATCAGGTCTGTGGCGGAGCCCCCGCAGTTCACGCACACATCGACGTGGCCTACCCATTGCGCCATCTCGTCGCCGGCAACGGCGCGGCCCGTCGCCGTCTTCAGCGATTCCGGGTCGCGACGCGTGAAGATGGCAACCAACTCCATGTCCTCGCTACGCTGCACGGCCAGTTCCACCGCGCGTCCAAGATTTCCATATCCGTTGATAGCTACCCGGATCTTATCTGCCATAGCAATACCCTCTCGTTTCAGACAAACACAAACTATCGCCTAGGGCCTGTCACGAGCCAGACGTTTCATATGGGAGACGTGCCGCGCCCGTCAACGCCAAGATCGACCCACGCAAGTTCTTCAACAGTGAGGAGAGATCTCCGCCGGATTCGGCCAGCTTGAAGCTCTCGAAGATGAGGGCTTGAGAATAAGCGGCCCACACCTCGGGGTGCTCAACGCCCATTTCCTGCCAGCACCCTTTGATAAAGCCACTGATCCTACTGTGGACATCCTGAACATCGTCCTCGGCCTGTAGCCGCTCGGTGGAGCGTGGGTGACGACGCACTCCTGTACGCATGATGCTCATCAGCCACCCATGGGAGGACTCCCGGGTTTGCCGTAGCGAGGCCACTGCGAAATCGGCCAGCTGCTCAGCCGGATCAGAGTCCGGACGCACCTGGGAGAAGATCAGCTGGATCCAGCGTGGAACGTACTGTTCCAGGGCAAGGAATTTCAAATCATCGACGGAATCCACGTAGCGGTATATCGAATTGCGAGCAATACCGGCGCGCTTGGCAACGGCCCCGGCGCTCAGTCCATCCGGGCCCTTCTCGTGCAGAATCTGTTCCGTCGCTGCAATGAGCTTTGCCTTGACCATTGCATGATGTTCCCTGACGGTTGGAGCATCGATCTTGGGCATGCTTCTCCTTCAAAGTTGTCTGCCCCTATCATGGCCGATTCCGCAGCCCATTGCATGTAGCGGCGCTTGGTTCCACGCTCACGTCTCACGAGACGGCTGGCAGAGATCCAGGACGGTGGAGAACAAAAGACCCAGGCCGGCCAAGAAGAACCAGGCCGACCAAGAAAAAGAAGTAGGACTCGGATGTTCACGCTCCATCCGAGTCCCACTGCCTGAGCCAAGTCCGTGACTCACGGAGACGAAATAGTCATATGCCAGAGAGAGTTGTTCAGGCTCCCCCTCTGCCGATGTTTGGCTCTGATTTCGACCGTATCCGAAACAATTCGAGTCAAAGCCTGTGAAAAATCACCACCGACAACATATCCCAATCCGTCTATTCAGTTATACCCGCCCTTATTTGGTCCTTGGGCAGAGAGGACGTAGGTAAGGCCACCACGTGCAGAAGAACATCGGCTGAATTTCTGCGCCTTCGATCGATACAGGAGATGATGTATCGATCGACACAGAAGGTTCGTCAACATTCCCAATAATTGGTCCCACTGAGCTAGCCAACACCAAGCTCGCTACAGCAACCAGACCCGCAGTCTTCACCATTGAAATGCCTCCTTTTCCCTACACCCTTACTGTATACAGTGAGTCCCGGGCCGTCTCTCCCCCAAAAGTATGGAAGCACATTCCTACGAAAGTATGAGAGTGTAGGTATTTCAATACATTGCGGGTAAAACACCACGTCAAGATAGGTGAAAATTAATCAAAGTTCTTTTAGATAGCCGGTTTCTAAGTACCATTTCCACAATGTAAGACGATTCACAGCAGCTTCTCATCTGTTGAAACACCGGCGGACATTTCAGAAACGTTGAATTGCCGCCCAAGAATCCAGGGGGCCGACGGACCGGACCATGCGGCCTACCGGACAAACCTAGCATCTCGGCTGTCCTACCCGGCCCTTCACGGACCTGTGAGCGTTCTGCGTGCCGTAGACGGCACGCAGAACGCTGGTGTGCCCATTTAGGGACCTCCAGGGGTGCTACATCGCCTAGTGCCGCACTAGCCCCAGCTCGTAGGCCCTGACAACGATCTTCAGCCTGGTATTGACCTCTAGCTTCGTCATGATCGAGGAGACGTGGCTCTTCACGGTGGACTCGCGCACGAAGAGCTTGGCCGCGATCTCTTGGTTCGAGTACGCCTGGCACAGCAGTTCCAGGACTTCCTGTTCTCGCGGGGAGAACTGCAATTCCGGGACCTCGTCCGGCAACGGTTGGACGAGGTAATCGCGCACCAACCGCGACGTGGGACCGGGCGAAACCACCGTTCCCCCGCCAACGATCTGGCGCAGTCCATTGAGAAGCTCTTCCGGAGCCGTGCTCTTGAGGATGAACCCGGCCGCGCCTGCACGCAGCCCCGCGAGCATGGCCTCATCGTCGTCAAACGTGGTCAGAAGGACGACGCGCACCTCGGGACACAGCAACCGCACCTGCTCGGCAGCGGTGATGCCGTCCATGACGGGCATGCGGATATCGGTCATGAGAATGTCCGGCCTGAGATCCGTGGCCAGCCGGATGGCCTCGAATCCGGTGGCGCCCATGCCCACGATCTCGAAATCGGGTGCTGTAGCCAGGTAATCCGAAATGTTCTTGCGAACAAGGTCATCGTCGTCCACGACGACGATTCGGGCGCGGCGACCCTCGCATTCATCCGACACGATCATCGACTCCTTAACGTCTGATAGGAAGCGACACCCGAACGATCCAGCGCGAATCGGTTGCCGATACCTCGATTGTGCCGCCCAAAGACTCCGCTCGCTCGCGCAATCCCACAATTCCAAGTCCATCATGACGAACTGACTCTTTCAGGGGACTTCCGGCTGGCGACAGCCCGTTGACGAATGCCGCCTCGAGGACCTCGTCCTGAACGTCGATCATGATCGTCGCCGCAACCTGGCGGGAAGCATGCTTGACCATATTGGAGCACGCCTCCGTGAGGATCTTCGCGAAGGCGACATTGACCTCCTCGGGAACCGAATCCAGGTCTCCCTCGATGGCCGTCTGCACCTCCAGTCCTGCTGAACGGATCTTGTTGGCTTGCTCCAGGAGGATTCCGCCCAGCGAGGTGGAAGGGATGGTGAAGCGCTCAGCCGCCGATAGGGAGTCGACATCCGTGACACCGTCCGCCATACGCAGCACGGAGAGCATGGAGCGCAGATCCGACGTCGCTCGACGCCCGGTGCGAGCGATGAAGTCGAGATCGTCGAACAGCCGGGCACGGTATTCGTCGCGTACCTGGCGCACGCGGCGCTCCTCCTGCGAGATCTCCAGGCCCTTCTCCAGGGCTTCCTGCGCCTCGATGGCCTCGGACAGGCCGAGCTTCACCGCCTCAGCGCGCATGACGACCATCGTGGTGGAGTAGACGGCCGTGTCGTGCAGTTCGCGGGCGATGGCGCGGCGCTGCTCCATCAGCTCTTCGCGGCGGCGTGCATCCAGCTCTTCATTGGCCACGCGCTGACTGCCGAGAAACTCACCCGCCAGTGCAAAGGACACCATCATGACCGTCCAAACCAGTGCCCCGGTCACCAGTTCACTGACAGAGGCGACATCCGGAATGATCAAACTGATGACGCACAGCAGATACCAGGTTCCGAGAATCAATGCGGCTTTTCTGTGCCGGTCCCACAACAGCATCAGCACCATGAAGAACATCGAGGTGGAGGCAAGCTGCAACGCCCGCTCGGGCGTGAACCAGACCAGCGGCAGTACGACGGCGAGAACTGCTGCCGAAGGGATTGTCCAGATCCCGGAGGTCATCACCGTTATGCACGAGACGGCGACGAGCGTCAGGCTCAGAGAACTCCACCCCAGCCCGCTCACCGTCAGAAGCGAGACGATGAGCAATACCGCACCCAGAATGACCCCGGCCAGGCGCCGCATGTCGTTCTGTCCACGTCGAGCAAGATAAGACCCCGCCTTTCTTACCTTGCCGCCTGCCATGTGTCCTCGCCTCTTCTGTTGTACGCCATCTTCTGATTCACCCGGCGGGCTTACGTTCGACGACGACGTCCAAGCCAACAGTCCATCCGGAGACAGTAATAATCTACGCCACGGCGAGGATCATTCAGAATCACGACACGTACTCGGGATTCCATCGCAACACGCGTAACTAGCAGGCATTATAACATTTTAATAACAGTGGCCCACAGCGCGGGCGCGAAGATACCGGGTAAAGAAGGGATCACCTTATCGCCGCCTGCCGAAGAGCCTGAAACGCCCACCCTTCCGGCGTGCATGACCGCGGCGCTTGCGAGCCGATGCTCGCCCGTTGGCGGTATCCGCTTCGGTGGACTCCGCCGTGTTGGCACTGGCGGCGCCTCCCGCGCGGCGAGCGGCTTCGTTGTTCTGATCCGCGGCAGCCTCGCGACCGCCATCGGCACCGACCAGCACATCAGCTTCACCGGAGAGCAGGGCGGATACGGCCTCGTCCAGCTCTTCTTCCTCGGCTGCCTTGACGGCGCGCTTCTGAGTCAGGCGATAGAGCACCGGTAGGAGGATCAGGGTGAGAGCGGTCGAGGAGATGAGACCGCCGATCACGGTGACCGCCAGCGGTTGCGAGATGAAGCCCGCGTGGCCCGTGATGCCCAGGGCCATCGGGATCAAAGCGGCGATAGTGGCCACGGCCGTCATCACGATCGGACGGAGCCTGCGCTGGGCTCCCAGATCGATAGCCTCATCCATGTCCATTCCGCGGCGGCGGTACTGGTTGATGAGATCGATCAGCACAATCGCGTTCGTGACCACCACGCCGGTCAGCATGAGCAGGCCGACGAGAGCGGAGATGCCCAGCGGCGTCCCCGTGAGGAACAGCGCCAGGAAGGCTCCGATTGCTGCGAAGGGAATCGAGACCAGCAGAACCAGTGGCTGACTGAGGCTCTTGAAGATCCAAACCAGCACCACGTACATCAGCAGGATCGCTCCCGCCAAAGCCATCCCCAGCTGACCGAAGACGTCGTCGATCTGAGCGGCCGCTCCCGCCTGCGCGGTGATCGCGCCCTCGGGAAGGTCCGTGTTGTCGACGATCTCCGCGACGGAGTCCTTCACGAGTCCGAGCTCGTCCGAATCCTCCGGGATGACCGAGATCGTGGCCGTCTTCTGGCCGTTGATGGTCACCACGCTGGGAACGACGTTCACCTCTTCCACGGTGGCGAGAAGGCCGATCGGCATACCCATGATCTGCATGTTCTGCAGGTCTTCCAGGCTCGTCACGGGATCGGCCAACTCGGCGTAGATCTCGGTGTCGATATTGTTGATCGTGATCTGACCGATCGAGGGCGCCACCATCTGGGAGGCGATCATGCCCACGACGTCGTTCTCGCTCAGGCCGAGAGTTGCGGCGGCCTCGCGGTTGACCGTGATCTTGACCGAGGGCTGCTCCAAGGTGAGGTTCGAGGTGACCGACTTCGAGCCTTCCACGCCCTGCAATCTATCGAGCAACACATCGTTCGCCTGCTGCAAAGTCTCCTCGTTGTTGGCCACGATGTTGATGTCGATGTTGTTGGATGACAGCGCCGCCATATCCGCGAGCGCCGTCTGATCTCCGGAGGAGTTCTCGGCAAGCACCGACTCGAGCTTCTCGCTCAGCGCCTCCTGATCGGCACCCTCGGCCGTGGTCACCACGTAGGAGATGGAGGAGGCCGACTGACCGATCCCGGCGCCACCGATGGTGGTGGCGACCGTCTCGACTCCTGCGACGTCCCCGAGTGCTTCCTCGGCCACCGCGGCGCGCTCGACCAGCCCGGCCATATCGGTTCCGGCGGGCGCTTCCTGGCTCAGCTGGACCATGTTCTGCCCGGTGTCTCCCAGGAGATTCACCTTCAGCAGGGGGTACAGAGCACCGGAGGCGGCCAGAATCGCTACCGCGGCAACCAGCGTGATGACGGGGTGCTTCTGCGAGCCCCGAAGCACCGGACGGTATGCTCGGCGCAGCCAGGAGCGTTCCTCTTTGGCCTCTGCCGCTTCTCGCTGCTCCTCGATGAGCTTGCGCGCCTTTGCGATGGTGTCACGTGCCGGGCGCTCATCGAGGGTGTCGCCGACCGCGCGCACCGCCTGCACCGCGTCCTCCACCTTCCGGGCGGTCTTCGAGGGCCGCAGGAACCAGTAGGCGAGGACGGGGATGATCGTGAGGGCCACCACCAGCGACGCAGCCATGGCCAGCACCACCGTGAAGGCGAAGGGCTTGAAGAGCTCACCCACCATGCCGGAGACCATTCCGATGGGCAGGAACACCAGGCAGGTGACGATCGTCGAGGCGGTGATGGCCGAGGCGACCTCCCCCACCGCGGTGAGGATGGCCCGGCGTTTGGGTTCGCCGTATTCGAGATGTCTCTTGATGTTCTCGATGACCACAATTGAATCATCGACCACACGCCCGATCGTGATGGTCAAAGCCGAGAGCGTCAGCATGTTCAGCGAGTAGCCCGCCATGTACATGCCGATGAACGCCAGCAACAGCGAGAGCGGGATGGAGATGGCGGTGACGAGCGTCGACCGCATCGACACCAGGAAGAGCAGGATCACGGCCACCGCCATGATCAGACCCATGCCGCCCTCTTCGGCGAGCGCCGTGATCGAGGTGGTGATGAAGGGCGCCTGGTCGAAGATGACGGTGAAGTTGGAATCGCCGCCCACGAGGCCCTTGAGATCGCCAAGGGTGTCATTGACCGCCTGGGACGTATCGACGATATTGGCGTTGGCCGTGGGGAAGATGATGATGGCAACGGCCGATTCGCCATCGATCCGGGCGGTCAGCTCCGCGTCCTTGCCCTGGAGATCGACGGTGGCGATATCCCCCAGCGGAACCGAGCCCTGTTCGCCTGTCGCCGGGTCCTCGGTCAGGATCGGAATCGCGCGCAGGGCGTCCAATGAATCTATCTTCTGGCCGACTGTCACATCCAGCGTGCGCCCGTCACCCGCGACGGTGCCCACCGGCACCGAGAGTCCATTGGCATCCAACGCATCCTGCAAAGCGGTGGGGGATACGCCCAGCGCAGCGGCCTGCTCCATATTCAAGGAGATCGACACCTGCTGCTCCGGAGCACCGATGAGCTGCGCCGAGGCCACGCCGTCGATCTTCTCCAGCTGGGGAAGCACCGAGGAACGCACGTTCTCCGCCGTCTCGAGCGGATCTCCCGAGCTGGTGACCCCGAGCATCATCAGCGGAATGTCCGACGACCCGCCGGATGCCACCTGCGTGGTCGTATCCTCCGGGAAGGTGCTTTCCACACTGCTGATCGACTGCTCGATCTTGGAGGTGGCACGCGAAAGTTCAGTGCCGTAGTCGAGTTCGACGGTGATCATCGCGTAGGACGACGACGAATTCGTCGTCGTCTCCTTGACCTCCGGCAATGTCGCCATCTCGCGCTCGATGGGCACGGCAACACGCTCGTTCATCTGCTCGGCCGTGGCACCCGGCGAAACCGCGATAACCGACACCGCGGGCAACTCGACCTGCGGAATCAGCTCCTGCCGCATAGAGCCGATGGAAATGCCCCCGAGAATCGCCGCCACGATGCAGACAAGGGCGACGAAGGAACGATTTCTCAGGGAAGCGCGTGCGATTCTCTCCATGGGATTGAGCTTAGCGTGCCGCTCCGACACGCTAACAAGCGCCCCATGAGGGTGAGATCAACCAATCAGGCCGAGCTTCTCGAAGGCGAGAGCCAACCCGTCCTCGTCGATGGGGGCAGTGATCCAGTCAGCAGCGTCCTTGGCTCCGGCCGTCCCATTGCCCATGGCCACACCTGTGCCCGCGAAACGCAGCATCTCCAGATCGTTGGCGGAATCGCCGAGCGCCACCGTCGCCTCGACAGGGACTCCCCTGCACGCTGCGATCTTCTCCAGGCCCACGAACTTATTCATACCGAGGGCTGTCAATTCGCCCATCTCCCCGCGCTCCTGCGGAAGCGAACCCGGAACGATGCAGAACCGATCTCCGAAGGCATCGACGACGTCGTCGAGACGAACCCCAGATTCCCGAGAGAGGAAGAAGGTCACCTTGGATGCAGTCTCCGGCACTCCCTCGCGCAGGTAGGGCTGAACCTGGTTGAGGAAGGTGGTCCAATCGCCCGCGAGGGAACGGTCGGAATCGCCCGAGGAGCGGAAGATATCCAGGAATTTCCGCACCGCATAGAGCTCCAGGCCCGTCTGCCACATGCAATCCGCTCCCTTGGAATCGAGCCAGGAAGCAATCTCGGTCACGTTCTCCGCCGGCATGTGTTCGTTGAAGACGACCTCGCCGTCCAGCTCGCCATATGCGCCGTTGCATCCGACCAGGCCCGAAAAGCCGATATCCCATAGGAACGGATATATCTCAGGCCTCGCACGGCCGGTGCACATGATCAGCTCGTGTCCAGCCTCGAGGGCACCCGTGAGCGCCTCGCGCGCCGATTCCGGCAACTCCTGATCGTGGTCCAACAATGTTCCGTCTACATCAAGAAATACAAGTCGCTTCACCGCTCCATTTTCCCAGATTCCGCGCGGGGAGGCCCTGTGCAGTCAGCCACCCCGGCCACCGAGTCGCCCCAGCGGCGGTCTCCGACACAGGTCGCGCGGTAAGGAATCATGGTAAAGGCGGCAGTTCATTCCACCTGCCGACCCCGCACTCTCGGCCGTGGGACCGCTCAATTCGTAACGGCGGAACGCCCGCAGGTCTCGAAATCCTGCGGGCGTTCCAGCTCAAGCCAACTCGACGCTACTACTTGGCAGCCGCTTTATCGCCCTCGGCGGCGAGTGCGGTTGCGGACTTGTTTCGCAGCAGGAACGTCAGAACGTAGAGCAGCACGATCGATGCGATAATGCCGACGATAATTGCGACCTGACCTCCAGCCGAGTCCAACCCACCAAGAAGCAAACCGACGATCCCGTAATCGGAGTCCGAGAACGTCGCGTTCGACAACCCCATATCTCCGAGCACCGGCAACAGGAACAAGGGCAGGAATGTAATCGCCAAACCGTTGGCGAAAGCCCCCAGTACTGCTCCCCGGCGGCCTCCCGCGGCGTTGCCGATCACGCCGGCTGCGGCGCCCGTCATGAAGTGGGCGACGACTCCCGGAATGATGATGGAAGTGCCCATCAGGACCATCGCGCCCATGCCGACGATGCCGCCGACGAAGCTGGACAGGAAGCCGATGAGCACCGCATTGGGAGCAAAGGTGAAGGCGATGGGGACATCGAGGGCGGGCTTCGCATTCTTGACCAGCTTCTCTGAGATTCCCTTGAAGGCGGGAACGATCTCAGCCAGTACGACGCGCACGCCGGCCAGGATCACGAAGACACCGGCAGAGAACGTCGCGGCCTGCATGATGAGGAACACGACGAAATTCTGGCCATCGGACAGTTCCGTCTCGATGTAGTTCGGTCCGGCGAAGATCCCGACGATGATGTAGATGACAGCCATCGAGAGAGCGATGACGACCGTTGTGTCGCGGAGGAAGCCAAGACCCTTGGGGAAATTCATCTCCTCGGTCGATTTCGACGCTCCCTTGCCGCGCACGAGCGTGGCGACCAGGCCGGAAAGTGCGATGCCGCCGTTTCCAGTATGCCCGAGTGCAACGGTGTCTCCGCCGGTCACCTTACGCATGAAAGGCTGCACCAGGGAAGGTGACACAACCATGTAGATGCCCTGCATCAAGGATCCCCAGATGATCACTCCCACCTGAGAGAAGCCCGCAACGTTGAGGATGATCGCAATCATCGCGGCGATGTAGAAGGCAACGTGGCCTGACAGGTAGATGTATTTGAACCTGGTCGTCGCCGCGAGAAGGATGTTGACGAGCATTCCGAAGAAGAAGATCAACGCCGCTGCCGAACCATAATCCAGCAACGCTTGAGCGACGATCGCCTCATTGTTCGGGACGACGCCCTGCACGTTGAATGCGTGCTGGAACATAACGCCAAAGGGATCGAGTGCGCCTACGACGACTCCCGCACCGGCGGCCAGCACGAGAAAGCCGACGAGCGTGCGAATAGTTCCCTTGAGAGTGTCGCTGAAGGACTTGCGCTGCGCGATCAGGCCGATCAAGGCGATGAGCGCGACAACGACAGACGGCTGGGTGAAAATATCCAGCAGGATGTCAATGACAGTTTGCATGAGGGAGTTTCCTCTCAACTTTCCGGTACCGCCTTAAGCGGGGTACCCATGACGCTTGGCAGCCTCACCGACTTTGGTGCGGAGCTCGTCCATGTCGATGATGCTGTTGAGGACGACGACGTCCCCCAGCCCTTGAGCCGCCTCGGCGATGTCGAGGCCAACGAAAATGGCATCCGCCGAATCGGGAGCCACGGAGCCCAGATCCGCGTGGTCCACCTCGATACCGGTGATTCCGAGCTCTTTGAGAGCCGTCTCGATGTTCATGTGGACCATGAAGCTGCTTCCCAAACCGGTACTGCAGACTGCAAGGAATTTGGTCATTTCTACTTTCCTGCTTCTAACACTGCCACTGCCTCAGTGACATTGGTGGCCGCGAGGAGGGATTCCCGCGCGGAGGGGTTCGAGAGAAGCCGCCCGAGGGCAGCGAGGGTCTCGAGGTGTTGGTTCTTATCGGCCGCTGCGAGGCAGACAAACAGTGAGATCGGGTGGGCATCTTCATCGTTGAGGAGGACTTCAGGCCTGACGCGAAGAGCCGATAGCCCTGTTTTCAGGACTCCCGCCTCGGGACGTGCATGCGCCAAAGCAATTCCATAGCCCAGATCGATGTACGTCCCGCCGTTTGCGATGGACTCGATCATGGCGTCCACATACCCACGGTTGATTGCACCGTTTTCGAGCAACGGGCGAGACACCATTTCAATGGCCTCCCGCCAACCACTGACGTTTTCGGCGAAGAGGATCGTCTCCTCATTCAAATATTCAGTTAACAACTTGGTGCTCCTTTGCATTGACAAGAAGTTCGGAGGCTCCCCTACCCGGCCAAGACACGGTCTATCGCTTTCACGACGTCGCCCACAGTCATTCCGCACTCGCGGAGGACTTCATCGGCAGGACCAGAGGCGCCAAAATGATCGATACCTACAATCACCCCCTTGTCTCCCACCACGTCGCGCCACCCGAACGGGGATGCCGCCTCGACAACCACGCGGGCGGACACGTCCACCGGCAGTATCTGCTCGCGGTACTCCTGGCGCTGGGCGTCGAAGAGATCACGCGAGGGCATGCTCACCACTCGAACCCGGACGCCGGAGGCGCGCACCTCGTCAGCGGCACCGAGTGCCAGTTCAAGCTCACTGCCGGTGCCGATGATGATGACCTCTGCGTCTTCGTCGTCACTGACGACATAGGCGCCACGGCGCACCCCTTCCACGATGCGATCATTGGGAAGATCCAGGGTCTTGAGCGGTTGACGACACAAAGCCAGTCCCGTCGGCCCATCCTGTTCCAGAGCGACGAGCCACGCCGCGCCGGTCTCATTCGGATCCGCGGGCCGGATGACCGTCAAGTTCGGCATCGCCCGCAGGGCCGCCAGATGCTCGATGGGCTGATGGGTCGGCCCATCCTGTCCCAGCGCGACGGAATCATGCGACCACACATAGACCGCGGGAAGGCCCATCAGAGCCGCCAGGCGAATCGCCGGGCGTTGAAAATCCGAGAACACGAGGAAGGTACCCGCGTAGACCCGCGTTGCCCCGGCCAAGAGCATTCCGTTCATGGCCGCTGCCATGCCCAGCTCCCGAACGCCCCAATATATGTTTCGGCCCAGAGGCCCGTTCCCTTCGGGGAGGAAAGTTCCACCATCCACGATGTCGGTACGGTTGGGCTCGGCCAGATCGGCCGAGCCACCCATCAGTTGCGGCAGCTCCGCGGCAAGAGCCTGAATGACCTTGCCGGAGGCATCGCGCGTGGCCATCATGGTTCCGGGCTCGAAATAGGGAAGCACTCCCTCGAGGCTCTCGGGAAGTTCGCCGGACGCGGCTCGCTCCCAGGCTTGAGCGTTCTGAGGATTCGCCTCACTCCAAGCCACGAAGCCGGCATCCCATGTCGCATGGAGTTCGCTGCCGCGACTCAAGGCCCGGCGAGTGTGTTCCAGCACTGCCTCATCCACGGCGAAAGGTTCGCTGGATACTCCCAATTCCCCGCGGATATTCGCGACTTCGGCGGCACCAAGGGGCGCACCGTGGGAGGCAGCCGTTCCACGTGCATTCGGAGCCGGCCATGCGATCTCCGATTTGAGGACCACAATATGGGGGCGGTCGTCTCCGGGGGCGGAGAGAACGGCTTCCAGGCTGTCCACGTCGATGTCGCCGTCGGCCCCGATCTCCACGCGCGAAACGCGCCATCCCTGTGACTCGAAACGAGCCACTGGGTTCTCGGCCGAGGTCACCGAGGTGGATCCGCCGATCTGGATATCGTTGTCATCGTAGATCACCGTCAGATTCGCCAACCGGTGACGTCCGGCAAGAGCGCTCGTCTCATAGGAGGCACCCTCCTGGAGGTCGCCGTCGGATGCGATCACCCACACGTGACGGTCAAACGGCGATTCGCCTGCGGGAGCCTCGGGGTCGTACACGGCGCGCTGATGCTTGAACGCCATCGCCATCCCGACCGCCATCGCGAAGCCCTGTCCAAGCGGACCTGTGGTCGCATCGACTCCCGGCGTGAACCCGTACTCAGGGTGTCCCGGCGTCCGAGAGTGGAGAGTACGGAAGCTCTTCAAGTCGTCGAGGGTGACGTCATATCCCGTGAGGAAGAGCTGCGTGTACAGCAGCATGCTCGCGTGCCCGCAGGACAGAACGAAACGATCACGCCCTATCCACTCGGGGTCTCTCGGATCGTGCCGAATGAACCTCTGGAAGAGCAGGTGCGCGACCGGAGCCAATGAGAGCGCCGTGCCCGGATGCCCGGACTTGGCCCTCTCTACGGCATCAACCGCAAGCAACCGGGCGGCTGTTATCGCGTGGCTATCGATTTCTGACACTGACGAGAGCGTCATCGACTCCCCTATCCGTTAATCATCATGTGGTTATGATGTTTTTTAGCATAACGTCATAATGAATAGGCGGCAAGGGATTTTCGTTATAATCTTTTGTTGCACAGCAGTAACGTCGACCACATCGACCGAATACCAAAGAGGTGAGGGCCTTGGCCCGTGGCAAAGCAAAATATGCGGAGGTTCGGGACCATCTCGAAGGTCGGATCACCAAGATGGAACCGGGAGACCAGTTGCCGACCGAACCCGTGCTGTGCGATGAATACGGCGTCAGCCGCATCACCATTCGGCGCGCCGTGGATGAGTTGATGCGGGAAGGTCTGCTGACCCGAGTCCAGGGAAGGGGAACCTTCGTCACCGAACCCAAGTACACGCAGCAGATCAGAGAGACCTTCGCTGACCAGGTCACCGGCTTCTACCGTCAGCAAACGCTACTAGGCCGTGAGGTCACCACCGATGTCCTTCACAACCGAATAAGTCGGCAGCCCGTCGCGGCCCAGATGCTTGGAATGAGCCCGGCCGACGAACTCATCTTTCTCGAGCGACTCCGGTACGTGAACGGAACGCTACACCAGCACGTGGTCACATACCTGCCCGCTTCGAAATATCCAGGAGTCCTCGATCAAGACTTCAGTCGAGGATCGTTGTTCGAATATCTCTCCAGAGCCTACGATGTCCAACTTGTTCGCAACGATCTGCTTGTGCGACTCGAGCGTGTGGACGAACACGTCGCCGAAGCTCTTCGCCTCGAACCAGGCGAACCGGTTCTGGCCATCGACTCAACCGTGTTCGTCGAGGACGACGTGCCCGTGGCCTTCGGAATCGCCCGACACACCCCGGCCAACAGCGAGATAACCTTCAGCCTCCGGCACCAGAGCCCGAAGGAATCCCTCTCACTCGGATAGGGACCCGGTCAGAGCATCGCCCGCGCAGCGGCGGGACACCCACCACGGAGGGGCGCCAGCCATGGAGACGGGCGCGTCGCTCGCCGCGGCGCTCAGATGATCTTACGCGCCGCGGCCCACCGCGCCAGCTCGTGCCGATTGGACAGTTGCAGCTTGCGCAGCACCGAGGAAACGTGTGTTTCCACGGTTTTGACCGATATGAACAGATCGGATGCCACCTCTTTGTAGGATAGGCCCCGCGCGATCAGCCGCATGACCTCCTGCTCGCGGGCGGACAGGCGGTTCAGCTCATCGTCATTCTCTGCCACATCCGCGCGCCCGGCGCCGAAGGCATCCAGCACGAAACCGGCCAGCCGAGCGGAGAAGGCGGCGTCGCCGTCTGCGACGCGAACGATGGCGTCCACAAGTTTCTCGCCCGTGACATCCTTGGTGACGTAGCCGCGAGCGCCTGCGCGCACGACGCCAACGACGTCATGCGCCGAATCCGACACCGAGATCGCCAGGATCTTCGTCGCCGGATAGAGATCCTGACAGCGGGAGACGACCTCGGCCCCGCCGCCTCCACCCCCGCCCGGCAGGTGAACATCGAGAAGAAGCACGTCAGGTTTCAACCTGTGCGCGGAGGCAACCGCGGAATCGACATCGTGGGCCTCGCCCACGACCTCCACTCCGCCCACCCGGCTGAGTTCGCCGATCATCCCGGCGCGGGCCAGCGGGTGATCATCCACCACGAGTACTCGAATCACGGATCCTCCAATTCGCAACCACCGTACAGACGAACGCGCGGCCGTGGCTCTCACCAGGCGCACGGCCGAGCTTCCAAGGCCCGCTTCCAGGACTACATGGCTACAGGCCGAGATTTGCTGCCTTATATGGCACAAATACCGCTGACGTTGCCATCAAGTTCAAGGATACCGAGAAATCGCGTGCAGTCGTGACACCCGTGACAGCGCCCAGCCCTCCGTGACGGCGCCCAGCCCTCCGTGACAGCACCTACGCCATACCGAGGCCCATGTTGAGGTGAACCTCGGTGCCCGGATCCCTCCGGCGGAAAACTGCGGTTCCTCCGTGACGCTCGATGCGCTCGATGATCGAATCCCGCACCCCGTGGCGATCCTCCGGGATCTCGTCCACCTCGAAGCCATCCCCGTGGTCGCGGACGAACACATCGATGGATCCGTCCGAGATCTCCGCGTACACGGAGACCGGCGGCTTGCCATGACGCACGCCGTTGGCGAGGGCTTCTTTCATCGCGGCAAGCAGCATGGGAGAGTTCTGATCCAGTTTCCCCTCCCCCACGACGACAGTTTCCAGACCTACGCCATACAAGTCCTCGACCTCCTCCGCGGTGGCCTTGATCGCTTCGCTGAGGGAGACCACCTCCTCCTTCGGATCCGAATAGAGCCACGAACGCAGCTGGCGTTCCTGGACCCGGGCGAGGCGCTGTACGGCTTCCGGGTCATTCGCCTGATTACGGATGAGGGTCAGGGTCTGCAACACCGAATCGTGCAGGTGAGCAGCCATATCCGCCCGCTCGGCCTCGCGCGCGCTCTCCTCGCGGGCATTCTGCAGATCTCGTAGCAGCCGTTGGATCACGGGCCACAGCGCCAGCCCCGCCACCGCCAGCACTCCCACCCCCAGCAGCACCGAGCTCACAACCCTGGTCAGGGGCTGATCGCGAACCACGAGCGCAAGCACCCCGATGACCAGCAGGCCGATTCCGCCGCCCAGCCGTATCAAGGCCTCGCGGGCCGGTAAATCCCCGGCGAAGTTGGACCACGCGAGCCCCGCACCGGCAATCATGCAGACGACCGCGAGTATCGTCCCCCAGGGCAGATCGAGCAGCGAAACGATGACCACGATCAACGCGGCGACCAACGCCGCGACCGCGTAGAGCAGAAGCCGTTGGCGCTTGCCCAGCTTCCGGCGCGGAGCGGGGGCGAGCTTCTCCGATGCAGGACGTTCGTTGGAGGACGTCATCGAGATGGCCAGCCACAGGTAGAGGAAGATCCCGGATCCGAAGAGGAAAGCCGAGGCGATGAAGATCAGCCGCACCCCCTTGACGGGAACGCCAAGATGGTCGGCAATCCCCTGGCAGACGCCCAGCATGATCCGCCCGCTGGTAGGCCGGCGCAGCGGGTACCTCTCCGGTAGCACTTTTTCCTCCATTGTCCGATCATCCCACGCCTCGCGGGCACGGCCCTATCCCCCAGTTCGGTTTTCAGGGTCCGGTCAGGAGAGCGAACCAGGGTTCAATCAGGGTTGTCCCCAATGGTGGAATCTGCCCGGAATGCGAAGAATTGAAGCATGTCAGTTACATCCTTCTTCTCGTCCATCCGCTCGTGGGGTATCGAGCGGCGGGCCGACGCCCCCATCGCCGGTGTGGCCAGTGGTCTCGCCACGGCGTGGCGGATAGATCCGCTGCTGATCCGGGCGGGCTTCCTCGCCCTGACGTTCGTCGGCGGCGCGGGCCCGATGCTCTACGCTCTGTGCTGGGCCTTCCTCCCAGACGAGCGCTCCAAGAGAATCCACATGGAGGAAGCCACGAATGGGCGCTTCCCATCCGGTCTGGTCGGGGCGATGTCCCTCTTCCTCATCACTCTCGCGGTGTTCACGAGCCTCAGCTTCTTCGGAGCGCTGGGCCTCATCATCACCGCCGTCATCGCGCTGCTGTGCTACGGATCGATCTCCAGTCGCGACGGTTCCCACCAGGCCCCGCCGACGGCGCCGGTGTGGGACAGCGAGTCCCGGATGTGGACATCCGCTCCCCAGTATCGAGGTTCGGACACCACCGGCGAAAACCGGCCCGGAGTAGATGGAGACGGCCATGTGGCGCCCTCCTCCCAGGCCGGTGATGCCCCCTTTCGCACAGGGGACACCTTTCACGCCGATTCCACCGGAGCGGCGACTACCCGCGGGTTCAGTGCCGCGGACACCTCCAACATCGACGGGATGGGATCAATGAGCGAGAACACCTCTGCAACGGGAGACAAGCTCGGCACGAATGAGCCTGTGGCGACGGCCTCCAACGGCTCCTCGTTCACACGCACCATGCCTCCTCCCGAGCCACATGTCACCTCGGAGAGAGAACAACGCAGGGCCCGCCAGCAGGCACGCGCGGACTATGAGGCCCAGCGGGCGAGGCAGGCTCGCGAGAGGGCCCGTGACGAACGGGCGGAACTGCGGGCGCGGCGGCGGCTCTCCGGCCGGGCCGTAGCGGTTCTGCTGGCGGTCGGACTGCTGGCTGTCGCCGGTTTCATCGTCCTGGTGGAGACAGGAGGCGGGGTTTTCGCCGACATCTCGACGCTCGTCGCCGGGATCAGCTTCGCCTCCCTCGTCTTCGGGCTCATCGTCCTCGGCGTGGGCATCTTCGGCCGACGCGGCGGATTCCTCTCGGCCCTAGCTCTGCTGGCGGCACTCTTCGCCATCCCCCCGATGGTCACCATCGTCACCACCTACTCGAACTCCACGGTCGCGACCACAAACGACTGGTCGCCCCGCACCAGCTCTGATATCGGCACCGGCTACTCCTCCCACATGGGCGAGATGACCATCGACTTCTCCGAGTTCGAACCGGACAGCCCTCCCGAACACATCAACGTGGCCAGTTCGATGAGCTCGCTGCATATGGAGTTCGCGGAGGACCAGAAGGTCGCCATCATCTCCAATGTGTCCATGGGCTCCCTGTCAAGCGATTCACCGGGCGTCTCCTTCCAGGACGGGCGGCCTCTCCACGACCACGAGATCGACGGAATCACCAAGGACACGTTGTTCGTGGGAGGGATCGACTCCGTGGCCGAGGCGGACATCGTCATCAACGCAGACATCTCGATGTCCGGCGCAGAAATCCACATCGAACGCTAGGAGAATCATGAAAAGCTATCGTCCCGTCTTCGGAACCATCTTCATCGGACTGATCGCCCTCTTGATCGGTGCCGGCGCGCTTCTCTCGGCCTTCGGTCACAACTTCTTCTTCAACGTGTCGTTCAGCTTCACCTGGGTGGTGGTCGGCCTGTTGGTCGTGAGCGCGCTTCTGCTGCTCACTGCCGCTCTCTGGCCACGCCACGAACCTGAGACGCCGGGCTATCTCCGGTCCAGCCACAGCTGCGCCCGCACATCCACCACGACGACCCCACCCCCTTCTTCCCAGGAGGACGGCGTCTCCAGCCTCTTCGATGCAAACGCTTCCGCGACGCCGAATGCCGACACCCGCACCGAGGAGTTCCCCCGCACCGCCGCATACGGCACCGCCGCATACGGCACATCTGCCACCACGGCAGAACGGCGCTTCGTACCCGTTACCGACGACGAAGCCCGCAAGGGAGCCTCGTCCAGCGGAGGCAACGTCTTGGCCGATCTACGGTGGCTCGAGCCAACGGGCGAGCAGGTGACGATCCCTCTCTACGCCAAGGAAGGCAGCATCGACCTTCTGATCAATGCCGACTCCCCCGTCGCCATCACTCTGGGAATGGGGACCGGACGCGTCACCGTGGACCCGACGCTCGGTTTGCACCGGCTCGGGGAGGAACCGCTGAGCGCCCCGGAGCTCGTCGGTACCGAACTCCTGCTGGGACGCCCGATCTCGGATGCCAGCGAGGCGCATATGGTGATCGAAATCGAGTCCCCGGCCGCAGACCTGCGCATCTCAGCGATCTGAGTCGGCGGCAACTCGCATACCAGGAGCACGTGCGTCCCGCGCTCACCAGGCACGGGCGCGAGGTCAGGCCGTAGAGGTCCCCGAGGCTTCGGGACAGTTCGAGAGGGATAGGTCCGCTCGTCGTTTCACCGGCGAGCGGACCGCCCCGTCTCAGGACCCGCTGTTCAGATCGTCGACGACGTCGCCGTCGCCGGCCCGGTTGACGTACTCGCCCTCGTACGGATTCGCAGGCCACCAGTCCACACGCTCGTGAATCTGCCGCGAGAAGTCTCCCGAGAGCGTACGCACGAAGGTCTCGGTCATATGACCGGCGTCGAAGTAGGTGACCACGCCTCCAACCACCGGACGGCACTGGTAATCCGGGCAGATACTCTCAGTCAGATCCATCCAGATCGCCCCGGTGGCCTCCACGTTGCTCGCGTAGCCATCCATCGTCGGATTGGGAACGTCCTTCGTACAGCTCGGGTCGTCGATACCCTGGCTTTGGGCGCACTCGCTCATCGAGAAGCCGATGCGCGGATTGTCCCGCAGCACCACGAATGCGGTCTCCGGCGCGATGGCCTTCCTCTCCGTGATCCACTCGAGCAGCGTCGGCATCGTCTCGTCGCGGTCCTCCTTGGAGAGCGTTCCGTAGACAACCACCATGTCGGGCTGAACCTCGTCGATGTAGTCCGCCGTGGCATCCCACATCTGTGCACAGGTGTCGCTGATGTTCGAGCGAATATGGAAATAGCAGGAGGGGGCAACCTGTGCCCGGAACTCCCAGTTCGGATGGCGATTCACGACCTCCAGCAAGGCGGCGCCGAACTGGGTCGCGTGCGAGCTGCCGATGATGAGCACCTTGCGCTCGGGTTCGGAGCCGTCCTCGGTCGGGATGTTGTAGCACAGTCCACCGGCGTAGGGATCTCCCTCGGCACAGTCCGCACCCAGCGAGGTCCAGTCGTCCTTCACAATGGACCAGTCCGGTACCGGATCGCCGGACCCCGTGAGAGCGGGGTCGTTGGCTCCGATCGCGGCGTAATCGAGGTTCTCGAGGGCCTGCTGGTTGTCCTCCGCACGCGCTTTCTGGACTTCTCGCAGCCCGGCGGCGGGCGCCGCCGCCACCGCGATGCTGGCGACGATCACGACGGCAGCACGGGAATTGACCCGCCTCTGCCTGCTTTTGCCGTCGCCACCGGCACTACCGGCGCCACCGCTAGCGTGGTGTTTGCCGGTGCTCTTCTTGGCCGGGGATGAGAGACGAGAGACCCACTTGCCGCTCGGCCGGTCGACGAGGACCGTGATGAGCACCGAGATCACGGCCGAGACTGCCAGGACGAAGAGTCCCTGCAGGAATGTAGCCTGCGTGCTGTTGGTCTTCCAGAGGAAGATGACGAGGACCGGCCAATGCACCAGGTAAAGAGCGTAGGTATAGCTTCCGATACGGTTGAGGACACCCCTCGCGAGGAAACGATCCGCGCCGTAGGCGGTTGGCTTACCCGCCGAGAGAATGACGAGGGCGGCGGAGAGCACGGGCCAGAGCGCCGCTACACCCGGGAAGCTGGACTGTACCGGGAGCACGAAGCCGCAGGAGACCATACCCAGGACACCGAGCCATCCGATAACCGTTCGCAGCCCGGTGGACAGGCGCAACCAGGGCTGGACAAGAGCGAGCACCGAGCCCGCAGCGAACTCCCAGAGCCGTGCCCAGGTGTCGAAGTAGGCATAGGTCTGGTTCTCGGCCGTCAAGTGCACCGAATAGGCGAATGAGACGATGGCGACGGTGGAGAAGATCGCCAGGAGCACCAGGCGGGGGCGCAGGCGCAGCGCCCGCGAGATGAGGTCTCCTGCCAGATGCAAGAATGCCCACAGCACGAACACCTGCCCTTGCACCGACAGCGACCAGAAATGCTGGAACGGGCTGGCCGTCGAATGATCGGCGTTGAAATAGTCGACCGCGGCCTGCTGCAGGTGGATGTTCTGGAAGTATCCGAGCGAGGCGAACGCGTCGCCCGTCGACCCCCGCCAGGTATCGGCAGGCATGAAGACGAAAACTGCGACCAGAATGAGTGCAATCGAGATTGCAGCCGCTGGTAGCAGCCGGGCGAACTTCTTGAGCAGGAACGACACCGGGCGGGTGATCGCACCGGCCTCGCTCTTCGCGACAAGGGAACGGGTCATCAGGTACGAGGACACCAACAGGAAGATGTCGACGCCGCCCGACACCTTTCCGAACCAGATGTGGAAGACGGCAACCAGAAGCAAGGCGACCGTGCGCAACCCTTGGACTTCGGGGATGAAACCGGTCGAGCTTGTCTTTGCCGCAACTGTGGGGCGATCGACTGCCGGAGTGGCGTCTTTGTCTGAGGGCGAGACTGTCTGCATATTCCTGAGATGTCGGGGGCGGTTTGTCAACTCGACACACATTACCACCGCGATTCAGGGTTGAGCCGTGCCCTGTGACCGATCGCTAAGGTCTCACCGCCGTCCCCGACTCGCGAGGATCACGGCTCTCGTCCATCGGCCCGTAGCTCCAGCGCGATCTGTTCGGCGTCGAGCACATCGAGCGAACGGGAGAGTATCGCGGCGTCGAAGATCCCCTCATCCCGAGCCTCCAGCAACGCTTCTCTCCGCGCCTCCACCGCGCCAAGCCGGGCAAAGACGGACACCGGGTCCACCTCCTCCAACGAATCCATGAACTCTCTCGCAGCCCTGTCCATGAGCTCACTCAATTCCTGCTGCTCCGCTCGGACATCTTCCTCCGAGGGGCCGGGGGTCGGCTTGACAACCTTCACGAAGCCGCGAAGAGTCCCTCCTTGGATGAGCAATGAGAAACCCGCCACCAGAAAAGCGATGAGAATGAGGTAGGAACGCTGCGGTGCACTCAGCGGCAGCGTCTGAGCGGCGGCGACGGTTATGGCCCCGCGCATTCCCGCCCACACCACGACGGTTCCGTCGCGCCACGTCAGCGGCGAGGCGAGGAAGTAGTCGATATCGGCGAGCGAGCGTCGCAGACGAACACGCACATCCTCGATGGAGGGAACCCTTCCGAATCGACGACGGCGTGCTTTCGCGCCCAGTCGCGCGTGTTCGGCGTTGATGCGCTCCAGACGGGCCTGCATGGCGGCACGGGTCTTCTCGTTCTCGATGCTCTCCGGAACCTCTCCCGTCTGGCGCATCTGGTCCATGATGTCCTCGATGTCGTCACGAGAGAGGACTTCCTGCACCTTTTCCAGCTTGGGTTTGAGCACCTTGCGGCGTGCGGCGCGCCGGTGCAGCAGCATGAGAAGCGGAGCCACGAAACCGGCGCGCAAGATCACCGATCCGAGCAGCGCCAACAGCGCGATGCCTCCCGCCTGGAGGACGACGGCCACGCTCTCATCGGGAAGATCCTCGAGCAGGGTGTGGAACTGCAGTCCCATGGTCAGGAAGATGGCGCCTTCGAGCACGAATTCGATCGTGGCCCAGTTCTGCGAGTCTGAGATTCTCTGCATCGGTGAGAAGTATCGCGCGGCCCCCTGCCCGGTGATAAGGCCGGCGACGACGGCGGCCACGAGTCCAGAGGCATTCAAGGCCTCCGCCGGGATCATGGCGATGAACGGAACCGCGAAGGAGAGCGCCGTCGTCGCCGTCGGGGCGGAGATACGCGAACGTATCCACAGGTTCGACTTCCCCACCACAAGCCCGATGGCAGCGGCGACGACGACGGAGTATACGACCGATCCCGCCACCTGCCACAGGCTCACCGAGGCGGCGGTGGCCGCAACCGCGGTGCGCAGCATGACCAGGGCGGTGGCGTCGTTGAGCAGGCCTTCGCCCTCCAGGATGGAGATGATCCGCGGCGAGATGCCCGTCTTTTTGACGATGGAGGTGGCCACGGCGTCCGTGGGGCTCAGAACGGCGCCCAGGGCGATCGCCCACGGCAATGTCAGGTCCGCGATCACCGCCCACAGCAAGAAGCCGAGTCCGACGGAGGAGAGAACCACCAAGAGCACGGAAAGTCCCGCGATGGGCGCGAATTCGCGCCGGAAGTCCATGGCGGGCATGGACACAGCCGCCGAGTAGAGCAGTGGTGGCAGCAGTCCCGCCAGGACCCAGTCCGGCTCGATGTGTATCAGCGGCACGCCGGGTATGAATCCCACCGCTATGCCGACCGCCACCAGGAGCAGCGGCGCCGCGACGTTCAGCCTCGGCCCTAACACGGACGTGGCGCAGATGGCGATCAAACCCAGGGCGATGATGCTCTCCACAGTTGCCTCCTTCGCTCGATTAGGTACAAGTTTTTCCCATCGGGCGGTGCCGCGCCTAGCTCTGGAGCCGATTCGTGATGAAGCCGTCCGCGCCTCAAAAGGGCTTGACCAGCGCGCGAAAAGGCCGGCGGCTCGGAAACAAGGGATTTCCGTGCCACCGGCCAGATGGAGAATCCGAGCTCAGAGGTCACATCTCAGATCACCGGTCGGGCTCCTCCCAGATCGTGCCGAGGGTGTGCACCCTGAGATCGCGGACGAGGACGGGAGCGTTCTCAGCGACCAGCTCGATCGCGCGTTTGCCTTCGCCCGGGAAGGAGAAGGAGGTGACCGTGGCTTCGCCGTCGTTCACGAAGACCTCGATGGACCCGCGGTCGATGAAGATGCGCAGCTTGAGAACCTCCCCCGTCACCGCCGCGGCCCGGTAGCCGCGCTCGCCCGTGAAGGCGAGGCGCTGATCGATGCCCACACGCCCGGCGAGATCGTCGTAGTAGACGTATCCGTGGTGGCCGTCGGCGGTCTTGTGCACCTCGAAGCCGAACCGATCGGCACGCTCGCCCGAGACCTTCCCACCCAGATCCACCTCCAGCTCGATCTCGACGGCCTGGGCATCCTCGGACACCACGAAGCGCTCGTTTCGCCCCACTTCGAAGGAACCGAACTCCTCGGTGGCGACTCGGAGCTTCTTCAACTCCTCTGCCGGGTTGGCCAACAGCTCGCCCTTCTCGCCCAATGTCAGAACGCGGGGCACGGTCAGCTGGCCGGACCAACCATCCTCGGCCTGCGATGCCAGCGGTTCATTGAATGCGCCCATCCAGCCATATTGGATGCGGCGCCCGTCGGGCGACTCGAAGCTCTGCGGGGCATAGAAGTTGTGGCCCCAGTCGCTGAGGGTGTATTCCTGCGTCTGCACGAATTCCTCACCGGGAGCCCAGGTCCCCACGACGTATCCCGAATTGTGCCCGTTCCGGTTGGAGTAGCCCGCTACCTCGGGCCCCATCGGGCAATACGCCAGGATCCACTTGTCGCCCACTGGGAACATATCCGGGCATTCGAGCATGAAGGCCTGCGGGTCCGGGTCCTCGAAAAGAATGGAATCGAACGTCCAATCCTGCAGATCCTTGGAAGTGTAGAGCCACACCTGGCCACGATTCTCCACGGAGCAGGCGCCGAACACCATGTACCAGGTGTCGGCCATCTTCCACACCTTCGGGTCCCGGAAGTGCGGGAGTTCGGCCGGTCCTTCGACGACGACGCCCCGTTTCTCGAAGTTGTTGCCATCGGCCGAGACCGCCATGCATTGGACCTGATCGTTGCCTTCGTCCTCGTTGATGCCGTTCGTCCAACGATGGCCGGTGTAGTAGGCGTAGAGGGACTCGCCGTCGTCGGAAACGACAGCGGAACCGGAGAAGACGCCGTCGCGATCGGCCTCGATGGAGGGGGCGAAGGCGATCGGCTCCCGGCGCCATGTCACCATGTCCTCGGACGATACGTGGCCCCAGTGCATCGGGCCCCACACCGTGGAGTAGGGATGGTGCTGGAAGTAGACGTGGTAACGGTCCTTGAAGAAGGACAGCCCATTGGGATCGTTGATCCATCCGGCGGCCGCGGCGATGTGGAAGGTCGGGTACCAGCGATCCTTCCGGGAGCTCAGCAGCTCCTTCACACCGGATTCGGCCCGTGCGAGTTGTTCTTTCATCGTTGACTAACCTCTCGGTTCGAATTGTTCATGCGTGCGGGATACGGGTCTAGAGGGTCTCGGGCTGCTTTCTCTGGGAATCGCGGACGAACGGATCGCCCAGGACCTGCTGATCGTCGTTCTTGAGCAGGAGATACCCGGCAACGGCGGAGGCGGCCACAACGCCGGAGATCAAGAAGAACGTGAAGTGGTAGCCCCGCGCATCGTTGAGCGCACCGAGCACCGGGGAAAGTACGACGTTGCCGAGCTGCGAGGCGATCTGGAAGCCCACCATATACAGAGTGGCGGAGAGCGCCGGGTTGAAGTGCAGGGTGAAGTAACGCATGATCGGCAGGATGCACAGCGGCACCTCGAGGGCATGCAGCATCTTGACAGCGGAGACGGCGACGGGGTCGGAGAGCAGGGCGCACCCAAGGATCCGCACGGTCATCACCACGAAGCCGAGTAGCAACGTGTTCTTGACGCCGAGTTTTCGCATAATGATCGGAACCACGCCCATCATGGCGGCCTCGGCGAACACCTGCACCGAGTTCAACACTCCGTATGTGCGCTCTCCGACCTCGTGCGAGCTGAAGAGTCCGGTGTAGAAATCGGGGAACATCTGCTGGTCGAAGACGGTGTAGAAAGTCCAGGAGAAGAAGACCAGAACGATGACGACCCACAGGGCGGGCATTCGCAGCACGCCGACCATCTCGCGAATCCCGGGCGTGCTGGCCTCCTCGAGGACGCTCTTCTCCTCTTCTTCGGGAACCGGTGCCTTCCACAACAGCACCAGCAGGAGGTTGAGGAGACCAAGAACGGAGCCCGCCCAGAAGTTGAGGTGCGGATCGATGGTGAACAGGAACCCGGCCGCCAGCGCAACGACGGCGTAGCCGAAAGAGCCCCACATGCGAGCCTGCCCGTACTCGAAGTTGTAGCGGCGCGAGAAACGCTCGGCGAGTGCCTCCAGCAGCCCCACGCCGGCCATGAAACCGGCCGAGAGCACGACCGAGCCGATGACGACGCCGAGCATGAAGTTGCTCTTGAGCAGCGGCTCGTACACGAAGATCATGAAGGGCCCCACCAGCGCCGAGATAGCGGCGATGAACGCCTGAATCGTGCGCTTGTATCCCAGACGATCCTGAATCGTCCCGTAGAAGAACATGAGGATCAGGGTGGCTCCCGAGTTGACGGCGTACAAGGTTCCCACCTGGGTGTTGGTGAAGCCGAGGCCGCCGTCGGCCACGTCTTTCTTCAGCCACAGCTGGAAGAAGGACCACCAGATTCCCCAGGACATGAAGAACAGCAGAAGGTTCAGGGAGCTTTGCAGGTAACCCGTATTCTTGAAAGATTTTGCGAAACTGGCCATCGTCGGACAGTTCTCCTCTCGGAAGAGGGCGGGCACAACCGTTGAGCCACGCCACTTATAGAGATGCTCGATCGATATCACCCAAGGAGTGCTTAATCGATTTAGCTAAAGATAAAGCTAGCACGCCACGGGGCATCGAGTAACCTTTTCGCCAAGGAGACCTGTACATCACACTTCTTGAAGAAACGTCTCACCCCAAGAAGCGGACCTTGGTCCCGGCAGTGGACCCCGGCGATCGCGGGCGCCGGCGATCAGAGCCGGCTGACGGACCCGCGTTCCACGAGAGGCATGTGGATCAGCAGAGCCGGGGCGGGCGGGACATAGGGAGAGTCCGCGCCCTCGCCTTCGGCGGCGATGCCGGCACCCTCTCCCATAACCCGCTCCAGAAGCAGGCCCATGCCCGCCGCACCCATTTCCATATACGGCAGGCGCATGGTCGTGACCTGAGGGCGCAGGTAGCCGGCCAACTGCTCGTCGTCGAACGACATGATCGAGACGTCCTCGGACACCGCGAGGCCACGGGTCTGCGCCGCCTGATACGCCCCGAGGGCAACTCGATCGTTCGCCACGAGGAGCGCAGTGACGTCGCTTTCCTCGAAAACCTCTAACGCACCGGCGTAACCGAGCTCCGGTTCCCAGGAGACGCCCTCGACGATCTTCTCGAATCGAAGCCCCGCTCGCCGCATCCCCTCATCGATTCCCGCCATCCGCGCACCGATGGTCACCGATACCGTGGGATCGAGGTGCAGGGCGGACTTGCCGATGAAGGCGATCTTGCGGTGTCCGTTACCGACCAGGTGCTCGACGGCTTCCATACCGGCCGTGTATTCGTCCGGCAGCACTCTCGCGCAGCCCTCGGCCTCACCGTTGACGACAACCCGCGGGACCCGGATCCCCACTTCCGGAATCTCGATGCGCCGCGCCCTCATCTGACCGAAGATCAAGCCGTCGATGCGGCGCGACAGCATCGCCTGGACCGATCGCTCGACCTGCGGCGAGCCGTTCTCGCACTCGGCCATCATCACGATGTGATTATGCTCGTCGCCCACATCGAGGAGCCCCCGGATCATCGCCGAGGCATATCGGGTGACCGTCACCTCGTCGGAGATGAAACCGACAGCCCTGCTCTTACCGGTACGCAAGCCTCGTGCGTTGACGTCGGGCGAATAGCCGAGCCTGATGGCCGCCTCCCGTACCCTGGCGGCGGTAGCCTCTGAGATGCGGGATCCAGGCCGGTTGTTGAGGACCATGCTCACAGTGGCTGCCGAGAGACCCGTCTCCTGGGCGATGTCAGCCAGCGTCACTCGCTTAGACACGCGTATCCCTTCGTCGTGGAGCCTCCAGTCTAGTCGACGGCTCTAGTCGACGGCGGTTTCGGAGCACGTATTCGCCCGCCCACACGGCGTCTTCTCCACGATGGATCACACCCGAATTCGTCACCATTTTTCTCTCGGAGGGAAAACTTCTCCGACACAACCCCCTAATTCGTTCCATTTGGCCCGATTGAGAAGCGAGAATGGATACATGTCGTCATTCATGGACTGGGTTTTGGATGTAGCCGCTTCGCACCCCGACCTCGAGGGAGCTTTCGTCAACGCGGACGGGCAGTGGCTTGACGTCCTGCTGGCAGATGGGCGCGCCTTCCGGTTCCGCCCTGGCGAGATGATCGACGAGACCAAGCCCGAGGAGACAAGGCGCAAGCTGCTCGACCGTCTCATCAGCATCGGCGTCGCCCAGGCGGACGAGGCCGTAAGCGAAGGCGAGAACGGCACCGCGAACGGTCCCCAGCCAGAGGGTCCCAACCCTCCTGACGGACCCTCCTCCGCTGGCCCTCGAAGCACCGAACGCACCCCGCACCGCCCTTCGTCCGATACCAAAGAGACGCCGCTCACCTCCCGTTCCCCTTTCGGGTCCGTCTTCGACGCGATCATGGGCGCCCTGCCCGGGGCCACCTCCGCAGCCGCTAGGAACAACACCGGATTCCCCACGCTCCCGCCCGATGGGGACATTGAGGACGACGAGGCCGTCGCGCGTCCAGATGGCCCCATCCGCACCCTCCCCATCGTTCGCCCCGCGGACTATTTCTTGGCGTCCCACGACCACTCCCAAAACGACTCCATGGTCTACGTCCCGTTGACCGACTTCATCGGTGTGGGCCTCGCCGACGATTTCCCAGATACGATCGAGCCGATTTTCTTCTCCGATCTGGAGGAACGCGGCCTCTCACAGGATCTTGGACCACTCTTCGTGGAAGCGGTCGAGGAGCTGCGCAGCCTCAACCTGGAGCAGGGCACGCCCGGCCTGGAACTGGGTATCGCGAACGTCGCCGGCGCACAGGTCTTCTTGCTGACGTCCCCGCACAACTATCAGAGTTCGTGGTTCGCGGATCTCGACATGACGCAAACGATCACGGAATCCTTGACCAAGGAGTATCCGGATTCTCTTCCACTGTTCGTGCCGGCAAGCCGCACATCGATGTTCGTCGTCATGGCGGACGACCCGAATCTGGCCGATGTCTTCAAGTCGTTGCGCGGTCACGATCAGGATGTCGAGGCGCTCTACCCACTGCCCCATACCGTGGCCTCCGACGGCTGGAGCGAGTGGATACCCATGTCCGACCATCCCGCCGCCACCATTCTCAGCGAGTTGCGAACCACATATCGCGAGCGCATGTACGACAATCAGATAACTCATTTCGAGAAAGAGCCCGAACAGCACGGCGCGTTCAAAGCCTACGATGTGCATCACCTGCGTTCGGGAGCCTATGTCTCGAATACCCAGTGGACCAGCCAGGACAGCTTCGGATCCATTCCAGAAACCGATTTCATCACCTTCAACCGGCAGTCCAGCGGGCTTCCCTGGGATGAAGATCGTGGAGAGATGGTCTCCGTGCGTTCGCACGTGGCGAGGGAGGTCTGGGCAGACGGATTCCAGAAGCTCGATGGCGTCTGGCCACCACGTTGGCAGATCACCGGTTTTCCGGCGCCAGAGCAGTTGGATGAGCTGCGCGAGGCCTCGCACCGAGATTTCTAGGCGGCCCGCCAAGGGCGGCGCCCACGGGACACTACCGGCTGTCTCCGAGGAGGAAACGTTTCAGAACAGGGCGGGATCTCCCCGCGTGCATTCCCCGCCCCCAGCAACGGGAACACAACCTGGCTTCAGACGCCTTGCGACCACCCGCCGCGATTATTCCCATTGGTTATGTGATTGAGAGTACTTAACGCCTTATTGGATCTGATCCAATATGTCAGTACTATTGTAAGCGTCCAGGAAAACCTGGCCGCACAGCGATGTGCAGGTGCACATCGCTGCTCCTGCATGTCTTACATAATAAGGAGCACAATATGAGCACCATGACCGCATCCGTCGCGAACATCGCCCCCGCTAAGGCAGTCACCCTGCCCGCCGGTGAGAACGCCCGTCTCGGAATCACCCTCGCCCTCATGTCACTCTTCGTCGTCGTGGCATTCGTTGGCGCCGTGACCGGCACCGCCGGCGTTGTGATCGGCGCGGGTCTGATGACCGCGGTCCTCTCCGTGGCCTTCACCTTCGGGACCATGAAGGACGCCATCGAGTCCACCGACGTCTGATTCGATCAGGCGGTGGTGCACTCACCGGAGTTCCTTGTAGCACGTCAAGGTAGACCAAGTAGCCGAGGAACCTTCACCACATCACGATAGAGAACTGGGCGGTACAGCAAGGTACCGCCCCTTTTTATTGCCTTTTTACTGCCCTCTGCGAGCGAGAGGTCGCGTGTCCGAGCAAGAGGTCACGTCTAGGGGACCGTCACGGCCGGATTCGAGGCCTCACGCGTAAGTCGTTGCCTCTCCGGAAACGCCGTCGGGGACCGGAGCAGGACCCCGATCCCCGACAAAGCGCATTGCCCACCCGACTCAGACGGACCTGTACGCCAGGCGATCAGAGGGACATATCCACAACGCCACGTCCCTGCACTTCTCCCTTGCGCAGGAGATCGTACCCACTGGCCACCTCATCGAGGGAGAAGCGCCGGGTGACGATCTCCTCGTAGTGGATCGTGCCATCAGCCGCGAGACGCACAACCTCGGGAAGATCCTGACGGGTCAGCGCCCCGTAGGAGCCCACGATGGACTGCGAGCGCCGCACAGTCCTGTTGATCTCCACCTCGGCGGTCTGAACTCCGGCTCCCAGGCCGATGGGAATCATACGCCCACCATCGCGAAGGGTCTCCAGCGCGGAATTCCAGGTCTGAGGACGGCCCAATGCCTCGAACGCCACGTCCACGCCTCGGTTACCGGTCTTAGCGAATACGGCCTCGCGCACGTTCTCCCGTATGGAATTGACGACGTCGGTAGCGCCGAGCTTTCGCGCAGCCTCCAGTTTCGCATCGTCAACGTCCACCGCGATGATCTGCTTTGCACCAAAGGCCTTTGCCACCTGAATGATGTTGGACCCGATTCCTCCGGTGGCCACGACGGCAACGGACTCGCCGTAGCGCAGGTCCGCTCCACGCCGCACGGCGCCATAGGCTGTCATTGCCGCGCAGCCCAGAATCGCTCCCGCAACGGGATCGACTGAGTCTGGAACTCGCGCCACCGACGTCGACGGAATGACGCAGTACTCGGCAAGTCCTCCCATGGAGTACATAGCGATCGGAGACCCGTCCAGGTCATAGAGCCGCGTCTCGCCGTCGTACAACTTGCCCTGAAGGCGGTTGAGGTCGAAGAACGGCCCGCACAGATCGTCACGACCTCTGGAACAGGCCTCGCACTGGCCGCAGGGCATGAGGAATGCGCCGGCGACCCGCTGCCCGACGGCGAGATCGTAGTGATCGTTTCCCGGCCCGACTTCGACGATCTCGCCCGTAACCTCGTGACCGAGCACGCACGGCAGCGGGAAGGCGATGGCCCCACCGATGACGTGCAGGTCGGAATGGCACAGTCCACATGCGCTGACCTTGACCAGCACCTCGCCCGCGCGAGGGCGGGGCGTGCGAATCTCCTGGACCTCCAGGCCCTTCTCGTAATCCCGCAGAACCGCGGCTCTCATGGTCTCTGGAATTTCCACCGACATCTTGTCCTCCTCGACATCCCGAGTGATCTCAGGTATCTCCCACGCGGCACCGCCGCCGCATGACGTCTGATCTCTCACGCTCAACCTTAGCCAGAAAAGTATTGACGTTCCATAGTTTGTAGTAACAAATTGCTGGAACGGCTCCAGAACCGCCGTCTTCTTCGACGACGACGCGACAAAAGTCCCCTATTCCCAGCGGCAGTCGATCCTCGCTCGGATCCATGCGGGGGCGCCCGCCCCTCTTCCTCTCCCATCCCCATCCGCGAGATACGCACTTTGGACACGAAGTCGCCCCTAATACAGGCGACTTCGTGTCCAAACGTTTGAATTCGTCCCCCTGGACAAGGGACTGATCATGCCCCGTAGTGCATTTGGAAACTCTTCTCCAGCTCTTCCAAGGAGCGCCCCTTCGTCTCGGGGATGAACTTCAGATAGAAGAAGATGGTCCCCACATTGATGAGGGCGAAGATGAAGAACAGGCCTCCGCCCAGACTCTCCTGCAGGGGCGGAAACACCATTGCGACAATGAAGTTTGCGGTCCAGTTCGCGAAGACCGCCAGCCCCATCGCCTTGCCGCGAATGCGCAACGGAAAGATCTCAGAGAGCATCAACCAGAAGATAACCGCCACGAAAGCCTGCATGAAGAACAGGAAAAGCATCATCAGAGCCAGAACGAGGTAGGAACGGAACGTCGATTGCGGCACGAACACGAACACCGCCCCGATCAGTGCGAGACAACACGTCACTCCCACCTGACCCACCATGAGCATGGGCCTCCTCCTGAACCTCGGCAACAGAACCATCGATCCGAATGCCACCGCCACAACGGACACAACTCCATTGCCAATGGTGGCCACGATTGAAGCGCTGGTTCCCAACCCGGTGTGGATGAGAATCGACGGCGCGTAATACATCACCGAGTTCACCCCTGTCATCTGGGAAAGAAATGCCAAACCCACGCCGATCAACACAATGCGGCGAATCCACGGCACCTTGAGTTCTCGCCACAGGGACGTGGCCTCAATCCGTCGGGTTTCCTCCACGTGTTCCTTGATCTCCACGAGTTCTGAATCGACGTCGTCCTCGGTGCGCAACTGCCACAGCACGTCCCGAGCCTCGGCCAGGCGGTTGTGGGAGATGAGCCAACGCGGGGATTCTGTGAGGTAGAAGGTCCCGAAGAACAGCGCAAGTGCGGGCACCGTGCAGAGGATGAGCATGAAGCGCCACACGTGGTGGTTGTCCGGCATGAACTCTGCCAGGGTCGCATTGGAGATGTAGGCCAAGAGCTGACCAGTCACGATGGTCAACTCGTTGCGGGCCACCAGCTGACCACGCAGGTGGGTCGGCGCGAGCTCACCGATGAACACCGGGACGATGGCGGAGGCGCCACCGACGGCCAGTCCCAGCACGATCCGGAAGATCACCATGACGGTGATATTGGGGGCCAGCGAGGTTCCGATGGCGCCGGCGATGAACAGGAGAGAGAGGATGAGAAGGGTACGCTTGCGGCCGCGACGGTCCGCCAAGCTTCCCGAAAGCACGCCACCGCACGCCGCCCCGAGAAGCAGTGACGATGTCACCAAACCCACCTGGCTGGCATTGAGATCCAAGCCACCTTCGGAGAAGGGAAGCTCGAGGAAGGGAATCGCTCCGGAAATCACTCCAGTATCGAACCCGAAGGCCAACGCCCCCATCGTGGCCACGAAGACAACGCCATTGATGTTGCGCTTCTTAACGGGTTCTGTTCTCGACTCGCTCATTTGATTGCTTGCTGCCATGATGTCATGACTCCTTATGTCGTCAACGCTGACGAGACTTGCTCAGCTGCTGTTGTGCAGATTGCTGTCGGATCCGGAAGGCTCCGCACATGAGTTCGGCGACCAACTGACACGTCACACGAGTGGTCACCGCGAGGGAGTCGCGGTGGTGATCCACGGTGTCCGCGTGCACCGCCGCCGCAATGCGCGCCCGCCACAGAACCATGGGCATGACGCGCCGTGAAAGAGGCTCCTCGCGGGCCTCTTTCACGGTTCCCGATCGCAAGCGGCGGCTACCGAACCCGCCAACGATCGAGACTCGGCTCCCGCTAGACCGTGAACGTCTCGATGAATACGTCGAGCGCCCTGTCCGAGTCACCGCTGGCGAAGGCCTCCATTGCCACGACGCCCGTGTAGCCGATGTCCTTGAGGGCAAGGGCCACGTTGCGGTAATTGATCTCACCCGTACCGGGCTCACAACGTCCGGGAACATCGGCGACCTGAATCTCACCTATCCACGGAAGGGACGTGCGGCAGGTTTCGATCAGTTGGCCGTCGCCGATCTGGGCGTGATACAGATCCAGATTCATACGAATATTGGGGGAATCGACGGCGGAAACCAGGTCCAGGCAGTCCTGTGGACTGTTGAACGGGGTCCCGGCGTGGTCCACGGGCAGGTTCAGGTTCTCCAGCGTGAAGACGACGTCGCCATCACAGCCAATTTCGGAGAGTGCCTGAATCGTCAGTGCCGCCCGAGCCCACATACCACCGGTGACGACGTCGACCGGCTTGACCGGAATGCCCCCTTCACCCAGTCCAGTTCCGTGGAAGTTCAACCGCTTACAGCCGACCACATTGGCGGCCTCGACCGAACGCTTGGCGGATTCCAGGAAGCTCTCGATCTCGCCCCCATCCGTGAGGTTTCCCGAGATGTAACCCGTCATGGAGCTGATCGGAATTCCCGTGGAGGCGATGGCCTCCAGATCCTTGGTGGTCCAGTCCCACATCTCGACCTCCAGACCACGCCCGGCGATCTTTTCCAGTCGATCCATGAACGGGATGCCCTGGAAGATCATCTCCGAACAGGCCGCCAACCTGAAGGGGCTTCTCCGTGCCGTGACGCTCACTGGTCCACCTCCGAAATCCTGACCGGACGGCCCTCCGCGACCGACTTGATGGCGGCGGCGGCGACCAATTGCGCCCTGATGCCCGCGTCCGCATCCGGGTGGTCCACATCCTTCCCGTTCAGCAGATCGGCGAAGACCTGGAACTCCAGCCTGTATGCCTCGTGGAAACGGGAGGTGTCGGTGCCGGCAGTGTCGCAGTGTCCACCGGCGGCGTCGTAGAGCCGCGCAGCGGTGTTGGCGATGTCCCCCATGGTGACCATGCCCGCGGATCCGAAGACCTCGCCGCGCAGGTCGTAGCCATACATAGCACTGAAGGACGCCTCGGCTGTGGCCATCGCACCATTGTCATAGCGAATGACGGTCACGGCACTGTCGAAGAAGCCCGTGCCCTTTGCCTGTGGAGCGACGAGGGCGTCGGCAACGGCGTAGACCTCGACGGGCTCAGCTCCTGCATTCAACCAATTGATGGTGTCGAAATCGTGGATCAGCGTCTCGTTGAAGATGGTTCCCGGAGCAAGCTTGGCGGGGTCGCCCGGCCACGGCCCGGGATCACGAGTGATGGAGTGGACACGCTGGACGGATCCCACGGCTCCGTTGTTCACCATATGCTTCGCCCGCGCCCAGGACTCCGCGTAGCGGCGATTGAACCCCACGTGGAAGAGGATGCCAGCCGCTTGCGCTGCCGCGACCGCGGCCTTGGCGTCCGCAACGTTGGTAGCGATCGGCTTCTCGGTGAAGATGTGCTTCTTGGCGGCGGCAAAGGCCCTGATGAGCTCTACATGGTTCGCCGCCGGTGCGGTGATGACCACGGCATCGATGGTCTCGTCCTGTGCGATCGCGAAAGGATCGCGCACCGTGTCCGGAACGCCCAGTTCCGCGGCCAACTCTTCGAGGTGGGGTGCGATGGGATCCGCGAGAACCACGAGCTCCACTCCCTTGACCTCTTCGGCAATCGTTCTGGCGTGATGGGTGCCGATTCGTCCAACACCCACCAGGGCAACTCTCTTCATGCCCCAACTCCTTCGTCGGATTGTGCGTCTCATGCCCAGTGTCCGAATATGGATACTAGATCGTATGAGTAATACGTATTAGTGATTGTAGAAAACTAACTTTTCCAGGTCAATACAATCAGCCAATCTCCCGAAGAATAGTATTGCTCAAGAAAACACGACCCGGTGGCGCCAACGCCTCGAAGAGGAACGGCAGAGCAAGGCAGCGACGATGGAGCATGCGGCCGGCCAGTGAGGACTGCACGGGCACCAGGACTGCACGGGCACCAGGACTGCACGGGCACCAGGACTGCACGGGCACCAGGCGGGGCAATATGGAGTTCTCCTACCTCGTGCACGAGCCCCGGGAACGCCTGAGGACACTGAGAACAACGGGGCCGCTTGATATTCTTGAGACAAACACCGGCACACCATCCGTTTCGAGGGAGCGAAAATGGCAGATCTCCCAAAGAAGTCACGCCCTACGATGCGCGATGTCGCTCGGGAGGCCGGGGTATCCCAGTCTCTGGTGTCCATCGTCTTCCGAGGCACCACGGGAGCGAGCGAAGCCACCCGCGAAAAGGTACTCGAAGCGGCGGATAGGCTTGGCTACGTGCGGAATGAGAGCGCTCGAGCGCTGCGGGCCAACGCTCCCGACACGATCGGGGTGAGCTTTCAGACTCGCCAGCCGTTCCACCACGAACTGCTCGATGGACTATATGCGGCCACGGCCGGTACCGGCCACCAACTGGTCCTTTCCGCGGTCTCCCAGAGCAGAACCGAAGCCGACGCCATCGAGACCCTGCTGTCATACCGTAGCGGAGCGCTCATCCTGCTCGGATGCCGCCTTGAGGAAGAAGAACTCGCGCGCCTAGCACGCACGATGCCCATCGTGACGGTCGCCCAAAGGAGTACTGCCCCGGGGGTCGACTGGGTCGTGTCCGACGACGAAGCCGGCATGGCTCTCGCTGTTGCCCATCTCAAGGAACTCGGCCATACAAGGATCCGCTATCTGTCATGTTCCGATGCAGCCGGTGGACAGGACCGTTTGGCCGCATTCCAGCATGCGGTGGAGCTCCATGGCTTGGCGAGTACGGCGTACGCAACGTCCGACGGCGGTAAAGACGAGGCCTCCGGGGCAGGCGTTGCCGAAGCGATCCTGCAGTCCGAGGACTTTCCGACGGCCATCATCGCGTTCAATGACAGGTGCGCACTGGGGCTCATCGACGTTTTCATTCGAAACGGCGTATCTATTCCCGAGGACATCTCCATTGTGGGTTTCGACGATTCGGAGATCGCCTCTAGACCCGGCATCAACATGACTTCCGTCCATCAGAGCCCCAGCGATCTCGCCCATTTCGCCGCCGAACGCGCCATTCACCGACTCGCGTCGGCGTCCATCCCATCAGTGGCGCGGGGAACGGTTCTGCCGACCTCCCTCACCATCAGGGAAACCACAGGCGCAGCACGCACCACTGAACCCTCACCGCGCCGACGCGCACCCGCGCGCCCGGTCGTGCGGCAAGAGATTCCGCTCAACATCAAGGCACTCTATTGAGCGGCTCGCGCATTGAACCGCTCAACTGCTCCGATCGGCAGAAACGCACGAGATGCACCCTTTGGACACGAAGTCGCCCCTATTAGGGGCGACTTCGTGTCCAAACGTTTGAGTTCGCGAGATCTCCGCACCTCGCCACATCTCCCACGTACCTGCCGGCGGCGTGCACCGACCGCCGGCAGGTGTCAGATTCAGACGCCGAGCTTCTCCTTGAGGTACCCGCGGGCGATCAGGGCATACCGCAGAGGATTCGCAACGCCGGGATCCTGCTCCGCCTCCACCATGAACCATCCGTCGTAGTCCGAGTCGACCACGGGTTGAAGCAACGCCGCAAAATCGGTGGGGCCATCGCCGGGCACGGTGAACGATCCGGCTAGGATCGAATCGAGGAAACTGAGTTTTTCGGCACGAGCCTTCTCCACGATCTCCGGGCGGATGTCCTTGAGGTGGACGTGGCCGATGCGGTCGAGGTAGCGTTCCACGATCTCCTCGGGGTTCTCACCGGAGAACAAAAGATGCCCGTTGTCCACCAGCAGCTTCAGTTTCTCAGGATCGGTGTTCTCCATGAGCCGGTCGATCTCGGCCGCGGTCTGCACACCGGTTCCCATGTGGTGGTGATAGGCCAGGCGCAGTCCCTTTTCCGCGGCCAGATCGCCGAATCGGTTGAGTCCTTCGAACAGCCGAGCCCACTCGTCGTCGGTGAAGTACGGCTTATCGTCGAAAATCGACTTATCGCGCATTCCCTGGATCGAATGCCCCTGCTCGCAGATGTTGATGCAGTCCGCCCCGAGCGCCGCCATGTAGTCCCGGAAGGCGATGAACTTCGCCTCCTCGACCTCATACGGTTCCGTGGTGAGCAGGCAGCCATGCCAGGCGGCGGCGATCTTGATGCCCCGCAACTCGAGTTCTCCACTGAGAACCGCGGGATCCTTGGGATACTTGTTTCCGATCTCCGTACCCGCATATCCGGCCAGCGCAACCTCGCTGAGAATCTGCTGGTAGGTGGTCTCCCCTCCCAGCGTCGGCATATCGTCGTTCACCCACGCGATGGGAGCGCAGCCGACTTTGATCGTACTCATGTCATTCCTCTTTCTCTCTGGTGATGCAGGGCGGCGGCTCATCGTGCCCGCTGCCCCTGTTTTCGCACGGCGCCATCGCGTGCGTCGCTGCTGGTTGTTCGCATCGTTGCCGGCATTCGCCCGTCCGGCTCACCGGCATCCACAGGACCTTCCTGCCGGCATCCGCGCACGCCGTCGTCGTTCCGTCAATCGCTTACGTTCCGGACTTCTCAGGAATAGCGTTGCTCCATGTACACCTCGATCTCCTCCAGGGACTTGTCGCTCGTCTCGGGCATGACCTTGAAGAGGATTCCGGCGAACACGATGTTGATGACGGCATAGATTCCATATGTCAGACCGCCGCCGAGGGAATCCATCATGGGCGGGAAGGTCACCGTCACGATCGCGTTGGCGATCCACAGGATGAACACGGCGGAGCCGTTCGCGATCCCCCGCACGAAGGCGGGGAACATCTCGCCCAGCATCGTCCACACGACGGGACCGTTGCCGGCCTGCACCACGAGCATGAACACTCCCATCAACGCCAGGACCGCGAAGGGCGCCCAGCCCGGAGGAGCGCCACCCGAATCCAGGGCGGGCTGGATGGTCAATTGGAAGAGAACCGCGATGGCCGACAGCGTCACGAATACGGAAACCAGACAGGTGATGAGGATGCGGCGGCGCGTGAAGCGGCCGATGATCCACAGCGCCGCCACACACCCGATCACGGACATGACGCCGTTGGCCGTCTGCGCGGTAATGGCCGCCGAGGTTCCCATCCCGGCGTATTGCAGCACTTTGGGAGCGTAGTACATGACGGTATTGACGCCCGTCGTCTGGTTGGTGATGGCGATGAAACACCCAACGAAGAAGAGTTTGCGCAGCCAGGGAGTCCTGAATATGTCGCCGAAGGTCCCCTTGTGCTGCTTCTGCTCGTCCTCGCGGGAGGCGATCATCTCCTCGAGCTCGACACCGATGTCGCCGTCGCGCTTGGGGTCGCGCACGCGCTTGAGAGACCCGATGGCCTCGTAGTAGCGCTGATTGTTGGCGTACCAGCGCGGGGATTCCGGCATCATCCGCATCCCGATCCACAGCGCGATGGCGGGAATGGTGCACAGGAAGAGCATGATGCGCCAACCCGCTCCATTTCCTCCGTTCACGACGAGATTACCGACGAAATCGTGCCATTCGCCACTGCTCATGGTTCCGCCGAAGTTGTGCTGCAGCCTATTGACGTTGTCGAAGGACTGCATGCCGCTCTCCAGCAGTCCGGAGGGGTCGGAGGCAACCTCGATCTGCGGCCCGTTGTAGAACTTATCGATGACGGTGTTGAACGTGAAGGCGAGAAGCTGTCCAGTCACGATCATGACCTGATCGATGGCGACGATAGTGCCGCGAATGCGCTTGGGAGCGGTTTCCGACAGGTAGACCGGGACCGTCGCGGATGCCCCGCCGACGGCGAATCCCAGGATCAGCCGGAACGGGTACATCACCCAGACGTTGGGGGCGAAGGTGGTTCCAAGGCCGCCGACGATGAAGATGATCGCCAGCATGATGATGTTATGCCTGCGCCCGTAGCGATCGGAGAGCCTGCCTCCGATGAGCGCTCCCAATGCGGCGCCCACCAGCAGGGTTCCGCCGACGAACCCCTCCTCCGTGGGGGTCAGGCCGAGCCCGCCAGCCCCCTCGGGCATATACATATAGGGCAGCGCCCCGGAGATCACACCGGTGTCGTAGCCGAAAAGAAATGAGCCGAGAGTGGCCACAAAGGCTACGAAGCCGATGGACCGTTTCTTTCCCGAGGGAGGCGTTGCGTCCACTGCCTCCCGCACGTCGCTCGGAATGTGTGCTGTCACGATTCTCCAATCGCAGAGATGATGCATCTGGTGAGGCGGGCACGAGTGAACAGGATGCACGTGTTCCGGTGGGTACGGCGGCGTGCCCACCTCGTGCCGCATATCGTTGGGGTCATGCCCTCGGAGCGCAGGCCGATGGCGCGATCCGCGGCAATCCCAGACCGCAGGCTGATGGAAGGCTAGTTTCCGGAGAAGGTTTCAGGGGCGGCGTCGTACGTGGTTCGTCCGGTGACGGCGACGACGTCGTGCCAGCGCCCGTCTGCGGCCGAGGCGACGGTTGCCTCGTCAACCTCGGCGGCCGCCCATCCGTCGGCCACCGATGGTGCGAGCTGTTCACCCGTCGCCACCGACTGGATGAACTGGGCCGCCTCCACGACCTTCAGATCGTCGAAGCCCATCGATGTACCCGCTCCGGGTTGGAAACGGGCGAAGGACGGGAACGTGGGCCCGGCCATGGCGCGCGTGTAGCCCTGGAACTCGTTCTCCCGCCCGATGCAGATCTCGAGGTCGTTCAGCTTCTCGAAGTTCCAGCGCAGCGATCCCTCGGTGCCGTATACCTCGATGACGTACTCGGAGCGCGGCCCCACGGCGACCCGCGAGGATTCCAGCGTCCCCACCACGCCGTTCTCCAGCCGCACCATCATCGCGACGTAATCCTCGTTGCCCACCGGCCCGAGTTCGTCCGAAACCTCCCAGCCACTATGCCCCACGCCGGCCTTGGTGGGGATAGGGCGTTCGGCGATGAAGGTGTCCGTCAGCGCGGAGACCGCGGCGATCCGCCCGCACACATACTGCACAAGGTCCGCCCCGTGGCTCATGAGATCTCCGACGACGCCGGCACCGGCCAGCGCACGATCGTATCGCCAGGTCAGAGGGCCTTCCGGGAAGGATGCGTAGTCCGCGAGGAGCCAGCATCTCACGTTGGTCACCCGTCCGAGCCGCCCGCTTCGCACCACGTCGCGAGCTTTCTCGATGGCCGGGACGTGCCGGTAGTTGAAGCCGACGGATGTCACGAGATCGGCGTGCGCGGCGGACAGCGCGATGTCCTTCGACTCGGCGGCCGACACCCCCATCGGCTTCTCGATCCAGAAGGGCTTGCCCGCTTCGATCGCCGCTAGAGCGATCTCGCGGTGCAGGTAGTTGGGAGAGCATATTGACACGACATCCACTTCCGGGTCCGTCAGCAGCTCGCGGTAGTCGGCGACGGCCCGCTCGAATCCAAGCGATTCGATGGCCAGTGTCCGGTTCTCTTCAATCGGGTCACATGCACTTACCAAGCGGATGCGCGTCTCTATCTCGGGATAGCGCTCCGCGAGTGCCTTGTACGCCCTCGTATGGAGACGTCCCATCCATCCCAGGCTGATGACTCCAACTCCCAATATCTTCTTCGACACTGGAACTCCTCATTGAATCCTGTGGCACAAAGTCCGTCTTTGTGCGAACAAAATTCAGCATGGCACATCAGAGCGCCGCTTTTAAGGGGGCAGGTAACCGTAACGTTGTTGTAAAACGTTACGGTTGCCGGCCGGCGCCCATCCCCGGACAGAAAGAAGGCTGTCTCACGAAGCTCAGGACGCGGCCGAGCGTGCGGGTCCGGTGGATTGGCGCGCCACCAGCGACGTCGGCAACACCACCAGTTCCTCGTCGCCCGGCTGGGTGACGGCCCCAGCGTCGATGCGACGGCTCATCAACTCCATCGACACCCGGGCCAGCGGGAACGGGTCCTGATCGACCGTCGTCAGCGAGGTCGAGGGATCAGCTGAATCCGGGCCGTCGTCGTAGCCGGTGACGGAGATGATCTCGGGCACCCCGATTCCTGCGGCGCGAAGTGTGCGCGCAAAGGCCGCGCCCAGCGCATCGTTGTAGCAGGTGACGGCCGTGGGCAAGGAGTCCATGGCCATGACGACCTGGGCGGTACGGGCGCCGTCGGCAATAGTGGTTCCCCCGGACACGCATCGAATCCGGGACTCCAAGCCATGGGCGCGCATAGCCTTCTCATAGGCCGCGGAGCGCCGATCGGCCAGCAGGTTCCCCGGTCCCCCGTCGATATGCACGATATCGCGATGCCCGAGGGCGACGAGGTGGTCGACGACGGCAGCAAAACCCATGTCATCGTCCGAGACGACGGCGTCGATCCCTTGCTCATGCACGTAGCGGCACAGACTCAAAGTGGGCAGACGCCGCCCGATGGCTCGAATCTCCGCGCTGCTCAGCCCCGAGCCGGTGAGCACAAGGGCCTGGCACCTTTCCTGGAGCATGGCATTGACGCACTTGCGTTCGTCGTGATGTTCGGTGGCCGCTGCGAGCACCAGTTGTACATCGGATTCCTCGGCAGCCACATAGAGCGCGTCCAGAAGCCGGGCCTGGAACACGGATTCGGCCTCGTAGACCACGCCCACCTGACGAACATCCTGCCGCCGCAGGTTGGAGGCGCGCCTATCGGGCCTCCACCCCAGCCGGTTGGCGACCTCGAGGACGCGGGCGCGGGTCTCCTCGGAAACCCCGGTTCTTCCGGACAGCGCCACCGACACCGTCGAAATCGATGTGCCGGAAGCTCTCGCGACATCGCGAATGGTTACTCGCCTGGGCGTCGAGCCTCGCCGATTCATATGTGTCATCACACGGACCCTTCCCTGAAGAGGTGGACGGGATCCACCCGCCTTCGCATAGCCGGAACCACGGAGAAACCGACTATATGCCGCAGAATAGCAGGCGTTGACGCCGCGCAGCCCCTCCCGGCCGGGCCGGCTCGAACCTCGCATGCTCGAATCGGAAACCCGGTGATCGAGTATGCGAGACGACGATGCCCTCCCCGTGTGCATGGCATCTGGGGAGGGCACCGACGAACCGGGTTCTTGGCGGCCAAGCCGCCGTTTGATCAACGCAAGAGCGACGCGTCAACCAAGGAGCGCGGCAGCGGAAAGCAGGTTCCGCGCCGAGATCTGCAGGCCTTCGACATTGCCGTAATCGGCATCCTCGTGCTCGATGTTGACCACCATGTTGGGGTTGACATCGGAGATCGCCTTGAGGAAATCGGCCCAGTACTGCTCATCGTGTCCCGCGCCGAATGCCACGAAACGCCATGCCGGGTCCTGCGGCCACGAGCTGCAGAAGTAGTCGATGCCAACGGGGGTCCTGTTCTCCGCTTCTGCGGGCACCGGGCCGAAGTCGGCATCCAGCACACCGCGGTATGCGACGCCGGGGAAGAGCTTGGTGTCCTTGGCATGGACGTGTCCCACATAGGAACCGAGGCGCTTGGTCGCCTCGATCGGCTCCGCCTGCTGCCAGAACAGATGCGAGGGATCCATGTTGACCTTGACGTTGGTGGCGCCGGTCTCCTCGATCAGCCGCTCGAAGGCGGGCACATTGAAGATCAGGTTGCGGGGATGGAGCTCGAGGCATACGTTCACGTCGTTGTCGCGAGCCAGCGCATCGATTTCCTTCCAGAATGGGATGGCAACGGTCCACTGGTAGTCGATGATCTCCAGGTCGATCCCGTTCCAGGGATTGACGATCCAGGTGGCGTACTTACCCGTGGGGTCAGTGCCCGGAACACCGGACATGGCCACGATCTCCCTCACGCCGAGGGCACCGGCGGTGCGAATGGCGCGACGCAGATCGTTGGCGTGGACAAGGCCCTCATTGGGGCGGGGCGAGAGCGGATTGCCGGAGGTGTTGAGGCCGGTGAGCGCTACTCCGTGCTCTTCGAAGATACCGAGGTAGTCCTCGCGGGCGGTCTTCGAGGCGAGAAGGACATCCGCCGGGCAATGGGGCGAGGGGATGAATCCTCCGACGTTCACCTCGGCTCCGCTCAGGCCCGCTTCCCTGAGGACGTCAAGGGCCTCACCCAGGGGACGGTCGTGCAAACAGGCGGTGTATGCACCATATGAAAGTGCCATATCGAACTCCTATGTTCCATGGTTGATTGAAATCTTGTTGTTCGGCGGCGGCCGAACGGTCGGGTTGTCGCGAAGGCTGTCCGGCAGCACATCGTGCCGGCGCCATCGGAGCGGCTCGTCTCGCAGGCCAGGATCGCCTCGGCCAGATCAAAATTTAACGCGCGTTAAATCTTGTATTTGAGACTAGTGGACATGCTTTGTAACGTCAAGCAGAACCAACAAACTGGGATCACTCCAGAACTGCCTGGCAAAGGCAGGAACTTGGCTACAGCGCGGACTCTTAGCGATGGCTCATTCACTTGGTGGCTAGCGGGCGGGGCGCAGTGCCCATATAGGCATTGATCACGCTGTGATAGCCACCAGCGAGAGTCGACATCCCGTCAGGCGTCTCGCCCTGGCCCCGAGAGACGCGAGTCTGCGCAAAACCATCACATCATATTGGGTAAGCTCGTACGTGGGGTTCCACAAGTGCGCCCCCGGAACACATTCCGCGGCACGTCAAAGTCGGACAGAATAGCCAGTGCCGGTCATGCAGTGCCTCACCTCGGCACTTCTCTCAGCAGCAACCCACAGCCATATCATCCGCCCCCACGTTTCAACCCCACTCAGTATCCAGAAGCGGAGACACTCGTGAACCGACGCCCCACACAGGATGATGTGGCCCAGAAAGCGGGCGTTTCCCGCGGCCTCGTCTCCCTGGCCCTCTCGGGGGCGCCAGGCGTCAACAAGACCACCCGCGAGAGGATTCTCGCGGCCGCGGAATCCCTCGGCTACGTCCGTAACATCGGGGCCGCAGCACTCGCAGGAAAGTTCCACTCCACACTCGGCTTCGTGATGCCCGACCTGCGCAACCCATTCTTCGACGTACTGGTCTCCGAGTTGCAGGTGGGAGCCGACTTCCTCAACCTCCTGCCAGTGATAGTCACCTCATTGAACGACGCCGACCACGAGGTAGAGGTCATTCGCAAGCTGCACGAGATGAACGTGGCGGGAATCGTCGTGGTCTCCCCCGTCGAGACGCCAGAACAACTCATCAGAGCCGCCTCCGCCCTGCCCTTGGTCGTAATCGGCGCGGAACCAACCGGCGGCAACATCGACGTCGTCGCCATGGACGAGAACGCCGCGGCAGCACTGGTCGCCACCCATATTCGCGAGCGCGGTTGGCAACGCGCGCTGCACCTGTCAACGCCGTTGAAGGGTGGCGACATCTGGGTCAGGCGGCGGCAGAACGCTTTGGCGCACGCCCTGAACGGCATACCCTTCGAGCAGGCCACGATCGAACCGAGCACCTCGCTTGTCCGCACCATCGAGGAGTTCGAACCGAAGAGGGAAAACGAACCGCTTGCCATCATCGTCCACAACGATCAGCTGGCCATGGACGTCATTCCCGCCGTTCACAGCATGGGGCTCACACCCGGCCGCGATGTCGCCGTCGTCAGCTACGACGACACTCATGTGGCTCGGCATCCGGAGTGGTCCCTCACCTCGGTCAGCCAGGATGCATCCACGCTGGTATCAACCGCCTTGGAGCGCATTCGCTATCGGGGCGATCATCTCGACCTGCCGGGCTGCGAGTTCCTGGTCGAACCCGCGCTCTCCGTGCGCACCACGTCCTGAGGCCCTGCCCGAGGAGGGCCGCGAGATCCCACGGCCCTAGGACGGAAATGGGCCTGGCCGCTCAGCCCCGAGAACGGTTCCGGCCCTCCTGGAAATCGGGTAGTGCGATCACGTACTACGGGCATATCATGTCAATATGCTTCCCGTATATGACCTAACAAGTTCGGCGTGGGTGATTCTCGCTCTCGCCGGTCTGCTCATCGGGGTCGCGAAAACGGCACTGCCCGGCTTGGCAACGATCGCCGTGGCCATGTTCGCTGCCGTGTTGCCGGCGAAGGAGTCGACCGCGGTCATGCTTCTCCTGCTTCTCGTGGGCGATCTGTTGGCAGTGTGGGCATACCGCCATGATGTCGATTGGAAGGCTTTGCGCTCTTTGGTGCCCCCGGTCTTCGTCGGGCTCATCGCTGGAGCCGTGGTCTTGGACCACATCTCAGACAATGGCATGCGCAAGATGATCGGGATCATTCTCCTCACACTGACAGGTATCACACTGGTCCTCATGGCTAACGGGAAGCGCAAAGACCGCGCTGCGGCCCTGGGCGAGAATCCGACGGTACAAGATGATGTCGCGCTGGAAACAGCCGAGTTAGCGGACGTTCTTGCGGAAACCGAGGATTCCGACTCCGAAGAATCCACGGAAGCAAGCAGAGCAGCGACGTCATCGGCAAAGTTCGCCAGGAACCCCGTCGCACGGTGGATCTACGGGTTCATCGGCAGCTTCACGACGATGGTCGCCAACTCGGGCGGCCCACCCATGACGATGTACTTCCTGGCCTCGGGATTCGACATGGTTCGATTCCTAGGGACACAGGCCTGGTTTTTCTTCATTGTGAACATCGCCAAGCTGCCGTTCCAGGCGACTCTCGGGCTGCATTCGGCGCATTCGCTCGCGACGGACCTGCTTCTGTTGCCCACTGTCCTCGTGGGCGCGGCGCTCGGCCGGTGGCTGGTGGGCCGCATGAACGCGGCCGTCTTCAACCCACTCATCATCGCCCTTACAGTGCTCAGTTCCGTCTACCTGTTGTTCTGAGAGCTCGCGCCACGGCTCCCCGCGACGGCTCCCCGCGTTCCTTGATGAGCACGTGGCCGAGCTGTGTGCCTTATACGGCAAGCAGAACGCTGTGGTGCCCATCTAGGGACGCTCCCTCTGAGGAATGGACTTGGCACCCGGGCCCGCCGCGCGCACAAAGGGGAGGCACACCTCCGACTCTTGCCGGAGCTGTACCTCCCTTAGTTATGCGCCGATGGGAGCGGCCATCAGCCTCATCCTTGCCGACTCGTACGTTGCCGCGTTCAACTCATGTGTTCCCGCAGTCTTGTCCGAGTCTCTCGGCGGCATTCCCGCTGAGATCCGTATCCACTCAGGAGTACGCCTTCTCCAGGCGCTCCTCGATCTCCTCGAGGGAGTAGATCTTCGTCTCGGGGACAACCTTGATGTAGAAGAGCAGTGCGCAGAAGTTGATCGCCGCGAAGATGCCGTACGTGATCGCGCCGCCGAGATTCTCGATCATGGGCGGGAACACGAAGGTAACGACGGCGTTCATGATCCATAGGCAGCCCACCGCAAGCCCGTTGCCGATCCCGCGAATCTTCGCGGGGAAGAGCTCACCCATGTAGATCCACACCACGGTTCCGGACTGCTTGATGAACACGAAGACCGCGACCAAGACGAGCACGATCCACGGGATCATGGACGGGATGTCGGACGAGATGGTCCCGTCCTCCATCTCGTAGGGTGCCACTCCGAAGGCGAAGACCAGAGCCAGCAGGGACAGCGCGATCGTGATGCCGGCTTCCTGATAGATTCCCACGTGACGGCGCAGGAACTTGGCAACAACCCACAATCCGGTGCCTGCTCCGATACACGACGCGATCCCCGTATAGACGTTCAGCGTGATCGCATCGGCCGACGCGAAGCCCACGGCGTGCAGAATCTTCGGCAGATAATACATGGCGGTGTTGATACCCGTCAGCTGGTCGAAACAGCCGAGCGTGATGCCTATCAGGAGAATCTTCTTGGTCCATTTAGTGTTCCAAGCTTGTCGTAAGGTCCATTTCTCCTGTTCCGCCTCTTGGCGGTTGACCTCCACCATCTGCTCGATCTCGCCCTCGACGCTGTCCTTCGACTCGTCGCGCAGACGCTTGAGAGCACCGATCGCCTCCGGGTAGCGGAAATTGGCGGCGTACCAGCGGGACGACTCGGGCATCATGCGGATGCCAATCCATAGCAAGATGGCCGGAATCGTCGCGAGCACCAGCATCCAGCGCCATGCCGCACCGTTGCCACCGGTTATATTCTCCAGGAGAAGCGAACCGTTATTGAGGGCCGGCTGGGCATCATCCCAGGTCATGCCTCCGGTCGTGGTTTCAACGCGGGGGCCGCCATTATGCGAGGAGATCCAGGCGTTCATCGTGTAGGCGACCAGCTGACCGAACACGATCATGAACTGGTCGATCGCCACCAGAGGGCCACGAAGGCGCTTGGGGGCGCTTTCCGCCAGGAACACCGGCACGGTGGCTGACGCACCGCCAACTGCAAAGCCAAGAATTATGCGGAAGGGGTAGAGTACCCAGATGTTCGGCGCGAAGGTACAACCGAGCGTTCCGATGATGAAGACGATCGCCAACATCGTGATGTTGTGGCGGCGCCCGTAGCGGTCCGACATACGCCCGCCAACGATGGCGCCGATCGCCGCACCGATTGCGAGGAGGCCACCGATCAGGCCCTCTTCGACGGCGTTCAGATGCAGGCCGCCGGCCTCGCCGGGCATGTGCATGAAGGGCAAGGCCCCGGCGATAACGCCCGTGTCGTAACCGAAGAGGAGAGAGCCCAGGCACGCTACGAATGCGAGAAAGCCCAGGGAGCGTTTCTTTCCGGACGGTGGCGTTTTCGCCACCAGGTCCTTGATCTCGTCCGGGGTCGGATCTCTCCGAACCGACCCTCCGGGGGTTGCTGTCATGTGGAATACCTCCATCCGAGCCCGCCTCCCTTTGACGGGCCACTCATCATTGAGTCGAGCGCCGGTAACCTTTGGAGCGCTCTAACAGAGGACAATACCGCGCCAAACCCTCTTTGTCCATACATGTTTTCAATTTGACCCATTCCAGTTAACTGAACGCGTACCGGCATCGATCATCGAGCATGCGACCGGCGCATTCGGATCTCACCCAGTCCCAAACCAGACCATCACCCAGCCTCCGCAGCTGCTCGCCTACACCGCGTTTTATCGACTTTCCGCCATTTTCCACAAGGTTCCAGGAGTCGGTTTATCGCCGCCAGATTGTGCGTACTTAAATTCTCTTTGTTGCGTACATCCACGCGCGGTGTTTAGATTTGTCCCGAGACTCAGAAGATTCGAGGAGGAATCATGACTCAAGAACTCAAGGTCGGCATCATCGGCACAGGCGTCATGGGCCAGGACCACGCCCGCAATTTCGCGGCAGGAATTCAGGGCGGGCGCCTGGTGGCGGTCGCCGATGTCAACACCGAGGCGGCGCGAGAACTCGCGGACAGCGTTGGAGCGGAACACGTCTTCGCCGACGGCGGCGAGATGATCGACTCCGGTCTGATCGACGCCGTCATCATAGCAGCACCCGATCGCTTCCATGCGGATCTCACGCTACGGGCGCTCGAGAGGAATCTGCCCGTGCTGTGCGAGAAGCCCTTGGCTCCAACCGCAGAAGAAGCGGCCGCCGTCGTCAAGAGGGAGCGGGAGATCGGAGAGGAGCTCGTCACCGTCGGGTTCATGCGCCGCTTCGATCCCGGATATCTGGCACTCCGCGAGCGCCTCGAGAGCGGGACGGACGGAGCGCTCCTCATGTCGCATTCGATCCACCGCAACGTGGAGGCCCATCCGGACGGAACGTCACAGGACACGGTCACGAACTCGGGCATTCACGAGATCGACATCATCCCGTGGTTGGCGGGCAGCCCCATCGTCCGCGTCGAATGGAAGGGCGGCCGTCCATCTACTCTCATCACCAAGAGGCAGGACCCCCAGCTCCTTCTCATGGAGGATGCCAACGGCGCCCTGCACACCGTGGAAGTGCAGGTCCAAGCCCAGTATGGCTACGACGTGCGCTGCGAACTCGTGTGTGAGACCGCGTCGATCGAGCTGCCTCGCGTGCCGAGCCTCGTAGAGCAGCAGCCGTTGTTCGTCAGCAAGGACCTGGCGGCGGTCAGCAGTTATCCCGCCGACTGGCGCCCCCGTTTCGCGGCCGCCTACCGCGCAGAACTCTCCGCCTGGGTTGCTGCCGCCGCCATGAAGAAGCTCCCCGAGGGAGCCGCGAGCGCCGAAGACGCCCTCCGCTCCACGATCGTCGCCAACGCCCTCGTCGAATCCATGCACAATGGCGGCATCGCAGTTGATGTTCCAGCCCTCAGCGAGGTGCTCAGCTGATGCGTATTGGAATGGTGACGGATTCCCTGGCGGCCCTGCCCTTCGAGGAGATGCTGGACACCGCCGCCTCACTGGGAATCACCGACCTGGAGTTCCCGACCGGCGGCTGGTCCTCGGCGCCCCATATCGACGTCGAACTGTTGCTTCGGGACGAGGATGCACGCGCGCGTTTCACCGGGGCGATCGCGGATCGCGGCCTGCGTATCTCGGCGCTCAACGCGAATGGCAATCAGCTCCATCCCGAGATCGGACCGCAGGTCGACGAGGTGGTGCACCGGGCGGTGGAACTGGCATCCTTGCTTGAGGTTCCGACTGTCGTTCTCATGTCCGGTCTCCCGGCCGGAGCCCCGGGGGATACCACCCCGAACTGGGTCACCACCTCGTGGCCTCCCGAGACCCAGACGATTCTGGACTACCAGTGGAATGAGGTGGCGATCCCCTACTGGACGGAACTGGCGAGTTTCGGCGAAGAACGCGGTGTTCGCTTCGCCGTCGAAATGCATGGAGCCCAGCTGGTGTACAGCGCGGAAACGCTCCTGCGCCTGCGCGATGCGGTCGGCACGAATGTGGGCGCGAACCTCGATCCGTCCCATCCCATGTGGATGGGAGCTGATCCGCGGGTGGTCGCGCGCACCCTTTCCGGCGCGATCCACAACGTCCATGCCAAGGACTCCCGCTTCCAGGATCACATCGTCCAGGCACACGGCGTGCTCGGCACCCAACCGCCGGAACAATACGCCCAGCGTCCGTGGAACTTCGTCACGCTGGGACTCGGATACCCCGGCGGCCAGCAGTTCTGGGGGCAGTTCCTGTGCGATCTACGCGCGGCCGGGTACGACGGTGTTCTCTCCATCGAACACGAAGACGTTCTACTGGATTCGGTAGAGGGCCTGAAGCAGACCGTGGACCTCCTGCGAGGTGTCCTCCCGGACAAGCCCGCGAGCTGGAAGCCGCAAGATATCTGACCCCGACTTCCCCAACGGCCGAGTAACGTGAAGGCGCAATTCTTACAACGCTCGACCTGAGATTCCCGCCTTGACGCCCCGTATCGTAGCTAAGCATCTGCAGTTACGTGACGGGGCGTCGGCGTGTCGAAGGCAACCGTCCTCGGGAAGGATCAGTGCGAGGCACCGCGGACGCTGGACCTGCGGATCACCAACGTGGATGGCAACGAGATATCGACGCTCTGAGTGCGCCCGTCCTCTATCCGTTCGAGGATGAGATCGATGGTGCGGTTGGCGATCTCATCCCACTGCTGATCGATTGTGGTCAGAGAGATACCGGGGAAACCACTGATCCTCGTATTATCGAAACCGACGACGCCGACGTCGTCTCCCGGAGCCAGTCCGAATTCGCTCAGGGCTCCCAACACCTCGATACCGATGAAGTCGTTGTGGCAGACGACGCCGGTGTTGCCCCCGTACTCTGCAACGACCTGACGTGCGGATTCGACGACGGCGTCTCGAGGCGTCAGGATACTCTGCGCCACCCGCGCGTTCTCTTCCATGACGGCACGGTAGCTGGCTTCGCGATAGATGGAGGAATCTCCGGGCACGGGACGGTCGTAGCCGAGGAAGACGATATCATCGTATCCGGCATCAACCAGGTGCTCGGTAGCCAATCGGCCGGCCGCGCGATCATCCGAGTGGACAACGTCCACCCCGTCCGGCGCGTGATTTCGAGTGACGACGACGGTGGCGACCTCGCCGCCGATCTTCGCGATCTCATCTTCGGCGAGCAAGGGTGAGATCAGAATGAGGCCATCCACATTCATCTCCGCGAACCTGGCGATGGCGGTCGCCTCCTCATCCGCTCCTTCTCCCACGGGCGCGATGAAAGGGACAAGGCCGGCCTTCTCGCAGCGCCGGCGCATGACCTCCACGAGATCGGCCTGGAACGGGTTGGTCAGCTCTGAAAGCACGATCCCCACGAAACGCGTGCGCCGACTCGCCAGCGCCCTGGCAGCCACGTTGACTCGGTACCCCAGACGCTCCATCGCATCGAGGACAAGTACGCGTTTCTCATCCGAGACCCTGGGATCTTCGCGAGCCACCAAGGAGACAGTCTGGCGAGAGACACCGGCGAGGCGCGCCACATCGACTTGCGTGGGTCGAGCTCGCACATCTACCTCCAGGCTCATTCGGACCGACAACACGTGTGTCCGAAACACCGGACGTTAAAACCTTATAGGTTCGGCTTTTGTTCACTGGCATTTATTCGACAATTGAAAATGAGACGTTCCCCTTATCGCCGTCCACGCACCCCATGCACCTGGTCTCTGGACGGCATACAGAGGCGTGGGGCAGGCCCTTTGACCTGCCCCACACTGGGATTTCTCATCTTTTTCGCAGCCGGAGCCTACTTACCGGCTTCCAGCTGAATGGCGGTCAGGAGCCGGGGAACTCCGTCTCCAGGCGTTCCAGAACTCGCTTGTTCGCCTCGTCGGCCCACTCGTGCCAGCCGAAGATGCAGACGGACAGCACGCCGTCGAAATCGACCTCATGCAAGGCCGAGAACAGCTTCTCCCACGGAACTTCGCCATTGCCGAGCTCATTGTGCTGATGGACGCGAGCGTCCACTCCGGGAGGGTTGATGATGTAACGATTGCCGTCATTGGCCAGGTGGTTGAAGGAATCGGCGATGTGCACCTCGCGCAGCTTCGGCGCGCAGGACTTGATCATGCGCTCGACATCGCCGTTGCCCGCATCCAGATGGAAGGTGTGCGGGCCACAGTACTCGTAGCCGATCCAGTCGAGGTTCGTTCCCCGAACGACGCCGTACGCGTCGTCGTGCAGTTCCACGAAGTCGTAGGGATGGGCCTCCATGTTCAACTTGATGTCATAGCCCTCGAAGACAGGCGCCAATTCTTCGATCGAGCGGTACCACTGCGCCTCGCATTCGCGTGGAGTGTTCGGATTGCCCGAGAACTCGGAGACGATCTCACGCACCTCGAGCTGATCGGCGAGCTCCAAGAGACGGCGCCAATTGCGCACCTGCGCCTGACGCTCGGTTTCGTCGGTGGACGACCAGTTGAAAACCGGGTTCAGCGTGCGAATGCCAACACCGGACTCCTTCGAGGCCTTCTTGAGTTCCGCGATGAAATCGTCGTCGGCTTTGGGGTAATGGTGCCACAGGTGGAATTCGGAGTTGGGCGAGAGTTCGACGTGCTTGAAGCCGAGTTCCGCAGCCTTGTGGAGGGTCTGCGCGGTGGACATGGAGCGGTAGTACATATTGGGGTCAAGGGCGATATCAACCATGACATCCTCTTTCACGAACAGGTGGCTGGGTGTGGGGATTGCAGGTAGCTGGGTGTGGGGATTGCAGGTGGCTGGGTGTGGGGATTGCAGGTAGCTGGGTGTGGGGATTGCAGGTAGCTGGGTGTGCCGAGACGGGACCCTCCCGGAATTCCGGTGGGCCCCGTCAGCACGATCAGGCGTAGAAGGCGGGCTTGTCCATCATCTTGACCGCTACCTCGACGCCGCCGTTGTCCAAGGACTCCAGGCCGGCGTCGACGACGCAGGTCGCTGCGTAGCCGTCCCACGAGGTCGAGCCCGTATGCTCACCTCGCTCGACCGCGCGGATCCACTGCTGTACTTCTTGATTGAAGGCGGCGTGGAAGCGATCGATGTGGCTATTGCAGATCGCATTGCGATTGCCCGCCGAATCACGGACGATGGTGTGCTCCTGATCGCCCAGTCGAATCGTTCCCGCTTCCATGACCAGTTCGCATTCGATGGAGTAACCGAACTGGATATTGACGTTCACCTCGTCGTCGATCAGAACGCCGGACTCCGTCTTGGCAACGAGGACGAGCGGGTCCTGCAGATGATCGAAGCGCCGCGAAGTGGCGCGAGGCGCGTCAACGCGAACGGAGACGATCTCCTCGTCGAGCAGGTAGCGGCAGATGTCGATCTCATGGATCGCCGTATCGTCGATCATGTTGCGGGTGGTGTAGTTCTCCGGAACGGAGGGGTTGCGGTGACGGCAGTGCAGAAGCGTGGCATATCCCAGCTCGCCGCCGCGCAGTGCCTCGCGCATCTCGTTGTACGCCTGATCGAAGCGGCGCATGAAGCCGACGGTGACCAGCTTCTTCCCGGCCTTCTCCTCGGCCTCCATGATCGCTTGGCAATCCTCGGGTGTGGTGGCCAGTGGCTTCTCGCTCAGGACGTACTTGCCTGCCTCGATGGCGGCGATGATATCCGGTGCGTGCACCTTGCCGAAGGTGGCGACGATGACGGCGTCGACATTCGGGTCGGCGATCAACTCGGCGCCGGAGCCATAGGCCGCCGCGCCAAGAGGCTCGGCAACGGCCCGTGCGCCGTCGAGGTTGATGTCCGCCACGGCGGTGATCTTGCCGCCGGCCAGTTCGTTTTCGATGCGTTCAACGTGCGCGCGGCCCATGCCGCCAGCGCCGATCAGTCCAATTCGAACAGTCATTGTTCTTTTCCTTGTGTGTCTTGAGGGGTACGTTTCGCGTGTGTCTTGCGGGGTAGTGTTTTCCCGGGCCCTTACGGGCCCGGGTTCCGGTCGATGATGGCCGGCTGCAGTGCAGTCCGCGAACTCGCGGCCAGGCTCTACTTCAGGCCAAGACCGCAATCGGCCAGGTAGTTGCGCATGTTGATGGCGTTCTGCTTCGGGAACGAAGGCTCGCAGGGGTAGCAGTCCTGTTCGCAGATGCAGTAGATATCCTTGTCCAGCTCGGCCAAGGCATCGACGAACGCGTGCATCTCGGGCAGGCCGGCCGGTGGGCATACCGAAGCACCCTTGGCTACGGCCTCGCCGAACGGCCAATCCTTCTCGTGTGCTTCGCGAGTGATGTCCTCATCGAATGCCTTGATGTGCACGTATGTGATGCGCTCAGGGTACTTCTCAACCAACTCGACAGGGTCGCCGCCGCCATAGACGACGTGGCCCGAATCGAGGCAGAGGTTGACGTAGGTGGGATCGGTGGCATCGAAGATGCGGGCGATCTCCTCGGGCGTCTCGATGTGGGAGTCGCCGTGGGGGTGGAGTACCATCTTCAGGCCGTACTCGTCGAGAAGCATCTGGCCCAGACGGTTGGCGTTTTCCACATAGAGGTTCCATGCATCGGGGGAAAGGACGCGATCATCGGTCCATTCCCACGTCTTGTCATCGCGGTAGAGCGGAGGAAGGTGCACGATGTACTCGGCGCCGACGGCGGCGTGAGTCTCGGCGATCGCGCGGAAGGTCTTCTCCGTCTCCGGCCACGCTTCCTTCTTGTGAAGGATGCCCCAACCGGTGCCGGCAACCACCTTCAGCCCAAGCTCGGTGGTCCACTTTGCCAATTCCTTCGGATCCTTGGGGAAGTACCCGAAGGGACCCGTCTCGATGATCTCGAATCCTGCCTCCGCCATCTCTTCGATGGCTCGGCGGGGATCCATCTGCTTCTCATCCTCAGGGAACCAAACACCCCACTGATCGGGGCACACGCCAATGGCGAGCTTGGAGTACTTCGGATCTGCTGTATTACGTGCCTTAGAGGACATCGCTCTTTGTCTCCTCATCATTGAGAACCCGGTACGTTGGAGAGAACCCGGTTTTGGAGCGCTCCAACACCCTCGAGTGTAGCTGCCGCCCTCATATATGTACAGTCATATGTAGATAAAGCTTAACAATCGAATGATTCAAATAAAGCGCCGGACGGCCTCCCCGCGGCGGAGCCTGCCGAGATACAACGTTTGTACACGAAGTACAACGTTTTACGAACGACTTCGTGTACAAACGTTGCATCTCACGAAAGCGGTGGCGCACTCAACTGCGCCCACGGGAGGGTGGGTACGCGCGCAACCGGCAGGTGAGCAACGCAGGCAACCGGCGGGTGAGCAACACGCGCCAGCGGCGGGGCAACACGCGCCAGCGGCGGGGCAACACGCGCCAGCGGCGGGGCAACACGCGCCAGCGGCGGGTGGGCGGCACGGGCAACCGGAAGGTTCCCAACTGCCTCGCCCCCTCCGCCTCGCACCTTCCGCTGGAGAGGCCACAGATCGGGCGAGAGGTCACAGTTCTGGCGAGAGGCCAGCGTTGGGACAGTGCCCTAGCCGTGACCTCTCGCGCGAAGTGTGACCTCTTTGCCGGCAAACACTCCTCAGCTGGCAGACAACCGCAGCCACCTCCACACAAGAACAAGGAGCTCCCCGGCCAGAACATGTCACCATGCCCGGCCGGGGAGCTTCTCATATGCGGGACAGCGGCTCTTCAGATCCGAGTTCGAGCCTCCATCCCGGTGGCAGCTAGCGGCTAATCTCAGTCCTCACGCTGGAATGACATCGTCGCGGCGTAGCTGCGCTCGGAAGGCCAACGAGAGGTGATGGCCTTGCCACGGGTGTAGAACTTGACGCCCTCGGGACCGTGGATGTGGGTGTCACCCAGCAGCGATTCCTTCCAACCACCGAAGGAGTAGTAGGCCACGGGGGTCGGAATCGGAACATTGATGCCGACCATGCCTGCTTCGACGTCGAGCGAGAAGCGGCGAGCCATGCCGCCGTCGTTCGTGAAGATGGCAGCGCCGTTGCCGAATTCGGACGAATTGACGATCTCGATCGCCTCTTCGTAGGTGTCGGCGTGCACGATGGTCAGAACCGGGCCGAAGACCTCTTCCTTGTAGACGGGAGCGTCCAGCGGGACTCCGTCGAGGATGGTGGGTCCGAGGAAGTGGCCGTTCTCGTGACCGGGGATGACCAGCGAACGTCCATCGAGGACGACGTCGGAGCCACGCTCCTCAGCGTCGTCGATCAGGCCGACGATGTTGGCCTTGGATTTGGCATCGATGACCGGTCCCATCTCAACGCCCTCGCCCATTCCGGGCCCGACCTTGATGTTCTCGGCGAAGGCCTTGACCTTCTGCGCCAGGGACGGCCCAACACCGCCGACGGCGACGACCACGGGCAGCGCCATGCACCGCTCACCGGCGGCACCGAAGGCGGCCGCCGAGATGTGGCCCGCGGCGAAGTCCATGTCCGCATCCGGCAGGACGATGGCATGGTTGTTGGCGCCACCGAGCGCCTGCACGCGCTTGCCGTGGGAGACGCCGGTGTCCTGCACGATGTGGGCGACCGGGGTGGAACCCACGAAGGAGATGGCGTTGATGCCGGGGTGCTCCAGGACCTTCGTCACCATGTTGCGGTTGCCGGATACGACGTTGAACACGCCGTCGGGCAGGCCGGCCTCTTTGTAGAGCTCGGCGGTCAGCAGCGCGGCGGAGGGCGTTGCCGAGGCCGGCTTGAGGATGAAGGAATTGCCGGTGGCGATGGCCACGGGGTGCATCCACATCGGAACCATGGTGGGGAAGTTGAAGGGGCAGATGCCCGCGACTACGCCGACCGGCTGACGCAGGGTGTGAATGTCCACGCCACGTGAGATCTCGACGGAGTGCTCGCCCTTCAGGGCGGCGTTGATGCCGCAGGCGAAGTCGAGGGTCTCGCGGCCGCGCTGAATCTCTCCAACGGCATCCGAGTAGTTCTTGCCGTGCTCGGCCACGATCAGCTTGGCCATCTCGTCCTGGTGATCGAGGACCAGCTGGCGCATCTTGAACATGACGTCCACGCGCTTGGAGAGCGGAGCCTTCGCCCACTCACGCTGAGCGCGGGTGGCAACCTCAACCGCGTGATCCAGATCGGCGTCGGAAGCCTGCAGCAATTCTGCCTGAATCTCGCCGGTTGCCGGATCCTCTACGCCGAAACGACCCGTGGGGTTGCCGGTGTAATACTCGCCATCGATCCAGTGTTCAATCGTCTTCATTGTCGCGAACTCCTTATCGCTTCTTGTCCATTGCAAGCGTTTGGCTTATGCGCTGACTTCCGCGCCCTCGCCTAGGTATGACCCTAGTACACATTGGGACTTTTGTCATGACAAAAATGATCAAAGTTAATCTATCTCACTTTAAGAGAAAATAATTACCCGTTACATAGAGACGAGTAAACCGGGCACCGATTAAGACAAATGGGCGCGGTGCTCAGAGCATAGTGGAAACAGCACGGCATCCTCGACGATCTCTGCGAAGGGAGGCGCGGTGCTCAGAGGATAGTGGAAACAGGCAAAAAGGTAGGGGTGGAAACAGGCAAAGAAGAAACCAAGAAGTCCTTCGCCTATCTCCACCCCATGGACTTGCCGATATCGGCGGGCAGCGGCCCCTATGAAGCATGAAAGCCTCAACCCACTGTGCCGCCCGCGATACGGTTCGCCCCGGGTGCCCGCTATTCGACGTGCCCCCGTTCCCCCTCAGTCGCTAAACGCATGCACGAAAAAGAGGGGGACATTCAATTGTCAGCGCAGGTAATGGCGCTGCGGCTTCTTATTCTCGAGATGCTCCTCGTAGGCCTGCTGCGTCGAATCGATGCGGGAGACCTCGGAGACCGGGACGTCCCACCACGAGGACGACGGCGGATTCGGGCCGTACAGATCCGTCTCGATATGGATCATGGTGGCGCGATCGGATGCCGCTGCCTGCGCATAGGCCTCCTTGAACTCCGCGATCGAATGCACCTCGATCACATCGATACCCCACGAACGAGCATTCGCCGCGATGTCCACGTCCAGCTTCGGACGGTCGACGGCGGTGTGATCCACTCCGGCTCCGCCCTTGCGGTACGTGGTTCCGAACCGCTGCGACCCGCGAGACTCGGAGAGCGAGCCGATCGAGGCGTAACCGTAGTTCTGCAGCAGCACGAAGATGACCTTGATTCCCTCCTGGGAGATGGTCGCCAGCTCCATCGGGAGCATCTGATAGGTGCCATCGCCGACGATCGAGACGACCTCGGAATCCGGGAGCGCCATCTTGACGCCCATCGCGGCCGGGATCTCGTAGCCCATGCAGGAGAATGCGTACTCCACGTGGTACTGCACCGGGGTGCGAGCCTGCCAAAGAGCCTGCAGATCGCCCGGCATCGAACCGGCGGCGTTGATGACGACGTCGTTATCGCCCATCAGTTCGTTGAGCGCCCCGAAAACCTCGGTCTGTGCCGGAAGCGGCTGGTGATCCAGATGCGTGCACTCGCACACCACCTTCTCCCAGGCCTCCTTCTCACGGGCGACCTCCTCCGCGTAGGCATCGCTCACCTTGTACCCCTGAAGAGCATCGGTCAGCGCGACGAGCGACTCACGTGCATCTGCCACCAGCATCTCAGCCGCGTTCTTGACGGCATCGAACGCCTTGACGTTGATATTGACGAACTTGACGTCCGGATTCTTGAACTGGGTGTGCGACGCCGTCGTGAAATCCGAATAGCGAGTACCGATACCGATGACCAGGTCGGCCTTGTCCGCCAGATGATTCGCGGAATCACCGCCCGTGGAGCCCACACCACCCACGGACTGCGGGTGATCGAAGTTGATGGCACCCTTGCCCGCCTGCGTATCGGAGACGGGGATTCCGGTGGCCGAGGCGAAAGCGCGCAGCTCCTCGGAAGCCTCCGAGTAGATGGTGCCGCCACCGGAGATCACGAGTGGACGCTCCGAGGCCTTGATGAGCTCGACCGCGCGATCCAGCGATGCCTGATCGAGCGGCGTGCGGCGGATGTGCCACACGCGCTTGCTGAACATCTCCACCGGGAAGTCGAAGGCCTCGGCCTGCACGTCCTGGGGCATGGCGACCACCACGGCGCCGGTGTCGGCCGGATCGGTCAGCGTGCGCATCGCCTGCATGAGCGAGGGAAGCAGCTGCTCCGGGCGGTTGATTCGATCGAAGAAGGCGGAGACCGGACGGAAGGCGTCGTTGGCCGTGGTGTCCAGGGTCTGCGCGTTCTCGATCTGCTGGAGGACCGGATCCGGGAAGCGGGTGGCGAACTGATCCGAAGGGAAGATCAGGACGGGCACCCGGTTCGTCGTCGCCAAAGCGGCACCCGTCACCATGTTCAGAGATCCCGGGCCGATCGACGCGGTACACATCATGGTCTGAAGACGGTTGGTCGATTTGGCGTAGGCGGACGCGGCATGCACCTCGCCCTGCTCGTTGCGGGGCATGACGTAGGGCATCGCGCCGCCATCCGGATCCGGGTCCAGCTCGTTCTGCAGCAGGGCCTGACCGAGTCCTGCCACGTTTCCGTGACCGAAGATTCCGAAGGCTCCAGCGATCAGGCGCTGCTCCACTCCGTCTCGCTCGGAGTACTGATTGACGAGGAAGCGGATGGTGGCCTGGGCCACGGTGAGACGGACGGTCTCGACCGGGGATGTACTCATTTCATCTCCTAAGTGGGGTTAAGGGGTGAGGGGAAGGCGGCTGCGGTGCCGCCGGGTTTTGGTCGGGCGGGGCGCCGGGCATGGGCGGCCCGCAAGCGCGGGTGAGGCCCGCAATCGGCGCCCCGGATCGGTACTAATTCATCGGGGTCATGGGAAGGCGCGGGTCGACCTCTTGGGTCTCCCAGCTCTGCCGGATCCACGTGTGGTGCGGGTCGTCGGTCATGAGCCACACCGAGTCCTCGGCCGGTCCGGCCATCACGTTGAGGTAGTAGAGGTCGTAGCCCGGCGCAGCAACGGAAGGACCGTGATATCCGTAAGGCATGACGACGACGTCGCCGTCGCGAACCTCCGTGCACACATCGATATCGTGGCCGGGCGAGGGGTAGATGCGCTGGAGCGCGAAGCCCTCGGAATCCTGCTCGCCGGGGCGCACCTCGTAGTAGTAGATCTCCTCCAGGACACGCTCGACATCGTTGTGCTCGTCGTGCTTGTGCGGCGGGTAGGAGGACCAGTTGCCACCCGGCGTCAGCACCTCGCAGGCGAGCAGATGGGAGGTGTCCACATCGTTGCCCAGCGCGTAGTTGTTCACCTGACGGGAGGAGGAACCGGCACCGCGCAGTCCGGTGGCCACCTCGTCGCGGCCGCAGTATCGCAGCGGGAAATCCGCCGTCGCCTTGGCGCCGGGAAGCGCGATACGCGCGCCGGCTTCGCTGGCCAGCTCGATGTCCACATGGCGCGGGATATAGACGTAGTCGGTGATATCGGTGAAAACGGATTCGCGCCCGTCCACCGCGATGGTGCGGCCCTCCGCCTCCACCGTGCAGCCTCCCTGCAGTGGGAGGACGAGGTACTCCGCCTCCGTGCCGGGAACCTTCACCATGGCTCCCGGTGCGAGGTTGATGACGCGCAACGAGGACCAATCCCACCCGGCGATCTCCGGGGTGACATCCAGGGCGTAGTCGTCATGGGCGGTCGTACCCGCCCGGATCACATACTTTTCGTTACTCATAGCAACTCCACAGCTCTATCGACGGCCGCCGCGACGTCGTCATCCGGCGGAAAGAGAAGGGATCGGCCGATGACCAATCCACGAATATTGGGCTGGTTCAAGGCGTTCGCCCACAGGGCCAACGTGTTGTCCGGATCCTTGGCGACCTCGCCGCCAAGGATCAGACTGGGAAGGGTGGTCGCTTCCATGACCCTCTCCATATCGGCGACACAGGGCAGTTTGAGCCACGTGTACGCCGAGGTCTTGCCGAGGCCCGAGGCAATGGCGATCGACCGAATGATGGCCTCGGCAGACAGATCGTTGATGACGCGGTCGCCCACCCAGTTGGAGACGAAGGGCTCGACCATGGCGTTCAGGCCACGAGAGGCGAGATCGTCGACCGCGTGAGCGCAGGACTCCATGGTGGCAACGGTTGCCGGGTCCTTGTAGTTGAACCGCAGCAGCATCTTTCCGCCGGCCAGGCCCATCTGCTCGATGCCCGCCGCGTCATAGCAGGTGAACTTGTCATCCATCTCGAACGAGGCGCCCTGCAATCCGCCCCGGTTCATCGAACCCCAAACGACCTTTCCATCCAGGGCTCCGAGGAGCGAGAGATCCTCGATCAGATCCGCGGTGCCGAGGAAGCCATTGACTCCCGGACGGCTCAAAGCCTCCACGCAGCGCTGCAGCACCTCCTCGCGCGATTCCATCGCCTGCGGCTTCGCGCCCGCGCCGAGTGCGCCTCGGGCAGGATGATCGCAAGCGATCACCATGAATCGGTCGAAATCCGCAATGTTTCCCTTGGGCCGATCGATCACACTCGACCTGACACGCTCGGGGTCCGTTGCCCGGACCTCGCTGAGCTCCTCGATCAATGACATTGTGTTCTCACCGCTTCTCTACGACTGGTGCCGCGTCGGGGTTATGACGCATCTTGTGCAGGATCTCGACCTCCGTGGCCATCGCGGTGGAGCATTCGAGACGCGAGGCGACGATCGCTCCGGCCGTGGATGCGAACTGGAGGGCCGTGGGCAGCTCCCAGCCCTGCAGCAGCGCGTGGGAGAAGGCTCCTCCGAAGGAGTCTCCCGCACCGAGTCCGTTATGGACCTCGACGGGGGTCACCGGAACCACGATCCGCTCCTCAGCCGTCTTCGCCAGCGTTCCCAACGGTCCCTGCTTGACGACGGCGATTTCCACACCGCGCTCCAGCAGCGCGTCGGCGGCGCGATCGGGTTCGGTCTCGCCCACCGCGATCCTGCATTCCTCCTTGTTGCCGATGGCCACGTTGACCTTGGGGAGCATGCGTTCGACTTCGCTGTGCGCCACGTCTTCGCTGACCCAGAACATCCCCCGATAGTCGAGGTCGGCGATCGTCCAGCGAGCCTTTCCCCGTGCGTCGAGAGCGACATGGTGCGCTTGGCGGGAGGGCTCCTGGGAAAGGCCGGTCACCGAGAGCCAGAATACCTTCGCGTCGCGAACGGCATCGAGATCGATGTCCTCAGGCGAGAGCTGTAGATCCGGTGCGGAGGGTTCGCGGTAGAAATAGAGGGGGAAATCGTCCGGGGGGAAGATCTCGCAGAACGTGACGGGGGTGTTGAAGTTCGAGTTGCGCACGACGAACTCGTCGGAGACTCCCAGCCGGCGCATCTCGCGGCGTACGAAACGGCCGAAAGGATCGTCTCCCACTCCCGTGATGACGGCAGAGCGTTCCCCGAGACGCGCCGCCGCTACGGCCACGTTCGTGGGTGATCCGCCGAGAAACTTTCCGAAACTGGTCACATCTTCCAGGCCGATCCCCGTCTGGAGTGGATAAACATCCACACCGCTACGGCCGATACTAAGAAGGTCCAGTGGCGCAGCACCAGATCTATTCATGTCATGTTCCTTCCACGACAATGGGGAGTAGGACTCTCTCAATGTATGGCTAACTGAGCAAATTGTCAATATTTTGTTCTTACAAAAATATTGTGTGCTTCATCGGCTACTATGCTGAAAAGAGGGTTTACCCCAAGGTACAAGGAGAGTACAGGTAAGCAACATGCCGAACGACCTAAAGAAGCCCTATACCCCGTGGATCGCTTTGGACAAACATTCGGGCGAACCCCTGTATCAGCAGATCGCCCGCCCCCTCGAAGCACTTATCAACTCCGGACAGCTCGAGCCCGGGCAGCTGATCGAGGACGAGGTCTCCCTTGCCCAGCGCCTCAATGTCTCGCGCCCCACAGCGCGCCGCGCATTCCAGGATCTCGTCACCAAAGGGCTGCTCGTTCGCAAGCGCGGCGCCGGCACCCGCGTCACCCCGACCCAGGTACGACGTTCCCTGTCTCTGACCTCGCTCAACGATGACTTGGTCAAGGCAGGATTCGAGCCTACGACCAAGGTCCTGAGTTACGAGATCAGCTTGGCCGGCGAAGTCGAGGCGAAGATGCTGGAGCTGCCGTCGGGCTCGGAGATCGTCCACATCAAGAGAGCTCGGTTCGCAAACCAGCGCCCCCTGGCCATCATGGAGAATTATCTCCCCGTGAGCGGAGCTCCTTCGCTGACCGAGCTATCCCATTCCGGTCTCTACAAGTGCCTGGAACAACGCGGTATCCATCCCGCCACCGCGCGTCAGTCCATCGGAGCTCGCGCCGCGAACGAGGAAGACGCGCAAAGGCTCGATATCGAAGTCGGGTCTCCTTTGCTCACGATGCAGCGAACCGCCTACGACGAATGGGGGAAGGTCGTGGAAAGCGGGACGCATCTGTACAACGCAGAGCTGTACTCCTTTCACTTCACCCTCAGCGCCTCGTAGGCTTCCTCGCCCCGTACGCCGGTCGAGCGGTGTTGGCCAGTCGCGCCCTACGCCGGCGGAGCGACGGCAAAACCCACCTGCGACGCCACGGTCACACTTCTTTTCCGCCCAAAGAGGTAACGCATCGGGCGAGAGGCCACACCTGGGACACTGTCGGATCTGTGGCCTCTCGCCAGAACTGTGGCCTCTTCATCGCACAGCGTATGCCCGCACCCGCCCGCTCAGCAGCTCACCGGGCATCAAGCCTCCAACGCCCGAGAGCCCCGAAGCCTCGAACGGACCACTCAGGAGGATGAACGTACGGTCAGGGTGGGTGCCAATACCGACTCCCGTTCGGGTAGCGATGGATCAGACGCTCGATCACGCAACATATCAAGAGCTATTTGAGAAAGGTCCCCGGCGTCCTGATGAATCGACGTCAGGCTGAACTCGGGGCGCGCGGCCATGTGGGTGTCGTCGAAACCGATGATGGCGACATCGCGTCCGGGCACCAGCCCCAATGATCGGGCGGCTGTCACAACGTCCATCGCGATCAGATCGTTGTGCGCGACTATAGCCAGCCCTTCAGGATCGCCGAGGCCCTGCGCTTCGATAACCGGCCTTATTATATCGTCTCCACGAACCGTAACGTGAGTGAACGGAACATCGGTGAATACGGCGGCAAGTGCTCGCCTGCGCCGTTCCACCCAGACGTCCCCCGCTCCCGGCATCCCCGATAGGTGCAGCACTCTCTTCCAGCCGCCATCGCGAACATGGTCGGCGATCAACCGCGCGGCCAGATCCTCGTCCATGTGAACGACGTCGACACCTGCGCCGACCGGTTCGGCCCCGACGACGGCGATCGGTAGCGCCCGCGCCATCTCCACGAGGTGCTCGCTCGCGGAGACGGGCGATACCGCGACGATCCCGGCGACACGGAGCTCGTGGAGCTTTCGCATGACCATCATCTCCTGCTCAGGATCGTCCTGTGCGGTCACGAACAGCGGAAGGCGGTCGATCCCCACTCCACGGTGCTGGATCTCCGCCACGAGACTCTCGAAGAAGGGATTGCGCAGGTCAGGAAGTACCACGCCGAGGGCGGACTCGAACTGGCCTGCCAATGCAGCCGCGCCCAGATTTCGGACGTAGCCGAGCTCGTCCGCCACCGTACGAATCCGCGCGCGGGTCTCCTCACCGACACCGGGCGAACCCGAAAGCGCCAGGGAGACAGCCCCGCGGGACACCCCGGCCACGCGGGCTACATCGGACTGGGTGGGGCGGCGAACCACGGCGGCTCCTAGCAAGCATTCACAATGAAGAATATTTATCAAGCCTTTCAGCCCTCCGATCTTATCGAACGCACCCTGTGCAAGATCCGCATCCACTGCGTTCGGACCTGCCCCAACCGTCGGGCTGCTCACACCCAGGCGAGTGGGAATGCAGCTGTGGAGGGTTTTTTCCTTCATCCTGGCTAGAGCGCACCAGCGCTCATCATCTCCGACCGGCGAAGTGAACGTCCCCACATCGACCACATTATTGGAGCGCGCTAATATGTCTTCTTTCAAAATTACTTGACAGCACAAACAGCACCCCGTCATACTCGAACCAACGTGGTAACGCGCGTTAGTAAACAGCGACTGAAGCCAATGGAGGTTCAGCATGAACAAGAAAACCCTCAACGTTGCCGTCATAGGCGCAGGCATGGCGGGGACCACCCACGCCAACGCGTGGCGTCAGGTCGGTACCGTCTACGACCTCGGACTGCCACAGGTCAATCTGCATACCATCGCGGATGCCTACCTTCCCTTCGCGGAGGATGCCGCCGAGCGCTACGGCTACGCCAACGCCGTCGACGACTGGAGGAAGGTCGCCGAGAATCCCGAGATCGACATCGTCTCCATCGTTGTGGGCAATGCCCTGCACCGCGAGATCGCCGAGGCCCTCATCCGCGCCGGCAAGCACGTACTGTGCGAGAAGCCGATCGCGGACACCCTGGAGAACGCCAAGGCCATGGCCCAGGCCGAGAAGGAAGCCGGAGTCGTCACCTCCGTCGGATTCACCTTCCGCCGCAATGCCGCCCTCGCGCAGATCGCCAAGATGGCCGGGGAGGGCCACCTCGGCGAGATCGCCCACATCGATGGCCGTTACTGGTGCGACTACGGATCGGACCCGAACACCCCGATGGCCTGGCGTTACAAGGGGCCGATGGGTACCGGGGCTCTGGGTGACGTCGGCTCCCATCTCATCGACGCCGCGGAGCTCGTCTGCGGTCCGCTCAAGTCCGTCTCCGGTGCTGTCATGGCCACCGTCATCAAGGAAAGGCCGGTTGCCAGGGGGCACGTCACCCGTGGCACGGCTCTGGACACTGATAACGCGGAAATGGACACGGTGGAGAACGACGACGTCACCACGTTCACCGCTCACTTCGAGAACGGCGCCATCGGCACCTTCTCCTGCTCTCGAGTCGCGTGGAACATGCCGAATTCGTTGCAGATCCAGGTGCTGGGAACCAAGGGACGCGCTGAATGGGATCTCGCCCGCACCGGTGAGATCAAGGTCGACGACGTCAACTCCCCGGCCGGACTCGGAGGACCGCGTCAGGTCCTCGTCAACCCCGACTTCCCGTACTACGGGCGCGGCTCGTCCATGCCCGTAGCAGGTGTGGGACTGACCCAGATCGAGCAGTTCACCTACCAGGCCCACGCCTTCCTGCAACAAGTTGCCGGGGTTGAAAACGGGCTGCCCAAGTGCGCCACATTCGCCGATGGATACCGCGAGATGCGCATCGCCGACGCAATCGCCCGTTCCGCTGCGAACGGCGGCGCCACATTCGACGTCGAATGATGAGCGGCACAGTTGCCCGCAAGGCGGTTGCCCGCAAAGCGTGGATCTCTGAGCTCGCACGAGCTCTTCCAACGCGGGCCATTGCCGCAACGGCAGAGGCTCTCCCCGACTAGTGCTACGACCCAACCAGTCGGGGGAGCCCCTCCCCACCCTCACCCGGGGGTCCAAGACCCCACTCCCCCTTCGCCCCGCCGGAAACGGCGGGGCCCATCAAGGAGACAAGGATGTCATCCAATTTAACCAGTAGTTCCGAGCTCTCGAGCGCGGAGATCAACAATCTCGTCGATAGAACACCCCCATCCGGCAAGAAACGCTCCGTAAAATTCGTCGCTCTCGTTGCCACTCTGGGCTCACTCCTCTTCGGCTACGACACAGGAGTGATTTCCGGTGCACTTCCCTACATGCAGATGCCAAAGGAAGGCAACGGACTCGCGCTGACATCCGTGGAGGAGGGCCTCGTTGGAGCCTTCCTGCTCGTCGGCTGCGCCTTCGGAGCCTTCTACGGAGGTCGTCTCTCGGACAAGTACGGGCGGCGCCACAATATTCTGCTTCTAGCCGGCGTGTTCTTCGTCGGTGCCGTCGGCTGTGCTGTAGCCCCGAATCTCATCTTCCTCTATCCAGCACGATTCATTTTGGGCTGCGCGGTGGGCGGAGCATCCGCCACCGTCCCCGTCTATCTCTCCGAGACCGCCCCCAAGCGCATTCGGGGCGTGCTCGTAGGCATCGACCAGCTGATGATCGTCACCGGTCAGCTCCTGGCCTTCGTGGTCAACGCGATCATCGCGAACGTGACGGGCGGCCCCGACGTCGTCCTCAAAACGGTGCGGGAGGGAACCACGGCCACCATCGGCGGCGTCGAAACCCTGCTGGAAACCGGGAAGATGTACTCGTGGGATATCGTCGGAAAGCTCGATCCCAGCCTGTTCACCGTGGAGCACGGCAACGGGAACACCTGGCGCTATATGCTCGTCGTTTGCTCGATCCCGGCCATCGCACTGTGGATCGGCATGCGCATGATGCCCGAATCCTCGCGTTGGTACGCGGCCAATCTGCGGTTTGTCGACGCGATCGGAGCACTCAAGCGCGTGCGCGAGGAGGAGGATGACATCGCCGGTGAGATGACCGAGATGATCGAGGCCAAGCAGAAGGAGACCTCGCAGGAGCAGATGAGCCTGCGGCAGATCTTCAGGATCAGGTGGCTGCGCAAACTCATCGTCATCGGCGGCCTCATCGGCATCTTCAATCAGACCACCGGTGTGAACACGATGATGTACTACGCTCCGAAGATTCTCCAACAGGCGGGCTTCGGCACACAGGCGGCCATCACACTAACGGTCCTGACGGGCGTCGCCTCCGTCATCGGCTCGGCCTTCGGCTTGTTCCTGCTGGCGAGATTCAACCGGCGCACGGTGTTGATCTCGGGAACCGTGGGACTCACCGTGATGCTGGGCGCACTGGCTCTCATCTTCAGGTTCGGCATCACGCCGCATCTCGACGATGCGGGCAACGTGCTACCCTCCATGCCGGACTTCATCCCCTACCTCGTCGTCGTTGCCATCGTGCTTTTCATGTTGTTCATGCAGTCCGGAAATGCACCCGCAACGTGGGTGATCGTGGCCGAAATCTTCCCCTCGAGGATCCGTGGCGTGGCCATGGGCTTCGCGGTGCTGTGCATCTGGGTCACCAACGCCATCATCACGTTTGCCTTCCCACCCATCATGGATGTCCTCGGGCCCGTCGTGACCTACACCGTCTTCACACTGGTCAACATCGTGGCCGTGACATGGATGATCAAGGTGGTTCCGGAAACGAAGCATTCCTCCCTCGAAGAGCTCGAGGCGGAGTTCGAGCAGCGCTACTCCTGATCAGCATCGCGGTGCCAGCTCCTGCTGGAGCGAAGCACTCATGACTTGCTCGGTCGCGGCGAAGGCATGCGTTTCCGCCGCGGCCGAGCAAACGGAGATTCGCGCTCAGCGATCCTGAGTCCAACATCCGTCATGATATCGCCGTGCGGCGAATCTCCTGATGCATGCCCGGCATGTCATCACCACGAACTCCACGGGAGCGGGATCCCTTGGCGCTGCTGCGTCCCCGCTCTCGTGGAGTCCCTCGTGGAGGCTTTGGGCACACCTCACACTCACGCATACGACGTTCTGAAGTACGAGTAAAGAGAAGAATCCCAGGCTTTCCCATAATGTACCGATCGTGGATTGCTGCAAAACTCTTGACAATTCCTCCTATTTGTCACTATGTTAAAGAACAATAGATAGTACATGCTAATGAGGGCATGTCGCCTTATGAAACTTAGGAGCCTCAGTGAGCACCACCTCCTTTACCCCCGGCCCCCTCCTTACCGCGGCCCAGAACTTCCAGACCGTTCTATGGAACGATTCCTCCGATCTCGATGAGCTGACGCAGTCCATCTCCTTCGGCGGTGTCGGAGCCACCTGCAATCCCGTGATCGCCTACACCACCATTTCGAAGCACCCCGACGTCTGGGAGCCTCGTATCAAGGCCATCGCGGACGCCAACCCCACCTGGGGCGAGTCCGAGATCGGCTGGCAGGCCGTCAAGGACATGTCCGTCGAGGCAGCACGTCTGCTCGCACCGGCATTCGAGGAGCACAAGGGCCGCAATGGTCGCCTCTCCGTCCAAACCGATCCGCGCTTCCACCGCGATGCCAAGAAGCTCGCCGACCAGGCCGTCGAGTTCTCAGAGCTCGCACCGAATATCGTCGTGAAGGTTCCCGCCACCAAGGTGGGCATTGAGGCCATCGAGGATGCCACCTACCGCGGCGTCTCTATGAACGTCACCGTTTCGTTCTCCGTCCCCCAGGCGGTCGAGGCCGGCGAAGCCATCGAGCGTGGCCTCAAGCGCCGCGAGGCCGAGGGCTTGGACATCTCTGACATGGGACCCGTCGTCACCATCATGGTCGGCCGTCTGGACGACTGGATGAAGCACGTCGTCGCCCGCGATGGCATCTACATCGACCCCTCCGCCCTCGAGTGGGCCGGTGTGGCAGCGCTCAAGAAGGCTTACGGCATCTTCCAGGAGCGTGGCCTGCGCTCGCGCCTCCTCAGCGCCGCCTTCCGCAATGTGCTGCAGTGGTCCGAGTTCCAGGGTGGCGACGTCGTCGTCTCCCCGCCGTTCAAGTGGCAGCAGATCATCAACGCCTCGGACTACGAGCCCGTGGCACGCATGGACGTTCCCGTTGATGAGTACTACATCGAGCAGCTGCGCCGCATTCCGGACTTCAACCGCGCTTACGACGTCGACGGCATGAGCGTCGAAGAGTTCGAGACCTTCGGCCCCACGGCCAAGACGCTGCGTCAGTTCCTCAACGCCGACGCCGATCTGGACAAGCTGGTTCGCGACATCATCGTTCCCGAACCGTGAGGCCGAGGGTTCGGGAGCTGAACCCGAACCCCTTGCTCGGGCGGATACCCAAGACGAGAGTCCAACCAAGAGTTGATCCGCTCTCACCAGCCATGAGGGGCGCCATCGTTCTCCTAGCTCGGTTCGCCGGGCGCGATGGTGCCTCTCATGCTGTCTGGAGCGGCCGGGCTCTGACAGAAAATTCTCCACTGCCTCGACGCAAATAGTTGACAGCGAGGCCGGCACATTTATTTCTCGATTTACTTTCACAAACGCTGAAATATCAACGAAATAACGATCCCATTGAAAATAATTCGGGCAGCCGACGCAAATATTCTGTACCATCGGGGCAACTAGTGCAGTTGCGCGCAGCATTCAAAATTACAGACTGGATCGATGATGAATGACATGTATCGGCTTCCTGAGCCCTCCTTCAACTCAGAACTGGTCACCCTGCTCTTCGAGATCGAACGGTTGCGAACTGATATCGGCAAACGCACCACTGCGAAGCAAACCTACATCGAGCTTCATCATCTTTTCGACACAGTCATGAGCGTCGTCTCTGCCCGGATCGAGGGCAACCACACGACCGTCTACGAGGTCCTCGACAACATCTCAACCCAGTCTCCCCTTTCCCCGGAAGACCATCTTAAAGAAATCCTCAATATCGCGGAAACTGCCCGTTTCATCGATGAATCCGACCCTACGCAGCCTCTGACACATACTTTTGTACGTGAACTCCATGCACGCACTGTCGATGGGCTCAAACGCGAGGGTGACGCAACACCGGGCCACTATCGAACAAACGATGTCGCGATCACGGGTTCCGCACACAAGCGCCCCTCATGGGTAACCATTCACGCGGCGATGACAGATCTTCTCAACTTCGCCAACGCGGAATACCCCATGAACCAGCAAATGCTCCAGATTGCACTCGCTCACCACCGGTTCGTCTGGATTCATCCTTTCGGCAACGGTAATGGCAGGGTATCCCGTCTGTTCACCTATGCCATGCTGCGACGCACCGTCTTCTCCTCCCGCGGTTACAGCGCACTCAATCCAACATCGGTCTTCGGAAACAATCGCGCCGAGTACATTTCAGCCCTTGAAGGTGCAGATTCGCTCACCAACGAAGGAGATATTCGCTGGGCGACCTTTTTCGCGCGCGGTATCAGGGGTGACCTGGAACGCGTTACCAACCTTCAGAATCATGAATACGTAACATCAGAACTCATCTTTCCGGCCCTCATGAAACTCGTCGAAGACGGAGTGATCGATGCCGAGACAAATGCGGTCCTGCGGACAGTGGCGGAAAGAGGCGTGGTGAAAGCGGGCGATCTTGCAGAGGTGCTGCCCGGAACATCCACACAGCGGTCGCGGGCGATCAAGAACCTGCTCCAGCGTCGGCTTCTTCGCCAAGCAGCCGACGGACCAAGGTTCTACCACCTGTCACTTGCGCGGGGGCCAATCGCCATGCGCCTGATCAAGCGACTCGACGAACTCGGCTTCCTACCCAAGATGCTCTCTGACGATTAGGAACTACGCTCTCGATCCCGCACCTTCCTCTGCGAGGCAGTCGTTCGGCTCACAGGTATCGGAGAACCGGAACTCACGGTCGAAGTCAGTGAACTAGGGCCTCAAGATCTTCCGAAACCCGTCGGTGGCTTCCACCAACGCCGAAGAGATGCCGGGTTCGCTCACCGCATGTCCGGCATCCGCGACAATGCGCAGTTCGGCATCCGGCCACCGGCGCGATAGTTCCCACGCCGTACGGGCGGGAGTCGCCATGTCGTAACGCCCCTGGACGATGACGCCGGGAATTCCCGCCAGCCGGTCCGCGTCACGGAGAAGCTGACCCTCCTCGACGAACCCGCCGTTCATGAAGTAGTGATTCTCAATGCGTGCAAAGGCCAACGCGAAAGCATCATCCGCATAGTCGGCGGCCAACGCCTCGTCGGGCAGCAGCGCTATCGTTCGGCCCTCCCACACACTCCACGTCTTGGCCGCGAGCAACTGGACCTCTCGATCCGGATGCGTCAGCCTCCGCGAGTAGGCCTCGATAAAGTTTCCACGTTCCTCCAAGGGAATGGGGGCGATGAAATCCTCCCAGAAATCCGGGAACACCCAGGACGCCCCGCTCTGGTAGTACCAGTCCAGTTCCTCACGCCTCATTGTGAACACGCCGCGAACGATGAGAGCCGCGACCGTCGAGGGGTGAGTCTCTGCGTAGGAGAGCGCCAGAGCAGAGCCCCACGATCCTCCGTAGACGAGCCACCTGTCGATGTTCAGATGCTCTCGGATGCGTTCCATGTCCTCAACAAGATGCCACGTCGTATTCGCCTCGGTCTCGGCGTGGGGTAGAGATCGCCCGCACCCCCTCTGATCGAAGAGGACGATCTTGTAGAACTCCGGATCGAACAACCGCCGGTGATCCGGCGTGCATCCGGCACCGGGACCGCCATGCAGGAAGACAGCCGGCATGCCGTCCGGGTTTCCGCAGACCTCCCAGTAAATACTGTGCCCATCCCCGACCTCGAGCATGCCCTTATCGAATGGCTCGATCGGCGGGTAGAGATCCCTCATCTTCACATCTCCTCGACGCGCCTGTCATCTTGGCGGCACCTACCGTTTTGGCGGCACCTATCGTTCAACGCTTCCCGCGATCTCATCTGCCCCCCCCTGATTCCATGGCCATCCCTCATCACCCAACCGCTCGTCCTCCTCCCGGAGTCACTGGTGGGACCAAGAAACACCGGAACTCGCGCGAATCTCGGCATCGCCTCTCAGTGGTTCCAAAAGTATTATCCGTATTCGGGATATAGGTGTGCAGATATATGCAGGCAAGTATCGAATACGGATCGTTATTCGCCCGACTTGCTGCCTGAACGACGCCAGGCGGTAAAGCAGGTCCAGCAGCCTTATCCATTACTCCACGTGCGCGTGCCGCACGTACTCCACGTGCGGACCACAAGTACTCCACGTGCGCGTGCCACCGGATCGAGCGACGAGCTCAGCCCAATCCGCCGTCGACCTTGCCCCAGTTACCCGCATAGAAACGGCCCAGAGTCTCCGCCTTGAACTCCTTGTACGTTCCGTTGCGCATGGCCTCACGAATGTTGTTGACCAGCTGCACAGTGAAGTACTCGTTGTGAATGGTCGCCAGAGTGGAGCTGATCATCTCCTTCGCCTTGAAGGCATGGTGGATGTAGGAACGCGAGTAGTGGGTGCAGGTGTAGCACTCGCATCCCGGCACCAGCGGGCCGAAATCCCGTTTGAACTGGGAGCGCGTCACGTTGAAGCGGCCATCCGGCGAGTAGATGGCAGCATTGCGAGCAACGCGCGAGGGATTGACGCAGTCGAACGTATCCGCGCCCGCCTCTACCGCGGCGAAGAAATCGTCCGGTTCTGAGATGCCCAGCAGATGGCGCGCGCGATCCTCCGGAAGCTCCTCGGCCACCCAGCCGACAATCATGCCCAGGTTCTCCTTCTCCAACGCACCTCCAATACCGAAGCCGTCGAAGCGCTGCCCGTTAACCTCCATCACACCGAGGTCCCGGGACGCCTTGCGCCGCAGATCCTCGTATTGCGCCCCCTGGATCACGCCGAAAAGCTGCTGGTAGGGGCGGTGCGGACGGTCCGCGGTGAGCTGGCGGTGGGCCTCCAGGCAGCGTTCGGCCCACAGGCGCGTACGCTCCAGGGCCTGCTCCTGATAGCCGCGCGAGTTGAGTAGCGTGGTCAGCTCATCGAAGGCGAACATGATGTCCGCCCCCAGCTCATGCTGGATACGCATCGAGATCTCGGGCGTGAAGCGGTGTTTGGTGCCGTTCAGATGCGAACGGAACCAAACGCCATCATCGTCGATGTCCGCGAGCCGTTCCTTCGAGGGCGCGACCTCGGCATCAGCGCGCCCGGTGCCGGAGAACTCCTCGGAGAGCACCTTCTTGAAACCGGAGCCGAGCGACAGCACCTGGAAGCCGCCGGAATCGGTGTAGGTGGGGCCGCTCCAGTTCATGAAAGCACCCAGACCGCCGGCCTCATCCACGATGTCCGAGCCCGGCTGCAGGTAGAGGTGATAGGCGTTCGCCAGAACGGCCTGCGCCCCGAGCTCCTTGACCGACTCTGGCAGCACGGCCTTGACTGTCGCCTTGGTTCCGACGGGGATGAACGCTGGCGTCTCGATATCTCCGTGCGGCGTATGCAGGATACCGGTGCGCCCCAATGGGCGCCCCGTGAGCGTGCCGTGCACACCCTCCTCCAGTCGGGTTTCCAGCGTGAAGCCCGTGTGATCGGGCGCGTTGCCGTTCAAGACAGTCCGTTCGCTCATGTCTGTTTTCGTTGCCGTTCTTTGCTCTGTTGGGAGGAAAAGGGGAAGACGCGCGGCCCGGAGATCCGTTCGCGGCGCTGCTTTCCATACAGCCCACAACGATACACGTCACACGGACCCGCATCCGGGCCCGGGAGCTCTCGTAAGTCCCCTCAGTTCGCCTGCGTCTACGGCGCGACCGGCACGTACCCCGGCTCGCGTCGCTTGACCCAGCCCACCACGCCGTAGGTCACCGGGAGGAAGATGACCTCGACGGCCACCTTGTACAGGAATCCCACGACGGTGAGATTTATGATCGTCGCCAGCGGCATATCCCCCGCGAGGATCAGGCCTCCCCATGCAACAGCGCAGAAAACGACGGTATCCGCAGCCTCGCCCACCAATGTGGAGCCGATCAGGCGCGCCCACAGATGCTTTTCGCCCCAGCGCTTCTTGATCTTCACCAGCACATAGGCGTTGAGCAGCTGCCCGACGAGGTAGCCGAGCATCGAGGCGGCAACGAATCGGGGAACGACACCCAGCACGGCGGCGAAGGCGTCCTGGTCCGTGTAGTCCGGTGCCGGCGGAGCCGAGACGGCCAGCCAGAAGGCGAAGGAGGCGATCATCTGCACAACAAAGCCCAAGACGATCACTCGACGCGCCGATTTGAAACCGTAGACCTCCGAGAGGACGTCGCCGATGATGTACGTCAGTGGGAAGAGGATCGCACCACCGTCGAAGATGAGGTTGATGGGTCCGATATCGAGGCTGATGAGTTTCGTCGCCGCGATGTTGGAGAGCAGCAGAAACGATACGAACAGCACGGCCACGACATCGTAGAACCCCCGCCTCGGGGGCATCGCCGGAGCCGAAGCATTAGCGGGAGAGTTCGCGTTTTCGGCGGCGGGCACGCGGTTCGTGGCAACGGAGGGGGCGGAGCTGGTCAGCGCATCGTCGGACGAGGCGGCTGCTGAGGCGTCAGGACGCGGGGTTGAGGCAGACATACGGCTTCCTAAGTACACGGGTGTTCTCAGTTCGTCCGGCGCTGCCACCACCCGGACCCGCTCCCATCGCCAAGCAGTATTGAGTGCGAGGAGCGGAGAACGCCGATCGCTCGACGCTCCACGGAGATCTTACCCGCGCTTTGCGTCCCGCCCAACCCTAAATGGGCATGAGAGCGGCGACATTGCCGTACACGGCACCGCGGACGCCCTCGTGCCCACTTGGGTGCGCTACCCGCCGCCACGGCACTACGCCCGCCACGGTACTAAGGGGCCACGGCACCACGCCACACGGAATCAGTACTGGATGCGCAGGACCGGCTGCCCATCGGCGGGGCTGACCTCCTGCATAATCGCCAGCTCCTCGCCATCCCGGTAGCCGATGGTCTGCCCGGGCAGCAGGAAGGAATCTGAGCTGATGATGTAATCGGCGATGTTGGCCAGCATGTCGAAGACGTCCTGGCCGCTATGAGCGGAGTCCATGACATCCAGGTCAAGATGACCGAACAGAGGGAGGCCGAGCGTCCGGCCATGGCTCAGGTCCGGGTTGTACACGCGGATGGCGATCCACAGCGGCAACGGCACCTGCCCCTTCGAGAGCAGATCGGCAAGCTCGATGACCATCTGAGGAGGCTGCACAACGCCCAGTTCCCCGCGATAGACCCCTACCGCCGCCTCCTCGCGCATGAGGGCGTCCATGAGCTGCGTCATGACCGTGTGCGCCTTGACCATCCGACGGCGCAACTTGAGTTCCAGATCCTGGACTGGGCCCTCGTCCACCATCTGACCTTGCGCATCCGTGCGGTCCTGAGGCGGTAGCGGCGCATAGCAGGTCACGGCCACGTGGAAGGAATGCTCTGGCAGGGCACCCTTTTCCACCTCGATCGGGGCGGGAAGCGGGGTGAGTAGAACCACGACGTCTTCCACGATGAAACGCAGGATCCGCCCGGCAGGACTATCTTGACTGAAGGCGCCAGCCGCGACGTCCTCCCACTGAGGGGATACATCGAGACCCCACAAGCCACCCAATCGCCCGATAGCATTCTCCACGTCGATCGGAGCGCTGTAGAGAGCGGAGGCCGAGAGAAACTCCGGTGCCAGCGGATGTATCGAGGACAAGGGCAGCTGTTCGCTCATTCATGCTCCTGAAAACACTGGGTGGTGCGAGACGACAGCAGCATTCTCGCACCACCCAGCTCTTAGGCAAGGTTTCCGGAATTCCCACCCGCTCACCTCAGCTGGGACGGTCACTTCTTGCCTGTGCGCACATCCCGAAGGAGGCGCAAGTCTATGTGATTCTCTTTGTCCGGGTATGGATCAACCCATACATTCCGACATCGGTTTTATTCTATGACGGTATCCGAGGCACTGCCAACACGTCTTCATAACTTCGTTACCAGCGCACTCGCTCCCAGACTCTTGACACTCGCATCGCGATGGGGCATAGCGAGCGAAACCTAGCGCGCCGCCCGCGCCCCCACACCACCCCAGAAGAATGCCACCGCTACGCCGCTACGCGGCCTTCCGTCAGGCGTACGCCATAAGGAGCTTCTCGTAGATCTCCTGATCCATACGAGATCCTTTAGCGTGCGCATCGGCAAGCTTTTCCAGGAGGAGGGAGAAGGAGGTCTCGTTGATGGTCCGCCCAGCCACGGCCAGAGCAGCGATCATCTCAAGGTAGGAACCGTCCTGCTCCAACAGCATCTGCGCTTTGTTGAGCGCCTGCTGTCCCGATATCAAGCGCGGAATCGCGTCCTCGGTGCTCCCCGGCTCGCCGGCGGTCATGCTCGAGAGCATCTGGAACCCGTGAGAAAGGGCAGTGAGCATCGTTTCGTTTCCGGAAGGCGAGGACTGCACGCCATATCCGACGATGAGTAGACGGACGGCCGTTCGGCGCACAGCCTTTGAGGCAGCCCGCATCTGGATGACGATCTCGGGCAGTGGTACACGACCGTCGAGCATTCTGATGATTCCAGCGAGCTGACCCTGCGCACGGGAGATCCGGTTGCGGATCTTGCTCTGCTCCTCCGAGGAAAGGAAGCGGGAAATCTTCAGCGAGATCGCCTCCCTACTAGCATTCTCATCGAGAGACCTCTGCATAGCAGCGAAGGTCTCCTCTGCTGCCAATTCGAAACCCCGCGGTGATAACGCGTTCATAAGTCATCCTGCCTTCAATAAAGTCAACTCCGGGCGGACGGCGAAGCACATCTAAAGAACGAATACTCCAGCACTATATCGTGCTCTGAATGTTTTGCGTCGACTACCCCAGTGCAATGCAGGCTAACGCTAGAATAATGTACTAAATATTGGCATAAACACCCCTGAGGGTATGTTGCACCAGCTTAAGCGGCATAATCACAAACTCAGTGATGAATTCGTCACCAGCTTTACCATCATAGCTCTTTTCCTTTTCAACTATTTTTCGTCGCGGCGGCATCCTATTGTCAGGCTCCGTTTCGCTCGTTTTCGGCATCCGGTCCCCGCAAATCCATGAAATGCGGACCTCGTGCCCGCAGCTCGAGTTCGTAGGTGGCGCTCCATTGCCGCCACGGCTCTCGGGAGAGATAGTCGTTCGTGAACCGTAGGTCCTCGGTCACCTCCGTGACGCAGAATTCCGGGATTCTCAGGTCGACGACGGGAGCCAGCCTCTCGCACTCAGCCACGATGAGCCCCTCGTTCTGCCCGCCGAACACATCGAACTCCCAGCCGTCCTCGTCATACCACAGCGAATGCCGGTTCTTCAGAATGATGTTCGGCGAGCGCCGCAGTATCTGATCGGCGACCGCGACATCCAGCTCGGATTCCATCTCGTATCGTTCGCCACCCACCGGAGGAGACTTGACGGCGATCGAGGCGGAGATTCGTTCGGGTTCCTGACTCATCAGCTCGACGAGGAGACGGTGCTCGTAGGCTCCCAGGAAATCGACGGAGTCGTCGAACTCCGGGAACTCTACGATGCGCCCGGGGAACGTCAGCCTGATGCGAACCGCGTAGCCTTCCTGCGCGAAGAGATAGGCCTGGGCTATCACCTGATGCGAACCGTGGCAGGCCACCTCGTCCGGCAGAGCCCGCACCAGGAACTTCCGCTCGAATTCAAAGTCCAAGTCGTGCGCATCCACCTGCTCATCCATGATTACAGGATACGGATATCGCCTCCCCGACAGTGGGAAGACCCAGCGATGGCGGGCAAACCCAGTGACGTCGTCGCAGTTGGCGGACAGATGTGGAGGGAAGTGGCCCGGGCGCGGCAGACTTGACCCATGACAAGCGCAACTCCCACAGGCGTCGACGTCGTCGTCGCGGCACAGACCCTCGGCACCACCGTGCGGCGCACCCCGTTGGATCTCTCTCTGCGACTGTCCGGCGTTCGGCGCCAATCGGTTCTCCTCAAGCGGGAAGACGTCCAGGTCGGCCGGTCCTACAAGGTCCGCGGCGCCTACAACCTCATCTCCTCACTCACCCCCACCGAGCGCGAGGCGGGCATCGTGTGCGCCTCAGCCGGCAATCACGCGCAGGGAGTCGCGTTCGCCTGCCGCCAGCTGAAGATCCACGGCAAGGTTTTCCTTCCGTCGACGACGCCGCGCCAAAAACGCGCTCGCATCCGCGACATCGGAGGACCATGGGTCGAACAGGTGATCGGCGGGGCGACCTTCGATGAGGCCTCCACCGCGGCGCAGGAGGCCTCCAGGGAATCCGGCGCCACCTACGTCCACCCGTTCGACGACCCGCGCACCATCGCCGGGCAGGGCACGGTGGTCAAGGAGATCTTCGATCAGGCGAGCGAGACCCCGCGCTCAGTCATCGTGCCCGTCGGGGGCGGCGGACTGCTCGCCGGTACTGCCGTCTGGCTGCGCGAATTCCATCCCGAGGTGCATATCGTGGGCGTGGAGCCCGAAGGAGCGGCCTCCATGCAGGCGGCTCTGGCCGCGGGAGGCCCCGTCTCCCTGCCCTCGATCGACGGGTTCGCGGACGGCACCGCCGTCGCCCGCGTCGGCGAGATCACCTATGAGATCGCGCGCGACCTCGTAGACGAGATCATCACCGTCCCCGAGGGCGCCATCTGCACCGAGATGCTGGATCTCTATCAGGTCGAAGGAATCATCGCCGAGCCGTCCGGGGCGCTCGCGAGCGCCGCCGTCGCCCGCTTCCTTCCCGAGCTCCCCGACGGCCCCATCGCCTGCATCGTCTCGGGTGGCAACAACGATGTCTCGCGCTACGACGACATCGTCGAGCGCTCGCTGGTGTACGAGGGGCTGCGCCACTATTTCCTGGTCACCTTCCCCCAGGAGCCCGGTGCGCTGCGCCATTTCCTCGACGACGTCCTAGGCGAGGACGACGACATCATCCTCTTCGAGTACACGAAGAAGAACAATCGCGAGACGGGGCCCGCGCTCGTGGGCATCGAGATTCATGACCCGGCCGACCTCGCCCCACTCCTGGCGCGCATGGACGCCTCGCGACTTGCCATCGAGAAACTCGAGCCCAACTCCCCCGCCTTCTCCTTCCTGCTGTAACTTTCCGCGTGCCGGACTATCCTGTAGTTCTCGTACCAGGAGTTCGCGGCCCACCCGCACGACCAGATAGAACAGATCCGAACACCCCGAAAGGCCGCCATGAAGATCACCCAGGCCATTGCCTCGACCTACATGAAGTTCTCCAAGTGGACCTTCGTTCACGAGGAGATCCCACCCAAGGCGGTCGTCATCGGAGGGCCGCACACCTCCAATTGGGACGGGTGGCTGATGGTCATGGCTTTCTGGAAGATCGGCCGCCCCTACAAGTTCCTCATGAAGGACAATCTCTCCAAGATTCCCGTCGTGGGACGGTTCCTGCGCATGATCGGCGCGATCTCCACCAATCGCCGCGAGAGCACGGGCATGGTGGGCTCGCTCGTGCACACGGCGCAGACGCAGGAGACCTTCACTCTCATCATCGCCCCCAAGGGCACACGCTCTCCCCGCCAATACTGGAAGTCCGGCTTCTATCGCATCGCGCTGGAGACGGGCCTGCCGGTGCAGCTCGGATTCATCGACCGCAACACCTTGACGTACGGGTGGGCTGGAAACATCACGCTGACGGGCGACGTCGTCGCCGACATGGACAAGATCCGGGCCTTCTACGAGGGCAAGGCGGGCTTCTACCCCGAAAAGGGCTCGGTGCCGCGCCTACGCGCCGAGGAGGACATGGCCGCCCGCGACTGGCTGTTGGAGGGATACGCCCCGCAGATCCATGGCGAGACGACCCCGCTCGGCGAGCGACTGCCGGAGGATGTCGCCGACGGCGTCATGGAAGCGGACGGCGTCATGGAAGCGGGCGCGGACTCGGATACCGGCAAAGCCACGGAATCCGGTGACGGTACAGCTTCCGGTAAAGCCGCGGACAAGGCTTAGCGCCTCCGATGACTCGATCGCGGCGTAACCGGGACTTGGTACGCCAGCGGAGCACCCCTGCGCGGACCAGCAGATATTCCATATCCAACGAGTCGACGGCACGGCACTGTAATCTTTGAAATGAACTCAGTGGGAAGCCTATCCATTCGAGGTTCGTTTTCAGCGTTGAACCCGGAAGAAGAGGAATCCTCCATGCCCGACCTTTTCAAGACGACACTGGCCGAAGCCATCCCGCCGTTCGTCCTCGCGCTCGATGTCGGTTCGACGGCGACACGCGGTTGCCTGTACGACGCCAGCGGATTGCCCATCGCCGGTTCCAAGCTGCGCCTGGCGCACTCGTTCACGACGGCGAGCGACGGCACCTCCACGATCGATCCGGATGAGATCGTGGCAGAGGTCGCCCAGATCATCGACTTCGCCACCGAGGCGGCGCAGGGCAAGCGCATCAGCGGCGTCGCTATCGACACCTTCTCCGCCAATCTCGTGGGGGTGGACGCTCAAGGCCAGGCCCACACCCCCTGCTACACCTACGCGGACAGCCGCTGCGCCACTCAGGTGGAACAGCTGCGCGCCACCTTCGATGAGGCAGAGGTGCAGCAGCGCACCGGCACTCGATTCCACAGCTCCTACCTCGCACCCCGTTTCCTCTGGCTGCGCGAGAGCGAACCGGAGCTCTTCGACGCCGTCGACCGCTGGATGGCGCTCGGAGAATACGTCTACCTCAAACTGCTCGGCGTCACGGCAATCGGGACGGCCGGGGCGGCCTGGACAGGGCTGCTCAATCGCCACACCGGCGAATGGGACAGCGTCCTGTTGGAGCACTGCGGAGTACGTGTGGAACAGATGGGGGAGGTCAGGGACCCCGACAGGCCTCTGACCGATGTGAATGGCACAGCCGGCGCACGTTGGCCCGAATTGGCCGATGCCTCATGGTTCCCTGTGGTCCCGGACGGTCTCGTCTCCAATATCGGAGCGGGTGCGCCGGACTCGCGGGCGATGGCGGCGAGCGCTGCGACCTCCGGCGCCATGCGTGTGATCGTGCGCGGTGTGCCCTCGAGGATTCCGAGCGGGCTGTGGGCGTACCGCGTCTCGCGCAACCGGGCGATCCTGGGCGGCGCTCTCAACGATGTGGGCCGGGCGATCAGCTGGATCGAGGAGAGCCTGCGCCTACCCGAGGGCGATACCCTCGACGAGATCTTCACACGGGACCCCGCACCTCATACTCCTGTGGTCTTGCCCTACTTCACAGGTGAGCGCTCCACCGGATGGGCATCGCGCGCACAGGCCTCCATCACCGGGATCACCTTCTCAGCCACGGGCGATGCCATCGCCCGTGCGGTTATGGAGGGCGTGAGCCAGTCCTACGCGCGAGTCTTCGATCAGCTCCGGGAAGCAGGCGGCGATCCGAGTGAGATTCGGATGTCCGGGCGCGTCATGCAGGATCATCCCGGGTGGCTCGCGATGCTCTCCGATGCCCTGCAGCTGCCGGTGCTCCCCGTGGTCATCAAGCGCGCCACGCTCCACGGCACCGCGTTGCTTGCGCTGGATACGCTGGCACCGGGGGTTCAACGAGCCGATCCGACCATCGGGAAGCGCTTCGAGCCGCGCCCCGAGCACGCCGCCTACTACGCCGAGAATCGTGCCCGCTTCGAGGAGCAGTACTCCACATTGGTGGAGTGAGCAGCGCCGGGTGAGTAAACCACCCGTGCCCACAGGCCCAACGCCGTTGGCTCGGGTGAGCAGCGCCGGGCCGGCTGCCCCACCTCTTTTCAGGAGCGGACTGCTCCGAGGAGGCGCTCGATCATCTGCGGACCACCCGTACGCAGCCCGTCGTGATGGTAGTCGTTGGTGATGAGCGGCTTGAGACCGCGAATCTGATCCGCTGTCTGCTTGGACAGCTCGTAGGGGACGAATGCGTCGTCGAGATAGATCCATGCCGCCGTCGGCACGGTGTTCTCCGCCAATGTGTCCGGCGAATAGAGCTCGGGCCAGCGCCGGGAGAAGGCAAGCTGCTCGCCGGCCGCGGCCAACGGCTTCAGCGCGGGGTCCTGCTCGATCTGCCAGGGGAAGATGTGCTCGCCCGTGAAGCGGAAGCCTCGGCCCTCCTTGCGCATGTCGTTCTCGGCTGAACCTCCGTACTGGAGCTCTGGCAGAGCGAATTCGGGGAACTCCCCGCGCACTCGCTGTGCGCTCCAAGCCGTGGCCCCGGTGGACGACTGCGCGTAGATGGCCTCGTGCAGCACGGCGTACAAGGGGTTATCCGCGAAAGACAACAGGTGGCCCACTCGGGAGAGGAACTGCGGCCGCAGGCGGCGCTGGCCCCTGATGCTCCACACGGGGTCCTCTAGCAGGAAGTGAAGCTGTTCGGGCCCATAGGAGTAGCCCAGCACGATTCCCAGCTGGCGAAATCTTCCGGGGGTGAGGCGCTCGCCGGTGGGCAGGGTCTCCTCGACATCGGCGAGATGGGTGGCTACATACCAGGAGGTGGTCTCATCGTGCGGATAGCGCGCGAAGAACTCCCGATTCCGCGTGCTCACCGCCCGGTACGTCAGGCGGTACACCTCGTCCGCATGCTTCGTCGTCGACGGCAATCCCGCCGTTATGAACGCCTCCGACAAACCCTGCGGGGCCTGGGAGAGATAGCAGGTGACGGTGAAACCGCCGAAGCTCTGGCCGAGCGCCGCCCATGGGGTATCGCCCTGCAGTTCCTGACGCAGGATCTCGGCGTCGCGCACGATGGAATCCTGGCGAAAGCAGGAGAGATACGCGGCCTGTACCTCGGGCGCCCCAGCACTGGTGATAGCGATCTGCTCCAACGGGTGCGAGTTCCCGGTTCCCCGCTCGTCGATGAGGACCACCCGGAAGTGCTCCAGAGCGGTGTCGAGCCATGAGCCGATCGGCGCCATACGAGGCGCGGCCGAACCCGGGCCTCCCTGAAAGAACACCAGGCGGGGAGCGTCCTCATGCCCATGGCGGATGTATTCGCGTGCGAACACGTTGATCCGGCTCGGCACCATACGGTAATCGGTCCCGGAGGGCAGCAGCGACAGGGCACCGAAGTAATCCAGGGGCACCGTCATCCAGTGCTCGCGCATGGTGTGCCCATCGATTTGGTACGTCGCTGTGTCCATACAGCAAGGCTACCCGCGCGGACATTTACTTCATCTTTCACCGATGATGGATCGGTCACACCTGGCTGTCACGATGGTATGGCTCTCCAGCCGGTGACGAGAGAGATGCCGGTGCGGGCGAAGTGCACGGATCCGGGACGACGACGGCGCGAGAACGACGGCTTCGTAGTGACGTGCGGAAGAGCAGGCGAGATGCCGTGCGAAACAGCTTGCCAGACGAGGCCGGGCCGAGGGACGTCGGCGAGGAGCATCAGGCGGTCATGGAAACTCGGAAGCCGGGTGTTTAGCCTGACATAGCGAGGCAATCATGGGCACAATTGATGCATGCGTACTACAACGACATTGCCCAACGGCACCGAGATCCCCCTGGTCGGCCTGGGGCTGTGGGAAGTTCCTGCTGACAGCGCCCAGAAGACCGTGGAGGACGCCGTCGAACTCGGCTATCGGCATTTCGACGGCGCCGCGGCCTACAAGAACGAAGAAGGGCTCGGAGCCGGCATTCGAGCATGCGGCGTCCCACGCGAGCAGCTCTTCGTGACGACAAAGCTCCAGAACGCCAACCAGGGCTACTCGAAGGCACTCGCAGCTTTCGACGCCTCACTGGAACGTTTGGGCCTGGACTACGTCGACCTGTACCTCATCCACTGGCCGGTGCCCAAGTGGGGACTGTATCTCGAGACCTGGAAAGCCCTGGAAGAGATCTACGAATCCGGGCGCGCCAAGGCCATCGGTGTTGCGAACTTCACCCCGGCAACCATCGCCGAGCTCGCCGCGAGCGCTTCGGTGCAACCGATGGTCAACCAGTTCGAGTCCCACCCCAGCCTGCAGCAACGCGATTTCGAGGCCGCCAGCCGCAATGCCGGCATGGTGGTGGAGGCATATTCGCCCATCGGACGCGGTGTGGATCTGAAGAACCCTGTGGTCCAGGAGATCGCGGCGGCACGGGACTGCACCCCGGCGCAGGCGATCCTGGCCTGGCACCTGGCTCAGGAGCGCGTGATCATCCCCAAGTCGGTACATCGCGAGCGCCTCACCGAGAACCTTGCGGCCACCCAGACCTCCCTCACGGACGAAGACCTGGCCCGCATCGATTCGCTGGAGGCCGGCCTGCGTCAGACAGGCGACCCCGAGACCACCGATCATCCGCAACTCTAGCCTGCGGCATCGGGTCCGTTGGCGCCCCATGGCTTTCCGGTGGCGCACCCGGGCGCACCCGCACCGTGGGCAGGCCCGCACCGTGGGCAGGCTGGCACCGTGGGCAGGCTGGCAGGCTGCCGCGCAGAGGCCTAGCATCTAAGTTGGCAGACAGTTGCCTGCACAGGAGGAGAAACATGGTCAATTTTGCCTATACCATCGCCGGATCCGAGGCCACCGGAGGTGCTGGCTTCCAAGTGGATCTCAAGACCTTCCAGCACCTGGGCGTGTACGGAATGGGGACCTTGACCTGCATCGTCTCCTTCGATCCGAAGAACGACTGGGGGCATCGCTTCGTACCCGTCGATCCTCAGGTGATCCGGGACCAGATGGAGGCGGCCATGAGTTCGCAGGATCTGGATACCGTCAAGATCGGGATGCTGGGCCATCCCGCCACCATCGACGCGGTCGCCGAGGGGCTCGCAAGCCAGAGCTGGAAGAACGTGGTCCTCGATCCGGTTCTCATCTGCAAGGGCCAGGAGCCGGGAGCCGCGCTGGACACGGACAATGCGTTGCGCGAGAAGATCCTTCCTCTGGCGACCGTGGCCACCCCCAACTATTTCGAGGCGTGCACCCTCTCCGGCATGGAGAAGCTGGAAACCGTTCAGGACCTGGCAGAGGCCGCGTATCGGATCTCCCAGCTGGGACCGCGCTACGTGGTGGTCAAGGGCGGCATCGACTTCCCAGGGCAAGAGGCCGTCGACGTGCTCTGGGACGGCGAGGGCGCCACCGCCTTCTCCTCCCCCAAGATCGGCGAGCATCGCGTCTCGGGTGCGGGCTGCACCCTTGCCGCCGCGATCACCGCCGAATTGGCGAAGGGAGCGGACATCCACGACGCCGTACGCGTGGCCAAGGACGTGGTGACCGACGGTATCCGTGCTCGCGTGCCCGGACACACTCCTTTCGACACGGTGTGGCAGGGAGCCTACGTGGCGCCCGCTCCCACCCAGGAGAAGAGCGGCGCCGTCATCAGCGCCAAGAACGGCTGAGCTCCGGGCAACGTCCCCATCCCTCTTGCGCTTGAGGACGTTGCCCGCCGGTTGAGCGCACCTACCCTGCCGATTGAATGAAGGCCCGGCCGAAATCGAAATCAAGGGACGACGCGACTCTGCCCGCCCGCCAAGGTTTAACGGATCAGGACGCCGATCCGGCCCTGCCCGTACCCGGCGACGTTCACCACGGCATCCAGCCGCGGAACGAAGCCGATGAGCCACGAGTCGATCTCCTGGGGCAACATGGCCCGCGCGGTGTCATACAGGGGACCGATACGCAGATGCGGCCTGCCCTCCTTGTTGAACAGCGATGCCGCGATGTTGAGGACCTCGTAGGCGTTATCCAGAAGGGAATCGGAGAGGAATCCGTCCTCGATGGACGCTTCGGCTCCACCAGGCGGAACCAGGGCGAGAGCCGCCCCCAGGTAGGCGGCAAGCGGCAGGTCGAGCGCGATGAGGGCAAGGGAGCCCATCGCGTCATTGACGTATTCTCCCACGATCACGCCACCGGGAGAATCCGGAGTGAGTGCGCTGGCGTCCACCGTGAAGTCGACATCTCGCCCGACCACCCCCACGAGGAGATCTCTGACTTCCTTGGGAGCCGGCAGTTCGGTACTCATGCCAACACCGCCTCGATGGCCTCGCGGAAGCTCTCCGGCGTGAAAGGCTTCGAGATGAGGAACAGCGCTCCCTCGCTCTCGGCCAATTCGCGCATCTCGCGCGATCCCTCCGAGGTGACGAATCCCAGGGGGATATAACTGCCGGACATGCGCAGGCTGCGCAGCAGGTCGATGCCATTCATCTCCGGCATGTTCCAATCCGACAGCACGAGATCGGGCTGTTCGGCCAGCGCGATGTCCAGTGCGGCAGCGCCATCGGGAGCCTCGGTCACCTCCCAATCGTCATATCCGGCCTGACGTAGCGTGCGAATGACGATCTGGCGCATCACGCGGCTGTCGTCGGCAACCAGGACTCTCATGCTTTGTCTCCTCCGTTGTTGTCCAGTGTCCACAATGAGATAAAGATGGGGCTCGCTCTCCACGAGAGCTCGACACGGTGTTCGGGCGCGTCCTCCGTGGGTAGGCTCTCAGCCACCCTCGGAAGCGAAAGGGCACCCGGGTCCGGGATGAGTGCCTTGATGTTGCCACCCACCACGTTGGCGACCTCCCCGAACGCGTCCACGAGATCGTCCTTCGAGACCTCCTCGTCAAGTTCCATCGACATGAGCGCCCGGGCGAGCAGCAGGCACGTGCCGCGTTCGGCCGTCACCGCCGCCCGCGCGGGCAGGGCACCGTTCACGTCCACCCATGCGTGCAGCGGGTCGACGACGGCGGGCAGCGGGCCTTCCCACAGCCGGATTCCGCCCTCCTCGCCGTCGATCATTGCCGTGAAGACATCCTCGGCGATAGCAAGGACCTGTTCTGTCATGGCTGTTTCGTCAGTCATCACACCTCCTGGTAGGGGGCGAGGCCGAGCAGATGCAATTTGTCCAGCAGGGCATCGGGGGTGAACGGTTTGATCAGGTATTCGTGCGCGCCGGCGGCCAGGGCCCGCACGATCTGCCCGTGTTCGGACTCGGTGGTCACCATCATGAGTGTCATGTCTCGCCACTCGCTCCTTCCGCGTACCCGCGTGACGAACGTGAGGCCATCCATCACCGGCATGTTCCAGTCGATGCAAGCGAGATCCACGGAGCCATGCGACTCGAGAAAGTCGAGCGCCTCCTGGCCGTTACCCGCCTCCTCGACCTCGAATCCCACGGTCGACAGATATTTGCCGACGATTCGCCGCATGACCTTCGAATCGTCAATCACCAAGGCCTTCACTTGACACCTCCACGAAGCTGGTATTGGGAACCTCGGCTACCGGGCATCCGGTCCCACAGGTGCTCGGCGCCGTACACGGTTTCGGCCGCACCCAGGATCAGATATCCGCCCGGGCGCATTGCGCGTGCGATGGCGCTGAGGATTCGTTGTTTGGTTGCCGCGTCAAAGTAGATGAGAACGTTACGCAGGAATACGACGTCGAATGGACCACCCAGGGGCACCCCGTTCAACAGATTGTGTTGCCGGAACGAGACGCGCCCGCGCACGTTGTCCGCCAGCCGCCACCGTGCCCCGGCTCGGGTGAAGTAGCGCACGAGCATTCCAGCGGGCATGCCGCGATTCATCTCCAGCTGGCCGTACGAGGCATCCTTCGCGATGGTGAGGACCGCACGTGAGAGGTCCGAGGCCAGGACGGAGAAGTCGGTCTCTCCCTCCTCCAGCAGTGACATCGCAATGGAATACGGTTCCTGGCCGGTTGAGCAGGCTCCCGACCATATCCGCAGCTCTCCACTGTTGCGCAACCGGATCTCCGGGAGGAGGGCTTTGCGCAGCACCGCGAAGGGGCTGTTGTCCCGGAACCACGAGGTCTCGTTCGTCGTGAGGGCCTCGACTACTCCGGTGAGCGCGGCGCGGTCGGTTCGCACTCTCTGCACGTATTGGTCGACGGCGCCCTCCCCCTGCAGTCCGGCGGCGCGGGCAAGTGGGAGCAGGCGGCTTTCGACCAGGTACTCCTTACCAGGATTCAGCTGGATCGCGCTCTCGCGCCGCACCAGATCGCTGACGAAGCTGAAGGTCAACGCGGACACACTCATATCGATGCTCCCTCGATACCGCGTTCGATGGCGGCGGCGATCTCGCCCAGCGGAAGGACAGCTCGGGCGTACCCCGCTTCCGTCACGGCGCCGGGCATTCCCCACACCACCGATGTGGAGGGATCCTGCGCCAGAACGGCGCCCCCCGCCTTGGCGATCTGCCCTGCTCCCTGCGCGCCGTCGGACCCCATTCCTGTCAGCACGACCCCGAGGACCCCACCGCTGTATGAGGCCGCCGCGGAGCGGAACATCACGTCCACGGAGGGGCGGCAGTAGTTGACGGGCGGGTTGTCGTTCAGCCGCACCACACCCAGACCGGCCGCCGAACGGACCTCGAGATGCCGGCCACCGGGGGCGATGTACACGGTCCCGGCAACCAGGGCTTGGCCATCGTGCGCCTCGACCACAGAGATCGAGCCGATTCGGTCGAGGCGCTCGGACAGCTGACGGGTGAACACGGGCGGCATGTGCTGCACGACCACCACGGGAACCTTCGGCCGCTTCGTCAGTCCCTCGATGAGCGTCGAAAGCGCGTTCGGGCCACCCGTCGAGCTGCCGATGACCACGATCTCCACCGCGGGCGCGGCACCCTTTCGGGCAGCGACGGTGCGCAGCCCGAGGCTCGGGGCCCGCCGTCCCAGTCGGGGCGTCGCGGCCCCCGGCGTGCGCGGCATCTGGCGCGGCACCAGCGCGAGCACCTTGGGCACCAGGTCATCGGTCATCACCTGAAGCGACTTCTCGATGCTCCCGGTGTTGCTGGGCTTGGTGACGTAGTCGCTGGCCCCCGCCGCAAGCGCGTCGAGCGTCGCCGCCGCTCCGCGCTCCGTCAGCGTGGAGCACATGATGATCGGGCGGCGATATCCGGCGGCGCGCAGCTCTCGCACGGCCGTGATGCCGTCCATCTCCGGCATCTCGATATCCATTGTGACCACGTCGGGTTCGAGCTGGCGTACCTTGTTCAACGCGATATGACCGTTGGCGGCGGTGCCCACCACCTCGATGCCGGGATGCACGGCCAGAGCCTGGGACACCAGTTTGCGGACGACGACGGAGTCGTCCGTCACCAGCACCCGGATCGGGTTACCGGCCTCACCCGCCGGGGCGCGGCGCCCCGGCGGGGTCGAGCTCTGCTGGGAAGAGGAAGAAGGGGATGTCAACGGCGTCGTCATACTACTCAACGGTCACGGCGTCGACGTCGAGGGCCAGCAACAGCTGCCCGGGAAGCTTGTAGGCGCCCACGATGAGCGCGCGCAGGGAGGAATCCAAGGTGGAGGGAGGCTCCTCGAACTGCGTCTCATCCACCACGGCCACATCCCCGATCCGATCCACGACGAGGGAGACCGGGTTGGCGCCGTTGCGCACCACCACGCTCATCCGCTCGGTGCCCGCGAGCACGGGCTCCAACCCCAACCGCGAGCGCAGATCGAGGGACTCGACCACCTGGCCGCGCAGGTTCACCAACCCGGCCACGTCCGCAGGGGCGAGGGGTACCAGAGTGGTGACACGCTGCGGCAGCACCTCCTGCACGCGTTCGACGGGCAGACCATAGAAGTGATCCCCCACCGCGAACGTCACGAGTAGTTTGCTCATATCAGATCCCCACCATCTCCAGGCCGCCCGCGTTTGCCGTTCTCATCGCCGCCATGGAGGCGATGAGGCTGTCTACATCGAGGAGCTCTGTCACGCGCTCGCTGACGACCGTCGATCCCAGCAAGCCGGTGTCGTCCAGTTCGCTACGGGCACCGGGATCGTGCTCCACGATGTCCAGGATCTGCGCCACCACCACGGCGAGCTGCTCGCCGTGGGTCCCACGCAGCACCACGACCAGCATGTCCTCGGGCTCGTCGCCCCCGAAGGAACCCAGGATCCGATCCAGCCGGGCCAGCGGAAGGAGATCGCCGCGATACTGTATGACCTCCCGGTGTCCGACGTGTTCGATGCGAGCCGCGGGCATGCGCTCCAGGCGCGTGACCGCGTCCAATGGGAGCGCCACCCGGCGCCCGTCGCCGATGGCGACCACCAGGAGCTGCTCCTGCTCGACCTGTGCGGCTTCCGCGGCGACTGCGGCCGCGCGGACCCGTATGAGGTCGCCGACCTCGCCCGCCAGCGCGCGGCGCGCCACCGCCTGAACATCCAGGATCAGGGCGACATTTCCATCGCCCAAGACCGTCGCCCCCGAATACAGGCCGATCTGCTTGATTCTCCCGGACAGCGCCTTGACCACTATCTCCTCGGTGTTGATCACCCGATCCACCATCAGCCCGAACCGGTGCTCGTCGGCTTGGATCACCGCGATGACGGCGGCGCCGGTTCCCGGTTCCAGGCCGAGCACCTCGGCGAGGGACACGATCGGAAGGAGCGCCCCGCGCAGCCGGTAGACCGGAGCGCTTCCCACGTACTCGACGTGGGCGTCGTCGTCGCGATCCTGAATGGCCACCAGCTCGAGCAGGTTGACCTGAGCCACGGCGAACACCTCGTCGCCGCATTCGACGGTCAGCGCGGGCATGATGGCGAGCGTCAGCGGGATGCGCAGGCGCCATGTCGTCCCCTCGCCGAGGCGGGAGTCGACGTCGACCGTGCCTCCGATCGACTCGACCTTGCTGCGCACCACGTCCATCCCGACCCCGCGGCCGGAAACGTTCGTCACCTTCTCCGCGGTGGAGAACCCCGGTTGGAAGAGCAAATCGAAGATCTCAGAGGTGGAGAGCTTACGCGCGAGCTCCGGCGTCAGGATTGAGCGCTTGATAGCGGTCGCGGCTACGGCGTCCGGGTCGATGCCCTTGCCGTCGTCGCTGATCTCGACCACCACCTGGCCGCCGGCGTGGTAGGCGCTCAGGGTCACCGTGCCGACGGGCGACTTACCCGCAGCCACGCGCTTGGCCGGCGTCTCGATGCCGTGATCCACCGCGTTGCGAACCAGGTGGGTGAGAGGGTCCTTCACCGCCTCGAGCAGGGAGCGATCCAACTCCGTCTCGCGGCCCTCCATCACCAGATGGGTCTCGCGGCCCAGCGCTTTGGACAGATCGCGCACGACGCGGGGCATCTTCGACCACAGGTGATCGATCGGCTGCATGCGCGTCTTCATGACGCCCTCCTGCAGCTCCGAGGAGATGAGGTTGAGGCTCTGGCCCGCGCGCTGCAGATCGATGTTCTGATCCAGCTCGATGAGGCGTTCGATCTGGTTGCGCACCAGGACCAGCTCGCCCACCTGGCGCATCAGCGCATCCAGCAGGCCCACATCGACGCGCACCGAGGAATCCGCCGCCGAGCGGACTGCGGGATGATCCTCGCCCGCATGTTCGGAGTTGTCCGCCGTCGCGGGGGTCTGCGCCGAGACGGCGGGAGAGAGATCGGTAAGCGATTCATCTGCGTCCGGCGCGATAGGTCGTCCGGTTTCCGAGGGTTCCGCTGCGGCGACGACGTCGGCATCCAGCTTCGGCTCCGAGTTCCGAGGCTGCTGGTGGAACTCACCTTCCAGCTGATGCGGTGGGCCTTCCTCCCCCTGCAGGATGGAGGCGATCGCCGCACGCACGGCAGAGGAATCGACGGCCGCGTCGCCGTCGCCCGACTCGATGGAGGCGAGCATGGCGCGGATGGTGTCCACCAGGGAGAGAAGGACGTCCGTGGTGGCGGGCGTCATCGTCCTGATCCCATCGCGCAGTTCAGAAAGCAGCCCCTCGCCCGCGTGCGACACGGATTCCAGCGCGTCCAGCCCCAGGAAACCGCTCGTTCCCTTGATGGTGTGCACCGTACGGAAAATGCTGCTCAGTAGATCTCGCGAGCCAGGCTGGCTTTCGAGAGCAACCAGGTCCTGATCCAACTGGTCCAGGTTCTCGTGACTCTCCACCAGGAACTCCTGGACGATCTCGTCCATATCGTCCACCGGGGGTACCTCCATGTTGTCCGATCGAGCGCATCCTGCACTCATGTGTTGAATCGGACGACACGGGCTAGTTATGAGGATTCTGGATGTTCCGGATTTCGATTCCGCTCACCGACCTTGCCGGTTGAGCGACGTCGAAACCCAGAATGCCCGGCTTGGCGGGAACCGCGGCCGGGCGTCACCCCTGCGAATCAGGAGAGGTGGGTGGGGCAGGGCGGCCCAGTTCGCGCAGCATCTCCTCCGGTTCCACCGCGGCCTGCGCCGCCTCCCGGTTCTCCGCCTCCACGGCCTCACGCACCTCGGCACGATTGACCGAGACGCTGCGCGGCGCCTTGATGCCCAGGCGTACTGAATCGTTGCGCACATCGACAACAGTGAGGACGATGTCATCTCCGATGATGATCTCTTCGCCGATGCGGCGGCTCAGTACTAGCACACCAAGAGTATAACCTGCTGGCGGGGGAGCGCCGGTGGCCGGTGGGCCACGTTCATCTCGACCAGGCCAGCTGTGCCGGTCCCACTAACTGGGAGAGGCCACACATCGGGCGAGAGGCCACGGGTGGGACACTGTCCTAACCGTGGCCTCTCGCCAGAACTGTTACCTCTTCGCGAAAACTTCACACCCGGGCGGCACCCGCCGTCAGACTCACGACCCCGACGGTTTCGATGCGTCGGGAGGCCGCGGTGATCTCCCCGTAAGCCAGGACGGGAAGATTCGGCGCCGCCATGGCGACCATTCGGCGCAATGCAGGGCGTATCGCCGGGGCGCACGCGAGCACCACGGAATCTCCACTGTTCTCCGCGGCCGCCGCGTGCACGCGCACGGATTCCATGAGCAGCTCGACCTGGTCGGGGGCGATGGACAACTGCGTGCCCTGATCAGTCTGGCGCAGCCCCTCAACCAATGTCTGCTCGCTCGGCGGATCGATCGTGATCACTCTCAGTGCATCCCCGCTGGCGTGGCGGGAGGCGATGACATCGCCCAAGGCCAACCGGGCAGCCTCTATCAGCAGTTCGGTCTCGGTAGTGGTGCAGGCGCGGACCGAGAGAGCCTCGTAGATGCGCTCCAGATCCCGAACCGGGACCTGTTCGGCGAGCAGGCCCTGCAGCACTCGTTGCACGTCTCCGAGGCCGAGAACGCCCGGCACCAGCTCCTCCACCAGGGAGGGGCTGGTCTCCTTGAGGCTCTCGTTGCGCATCCGCACGTCCTCACGCGAGAGCAGCGCGGCGGCATGGGAGCTGACCACGGAGGACAGGTGCGTGATGAGTACCGAGACGCGGTCGACGACCGTTGCGCCCGTCAATTCCGCGGAATGCCCCAGCTCTCGTGGGATCCACCGGCCGGGCAATCCGAACACGGGTTCGTTCACGGAGATCCCGGGCAGGGAATCCAGATCCTCGCCAAGTGCGAGCGCCTTGCCCGCGGGGGCCTGCCCACGAGCGACTTCCACACCGTGGACCATGATCGAGTAGGTTCCCGGCGGAAGGTCGATCGAATCCCTGGTACGAACCGGGGGCAGTAGCAGGCCCAGGTCCAGGGCGATCTTGCGGCGCAGGGCCTGGACCCTGCCCAGGAGATCCTGGTCGGCGGCCTGCCCCACGAGATCGACGAGGTCGGGGGCCAGCAGGATCTCCAGAGGATGCACATACATCTGTTCCACGAGCGCCTCGGGAGTATCCGTCGCCACGGACTGCTTCGGGGCGGCCTCCGCTTTGGCCTGCTCCCGCTCCTCCGCTTCCTCCCGGAGCTTGACCCGGTTGGCTGCAAACAGCATGAGCGTGCCCACCACGATGAAGGGAAGCTTCGGGATGCCGGGAACCACCGAGATGGCGATTGCGGCCGCCCCAGCGATCATGAGAGCACTGCGCGACTGCATGATCTGGCGTCCCGCCACCGTGCCCATGTCCTCGCTCATGCTGCCGCGAGTCACCACCAGGCCGGTGGCCACGGACATGAGCAGGGCGGGAATCTGAGTCACCAGACCGTCGCCGATGGTGAGCAGCGAGTAGGTTTCGAGGGCCTCCCCCGCACTCAGCCCGCGCTGGACCATGCCGATCACGAACCCGCCCACCAGGTTGATGAGCGTAATGACGATTCCGGCGATGGCATCGCCCTTGACGAATCTGGACCCTCCGTCCATGGCGCCGTAGAAGTCCGCTTCGGCGGCGACGGCGGAACGGCGCTGGCGTGCTTCCCGCTCGTCTATCAAGCCGGCGTTGAGATCCGCATCGATCGCCATCTGCTTGCCGGGCAGCGCATCCAATGTGAACCTGGCTCCCACCTCGGCGGCGCGGCCGGCGCCGTTGGTCACCACCGCGAACTGGATCACCACCAGGATGAGGAAGACGACGAGGCCGATCACCAGGGATCCGCCGATCACGAAGTGACCGAAAGCGTTGATGACCTCTCCGGCATAGCCGTCGCGCAGCACCAGGCGCGTGGACGCCACGTTGAGCCCCAGCCGCAGAAGCGTCATCACCAGCACGAGGGAGGGGAACACCGAGAAGTCGAGCGGTTTCTTGATGGACATGGCCGTCAGCAGGATGAGCATCGACACTGCGATATTCGCCGCGAGAAGTACGTCCAGGACAACGGCGGGGATCGGCACCACGAGGAGAAGCACGATGGCCACCACTCCGATCGGGGTGGCTATCTGAATGAGTCGGGCGTTGCGTCTCATGGGCGTTCCTTTGCTGGAGAGACGGGCATGGTGTGTGCGGCGGCCGCTGGCCCGCCGCGAGCGCCAGTTCTGCTGTGGGTTCCGGCCGCGGGCATGGTGTGGGTTCCGGCCGCGGCGCCGCGGCGTCTGAGGGACATGATGAAGGCCAGAACGCGCGCCACGTCCTGGTACAGGGAGTTGGGGATGATGGCTCCGAGGTCGCACTCCGCTTCGAGAGCACGGGCAAGCGGAATATCCTGGACCACGGGAATGCGGCGCTTGAGCGCCTCCTCCTTGATACGGGCGGCGATGTGCCCACGACCTTTGGCCACCACCTGCGGTACTCCCACACCCTCGCGATATTTCAAGGCCACCGCGATATGGGTGGGGTTGACGACCACGACCTCGGCGTCCGCGACGGCCGCGATCATACGGTTGCGGCTCATCGCGATCTGTTTGCCGCGGATGGCTCCCTTGATGAGGGGGTTGCCCTCGGTGTTCTTGTGCTCGTCCTTGAGCTCCTTCTTGCTCATCCTCGTGTGCTTACGGTTGCGGCGGATCACCACGATCACATCGATGACCGCCAACAGGAGGCCGGCCGCGACAGCCGTCCACATCAGCGTCGTGAAACCGCTTTCGGCCTCACCCAGCATCTGGCGCACGGAGATCGCGCCCGAGTTGCGGACGAAGGGCACCATCTTGACGATGACCGTGTAGAGCACGAACCCCACCAGCGCGCTCTTGGCAAGCACCTTGACACCCTGCCACCAGGCCTGGGGGCCGAAGATCCGCTTGAGACCTTTCAGGGGATTGAGCGACTCGAACTTCGGCTTGAGGCGCTTCGAGGCGAAGTGGACACCGCCCTGGGCGGCCGAGCCCACCAGCGCTGTCAACGCCACCACGACGAAGAGCGTGCCCAGGACGGCGGGCAGCGTGCTCAATCCACTGGCGAGGGCATCCCAGGCCCGGGCGGGTTCTGGCGACTCGGCCACATCGCTCACCTCGTCGAATACGCGCAAGAGCTCCTCGTAGACGGCATGGATGAGCCCCGGTATCACCACGGCCGCGGCTCCCACCACGAGCCAGGCAGAGAGGTCTTGGGACCGGCTGAGGTTGCCCTCCTGCCGGACCTTCCTCATTCTCTGCGGGCTGGCCTTCTCGCTGCGATCCTCACCGCTACCGCTCATCGGATCTCCAGTATCTGATCGGTGCCGCGCGTCACCAGCCACTCGACGATTTGCGGCATGGTGGCGATGGCTACCGTCGATAGCGCCAGAGCGATGAGGATCTTCAAGGGGAAGCCCATGGCGAAGGCATTGAGCGCGGGAGCGACGCGTGTCAGCAAGCCCAGTCCCACATCAGCGAGGAACAGGACGACGACGAGCGGACCGGCGATCTGGAGCGCAGCGAGCATCATCGATCCCACCGAATTGGTCAACACATCGGCGAGCACGTTCACTTCGAACCCCTGGCCGAGCGGCAACAGCTGGAAGGTGCGCGCCACGCCGAGAATCACCAGCTGGTATCCATCGGAGGAGAAGAGGAGGACGACGGCGAGCAGTTGGTAGAAACGCCCGAAGGGGCCGCTCTGTGTCTGGGACATGGGGTCGAAGGCCGCACCGATCTCGAATCCGCCGAAGGAGTCGATGAATCGTCCCGCTACCTGAACGGCGCTGATGGCAAGCATGATGACGAACCCAAGGCCCGCGCCCACCAAAGCCTCCGAGACCATGCGTCCCAGGAACTGGCCGGTGTCCGCCGACGCCATCTGAACGGTGGCGCCGGAGGCGAACGCCAGAACGACGCCCAGCATCACGCGCACACGCATGGGGATTCCACCGTGCGAGAAGGGAGGAGCCAGCACGAGGAAAACGGTCACTCGCGTCATGGCGAGGACGAACGGTTCCAGGGACGTCAGCGTGTTCACCCGCTAGCCGCCCAGCAGTCCCGGAATTCGATCCATCAGATCCTGGGTGGTGGTGACGAGTTCGGTGAGCATCCAGTTCCCGGCGACGACCAGGGCGATGGCCACGGCGATCGCCTTGGGGACGAAGCTCAAGGTCACCTCCTGAAGCTGCGTGACCGACTGCAACAGGGAGACCGCGAGACCCACGACCAGCGCGGTGACCAGCAACGGCGCAGAGAGTTTCGCCGCCAGTGTCAGCGCGACGGTGGCGATGTCGATGACGTCTGCTTGATTCATCTGTATGACCCCACGAGTTGGGTGATGATGAGGCCCCATCCGTCCACCATCACGAACAGCAAGATTTTGAAGGGCAGCGAGATCATGACGGGTGGCAGCATCATCATTCCCATCGACATGAGGGTGGCGGCCACCACCAGGTCGATGACGAGGAAGGGAACGAAGATGACGAACCCGATGATGAAGGCCGCCCGGAGCTCCGAGAGCATGAAGGCGGGCGCCAGGGTCTGCATGGGAACCTCGGCCAGGGAGGCAGGGTTCGCGGCTCCCGCCGCGCGGGTTATGAGCGCGATGTCCTCCTGGCGGGTCATTCCGCCCATGAAGGCGCGCAATGGGGCCTCTGCCAGTGAGACGGCGTCGGAGAAGCTCACGGTGCCCGCAAGATACGGCTGGACGGCGGCGGCGTTGATGTCGCCGAGCACGGGAGCCATGATGAAGATGCTGAGGAAGAGGGCAAGGCCCGCGAGAACCTGGTTGGGAGGAACTCCCTGAAGGCCGAGGGCGTTGCGCGAGAGCGCGAGCACCACGAAGATCTTGGTGAAGCTCGTCATCATGAGCAGTAACGACGGCGCCACGGACAGCACCGTCATGAGGATGAGGACCACGATGGAGGCCGACGGCGCCGAACCGCCTTCCCCTACCGTGATATCCACGAGCGGAGGTTCCGGCGGATTCGGTTCGGCGGGGTCGACGGGCACTGCCACTGTCGGACTCACCGTGAGCAGAACCAGCAGCACAGCCGCGAGGACACCGGCAAGGAGAAGACGACGCAGGCGCGTGGCGCACCGCAATCCAGCCAGGGCATCGTGCGCCCCGACGTCTGTTGTAGTCACCGTCTCCCCTGTACGGACTCCCAGGCACGTCTCCATGTGCCCGCAGAGAGTAACGATTCCTGAGCGGGAGCCTCCTGCTCCTGCTCCTGCGCTTTCACGAGTTCGCGATCCCAGGCGTGCTTGGCACGGCGCGCAGCACGCCCCTGCACGGATAGCGGAGGAACGTCGTCGATGGCTGCGGCCAGGTCGCCGTGGATGAACTCCCGGATGCTCGCGCTCTCCTCGCCCACCGCGCCATCAGCCAAGGTCGAGTCCTCCCCCGGTTCCCCGGGCTTGTCGGGATCCAGCTCGGCGATGAGCGTCACCCCGGTGTCCGCCACCCCGAGCAGCAGACGGCGTTCGTCGACCTCCACCACCGCCAGGCCCGCATGACGCGAGAGCGAGGTGCGCGCCACGACGTTGATGGGCGCGGCCCGGCCACGGGAGAACTGCCCGTTGACGCGGCGGGCCAGAAACCACAGCAGGCCCAGCACCGCGCCGAGAGACAGCACCACCCGCAGCAGCAGGAGATAGGTATCGGTCATTGACGAAGAGCCTCGTCACCGTCCACTATGTCCGTGATGCGCACGGCGTAGTCCTCGTCGACGACCACGATCTCCCCGCGCGCCACGAGCCGCCCGTTCACCATGACGTCGGCGGGGCTGCCGACCCCGCGGTCCAGCTCCAGGACCGCGCCGGGAACCAGGCCCAGCACGTCGCGCACGGGCAGGCGGGTACGTCCGATCTCGGCGGTGAGGGTCATCTCGACGTCGTAGAGCACCTTCAGAGCGCCCGGTGCCAGTGGAGCGGACTGCCGTTCCGCAGGCGCGGGGCGCTGACGAATGCCGAACCAGGCGTGCGGTGTGCCGTTCGCCTCCAGCACGTACATCTGCGCACCATCGAAGGCCGATTCGGCGGGCCTGGCCTCCACCGGTCCCAGAACTCCGGGGCCGATGCGCTGGGCTGCCTCCTCCAGCGCCGGACGCAGTGCCTCCTCCGCGGTGAGATCGTCGAGCGCGGACAGGGCGAGCTGCACCTCGCCGTCGACCGCCAGAACCAATTCGGTGCTGCGCTGGCCCACGGAGGTGGCCACGTAGGCCGCAGTGCCGGCCGGGATGCCGGCTTCGGTGGCGGCAACGGCCTGCAGCGGATGGCGGGAAGGCAACAGCGACGCCACGATTGCGGCGGTGAAGTCGAGATCCGGGGTTGGGGACGTCATGCGTTCTCCTTGTCATGAACTACGACGGCGGCGAGCCGGGAGCCATTGGTGCCGGCCGCCGCTTGGGCGAGGACGCGTTCTCCCACGACGACCTCGAAGGCTTGACTGGCCGGGTGGTACAGGGGAAGGACATCCCCCACCTTGAGCGCCAGGATCTCGCGCGGGTGAATGGGCTGCGGACGCATCCGCACCGCCACCTCCACCGGCACCTCCTGCACGACGCGGTCGAGGCGCTCGCGTTCGACCCGTTCGGCCTCGAGCTCGGCAGGCGTTCGGCCGTCTGCTCCTTGGCTCTCCCGCAGCGCCTGAACGATGTCCTCCGCGGGGAACATGATGGTTGCGGGGGCGCTGTGCTCGTCCACCTCCACGGTGAGGCGGGCCACGAGGACGGGAGTCGAAGCGGCGGTCGCCTGGATCATCTGCGGCGAGTACTGGATCAGTTTGAGCTGGGGCTCCAGTGGCAGGACCGTGGAGAAGGAGTACCCGAGATCGTGCAGCGTGCGTTCGGTCAAGTGCCGGATCAGTTCCTGCTCGATCTCGGTGAGGTCCCGCGGCGCCACGGCATCGCGAGCGCCGAGACCGCCGAGCATGCGATCGATCCACTCGAGGGCCTTCTCCAGAGGGAACTCCAGCACGCCCGTACGGCGGCCGGCACCCATCCCGAGGATCAGAAGCGTCGTCATCCCGGGCAGCGAGGACACGTATTCATCGTACGTGCACATATCGAGTTTCTTGAAGGTCACCTGCGCGCCGGTGCGCAGGTGGGCCACCAGCTGTGTGCCCCAATGCCGGGAGAAGGTCTCAAAAGCCATCTCCAGCACACGCGAATGCTCGCGCGCCAGCGTCATCGGCTGCCGAAAATCGTAGGCTACCGCCTTCTTGGGGCTGTGCCCGGGCGCGGCGACGCTGGATGTCATACATCTTTCATCGGCAGATCCCGGCAGAAACTAAAGCAAAGCCGAGTGTGATCAAGGGCACGCCGAAGCGGGCCGGGGGTTGTTCCCGACCTGGCGCCGCCGCACTGATGAGCTCTTCGGCGACTACTGGGTCACGAAGTCGGTGTAGTAGATATCGATCACGTGCCCCTCGAACAGTTCGTTGAGACGATTCAGCAGTTGTTCCTTCAATTCCTTCCGGGTCGCCTCATCGTTGATGTCCGCGAGCCTGTGGCCGGAGAAGAGCTCGATGGCCGCATCCTTGGCCGGGGCGGTCGCAACCTCGGTCGCATCGGCACTCATCTGCATGGTGAAACCGACACGAAGGTAATGGTTATCCGCCAGGTTGACGCTGATGGCCTCGATGTCCACACTCTCGCCCCGTTCGGGAGCGGAGGCCTCGGCGGCAGCCGTGGAGCCCCCATCGGAGAAGAAGGGGAGCTTTCCCGTCAGCGCCGCTCCCGCGATACCCACCGCAAGCAATGCGACGACGACGAGTGCCACAACCGGCCAGCGTCGCGCCTTCTTCGCCGGTTCCGCCGGCGCGGCCGCGACCTTGGTCGGAGCCGGGGTGCCCCGCACCGGCCCAACCCCCGCGCGGACCGGTCCCGCTCCCACGATGCGCTGTTCCGCCATCTCATTCGCCTCCCTCAAGTTGTTCGACCATCTGCCCCAGTTGATCGCGCGCCTCACCCGTCGCCGTCGTGACGACGACGATGTCCACGCGCCGGTTCATCGCCAGGGACTCCGGATCCTTGCCGGTCACCAACGGGCGGGTGTCTCCGAAGCCCGTGGCCAGGATGCGGTTGCCGGGGATTCCGCCGCGCTCCGTGAAGTGCCTGGTGACCTTCGTGGCACGATCCACCGAAAGCTCCCAGTTCGTCTCGTAGCTCGCATTGGGCGGTAGCACATTGGCGTGCCCTTCCACGGCGATCTCGTTCGGCAGATCCCTGATCCGGGGGGCGATCGTGTCCAATACCCTCACCGTGGTCTCGGAAAGGTCAGCCTGCGAGGGCTGGAAGAAGACGTTCTCGGTCACCAATCCCACCACCAGGCCACGATCCGTATATCGGAAGGAGACCTCGTCGGCGAGGTCCAGCGCTTCCAGGTCGGACTGCAACTGCTCCTTGAGGTCCTGCATGTTGGCGATCTCCTCGCGAGCTATCTGAGCCGCATCGTCTCCCGGCATCTGAGAGGCCGCAAGCATCTGCTCCACCGATAGCGGCTCGGACTCGCTCTGGGTGCCCTCCTGGCCGTCGAGTATTCCCGGGTTGCCGTCCAGGATCTGCAGCTGCGAGGCATCGCCGCCGAAGGCTGCGCCCAGGGATTTGGACAGCTGCTCGAACTTCTGCTGGTCCACCTGGCTGATCGCGAACAACACGATGAAGAGGCACATCATGACCGTGACCATGTCCATGTAGGAAATGGCCCAGCGCTCCTCGCTCGCGTGTTGCTCGGCCGCCACGGGGCGCCGTCGTCGTCGCTTCGCGGGAGCCCGGCTCATGCCGCCTGCTCCTTGCCCTTCTCGCCCTTGCTGGGCGAGGGTGGCACGAGGCTGGCCAGCCTCTCGCCGATGATGCGCGGGTTGGCCCCGGATTGCAGCGCGATGATGCCCTCCACGGTCACCTGCATCTGCGAGCATTCCAACGTGGACAGGCGGCGCATCCGGCTGGAAAGAGGCAGCCAGATGAGGTTGGCCGAGAGGATTCCCCAGAAAGTTGCGACGAAGGCGGCGGCGATCATCGGCCCGAGCGCGGCCACGTCGGAGAGATTCTCCAGCACGTGCACCAGGGACACGACCGTACCGACGACCCCGATGGTGGGCGCGTATCCACCAAGCTCCATGAAGAACCTGGCGGAGACGGCGTCCTGTTCGCGTTTGGTGTCGATCTGGCTCTCGAGCATGTCGCGCAGATCCTCGGAGTCCGTACCGTCGATCGCGGCGGACAGCCCTTGGCGCAGGAAGGGATCCTCGATCGAGCGCAGCTCCTCCTCCAATGCGAGCAGACCCTCGCGCCGCGCACGGTCTGCCAACCTGACGATGGTGGGAATACACGCGGCGGGGTCCGGACCCTTGGCCGTGATGGCACGGGGAACCGCGCGGAAAGCACCGAGTGCATCCTTCAGGAGACCGCCGGCCAGGCCCGCCCCAATGGTTCCCAGGAACACCAGGGCAAGCGGCCCTGGAAGAAAGATCGAGCCGATATGGGTGCCTTCGGCCACCATGAGGGCGAATATCCCCAGGAAGCCGACGAGGAGGCCGATGATAGTTGCCGGATCCATTCTCAGTTCACGCCTTCGCTATCGGGAGTCACGGGCCGTAGCCGGGGCGTGTGAGCGTCATCCCTGTGGCGATAGACCAGGTCATCCGCGTCGGCGGACAGCGCGCGGGCGACGATCGCCGCCCGGTGGTCCATGATCGCCTCCACCACCTGGTCCATTGTTTCCCTTACCAGGTATTGGCCACCGTCCAGCATGACGAGGACCGTATCGGGCGTGCACTCGATACGGCCGAGCAGATCGGGGTTGAGCGCGAACTGCGCACCCGATATTCGCGTTAGAACAATCACGATGGTTCCATCCTGTGTGTATGACGCCCATCCATGGGCTACACCCTTCCCATCGGCAGGGTGCCCGCCGCTTTGAGTGTTCTGAGTCAGGCCGGGCGGTATCGGGCCGGGAGCGCAGCGCAGGAGTTGCGATGCGCCCGGTACATCGGTGAAATCAAACGTTTGTGCACGAGGTCGGCTTTCCACGGGTGTATCTCGCGTATAAACGTTTGATCTCGTGGCCGAGCGTTCGCCTGCGGCGTCTCAACGGACGGGTAGGGCCGGCGGCTTTCCCACCGCCGGCCCTACCCGTCTCCGTGCGCTCAGCGCTTGAGGTTCACGAGCTCCTGCAGCACCTCGTCCGAGGTGGTGATGATGCGCGATCCAGCCTGGAAACCACGCTGGGCGATGATCATGGAGGTGAATTCCTGGGCCAGATCCACATTGGACATCTCCAGTGCGCGGCTGGTGATACCGCCGCGGCTGCCACTGCCGGCCGTGCCGATCTGTGGCACGCCCGAGGCGGTGGACTCGCGCGCATAAGACGATCCGGCCTTCTCCAGCCCGCCCGCGTTCGTGAAGTAGGCGACGGCGATCTGGCCGATGTCGAGTCGCTGATCGTTGGAGAACACGCCGGTGATCGTGCCGTCGTCGTTCACACCGATCGACCGCAGCGTTCCGGCCGAACGGCCGTTCTGGGAGGAGGCCTCCACCGTGGTGAGGTTGGCGAAACCGGTGATGGCCGCGAGGTCGATCTCCGCTCCACCGACGGTCAGGTTGCCGCCCGTGACTGTTCCGTCCGCGTCCACCGCGAGCGCGCCGGTCGCGGAGTCGTTGCCTCGGGTGGCGGTGATTCCCCACCCCGTCGCTGTCCGCGCGAAGGTGACCTCCACCATCGATTCCACCCCCGCGGCGTCATACACCTTGATGGAACGCATGAACTCCTTGCCCACCTCGGCCTCGAAGGGAAGATTTCCCTCCATCACCACGCGGTCGGTGGCTCGCGAGGGCATGGTCGTGGCAAGCGGGAGGGTGATGGCACCGATCGGCCGGTTGGACTGGATCACGCCGCCCACGCCGGACCAGCCCTGAACCAGGCCGCCGCCCTGCGTCACCAGCCGGCCCTGGGGATCGATGTTGAACGCGCCGTTGCGGGTGTACATGTTCTCGCCACCGACGTTCACCACGAAGTAGCCCTCGCCGTTGATCATCATGTCCAGGGCTCGCGCGGTGGACTGCGTGGAGCCCTGCGTGAGGTCCTGGGTGATGGCGGATACCTGCACGCCCAGCCCCACCTGCGAGGGGTTGGTCGCACCGGTGTTCGGGCCGGCGGCGCCAGCGCCCTGGAGCTGCTGGGAGAGCGTGTCCTCGAAAAGGGCGCGCGAGGACTTGAAGCCGGTGGTGTTGACGTTGGCGATATTGTTACCGGTCACGTCCAGCATGGTCTGGTGGGCGCGCAGGCCGGTGATACCGGTGAAGAGTGAACGAAGCATGGCATCTCCTTGGGTGGGGATCGGTCGGGTGGTGTTGATGCGGTGTTAGGCGGTGCTGATATGGCCGGGTTCTGTTCGGGAGTGCGGCGATCAGGAGGGGGACGACGGCGATTCGGCGGTATCGTCGGGCTGCACCGGCTCGGGAGAGGTGGCACCGGGATCCGCCGGCTCCGGGCTGGTGGCTGTCACAACGGCGCGAACCGCTCCGAAGGTGACGGTCTTTCCTCCGACCTCGATGAGGGGCGGGGAAGCGGAGAAGTCGACGGCGGTGACCGCACCGGTACGCATCTGCTCGCCGTCGTGATACTCCACGGTGCGGCCGACGAGATTCATGGCCGAAGTCTGCACCTGGAGCACGAATGACTCCTGCGACAGCTGTGTCATGGCGGTGAGCTGTTCCATGGTGGCCAACTGCGTGGTCTGCGCCATGAGGTCGTTGGTGGACATCGGTTCACTGGGATCCTGATACCTCAGCGATGTCACCAGCAGATTCAAGAACGCGTTCTTGTCCAACTCCCCCGAGGCGCTCTGGGTGTCGGAAGTCTGGAAGTAGTCGGCGGATAGTCCGCTGACGGAATCCACGGAGATCGTCATCTGTCCTCCTACATGAACAGGTCGAGTCGGGTGCTGGATGAATGGCTGGAGGACGGAGGGGTTGCCGCCTCCTCCGAATCGGTGCGCGTGGATGAGTTCCCCGCGGAGCCGCCCGGGGCCGATGCCGCGTTGCCCTCTCCGCGGCCGGAACCGTTCCCGAAGGCGAGGCCGGAATTCCTGTCCTCACGGGCGGAGGCGGTGATGGAGACGTCCGCCTGCAAGCCGGTGGTCGCCAACTCGCGGCGCAACTCGCCCAGTGCGCCGCGCAGCGCTTCCCTCGCCTGATCGCTGGCCCCGGCCAACTCCATTCGCACGCCGTCCGCACCGATGAAGGCCGTGACGCGGATCGGGCCGAATTCCTCGGGATGCACGCGCACCACCAGCACATGCTCGCCCGAGGGAGCCGTGCGCAGATGGGAGAGAGCGGATGAGATCTGTTGCGGCAACGGTGCGGGCGCGGTCTGCACCTGCGGGGTGGGAACGTCCGCGGGAGGTATCGAGAACGTGCCGGTCGGCGCGGCGGGAGCGCTCGTGTGGACGACGGGACCGGGTGCTGTGCCCAGGTGGGCGGAGGAATGCACCGCCGGGCTCACCGGGAGGGGTTCGGCAAGGGCCCTGCTCCCGTCCACTCCGGAAATATCTGCCATTGCCTGCAATCCGCCGAGCGTGGCGGCCGACGCCGCCACTTTCGCCGCCGCCGCGGGGCGCGAGTCCTGCGCTTCCGATCGCGGGGCCTGCGCTTCCGGCGGAGACTCCAGGGTCGCGTCGGTTCCCGCAGTCTCCGCTTCGGGCACGGCGTTCGGATGCAGTGCCAGTTCAGACTCTTTCAGCTCTCCCGTGCCAGCCGCAGAGGCTGTGCCCGCGGATATGAGGGCTTCGGTCTCCACCGCTGAGCCCGATACCCGGCTATCCGCTCCGGGGCCGGGTTCGGGGGCGGGATATGCCGGTCCCTGGGAAGGCTCGGTATCCAATCCCCCGCTGAGGGATGCTGCGAGAGCGCTTCCGGCGGAGATGGCCGCGTTCCCCATCTCGCCAGCCGGAGGCAGGGCCGGCGGCGCCGGATGCGCACCGTCCGCTTCGCCATCCGCCTCGCCGGGCGTGCCCGCCGCCGTCATATCCGCCGCCTGCGGGATCCTGGGCAATGCGCCCTCGGCCGCCTGCTGCATGGGCACCGGCGAGCAGGCCCACGGGGTCGTGTCATGGGTTGCTTCGTCGTCGGCCTGCTCGGAGGAGGGCTTCCCGGTGGTCTCACCGGCTCCATCGCTGAGGTGCGCCGTCTCGGTGACCGCTCGTTCGAGCGCCACGGCGAACGGATCGTTCGCGAGTCCATTCACCGGACCACCGCGATGCGGAGCGCCGCCCGTGGAGCCCGCACCTGCCGCGGGCGCTCCCGGAGCGAACTGGGGCAGCGCAGCCAAAGCGATCACAGCGTTCCCCCCAATGCCAACAGCGATGAGAGGTCGGTGCGAGAACCACTGCCCGAACCGAGCAGGTTCGCACTCGCCAGGGTGGCAAGGCCAGTGGCATCCAGGCCCATCAGAGGATTCAGACCGCTCGTCCCGGAGAATCCACTCATGCCGGCGAAGCTCGTGGTGGGTATCTGCCCCGAGGAGGTCAATGCATTGAGAAGCGCACGCCCCAGCGCGGCGTCGGTGGCGAGGGTGGAGCTGTTGCCCGCGCTGTAATCGCCCGCGCTGTAGTTCCCGGAGCTCGGCGATACGGAGGCAAGCGATACGGAGGCAAGTGCGGCTGGGACTCCGGCCGACACCGTAGCCGGAGCTGCGGCCGGCATCGCCGCGGTGAGCACCTCCCCGGCTGGTACGACGCGCCGAATGGTGTCGATATCCCCATAGATCTTTCCGATCTTGACCTTCTCACCCGGCCGCGGGGCGTGCATGTACTGGTCTCCACCGATGTAGATGCCCACATGGGTGCCTCCGTTGAGGATGAGGAGATCGCCGGGCCGGGCCTGGTCCAGCGACGCCACTTCCGTGCCCACGGTCCCCTGCTGACGGGCTGTCCGGGGCACCGTCACGCCCATCTCCTTCAGCACATAGGAGGTGAAGCCCGAGCAGTCGAAACCGCTCGGGCTGCTTCCACCCCACACATAGGGTGTGCCGAGATACTTCATGCCGCGCTGCACCAGCTCCATGCCACTGCCGGGCGTGACCTGGGCTTTCGCGAACTCGGTGAGGGACAGGCCGCCGATCGTGAGACTGCCGTCCGCCGCGGTCTGCGCGGTAGCGGCCACCGCGGATGAAGCGGGAGCGGAGGCCGCCGGGGACTGCGAGGCCGAGAGGGCCTCGGCCAACACGCTGGAGAACTCGCCGTTTTCCGGCGCGGTGCCGGTGGAGGCGGACTCGACGGACGTCGCCGTCGTCGCCTGGGCCGCGGAACGTGTCGGAGTCAGGGATTCGATGAGCCCCTGCAATTCGACGGTCCGAGCCTGTACCGCGGAAATACCCATCGTCACGGCGTCTCCTCCTTCTGCGAGCGCTGCGACGCGATCTCATCGAGCACATGCTGTTCCTGACGGATGTCTTCGACCCTCTGCGTCTCCGCGTGTCTCACCGCCAGCTTCTCAATCATCGTCGTGCGCGTGCGCGCGGCGTTCCAGACATCCTGGGCCGCATCCTCGTGCGTACGGGCCACCGCCTGGGCCGCCTCGGCCTCACGTGCCATGACGCTCGCCGCGGACCTCGCGGCCAGCGCCGCCTGCCAGCGAAGCGACTCGCCGTCGTCGGGCAGATCGGCCTCCTCCAGGCGCCTACGCGCTTTCTCGGTGAGCCCGTCCATGCGGGCGCGTTCGCCCGCGGCCACCGCGAGCTCCGCCGCCGCACGATCCTCCTGGATGCGCCGTACCCGGAACAATCCGGAAAGTCTGAATGCCGCAGCCATCATCCCACCCCCATTGCTTCGACCAGGGCGTTCAACGAGCGCCACGATTGCTGGGCCGGCGTGACGTCGTCCATGCTCTGGCGCAGGAAGGCGTCGATGGCGTCACTGTGGGCGACGGCGGCGTCGACATACGGATTCGATCCCGGCACGTAGGCCCCCACGTCCAGGAGATCCTGGGCCTGGCGCCGCGCCGACAGCACTGAACGCAGCGTGGTGGCCAGGCGGCGCTGCTCCCCATCGGTCACGCGACTGGCGACGCGGGAGATGGAGGCGACGGCGTCGATACTCGGGTAATGCCCGATGACCGCGAGCGAGCGGTCCAGCACCACATGGCCGTCCAGGATGGAACGGGCGGTGTCGGCGATGGGCTCGTTGTGGTCGTCGCCGTCCACCAGCACCGTGTAGATTCCGGTGACCGATCCGGTTCGTCCGGTCCCTGCCCGCTCCAGCAGTTGGGCGAGCATCGCGAAGGTCGACGGCGGATAGCCGCGAGTGGCCGGCGGCTCGCCAACCGAGAGCCCGATCTCGCGCTGGGCCATGGCGGTGCGGGTGAGCGAGTCCATCATGAGCATGACGTGGGCGCCGCCGTCGCGGAAGTATTCGGCTATCCGGGTGGCGACCATGGCGGCGCGCAGGCGCACCACCGCGGGTTCGTCCGAGGTCGCCACGACCACGACGCTGCGTGCGAGGCCCTCGGGCCCCAGATCGTCCTCGAGGAACTCGCGCACCTCGCGTCCGCGCTCGCCTACCAGGGCGATCACGGAGACCTCCGCCTCGCTGCCGCGGGCGATCATGGACAGCAGGCTGGATTTGCCCACCCCGGAGCCCGCGAAGAGCCCCAGGCGCTGCCCGCGCCCGACGGTGACGAGGGTATCCAGCACCCGTACTCCCAGTTCCAGGGGTTCGGCCACGCGTTCGCGTTCCAGCGGCGGCGGAGCGCTGCCGCTGACCTCCACCACGGCGCTCGGCCCGATCGGGCCGCGTCCGTCCATGGGGCGGCCCATGCCATCGAGCACCCGTCCCAGTAAGCCTGGACCCACCACCACCCGCATCGGACCACCGGTGCCGCGCACCACGGAGCCGGTCTGCAGACCGGTGATCGAGCCCAGCGGCATACAGCGGGCGGTGCCCCGGCCCAGCGCCACGACCTCGGCGGGCACGCTGCGCTCGCCCACCTCGATATCGATGAGATCGCCGACGGCGACGGGAAGCCCGCTCACCTCAACGGAAAGCCCCGTCATGCCGCGCACGGTGCCCGAACGCTGCGGACGAGCCGCCGCGAGCGCCCTCTCCCACCGGGTATCCAGAAGATTCCTCACGCGAGCTCACCCGGGGCCGGATCCTGACCCCTCCCCAGCTCTTCGCGCACGCGCGCGAACGCCAGAGCGATCCGCGCGTCGAGCATACCCTCGGGCAGCTCGCTCATGGCATCGCCGGGAGCCAGAGAGGCGTCGGCGGTCAATTCGACGTCGTCGGGAATGCGGAGGGAATCCTCTGCGCCATTCGTTCCCTGCGGCATGCCCTGCGGCGTGCCCTGCGCGCCTTCGAGTTCGCGCATGGCCTCCAGGGCGGCGAGATCCTGCGGGTTGAGCCTCACGCAAACCACGCGGTCCGGACCCTCCAGCTGGAAGGCGCGGCTCAGGGCCGAACGAACGGCCACGCCGTGGTCCGAGAGCTCTGCTGCGAGGACCACCTCCGCGAGCTCCACCGCCCCGGCGGCGAGGGTTTCCTGGGACTGCTCCAGCACGGGCGCCAGGCGAGTCCGCGCGGCGTGCGCCGCCGCACCCAGCACCGCCAGAGCGCGCTCCACCCGTGCGGCCAACGCCGCTTTCTCCCGGGCCAGTTCACCGCTCCACGCATCTCGTTCCCGCTCGGCCTGTTCCGTCGCCGCCCGGGCGCCCGCAGCCCAGCCGTGGGCGTAGCCATCCGCATACCCGCGTGCCTTCGCGCTCGCCCCTCCCGGGACGGTGGAGAAACGCACGGGACGCGGGGTGCTGTCCACCGGGTCACTGGACATAGTCGTCCTCGCCATCCCTGCGGATCACGATCTGGCCGCTCTCCTCGAAGCGGCGGATGGTGGCCACCACCGCGCCGCGCGCCTCCTGCACCTGCGACATCCGGACAGCGCCGGCCACCTCGATCTCCTCCGCGAGGGATTCGCGCATGCGCTCAGACAGGTTGGACATGATCTTGTCTCGAACCGCGCCCGACGCACCCTTGAGGGCGACGGCGAGCATGGGCACCTCGATCTCGCGCACCACCAGCTGCACCGCGCGGTCCTCGAGGAGCAGGATGTCCTCGAAGGTGAACATGAGTCCGCGCACCTGGTCGGCCAGGGACTCGTCGCGCTCCTTGAGCTGGTCCAGCACCTGCTTCTCCGTGGTGGGATCGGCGCGGTTGAGGATGTCCACCAGCGGTTGAATTCCACCGACGGCGGTGTACTCTCCCGTCGTGATCAGGGCCGTCGCCTTGCGCTGCAGGTTGGAGGCCACGATGTCGATGACGTCGGGGGAGGCCTGCTGCATCGTTGCGATGCGGTGGGCCACGTCGGCGCGCTGATCGAACGGCAGGCTCGTGAGGATGGCCGATGCCCTGTCCGCGCGCAGGTGCGCCAGCACCAATGCCACCAGCTGCGGGTGTTCGCCGGAGATGAGGGACTGGACCTGGCGCCCATCCGCCTGCTGCAGGAAATCGAAGGGCTGGCCCGCCAGTATCGCGCTCAGGCGTTCCACCACCTCGGCCGCCTTCTCCGGCCCCAGACTCGCCTCCAGCAGACGCCGGGCGTAGTCCATCCCGCCGTGTCCCACGTTGAGCTGGTTGCCACGCACCTTCTGGTGGAAGTCGCGCATGACCTCCTTGGCGACCGTGGGTTGGATGTTCTCCATGCGCACGATCTCGGCACTGACCTCTTCGACCTCGGTCTCGGAGAGCAGCGCCATGACTTTGGCGGCGCGTTCCTGCCCCAGCTGTAGGAGGACGACGGCGGCCTTCTGCAGATTGGTCATGCCGACGGTTCGTCCGGCGCTTCCCCGGCTCGGTGTGCTCATGATTTCACCGTCAACCAGTCGCGCAGCCGCTCGGCCACCACTTCGGGTTCCTCATCGGCCAGGGTCGCCAGGTCCGTGCGCATCAGTTCGTCGGGGTCCGCTTCCGGAGGCTCGTAGGCGGGGATGATCCCGGTCTCGGGGCCGTTGATGACCTCGTCGAAGGTCGGCAGATCCGTCTCCTCGAAGAGGGTCTCCTCGTACGTTTCCTCTTCCTCCTCTTTGGCGGCTCGGCGGCGGGAGATGAAGCGGTACAGGAGGAAGAGCAATCCGATGAGGACGATCGAGACGATGGCGAGGGTGCGGATCGTGCTGGAGCGCTCAGCGGCGGCGGCCTCGGCGTCTTCCTGCTCTTGAGCCGCGTCCAGGGCCTGCTGGGCCTCGTCGGCGATGGTGCGGTCGAAGACGGTCTTCGTGACGGCGAGGGTGTCCCCGCGGCCCTCGACTGTCCCCGACGCGGCAGCGACCAGATCGCGCAGTTCTTCGGTGCTGATGGTCTTGGCGGCCTCGGAATCCACGACCACCGAGACGGATTGGCGGGCAAGCCTGGTTCCCGGCGCGGAGAGCGTGGATTCGGTGGTCTTGTTGACCGAATTGTTCACCACTTCCTCGGTGCGTTCGTATGCACCGGAGCCGTCGCCGTCGGCCGGGACGGCGATGTTGTCCGGACCGAGCACGCCCGTGGCGTTGTTACTGGCTCCGGTGTAGCTCTCGGAGGTGCGGGACTCGGATAGCGGCGGCACGTCATCTCCCGCTGAGAAGGTCTCGGTGACCCGCTCGCTGGAGTCGTTGTCCAGTTCGGCCGTGACGTTGACGACGGCGTTGCCGGGGCCCAGCACCTGATCCAGCATCGTCTGGACCTGTCGCGCCGTACGCTCCTCGTAATCGCTGGTGCCCGCCCCTGAGGCACCGGAGGCGTTCATCGAGAGGTCGCGCCCCGAAGCGTCGATCACGCTCACACTTGCCGCGGCCATGTTCGGGACACCGGCGGCGACGAGAGTCTGGATGGCCTGCACCGCGGTGGTGTCCAGCGACTTTCCGGCCGCGGACTGGATGAACACAGACGCGGTCGGATCACCCGCAACCTCTGTGAACACGGAGTCCTCGGGCAAAGCCAGATGCACGGAGGCCATCTGCACGCCGTCCATGGCGCGGATGGTCTTGGCCAGTTCTCCCTCGAGAGCGCGCTGGTAGGTCACCTGCTGCTGGAAATCGGAGGAGGCCATTCCCATGTCGTCGAGAAGGGAGTACCCATCCTCGTTGGAGGGGATGGACTGCGAGGCGAGCCTGACCCGCAGGTCATACAGCTGCTCTTGGGGCACCAGGACCGTCCCGCCACCTCCGGTGAGCTGGTACTGCACTCCTTCGGCGCTGAGCGCATCCACCACCGCCTGGGCGTCGGCCGCGGACAGACCGGAATAGAGGGCGGTCATGGTGGGTTTGTTCGCTGCCTGGAACACTGCCACTCCACCGAGGACCATCGCGACCACGGCGATAAGAGCGAAGGTGCGCTGCGGGATGGAGAACTTGTCCCAGAAACCGCGCACCCGGCCGAGGAATCCTCCAATGATCTGGGGCATCAGGCCTGCATCCTCATGACCTCGGTGAACGCGTCGACCAACCGGTTGCGCACCGCGGCCGCGAGTTCCAGGCTCACCGCAGCCTCCGTGGCGGCGATCGTGTAATCGTGCACGTTCTCCAGTTCACCGGTCACCGCTTTGACCGCGAGATCCGAGGAGAGGTCCTGCTTGTCCTGGATGCTCTGCACGGCATCGGAGAGCGCGGAGGAGAATGCGTGCGCATCGCCCGGGGTGGAGTGGCCGGCCGCGGAGAGAGCATCGAGGGAGAGCGGGCCGGTGGTGGGTGCGACGCCGCTGACGCCGGTAACCAGAGCGGTCATCAGTTTCTTCCAATCTGCAACGCGGATTCGTATGTCGCCTTCGCCCGATCGACGACGGCAGCGCTGGCCTGGTATCCGCGTTGCGCCATGATCAGCTGGGTCATCTGGGACGCCATGTCGACGTCGGCATGACGAACGTAGCCATCGCCGTCCGCGAGCGGGTGGCTCGGGTCCGAGACCACGGTTCCCTCTCCATCGGAGGAGACGATCCCGGCGACCTGGACCCCACCTCCGGTCAACTCCCGCGCCACCACGTAGCGCGCATGGAATGCCTCCTGGTCCGTGGCCGAGACGTTGTTGGCGTTGGTGATGTTGTCGCTGATCGCATCGAGCCACTTGCGGTGAACTGTCATGCCGGTCGAAGCGATGCCGATAGCCCCGAAAATTGTCATGTCAGGATGTCCTCAGAGCAGTGCGAACGTTGGTGTAGGTGCCTTCGACCGCACGCGTGGCGACCTGGTAGCGCAGAACGGTATCGATGTTGTACAAGGTCTCCGCGTCCAGGTTGACGTTGTTGCCGTCGGTGCGCGTGGGCTCCAGGGAGCGCTGAACGGTGGGTACGACGGCGGCCTGAGAACCGTTGCGTACGGCGCTGGAGAGAGCATCCTCGAAGTCAACACGTTTCGCGTGATAATTGGGCGTGTTGATGTTGGCGACGTTGTCGGCTATGACACGCTGGCGCAGGGCAAGCGCGTCCAGAGCCGAGCGCATTGCCACGGAGTTCACCGATTCGAACACACTGCTCCTACGGTTGTTGTCGTCAACGGCCGATCCGTGGCCTGGATACGAGCGATCCGTGCTCGCATCACTTATCATCGGCCGGTCGAACTGCGACTTTAGGAGTTCTGAGCGCAATAGTGACGGCAGTTTTCCCGTTCTTTCGCGGACGGGCCATTCAGCCGGTGGTATCGAGGTAAACGGGCACTGGATCGCCCTCCACTCGCAGCTCCTGGTTGAGGCGGATCTGGCGGCGCATGGCCACGGCCCTGTCCTGCCCGCGGCTCAGAACCGCCGTCTGCCTCTGCGCCAGGGCCGCGGCCCTTTCGGCCAAGGCCCGCGGCAGCGGACCCAGCTCTTCGAGGGTGGGGAGAGCCCGGCTCATTGGATCGGGGTCGAAGGTCTGCCGCGCCGCGTCCTGGTCGATCAGCGATTCCGCCTGCTTCAGATCCCGTTCCAGAGCATCCAGCACCGCCACCCACCGCAGGTAGCGTCGCAGGTCGCCGCGGGCGGCCATCACCCGACCCCCAGTAGACCGCCTGAGGAGGGCTGCGGCATCGAATCGCGGGCCGGAGCCGCTGCACCGGCGAATGCGGCAGCACCCTCAGCAGAGGCCGCAGCCTCTCGCCACGCCTCGCGCAGCGGCGCAATCAGATCGCGAGCCTCGGCGAGTTTGCCACGGTCGCCTCGAATGTTCGCCGTGACCAACAGGGAGAAGACATAGTCGTAGATCCCGCCGAGCTCGGACGCCCCGTTCCATGCACCGGTTTCGAGGCTGGCGCGAAGGGCATCGACGATCTGCTGCCCGTGCACGAGGTGCGTGGATGCATCCCCCCGATCGTCGGCCTGCAGGGACAGCTCCGCGCGATCGAGATCCAGAACCAGTCTGTCCAGAAGCATGACCAGGAGGGTTCCCGGACCGGCGGTACTCACGGCTTCGGTGACGAAACGGCGGCGCAGATCATTCATATCGGCTCTCTTCCACGGATCCGGCGGTTACTTGTCCGACGTATTCATGGACGCCAGAATGTTCGTGAGGTAGTTCGATTGGCCCTGCAACTGACTCAAGACCTTCTCCATCGCGGTGAACTGCCGCAGCAGCGAGTCCTGGCGAGCGGCCAGTCTGTCATCCCAGGACTTGATCCGCCCGGAAAGATCGTCCGCGGTGTCTTTGCCCGAGGTGATCTGCTGGGTCAACACTCCGCTGATCGGATCGGAATTGGCCGTCGCCACCTCTGCCAGGTTGTCCGCGAATCCGGAGAGGACCGCGCGGGTGCCCTCGGGGTTCGCGGACATAGCCTTGTCGAAGATCTCGGCGTCGAAGGTGTAGGTGCCGTCGCGACCCAGAACGATGCCGATGTCTGCGGCGACCACCCCGCCTACGGCGGCAGCCCCCTCGGACTGCAGGCGCTGCTGGAGCGAACGGATGGTCGAGTTGCCCGCGAAGACGCCGGGCACAAGGATCTCGGTACCGTCGGCGGCGGTGCTGTTGGTCGCCTTGGCACGGCTCGAGATATCGCCCAGGATGGCATTGAGGTTGTCCACCAGCCCGGAGGCGAGCTTCCTCGCCGCGGAATCGTCACGGCTCACGGTGAGCTGCAGCGGCTTGGCCTCGGCCGCGGTCACCTCGGTGACCGTAAGGTCCACACCGGTCATGATCCCCTCGAAGGTATTGCTCGCCGATGAGAGGATGCGCTGCGCGGAGGTGCCTGGGAACAGGGTGACGCGCGCGTCGGCGGCAGCGGTGAGCTGGTCCATCGCGACGGCCTCGGGCCCACCGGGGCCCTCGTAGCTGAGGGTGAAGCCGTTGGCCATACCGGTCTCGGAGCTTGTGAGCTGTAGAAGCTGGGTCCGGCTGCCGGTCGGCTGGCCGGAGGTGTCGACGTCGTCGACGCTCACCAACGTGGCCTTGACCCCGGTTCCCTCCGCATTGAACGCTTCGACGAGATCGGCGAGCGAATTCGAGTCCGCCGTGATCGTGATGTCCTCGCCTCCGCGGGTGAGCGTGAAGTTGGGTCTGCCGTTCATTCCGGCGGGAAGTGAGAGCAGCGAGCTCTGCGCGGAAGCTACCGAGTCGACCCGGAAGGCCAGGGTGCCGGGCCGAGCCGACTCGGACGTGGTAGCGCTCGCTCCCACAGAGGCCGAACCTGAACCCGGTTGGGTCACGGCGGCCGTGACGGCGTTCAAAGACTCGGATTTCGCGGTCTTCGCCGCGTGCTCGGCGAGGGAGGCCACCTTGGTGTTGAGCGATTGAAGTGCGGTGACGAGGGCGTCCGTGCCGGCCTTCTTGGTCTTCAGCAGCGCCTGCGGCCCGGCTTCCAGCGTGAGCATGCTGTTGATGAGGTCTTTGGTGCTGATTCCGCTGATGATGCCATCGATGCTGGCCACTGGTCTCCCACTCCTGAACGGTCGAGCTGATGTGTGCGCTGGCAAGAGCCGAGGTGCTCACTGCCGCCCGTCCGGTTCTCGGAACGGACGGCAGTGGACATGGGCGGCATCGCTGAACGTGGTGCAGCGACACCGCCCCGTCGCCAGCTACTACTGCAGCAGCTGGAGCACCGACTGCGGCAGGTTCTTGGCCTGCGCAAGCATCGCGGTTCCCGCCTGCGAGAGGATCTGCGAGCGGGTGAACTGCACCATCTCGTTCGCCATGTCGGTATCCCGGATCCGACTCTCCGAAGCGGAGAGGTTCTCAGCGGTGACGTTCAGGTTGTTGATCGTGTGATCGAAACGGTTCTGAACAGCACCGAGCTGCGAACGGACCGAAGAGACATCGGCGATGGCTGCGTCGATCAGGTCGATGGCCTCGGTGGCACCCGATGCCTCGCGGAAGGTCGGGGACATAGCCGCGACCTCGGAGGCGGAGGCTGTGCCTTCCGGCACTCCACCGGTGATCACCAGAGCCGAGGCATCGCCCGACGCCGTGGCGACGCCGGCTCCGAAGGTCTTGTCCAGCGCAGCCTGGAGCTCCCCCAGCTTGGTGGCTGCATCGGCGGCCGGATCGGCGTACTTCACGGACGAGAGATCGAAGCTCTTGTTGCCGACGCTGACGGTTCCGTTGAGCTTCTCGAAATCGGTCGCGGCCGCGTTGCTCACGGTGCCATCGGATGCAACCGACTTCGCCGCGATGGTCACGGTGCCGGCGGCTGGTGTCCCACCCGCTACAGCGTTCACGGTCGTGGCCGTGGAAGCGCCCTTGGCCGCAGCGGTCACGTCGAGTCCGGCGATGCCGAGGCCCTCCGCGCTCAATCCGTTGTTGCGGACGAGGTCCACCGAGATCTGATCCTGTGCCGAGGTGTTGGCACCGACCTGGAACACGCCCTTGTAGGTGCCGTCCAGAAGCTTCGCGCCGTTGAACTGGGTGGTATCGGCGATACGGGTCAGTTCCGTCTTGAGCTGGCCCATCTCATCCTGGATGTTCTTCTTGGCGTTGGCGGACAGGCCGCCGTCGTTCGCCGCCTGAACGGACAGCGTACGCATGCGCTGCAGGATGGAGTGGGTCTCGGTGAGCGCCCCCTCAGCGGTCTGAACCACCGAGATACCGTTCTGCGCGTTCAGCACGGCCTGCTTGGTGCCGTTGATCTGCGAACGCAGACCCTCGGAGATGGCCAGGCCGGCGGCGTCGTCGGCAGCACGGTTGATGCGCAGGCCGGAGGACAGCCGCTCCAGCGACTTGCCCAGATCGTTCTGCGTGGTGTTCAGGTTGCGGTAGGCGTTGAGCGCCGAGACGTTCGTGTTGATTGACAGAGACATAGTGTCTTCCTCCTGAAGGTTTGCCAACTGCCCTTCCATGGGCGGTTATCTCTAACATCGGTACACGGTCCGCGGATGTGAGGAATCCTGGGGTACAAGTTTGCGTGTGGGCCGAACCGTCCGGATAGGCGACCAGCAGTTTTACGACGACGAGGCCGCGGCGCGATTCCATGTCAGGATCGGCTCACGGCCCCGCTTTTCTCCCTCACAGGCTGTCGGTGGATCCACCCTCAGGCGGTCAGTAGGTGAACCTGGCCAAGCGCTCTTTCAGTTCGCTGGAATAGTTCGCCAGCTGATCCATGAGCGGTAGCTTGGCGTTGACCTTCGAGACGGTCTCATCGGCGTTGGAGGCGATCTCCGTGATGTTGCCGGCGATCTCGCCGGAGCCGGTGGCAGCCTCGGATATCGAGCGCGACATCTCATTCGTGGTGGCCGTCTGCTCCTCCACCGCCGAGGCGATTGTCATCTGATAGTCGTTGATCTGCCCCACGATGGTGCTGATCTGCCCGATCGCGGCGACCGCCTCGTTGGTGTCGGTCTGGATGGCGGTCACCCTGCGGGCGATGTCCTCTGCTGCGCGTGCTGACTCCTGCGCAAGGTCCTTCACTTCACCGGCGACCACGGCGAAGCCCTTTCCGGCCTCGCCCGCGCGGGCGGCCTCTATGGTGGCGTTGAGGGCCAGCAGGTTCGTCTGCTCGGCGATCGAGGTGATCACCTTGATGACGTCTCCGATCTCCTGGCTGGAGACGCCGAGCCGCGCCACCTGATCGTTCGCACCGGCGGCCACGCTCGTGGCCTGTGCCGCGACCTTCGCCGCCTCGTTCGCACTCTGGGCGATCTCGCGAATGCTGGCGCCCATCTCCTCGGCACCGGCGGCCACCGATTGCACGTTGCTGCTCACCTGCTCGGAAGCGGCGGCGACCACGCCGGTCTGTGCACCCACAGTCGTCGCGATCTCTCGAATGGCCTGTGTACGAGTACGGATATCGGCCGTCACATCGGTCACCTGACTGGCGACCTCGACGACTCGTTCGACCAGCTCGCGCAGCGCCACCGAGGTGGCGTTCTGCGTTTCGGCCAACTGGCCGATCTCGTCCATGCTCGTGGACTCCATGGTCGCTGTCAGATCGCCCTTGCTCGCAGCCTCGAGCACGTCGCCCATGCCCTTCAAGCGGCGCGAGATCGAACTCGATACCACCCAGGCGAGTATCATCGCGCCAACCACACCGAGCAGGGAGATGACCAGCGTGAGGATGACCGCTCGGGTCACCGTGGAATCGATACTCGCCGAGAGGTCCCCGGCGTACCGCTCCTGGGCATCCGCCTCGTCCTGAACCGCGTTCGAGGCCGCCGTCGCCACCTCGCGCAACTCGGTGGAGGCCGCCACGCGATAGTATTCGTCGTTCTGATCCACGAGGACGAAGAACTCGTTGAACGCGTAATCGTAGTAGGCGTCGATGGCATCCTTCATCGCCTGAGCGCTCTCGGCGTTCTGCGCCTCGCCGATGTATTCGTCTAGAAGGGCATCATTGGCGTTCCTGCGCTCCTGAATCTCCTTGATGAGATCCGGGCGGCCCTCTTCAGTCTCAACCGGGTAGAGAATCACGCGCGCGCGATCCCCCTGGAAACTGTTCATGATGGTGAAGATGTCCTCAAGGGGCTCCAACGCTTCCGTTCGCACCCGCGAGGCCGATTCCCGCGCGGAATACAGCGAGGTGACCGCGGTGCCCGTCGCAGCGACCATTGCAACGACCATGACCGCTACAACCGCAAGAATCTTGAAACGCACCGAGCGATCGGCCCAGAACTTCCTTGGACGCACCTGTGGCTGGCTCATCGAACTTCCTTCCATGGAGTGTTCATCAATTGATGCTGTCCATGGCAATCGGCAGAACGCTGGCAGGAATGAGAGTTTTGGCCTCGCCACCCCAAAGGATGGGTATGACTATCGGCTGTCAGGGAGGTACGGCGCAGTCTCTACCCGCTCGCACCGCACGGCCCCCCCTCCACAGAGTCCGGGCGGCGGCCCCGAGGAGGGGCCGGGATGGCCTCCGGCTATCCCGGCGCGCAACGATCAGGAGGCGACCTGTGGCGAGGGGGCGCGCGAGCGGGCGGAGGCGGATTGCGCCACCTCCGCGTAGTAGGCGAGGCGCCGCCGCATCGCCACTCCCGCAACCGCTTCCGGTGTGGGGGCGAGTTCGGGCGAAAGCGCGGCGTTGACAGCGTCGCGCATCATGTCAAGAGCCTGGGTCCGCAGCTGGCTGATGCGTGACTGCGTGACGCCCATCCGTTCCGCAAGATCCTTGACGGCGACGTCCTCGCGGTACAGCGCCACTATCACCGTGCGGAGCTTGTCGGGAAGCGCATCCACCGCCGCGTTGAGGTAGTGGACGCGCTCGGAAGCCAACAGCTGGTCCTCGGGCCCGGCGGTTGTACTTCCGATGTTCTGGTAGAGGAGTGGTTCCTCGTCGAGGCTGACCGTGCGGCGCTGGGCGTCCTCGCGCGCCATCCGGACCTCGGCGATTCCAACGCCTAGGGCTTCGGCAACCTCTTCTTCGGAAGGCTTTCGCCCCAGGGCTCCACTGAGACGATCCACCATGTCCGAATAGGCACGCACGCGGGTGCGAGCGCCGCGGGAGATCCAGTCCATGGAGCGCAGCTCATCAATGAGCGCACCGCGGATCCGGGTGGCCGCGTAGCGTGCGAACGGGACCCCCAGGCTCGGGTCGAATGCGCGCGCGGCACGGACCAGCGCCTCCGCTCCAGCCGAGGCGAGTTCCTCGCGATCGACGTGCGCCGGCACGCGACGCAGGACTTCGCTCACGTGGTAGCCGACTATCGGCAGGCTCTCTTCGACGAGCCGGTTTTGGGCAACGATATCGTCTGAGGAAACAGCAGCCACATAAGTACCTTTCTCACACGATCTACTCATCGAAGTAAGCAATACGTATTGGAGACTTGGAAACCGGGGCCATGGACGCCCGGTTGACACCGCTGTTTGCTTAAAGCGCCACGTTACAGGGGGTGCAGCACTCCCCATTTGGGACTTTAGTCCTATGAGTATTGCGGCGGCTGGAAAACTGATAACGGGAGGGGGTATTCATTGCTTTCGGAGCTGAAACCGGTGGGGGTATTTGCAGAATTCTCCGGGTTGGAATTAACGTATTCTCTAACTCAACTCGACGGACCCAAAGTCCTTTCAAACTTCAACTACACGGGAATGGCACTTCGGCACATAGGGGACGAGTTTTTTACTACAGAATGAACGATTCGGCACTGAGATTTCACCCCGCATCGGGGAGATTCCTCAATTACGAGGCAAAGTGACCGATTTATAAAGACATGGAACTCTTAAGCCCCCTGGCATACAAGACTCGGGATAGAAGTCCAGTCGGATTGCGGGATGACACGATGGTATTACGCGCATACTCGACAGTATTGTGGCGCGAGCGCGACCTCTTGGAGATGCTGCGCTACCGGCTCGAGGTGCAGGAACTCATCCTGAATGCCGGACTGACCTCGCGGATCTCGCTGGCCGTCCGCGAAGTGGAGGAAGCCCTGGAGAACATCCGCGTCGCCGAGCTCGAACGTTCCATGGAAGCCGAGGAAGCCGCCCGTTCCCTCGGCCTGGACTCCAATGCTTCCCTGCGAGAGATCGCCGAGCGCGCCCCGGCTCCGTGGGATGAGCTGCTTCGCGAACATCGCACGGCCCTCCTCGAACTGACCGGCGAGATCGGCGAGATCGGCAAGCGAAACCGCGACACTCTCGCGGCGAACTACCAGGCAACCCAGGAGACGCTCGCGATCCTGCGCGAGGACGCCCGCACATACGACAAGCACGGCGGCACGGATCCGACAACCGGCTCCCACATCATCGACACATCTCTGTGAGGACACTGTGAGTAGTTTTCCCGGTCTCAACACCGCCCTCTCCGGTCTCATCGCACAGAGGCAGGCCCTGGAGATCACCGGCCAGAACATGGCCAACGTCAACACCCCCGGCTACACCCGCCAGCGGGCGAACCTGCACGCCATCGAAGGCAGCTCCACGGTTGGCCTCTACGGCGCCGGCGCCCGCTCGGGAGGGGTCCAGGTGGGCTCCTACGAACGCCTGGGAGACCTGTTCCTGGAGACGCGGGTGCGCCAGGAAGCCGCGGCCTCCAACCACCTGAGCAGTTTGGCAACCTCCTGGAGTCGCATGGAAACCGGCCTGCAGGAACCGGGCAAAGGCGGCCTCTCGGCCCAGCTTCAGGACTTCTTCACCTCGTGGTCCGACGTCGGCAACGACGCCCGGGATTCTCGCACCGCCCGTTCCGTGCTGCTCGAGAAGGCGAACGCACTGGTGAGCCGAATGCAGAACGACTACACGAACGTGCGCACCCAGTGGGACACGCTGCGCCAGCAGGCCGACACTCGAATCATGACCGTCAATACCACGGCGGAGGCCCTGGCCAATCTCAACGCTCAGATCAGGAGCATCACGGCCTCCGGCGGCGCTCCCAACGATCTCATCGATCAACGCGCTCAGCTTGCCACCTCACTCGCCGAACTCGTGGGCGGCGAGGCAAGAGCGCGCGAGGACGGCACACTCGATGTCATGGTGGGCGGCAACGCACTGGTCCGCGGCAACGTGACCTCCAAGCTCGCACTCGCCGGCACCACACAGATGTCCGCGGTCGACTCCGATCCCATCCACCTGGTGTGGGCGGATAGTGGCCGCACGGTCGACGCGACGGGAGGGGAACTCTCGGGAATCCTGGCCTCCCTTGCGCCGGCGGATGCCGGCGGCCCGTTGGCAACGCTCGCCGGCGACTACAACCGGCTCGCGCTCGACATCGCCTCGTCCGTCAATTCCCTGCACAAGAATGCGCTGACCTCCGGTGATCCTCAGCAAGTCGGCGGCGCCTTCTTCACGGACTTTCCCGCCGACTACTCGGGCAACGCGGTACTGGACCTGCGCGTCGTCGTCGGCAATGCGGATGAGGTTGCCACAGCGGCCCCCGGAAAGGGCCCGCTCGATTCGTCGATAGGCGACGCCATCTCGCAGCTGACCTCGTCGAACGATCTGTGGGCGCGCACCGTGTCCGAGATCGGGACGCGCACCGGCGCCGCCGTCGACCGCGCACTGGCCTCCGAGGTCACCTGGACGAGGGCGGTACAGGACCTCCAGGCCGGAACCGGCGTCAATTCCGACGAGGAGACCATGAATCTTCTCATGTACCAGCGCGGATACGAGGCATCCGCGCGGCTCATGACCACCATCGATGAGATGTTGGACGTATTGATCAACCGCACGGGCGTGGTGGGAAGGTAAGTCATGATCGGACGCGTCACTCAATCCTCAATCCAGTCGGGTTCTCTCCATCACCTGCAAAAGCGCATGTCCAGCCAGGCGAACCTGCACGAGCAGCTCTCCTCCGGAAACCGCGTCAACCGGCCCTCGGACGATCCGGCGGGCAGCGTCGACATCATGCGCATCCGTTCGCAGCAGCGAGCCGACACCCAGTACGAGCGCAACGTCAATAACGCGATCTCCTGGCTGACGACCATCGACGACACTCTCACGACGGTCTCCTCCCGACTGACGAAGGCGCGGACCCTGGTATTGCAGGGGGCCAACTCCGGGGCGATGAGCGAGAACCAGCGCGGCGCAATCGCTAACGAGATCGAGGCGATCGGTCAGGCGCTGGTCGGGCTGGCCAACACCAGCTACAACGGGCGGTTCGTCTTCGCGGGCACATCCGCGGCGGACTCCGCCTTCACGGTCCAGGAGGATCCGGCGACGGGCGAGAAGACCTACGCTCACACGGGTTACCCGGACGCCACGGTGGAGCGCCGCGTCGCCGATGCCACCAGCCTGCGCATCGATTCGGACGGCGCCCACGTCTTCGGCGAGGGAGTCGACTCCGTGTTCGCGCTCATGGACCGGATCGCCCAGGATCTGCGAGATGGCAAGGATATTTCGGGCTACGTCGATCAGATCGACGCCGTCTCCTCGCGCGTTCTCCAGGAAGCCGGCCGGGTCGGTTCCCGGGTCAACCAGGCCACCGAGGCCAAAGAGGCCATCCTGAACCGCTCCGTGACTCTCGCCAGCCAGCTTCAGGCCGTCGAGGAGATCGATACCCCCGCTGCGCTCATCGAGCTCAGCACGTTGGAAACCGCCTACCAGATCGCCCTGGCTTCCACCGCACGGGTGCTGCAGCCCTCGCTTCTGGATCACCTGCGATGAGCGAGACGCACAGCACGGCACCCATCGCGACGTTCTCCGGAAGGCTGTCCTTCGTCGAACCCCTGCTGGGCCTCGGCTCGCACACGGACTTCGTCCTCAACCTGGTCGAAGGCACGGACGATCTGTTCACGTTGAGCGTCGCCGGGTCCGGCGAAGGGAGTAGGCCGCGCCTGTTCCTCCTGGACCCGGGCGCCTACTTCCTGGACTATGACCCCGTCATCGCCCCGGACACCGTGGCTGAACTGGCCGGCCCCGGCGAGGGCCGCGCGGAGCCCGATCCCACCGACGCCGCGGACGCGGACGATATGGCGGTTCTGGTGGTGGTCCATCCGGCGGATGCGACCTCCGCGCCCACCGCCAACCTCCTAGCGCCGATCGTCGTTCACCGGGCCACCCGAAGGGCGCGCCAGGTCGTTCTCGATGGCACCAACTGGCCGCTGCGTGCGCCCCTCGCACCGGCCTAGCCATACCCCGTCATCCGTACCCAGTCTCGAGGTTGGACCTGGCCGGCTCCCATCACCGGGGACGGACCGAGAAGGCGTAGTCCGCAGTCGTATTGGACGTGACCATCGGCGGATGCAAGTCTCGCATGGAGAAGACCTTGCGTCGGTGCACCAACCTCCAGATGAGGAGCAACGAGACCGCCAGAATCCCGGCGAGCACCGCCGTGCTGCCCCAGAACACGGCCAGGTTTCCTCCCGAGATGACCACCCGGAAGGCATCGACGGAGTAGCGCAGCGGCGAGATGACCGCCACTGCCTGATAGAACGGCGTCAGCATGGCCACCGGGAAAGTCCCTCCACTGGCCGGCAGCTGGAGGATCAACGCCACCAGGAAGACAGCCGTCTGCGGAGATCCGAACACGAGCCGCACCACGTAGGCCAGCGCGGTGAAGGCCAGCGCCGCTACGATCAGCAGCAGGGTGAAAAGCCAGGGATGCACCGGGTCCAATCCGAGCAGCAACCACACTCCGAAGCCCATAATGAGGGCGCCCAGCACGGCCACCACGGCCACGGGTCCGTATCCGAAGAAAGCCGTGCGTAGGGCCGATGCCCGGCCGGTCAAAGCCCGCCCGGAGATGGTCCGCACCACGAGGAAGATGGAGACACACGCGATCCACAGCGCGATCGAGAAGAACATCGGCGCGAGGCCGCGCCCGTAGAACTCGGCATCGTGGGATACGTTCTGCTGGATATCCACCGGGGACGACATGACGGATGAGAGCGAGTCCTGCTGATCGTCGCTGAGCGAGGGGATCTGCTTCACGCCGTCGGCCAAGCCCGCCGCCAATGTGTGGGCGCCATCGGACAACTGGGGCATCGCCGTGTTGAGCTGCCCTATCGCATTCGTCAGCTGCAGTACGCCGTTGACCAACTCGGGGGCCTCGGCCATGAAGTCCGTGGTGGCCACCCGCAGCGTATCGATACCCCCGTTCAAGGTGGCCATGGCGGCATCGGCCTCGTCCAGCCCTTCGCTGACCTTCGCGGATCCCGAGCTCAAGGTCGCCGCCGCCTGATCGAGCGTGTCGGCGGCTGCCTTCGCGGCATCACCCGAGGCCTGAAGCAGCGTCGGGTCCAGGTTGACCTTCAGACCCGCAGTCAGCGTGGCTTGGGCGGTGACTTTGCCCTGCACATCGGCGTGGACCTCAGAGGCCAGGGACAGCTCGTTGACCAGGCTCGTGTAATTCGGATCATCAGCCAACTCGGGGTGATCGGCCAGTAGATTCCCGGTCAGACGCGAGGCGGCGGAGAGGTTTCCGCCCAGATCCACGACGAGCCCGCTGTCGGCGCCGCCGACCAACGAGGCGTTGAGATCGGCCAATTCGACGGCGTCGCCCTGCAGCGAGGGCAACCGGTTCTCGAAGAAGTCGGTGACGGGGGCCAGCGCGTTGCGCACGTTGGTGGCCCCGTTGGACACCGTGGTACCGATACCCGTCATCTCACCCACACCCTGGCGCATCGTCCCGGCGGCATCCATAAGGGCATGCAGGCCGCTGTCCACGCCGGAGATGCCAGCATCCACGGAGTCCAGCTTCTGCTGCAAACCGGAGGCGTCCACGTTGGTGACGGCGTCGTTCAGTTGCTTGACCCCGTCGGCGGCCTGGGAGAGACCGCTGTCGAGCTGCTGGGATCCATCTGCGGCCTCGGTCAGCTTGCCTTTCATTCCGTCGATATTGACGAAGAGCGCCTTGAAGTACGCCTCCGAGATCGTGGCGTCGAGGGTCTTGGACAACGCGTCCTCTGCCTTGCCTGTCAAGGTCCCGATGATGAAGCCGTTGGCGTCATCGCGGTGCAGAGTGATGGTTGCCCGTGCCGGCCGGAAGGACCCGGCGCTGACAAGATTCTTCGAGAAGTCCTTCGGAACCTCGATCACCATGAAGTACTCGCCGTTGGACAGCCCCTCCTGTGCCTTGGCATCGTCCTGGCCGAGGAACTGCCAGTCGAAGGTCGGATTGTCGTGCAGGGCCTCTTCGAAGAGCTCTCCCCCGGAGATCTCCTTGTCCTGGAACGTGGTCGGCTCATCGTGATTGACCACGGCCACCTTGATCGAATCGATGTGGCCGTAGAGGTCCCAGTTGGCATGCAGGTAGATGCCGCCGTAGAGGATGGGGATCAGCAGGATGAAGACAAGTGCGATGCGCGAGCGGCCTTTGAAACGCCGGAACTCATAGCGCAACAGTCGCGACGCCGGTTGCAGACTCACTTCTCTTCTCCTTCGTCGGTTGCCTTGCGGTCCTCCACGGTTGCCCTGCTGTCGTCGTCGCCATACCTGACGACGACGGCGTCCGCGTCCTCCGTGAGCACCGGATCGGCCGCAATCCGCGGGTCATCAGCGACGACCTCGACCGCCGCGGAACCATCGCCGGCGATCGCGTGGACGCTGGAGGTGCGACGCGAAGCAAGGCGCACCCGCACCGTCCCTCGTGGTGCGGAATCGCCGTCGATCGCTGAGGCGATGATGGTGGAGCCGTCGAGCTGGGTCAGCTTGAGGAGCAGTTCGTACATCGTCTTCTGCTCCGTATGCGGTACCCGCAGGTCGACGTCGTCGATCACCACCACGGAAGCAGGGCGCAACATGACCAGCGCAACCGAGACGATGGCACGGGTGACGGGATCGAGGCTCTCGATCTCCACACCTCGTTCGACTCGGTAGCCGAGCAGTTGTTCGATCTCGAGGGCGCGGCTTTCAGCCTGCGCGAGCGAGATGCCATCGAGGTAGGCGCGCTCGGAGATCGACTCCTCGAGTGTGAGGCGATCCTCCGGGGCCACATAGTTGCCCAGACGGGCAACGGCCGTGTCCTGCATGACCGTGTAGGGGTCCGCGAGCGCATCGCGTCCGTTGATCTCCAGCGATCCGGTGACGCCACGGAAGCGACTCGCCAGAGTCATGAGGAAGGCGGACTTTCCCGAGCCCTCCACTCCGTTGACCAGGCAGAGGTCTCCGGGGTGCAGCTCCAGGTCGACCGGCCCATAGATGGTGCCTATGGGGCCGGCGGCCATCAGATCGTGAGCGGAGAGGATCGGTCGGGTTTCGGGCTCGGATGAGTCCAGCGCGGGCTCGGCGGAGCCTACCGCAGGTTGGCCTGAGCTCACCGCGGTTTGCGCGTGATGTCCACGGCTGCTCATCGGATCATTCCCCTCAGTGCGTGGCGCAGGATCTCGGCATTCAACCTGGTACGCTCTTCGTCCGTTCGCTCGCCGGGCTGTGCGGCGAGTTCCAGGCACAGCACGTTGACCAGGCCGAGAAGCGTGATGGCGAAGACTTCGAGGCCGTCCTTGAGCAGTTCGCTTGCCACCGGATGGCTGGCGCACATGTCCACAACGGTGGCGATACGGGATTGGCTGAGCTCGCTGTATACCATGGCGATCTCCTTGTCCCGCTGGGCGAGACCGCGGAACTGGTCGAGCGCGATCTGCCATGGTGCGAGATCCGGAAGAGCCCGAGCAAGCTGCATGCTCAGGTTCTCGATGAGCGCTTCCGTGCTCGTCGCCTCGTTCAGGCCGTCCAGGACCACCTGCATGATGCCGCCACGTTCCGTGTTGAGATGGTGGGTGACCACAGCGGTGAAGAGCTCCGGCTTGGAACCGAAATTCGAATAGACGGCACCTTTGGTGAACCCCGCCTGCGCCGCGATCTTGGCGATATTGGCATCGTTATAGCCGTCCGTCTCGAACGCCTTGACGCCCGCTTCAATGATCGCTTGCCGGACATCCTCGCGTTTAGGCCGCGTGGTCACCGTACGCACTTCCGCCATGGTTCTTCTCCCCTATCTGAATACCTCAGGTATTGAATACTCAGGGTATTCAATATGCTCCCTCCGGGCGCGAAGGGCAAGGAAGCCACCGGTAATTCCGCTCACAGGCACCGCGAACCCACGACGATATCCCAGTCGCACTCTCGCACCCAGGTAAGAGCACCCCAACCACAAACGGCTAGCTGGCAACGATTGACGCTATTCTCTCTGGTAGGTTGCTACCAGAGGCATCCCGAGCCGCGAATCCCTCCCTCTTCCCCGCGAAAGGTGCACCACGATGTCCACCGGCCCATCCTCCACACCGCCCGTACCGCAGTGGAATCCCCAAGGCGAAACCGGCAAACCGTACCCGCCCAACAACTATGCGCAGGCACCCTATCCTGCATCCGCCTATACCCAGTTCCAAGCACCCCCGAAAAGACGACGCAAATGGCCCTGGGTGGCGGGAGGAGCGATCATCGGTCTCGCCGCGGCCGTCACGGCGGTTCTCATCTGGTGGCCGTCCGGCGCACCCGATAGATCGGAGACGGCTGGCGCCACAGGCAACCGCTTCCTCAACTACGGCGCATCGGGTCTGGCGATTGCAGCAGACGGCACTCTGTGGAGCTGGGATTCTGCGGAGAACGGAACCGACACGGTGTTCCACGAGCTGGAGCTACCGGAGCAGGGAAAGGTCGTCGACCTTCAACTAGGGTATGCCCTCGACGATCGTGGCCACGTCTGGGCTTGGGATTACTACGCCGTCGGCAATGACATCGAGCTGTCCGATATCAACCTGCGGGAATTCTCGTTCCCACAGGAAGGGGTGGAGATCTCCAAGCTGGCTTCCGTACCCGGCATCACCAACGCGAGCAGAGCGGGTTTGGCGCTGGACACGGACGGTACCCTGTGGACCTGGGGTGACCACTCCAAAGCCATCCCCGGGTTCGGGGACGGCCAGGACACGCCCGGCCCAACCTCGGCAACGCCAACAAAAGTCGAGTTTCCCGAGTCGGTGACGATTACCGACTTCTCCAACGCGATCATGCTGAGTTCGGCGTTGGATTCGAACGGTGCTGTCTGGACGTGGGGCTTACCGAGAGCAGGTCTACCCGAAAGACCGACCAAGGCCTCCGTACCATCCGGCGTGGAGGTGCTCGAACTCAGCCCCGGCATCATTCTGAGCACCGATGGGGATCTTTACGCCCTGGCCTCGGAAGGTACGAGTTACGAACGCGTCACCTTCACCGACGCCGCCGACATCCTGCCCGGCACCAACTTCCTCGGCGATTCCGAAGGCAATCACTGGTTCTACACCACCGATTCAGCCACCGGCAAGCACACCCGACAGCAGATCGCGATCCCCGAGGGAGATATCGACAAATGCACGCTCGGCGTTCATCTCACATGTGTGAACGAGGAGGGGCTCGTCTACCACTTCCCCGACAGCAGCATTGTCCACGGAGAGCTTGGCGCGGCTTTGCAGATCAAAACGAGCGATGGTAGCCATCTCACGGACGTGACGAACTTCGGCGGAAACTTCCTTACCGGAGTGGGAGATGGCGGCACCCTCTATTCAGCCGACCTCGCCAGCCCGGAGCCGGTCCTGAAGCCCCTCGTCCCGGCAAACGGCGAGACTCCGGCCTTCTAGGAGCTGGGCACCCGAAATCGGGAGCGCAGGGTCTCGCTTCGAGCGGCCTCCCGTGCTTCGAGCGGCCTCCCGCGATGAGCGAGCTACTGCGCGATCTCCGCGAAGCGCGCGAAGTGCCCCTGGAAGGCCAGTTCGACGGTTCCCGTCGGGCCCGAGCGCTGCTTGCCGATGATGATCTCAGCCGTCCCAGCTTTCTCCGAGTCCTGGTTGTACATCTCATCGCGATGTATGAGGAGGACGACGTCGGCGTCCTGCTCCAGCGACCCCGATTCGCGCAGGTCAGAGACCATCGGCTTCTTATCGTTTCGCTTCTCCGGGTCACGGTTGAGCTGGGCGACGGCGATGATCGGAACCTCAAGCTCCTTGGCCAGCAGTTTGATGGAACGGGAGAATTCGGATACCTCTTGCTGGCGGGACTCGACAGACTTGGCACCCGAGGTCAACAGCTGCAGGTAGTCGATGACGATGAGCTGGATGTCGTGCTGCTGCTTCATGCGGCGGCTCTTGGCTCGGATCTCGCTCAGCGTGAGATTCGGGGAGTCGTCCACGATGAAGGGAGCCGCGGAGATCCTGTCCAGCGTGGTTGCGATACGCTGCCAGTCCTCGGTTTCCATCTCTCCCTTGATCATGCGGTCGAGGAAGACCCTCGCCTCCGCCGCAAGAAGACGCATGGAGAGTTCTGTACGGCTCATCTCGAGAGAGAAATATGCCGAGGGCATGTTGTGCTTGATCGAGGCCGCACGGCAGAAGTCCATCGCCAGCGTCGATTTTCCCGCACCCGGGCGTGCGGCCACGATGATCATCTGACCCGGGCGCAGCCCGTTGAGTTTGCCATCCAGTTCGGTGAATCCGGTGGAGACTCCCTGTAGCCCGCCATCGCGGTTCTCGTTGGCCTCCAGCTCCTCGTAAAGTCCCGGGACGATCTCCTCCAGGGTCGCGTACTCGTTCCTCTCGCGCTGCTCGGTGATCGCGTAGACCTCGGACTGGGCCATGTTGATGAGACCGGAGACATCAGCGCCATCCGTCGTGTAGCCGAGCTGGACGATGCGGGTTCCCACCTCCACCAGAGAACGCAGCTGGGACTGCTCACGTACAATATGCGCGTAGTAACCCGCATTGGCCGCGGTAGGCACGGTGGAGACCAGGGTGTGAAGATAAGGAAGCCCGCCGATGCGATCCAGTTCGCCGATCTTCTTGAGTTCGGCGCCCACCGTGACCGCATCCGCCGGCTCGCCCCTGCCGAAGAGCTCCATGACAACGTTGTAGATCGTCGTATGCGCGGGACGATAGAAGTCAACGGCCTGCAAGATCTCGATGACATCCGCGATGGCGTCCTTGGAGAGCATCATGCCGCCGAGCACGGACATCTCGGCATCGATATTCTGCGGCGGCGTCCGCTCGAAGGACGAACCCCCCAAAGCGCTTTCACTCATCGTTGACATCGACTCCACTCCCTCTCCTGCCGACCAACTTTATCAGCGCTCCGGCACGATCATACTCTGGAGCCGATCTCTCCGTATTCAATACCCGGCCGGGTGTGAAATGGAGGCGAGAACGGCCGGAACGCGCTCCCTATCAACGCTTTCCTTTCCACGGCGATATCGGCCGGGCAGGATACCAACAGACGCACACAATGCAAATTACCCGAATATTCGTTCTGTGGATACACGCCGTACACACTGTGGAAAAATAGGGGTCAATTCGTGGAAAACATGGCCGATTTATCCACTCACCCCCATAAGGTTGTGCACATCTGGGGATAAGCCTCGGGATATTGGCGTCATTCCGTCCCCAGAGTTATCCTCAGCTGGGGATAACCGGCCATTGCCCCGGGCAGAAAAATTGCCCGCATTACTTTTATCCCACCTCACGTTGAGGTTTAAAGAACCGCCGAGGACACTCCGAAAGGCGTCTACGACACTGATTCGACACACTGCATTAAAGCATGGGACGCGAAGTAGTTTTCAGCTCAACATTCTGGCCTAAGGGACCGGTTCGGAATCGTCGGCGCCCATGTGAATAGTCTTTGGTCCCGAGCACCACGAGTTTTCTCACAACGCGTCGGATGGGGATGCACGATCGCTCCAGGGCCTGTGATGGACTCGACGCCCGGCTCCCATTCCGCTCCCACTAGGCTGGTCGGGTGAACGAGGAGCACCAGAAGAGACCGCGTATCAGCCGAGGATCCATCGATCGCGACATCCGCAGGCTTGCACTGCCTTCACTCGGCTCGCTTCTTGCCGAGCCTCTGCTGATAGCCGTCGACTCGGCGATGGTCGGCCACCTAGGCACGGTTCCACTCGCCGGCCTCGCTCTTGCATCGACGATTCTCACCACGCTGGTCGGCCTGTGCATCTTTCTCGCATATGCGACGACGGCAGCGACGGCCCGCCTCTTCGGGGCCGGGAAGAAGAAAGAGGCGTTGCGCCAGGGCATCGACGGCATGTGGCTGGGGGTTGGACTCGGATTGCTGCTCGCCGTGTTCCTCATCGTCGCTGCAAGACCTTTCCTGGGGCTGTTCGGCCCCGAGGCCGACGTACTGGAGGAATCGGTACGATACCTGCGTTCGTCGTCGTTCGGTCTGCCCGGGATGCTCCTCGTACTGGCAGCGACGGGAACGCTGCGCGGCATGGGCGACACGAAGACGCCTCTGTATGCGGCAACAGCCGGTGCGCTGCTGAACATCCCGTTGAATTATGTACTCATCTATCCCATGGGCCTGGGGATCTTCGGCGCGGGCGCAGGTACCGCCATCGCGCAGACTCTCATGGGAGCCTGGCTTGGATACGTTGTGCTGCGATCTGCTCGCAGGGAGGGAGCATCTGCACTGCCGTCGGGTGGTGGCGTGCTGCGCTCCTTGCGCGACGCCGGCCCCCTCATCGTGCGCACCATCTCTTTGCGCGCCGCGATCCTGCTTCAGATCGCCGCCGCAACAGGACTTGGAACACAGGCGCTGGCCTCCAACCAGATCACGATGACCGTCTGGAACTTCGCCGCGTATGGACTCGACGCCCTGGCCACCGCCGCGCAGATCCTCGTCGGGCAGGGGCTCGGCTCCGGCAGCCGTGAACGCGTACGCACGGTGCTATCGCGGTGCCTCAATCGCGGTTTCTTGTACGGCGGTTTTCTTGGCGTGGGGCTCTTCGCCTTGAGCTGGCTCATCCCGGTCTTCATGTCACAGGATCCGGCGGTGCGCACGCTGGCGACCCATTCTCTCTGGATCGCGGCCATTGCGCTTCCGATTGCATCAGTTGCCTACATGCTCGACGGCGTCCTCATCGGTGCCGGAGATACCAGCAGGCTGGCGTGGTACATGCTCGCCTCACTGGCTGCGTTCACACCCGCCGCTCTCGCCGTCATGCACTGGGGCCATGGCCAGACCGGGCTTCTCCTGCTGTGGGCATCCTACGCGATTCTGTTCATGGCGGTGCGCGGGGGCACCATGCTGGCGCGTGTGCGCGGCGATAGCTGGATGCGTCTCGGGGAGCACCGGTAGAAGCTTCAGCTCCACGTTCTTTTCACACCTGATGGTGTGGGGACCCGTCTGCAGAGCCAGCTGCAGACGGGTCCCCACGTCCGGAGTGGACCGGTGGGGGGGGGGGTTTAAGGGGCCCCCCCCCGGTCTTATCACCACCCGCACCCCCCCCCCCCCCGGGG